>NZ_CP107982.1:5622500-6827500 GCF_036104975.1 Amycolatopsis sp. NBC_00355 | reverse complement strand
CGCTGACGGACTCGCACCCGTGCCCGGGACAGCCGGGCTTCACGTGCTCGACCCTGACCGTCCCGCTCGACCACACCGGCCGCGTCCCGGGCACGCTGAAACTGCCGATCGCGGCCGCGGACAACGTCGACGCGCCGAAGGGCGTGCTCCTGTTCCTCACCGGCGGCCCCGGCCAGGGCGGCGTCGGCACCATCACGCGGATCGCCACGCAGCGGCTGCCGGAGGTCGCGAAGGACTACCGGTTCGTCATGCTGGACCAGCGCGGCACCGGCCCGTCGGGGGCGCTCCTGTGCCCGGGCCTGCAGGCGCAGATGGGCAGTTCGGACATCGCGACGCCGACGCCGGAGGCGGTCACCGAGTGCGCCCGCATCCTCGGCGACACGGCGCCGCTCTATTCGACCGACCAGACCGTCGAGGACTTCGACCAGCTGCGGCAGGCGCTGAACGTGCCGAAGATGGTCGTCGACGGCGTCTCGTACGGCTCGTTCACGGCGGCGCGGTACGCGATCGCGCACCCGGGCAACGTCAGCAAGGTCGTGCTGGACTCGGTGCTGCCGCACCACGCGACGGCGTCGGCCTCGCTGTACCTGACCGGCCTCCAGGCCGAGGCCCGCGTCCTGCGGCTGGCCTGCGCGACGCCCCCGGCGTGCGGCTACGACCCGGCGGAAGACCTCGCGTGGGTGGTCCGCCACCGGAGCACCGCGGACGGCGTGAAGATCTTCGACACGATCGTCTCGTACGAGTTCAGCGACCCGTCGTACCGCAACCCGGCGGCCGGCGACATCATCGGCGCCCTCCACGCGGCCCGCGGCGGCTCGAACGGACCGCTGGACGACCTGCTGGAAGCGTACAAGTCCGGCGGCGACAACCCGGCGTCGTTCAGCGCCGGCCTCCACGCGGCGACGCTGTGCGCGGACCAGCGCTTCCCCTGGGGCTCGGCGGCGACGCCGGTTTCCCTGCGCCAGCCGCTGCTTTCGCTGACCGCGCGCGCGTTGCCGCCGCAGGCGACGTGGCCGTACACGACGGCGGTGGCGACCCAGCAGGGGTTCATCCAGAGCTGCCTGCCGTGGCCGGCCGAGCGTCCGGGATCGAACCCGTCATCACGGCTGCCCAACGTCCCGGTCCTCCTGCTGAACGGCGACCACGACCTGTCGACCCCGCTGGAGTGGGCGAAGGAAGAGGCTCGCCAGGCACCGCGGGGGAAGCTGGTGGTGGTCCCCGGGGCGTCGCACTCGATCCAGAACCGCGAGCTCGGCCACGCGGGCCGCGACGCGGTGATCGGATTCCTCGGCTGAACGACCTCAGGGCCAGGTCAACGGATGACCTGGCCCTGAGGGGTCGTGGAGCTGAGGGGAATCGAACCCCTGACCCCCGCCTTGCAAATGTCCGGCCGCAGAACCCTGGTGACCTGCCGAGATCTCACGACGCGTCTACCTGCGGTTTTGCGACACCTTTCCCCGTGAGTCCCCGGTCGTCCCCCACCCATCGGGCACGCCAGGGGCACGCGTCACGAAGTCCGCTGGATCGTGCGCAGCTGGTCCAGGTACTCGGTCGCCTCGGGTTCGCTGGCGTACCGCTCCCGAAGCACCGCCGCGAGGTCCTCCGAGACCATCGCCAGCGACGGGAGGGACTTGCGGCCCGTGCTGATGGCGCGGCGCCCGTAGCTCACGGCCTCGTCCAAGTCGCCCTCTCGGGCCGCGACGACGCCCAGCGTGATCTGCGCTTCGGCGATGCGCATCGGCCACCGGTCCTGGTTATTGAACCCGGAGCTGACCCGTATCACTTCGTCCGAGAGTTCTCGCGCCTGGCGGTCCTCGCCAATGTGGCGATAGCAGTCCATTACGTAGAAATCGTACTTGGACGGGTCTACCACGAAATGGTTGTCGATATTGGTCGGGTATTCCATCCTGTCGAGCGCCACGCGACCGCGCTCAAGCGTCGTTTCCATTTCCGCTCGCCGCCCCATTCGGGCATACGCCTTCGCCTGTTGCGCAATGAGCTGCACTGACACACTGTGGTTGTCGGCGGCCAATTCCCCGGCCTGGCCGGCCGCGAGAACCCCGCGGTAGTCGCCCGCTGTGAGGGCAAACCATGCAGTCATCTCGTGAGCCCATCCGAGAATCCCTGAGCTACCGACTTCACGCCCGAGACTCAATGCAGCCTGACGCGTGCCTTCGGCTGCCCGTCGGTCACCAAGGTCGTATTCCAAACAGCCGACGAGAAGCGCGAGCCAGCCCGCCAACTCCAGCGTATCGCGACGCTGACGGAAATTGAGTCGCTGTTCTTGCATCTCGACCAGCCGACGGAGCCACTGCCGACCCTCGTTTATCAGCTCAAACGGGGGCTGCCGTGCGTATTCAGAGCAAAGTCGGTCGACCGTTATCCGAACTGCCTCCAGCGTCGCGTCATTAACGTCCGACTGCTGAAGGCGAGACACAATCTCCAATGTGTCCATTCCCGTCGCACTGAGCAATTCGGCTCCCGCGTCGGCCTTCTGCTCCGGCGGGAAAAGCGACTGGGTCACCGTGTTCAACGTGGCCGCAATGATCTGCGCATACTGCGAACTGGGCTTGTTCTCCCCCAGCTCCCAGGCTTTCCAGCGCCGGGCCAGGTGATCCGTCTCAGGAAGCGTTCGAGGAGAGTGCTTACGCATCGCCTCGGCGGCCTCGGTTTGAGACCACCCGCGAGCCTCACGCATCGCCCGGATGCGCCGCGCCCACGTCGGCTGATCGTTGCTCATACCCGTGCCCTCCCTCGCGGTCGTCGGCCTGACCTGCACTTCCAGTGTGGCACCCCGGCCAAGTGTCACGCGGTGATGCGCTGGTGATGCTGGCGTATCACCGTGTCCCAGACGTGTCACGTCTAGTGACACTGTTTTCGACCCTCCGTGACAGCGATCGTTATGAGCAACAGCAGAGGCGGTAGCAACACCGGCCGCCCGGAGACGCACGGAGGTACGACAGCAATGGCAGACAGCCAGGAACTAGCCGTGCAGGCCAACGTGCCGTTCGAGCTTGTCGAGCCTCGCCTTGACCTCGGCGAGCTGCTCGACCAGGTCCGCTCCGGCCGACCGGGCTTCCGAGGCGACCGGACCAGGTACCGCGTCGCCAGAGGCCCGCACGAACGTGCCCTGGCCTTGCCTGGTCACGATGAGTCCTTCGTCCTGCAACAGCGCATATGCCCGCTTGACGGTGCCCACCGACACTCCGAATTCATCGGCTATGGCCTGGTGAGGCGGGAGCTTGTCGCCCTGCCGGTACGTCTCCGCCCGGAGCGCCCCCCGAAGTCGGCCGGCCACTTGCAGGTAGGGCGCGCGAGAGTCGGCCGGATCGAGTCTGTCCATGTCAGCCAGGTTATACGACTTAGTCAACTACTCCATCTAGGTGACAATAGCCGAGATATCTTGGCTATGTTGTCTACGTTGCCTAACGTCTCTGGTGTCGCACAGAGCACGCACAACGCAAGCGGCCCCGGCGGTGCAGCAACACCGGCCGGGGCCTACATCGAAACCTTGGGAGCCACGATGCGAGTTGAGGATAACGCCATCTACCGCGTGAAGGCGCTGGCGGAACTGCTGGACGTCTCGCGTTCCACGGTCTACCGGGCCATCACCTCCGGCGAGCTGGACGCCCTGAAGATCGGCACCGGCAAGGGCGCCGTGCGCATCCCGGGCCACTCCGTGAACGTCTGGCTCGACGCCTGCGCGGAGCGCGGCTACGCGGACTTCGTCGAGGGCGGCCAGTCCCCGGAATCGGCCGACGACGAGACGGCGGAGGTGGCCTGATCATGACTTCCACACTCCCCACCACCCTGGCCAAGGTCAACGGCCACCGCGTCGAGTTCGCCCCGGCCCACCGCGAGGGCAACCAGTCCCGCGTCGTCACCACCATCACCATGGGCGTGCCGCTGTCCTTTGAGGACATCACGGCGGTGCTGATGTACGTCACCGACGGGTCCAGCCGCGAGGACCTGATCGACTGGCTCGCCGACCCGGCGCTGGTCCGGCGGACCGTGATCGAGTCCGCGTGGGCCATGGGCGGCTTCGCCATCGAGCAGGAACGCCTGAAGCTGGCCGGGATCGAGTCGGGCACCTGGGACAGCGAACGCCTCGACCTGGCCTGGACCTGCTCGGTTCGCGTGTTCGCCACGGACACCGACGTCCCGGCCCCCCGGCTCTCGCCGGAGGCCGCGTGATGACCGCGCCCGGGTTCACCACCACCTCCGGGGTCGCGCTCGCCCCGGCCCCGCCGGAGCCCGGGCCCGACGGCACGCCCGTGACCCGGGTGGGCCTGTGGGCGGCCGACACCGGGCGCGGGCCGGTCGCCCTGGCCGCCGACGAACTCGGCCTGGCTATCGCCTACGGCGGACCGGCACCGGGCGAGTACGGGCTGCTGGTCGACCAGTCCGCCCGCCAGGCCCTGGCCGGCATCGAGGCACTGGGGCGGGCCAAGCTGCGCGAGCTGGCCGCGTGGCACCGCATCGGCGATGACACGGTGTGGCCGCCCCGCACCGCCCACAGGTGCCAGAAGCTGGCCCACGCCGTATGCCGGGCCGCCCACCGCGACCGCTGACCCTGCTCGCTTCCCGCCGGGGGCGGGTGAGCCGGAACCCGGCCCCGCCGAACACGCAAAATCGGGGGTTTTCGGGGCCTCCCCGAAGCCAACTCACCCACCTCACTCGGCTCACCCGAACTTACTTCCGCAGGTCAGACCCCCTGAAACGGCAACTCACCCGCGAGTGCGTTACCTCACCCGGTTCCGGCCGAACTCACCCGCAAACTCACCCCCCAACGCACCCCGGCAAAACGGACACCCTGGCCCGCAGGACGGACCAGACGCCCGGCGAAGTGCGCCGGATCGCCCCCTCGATCACCTCGATTTCGGCAGGTTCCGGCCCTGATCGAGGGGCAACGCACTGACGCACTTCACGCACTTCACGACCTGTCTTCCCAGCTCACCCCAAGGGCGTCCGGTAAGGGCGCGGCGAAGGGCATATGCACTTCGCCGCCGCCGATGCACTCCCCGGCGCACTTGGCCGAAACGCCCGTTCCCGGACGCTCACCCGCTCGCTCACCCACCAACTCACCCGATCCCGTAAGGGGAAACCGTGATGCCCCAGCACGACCACCAGCCCCAGCCCGCCACCTCGGGCGACCCGGCCGGCCAGCCGGTCGAGCTGACCGTCAACGTGCTCACCGACGGCCTCGGCCGCTTCTACGTCCCCGTGTTCCTCGCCCGCCCCGACGGCACCGCGGAACTGGTCGGCGTGGACATCTACGACGAACTCGAAGCCGCCGTCCGCGACGGTCAACCCGCCCCCGACGCCTGACCGGGCACACCGACCGGGCCGCGTTTGCGCCCCGCTGTGTACGAGTGCGCCCCCTTGTGTGCCTTACCTGTGCCCCCGCGTCGACGGCACGCTCGACACCAGCACGCCACCCCGAGGTGGCCGATCCACCCGCACGACCCGCCGTGGAGTCCAGGGCCGTGACCAGCACCAGTCCACATCCCTCGCCCTGGACCCGGGCCGCACAATCGGAGGTTCACCAGTGACCCAGCCAGACGCCTTCGGGCGGCACCTGCGGGCCGTCACGAACACCACCGCCGCCACCGTTCACGAACCGTCCCCCGACACGGTCCAGTCCGACCCGGACGGGCACGGTCCGGGTCGGTCCGCACCCGTCGGGACCGGCGACGATGCCGCAGCGGAGGCGTTCACGATCGCGGAGATCGGCCGGGCTCGCGCCGCGCTCCCGGCCATCGACCCGGCCGTGTTCGACTGCTACCTCGGGGGCCTGGTCGAGTCCGTCGCCGACTACACCGAGGGCGACCCCGTGAACGTCCTCGCCTCACTGCTGTGCTTCGCCGGAGTCCACCTCGGGCAAGGGCCGCACGTGCGGGCCGGAGACGACCTGCACCCACTGCTGGTCTGGCCGCTGGTGATCGGGAAGACCAACTCCGGCCGCAAGGGCGCCGGGTGGTCCAGCGCCCGGCGGCTGGCCGTCGCGGCGGCCCCGGACTTCATGGTCACCAACCAGCGGTCCGGACTCACCTCCGGCGAGGGCCTGGCCAACCTGTTCACCGACGACCCCACCGAGTCCACAGAGGACGACGACCCGGCCGCACGCGGCAAGCGCCGCGCGGGCGGCCGGCTGCCGCCCGGGGACCGGCGGCTGCTGGTGTTCGAGGCTGAGTGGGCCGGGGTGATGGAGCGCATGAAGCGCGACGGCAACAGCCTGTCCGCCACGCTGCGCGCCGGGTGGGAGGGCGGAGACCTGTCCACATTGGCCGTCACTGCCCGGGTGGCGCCGGAGTCCCACGTGGGCATCCTGGGGCACATCACGCCGGAGGAGTTCCGCGCCAAGGTCAGCGCGGCGGACCTCGCGGGCGGGACGTACAACCGGTTCCTGCCGGTCATGGTGTCGCGCACCCGGTTCCTGCCCGGCGGGCAGGGCGCGCCCGACACGCTCGTGAAGGGCATCGGGGCGGAGCTGGCCGAACGGCTGGACCAGGGCGGCCAGCTGGGCGCGATCGGGTTCACCGCCGCGGGCAACGACTTGTGGCGGCGGCTCTACGTCGAGTTCGGCACCGACACCGGCGACGCCCCGGCGGTCGAGCAGTTCATCTCCCGCGCCGCGCCGTACTGCTTGCGCATCGCGGCGATCCACACCGCGTTGGACGGGGCCACGGCGATCGACACCCGGCACCTGGTCTCCGCCGCCGCGCTGGTGCGGTACTCGATCGCGTCGGCCCGGACTGCGCTTAGCAACGACCAGGCCGCCGCGAAGCTGCTCCGTTGGATAGCCGACGCCGGGGCAGTCGGGCGGACCCGGGACGAGATCCGGGAGGGCTACTGCCACAAGCACAAGCGCGCCAACGACGAAGCGCGCCGCAACCTGGCCACCCTGATCGAGGCCGGGCGGGTGGTCGTCGGCAAGCGCCCGGCGGCCGGGAAGGGGCGCCCCACCGAGGTGGTGACCGCGGTGCAAGTCCCGCGCGACGGCTGACCCCCCGCGCGGTAAGCGCGGTAGCGCGGTAAGTCGCTGACCAGCAAAAACGCTGGCGAGGTTTCCGACTTACCGCGCACCGTGCGCGGTAAGTCGCGCTCACCCTGCCGCATAACCGTAGGTCAGGCAATTACCGCGCTACCGCGCTTACCGCGCACGCCCCAGTACTGCGCACCACCGCTCCCCTGCGGAGGGGAAGCACCACCCACCCGTCCCGACACCGCGAAAACCCTCGAAACCGGGGGCCGCGGGAAGCCATTCCCCTCGCTCCCCTCTTCCCCTACCGCACCGAAACCGCAGGTCGGGATAGGGGAAGGCGGGAGGGGAGCCGGGGAAGCAGATCCTTCCCCGGCGCGGCGGCTCCCCCGCCGGTTCCCCTCCCGTTCCCCTCGCCCGCGCACCACCACCGGTGGAGGACCGATGTCCGCGTTCGCAGCGCCCGACGCCCACCAGCGCGAGCACGCACAGCAACCGAGCAGGTTCGGGGTGCCGGACGCCCCGAATGAGTCGGCCCGGCCCGCGCCGATACCCCTGAAACCGGGGGGTTGGGGCTGGCCGGCCAGGCCAACTCATCCGGCTCATTCGCCTCATTCCAGCTCATTCGCGCAGGCCAGGGCCGGGATCCGGCAACTCGTCCGCAAAATGAGCTAGCTCATTAGCAAACGCAAAACTCATCCGGCAACTCATCCCCAACTCATTCGCCCGGGAGGCACCCATGTCCGTGTCCGACGTCCTCGACCACTACGGCCCGTGGCGACTGTCCGCGTTCGTCCTCGCCGTCGGCCTGTTCCTCGCCCTGCACCTCGCCCGGCAACCGCTCGTGGGCCTCGCGTGGCTCCTGAACGCCGCGATGCGCGCCATCGACCACCAGCTGTCCACCCGCATCACCCCCGCCGGCCAACCGCCCCGGCCCCGCACCGCCGGAGCCCCGACCTGATCTCAACACGCGGCGAATTACGGGTTACGCGACTCGCGCGCACCCGCGAAACCGGGCTCCTGGAGCCCGCTCCCAGGCACCTCGCGACCCCGTCGTTCCCGTAATTTTGGTAACTTTCCGCAGGTCAGAGGGATGACGGAGCCCTGTAACCCCGAATTACAATTGTAATTCGGTCGCCGGGCCGTAATCCGCGCTGTAACTCGGGCTGTAACTCGCCCGGGACGCCCGGGTTAGGTCGCCGCACGTCGTCTCCGCACCGCTGTTTCAGCCGCTTCCGGAGCCCCGACCTAACCCGCCCCCGCGACCTAACCCACCTAACCCGCGCAGGTCAGAGCCACATTCGGGCACCTAACCCGCCGGGTTACGGAACTAACCCGGCCCGCTCGACCTAACCCACGACCTAACCCGCCCGGCAGCTCCGCCGGCCGGAAGGAACAGGAAGGAGCTACGCCCATGGTCAACGCGTCGGCCGCCGTCCGGATCACCTACTCGAGCGCGGCCCGGCTCCGGGAGCTGGCCGGCCGCGCCATCGCCCGGCTCGACCGGTGCGAAGCGGCCCTCTTCGCCGTCGCGGTGACTGCCGCGACCGGAGGGAGCCACAAGGGAATCGGCGAGGGAGCCGCCGAAGGTCAAGGGCATATGCCCTTCCCCGCTCCCTTGCCCGACTCCCTCGGGTTGAGCTGCGCAGACACGCCCGGAAGGGAGTCAAGGGAGCCAAGGGACTGAAGGGAATCCGGCCGCCAGAACCCCCCGGATTCGCGGGGTTGGCGCCCCTCACCGCGGTTCCCTCCCTCGCGCTTTCGACCCGGCCGTCCTAGACCGCAGGGGGTCTAGGTCTAGACCCCTCCCCTAGACCCTCCGTACCCGCTGACCAGCCACCTAGGCACCTAGACCCCTCGAACGGAGAGACCCCGTGAAACCGCCCCACAGCCGCCCTCAGCGCCACCGCGAGGGTCTAGGCCTAGCCGGGCGCGGACCGCCTAGCGTCCGGCCGGCACCTAGCGTGCGCCGACGCTAGATCTAGCGTCCCCGCTAGCACCCGAACCGCCACCCGACCAGGCAGCTAGCACCCAGCGTCCACACGCGACACCGGCCCGGAAACCGCGCCACAGCGGCACTCCGGGGCGCCGACGCCACCACGACGCTAGGCGGATACGGCAGGGCACCCCGGGCCCTCACCCTCCCTGCCAGCTTCCTGACCCAGCCACCTCGCCAAGGCTGGCAGAGGGGCAGAACACCAACCGAGCAGCTTCACACCGCAGCGTGCGCCACCAGCTGGCCGCACGGCGACCCCGCACGCCCCTTTCCGGCCGCCGCCGGGCAGGGAGCACACCCGAAGGGAACCACCGATGACCGCACGCCTGTACCGCTTCCCCAGCCCCACCACCGCCGACACGACGGCCGGCCACCCCGACAACGACGCGCCCTTCACCGGCCCCGTCCCGACCTTCGACCCGGACGCGACCACCTACACCGTCGAGCAGGCCGCCTACCTGATCAGCCTGTCCGCCGACCTCACCCGCGGCTACGTCGAAGACGGCACCATTCCCGCGGTCCGCACCGCGAACGGCTGGGAGATCCCCCGCAACCGATTCACCGAATGGATCAACGCCCTGCCGGAGGGCTGAAGCACCACGACCACCTAACGCACCCGCCAAGTGACACCGCAGCGTGCGCCACCAGCTGGCCGCACGGCGACCCCGCACGCCCAAATTCGCCCCGGCCGACCGGGGTGGGAGAGGACCCACCGCCATGACGAAGCGCGCCGTTCGCCGCCCACCGCGAGACCTGGAGACCACTGTGGACAGCACCACGCCACGACGAGAGCACTACCTGAAAGTCGAGGAAGTGGCCGAAATGCTCGGCACTTCCGTCCGGTTCCCGCGCCGCCTGATCGAGGAGAGGCGCATCGAGTTCGTGAAGGTCGGTCGTCACGTCCGCATAGCCGAAAGCGTCGTGACCGCCTACATCGAAGCCCGCACCGTCCGACCACGGCCGGAGTGGCGAAAGGAGGTGGCCTGATGGCTGACCGGCGCCGCGATTGGGGCCGTATTCGCCCCTTGAAGTCCGGCCGTTTCCAGGCTCGCTATCCCGGGCCGGACGGCCTGCTCCGGCCCGCGCCGGACACGTTCAAGACGCGTCGCGAGGCGTCTGAATGGCTCGCTGCGAAGCGCACGGAGATTGCCCAAGACGACTGGGTGAGCCCCGAGTCGGGAAAGGCCAGTTTCATCGAGTACGCCACAACGTGGGTAGCAGAACGGAAACTCAGCGACTCGACGCGCGAGCGCTACGAAGGGATCGTGCGCAACCACTTCGCGACAACGCGACTCGACGGCCTTTCGGTGGCCGCGATCAAGGAAGCCACGGTGCGGAAGTGGCGCAGCGAATTGCTGGCGCGGAAGGTCGGTGAGCCGACCGTGGCGAAGGCGTACCGCTTGCTGCGGGCGATCTTCAACACGGCCGTGGATGAGGACCGGATCGTGAAGCGCAACCCGTGTCGGATCAAGGGCGCTGGCGAGGACAACTCCGCTGAACGACCGGTGCTCACCATCGGGCAGGTGTACAAGCTCGCCGACGCGATGCAGCCGCGGTACCGGATGCTCGTGCTGCTGGCGACGTTCACGTCACCGCGTTTCGGCGAACTGGCTGCGCTGCGACGGCGCGACGTCGATTTGCAGCGCCGGGAAATTCGCGTCCTCCGCTCGCAAACCGAGGTCAAGGGCGGGCCGCGCGTGAAAGGGCCGAAGAGCGAGGCGGGAAAGCGTCGCATCGCGATTCCCCGGGCGATCGTGGCGGAGCTGCGCGAGCACGTCGAGCGGTACGCCGAACCGGGCGCGGACGGCCTGGTGTTCGTCGGCCCGCAGGGTGGCCGGCTACGTCGGCACAACTTCCGACGGCTGTGGGTGGGGGCGAAGAAGGCCGCGGGGATCCCGGACGACGTGCACTTCCACGACCTCCGCCACAGCGGCAACGAGCTGGCCGCCGAAGGCGGCGCGACGACGCGCGAGCTGATGGCGCGGATGGGCCACTCCACGACGCGGGCCGCGCTGCTCTACCAGCGGGCGCGGCGCGAGCGTGACCACACGATCGCGGACTCGATGAGCCGCAACATCGAGTCCGCACGCAAGCGCCCGGAGGGCAAACGCGCCCGCCGGCGGGCGCGTAGCCGGGGAGAAGGGCACGCAGGGGGCACGGCGGGAGGTACGGCCGCCTGATATGACGATGGCCAGGTCGGAGGAAATGCCCTCTGACCTGGCCTTCGTCACGTCTACAGCACTGTGGAGCTGAGGGGAATCGAACCCCTGACCCCCGCCTTGCAAAGGCGGTGCTCTACCAATTGAGCTACAGCCCCGGGTGCGGGCGGCGAACCGCCCGCACGAAGACTCAGTTGTGGGACGCGCCCGCCGGCTTGGCCGGGGTGGTTCCGTTGTTGGAGGGGACCGGAGCGGTCGCCTCGCGCCAGAGGTCGGCCTCGGCCTTCGCCGCCTTGTTGCGCTTGACCACGAACAAGACGCCGCCCGCGATGACCGCGAGTGCCAGCAGCTTCTTCACCGAAGCCCCCTTCTCAGCTTGCTTCCCGTACCCCGCGATGTTACTGCACCCGCCCGGCCGGAGGTCGGGCGGTGCCGGAGCGCGCTGTTCCACGTGGAACCACTGGGAACACTGGTAACCCACGTCACACCAGGCCGGAAATACCGCAGCCTATGACGTCGTTATACGGAGTGGTCGACCACGCACTCAGCCCTGCCGGTTCCTTCTCTTCCCGGCAGGGCTGACCTGTACGCGCTGATCACCGGCGCCGAACGATCCGCTTCCCTTCGCGCCCCCGGTCCTTGAGATCGACGACCAGGGCGATGGACAGAAGCACCACGATCATGGTCCCGGCGATGACCCAACCCATGAGAAGCCCCCTTCGTCCCAGTCAACGTAAGGGAAGACGACGGCGAAGGAACCGCCACTTGACCAAAATTTAGGAAGAAACCCCCGGAACGGAACAACGCCGGGTCAGGAACCAACCGCGCGCGCTCAGATCACCGTGGTGCCGCCGTCGGCGACCAGCTCCATGCCGTTGACGTAGCTCGAGTCGTCCGAGGCGAGGAACAACGCGACCGAGGCGATCTCTTCAGGGCGGCCCATCTCTCGCCGCGGGATCACCGATTCGAATTGCGCTTTCGCCTGCTCGTCCATGACCTCCGCCAGAATCGGCGTGGCGACCTGGCCGGGGGTCAGCACGTTCACCCGGATCTTCCGGTCCCTCAGTTCGGCCACCCACACCCGCGCGTAGGCGGGCAGCACGGCCTTGCTCGCCGCGTACACACTCCAATCGGGGTAGCCGCGGAGTGACGCGTTCGACCCGGTCATGACGATCGAGCCGCCGTCGTTGAACAGCGGAAGCGCTTTCTGGACCGTGAACAGCGTGCCGCGCGCGTTCAGCGAGAAGGCGGCATCGAACTGCTCCGGGGTGATTTCACCGAGCCTGCCCTGCTCGCCCGTTCCGGCACTCGCCCACACCACGTCGACTGTGCCCTTTTCCCGTTTGACGGTCTCGAACAACCGGTCCAGGTCATCGAGGTCCGCCGAATCGCCTTGCACACCGGTCACGTTCCGGCCGATCTCCTTGACGGCTTCGTCCAGCGCGTCCTTCCGCCGGCCCGAAATGAAGACGTAGGCCCCTTCGTCGACGAACAGCTTCGCACCGGCCAGCGCCATCCCGCTCGTCGCGCCGGTGATCACCGCGACCTTGCCATCGAGTTTTCCCACGATCACTCCGTTCACCTGCCGTGCCGATGTTATGTACACCGATCTGAGTGCTTAACGTAGCGAGGCGTCGCGCAGGGCGCAAGCTATGCACACCGATCGGTACCCGAGTGCGCTACGCTGGGGTTGTGACAGAGTCGGAGAAGGGGCCGCGAGGACTGCGCCGCGGCCGGGGCGCACGAGAGCGCATCCTCAGCGCGTCACAGCAGCTGTTCCGCGATCAAGGCATCAACAGCACCGGCATGGACCAGCTCTGCACGGTGGCCGAGGTGTCCAAGCGCACGCTCTACCAGCACTTCGCCGGCAAGGACGAGCTGATCGCCGAATGCCTGCGCCGATTCGATCCCGACGTCCTGCCCGAAGTGTTCGACCGCACCGACCTCACACCTCGCGAACGACTCCTCGGCGCGTTCGACGTGCACTCGCCCTTGTGCCCTTTCATCGCGGCGGCCGTCGAAATCCCCGATCCGGGCCACCCGGCACGCGTACACGCCCGCGACTACAAAAAGGCCTTCGCCGCCCGGCTCACCGAAACCGCCCGCGAAGCCGGCGCCGCCGACCCCGAACAGCTCGGCGAACAATTGGCGCTTTTGCTGGACGGCGCCTCGGCCCGCAGCCGGGTCCTCAACGCCGAAGCGTTCACCACCGCCGCCGCCATCGCCGCTGTCCTCGTCGACAACGCCATCCCCGCAGCAGCACCGGCCGGTGCTTCGCGCGGGTGATGACGACCGGGCAGCGCACCAGGTAAGGGTGGCTCTCACAGTACCTGGTTCACCAGGGTCTCCCAGCTGTCCAGGAAGCCTGTCAATCTGCTTCCACGACAGAAGGGACGAAGACCAATGGCGGACAACCAGTTCACCGCTCACGCAGATCTTTTCGATCTGAGCGGGAAATACGCACTTGTCACTGGCGGCACCAAGGGAATTGGAATGATGATCGCGCGCGGCCTTCTGCAGGCGGGCGCCCGCGTCGTTATCAGTTCACGTAACGCGGACACATGCGCGGAGGCACAGCGTCTGCTGTCCGAATTCGGCGACGTTCGAGCAATCCCCGCCGACCTGTCCAGGTACGACGAGTGCCGGCGTCTCGCCGATCTTGTCGATGCCGACTCAGAACGCCTGGACATCCTCGTCAACAACGCGGGAGCGATGTGGCGCGAGCCGCTGGAGACGTTCCCGGTCGAGGCCTGGGACTCGGTGATCGACCTCAACCTCAAGTCGCCGTTCTGGCTGGTGCAGGCGCTGCTCCCGGCACTTCGCAAGGCGGGCACCGCCGATGATCCCGCGCGGATCATCAACATCGGCAGTATCGCCGCCATCCATGTCGCCGCGTCGCCCAACTATTCGTACGCCAGCAGCAAAGCGGGACTCCACCAACTCACCAGGGTGCTTGCGAGAGAACTGGGTCCACAGCACGTCACGGTGAACGCGGTGGCCCCAGGACCGTTCCCGTCGCAGATGATGGCGTCCACGCTCGACGCCATCGGCGACACGATCGCGGCGAAGGCCCCGCTGCGCCGGCTCGGCCGCGACGACGACATGGCCGGTATCGCCGTGTTCCTCGCCAGCCGGGCCGCGACTTACCTCACGGGCACCATCATCCCGGTCGACGGCGGCATCGCCACGACCGCGACGGGCACCTAGGCGTCGGCGCGAGGCGGGTACCAGCAGAACCTCCCTTCGCCTGCGGACAGGGCCTACCGTGACGAGGTGGCCACGATCGACCTGCGCACCGAGATCAAGGAGTTCCTGCGCTCCCGTCGCGCGCGGATCACGCCCGAGCGGGCCGGACTGCCCGCCTACGGCGGCAACCGCCGGGTCAAAGGTCTGCGTCGCGAAGAGGTAGCTCTCCTGGCCGGGGTATCGGTCGACTACTACGTGCGTATGGAGCGCGGCAGCCTCGCCGGCGCCTCCGACGGGGTGCTCGCCGCGCTGGCCTCCGCCTTGCAACTCGACGAGGCCGAGCGCGATCACCTCGTCCACCTCGCGCGGCAGTCCAAGGCCCCCAGCGGTCCACGCCGCCGGCGACCCGCTTTGACGGTGCGTCCGGCGCTTCAGCAGGTGCTCGACGCCATCACGGATGCGCCGGCGTGGATTTGCAACGGCCGCTATGACGTGCTGGCCGTGAATCACCTCGCCCGCGCGCTGTATTCCCCGCTGCTGGCCGACACGCGACGGCCGGCGAACACCGCGCGGTTCGTATATCTGGATCCCGAATCGGCGAGAACGTTCTTCGTCGACTACGACCGAATCGCCTGCGATGTGGCGGCGAAGCTCCGCATGGAAGCCGGTCGCGATCCGCACGACGAGGAGCTGATCGCCCTGGTCGGCGAGTTGTCAACCCGCAGCGAACTGTTTCGGCGGCGGTGGGCATCCCAGGACGTTCGGCTCCACCGCTCCGGACGCAAGCGTCTGCACCACCCGGTGGTGGGCCAGCTCGACCTGGACGTCGAGTCCATGGAGCTACCCGCCGAACCCGGCTTGCACCTGACCGTCTACACCGCGCCCGCCGGCACGGCGACCGCGGACGGTCTGGCCCTGTTGGCGTCGTGGGCGGCCGGCCAGGAGAAGCTGGTGCGATGAGCGCCAAGGATCACCGGGGTTGGTGACAGTCACCCGGTTTGTCACCCAGGTCACGCAAAAGCCCGGCTCGCACATCGCGAACCGGGCTTGACTTGCGTGGGCCTACCAGGACTTGAACCTGGGACCTCTTCGCTATCAGGGCAGGATCACCCGTTCGTGATCAAGGCCGATACTCAATGACCTGCGGATCGAGCATCCGTGAACGTCCGCCGAGGTACTCGACAATGCAGGGTGATTGTCAGGCGGTTCGTCAGGCCGCTACAAGCAGTTGACCAGGTAGTCTTCGGCCAAGAGAACCACACCTGCCGGGCCAGCTGAACGAGCACTCAAGAGGCGGCCTCGCTACCACGTGCGTAGCGCAAATTTCTGCGGACACCTTCGGTAGTCGGATGTTCAGCGCCAAGCAACTTCTCGAAGCCGGCAAGGGCGGCTTCGTAGAACGACAGCGCACGCTCTACGTCACCCGCAGCTCGGTAGGCGTAGGCGAGGTTGTTGCGCGAGCCCAGAGTGAATTGATGGTCGGCACCTAAACCCGCTCACAATCGGCCAGAACAGCTTCGAGCAAGGAAATCGCACGCCCCACATCACCCGCTGTCTGATAGGCCCCAGCGAGGTCGCCACGGGAAATCAGAGTGTGGGGGTGGTCGACACCCAATACTCGCTCACGGCCGGTCCGAGCAGCTTCGTACAACGGAATCGCACGCCCCACATCACCCGCTGCTCGATAGCCAGAGGCGAGACTGTTACGAGAAGTCAAGGTTTCGGGGTGGTCAGCACCCAACACTCGCTCACGGTCGGCCAGAACAGCTTCGAGCAAGGAAATCGCACGACTTGCATCACCCGCGATTCGGCAGGCGGATGCGAGATTATTACGAGAAATCAGCGTGTCGGGGTGGTCAGTACCCAACACTCGCTCACGGTCGGCCAGAACAGCTTCGTGCAAGGGAATCGCACGACTTGCATCACCCGCATCCTGGTAGGCAGCGGCTAGGTTGTTACGGGAAGCAAGGGTGTTGGGGTGGTCGGCACCCGAGACCCGTTCACAGTCGGCCAGGTTAGCTTCGAATAGCGGGATCGCACGCCTTACGTCGCCCGTTGCTAAGTAGACCTGGGCAAGGTTGCTACGTGCACCCACAGTCTCGGGGTGGTCGGCACCCAACACCCGCCCACAGTCGGCCAGAACAGCTTCGAGCAAGGGAATCGCACGACTTGCATCACCCGCGACTCGATAGGCGGAAGCCAGGCTGCTGCGGGAAATAAGGGTGTCGGGATGGTCTGTACCCAATACCCGCTCACGGCTTCTGGCGCTGCGCTGGAGGTAACCGATGGCCTCGGTCAGTCGTCCTTGGTCGCTTAGGAAGCGTCCGAGTTGGAGAAGTACTAGAGCGGTGGTGACGGTGTCACTGTCTGCGGTGGTGTGGGCGGTGAGTGCCTGCACGTGAGGGGCCAGTGCCCGGTATACCTTCCACGAATGGGGATTCCGATATTCGAGCTCGACGATAGCGTCGGCGACGTCGGCGACGGCTTGAGTGAGACCGGCAGCGATATCTTCTGCGGCGCGGTGACGATCGCCAACTGCGGGAGTGCGCGTAACGGCCTGTACCAGGCGGTGCACGCTGATCTGATCCTCGTGTGTGGTGATCATGTTGTAGGCGCTCAATCGGCCGATGGCACGCAGCACGGTCGGCTCGTCGGCGATGCCATTGAGCAAGGTACGCGGGATATTGACGGGCGCGTACCAGGCTAACGTTCGCAAGACCTGTCCGGCAGCAGGAGTGTCGACCAGACGGTCGAGGGTGATGTGCCAGATCCGAGCCATCGTGCGCTGTGCGTCGCCGCCTTCAACGGTCTCGGCGTACATCACCGCCGGATATCGCTTGAGCAGGTCCTGATAGTCGGCGGGAGTAATGCCAACCTGAGCGATGTAGGCGGCGGCCTGCTCGATGGCCAGCGGAAGCCACCCCGTTCTGCGCACAGGTCGACGGCGCCGGCGCAATCCGTGGCAGGCCGGGAGCCGACGATGATTCGGGTGAGCATGCTTACCGCGTCGTCCGGATCCAGTACGTCCAACGGCAACGCGGTGCCAGTAGAGTGCCAACCCGCTGCGCGGCGGCTAGTTATCAGTACGCGCCCATGGGACATCCGCTCCAGCAGCATCGACGCGTCAGTCGGTGCCTCAAGGTTGTCCAAGATCAACAGCCAGCCAGGATGGGACGACAGCCAGCGTATGCCGTGCTCGGTCTGCTGTTCCAACGCCAGACCAGCCACGGCAGGTTGTAGCGCGACCGCCATCCGCGCCAGACCGATCTCGATAGCTGACGGCGCGTCAGCCGTAATCCACCACACCAGCGAATGCTCGCCACGATGAAGTGCGGAGTAGCGCGCAGCCAAGGTGCTCTTACCCACTCCGCCGAGACCCTGCACGGCGGTCACTACGACTGGCCCCGGCCCAGCCATGGCGTACTCAACCCGCTGCAAGTCCTCCTCGCGCCCCACGAACACATCCGGGACGGCGGGTGTGTTACCCAGGGCCGACAACGGGATGACCTGTTCCATCGGCATGATGACTGGTGCTGCGTGCACGACCTGCATGTTGATGCTGTTGTCGCCGGTGGAGTTGATGCCGCTGCTGTCGCCGCCCAGCCCGATTCCGCGGCTATTCGGCGGTAGCGCGCTAGAGGTGGAGGGATATTCGTCGCGGCACGGCGGAGTCGTCACCGTTGGAGGTTGATGGCGTCGTTCCCTGTGGAGTTGATCCCGCTGCTGTCGCCACCTACAGAGATCCCCCCATCGCAGCGGTTACCGCAGGCCGCGCCTTCTCCGGCAGCAGGTCCGCCAGCTCATCCGCCAGTTCCGCGTCCTCGTACAAGGCCTTCTTGATCTGCGCGCGCAATGCGGCCTGAAAATCCGAGTCCTCAAGCGCAGCAGCGAGGTCGGTGACTGCTCCGCTAACGCCGGGCGCCGCGGACTTCCGCGTGAGCAGCTTGCCCAGCAACCGCTGACCCAGCTTCACGGTCTCCGTCGCCGCGGCATCCTCTGCCTTGGTCAAGGCAGCTGTCCCATAGGCCACGACTGCTGCCGACACCAACGGCGCGACCTGACTTGCCAAAAGCTCGATGTCCACTTCCGGCTCCCCTTCCCGAGCTTCCACCGGCCCGTAGATAGGCACCAGAATGTACGTCATCGCCGCGAGGTGCCATAACTGGTCCTGGTAATCGGGCAAGCTGCCAAAGAATTGAACCTGCCCCTCTGACGTTCCGCCTGACGTTGTCGTTGAAGCGAACGGTGTCAGGAGCTCTTGACTAGTCCCATCCGGTCGGCCATACCGCGAACCTCGCGGGCCACGCCCTCACGTCGAGCGCGGGCCAGCATTGTGGAGATGATTTCGCGGACGAACGGATTCGTGCGAGTTCGGATGTGCCCCAGCTTCTCGGCTTTAACCAGCAAGGCCAGCACTTCTTCATCGGGGCGGCGGATGCCGAAGAGCGCGCGGGCGTGCTCGATCAGGAACGTTGTGCGGCGCGAGTCGATGGTGAGCTCGGCCGGGTCAACGGTCGCCGCCAGTCGGACGGCTTCGGCGTGGTCGCCGCGTTCGAGGGCTGATGAGATGCGCCAGTGCACGACGTTGGCCGGGCTGAACAGCAGAAAGTTCCGGTTGCCGTACTCGACGTGCTCGGCCAGGCCGGCAGCCTCGTCGAGCGCCGCGGTTGCGTCGCCGCCCAGAACCGATTCGGTGTAGCCCGTGGTGAGGGTGAGCGCGCCGCGGACGTCGTGGGCGTCGGCCGGCACGTAATCCAGCGCTCGTTCGGCGAGTTTGGACGCCCGCTTGTGCGCGCCGAGGCCGGACAGGGCCTGCGTGCGCGCGAACTCCCCGTCCGGCGACTTCTGCTCGAACTGCCAGCGCGTCTGGCGCGGCCGCCACATCGCGGCCCAACCGGCCGAGGACGGCGGCGCCCAGCCGGACGAGTCTCTTCCAGAGGCCGCGCCGGTCACGCCGCTGATGTGGCTCGGGCCAGCCTCGACCGGCGCCTTCGCGAAGCCGGGTCACGAGGTCTTGGACGCGGTCGTGACGTTCGTGGCGCTTCTCCGCCTTCGCCAACGAGCACGCCGCGCCAACGCTCGCGCTCTGGTACGCACACACGCACATCGCCGACCGGCTGTACGTCACGCCGAGGCTCATCCTCGACTCGGCGGAGCCCGGCAGCGACAAGACGCGCGTCCTGGAAGTCGCTCAGTACCTCGTCGCCAAACCAGAGATGACCATCAGCATCACGCCGGCTGCGATCTTCCGAATGCTGGCCGACGGCCCGATGACGCTGCTGTTCGACGAGATCGACGCCGTGTTCAACCCGAAGACGGGCGGCAACCACGAAGACCTCCGCGCGCTGCTCAACGCGGGCTACAAGCGTTCGGCCACGGTGACGCGGTGCGTCGGCGACGCCAAGAGCATGAACGTCACGCGGTTCCCGGTCTACGCGCCGGTCGCGCTCGCCGGAATCGCCGGCGGGATGCCGGACACGATCACCACGCGGGCGATCACCGTCCACATGCGCAAGCGCCGGTTTGACGAGGTGGTCGAGGAGTTCATCGAAGAGGACGTCGAACGGGAGTCGGCGCCCGTGCGCGCCGAGCTGGCCGAATGGGTCGGCCGCGTCGGCGACCAGGTGAGCCGCGCACGACCCGACCGACCGGACGGTGTGCGCGACCGCGCCGCGGAGATCTGGCGCCCACTCCTGGCGATCGCGGATGCGGCCGGCGGGCACTGGCCGGAGACCGCGCGGCGGGCGTGCCGGCACTTCGTGCTTGAAGCCACCGCACAACCCGTGTCGATCGGCGTGCGGCTCCTGGCCGACGTCCGGCAGATCTTCGCCGCAGAGAACACCGACCGCATGGTGACGACCGAGCTGATCCGCGAGCTTCAGGCCATCGAAGACGGCCCGTGGACGGACCTGCAGGGCAAACCGCTCGACAGCCGCCGCCTTGCGAAGGAACTCGACCGGTACCTGGTCCGACCGAAAGACCTCAAGGTCAACGGCAAGACGCTGAAGGGCTACCGCATCGACGGCGACGGCGGACTCGCCGATGCCTGGAGTCGCTACCTGCTGCCGCCCGAATCGGGCGCGACTGCCGCGACCAGCGCGACCCCGCAGGTCAGCGCCGCTTCGGGTGCCGCGGATTCGTCGAGCTTGGCCGCGACCTCCGCAACCGAGGTCGCGGACGGTCGCGGCACCCAGCAGCCGCTCGCACGCGTGCTGACCAGCCCGGTCGCGGAGGTCGCGGACGTCGCGCCGGCCAAGTCGGACCACGACAACGAGGGGGATCGATGAACGCCGTACCCATGCCGGTCGCCGTGCCCGAACGGCACCTCTACCGGATCACCGAAGCCATGCGCCTGCTCTCGATGAGCCGCTCAGTCATCTACGAGCAGCTCCGCTCGGGACGCTTGCGCTCGGTCAAGCAGGGACGCGCCCGGCTGGTGCCGGCCGTCGCCATCCAGCAGTACGTCGAGTTGCTCATGAAGGAAGCGGAGGTCAGCTATGACGAAACGGCGTAGCCGCGGAGACGGCGGCATCCGCTGGTCGGAGAGCCGTCAGCGCTGGATCGCGGAGATCACGGTCGGCTACACGCCGGCCGGAAAACGGAAGGTCCGCACCGCAAACGGCAAGACGAAGACCGAGGCGAAGGACCGGCTCAAGGAGATGCTCCGCGAGTACGACGACGGGCTTCCGCCGGAAGACCGGTCGTTCACGGTGGCTCAGGCGGTGCGCGACTTCCTCGCGCACGGCCTGCCCCGGAGGTCGGCCTCAACCGTGGAGAAGCTGACGATCCTCGCCGACAAGCACATCGTTCCGCTCATCGGACGTCGCAACGCCCGTGAGCTGACCGCGGACGAGGTCGACACTTGGCTCGCTGGCCGGGCGAAGGACGTGTCGACGCGGACGCTGCAAGAGCTGCTGTCGTTGCTCCGGCGGTCGTTGGCCAGGGCGCAGAAGCGAGAGAAGATCAAACGCAACGTCGCGCTCCTGTGTGAGGTTCCGGAGGGGCGGGCAGGCCGGCCGTCGAAGTCGCTGACGTTCGAGCAGGCCGAGGCCGTTCTTGCAGCGGCCGAGTTCACCTCAATGCGCGCCTACATCGTGGTGTCGCTGCTGACCGGGGCTCGGACCGAGGAGATGCGGGCGCTCACCTGGTCACACACGGATTTGGAGGGCAGGCCGGGCCTGACCCCACCGATCCCTCCGCATGTCATGGTGTGGCGCTCGGTGCGGGAAGGCGGGGACACGAAGACGGCGAAGTCGCGTCGCTCGCTCGCGCTTCCACGGCGGTGCGTGGACGCGCTGCGGGCCCATCAGCAGAAGCAGGCGTTTGCGCGCAAGTTGGCCGGTGATAACTGGGAGGAGCACGGATTGGTGTTCGCCTCTGCAGTCGGTCGCGAGCTTGACGCGGCCAACGTCCGACGAGCGTTCCGACGGGTACTCAAAAAGGCGGGCCTCACACCGACGGAGTGGACACCGCGTGAGCTGCGGCACAGCTTCGTGTCGCTTCTCTCCGACAGTGGGATGGAGATTGAGAAGATCTCACGCCTCGTCGGCCACAACGGCACGACAGTGACGGAGAAGGTCTATCGCCACCAGTTGCGACCGGTGATCCAACACGGCGCCGAGACAATGGACAACATTTTCACGCGCGACGGAGCGGCGTAGCAAGACGGTCAGGGCCGGCTTGCGGCCGGACCTGGCCATGACCGCCGCGGCGAATCGGCGCCGCGTCGTCAGTCGGGTACATGTTCGCCGGTGAACGGCAGCCAATGCGGCATCCCGAGATACACGCCCAACCTCCCGCGCGGGAAGCATCCTCGCCCGAGCCGAACGAGCGTTGGCCACTCAGGAGGCGCTGGTCCATCGGGATAGTCCGGATTCCACTTTGCTGCGTCGGGGTCACGCCTGACTCCGAAGGGTTTCTCAGGAAACTCGGCTTCGTCGACAATCACGCTGCTGTTGTGGCGAGCCTCGATGCCTGCTTCCGTGATGGCCCAGTCACTCCCGATGAGCTGGATCAACGGTCCGTGTAGGCGCCATGGCAGTGTGTCCCCACGCCGGGAGGCAATCGACAATTCGAGGCTGCGCTGAAGGTTACGCATGACCATCGACCAGTCAACGGTGTCCGGGCCAGTCCAGTAGCCAGCACGCTGAAGTTGAGCATTCATTCTCGACGCTACGTCGGCAAACTGGTCTTCCGGCCGCCACTCCTCCTCGATGATCGGGACGCCGATACCCCGCTTCAGCACATCGTGCCGCAGCACAGCGGTGATCTCTAACCGCAAACCTGGCCGAAATCCGTTCGCACCCACGTCAGGATAGGTGCCGAACTTGAACGTGAACCCGATGCCTTCCGGGTCCGAGGTGGCCTGCACGGTGACATGTCCATTGCTGATCGCTTCTAGCTTGTTTGCCTCGACAAGCGCAGCCGCGACCGACTTGTAACTTGGGGCGTCCAGATCGGCGACCACCGCGTCCTGAGACTCGGCCTGCGCACGCATCCGTTGGTCAACCTGGGTTTGCAGCTCGTCGATACGGGCTGCCAGCTCTTCCGTCCGATGCTGGAGGTTCTCTTCGACCTCGGCAGCAGCTTCACGAACAGCGCGCCTGTTCGCCCGGATGACACGACCGGTGAAGCGACGTTCCAGGATGAAGAGCAGGGCCGCAAGCAGTAACGCAGTACCAGCATTGGTCAGGATGCTTGGCCAGATGCCCTGCCACTGCCACCACTCCTGGCCCTTCACTGCGACATAGAGGACGCTTAGGCCCAGCAAGGTGCAGAAGACCATCCAGACCAGGCCGATCCGCTGCCGTTCCTGACCTTCGTCGCTCATAAGGATGACGATAGGCGCTTGCCTACCGCGACGTTGAGCAGCTGAGGATCGCGCGTAGGTAGATGTCGGGCGAGCTAGGTTCCGGCTCTAAGGCATCTCGATCACGATCCAGCGGCGCCGCCTAACACTGGTGATGTCTGAGACGACACCAGCCCAGTGACCTCCCTTCCCCGTTGGAACGCACGCGAATCCGGTTTATTCGTACCGGGCAGTCCTGTGCCCGCGCCCGCGAGAGCCAAAGTGCACTGGACCGCCAAGGCACAAGGCTGGACCTCCATCGTCGCTGTGCTGGTAGCGATTGGTGCGGCAACACTCGCTGGCGTTGGCGTCCAACTTCAGGCACACGCCAACGACCGGCAGTCCCAAGCCATCGAGGACCAGATCAACGCCAACAACCTCGTTCGCGAGCAGAGGCAGCGGGAATATGCAGTTCGTGTCTCGTGGTGGGTCGTGTTTCGCGACGGCGGCAAGAACGCCGACCTGAAGGTCCAGAATCGATCAACCGTGCCAATCAGCAAGGTGGCGTTCAAGATCAAGCGAACGTACCTTGACACCTCGGCGACACGCTCAGACGACCCGGTCATCGACTCCAAGCAGTGGCAGCTCGTGCCGGTACTACCGCCCTGCAGCATTCTCACTCTGCAGCCACCGGCACCGCTGCAACTCACGACACTCTTCCAGGTCGGCCCCTCAGAGATCACCGACCTTCACTTCACAGATGCACACGGCGATTGGACAGTGACGTCCGGCGGTGAGCCCACCAGGGCGACCCAACAAGATGGTCCGACGGCATACCTGCCCGGCGCGACGGACCAGTCTGAGTTTCACCCGGAGCCCCTCAGCGACTGCGGCAATGGCTAGTCGGCAGTCCCGTCTACGCGATCATCCGTGACGAATCCATGTCCACTGCGGCTCCCAACACCGCGTGACACGACAAGCATTCGCCGAAGAGTAGTCAGGCAGCTAGTCAGGCAGGCAGCAAAAAGCCCGGTTCACCAACAGCGTGAACCGGGCTTGACCTGCGTGGGCCTACCAGGACTTGAACCTGGGACCTCTTCGTTATCAGCGAAGCGCTCTAACCACCTGAGCTATAGGCCCTTGAACGAGGAGAACTTTACAGGACCCCCGAGGGGGCCCTGCAACCGGGTTACTCCCGTTCCGACAGCGTGACTTCCAGGCCTCCGGCGAGGTCGGCCGACACGTTGTAGATGAACGCGCTGACCGTGGCCAGCGCCGAGACCAGGACGATGTTGATCGCGCCCAGGATCGCGGCGATGCCGAAGACGCGGCCCGCGCTGATCAGCGGTTCGGAGGACGCGTTCGCGCCTTCGCCGCCGACCAGCGAGGAGTACGTGCCGTTCAGCTTGTCCCAGACGCCCATGCCGTCGAGGACCGTGTAGAGGACGCCGACCGCGACGAGCCAGACGAAGAACATCGCGACGCCGAGCACCAGGGACAGTTTCAGCACCGACCACGGGTCGAATCGCTTGACCTGCAGGCTCGCCCGTCGCGGGCCGCGGCCCGGGCGCCGGAGGGCGCTCGGGCGGGCTCGCTGGGTCGACGCCGACGGGATGGCGGCCGCGGACGGCTCGCCTCCCGGCGGGGTGTCGCCGCCGCCGAAGAGGCGGGGGGCGGCGCTGCCGGTCACCACCGGGTGCTCGGCCGGCGAGACGGGCTGCGTCTCGCCGGCCGGGCGCACCTCATCCGTGGCCAGCCCGACCGTCGCCTCAGCGTCGCCGCCGTCCTTGCCGACCCGCTGCCAGGGTGGGCTCGCCGGAGTCCCGTTCGAACCCGCTGCCTCGGGATTCTCGGATGGTGTCACGAAGAGTCAGTCCTTACCCGTGCCGTGGTGACGCCGTCTCACTGCTCCGGCGGCGCCGTCGTTTCTTCGTCCGCGTCTGTCGTCTCGGCCACCGCTTCGGTCACGGCTTCCGCCGTTTCTTCCACGGTGACGTCCGCTTCCGCGGTTTCCGCGTTGTCGTCACCTGTGGCGACGTCCGAGGGCTCGTCCGCGTTGCGTGCGACCGCGAGAAGAGTGGTGCCTTCGCCGAGATTCATCAGCCGCACCCCCTTCGTCTGCCGCCCCGCCTTGCGCACGTCGACCGCCGGCGTGCGAATCACGCCGCCGCTCGAGGTGATCGCGTACAGCTCGTCCTCGGCGTCGACGATGAGCGCCCCCACCAGCCTGCCACGTTTGCGGTCGTGCTGAATGGTGAGCACACCCTTGCCACCGCGACCCTGCACCGGGTAGTCCTCGATCGGCGTGCGCTTCGAGTATCCGCCATCGGTCGCGACCAGCAGGAACTTGTCCGGCTTGACCACGCTGATGCCGAGCAGCTCGTCGCCGTCGTTGAACCGCATGCCGAGCACGCCGGACGTCGGGCGGCCCATCGGGCGCAGCGCTTCGTCCGTCGCGTGGAAGCGGATCGACTGGCCTTCGGCCGACACCAGGAGCAGGTCGTCCTCGGCCGCCGCCAGCACGGCGCCGACCAGCTCGTCACCTTCGCGCAGGTTGATCGCGATGAGGCCGCCGGAGCGGTTCGAGTCGAAGTCGGTGAGCTTGGTCTTCTTCACCAGGCCGCGCTTGGTCGCGAGCACCAGGTACGGCGCGACCTCGTAGTTCTTGATCTCGATGACCTGGGCGATCTGCTCGTCCGGCTGGAACGCCATGAGGTTCGCCACGTGCTGGCCGCGCGCGTTGCGGTTGGCCTCGGGCAGGTCGTACGTCTTGGTCCGGTAGACGCGGCCCTTGTTCGTGAAGAACAGGATCCAGTCGTGCGTCGAGCAGACGAAGAAGTGCTGGACGATGTCGTCCTGCTTCAGCGTCGCGCCCTGCACGCCCTTGCCGCCGCGCTTCTGCGAGCGGTACAGGTCGGTTTTCGTCCGCTTGGCGTACCCCGTGCGGGTGATGGTGACGACGACGTCCTCGACGGCGATGAGCTCTTCGTCGGTGACATCGCCGCTGAAGCCGATGATCTTCGTGCGCCGGTCGTCGCCGTACTTCTCGACGATCGCCATCAGCTCGTCGCGGATGATCCCGCGCTGCCGCTCGGGCTTCTCGAGGATGTCCTTGAGGTCGGCGATCTCGAGCTCGATCTCGGCCAGCTGGTCGATGATCCGCTGCCGTTCCAGGGCGGCCAGGCGCCGCAGCTGCATGTCGAGGATCGCGGTGGCCTGGATCTCGTCGACGTCCAGCAGCTCCATCAGGGCCGGCCGGGCCTCGTCCGCGGACGGCGACCGCCGGATCAGCGCGATGACCTCGTCGAGCATGTCGAGGGCCTTGACGTACCCACGCAGGATGTGGGCCCGTTCCTCGGCCTTCTTCAGGCGGAAGCGGGTCCGCCGGACGATGACCTCGACCTGGTGCTTCACGTAGTGCCGGATGATCTGGTCGAGCCGCAGCGTGCGCGGCACGCCGTCGACCAGGGCCAGCATGTTGACGCCGAAGTTCTGCTGCAGCTGGGTGTGCTTGAACAGGTTGTTCAGCACGACCTTCGCGACGGCGTCCCGCTTGATCGTGACGACGATCCGCATGCCGGAGCGGCTGTTGGACTCGTCGGCGATGTCGGCGATGCCGGTGAGCTTGCCGTCGCGGACCAGGTTCGCGATGTTCTCGACGAGGTTGTCCGGGTTGACCTGGTACGGCAGCTCGGACACGACCAGGATCGTGCGGCCCTTCGCGTCCTCTTCGACCTCGACGACCGCGCGCATCCGGATCGAGCCGCGGCCGGTGCGGTAGGCGTCCTCGATGCCGGACGTGCCGAGGATCATCGCCTTGGTCGGGAAGTCCGGGCCCTTGATCCGCACCAGCAGCGCGGCCAGCAGCTCGTCGTCGTCGGCCTCGGGGTTCTCGAGCGCCCAGACGACGCCCTCGGAAACCTCGCGCAGGTTGTGCGGCGGGATGTTCGTCGCCATCCCGACCGCGATCCCGGAACCGCCGTTGACCAGCAGGTTCGGGAACCGCGACGGCAGGACGTCGGGCTCCTGCGTGCGGCCGTCGTAGTTGTCGGAGAAGTCGACGGTGTCTTCTTCGATGTCGGCCAGCATCTGCATGGCCAGCGGCGCGAGCCGGGACTCCGTGTACCGCATGGCGGCGGCGGGGTCGTTGCCCGACGAGCCGAAGTTGCCCTGGCCGTCGATCAGCGGGTACCGCAGCGACCACGGCTGGGCGAGCCGGACGAGCGCGTCATAGATCGCCGAGTCACCGTGCGGGTGGTAGTTGCCCATGACGTCGCCGACGACGCGGGAGCACTTGTTGTACCCGCGGTCCGGCCGGAAGCCGGAGTCGAACATCGAGTACAGGATCCGGCGGGCGACCGGCTTGAGCCCGTCGCGCACGTCCGGCAGCGCGCGCGACACGATCACGCTCATCGCGTAGTCGATGTACGAGCGCTGCATCTCCTGCTGGATGTCGACCGGTTCGATCCGGTCGTGGTCCGGAGCCGGCGGCAGAGTTTCCGTCATGGGTCCTTCTCGAGTGCGGGTGGTCCTGGCGGGACGACGAACGGGGGACGGCTACACGTCCAAGAAGCGCACGTCCTTGGCGTTGCGCGTGATGAACGAGCGGCGGGCCTCGACGTCCTCGCCCATCAGGACCGAGAACAGGTCGTCGGCCTGGGCGGCGTCGTCCATCGTGACCCGGCCCAGCAGGCGGTTGGCCGGGTCCATCGTGGTCTCCCACAGCTCTTCGGCGTTCATCTCGCCGAGACCCTTGTAGCGCTGGATCGCGTCGTCCTTCGGCAGCCGCTTGCCGGCCTCGACACCCGCGCGGATGACGGCGTCGCGCTCGTTGTCGGAGTACACGTACTCCGGCTCCGCCCGCGGCCACTTGATCTTGTACAGCGGCGGCCGCGACAGGAAGACGTGGCCGTGCTCGATCAGCGGCTTCATGAACCGGAACAGCAGGGTGAGCAGCAGCGTGGTGATGTGCTGGCCGTCGACGTCGGCGTCGGCCATCAGCACGATCTTGTGGTACCGCAGCTTTTCGAGGTCGAACTCGTCGTGGATGCCGGTGCCCAGGGCGGTGATCAGCGACTGGACCTCGGTGTTCTTGAGGACGCGGTCGATGCGGGCCTTCTCGACGTTGATGATCTTGCCGCGGATCGGCAGGATCGCCTGGTACATCGAGTCCCGGCCCTCCTTGGCCGAGCCGCCGGCCGAGTCACCCTCGACGATGTAGAGCTCGCACTCCTCCGGCTTGGTGGAGCGGCAGTCCTTCAGCTTGCCGGGCAGGCCGCCGATGTCGAGCGCGCCCTTGCGGCGGACGAGGTCACGCGCCTTGCGCGCGGCCATCCGGGCCTGCGCCGAGGAGATCGACTTGTTGATGATCGTCTTCGCCTCGGCCGGGTTGCGCTCGAACCAGTCGGCCAGCCACTCGTTCGACTGCTGCTGCACGAACGTCTTGGCCTCGCTGTTGCCCAGCTTGGTCTTCGTCTGGCCCTCGAACTGCGGCTCGCTCAGCTTGATCGAGACGATCGCGGCGAGACCCTCGCGCACGTCGTCACCGGTCAGGTTGGTGTCCTTCTCCTTGAGCAGCTTCTTGTCGCGCGCGTACGTGTTGACGACGCGGGTGAGCGCGGCGCGGAAGCCCTCTTCGTGGGTGCCGCCCTCGTGGGTGTTGATCGTGTTGGCGAACGTGTAGACCGACGGCGTGAACCCGGTGTTCCACTGCATCGCGACCTCGACCTCGAGGCCGGGGCCCTTGGCGTCGAAGGAGATCACGCTGGCGTGGATCGGGTCCTTGCTGCCGTTGATGTGCTTGACGAAGTCCTCGAGCCCGCCCGGGTAGCAGTAGACCTTCTCCTTGACCCGGGCGACCTTGCCTTCGGCGTCCGCCTCGGCCTCCTCGTCGGCGACGCGCTCGTCGCGCAGCGACAGCGTCAGTCCCTTGTTGAGGAACGCCATCTCCTGGAGGCGGCGCGAGATCGTCTCGAAGTTGTAGGTCGTGGTCTCGAAGATGTCGCCGTCGGCCCAGAACGTCATCGTCGTGCCGGTGTCGGTCGCCGGGCCGAGGTCCTCGAGCGGGCCGGGGATCTGGTCCGTGTAGAGCTGGCGCCAGCTGCGGCCGCCGTACTTGACCTCGGCGAGCAGCCGCGTCGACAGCGCGTTCACCACGGAGATGCCGACGCCGTGCAGGCCGCCGGACACCGCGTAGGAGTCGCTGTCGAACTTGCCGCCCGCGTGCAGCTGGGTGAGCACGACCTCGATGGTCGGCTTGTGCTCCTTGGGGTGCATGTCGACCGGGATGCCGCGGCCGTCGTCGACGACGCGCACCCCGCCGTCGGCGAGGAGGGTAACCTCGACCTTGGTGGCGTGGCCGGCCATCGCCTCGTCGACCGAGTTGTCGACGACCTCCTGAACGAGGTGGTGCAGCCCGCGTTCACCGGTGGAACCGATGTACATACCGGGGCGCTTGCGGACCGCTTCGAGGCCTTCGAGCACCGTGATCGATGACGCGTTGTACTCGCTCTTGTTCTCGGTCACAGGCCTTGTTTCTCCTCGTCTCGCCCGAGCGGACGTTCGCTCCCTCCCAGTGTACTTGGCCACGTCCGCTGACATGCGGCAAGGACACCCCTGAACGCGTCACAGGCGGACGAAATCGGTCCGACCCGAGTCTTGACGTATTTCAGCGCGTCTGGATGCGTTCTCGGGGCATTCAACCGAGCAACGCGCAACCCGGGTCAGCCGTACGTGTCACGCGGACCGCGACCCGACACGTGCCGGGGCCCTTTCCGCCAGCTCGGGGCCATCGGACCCTGGATCCGCATGCGCTTGACCACGCCGTTCCCGACCCCCGCCGCGATCTTGGCCAGCAGCTTTCCCTGCAGCAGCCGCAGCTGGGTGGCCCACGCCGTGGAGCTGGCGCGGACCGTGAGCTCGCCGTCTTTCAGCGCGACGGGCTGGGCGTGTTCCGCGACGTCCTCGCCGACCAAGCGCGCCCACTGCGCGAAGACGCGGGCGCCGGAGACGCTTTCGTTCCAGCCGCGGTCGCTGACGAGCCGCGAGACGAGCCGGCCGAGGGGCTGCGGGTCACGCGCGTCCGCACCGGGTCCCGACCAGCGGCGGCGCCGGGGGTTCTGGCCCCCGCTCGCGACGCGGCGGCGGTGCCCCGGCGGGACACCTCGCTCCTTCGCCTTGGCTTTCGCGGCCTCGAGCGCGGCGTGCGCGAGGTCCCGGCCCGTCATCGCCGCCCCGTTCGGAGCAGCGCCGTTCTCACTCTGCGTACTCGGCGTGGCGTCGACCGCCGGATTGACCCCCTTGAGGGGCTTGTCAAGCGGCCGATCCGGCCGTTTGGTCACGCGCGGCGATAACCCGGGCACGGGTTTATCCACACTGTCCACAGGTTTGTCCCCAGATCGGTGGGTAACTCCTGTGTCAGCGGTCACACCGAGTGGTTGAGTCGATCTTGGAGCGCCTTGTTTGCGCTGTTCAGCCACGCGTGACCTCACCATCCGCCACCACGAACCGGCTCCCCGCCAGCTCGCTGGGCACGTCTTCGTCGACCGCGGCGGTCACCAGCACCTGTTCGGCGCTCGCGGCCACCTCGGCCAGCCGGGCCCGGCGCTTGCGGTCCAGCTCGGCGAACACGTCGTCGAGCAGGAGCACCGGCTCACCCGCCTCCCCGCGCAGCAGCTCGTAGCTGCCGAGCCGGAGGGCGAGCGCGAACGACCACGACTCGCCGTGGCTCGCGTACCCCTTGGCCGGCGCCTCCCCCAGGATCAGCTCCAGCTCGTCCCGGTGCGGGCCGACCAGGCTGATCCCCCGCTCCAGCTCGGCCTTGCGAGCCTCCCCGAGTGCCTTGAGCAAGACGTCCTTCAGGACTTCGGGTTGCGCCCGTTCCCCGTCCGGTACGCCGTACGTCTCCGGCAGGCCGTCGCCCAGCGAAGACTTGTACGAGATCTTCGCCGGCCGCGAGTCCGGAGCGACGCCCATGTACGCGGCGGCCGCGTACGGCCCGAGGTCCGCGACGAGGTTCAGGCGCGCGGCCAGCAGCTCCGCCCCCGCCACCGCGAGGTGGTCGTCCCAGACTTCGAGCGTCGACAGCGCGTACGGGTCCTCACGCCCGGTCCGGCGTTTACCGGCCGTCTTGAGCAGGGCGTTGCGCTGCTTCAGCACCTTCTCGTAGTCCGCACGAACCCCGGCGTACCGCGGCGCGCGCAGCACCAGCAGCTCGTCGAGGAACCGGCGTCGCTCACCCGGGTCTCCCCGCACGAGCGCCAGGTCCTCCGGGGAGAACAGCACCGTGCGCAGGATCCCCAGCACGTCCCGCGGCCGGCCGACCGCGCCGCGGTTGACCCGGGCGCGGTTCGCCCGGCCGGCGGTGATCTCGAGCTCGACGGTCAGTTCGCGGTCGTCGTTGACCACCGCGACCCGCACCAGCGCGCGCTCACAGCCGTGCCGGATCAGCGGCGCGTCCGTCGCGACGCGGTGCGAGCCCAGCGTCGCGACGTACCCGATCGCCTCGAGCAGGTTGGTCTTGCCGCGACCGTTCTGGCCGACCAGCACGGTCGGCCCCGGTTCGAGGGCGAGATCGGCCTGGGGCCAGGAGCGGAAGTCGGTGACCTGCAGATGCCGCAGATACACGTGGTTCCTTCCCGGACGGGACCTACCCGCCGACCTTCTTCACGGCGTGCCCGCCGAACTGGTTGCGCAGCGCGGCGACCGCGCGCATCGCGGCCGAATGCTCCTGACGGGAGGCGAACCGGGCGAACAGCGCGGCCGAGATGACCGGCGCCGGCACCGCGTTGTTGATCGCCTCTTCGAGGGTCCACCGGCCTTCGCCGGAATCCTCGACGTACCCCTCGAGGTCGTCCAGGTCCGGGTCTTCGTCGAGCGCGCGCACGAGCAGGTCGAGCAGCCAGGACCGGACGACGGTGCCGCGCTGCCAGCCCTTGATCACCGCGGGCACGTCGTTGACGACCTTCGCGGCCTCGAGCAGCTCGAAGCCTTCGGCGAAGGCCTGCATCATGCCGTACTCGATGCCGTTGTGGATCATCTTCGCGTAGTGACCCGCGCCGACGTCGCCGGCGTGCGAGAAGCCCTCTTCGCGCGGGCCCTCCGGACGCAGCGCGTCGAAGATCGGCATCGCGCGCTCGACGTCGGCGGCGGTGCCGCCGACCATCAGGCCGTAGCCGTTGTCCTTGCCCCACACGCCACCGGAGACACCGCAGTCGGCGTACCCGATGTTCTTCGCGGCGAGCAGGTCGGCGTTCAGCCTGTCGTCGGTGTACTTCGAGTTGCCGCCGTCGATGACCATGTCACCTTCGGCGAGCAGGTTGCCCAGCTCGGTGATGGTCTGCCGCGTCGGGTCGCCGGCGGGGACCATGATCCAGACGATCCGCGGAGCGTCCAGTTTGGACACCAGGTCCTCGAGCGACGTCGTGTCGCTGACGTCCGGGTTGCGGTCGTAGCCGACCACTTCGTGACCGGCCGCGCGCAGCCGCTCACGCATGTTGAAGCCCATCTTGCCCAGGCCGATCAGACCGAGCTGAACCATGAGATCCCCTTACGTACTAACAAAAAGTTGTGGGTCAGCCCGGAAGACGGACGGGCATCAGGAGGTAGAGGTAGCCGGGGACGAGGTTGCCCTCGGCGTCGGCCGGCTTGATGAGGGCGGGGCGGTTCGGCGTCGTGAACGTCAGCTCCGCCCGGTCGCTGTGGAGGGCGCCGAGGCCGTCGACGAGGTAACCCGGGTTGAACGCGATCGTCACCGGCTCACCTTCGTAGTCGACCTGGAGCTCTTCTTCGGCGCTTCCTTCGTCGTCGCCGCCCGCGGACAGCCGCAGCGTGTTGTCCCCGAACTCCAGTCGTACCTGAGTCCCCCGCTCCGCGACCAGGGAAACGCGCTTGATCGACTCCGTGAGAGCCGACACGTCGATGACCGCGCGCGAGGTGTGCGTCGCGGGCAGCAGCTGGCGGTACGGCGGGAACTCGGCGTCGAGCAGGCGGGTCGTCGTGTAGCGCCCGGAGCCGGACAGGCCGAGCAGGCCCTCGCCGCTGGCGAGCGCGAGCCGGATCGTGGCGCCGCTCGCGCCGAGCGTCTTGGCCGCCTCGGCGAGGGTGCGCGCCGGGACGAGCACCGCGGCGTCGGCCAGGCCTTCGGCGGGCTGCCAGGTGAACTCGCGCATGGCGAGCCGGAACCGGTCGGTCGCGACGAGGGTCAGCGAGCTGCCGGAGATCTCGAGCCGCATGCCGGTCAGCATCGGCAGCGTGTCGTCCTTGCCCGCGGCGACGACGACCTGGGTGACGGCCTGGCCGAACGCGTCGCCGGCGAGCTCACCCGCGAAGGCGGGCTGCGAGGGCAGCTGCGGGTAGTCCTCGACCGGCATGGTCGGCAGGGAGAAGCGCGCGCTGCCGCACGTGATCGTGGCGCGAGAGCCGTCCACGGCGATCTCGACCGGCTGGTTCGGCAGGGACTTGGTGATGTCGGCGAGGAGCCGGCCGGACACCAGCAGCCGGCCGCCGTCGGCGATCGTCGCCGGGACGCCCACCGTCGCGGACACCTCGTAGTCGAAACCCGACACGGTCAGCGCGTCGGAGTCGCCGTCGGAACCGGCGTCGAGGAGCACGCCGCCCAGTACCGGCACCGGAGGCCGGGAGGGGAGGCTTCTCGCCACCCACGCGACGGCGTCGGCGAGCCCGTCACGCTCGACGCGGATCTTCATGCGCGCATCCTTTCGACGACCGAGCGCGTTCGGCTCGGACAGGGCGACGGGGCCGGCCCGGCCTCGCTCTGGCTGGGCAGTGACCGGCTGCCCGCTCCGGCCGGTCCGCCCTCCGCCTCGACTGCCGGAGCACGGACCAGGTGCAGGCATCCACGGTAGGCCGTCGCGGGGTCGGCCGTCACCTCGGCCTCCCCTTGGCTTTGTCGACTTGACGACACGCTCTCACGGTTGTCCCCAGATTCGTCCTCCGCCTGTTTTTATCTTTTTCTCTCTTAGAAGAGATCTAAAAGGCAGTAGCAGTAGTAAGTCCTGTGGATTGTGTGGATTGAGGTCGTTCGCGCAGGTCGGAGGGCGTGCGGGCGTGTGGAGAACCCTGGTGGCGGATCTGGGGACAGATCGGGCCGTCCGTGGACAACTTCGGGCGGCCCCGGATCCGTCCACAGTTGTCCCCAGTTATCCCCACGGTTGTCCCCAGGTGTGAGGCCTTCTGTACCCAGGGTCTGTGGGTCTTCCCCGTGGTCCGGTTCGCTCGTCCGGGTGACGGGGCCCTCCTGTGCACACAATGTGGGCAACCTGTGGAATCAGCGTGGACAACGGTGTGGATTTCTTGTGGATCGCCTGTGGGCGGGGTGTGGGCGGATTTCGGGTCGTCGCTGGTGGGAGATCCGCCGGCACTGTGGGCAAACTGCCCACACCATGGGGAAACTTCCTTGTGTACAAACAATTTTCGCGACTTTGCGAAGCGCGCGTACGTACGCTTCGCCGCTTCGCGGGCGTAGGCGTGCCTCAGGCAGTCCAAAAACGACTCAGGGGCGTCCGCTCGATGCGGACGCCCCTGAGTCGTGAGGAGTTGCTGGGAGGTAAGGAAGAACGGGCTACTGGCGGGCGCGCTGCTTGATGCGCGACGTCAGCTCCTGCACCTGGTCGTAGATCCGCCGGCGCTCGGCCATCTCCTTGCGGATCTTCTTGTCCGCGTGCATGACGGTCGTGTGGTCGCGGCCGCCGAACGTCTGCCCGATCTTCGGCAGTGACATGTCGGTCAGCTCGCGGCAGAGGTACATCGCGATCTGGCGGGACGTGGCGAGCGCCTTCGTCTTGCCCGGGCCGCACAGGTCGTCCAGCGAAACGTCGAAGAACTCGGAGATGACGCCCATGATGGTGGGCGCGGTGATCTCCGGGGCGTGCGAGTCGGGGATGAGGTCGCGCAGCACGATCTCGGCCAGCCCGGCGTCGACCGGCTGCTGGTTCAGCGACGCGAACGCCGTGACCCGGATCAGCGCGCCTTCGAGCTCCCGGATGTTCGCCTCGACGCGCGAGGCGATGAACTCCAGGACGTCACCCGGCACCGCCAGCCGATCCTGCGCCGCCTTCTTGCGGAGGATCGCGATGCGCGTCTCGAGCTCGGGCGGCTGGATGTCGGTGATCAGGCCCCACTCGAACCGCGTCCGCAGCCGGTCCTCCAGCGTTTCGAGGCGCTTGGGCGGGCGGTCGGAGCTGACGACGATCTGCTTGTTCGCGTTGTGGAGGGTGTTGAAGGTGTGGAAGAACTCTTCCTGCGTACCTTCTTTGCCCTCCAGGAACTGGATGTCGTCGACGAGCAGGATGTCGATGTCGCGGTAGCGGCGCTGGAAGGCGACCTTGCGGTCGTCGCGCAGCGAGTTGATGAAGTCGTTCGTGAACTCTTCGGTCGAGACGTACCGCACGCGCATGCCCGGGAAGAGCCGTTGCGCGTAGTGGCCGACCGCGTGCAGCAGGTGCGTCTTGCCGAGCCCGGACTCACCCCAGATGAAGAGCGGGTTGTACGCGCGGGCCGGCGCTTCGGCGACGGCGACCGCGGCCGCGTGCGCGAAGCGGTTGGACGCGCCGATGACGAACGTGTCGAAGGTGTACTTCTCGTTCAGCTTCGTCTTCGACGTCTGCGGCTGCGCCGGCGCGGTGTAGGGCTGGCCGGCGATCGGCTGCCCGGAGAACGTGGGCCAGATCTCGTGGACCGCGGCGAGCGCTTCGCCCTCTTCGTCGACTTCCTCGTCGGTGTCGTCACCGTCGTCGGGCTTCGGCCCGGCGGACTGGTGCGCCGGCAGCGGCGGGGTGGGCTCGGGGCGCGGCGGCGGCAGCATCGGGCCGGGGCCGGGCATCGGCGCGGGGGCCGGCTCGGCGCTCACGCCGCCGCTTTCCACCCGGCCGGGTGACGGGACGTAGCGCGGCGCGGCGATCGGGGCGAGGGTCTCGGCGGTGTCGACCTTGACCGCGAGCGAAATGGCGCGGCCGAGCCGCCGGGAGAGCGCGTCGGTGATCGCGCCGCGGAGCCCGCGTTCGATCGCTTCCTTCGCGAAGTCGCTGGGGGCCGCGAGCAGGGCAGTGCCGTCGAGCAGGCCGATGGGGCGGGTCACGCGCATCCAGGCACGCTGCTGGGGGGACAGGGTCCCGTCGGACAGTTCGCGTACCACCTGTTCCCAGATGACACCCAGGTTGTGCTGGTGCTCCGACACCTGTCTGGCCCCTCCCCTCGACGGCGTGTGCGGCCCGACCGGCTTCGGAACGCCCTGGTCACACCGCCCGAGGACCCCCTGCGGACCTGACCGGGTACCGGCACAGCGAATATCCACATAGTTGTCCACAGCTGTGCACTAATGTACGGCGACCCGCGGCGACGCCACCTGCGGGCTCGTCGTAAGCCGGTGGGCACTCCACCACCCGGATACTCGTGCACCTCGACCGGTGACCCGAGAGAAGGCACGCTAACAAGCCCCGCTCGCTGCCACAAGGCATCCTGGGTCGCAAGCATTTCACGGTGTACGGCGTGTTGCCATTCGATGCCACGGCGTCGACGAACGCGCCTCGCGCGGCCCGTCACCGGCGGTGGCCGAGGGGGTGCTTACCGGGCGCCGGTCGGGGGTGCGTACCCTCGTAAGGTCTCCCGTATGCGACGGGCGCGTTTCTTGTGCCCTAGTTGTCGTCGCTCGTCGTGACGAGGCCACACGTTGGTAGGAGACACCAGAGACTGCCGTGCGCCCGCACGACACGCCAGGTGCGAGGGATGATCGTGTCCCTCTCCGGGCGGGTGGGCAGACGACACAGCGACACACAGGAGAAGCAGTGAGCAAGGGTAAGCGGACCTTCCAGCCGAACAACCGTCGTCGCGCGAAGACCCACGGGTTCCGGCTGCGCATGCGGACCCGGGCAGGCCGGGGCATCCTGGCGGCTCGCCGTCGCAAGGGCCGCGAAGCGCTGTCGGCCTGATCCGGCACGTCGGGGCGCGCCGTGCTGCCGGCTGCCGCACGTCTGCGGCGGAGTGAGGATTTCCGCGTGGTCCTCCGTCGCGGATCCAAGGCAGGCAGGCGCCGCCTCGTCGTCCACGCGTTGACCACGGACCCGTCCATGGCCGTCGATGCTTCGTCGGCGACCAGGGCGGGTTTTGTGGTGAGCAAGGCCGTGGGGAACTCGGTGGTCCGCCACCGGGTGTCCCGCAGGTTGCGTCATCTCGTTTCGGCCCGTCTCGGAACCCTGCCCGCCGGCAGTGCGTTGGTCGTACGGGCATTGCCGCCGTCCGCGACCGCGTCCAGCGCGGAGCTCGGGGCCGATCTCGACGCCGCGCTGCGTCGGCTGGGACTACTGTCGTCGCGCCGTCCGGCCGGGGATGTCCTCCGCCCGACGCGTCCCGCGGACGCGGCCCCCGACCACGGATCAGCGGTGTGACCGGTATGCGAGCCACCCCCGAGCACTCAGTGCACGACGAGCACGACCACGACGACGAGCCAGGGCCCGCCCGGCCCGGCCCGGTCGCGTGGGTCCTGTTGCTCCCCATCAAGCTCTACCGCAAGGCGATCTCGCCCTTCTTGCCACCGGCGTGCCGGTTCTACCCGAGCTGCAGCGCGTACGCAGTCGAAGCCCTCACCCGGCACGGTGCCGGCCGTGGCTCCTACCTCGCGTTGCGCCGGCTGCTGCGTTGCGGCCCGTGGACCATGCCCGGCCGCGACCCCGTGCCCGAGACGTTCTCGTGGCGGCACCGCAGACCTGAAACACCGATCGAGGAGTAGCAGCAGTGCTCGATTTCATCTACTACCCCGTGTCCTTCATCCTGTGGTGTTGGCACAAGGTCTTCGGACTCGTCTTCGGTGAATCCGCGGCGATCTCGTGGATCCTCGGCATCATCTTCCTGACGTTCACGGTCCGCGGCATCATGTTCAAGCCGTTCGTGAACCAGGTCCGGTCGATGAAGAAGATGCAGGACTTCGCGCCGGAGATGAAGAAGCTCCAGAAGAAGTACGCGAACGACAAGCAGCGCCAGGCGCAGGAGATGCAGAAGCTCCAGAAGGAGCACGGCGTCAACCCGCTGGGCAGCTGCCTGCCGATGCTGCTTCAGATCCCGGTGTTCATCGGCCTGAACCACGTCCTGCGCGCGTTCACGATGCCGCCGCCCGGTGGCGGCCCGAAGACCGAGAACTACTTCTTCTCGCAGGCCGACGTCCACTCCTATGTGAGCGCGAAGCTCTTCGGTGTCAACCTCGGCGAGGCCGTCTACAACGGCGTCGGGGTCGTCAGCGGCGGTGCCGCGAACGTCGGGTTCCAGTGGAGCGTGCTCCCGGTCGCGCTGCCCCTGATGATCGTCGCGTCCATCGCCACGCACCTCACCGCGCGGCACTCGGTGGCCCGCCAGAACGCCGCGTCGGCCACCTCGCAGACCGCGATCATGAACAAGCTGACGATGTACATCTTCCCGCTCGGTGTCCTCGTCTTCGGTGCGCTGTTCCCGCTCGGCCTCCTCTTCTACTGGCTGGCGAACAACGGCTGGACCCTGATGCAGCAGCGCCTCGTCTACACGAAGATCGACAAGGAAGAGGCGGCTCGCAAGGCGGAGGCCGCGGAGAAGCGCGCGACGCTCGGCCCGAAGCCCGGGCAGAAGCCGACGGCGCCGAAGGTCGGCCAGAAGCCCGTCCAGCAGCGGAAGAACCAGCCCGCCCAGACCGGCTCGCAGAAGAAGGTCACCAAGGCGGGTTCGGCTCACGGCTTCGCGCAGACCACGCCGGCGGAGGCCGCCGCGGCCAAGGCCGCCGAAGCCGCGGCCGCCAAGGCGGACGGCGCGACGGCCGTGGACCAGACCCCGGCCGCCACGAACGGCCAGAACGGCTCACAGGAGAACGGCACGGGCGTGCCCGGGCTCCTCAAAGACTCGACCAGGAAGTCGGGCCGGAAGCGCCGCTGAGGCGCGACCGGTTCGGAGAGGAGACGAATGATGTCGGAGACGATCGACACGATCGACGCCGATCAGGACGACGCGGCCGCGGGCGCGGCCACCGAAGAGGAGAGCGACCGGAAGGCGGGAGGTGGCGACGACGTCCTCGTCCAGGAGGGCGACATCGCCGGCGACTACCTCGAGCGCCTGCTGGACCTGCTCGACTACGACGGTGACATCGACCTGGACGTGGAAGCCGGCCGCGCGATCGTGAGCATCGACGGCGGCGAGGACCTCGAGAAGCTCGTCGGCCCCCGCGGCACGGTGCTCGAAGCGCTGCAGGAACTGACCCGCCTGGCGGTCCAGCAAGAGACCGGCTCGCGCAGCCGCCTCATGCTGGACATCGCGGGCTGGCGCGCGGACCGCCGCGAGGAACTCCGCGAACTCGGCCGTTCGACGGCGGAGTCCGTGCTGTCGAACGGCGAGCGGGTGCGGCTCCAGCCGATGAGCCCGTTCGAGCGCAAGGTGGTCCACGACGCGGTGGCGACGGTCTCGGGCGTCATGAGCGAGAGCGAGGGCGAGGACCCCAAGCGTCGCGTGGTGATCTTCCCGGAGTCCTGAGTCCACGGACTCCGCGGCGGCCCATCGGACTTCGGTCCGGTGGGCCGCTTTTTTGTTGTCCTTGCCCGGGCTCGCCCGACTGCGACGGTTTGTGGCGCGCGTCTGGTGCGTCGGACCCCTGGGCGGCTGGCCCCGAACTTGCCTGCGCTCTGGTACGGCTCGACTCCGTGAACCGGGTTCGCGGAGTCGAGCCCGGTCACGCGCTACTCGCGCTTACCGCCGTGGAGCCGTCTGGCGATGTGCCGCGTTCTACACGGAGGCGGTGGTCGTTCGTCGAGCGACGCCTTCGGCTGCTTCTGCGGGGAGGGTCGGCGCGGTCCGCCGGTCATCGGCGGTCGCGATGACGAGGCTGCGGCCAGTCCCCGTCCCGCCGCTGCGCGACCGGTTTTCGAGCGGGACCGTCGCACGCCTGCCGTGTGGTTCTGGGACCGCCGCTCGATCACCTGCCGGCGGCCAGCAGTGCCGCGTGCCCGGACTTCTGCCACGCGATCGCGGTCATCTCGCGACGGCCAGTGCCGAGCCTGCAGCCGCTTCAGGGAGGGATGGGGAGGTGCAGGCTGCTCGATCTCTCCCCTGCCGGCCTCTTAGGTCGCCCGGTGTTGCCCTTATCGCCACGGGCACCGGCTGCCGCAATCGCCCGTGGCCGGAGGTGCAGGCACCACGTGACAATCGATGCGCCGCGGGTGCCACCTGTCTGCCTCCACGGACGTCGCCTGCCGCCGCTACCCCGCCTGCCGCCGTCCCTTGGCCAGCCGCCACCGATGGTGCTGTGAGCGTCCACCCGCCTGCGTCACCGATTCGCCTTGGCGTGGCCACCGGCTGTCCGCGCCAAGGGTGCTGCGGCTCCGCGACCGCGACAGGAGCGGCAGCCGAGCCTCAGTCGCAAAGCGGCTGAGGCTCGACCGCTCGTCTCTCTCGCCAAGCGCCCGGCTACGACTGCCTGTCAGTTGACCCACGCTGATGCTGTCTGCAGACGCCGCCCTGCTGGCGCCTCAGCCGTAACCGCACGACCACGAGAGCGGCGATCACCGCCGCCGCCACCGCAGTCGGTACGACGACTGTGAGCCGATCGTCGCCCTCTGGCCGGGAGCGTCTGCCCGCCACCGCGCAAAATGCTTGGCAGCTGTGCCGCGGTCTGCGGTTGATCTGGACTTGGGCGCTACGGCTGCCAGCGCTGTGTTCGTAGCCGCCGCCACCTCTATCGCTCAGGACGCTGCTGCCACCGACGTCGCCGAGGCGCCGCCGGTGTTGGCCGCCATCGTTGCCGCCGTGCCCGCCGCCTCGGTCGAGGTGTCGCCTTAGGCGACCACGATCGCCGCGCCGCGCCGCGCCGCACCGCCCGCACCGCGCCGGCCGCGTGCCGCGACTGCCGCGGCCCGCAGTTGCGGTCGGCGGCTGCGGCCCAACCGTCGCGACCGCCCGCTGGCGCCATCGCGTCTCAATGCGCGACTGGTGCTACTGCCTGCTGCTGGCTGGCGCGCCACCGACGCTCCAGAGGGGCCGCGGTCGCCCTGCGGTCGCAACGGTCACAGGGCACGTGGGCACGGGGTCGCCGGGCTGCGCGGGGGCGCGGTGATGCGGAGTCGCCGCGGGGGCGGGGTCGCTGCAGGGCGCGAAGGTCGAAGAGTCGCGTGGCCGCAGGCGGCCGCAGCGGCGACAGCGACGGTCGCAGCGGGCGAGCGGGACCGGGCTCGAGTGCACGGCAACGGAGGCGGCGGAGACAGTGGTTGCGAGGCATCGATGAGATGGCGGCAGCGGCCTGCAGCCTCATCGCCGTTGCCGCCGCTGCTGCTGGCGACCGGCCGCTGACAGCGCCCCACGGTCGGTGCCGTCGGCCCACGTGTTGCTGCCGCGCGCTGGCCGTCGTCGTGCGTCGCTGCTCGATGACTGCAGCTCGCCGCCGGGCTCGGTCGCGGCGGCGGCGATCGTGCTTGCCCGCGATCGCGGCTGAGGCGCCGGAGGTCGCTACCGCGGCCCGTGCCGCCACCGGACCCGTGAGGCGATCGCACCTGTGGCTCGTCGGCACCGGTTGCGTGGTGGCTGGCGGCGGTGCCGAGGGTCTCCTTCGGGCGGGCCGCGCGGGCGTGGAGCGAATTACAGCCGTGATGTTTCACGTGGAACTCGCGCCGGATCGGCTGGCCCTGCCGACCTCCGTGCGGTCGTGCCGACGTGGGCGCGGGGGCGGTGTTTCACGTGGAACCGTCCGCTGGCTGAGTGGAGTTGTCCACATCTGCGGTCTGTCGGCTCGTTTTCGCGTGGACATCAGGGACAATCGCATGAGCGCCGTTTCACGTGAAACGCGCGGACTAGGAGTAGTCGGAGTGAGCTTGGAGCAGGCCGCTGGTGCGGTGCGGACCGCGGCGGAGCGAGTGTTCGGGGCGCACGTCGACCAGGCGGCTGGGTATGTCGAACTCCTCGAGAGTCACGGGGTCGAGCGTGGGCTGATCGGTCCGCGGGAAGTCGAGCGGCTGTGGGAACGGCACGTGCTCAACTCGGCGGTGATCGGCGAGCAGATGCCTGAGGGGGCTCGCGTCGTCGATGTCGGGTCGGGGGCAGGGCTTCCGGGAGTACCGCTCGCGATCGCGCGACCGGACCTCGATATCGTCTTGCTCGAACCTATGGCCCGCCGGGTGGACTGGTTGGCCGAGGTGGCCGAGAAGCTGGAACTCCCGATCACCATCGTCCGTGGACGCGCGGAGGAGCGGCCTGTGCGTGAGCAGCTCGGTGGGGCGGACATCGTCACCGCTCGTGCGGTCGCCCCCCTTGCCCGACTTGCGGACTGGTGTTTGCCGCTGGTTCGTCCCGACGGCTTCCTGGTTGCTCTCAAGGGCGCCAGTGCGGCGGAAGAGATCGAGCGGGACGGGGTCGCCATCAGGAAGGCGGGCGGCGCCGATCCGGTGATCGTGGAGTGCGGTGTGGCAGTACTAGAGGTCCCCAGCACGGTCGTGAAGATCCGTCGCCAGCCGTCGAAGGCGGCTCAGGGGCGGAGCAGGAAGCGCTAGCGCAGACAACGAGCCGCGGTGTTCCACGTGAAACGACGCGACTCGTCCACCGACCAGACGTCTATATGGAGGAGGTGTCGAGACCGGTGAATCCCCCGCCGTCCGACTCCACGGAGACCAGCCACGACGTGGGCTGGACGCCGATCGCCGAAGAAGCCACCCGCGCCGCTCGTCTGCTGCACCCGGACGGGTCGCTGCCGCGGCCCGGCCACCGCCGCGTGATGACCGTCGCCAACCAGAAGGGCGGCGTCGGCAAGACCACCAGCACGGTCAACCTCGCTGCCGCGCTCGCCGTCCACGGGCTCAAGACGCTCGTCGTCGACCTCGACCCGCAGGGCAACGCGAGCACCGCGCTCGACGTCGACCACCGGTCCGGGACGCCCTCCATCTACGAAGTGCTCATCGGCGAGGTGACGCTCGCCGAAGCGGCGCAGCCGACCGAGCAGTCCCCCAACCTCTTCTGCGTCCCCGCGACGATCGATCTCGCCGGCGCCGAGATCGAGCTCGTCTCGATGGCGTCGCGCGAGTCCCGGCTCAAGGAGGCCATCTCCTCGGAGATCCTCGACGAGATCGGCGTCGACTACGTCTTCATCGACTGCCCGCCGTCGCTCGGCCTCCTTACGGTCAACGCGATGGTCGCCGCGCAGGAGGTGCTCATCCCGATCCAGTGCGAGTACTACGCGCTGGAAGGTCTCGGGCAGCTGCTGAGCAACATCGAGCTCGTGCAGCAGCACCTCAACCGCGAGCTCCGCGTCTCGACGATCCTCCTCACCATGTACGACGGCCGGACCAAGCTGGCCGACCAGGTGACGAACGAGGTGCGGAACCACTTCGGCGACACGGTCCTGAAGACCGTCATCCCGCGCAGCGTGAAGGTCTCCGAGGCACCCGGGTACGGCCAGACCGTGCTCGCCTACGACCCCGGTTCGCGCGGCGCGTTGAGCTACGTCGACGCGGCGAAGGAGATCGCCGAGCGAGGCGCACAGATGGAAGGGAGTAGTTCGACATGACCGAGCGCAGAGGAGGGCTGGGGCGCGGCCTCGCCGCTCTCATCCCGACCGGGCCGGCCGGCGGTCCGCTGCCCGCGCCCGGTGAGGGGTCGGCTGCGGACAAGAAGGCGGCCGAGGAAAAGGGCTGGTTCGCGGCGAACGGTCAGGCGAAGCAGCACAGCGGCGAGGTCGCCGGGGCGGTCTACCGCGAGATCCCGGTCGGCTCGATCAAGCCGAACCCGAAGCAGCCGCGCCTGGCTTTCGACGAAGAAGCACTCGCCGAACTCGAGCACTCGATCCGCGAGTTCGGGCTCATGCAGCCCATCGTGGTCCGCGAACTCGGGAACGACGAGTACGAGCTCGTCATGGGCGAGCGGCGGCTCCGGGCGTCGCAGCAGGCGGAGCTCGAAGCGATCCCGGCGATCGTCCGGCAGACCGCCGACGAGTCGATGCTGCGAGACGCGCTCCTGGAGAACATCCACCGCGTGCAGCTGAACCCGCTCGAAGAGGCGGCGGCGTACCAGCAGCTGCTCGACGAGTTCGCGGTCACGCACGAGGAGCTGGCGAGCCGGATCGGTCGCAGCCGGCCGGTCATCACCAACACCATCCGGCTCCTCAAGCTCCCCCTGCCGGTGCAGCGCCGGGTCGCCGCGGGCGTTCTCTCCGCCGGGCACGCGCGTGCGTTGCTGTCGCTGGAGGACGCCGACAGCCAGGAAGAGCTCGCCGCCCGCATCATCGCGGAAGGCATGTCGGTCCGGGCGACCGAGGAAGCCGTCACGCTCAAGAAGAGCGAGAAGCCGGCCAAGCCGAAGCCCGCGCCGCGCAAGCCGATCCAGGCACCCGGACTGCAGGACCTCGCCAACCGGCTTTCGGATCGGTTCGACACCCGCGTGAAGGTCGACCTCGGCCGGCGCAAGGGCCGGATCGTGCTCGAGTTCGGTTCGGTCGACGACCTCGAGCGCATTGTCTCGATCATCGACGCGAATGGGGCGAATCAGACACCGGATTCCGATTAGGGATCACCCCAGGGTGTTTCGTCACGGTGATGATTGCGAATCGCTGACATCGCCGCGACGCTGAGCAACGAGGGCGGCAGCGTGTGGGATCCGACCGGAACGCTCGGCCGAGCGCTCCGGATCGGGGGAACCGAACCGGGTCCGCCGCGCGCCGGAAGAGATAGCGGCTGACGCTCGCGCGATTTCGCGGTGCGGGTTCGAGTGGGCGCTCGACGACTTGCGTGCGCTCGACTCGCCGGCAGCGAGGGCGCGAGAATTCGGCTTCCGGGTAGTGGAAGTCGACAGCCCCCGAAACAGAAGAAGTGGCCGACCCGGTGGCCGACCACTTCTGTCCGTACTTCTGGTTCAGCGGGAGATCGCGCGCCCGATCAGGTCGGCGAACACCGTGCCGAGCGACTTGCCCGCCGCGTCGATCGCCATCGGGACCGTCGACGTCTCGGTGAGCCCGGGTGACGGGTTCACTTCGAGGAAGTGGACCGTGCCGTCTTCGGCGACGATCGCGTCGGTCCGCGAGATGTCCCGGAGCCCGAGGACGCGGTGCGCGGCGACGGCCAGCTCGGCCGCCGCCTTGGCCGCGGCGTCGTCGAGCCGGGCCGGGGTGAAGAAGTCCGTCAGGCCGGCGGTGTAGCGGGCCGTGTAGTCGTAGACGCCGCTCTCCGGCACGATCTCGACCGCGGGCAGGGCCTCGGGGCCGTTCTCGCCCTCGATGACCGTCACGGCCACCTCGACGCCGGCCACGAACCGCTCGGCGAGCACCGTGTCGCCGTAGGCGAAGCAGCCGACCATCGCCGCGGGCAGTTCCGCCGCTTCGCGCACCACCTGCGTGCCGAGCGCCGAGCCACCCTGGTCCGGCTTGAGGATCAGCGGCAGGCCGAGCTGCTCCACCATCGCGTCGAGCACCGCTTGGGCGCCGAGCTCCCGGAACGTGCTGTGCGGCAACACGACCCAGCTCGGCGTCACGAAGCCGGCGTTCTCGATGAGCGCCTTGGCCGTCGGCTTGTCCCACGCGCGGCGGCAGCCCTGGGAGCCGGTGCCGACGAACGGCACGTCCAGCATTTCCAGCACGGTCTGCACCGAGCCGTTTTCGCCCTCACCGCCGTGCAGCGCGACGACCACGGCGTCCGGGCGCTGCGTGCGCAGGCGCTCCAGCAACCCCGCGTCGGTGTCCCACTCCTCGATGCCGAGGCCTTCGGACTTGAGCGCCGCGGAGAGCCGTCGCCCGGACCTCAGCGAGACGTCGCGTTCGTGCGAAAGCCCGCCGGCGAGCACGGCAACGGTACGGTCGACCACCGTGGAAACTCCTTAGCTGGAATGAATTTCAGACCGTGTCGGGGGACGGGTTCGGCGGCCCCTGGATCTGGCGCGCGCTCACGTTACCGAAGGTGCGGGCCAAGTCCATTTCGGACTCCAGCACGGCGGCCAGACGCCGGACGCCCTCGCGGATCCGCTCCGGCGTCGGGTAGCAGTAGGACAACCGCATCTGGCGGCTGCCGAAACCGTCGGCGTAGAAGCCGGTGCCGGACGCGTACGCCACCCGCGCGGTCACCGCGCGCGGCAGCATCGCCTTGGTGTCGACGCCTTCCGGCACGGTCACCCAGACGTAGAACCCGCCGTCCGGCTTCGTCCACGAGCAGCCCGGGGGCAGGTGCTGGTCGAGCGCGGACAGGATCGCGTCGCGCCGTTCGCGGTAGTTCTCGCGGAACTTCTTGATCTGGCCCTTCCAGTCGTGCGTGGCCAGGTACCGCGACACGATCAGCTGGTTGAGGGTCGGCGGGCACAGGGTCGCCGACTCCGCGGCCAGCACGAGCTTTTCGCGGACGGCGTGCGGCGCCAGCACCCAGCCGACGCGCAGGCCGGACGCGAACGTCTTCGAGAACGAGCCGAGGTACACGACGTTGTCGGGGTCCGTCGAACGCAATGCCGGGTACGTCTGCCCGTCGAACCCGAGTAGCCCGTACGGGTTGTCTTCGACGACCAGGACACCGTGCTCGCGGCAGATCTCCAGGATCTCCGCGCGGCGCTCCACGGCCAGCGTGACGCCGGCGGGGTTGTGGAAGTTCGGGATCGTGTAGAGGAACTTGACGCGCCGGCCGGCCTTTTCCGTCTGCGCGAGCGCCTCGCGCAGCAGTTCCGGCACCAGGCCGTTTTCGTCCATCGCCACGTGCACGACCTGCGCCTGGTACGCGGCGAACGAGCCCAGCGCGCCGACGTAGGAGGGGCCTTCGGCGATCACGACGTCACCCGGGTCGCAGAACAGCCGCGTGACCATGTCCAGGCCCATCTGGGAGCCGACGGTCACCACGACGTCGTCCGGGTGCGCCTTGATGCCTTCCAGCGCCATGATTTCGCAGATCTGCTCGCGCAGCGCCGGGACGCCGTGCGCCGAGCCGTACTGCAGGGCCACCAGGCCGTCTTCGGCGATGATCTCCGCCACCTGCGCCGAGAGCGTGTCGAGCGGCAGCGCGGCCAGGTTCGGCATGCCACCGGCGAGGGAAACCACCTCGGGCCGGCTGGCGACCGCGAACAGTGCCCGGATCTCGGAAGCGGTCATCCCGGCGGTGCGCGCGGCATACCGCTCGAGGTGCGGGTCGAGGTTCTGGCGGCCGCTGTGCGGCTTGCTGGGGCGGTTCTCGGTCATCGACGATTCACCCGGGGGTCGGTGGACACGGTCCGCTCCCGCGCGGGAGCGGTAGATCCATCGAGTGTAACCGGGGCCTGTCGAGGACCCCTGACCTTTCGGTGCTTCTCACATCGGCCTACCATCGACCATGGCTCCCGTGTTCGTGCGGTGTTTCCGCGCGGCTTGACGGCCGAGGAGTCCACCGGGAGCGCAGGTCAGGGAGGTCGCGGGTGTCGCGTCGCGTCGTGGGCGTCACACTGGACAACCTCGAGCATCTGCCGAAGAGCTGTCGCAGGTGCGTGTACTGGGAGCTGGCCCCGCACCTGAAGAACCAGGCCGAGGAGTTCGGCGCCACCGAGGTCGAGAAGGAAGCCTGGGTCTCGAGCGTGCTGCTCGAGTGGGGCTCCTGCGGCCGCATCGTCTACAGCGACACGCTGCCGGTCGGGTTCGTGCTGTACGCCCCGCCGAACGCCGTCCCGCGCTCGCTGGCCTTCCCGACGTCCCCGCCGAGCGCGGACGCGGTGCTGCTGACGGCCTTCCAGATCCTCCCCGAGTTCCGCGGCGGCGGCCTCGGCCGGATGCTGGTCCAGGCGGTCGCGAAGGACCTCACCAAACGCGGCGTCCGCGCCATCGAGGCGTTCGGTGACGCGCGCCCCGACGAGTCGGACCCGGACGGCGGCCACAGCTGCGTGCTGCCGTCGGCGTTCCTGCAGAGCGTCGGCTTCAAGACCGTCCGTCCCCACCAGAAGTGGCCGCGCCTGCGTCTCGAGCTGCGTTCGGCGATCACCTGGAAGGAAGACGTCGAGGCGGCGCTGGAGCGGCTGCTCGGCCAGGTGACGATCACCACGGCCGAGCCGAGCCTCGGCCGCGCCTGACCACTCGCAAACGTTTGCGCCGGTGTTTCAGCACGCCTGGAACACGGATTCCGTCGTACGTGCCCAGCTGTGGAAGAAGTGCCGAGTTATCCACAGAGCGCTGATAGGCGCGGTGGACAACCTGTGGATGACTGCGCCAAAACCTGGGGACGGCGCGTGCGCGTCCCCAGGTGTGGTGGAGCAGGTGAAGGTGAGCCGCTAGGGGTTGTGGTCGCCCTACTCGGCCTTCGCGAGTTCGTGCGCCAAGACGTCCGCGAACGTGAACGTGCCCGTCGGCTGGTCGCCCTCGCCGAGCAGGTACAGGCGCTTGACGGCGATCAGGATGCCCTCGGCGACGATGTCGCGGAAGGCCGGGTCGCCGAGCTTGCGGCTGTCGTCCGGGTTCGTGAGGTAGCCGATCTCGACTCGGACCGCCGGACAGCGGGTGCGGGTGAAGATGTCCCACGACTTGTAGTGCGTGCGGTTGTCCTGCAGGCCCGTGCGGGCCGCGACCTCGCGCTGGATGAAGCCGGCCAGCAGCTCGCCCACGGTCGAGGTCGTGCCGTTGCCGTTGCCGAAGTGGAAGCTCGCGACGCCCTGGGCGCGCGGCGAGGGGTTCTTGTCGCTGTGCAGCGAGAGGAACAGGTCGGCGCCCGCGTCGTTCGCGAACTTCGCGCGCTCCAGCTCGGTGGGGCTGTGGTTCGGGCCGCGGGAGATCAGCGCTTCCATGCCCGTGGCCTTCATCCGGCCTTCCAGGCGGCGCGCGAGGTCCCACGCGATGTCGGCCTCGCGGAGACCGCCGGCGACCACGCCGAGGTCGTCGCCGCCGTGGCCGGGGTCGATCACGATGCGCTTGCCGCGCAGGCGGGGACCGGCCTGGCGCACCTGCTCCTGCTCGCGCAGGAACACGGGGCGGCCGCCCCGGGCCCGCGGCGAGGACAGGCGGTGCAGCTCACGGATGGTCGCGGGGCCGCACATGCCGTCCGGCGTCAGGCGCATGTCGCGCTGGAACGTCTTGAGGGCGCGCTCGGTCGCCGCGCCGAAGTAGCCGTCCGGGCGGCCGGCGTCGAAGCCGAGTTCGGTCAGCCGCTCCTGCAGCGTGAAGACGTCGTCACCCTGGATCGGGGCCGCGATCGTGTACGACAGCAGCCGGCTGCCCAGGTGGTAGCTGGCGCCCTTGAGCGCCTGGAAGGTGGCCTGACCCACGATGCCGTCGGTCATCAGCCCACGGCTCTGCTGGAAGGCCCGAACGGCGTTCTCGACGGCGACATCGAACGTGTCGTAGGCGTCGGTACCGGTGACCGGCGGGAGCAGGTCCATCCCGGCCAGGATCGACCTGATCTCGGCGACGTCCGGACCGGCGTCACCGCGGCGGAGTACCCGCATGCACTCCTCGCTCTTCCTCAGGCACCGATGGGGGTTCGGCGCGGGGTAAAACCTCGGGGGAAAACCATCACTGGGACGTACCCAGGTCTTCTATTGTGCCTTGCGAACTCTCGGTGACACCGCAGGCCCGGTCGGTGCGTCAAGAGCCCGTTCGTGGCGTACCGGTGGTGGCCCTCGTCACGCAGGATTCACCCACACCGGTGAGATTCCCCCGAACGACGAGAACCCGGGGCCCGCAGGAGGGTTCCCGCAGGCCCCGGGTTCGCCGGGCTTGTTCGGTTCAGAGGACGTCGGCGAGATCCGACAGCAGCGCGGCCTTCGGCTTGGCGCCCACGATCTGCTTCACCGGCTTGCCGCCCTGGAACAGGATCAGCGTCGGGATGGACATCACCTGGTAGTCACGCGGCGTGTTCGGGTTCTCGTCGATGTCGATCTTGGCGATGGTCAGCTTCTCGCCGTTCTCCGCCGCGATCTCCTCGAGCACCGGGGCGACCATCTTGCACGGCCCGCACCAGGTGGCCCAGAAGTCGACCAGAACGGGCTTCTCGCTGGTCAGGACCTCGTCGACGAACGTCGCGTCGGTCACCTTGACGGTGTTGGACATGGTTTCTCCTTCAGGTGGTTGTACGCCGGAAAGTCAGTTGGTGCCCGGGCCGTAGCCGCCGCCGACGAGCTCGGCCGCTTCGTGCGCGTCCGATTCGCCGTGCTCCGCGAGCCAGCGTTCCGCGTCGATCGCCGCGCTGCAGCCCGAGCCGGACGCCGTGATCGCCTGCCGGTAGGTGCGGTCCACCAGGTCACCGGCCGCGAAGACGCCGTCGAGGTTCGTGTACGAGCTGCGGCCCTGGGTGATGACGTAGCCGTCCTCGTCCAGGTCGACCTGCCCGCGCACGAGCTCGCTGCGGGGGTCGTGCCCGATCGCGACGAAGAAGCCGGAGACGTCCAGGGTCGACTCGGAGCCGTCCTGGGTGTCCTTCAGCTTCAGGCCCTCGACCTTGTTGCTCCCGACGACGCCGGTGATCTGCGAGTTCAGCTTCCACTTGATCTTCTCGTTCGCGCGGGCGCGCTCGAGCATGATCTTCGACGCGCGGAACTCCTCACGCCGGTGCACCACCGTGACGGACTTCGCGAACTTCGTCAGGAAGGTCGCTTCCTCCATCGCCGAGTCGCCGCCGCCGGCGACCACGATGTCGTGATCGCGGAAGAAGAAACCGTCACAGGTCGCACAGGCCGACACTCCGCGCCCGAGCAGCTCCTGCTCACCCGGCACGTTGAGGTAGCGCGCCGCCGCGCCCATGGCGAGGACGACCGCGCGGGCGGCGTAGCGCTTGCCGTTCGCGGTCACGTACTTGACCTCGCCGGTCAGCTCGACCGACTCGACGTCCTCCGCGCGCAGCTCGGCGCCGAAGCGCTCCGCCTGCTTGCGCATCTCCTCCATCAGGTCCGGACCCATGATGCCGTCGCGGAACCCCGGGAAGTTCTCGACCTCGGTCGTCGTCATCAGAGCGCCACCGAACTGCGTCCCCTCGAACACCAGCGGTTCGAGTTGCGCCCGCGCCGCGTAAACGGCAGCGGTGTATCCGGCAGGACCCGATCCGACGATGATCAGGTTCCTGATGTCTTCGGCAGCCACCCGTGACCTCCGCTCGTAGTGACCCGTGTACCAGGCTCAACACGATCGTAGGTGGCCATGTTCCCAGTCGTGACAGCCGCTACTTCTCCCCGACGACCTTGTCGAACAGGACGGCCGGATTTCCCGGTCCGCAGTCCGCGCCGAAGGCGACCAGACGGAACTGGGCCAGCTTGCCGGTGGTCAGGATGATCATGACGCCGGCCTTGCCGCCGACGTTGACCGGGCGGATGCCCTCGGGCCGCACCTTCGGGTCCATTCCGGCGGCCTGGACGCAGGCGTCGAGCCGGTCCTCGGTGCCCAGCGGGCCGAAGTCGCGGACGCCGACCGCCTTGCCGACGAGGGCCTGCGCGCCGCTGCCGTCGGCGCCGACCGTCGGGCCGGACGGCGGCGGGGCCGCGACGTTCGGCGTGCCGCTCTGCTGCGACGTGCTGGGGATCGCGACCGTCACCGCGACGACCGCCGCGGCGGCCGCGGTCAGGACGCCGGCCGCCCAGCCGAGCCGCTTGTTCCGGCGCCGCCGGGCCGCCGCGAGGTCCACCACCTGGGCGTCCCCGGTCCCGGTCTGCTCCGGTGCCGGCGCCGTGCGTTGCTGGGGAAAGGCGGCGGCCGCCTCGGCCGCCAAGGCCGCGTCGAGCCGCGCCGCCAACTCCGCCGGCATCGGCGGAGCGGGTGCCTCGGCGAGCGAGGCCAGGTCGGCCTGCGTCGCGTCGAGGGCGTCCAGGATCGCGCGGGCCTCCGGGTCGGCGTTGACGGCCGGCCACAGCTGCGCGGCCCGGTCGTCGTCCAGCACGCCGGCGTGGAGATCGGCGAGCACGTCGACAGACCAGGGCGGACCGACGGTCCCCCCGATCCCCCGGCTTTCGTCCGTCATCGTCCCTCCCCGCTACCCGGCTGGCGCCCGGCCCGTTTGCTTTCGTGAGTTGGGACGTTCGCAATCGCATCGGGGTTCCGCAGGTGTCCGAGAACCTTCGCGAGTTTTCCGCGGCCCCGGGCACACCGGCTCTTCACGGTGCCCTCGGCGATCCCGAGCATCTTCGCCGTCTCGGCCACGGAATAGCCCTCGACGTCGACGAGCAGGATCGGCGCGCGCTGGTCTTCCGGCAGCTGGTCGAGCGCCTCGCGCACGAGCAGGCTCGTCTCGCGCTCGGCCATCGAATCGCGCGGGGTGGCCGGCTCGTTGAAGCCGGTCTCCGGCAGCGGGACGGTCGGGCGCGCCTGGCGGCGGCGGATCCGGTCGAGGCAGGCGTTCACCACGATCCGGTGCAGCCACGTCGTGACCTGCGACTCGGCGCGGAACTTGCCGGCGGCCCGGAACGCCGAGATGAACGCGTCCTGCAACGCGTCGGCGGCTTCCTCCGGGTCGCGGACCGTGCGCAGGGCGACCGCCCACATGCGGTCGCGATGTCGCTGGACAAGTTCGCTGAACGCATGAGGGTCCCCCGCGGCGTGAGCCGCTATCAGATCCGCATCCGTGGGAGCTGCAGCTGTCACCCGCGAGAGCCTACTGACCCTGTCGGGTGCGTCACCCCGCAGGCAGGAAGGACAGGTCCGCGATCTGGGTCAGGAACTGGCCGTCCTCGCCGCCCAGCTGGGTGATCCAGACGATGAAGTACTCACCCTGGGTGGGCTGAGCCAGCGGGATCGTGGTGTCGCCGTCCTGCAGGTCGCCGTTGCCGACCACCTTCGTGTCGGCCAGGTCCGGGTTCTTCTCGGTCGCCGAGCGGATTTCGACCTTGGTGCCCGCGGTGCCCCCGGAGACCTTGACCTGGCTCAGGTTGATCGGGTCCTTGAAGGTGACGACCAGCCCGACACCCGACTTGATGACGGGGAACTGCTGCTTGTACTTCTCGGTCCGCCAGACCGTCTCGGGCTTGCCGTCGGTCGCGTACTTCGCCCGGGCGGTGTTGTCGCCCTTGCCGTCCGGGTTGTAGACGGCGACGGCCTGCGGTGTCGCCGCGGGGCCGACCGTCGGCGACGGCGGGGGCGCGGGCCGGCTCGACGCGGGCGGCTGCCCGGCCGGCTGGCTCGACGCCGGTGGCGCCGCGACGTTGATCGTCGGGCCGCTCGCCTTGGAGTCACCCTGGAAGACGTTGATCAGCATCAGCCCGCCCCAGGCGAGGATGACGACCGTCGCGACCACCAGCACGGTGACGCCGAGCGCGAGCTTGCGCCGCCGGGCGACGTCCTTGACCGGCTTCTTCGTGGTCCAGACGGTGCCCTCGGTCTCGGCGGCCGGATCACCGCCGACGGCCTTGATCAGCTGGGTGCGCTCTTCTTCCTCGGCCACCTGCTCGAGGACGCGGAGGATGGCCGCGCTGGTGCGGATACCGCCGTTGCCGCCGTCCTCGATCGTGCGGACGGCCAGCGACGACAGGTCGGCGGGCACGGTCGGGATGAGCTGCCGCGGCGGCACGATCCGGCCCTGCGGGGTCAGCGGCGCCGCCGGGATGGCGGGCGGCCCGCCGGGCAGCGCCCAGCGGCCGGTCAGCAGCAGGTACAGGACCGCGCCGAGCGCCTTGACGTCGTCGCGCAGCGTCGCCTCCGGCAGCGGGCCGGGGAACGCGAGCTTCAGTGCGCCGTTCGGCGTCAGCCGGAGCCGCTGCGGGTGGTCGAGACCGAGGACGAGACCGTTCTGGTGGGCCTGCTCGACCGCTTCGGCCAGCGCCTGCACCATCCGGGCGGCCGCGCCGGGCGCCACCGGGCGCTGCGCGACGAGGTCGACCAGGTCGCTGCCCTTGGTCCATTCCGCGACGACGACGCCGAGCAGGCCTTCGCTCGACGTGATGCCGCTGCCGAGCGCGAGCACGTCGAGCACGCGGGCGACCCCGCCGTGGCCGAACTTGGACGCGTGCGTCGCGCGTTCGAGGGTCCGCCGCGCGAGCCGCGCGGCTTCCGGGTCCGCCGGGTCGCCGACCAGCAGGGTCAGCGCGACGTCCCGCTTCAGCTGGCCGTCCCGCGCGCGCCACAGGTGCGCGTCACCCCGCTCGTCCACGCCGAACTGTGCGAGGAGGCGGTAGCGGCCGTCGCCGACCACACGTCCGGGGGCGAGCGATCCGACCTGGGTCTTGCCCACGTGGTTCGCACCCCCTGCCTGTTCGCTGCGCCTCGTATCCACCCGCACTCTCCCGTTAGCTCCCCGCGTCGAGGGTACCCAGAATACGACGCGGGAGTCGTCGTCATCCGTACCGGAATCGTTACCCGCGCTTGATCAACCGGGTGAACCTGCTCGTGGCCGGCTGAAGCTCCTCCACCTTCAGGGCCATCAGCACCCCGAACGAGACCACGATGCCCACGACGCTTTGCAGCAGAAGCTTTACCCAGGCCCCGAAAGTAGGCCCGAACGAGTCCGGGACGACCTTGCCCACGACCCACGCCGCGGCCACCCCGAGCCCGCTCGCCACGACCGTGAACAGGATCACGCCGATGACGCGCTTGCTCCGCAGGTTGCCCAAAGTCACCCAGAGCCACACCTGGCCGAGGATCGCGCCGACGACGAACGTCAGCGCGTTGACCATCATCACGCCGAGCACGACGTTGTCCGGCGACAGCAGCACCGGGCAGAGGTAGAGCAGCGGCACCTTGACCAGCGTCATCACGATCATGATCAGCGTCGGCGTCCGGGCGTCCTTCATCGCGTAGAACACGCGCATCTGGAGCATGACCAGCGCGTACGGCAGCAGCGCGAACGCCGAGATGGCCAGCGCGTCACCCAGCCGCTCGGCGGTCTCGACGGTGCCCTTGCCGAACGTGAACAGCGCGATGCCGATCGAACCGCCGACCACGGTCATCACCGCGGAGATCGGCACGAGCATCACCGTCGAGATCCGCGACGCGTAGGACAGGTCGCCGATCAGCTTCTTGTGGTCGCCGTCGGCGGCCGCGCGGCTCATCCGCGGCATGATCGCCGTCAGCAGCGAGACGCCGATGACGCCGTACGGCAGCTGGAAGAGCAGCCAGGCGTTGCTGTAGGCCGTCACACCGCCGGGAGAACCGCTGGTCAGGACGCGGGTGTTGATCGTGTAGCCGATCTGGCTGACCGCGACGTACCCGAGGATCCAGAGCGCGAGGCCGCCGAACTCCTTCATCTGCTTGTCGAAGCCCCAGCGCCACTTGAACCGGAAGCCCGACCGCAGCAGCGGCGGGACCAGCAGGATCGCCTGCGCGACGATGCCGGCGGTGACGCCGATACCCAGCGTCAGCACCTTCGGGTCGGTGAGCGACGGGTGCACGGTGTCGATGTCGCCCGGCATGATCCAGACGACCAGGATCGTGAAGATGACCACCAGGTTGTTGATCACCGGCGCCCAGGCCGTGGGCCCGAAGATCTGCTTGGCGTTCAGCACCGCCGAGAGCAGCGCGAACACGCCGTAGAAGAAGATCTCCGGCAGCAGCAGGTAGGCGAACGCCGTGGTCAGGCCCGAGCTGGCCTTGCCGGAACCGTCGACGTAGAGGCTCGTGAACGCCGGCGCCGCGACGACCGCGACCGCCGTGCCGACCAGCAGCAGCGAGAACGCGACCGTGATCAGGCGCTGGGTGTAGGCCGCGCCGCCGTCGGGCTCGTCCTGCGCGCGGACCAGCAGTGGCACCACCACGCTGGCGAGCACGCCGCCCATCAGCAGCTCGAAGATGATGTTCGGCATCGTGTTCGCGACGTTGAACGAGTCGTTCGCGATGCCCTGGCCGATCGCGCCGACCAGCAGCAGCTTCCACAGGAAGCCGGTGATCCGGCTGATCAGCGACGCGATGGCCATCCGGCCGGACGCCTTCGCGAGCGACGGCGCCTTCGCCGGAGCCGCGCCCTCGGTGCCGGGTTCGGCCGGCTTGACGAGCGGCGTCTTGATCGCCGGCATGACCTGCGTCGCCAGCGCGTCGTAGGGCCGCATGACGTCGGGGTCGGCGACCGGCCAGCGCGAGGCCATCGGGACGCCGGCGGTGCGCGGGATGAACCGCGTCGCCTCCGGGTCGACGGGGCGCTGGGCCTCCTCCTGCCACGGCCGGACCGGCGCCGGACGACGCGGCGCGCGGCCACGCGGCGGCACCGGGATGCCCGGGGGCGGGGTGCCCATGGCCGGGCTGCCGGCGGCCGGGGTGCCGGGCGGCGGTGTCGCCGGCGGCACGGCGACCGGAGGCGTCACCGGCGGGGCCGGCTGCGGCAGCCGCCCCTGGTGCGCTGGCGGGCCCTGCTGCGGAGGCGGGCCCGCCGGGTTCGGCGGCGGCGGGATGGGCGGCACCGGCTGGACGCGGGTGGGCGCCGGACCGGCCGCGTTGCGCGGCGGTTGCCCGCCACGCGGCGGCTGGGGCGGCGGACCCTGGGGCGGCGGACCCTGCGGGGGCGGGACGCGGCGGGGCGGCCGGTCGTCGCGCAGCGCGCGGTCCTCCCGGCCGGGGTGGTCGTCGGGGCCGGGGCGCTGGTCGCGGACCGGGCGCGCCGGTCGCTCGTCGTGGCCCGGCCGGTCGTCCCGGGGCGGGCGTTCGCGGACCGGGCGGTCGTCCTGGACCGGCGGCTTGCCGCGGGCGGCCCGGCCGTCACGCACCGGGGGTTCCGCGCGGTCTTCCCGCGGCGGGCGGCCGTCACGGACCGGCCGGTCGTCGCGCGGCGGACGGCCTTCGCGGACCGGCTGGTCTTCGCGGGGCATCTGGCGGGTGTGGCCGTTGCGGGGCGGCTGGCGGCGGCCGCGCTCCGGGGGTGGCGGAGGCGGCTGCTGCTTCGGCGGGGGCTGGCGGCGGCCCGGCTGGGCCGCGCGGGGCGGCCCGTCCCCGCGTTGCGGGGGCGGTGCGCCTTCGCGCCGAGGACGACTCGCACGCTCGGGTGGTAGGCCCGGCTCTCTCTCCAACGCGTGCCCAATCCTCAGTGCTCGGTCCCCGGCGCCGCGGCCCGTTCGCCGCGTGCGTGCGGACCCAGGGTAATCGGGAACCGCCCGGAACACTCAAAGGCCGAGGGATCAGTCCACCGGGCCCCGGCCGGCCTTGGCGTCCTTTACCCGCCGGTAGATGCGCCGGGAGGCGAGCAGAAGCAGCGCCGCACCTGCGGCGACGGTCGCGATGATGGTGATCGCGCCGTACTCCGTGGACGTCAGTTCGAACCGCGCGGATGACCCGAGAGGGGTATCGGTCGGCGTGCGCAACGACACATCGACGCTGAACCGGCCGGCCCGCAGCGCCTCGACGGGGAGGAAGTAGTTCTTGCCGCCGCCGGCCGGGAAGAACCGGGCCTTGGCGTCATCGGAGCGCAGGCCGGTGTTGTTGGTCAGCACGAACCGCGCGTTGATCCCGACCGGCAGGTCGTTGCTGACGTACACCGGCAGCGGCGAGTTGCCCGAGGCCAGGGCGATCGTCTGCTTGGGCTGCGAAACGGACACCTGTTCGCTGATCGCGGCCAGATCGGCCCGTGCGTTCGCGGTCGCCGCATCGGCGGGCAGGCCCCGCCACGACGTCGACGCGGCCCGCAGCTCGGCCAGCCGGACCGGCGCGACGACGTCGTCCGGTTTCACCCGTTTGGTGGGATCCAGCTGCATCGCGCTCGCCAGCCCGGTGGTCTTTTCGTCGAGGCTCGACAGCGTCGAGACGACGGCGGGGTCGGCGGCCGCGGCCTGGCCGCCGTCGCCGACCGGGCCGGGGCCCGCCGGGTCGGTGGCCAGCAGCGTCGGGAGCGAGGTCGCCGTGACGAGCCCGGCGTCGAGGAAGTTGCCGACCTGCTGCAGGTACGCGGTGAGCTCGGCGGCCGGGGCGTCCCAGCGCCGCGGCGGCGCGACCAGCAGGTGATCGGGCCGGTCCTGCCCGGCGGGCAGGCCGAGGCCGGCGCGGAAGGCGAGTGCGCCGAGGCCGTTCTGGCTCGTGACGGCCGCCTCGGTGGTGGCGGGCATGGTGACCGAGTCCGGCACGGTCGGCACGCCCGTCATCGCCGAGGAGATGAGCGAGTCGGTCGGCTGCGCGCGGACGGTGCTGCCCTGCACGGTCACCCCGCCGCCGGCCGCGGCGGGCGCGAGCTTGCCCGCGTCGGTCAGCACGGTCCGGATCCCGGCCTGCGCCAGCGCGGCGAGCACGGACGCGTTCGGCGTGCCGTCCGGCCAGAGCACCCCCGACTGCGGCGTGACGCCGGTCAGCCCCTGGATCGTGGCCGCGCCGGCGGCCGCCTGGGCGATCAGGGTCGCGTCACCGGGACGGATCTGCGAGACGGTGTCCAGGTCGGCGTCGGCGAAGGGCAGCGCCACCACGCACCGGCTGCCGACCAGCGAACGGACGGCGGCCAGCCACGTCTGCGCGGTCTGGGCGCCCTTGCCGTCGATGGTCCCGGCGTCGGTGTGCACCTGGTAGCCGCGGCTCATCGCGTCGACGGTCGCCAGCAGGTCCGGGTCGAGCGCGAAACACATCGACCGGGCCAGGCTCGGGTCGCCCTGCACCGCCGTGTGCGCGGCCGTGACCAGCGCGTTCAGCCGGCCGTCCGGCCCGATCTCGTCGGCCAGGCGGTCGTCGGCCAGCACCGCCCTGCCGCCGAGCGGCGACGCGTAGACGTGCGGGACGCTGCTGGTCAGCGGCCAGAGCAGGGTCATGCTCGGCGCCCCGGACCCGCGGCTCACCGTCTTGCCCGGCCCCGCCAGCACCGGCATCAGCATGCTGACCGCGCCCAGCCGGGCCGGCCCGCCGAACTCGGGGGTGCCGTTGACGTTCACCAGCAGCGGGTAGACGCCGGGGCGGCTGAACTGCGCCGCGCGCGGGCCGGTCAGCGTCACCGAGATGTTCAGCGGCGCGCTCTGCCCGGGCTCCAGGGTGTCCGCGACGGAGGTGAAGTCCGTCAGCGGGCTGTCCTTGATGACCGCGCCGGACAGGACGTCGCCGATCCCGCGTTCGGTCGTCTGCCGCTCGCCGACCTGCAGCCGCACCTGCGGCCGGGTGACCTTGCGGTCGCCGGTGTTGGTGACGGTGCCGGCGACGGTCAGCGTCGTCGTCGAACCGGTGATCACGCGCGGGTTGAGCTCGTTGAGCTCGACGCGTAGTCGGGCGCCCTCTTCCGCGTCGGCCACCGTGGCGCCGGCCAGGGCGGGGACGGCCAGGAAGAGGACGGAAAGGAAGGCTGCGGCGAACCGCTTCACTCGGGGGCTCCCTCAGGGGCGTGCTCGTCTCGTCCGTGGACGTCCGGGCGCGCCAAAAGTTCCTTGGCTTTCCGGACGAGCTTCCGCTCGTCGGAGTAAGCGAGTTTGGTCTCCAGCTCGGCCAGCGGGACCCAGGCCACCTCGGTGACCTCGACGTCTTCGTCGGACAGCTCACCGCCGAGCGCTTCGAGCAGGAAGTGGTGCACGGTCTTGTGGATCCGCCGCTTCTCGGCGACGAACCAGTAGTCGATGGTCCCCAGTGGCCGCAGGACCCGCGCGGAGATGCCGGTTTCCTCCTTCACCTCGCGCACGGCCGTCTGTTCCACCGTCTCACCGTCCTCGATGTGGCCCTTGGGCAGCGACCAGAGCAGTCTGCCGTGCCGGTCGAGCCGGCCGATCAGCGCCGCCTGTTCGCGTGCCTCGTCCAGCACGAGGCCACCGGCCGACGTCTCGTCGACCGTGGTCAGGCGCCTGCCGCGCTGCCGCCTCCGCCGCCTCCGCGGCTTCGAGGCGCCGGGGCGGCCGGCTGATCCAGACATGCTGCGATGCTAGAGCAAACGGTTGCCCCGGTAGGCTGGCTCTCCGTGTCCTGTCCGGTGGTGCCTGTAGTAATCGCACCCGAAAGTAGTGGGTTTTCCGTGAACGACGTGGTCGCCAAGCAGAACGCGGTGGTGGAGCGGATGCACATCCCTCCCCTGGCGGAAGAGCTGGCGGAAAGGTTCGCCAGGGCCGGTCACCGTCTGTACCTCGTCGGTGGCAGCGTGCGCGACACGCTGCTCGACCGGCGCTCCGGTGACCTCGACTTCACCACGGACGCGCGGCCGGACCGCGTGCTGAAGATCGTCAGCGAGTGGGGCGACGCCGTCTGGGACGTCGGGATCGCGTTCGGCACGGTCGGCGTGACGAAGAAGGGCATGCAGCTCGAGATCACGACGTTCCGCGCGGACACCTACGACCGCGTCGGCCGCAATCCCGAGGTCACCTTCGGCGACACCATCGAGGGCGACCTGCTGCGCCGCGACTTCACGGTGAACGCGATGGCCATCGACCTGGCGTCCAAGACCTTCATCGACCCGCACGACGGCCTGCACGCGCTGGCCGAGCGGGTGCTCGACACCCCGGCGACGCCGCAGGAGTCGTTCGCCGACGATCCGCTGCGGATGCTGCGGGCCGCGCGCTTCGCCGCCCAGCTGGGCTTCACCGCCGCGCCGCGGGTGATCGACGCGATGACGTCGATGGCCGAGGAGATCGACCGGATCACCGCCGAGCGGGTGCAGGCCGAGCTGTCGAAGCTGCTGCTGGCCGCCGACCCGCGCCCGGGCCTGGAGCTGCTGGTCGACACCGGGCTGGCCGAGCGGGTGCTGCCCGAGGTCTCCGGGATGCGGCTGGCGATCGACGAGCACCACCAGCACAAGGACGTCTACCAGCACTCGCTGACCGTGCTGGCCCAGGCGATCGACCTGGAGTCCTCGCACGAGCCGACGTCGGAGCCGGACCTGATCCTGCGGCTGGCGGCGCTGCTGCACGACGTCGGCAAGCCGGCGACGCGGGAGTTCCAGGCCGGCGGCGGGGTGAGCTTCCACCACCACGAGGTGGTCGGCGCGCGGATGGCCCGCAAACGTTTGCGGGCGCTGAAGTTCTCCAAGGAGATCATCGACGACGTCTCCCAGCTCGTGTTCCTCCACCTGCGGTTCCACGGCTACGGCAAGGGCGAGTGGACGGATTCGGCGGTCCGCCGGTACGTCACCGATGCCGGCCCGCTGCTGACCCGGCTGCACAAGCTGGTCCGCGCCGACTGCACCACGCGCAACCGCAAGAAGGCGGCCGCGCTGCAGGCGACCTACGACGACCTCGAGGCCCGGATCACCGCGCTCAAGGCCAAGGAGGACCTCGACCGCGTGCGGCCGGACCTCAACGGCGAGGAGATCATGGAGCTGCTCGGCCTCAAGCCGGGCCCGGACGTCGGCAAGGCGTGGAAGTTCCTCAAGGAGCTGCGGCTGGACCGCGGGCCGCTGGACCACGACGACGCCGTGGCGGAGTTGAAGAAGTGGGCGCGCGCGGAGGGAATCGGGAACTCCTGACCAACCTACGGTGAATTCCGTCGAAAGCTGGACCTCGGCGCCGCGGATTGGGGATACTCCGGACCTCGGCTCACCGATGTGACCAGGGAGTTGTCTGCGCGATGTCCACCGAAGCGCCCGACTCGCCGAAAGTGGTGGGCGGGGGCAGCTTCTTCGTGGCGCTGCTGCGGCAAGGCGCGCCGGCGATCGCGACGGCCACCAGCGAGCTTTCGGACGAGATCGGCGACCCGACCCCGATCCACGCGCTGAAGCGGATCTCGAAGATGGCCGGGCCGATCGACCCGGCCCAGCGCGACGGCCTGCTGCTGCGCGCCACCCGGTACGTCGTGCTCATCCCGCTCGCCTACCGGCTGCTCGCGGTGCCGGGCCAGTTCGGCGTCCACGTGCTGGAGCACGGGACGACCGGGCTGCTGCCGGTCGGCGTGTTCACCCTGCTCTCGGTCGTGCTGAACGTCGTCGGCTTCCGCTGGATGTTCCGCTCGGCGCCGTTCCACGGCCGCGACGCGGGGAAGCTGCTCGCCGTCGACATCGCGTTCACCGTGCTCTCGCCGCTGGTCCTCGCGCTGACCGTGCCGCAGGGGGTGTACTTCGACGCGCTCGCCGTCAGCAGCATCCACCTCTTCGGCGAGGCCGGGCTGCTGACGCTCGCCCTCGGCGTCCCGGCCGGGCTGGTCTTCGCCTTGATCAGCTTCCCGCTGCGGATGCTGGCGAACTGGCTGAACACCGGCCAGTTCCACGTCGACGCCGCGTTCTCGACGTACTCCGCGCTGCTCGCGCTGATGTTCCTGGCCACCGCCGCGCTGGTGCTCACCGGCCTCGGCACCCGACTGGCGCTGGCTTACGGCACACGCAACGGCCGGCTCGCCGAGCGCGCCCAGCAGCACCGGATGCTGCACGACACCGTGCTGCAGACCCTCGAGGCGATGGCGCTGTCCGGCAGCGCCGACCCCGAGCAGCGGCTGATCGAGATCCAGCGGCTCGCCCGGGCGCAGGCGATGGAGATCCGGCACACCATCGAGTCGGCGGCGTCCGAACGCGCCGAAGCCGGGGCCCGGCCGCTGGGCGAGAAGCTCGCCGGGCTCGCCGCCGAGATGGCGCGCGACGGGCTGCGCGCCCAGCTCGTGGTGGCCGAGCTCGACGACGACACGCTGTCCGAGGTCCGGCAGATCGCCATCCGCGACGCCGTCCGCGAGGCTCTGCGGAACACCATGAAGCACTCCGGCACCGACCGGGTCGTCGTGCGGGTCGAGGCGCGTGACGGCGGGATCGCGGTCATCACCCGCGACCACGGCACCGGCTTCAGCCCGGACGACCGCCCGGCCGGCTTCGGCATCAGCGAGTCGATCACCGCGCGGCTGGCCGAGGTCGGCGGGACGTCCCTGGTGGAATCGAGCCCCGGCGGGGGCACTCGGGTGACGCTCTGGGTCCCGTTCTGATATCTCCTGAGCATGACCTCGATCGAGCTGCTCGCCGACGCCCTCGCCGCCTACCGCGCCGGTGACCGCGACCAGGCCACTGAACTCGCCGCCCGAGCCGGCCGCGACGGCTCTTCACTGGCCGACGAACTGCGGACCTACCTCGCCGGCGACGGCGCCGCGCCGGTGTACGACGCGCCGAGCGCGTTCACGGCGTTCATCCGCGGCGGCGGCAACGTGGGCCTCTACCGGGCCCTGAGCGCCGAACTCGCCGCCCGCTACGACGCCGGGAAGCCGGAATCGCTGCTCGACCTCGGCTGTGGTGACGGCCTGGCCGTCGTGCCCGCGCTGGAGCAGGCGAGGCACGTGCCGAGCCGGATCGACCTGGTCGAGCCGTCGGCCGCGCTGCTCGAAGGCGTCCACGAACGGGTGCCGGCGGCGCAGTGCTGGCAGTCGACCGCGCAGGAGTTCCTGGCCCGGGACGATCTCGGCTGGGACTTCGTCCAGTCGACGTTCGCGCTGCAGTCCATCGAGCCGGAGCAGCGCGCGGAGGTGCTTCGCGCGCTCCAGCTGCGCGCCGGGACGCTGGTGCTGGCCGAGTTCGACGTCCCGGAGTTCACCGAAGGATCGCCCGAGCACCTGCGCTCGCTCGTCGAGCGCTACGAGCGTGGGGTCGCGGAGTACGGCGAAGACGCTTCGCTGGTCGCGCAGGGATTCCTGCTGCCGGTGCTGCTCGGCCTGGTCGCCGGCCAGGAGCGGACGAACTGGGAGCACCCGGCCGCGGCCTGGGCCGAGCAGCTGAAGACGGCGGGCTTCACCGACGTCGTCGTCGAACCGCTCGCCGACTACTGGTGGTCGCCCGCCGTCCTGATCACGGCCTCCTGATCAGACCCGGCTGAGCGAGCCCGTCTCGAGGTGCTGGGCGAGCGGCCGCGGCAGCAGGTACGCGACCGCGCCGCCCGGCATCCCGCTCCACGGCGCGGTGACGCCGGTCAGCACCCGCACCGACCGCAGCACCCGGTACAGCCGCTTCTCCCGCTCGCGCTCGAACGCCAGCGACGTCTCGACGAACCGCGTCGGCTCGGCGTGGACCAGGTTGCCGGTCTCGTTGCCGAACCGGACGACCGTCGTGCCCGGCGGCAGGACGATCAGGCGCTTGCCGCGGTAGAAGTTCAACGGCGGTTCGCCGCGCATCGGCAGGATCGGCCAGTCGGCGGGCTGGTCGGACTCCTCCGCCGGGCGCACCGGCTGCATCAGCAGCACGCCGAGCAGGAACCGGGCCGCGTCACCGAGCGAGGTGAACGCCACCGGCTCGTCGGCGGGCGGGCGCGAGACCTCCCAGCCGTTCTCGGCGCGGCGCAGCGTCCAGACGCCTTCGGCCGGCGTCTCCATGGCGCCGATCCGGTAGGCCGCGGCCGGCACGCCGTGCTCGGCGAGCCGTTGCTGGAGCAGCTCCAGCGTCTCCGCGCCCTTCAGGTTCCGCACCTGCTCGCCCTGGGCGACGCGGGTGAGCGCGCGCTCGTCGGGCAGGTCGGCGGCCGTCTGCGGCGGCCGCGGGTGCCCGGCGACCTCCGCCTCCGCCGTCGCCCGGACGAGCTCGCCGACGAACGGCGGCCGGAACCCGGCCGCCCGGACGTGCTCGACCAGCTCCGGCTCCGGCGGCACGCCGTACTTGCGCAGGTAGTGCGGCACGGCGGCGGGCCAGATCCAGGTGCCGTCGGTGTGGAACGCGTTCGGCACTTCCGGCTTCGCGCCTGGCACTCCGAAGATGTCCGGCAGCGGCGTGGGCCGGTGCAGCGCGACCGGCGCCCGGAACAGGTAGTCGAGCACGCCGCGGACCTGGTCCGGCGGCACCGGCGGCCGGTTGACGACCGGTCGTTCGCCTTCGGCGTGCGAATCGGCCGCCCGGGCGAGCCGGAAGGTCAGGTCGAGCGGGAGCCCGGCGCGCGCGGTCAGCCACGACGGCAGGTGCTTCGCCGAGCGCGGGAACGTCGCCAGCTCCAGCTCGTAGGCCGCGGTCGACGGCCGGCCGCCGTCGTTCGGCGGGACGCGCCAGTCCGGCTCGCGGTCGGCGTCGAAGTCGAAGTCGAACTGCGACGCCGAGTCCAGCGTGAACGTCCCCTGGAACCACGTCCCGGACTCGGGCTGGTACATCGACGCGCGCAGCCGCGCGAAGAGCCCGCCGAGACGCGGGACGGCGGGCAGCGACACCGAAACCGGGCCGTCCTCGTCGCCGACCGCGCGGAGCTCGATCTCGGCGTAGTCGCCGACCTGCCGGAACTGCGCGCCGACGCGGGTCCAGCCGCCCGGCACGGTGTGCAGCAGCGTCCGCCCGATGGCCCGCAGCAGCGCGTTCTGGTCGCCCTCGCCCGGCTTCGGGCGTGCGTCCGGCGCTTCGGTGAAGTCCTGCCGCGCCTGCCAGATCGACTGGACGCGCTTCGCCGGCACGGTCACCGAGAAGTCGGTCAGGCCGAGCTGCGCCGCTCGCGCGGCGTCGTCGCGGACCCAGCGCAGCGTCAGCTCGGGCCGCTCGCCCGGAGCGACCTCGAAGATCTCGTCGTCGTACTCGCAGAAGGTGCGCAGCGTGAACGTCGCCGGCACCTCGCTCGCCGGCACCACCCGCGCCGGATGGCCTTCGTGCTCCTTGTCGAAGCCGGCAGGTGCTTCGTCGTCCGGCAGCACGGACAGCAGCACCGTGCCGTCCGTGGTGGAGCGTTGCGCGCGGTAGGTCCCCTCACCCCACGCGGCGTACAGGCCGTCCGGGCGTTCGGCGACCTCGACCCGGTAACGCACGTTTTGTCCTCCCCTGACCCCAGTGACCCCAGAAATCTAGTCGAGCGGGTACCGAGCGAACCACCGGTCTTCGTCCGGCGCATCCGCGCCGAACTCGGTGAGCGCGTCGTCCGCCAGCTCGACGATGACATCGCGGAGCTCGAGCCGGTCGAGCCAGCTCCCCCGCAGTGCTTCCTCGCCGTACATCGCGCCGACGAGGTTGCCGCAGACCGACCCGGTGGAATCGCTGTCCCCGCTGTGGTTGACGGACGCCAGCAGCGCCGTGTCGGCGTCCGCCGTGGTCAGCGCGACGTACACGGACATCGACAACGCCGTCTCCCCGACGTTGCCCTGCCCGAGCGACTCCACCTTCTCCGGCGTCGGCGGTCCCTGCTCCGCCAGCGCCAGCGCGGCATCGAGCGCCGCGCTCTGCTCCTCGTGCGCCGGGTACTCCACCAGCTCGGCCCGCGCGGTCGCGACGGCGTCGAGGAGTGCCCTTCCGTGCAGCAGTTCGTGCACGATGACCGCGAAGCAGCCCGACGACAAATACCCGCTCGGGTGACCGTGGGTCAGCGCCGCGCTCTCCGCGCCGAGCCGGAACACCTCGGCGAGGTCGTCCGACCAGAGCGCGACCGGCGCCGCGCGCATCACCCCGCCGCAGCCCTTCGAGTTGTTCACCGGCCGGTCCATGGTGCCGCGGACGCCGGAGCGGCCGTACGCCTCCAGTTCGCCGAAGCACGTCAGCCCCGGCGCGCGGCGGCTGAACAGCTCCTGGTGCGTGACCAGCCAGCCGTCCGGCGCTTCGACGTCGGAGCGCGGCCCGCGCGCCCGGTCCCACGCGACACCCTGGGTGTGCAGCCAGCGCTGGTAGGCCAGCTGCAGCGAGTGCACGACGTCGGCCGAGCCGGTGTGCCGCCGCTGGGCGTGCGCGCGGATCAGCGCTTCGAGCGTGAACAGCGTCATCTGCGTGTCGTCGGTGATCCGGCCGACGCCGCCGTACGCGGGGATGAAGTCGGTGATCCCGTCCGGCCCGGCGATCTCGCGGATCCGGTCGATCGAGTCGAACTCCGTCTTCGCGCCGAGCGCGTCGCCGATGGCGCCGGCCAGCAGGCTGCCGCGCAGCCGGGACCGCCGGTCCGGCCCCGCCGGAGCAGGGTGCGAGGAGGGTTTCGGGGTGAACCGGCCGCTCGGGTACCGGCGCTCCCACCGCGCGTGCTCGGCCGTCTCCGTCTGGAGGCCGTTGCGGTTGAAGTACCAGAAGACGTCGCTCGCGACGTCGTCGAGCAGCCCGAGGTCGGGCAGCGCCGCGACCCAGGCGGCGGGCAGGCCGGGCACGCCGAGCCGGGCGCCGACGAGGGCTCCGGCCAGGGCGCCGGCGACCGGGCCGGACCGCGCGGCGAGCGTGATCGCCGCCTCCGGGTCGTGGCCGCGCTTGGCCGCGGCGAACAACGCCCGGCCCAGCACCGACCGGACGCTCCGGCCGTCACCGATGCTTTCGAGCTGCGTGACGTCGTCGGCGTCGCGGTTCTCGCGCAGCGCCAGCGTCGAGGCCGCCTGCTCGCCGCCGAGCTCCCGCAGCCGCAGGTGCACCGGCGGCGCGAACTCCTCCCGCGTGAGCAGGGCCTGGAACAGCGCCACCAGCAGCTCGACGCCGTCGGTGACCTCCGTCCCGGCCGCACTGCCGGTCAGCTCGCGGGCGACGTCCTTCGCGTACTGCTCGCCGTCGACGTCCGCCAGCGCCACCGCGCCGGCCGGCGTCGCGGCCAAGGCCGTGGCCAGCAGCGAGGAGAACTCCGCGGGCGCGGGCCCGGCGTGCCGGGTCGCGACGGCCAGCCAGCCGACCGGATCCGGCTCGGGCAGCGTCGCGGGCACCTCGCCGGTGGGAACGGGCGGGAGGCCGCGCAGCACGGCGTCGGTGTGGAACAGCAGGTGCCGGGTCAGGCCACCCATCGCCAGCGGGCCGCCCGGCTCGGCGCCGCCGCCGAGCGCGTCACCGATCGCGAAACCGACGTACGCGCCGACGATCCGGTGCCACGCGAAGCGTGCGCCGAGCGTGCCCTGGGCGAAGAACTTGCCGAACGTCCACGGCACCGGCCGCGCGCCGGCGTCCTCGCCGACGTGCGCGATCAGGCCGTTCCCGGCCAGGTCGGCCGGCCATTCCGGGTCCTGGCCCGCCCGGCGCCGGACGCCGTTGCGGTGCTGCCAGGCGAACCCGCGCAGGTACCGGACGCACTCCTCCGGCGTCAGCTCGACGCGGTGGTCGCGGGCCTGGTCGACGGCGTAGCGCAAGTGGCGGGTCAGCAGGTCCGGCGGCTCGATGCCGAACTCCCCGACCAGCGCGGGCAGGGCCTCAGCGACCTCCGGCCCGGCTTCGGGCGCCGGCTCGTCGATCCACGGCCGCGGCTCGGTGTCCTCCGGGACGTCCGCCAGCTCGGTCGCGGCCAGGCTGCGGACGAGCCCGGTGCCCGGATCGAGCGTCAGCCCGGTTCCCGGCCGGTGCCGCAGCAGCTCGCGGACGACCACCCGCCACCGCTGCGGATAACGGCCGGGCACCTTCGCCGAGGAGCTGTAGGCGATGACCTCGTGGCCCGAGGTCCCGGGAACCGGCCGCAGCAGCGGCTCGCCGTCCGGCGTCGGCACGAGGACCTCGGTGTCGAGCAGCGCGTGCGCGAACTCGGCCCGGCTGATCCAGTTCGCGCCCAGGTAGTTCAGGAGTTTTTCGGCGTCGGTCACCGGCTTCGGGAAGCCGCGCCAGACCGGGCCCGGGGTGTACCCGTCGTTGCCGCGCCGGCCGCCGGTCGCCTCGCCGAACGGTGAGTACTCCGTCCAGCCGCGGATCGCCCGGGCCGGGATGCCCAGCTCGGGGAACGCCTTCTCGTCGAACTCCGGGTCGACGTCCGGGCGCCACTCGGTCTCGGCCGGGGTGCCCGCCATCGCCGCCAGGTCGTAGGTGATCTCGCCGTCGTCCGGCACGAGCAGCACCGGACTGGGGACCAGCCCCGCGCCGACGTCGGTGCCGTCGAGGTAACCGGCGGTGTTGACCGTGAAACGCCAGCCGTCCGGCCGCCGCGCGGTGTACTCCGGCCGGATCCGCAGCCGGTCGCCGCCGGGCCGCGTGCGCAGCCACTCCCGCACGCGCGCGACGGCTTCCTCTTCGTTCATTCTCCCCATCCTCGCGCTAATGCCGCGGGTACCGCTCGACCCACTGGTCGCCCTGCGCGCTCAGCGCCGAGTGCCGGTCGAAGTGCCAGTAGGCGTCCGAAGCCACGTTCTCGACGAGGTAGCGCAGCTCCAGCTGATCGACCCACTTCTGCGGCAGCCCGGGGATGCCGGTGCGCGCGCCGAGCAGGGCGCCGGCGATCGCGCCGGTGAGCGCGCTGCGGCCGGAGTGGTTGACCGCGCGCAGCAGCGCCTGCTCCGGGTAGTTCTCGAAGCCGGACAACGCGGCGAACGCGCGGCCGAGCACCGAGAGCGTGCTCTTGCCGTCGCCGATCAGCTCCGGCATCCGCAGGTCGGGCAGCCCGTGCTCACCGAAGAACGGCACCGACTCGGCGACCATCTCCTTGATCTCGGTCCACTCCGGACCCTGCTGGAACTGGTTGTCCGGGTTGAGGATCTCCCGGCCGAGGTTCCAGATCGGGAAGCTGAACGCGTCCTTGGTCAGGGCCTGCTCGAACAGCCAGCTCAGGTAGGTCGCGGCGGCCAGATCGGGCTCGCCGGGGTGGGTCACGCCGGCCATCTCGCGCACCGCCTGGCGCGCGCCGCCGCTGAGCCCGCTGCCGGGGCCGGCCATGGTGAGCGCGGCGGCCAACGCGGGGATCAGCGCTTCCGGGCCGGTCAACGGCGTGCCGCCGGCCCCGGTGGCGAGCTGGTGGTAGGCGTTGAGCTCGGCGTCGTCGGCGTCGCGGCGGGCGTGCAGGTCGGTGACCTGCACGAGCCAGCCGTCCGGGTGATCCAGCGGCGCGCCCTGCGTCTTCAGCCAGCGCTGCAGCGCGCCGCGCGTGACGTCGGGGAGCAGCTGCTCGGCCTCGCGGGACTCCGGCTGCTCGCGGTGCGGGCTGCGGATCACGGCCTCGGTGTAGAACAGCAGCCGCTGCGTCAGCGAGCCGATCCGGCCCGGCTGGTCGAACGCCTGGACCAGGTCGGTGACACCCTCGATGCCGTACTGCGCGTGGATGTCGTGGAGCGGCATGCGGTCGACCGCGGCGCCGAGTGCTTCGCCGAGGGCGAAGCCGACGTAGGCGCCCGTGACGCGCTGCCAGCCGTAGCGGAACCCGTCGAGGTCGCGCTCGAAGTACTTGCCGAACGTGTCCAGCCGCGGCACCGGCCGCCCGGCGTTGTCGTAGGTCGGGGCCAGCCCGTTCGCGCGCAGGTCGTTGGGCTTGCTGCGCGGCGGCTCCGGCATGGTCATCCGCTTCAGCCACGACTCGCCGAGCACGGTCTTCGCGCACTCCTCGGCGGTGAGCTCGTACCCGCGCTTGCGGGCCCGCTCGGCCGCGGCGAGCGGCGGCCGGACCGGGGCCGGCAACCCCATCCGCGACGCCGTGTCGGCGGCGACGCGGATCAGGTCCTCTTCGGCCTCCGGGCAGCGGCCGTGCACGTCGATGCGCGGCTCGTGCCGCGGGAACCGCTTGACGATCTCGGCGAGCTCCCCGCTGGAGACGTCTTCGATGGTCGTCGGGCCGCCGTTGATCACCAGGTTCGGCGGGTGCTCGAACTCGGCGAGCGTGGCGACGTCGACCCGCCACCAGCCGTGCTCGCGCGAGGGCAGGTGCCGCGTCGAGCTGAAGACCTTGAGCTCGTTGCGCTCCTCGGCGAAGTAGAACCGGTCCGTCTTGCCGGTCTCCAGGTCGAGCGGGACGAACACCTCGCACCGGATCAGCCCGATGAGCAGCAGCTCCCGGGTCAGCCAGCCGACGCTGGCGAACGACAGCAGCGTCTCGAGCGTGTTCTCCGGCTTCGGGTACCCGCGGCGGATCGGCCCGGCCTTGTACTCCGGGTTCTCCCGCTCCTCGCCGGTCTGGTTGCCGTCGGCGTCGACCTTCACCCAGCCCGCGACGGCCTGCAGCGGCACGCCCAGCTCGCCGAGCCCGGCCTTCACGTACTCGGGGTCGACGACCTCACGCCAGTTCTCCTGGCCGGGGAACGCCACCGGCACCGAGAGCCCGCCGGGGTGCGGGTGCGCCGTTGAGCAGGCCAGCTGGGCGCACCAGGCGGGCGGGTCCTCGCCGAAGCCGGGCGGCGCCGTCGGGGAGGATCGGCGTGGACGTAGAGTGGTGCTGGGAGGTCGGCGTGTCCTCGAATGTAGCGGGACGAAGAACCAGGGTGGGCGCGCTGTCGCCGAGCGCTGAGGCGCAAAGTAGGAAAAAATGCTTATCAGGTGTGTCACGGAAGCGATCGGACAAAGATGGCTGCATCTTCCATTCCAGCTGTGTGTATATGGCAGACTCATGCTGGCTCCGCTGGCGATAATGAGAACTCATGGAAAAGCGACACTCCACACACACACACGCGCGCGTGTGTGTGTGTCTGCCTAACAAACAATGAGAGAACAGACACTCATGGCGGCGGCTGCCAATGGGCGGCGTGTGGGCAGGCAGAAAAAATGCAGTGAACAACAACAAAAATAAAAATAAATATCTGACACAAAAACAAAAAAGACAAAATCTACTAAATAAAAACAACAACAACAAAAAAAAAAAAAAACAAACAACAAAGCACTAAATTTCATGAAAACAAACAAAAATAAACTCCAAAAAATAAACAAATAAAATATAAATGTGTGAAAACTCCAGCAATAACAAACAAACTCCTCTCATGCTAGCAAGCACTAAAAACAGGCAAACAGAAACTCCTCAACAAACAAAATAAAAAATAAATGCTCCTCCAGAAAAAATAAAAATATTAAATGTGACACAAAAAAAAAAAAAACTAATAAACAGAACAACAACAAACAACAACAAACAAAAAAAAATAGACAGGCATGACACAGCAACAGACTGGACTCAGGCATGTGTGTGTGTGAGTGACAAACAACAACAACAAACAGAATCTTAAATAAAAATAAACAAAAATGCAGAGCAGCAGAGCGTGCAAGCAGACAAACAACCTAGACAAAGCAGAGCCATTCAACAACCTCGCACTCCAGAAAATACTACAGCACCAACAGCACCTCAGTATCAATCACTTAGCAACCATTCAGTCTCAACCCACCGGCAATCCCGCATTACCAGAAAACAAAAACCGAAGCAACGCTGCGCGCACAACACCACCAATCCAAGATACTCATCCAGGCCCACCCAAAACTCGCCGAGCTCCGCCGGGTAGGCCGCCGCCTCGGGCGGGTCCGTCCACACCGGATCGTCGTCGAGCGCGAAGTCGAAGTCGAAGCTGCCGTCGGGGACGAGCGTGAACCGCGCCTGCAGCCAGGTCCCGCGCTCCTCGGTGTACATCCCCTGCCGCAGCCGGCCGAAGAGGTCGGCGAGCTCGTCCGGCGTCGCCGAGTTGTGCCCCTCGATCTCGACGTGCTTCCCGACCTGCCGGAAGTCGACGACGGCCGGCCGCTCGGCGTCGGCCCGGTGCGCGCGCACGAGCTTTCCCAGCTGCACCAGGAGGGCACGCTGCTCATCGGGCGAAAGTCGTTGTTCCACGTGAATCATTGCCTCGGGTAGCGCGGCTTGGCTTCGAACGTCGGCGCCTCACCGGCCGCACGACGGGTGGCTTCGTCTTCCCACATCTTGAAGGTCCGCTTCCAGAGTGCCTGGACCAACGCGGTTTCCTGCGGGGTCCGGCGGCGTCCTTCCCGGACAGCGACGTCGTCTATACCTTTCACGGTCTCGTAGAGCGCGAAGATCGGACCGTCGCCCGTCAGGTACCGGCTCCGCAGCTTTTCGGTCTCCCGGACGAAGTCTTCCTCGCTCATCGGACCTTTGATGTTCGAATCGGTGGTGGCCCGCAGGACCTCACGGATGTGGCTGCCGTCCTGGACGAAGAAACCCGTCTGCAGGTCGAGGAGGGTGCCCGCCAGACCGCCGTTGGGCACCTTGTCGATCCGATAGGTCTGGGCGTAGTACCGGTAGAACGTGGGCTCCTGGATGGCCATCAGCTACTCCCCTCGGATGACAGTCCCTGCCGGAACGCTTCCTCGAAACGGCCTCGGACCTGTTCGGTCAACGCCGCGTCGAGCGCCGCCTCTTCCGGCGAAAGGACGCCCTCGCGGCCGTCCTTCTTGCTGAAGGTCTCGAAGTCGCGGCGGACCTCGTACAGCGCGTGCTCGTACGACGCGACGTCGTCGATGTGCGTCAGGTGCAGCCGCAGCTCGGCCACGTGCCCGTTCGGCAGCCGGACGTTGAGCTGCAGGTCCCGGTAGCCGCTGTCCTGCGGGCTGGCCAGCCGGTCCGAGAAGTCGACGATCGTGAGTTCGGGATCGTTGCGCACCGCGTCCAGCGCGCGGTACATGTCCGCCACCTGCTCGAACTGGATCTTGGTGCCGACGAGGTCGTGCAGCAGCGAACCGTCCCAGTTGCGCTTCTCGATCTTCGCCAGAGCCCGCACGTCGTCCTTCGGTTCCGGCCGGAACCCCGCGTGGCCGTCGGTCTCACCCGCGATGCGTTCGGTGATCCGGTTCAGCGTGCCCTGGGTCTCGGGCCAGCGCTCACGTTCTTCGGCGACCCACTGGCGGCAGTACTCCGGATCGCCGATCCTGCCTTGGTCGAAGCTTTCGTGCTGCAGCTGCGCTTCCGGGGTGTCGTGGGCGATCGCCGCGACGTCGGCGGAGATCTCCGCCTGCTCCGGAGTCGGGTCGAACTGCTCGACACCCTGGTGCTCGACGTCGTCGACCACGCTGTACCCGCGCTCGTTCACCTCGTGGACGGCGTCCTCCAGGATCGGGATCGCCTCGGGGTGCTTGAGCAGGCTGGCCAGCGTCTTCGGGTTGTCGAGCAGCGAGCGCGTCAGGTAGTCGTTGGCCGGGTCGGCGAGCATCCTGGCCAGCTCGGGGTGTTCCGGCAGGTGGGCGCGGATGTAGTCCGCGTCCGCGTGGCCGTCTAGCGCCGCGGCGACGTCGTCACGGTCCAGGAAACCGGGTTCGGAAATGCCGTAGCCGCCGTGCTCGCCGTGCACCTCGGTCTGGACGTGCTCGGTGCCCGGCGTCCCGACGTGCAGCAGCTTGATGTCCTTCGGCGGCTGCGGCAGGTGCATCAGGTCGCCGGACTGCGGGTCGATGAACGCGACGCCGTCGCGGGTGTGCACGACCATCGCGACGTGCCCGTACTCGACGCCGCCGCGGCCCTCGTACTTCACCGCGACCACCGCGTGGTGGTCCACCGGCCGCTCGCGCATCTCGCGGATGACGTCGTCGTAGCTCGCGCGATCGGAGAACGTCTCGCCGAACCGGCTCTCGATGTGCTCGAGCGTGCCGCGGGTGCCCATCTCGTGCAGCGGGATCGGCTCGGCCGTCGCGTCGCCGCCGTGCAGCCGGTCCCAGTACGCCTCGGGGCCGCGGGTGCAGTTGGAGACGTAGCCGTTCTCCAGTGCACCCGGCTCGTGGAAGCCCGGGTTGACCTCGCGCAGGTGCGGGTGGCGGTCCTGGACGTAGGCCGCGCGCTCCGCCGGCGTCGCCGCGCCGGCGTGGATGGCCGGCTCGGCGGGCGGGTTCGTCGCGCGCGCCAGCGACGAGTAGTCGTGCAACGGCGCTGGTTCGATGTGCTCGGCCGGGCCGTCGAGGACGTCGCTGACCTTCGGCTGCTCCGGCTGGTGGTGCTCCGCGACGGGCCCGTTGAGCCCGCCCAGGCGTTCGGCGATCGACTCCTGCTTGCGCCGGTCGAACTCGGCCGCGTTGTGCTCGTTCTCGGCACGCCGCTCGGCCATCTTTTGCTGCGCGGCCTCGGGGTCGAGGTAGCGCGGGTGGCCGGGCCCGATCTCCTCGGCCTCGATCACCCACTTGCGGCGGCCCTCGGGCGTGATCTCGAGCCGCTTGTCGTGCACCAGCAGCTGTGTCCCGGGCGGCGACAGCGACTCGCGCTCGCCCGGGTTCTCGGCGAGCTTCGAGATGTCGCGGACGTTGTCCGACCGGACGTGCAGCTCGACGTCGTCCCCGAACTTCGACGTCGAGAGCTCACCGGTCTTGATGGACGCGCTGGAGAACGCGGGCTCGACGACCACCGCACCCGGCTCGTACGGCCCGGCGACCAGCTCGGCCAGCCGCGGATCGCCGCCGACGTCGATGCCGCGGACGGTCTCCCCGGACGTCCGCGGCACCTGGCCGAGGCCGTCGACGATCGCGCGGGCGTTCGCCTGCGCGAGGTCGAAGCCGGGATGGCCGGGGCCGCGGCGCAGGGCGTCGTTGACGTTGTAGGCGTACTCGCCGCGGGTGTAGCCGTGGACCGCGACGGCGCCTTCGTCGGTCAGGGGCAGCCCGGCGGCGTCCCGGCGGGCGAGCGCGCGGTCGTGGACGTCCTGGTAGACGCCGTCGTCGCCGACCGCGCGGCGGATGCTCTCGTGGTCGGCCGGGGTGGCGTGGTGCTCGCCGTCGAAGAGGTAGCCCTCGTCGTGCGGGACGCGCTCGGGCGTGGGGTTGAGCCGGTCCGCGATCTCCGGCGCGTGGTGCGGCGCGTCCCCGCCGCCCAGCGGCATCTCGTGGATGCCGGTGGCGTCGTGGGGCAGCTCGGCCAGACGTCCGGTGACCGGATCGGCGAACACGACACCGTGCTCGGTGTGCACCCCGGCGACCAGCCGCGTCTCGCCGTCGGTCTCGAAGGCGACGGCCGTCCGCGCGCCGACCGGACGTTCGCCCAGGTCATGGGCGACGTCGCCGAAGCTGTCGCGGCCGCTCCACTGCCCGCCGAGCTGCTCGCCGACGTGCGCGAGGCTCTGGTTCGTGCCCGGCCCGGCGACGACGTCTTCGCCGTTCATCCGCCGTTCGAAGGCGACCATCGACTCGGCGGAGTTGGTCCGGAAGCCGTGGTCGAGCGCGTCCGGGCCGTAGTGGTTGCGGGAGTTGACCGAGCCGAGCTCGGGAACGGCGTCGCGAACGAGCCGCGCGTGCTGCTGCGGGCTCTCGACGGACCCGGCGTGGAGCACGGGCTCGCCGCCCGGCGTGAGCGGCTGGGCGAGCCGCGACCAGCCACCTTCGGGCTCGCGGGTCGCCGGCACCCGCCGCTCGGGCGCGGGCGTGTCGGCGTCGTCCCCGCCGAGCAGCTTGAACAGGTTGCCGCTCGGCTTGAGCTCGGGGTGTTCGGCGTAGAACTTCTCGGTCTCGGCGTCGGCCTCACGCTGGAACCGCCCTTCGTCGGCCCGCTCCTGCGCCCGCCGCTCGTCGATCGCGTGCTGCGCGTCGGCCTCACCGAGGTGCCGCGGATCGCCGGCGGTGACCTCTTCGGCGTGCACGATCCACTGCGGCTGGTCCATGGTGCCGCCGGAACCGCGGACGTAATCGGGGTGCTCCGGGTGACCCGGCCCCTTCTCGATCCCGGTGATCTCGAACTGCGACCCGGCCTTGAACAGCACCTCGCGCTCACGCCCGATGCTGGCCATGGACTCGACGTCCCGCCCGGACCGGGACTCGATCCGCATCTCGACCTCGCCGGGGAAGATGCTCCGCGGGTGCTCGGCATCGACCTTCGACGAGCTGAGGAACGACGGCTCGGTGACGTGCGCACCCTCGTGGAACCGCCCGAGGAAAGCCTGGACCCGCGCGGGATCCCCCTGGAAGTCGATCCGCCGCGAAACGGTCCCGACATGCGGCGGCATCTCGTTCAACCCGGAGACCAGCGCCCCGGCCTGCGGCGCGAGGCCCGCAAGCTCCGGCCCACCGAACCGCAGTGCCCGGTTGAGCGGCCCGACCAGCTCGTGGCGCGTGTAGGCGTGCACGGCAAAGGCGCCGTCGTCGGACATGCCGGGATGGAACTCGTCGCGCCGGAGGAGCGCCTCCCGGCGGACCTGCTCGTGCCGCCACTCACCGGTCTCGGGACTCTGCCGCCCGGAGTCGATGAAGGTGTCCTCGATCCGCCGAACCCCGGCGGGATCGTCGGTGTGGAAGTGCTCGTCGGTGAGATACGGCTCGTCGACGACGTGCGCCGGTTCATGCGCGGAGGGGTCTTCGACCCCGAAGCCGTCCTGCTCGCCGGTCGCCTGCTCGGTCGCGTGCTCAGGAGCCCCGTGCTCGGCAGGCACCTGTTCGTCGTGCACCGGTTCGGCGGGCGTCTGTTCGGCGGGCGTCTGCTCCACCAAGTGCTCGGCCGGCACCTGCTCGGCCGCGCGCTCGGCAGCGGACTGCTCAGCAGGCCGTTCGGTGGCGGGCTGCTCGTCGCCCGATCGCCGCGCCGACTGGTCGACCGCGGCGGTCTCGCCAGACCGTTCAGCCGCCGCCTGCTGTTCGGCAGGGGCCTTCCCCGCGGCTGGTTCTTCGGGAGGTCGTTCTGCCGCGGGTGTGCGCTCAGCCGCGTGATCGGCCGTGGCCGGTTGCCGGCCCGCCCGGTCCTCGGCTACCTGCTCTCCGGCGTGGTTCTGCTCGTCCGTGCGCGCCGGCTCGGGCGCGTGGTGGTGGGCAGGCGCCTGTTCGACCGGCCGCGGGCCGGCGGGCTGCTCCGTCGGCGTGGCAGGCGGACGCTGTCCAGGAGGCAGACCCTGTTCGCCGGGTGCCGGACGGTGCCCCTGCGGCTGCTCCGGCGCGCGATCGATCGGTCGAGGCTGGTCGAAGGCCCTCGGCGGTTGGTTGTGCGGGCCACGCGGAAGGTTCTCCTGAGGCGGACCGAAGCGGGGCGGCGGCACCTGCGGCGGCCCGGCCGGACGCGGCGGACCAACCCGCGGATCGTGCGGCGGCATCGGCGGGCGGCCACCAGGCGGCGGAGGCGGCATCGCCGGACGGCCGCCCGGCCCCTGCGGCCCACGCGGCTGGTTCGGATACCCCGCCGGCCGTTGCCCACCCGGCATCGGCGGCCGCTGCTGAGGCCCACCCTGCGCCGGCCACCCACCCGGCGGCATCCGGCGCGGATCGTTCGGATGCGGCCCACCCTGCGGCGGCTGCCCACCCTGCGACGGATGACCCTGCGGAGGCTGGCCACCGTGCGGCGGCTGCCCACCACGTCCACCCTGCGACGGCACACCGTTCGACGGCCCCTGCGCCGGCCGCCCAGTCTGCGGCAGCTGCCCACCACGGGGCGGCCCGCCCTGCGGCTGCCCACCGTGAGTAGCCTGCCCACCGTGAGCAGCCTGCCCACCCTGCGACTGCCCACCGTGAGTAGCCTGCCCACCCTGCGGCTGCCCACTATGCGGAGCCGGCCCACCGTGCGGTTGCCCGCCCTGGGGCACCTGGCCACCGTGTGGCGGTTGCCCGCCTTGCTGAACCTGTCCGCCCTGTGGCGGCTGTCCACCGCGCGGGGCCTGCCCACCGTGCTGCGGTCCGCCTTGCTGTGGTTGCCCACTGTGCTGAGCCTGGCCGCCGTGAGGTGGCTGCCCGGCTTGCGGCGGCTGTGCGCCATGCGGGGCTTGTCCACCGTGCTGAGCCTGCCCGCCGTGTGTCGGTTGCCCGCCCTGCGGTGGTTGCCCGCCCGGAGGTGACTGCCCAGCTTGCGGCGGCTGTCCGCCATGCGGGGCTTGTCCACCGTGCTGCGGTTGCCCGCCGTGGATTGGCTGTCCGCCCTGCGGGTGTCCGCCATGCGGGGTCTGCCCGCCCTGAGGCGGGCGGCCACCCTGCGATATCGGCGGCTGACCAGGCTGACCACCCGGCGGCATCCGGCGCGGGTCCTGCGGTGGCACGCGTCGCGGCTGTTCGTGCGGCGGCTGGCCACCTCGCGGCGGGGGCATCGGCGGCGTCGGTCCGCCGGCACGCGGGCCACTCGCGCGACCGCCCGGAGCACCGCCGTTCGGCATTCCTCCCGGCGGTGGCGTGAGTCCACCCGCAGGCGGGGGCGACATCTGCTGCGGCGCCCCGCCACCCTGGAACGGCGTCGGCCCCGCGTCCGCGGCCGGCGGCTGGCCCGTGAACCCGGCCGCGCCGACGTTGTCCGCCGCCGGACGTCCGCCGCTCTGCCGTCCCGGCTCGGGGCCGGTCCCCGGTGGGGCCATGCCGTAGCCGCCGTTCGACGGACCGGCGGCCGCGCTCTCGCCGTGCGACGAGCCTCCGGCCCGTGCCGGGCCACCCGACGTGCCGCCCGAGAAATCCGCACTGTGCGAACCGCCGGACGACGTCCCGCCCGCCGCGCTCGGCATCCCACCGCCACCCATCGGCGGGGTCGATCCACCCACCGGTGCCTGCTGTTGGGGAGCGGAACCGTCCGACGCGACTCGCTGCTGTGCGACAGGCTCCACCTGACGCTGGGCCCCCTGTTGCGCCTCGGGCTCCGAACGGTGCGACGCGGATTCCGGCGGAGCCTCGCCCCGCGATTCCGGCTCTCGCTGAGACGGAGCCTGCTCACCTCGCGACCCCGAGCCCCCGGACTCCGGTTCGGAAGACGACGCACTCCGGGTTTCCGGCTCCGACGAAGTCCCGCTCCGAGACTCCGCCTCGGCCGACGACTCCGCCCGCGACGATGGCTCTTCACCCCGCGAAGCCGGTACCGACGACGAACTCGACTCCTCCGAGCCCCGCCGCGATTCCCCGGACTCGTCAGCGCGCCGAGACTCCCCGGAGTCACGCGAATCCCCAGCGCCGCTCGGCTCACTGGAGCTGCGCGAGTCCCCGGACCCGCCCGACTCACTCGAGCTCCGGGACTCCCCAGAGCCGCTCGGCTCACTGGAGCTGCGCGAATCCCCGGATCCGCCCGACTCACTCGAGCTCCGAGACTCCCCAGAGCCGCTGGGCTCGCCGGAGCTTCGGGAATCCCCAGAGCCGCCCGAGTTCGAGCCGGAATCGCCCGAGCCCGAGCTCGAACCCCCGGGCTCGCCGGCGCCGCGGGACTCCCCAGCGCCAGAGTCCCTCGCGCCTGGACCCCCAGAGTCCGAATCCCCCGAGCCGGAATCCCCCGAGCCGGAAGACGAGCCCGAGTCCCCCGACTCCGAGTCCCTCGAGCCAGAGCCAGAACCCGAGTCCCCCGAACCACCAGGCTCAGCCCGCGGAATGTTCGCCTCGTGCACCGAGTGCATCTGTTCCTTGGCGCCCCCGACAGCTCCACCGACCGCCCCGCTGGACGCGCCCGTCAGCAGCTGCTCCGGCGTCAACGACCCCAGATCCCCCGTCACCGCCGCCTGACCGACGGTCTGCGCGACACCCTCGACCGCACCCCGAGCCCCAGCGCGCATCGCCGCGTCGGCGATCTGTCCGCCGGCGCTGTGCGACAGCCCCTCGGTCGCCCCGCGTCCGATCGCGCCGCTGCCGGCGCCGACGACGCCACCGACCGCGCCCGAGATCGCCGAATCGCTGGTCTTGGACCAGTCCCAGCTCTGCCGGTCGCCCTTGGCCATCTGCAGGCCCTGGATGCCGGCGTCCATGCCGAGGTTGATGGCCTCGTTCTTGAGGACCTCCATGCCGATCTTCTTGATGCCCTGCTTGAGCAGCTTCTCCAGCAGCTCCTTCGCGACCTGCTTGAACCCCTGCTGCGCCAGCTTCTCGAGCAGCTGCCGGAACAGCATCTGCACGGTCATCCGCGTCGCGACCTGGGCCGGCGCGATGCCCGCCGTCGAGCCGCCGAACGTCACCGCCGCGGCCGCGATCATCGCCGCGATCTGGGCGGCCAGCACGATCAGCGAGATGATGATCATGTACTTCGTGTACTCGACGTCCAGGGCCGTCTGGTCACACGAGTCGCCGAGGGCCTTGGACGCGTCGGCCAGCTGCTTGAAGTACGCCTCGTCGCCCTCGACGAACTTCTTCCACTGTTCGACGAACGCGTCGGCGCCGTCACCCGTCCAGTTGTCGCGGATGCCGGAAGCCGCTTGGTTGCCCGCTTCCGAGGCCGGGCCGATCGCGGACGACGCCGCGTGCCACGCGTCGCGCAGCGCGCGCAGCTTGGTCTCGTCGCCCTCCGGCCAGCTCTCGCCGACGACGATCGGCAGCAGCCACTTGACCGCGTCGGGCATCTCCATACCCACGGGTCATTGCCCCTTGCTGAGCTGCGAGGTCACGTCGTCGTCGGCGCCCGACAAGGCCTTCATCGACTTCGTGACGTTCTGTTGCAGCCCGCGCAACCCCTGAACGAGGTTGGTGAAGCCTTCGACGGCGCCCTGCGCGCCCGGCACGTAGTCCTTCGCGAACTCCTTGCCGGAGTCGTCGTCGCCCCAGCACTCGCCCTGCGCGGACAACGCGCCCTGCAACGCCTTCAGCGCGTTGTCGAGTCCGTCCGCGGCCGTGACCAGCCCGTTCGACGCGCTCAGCACGGCGTCCGGCTCCGCGGTGAATCCGGCACCCCCGTCCGGCATCAGTCGCCCCTCGTCATCCAGGACGACGGCGGCTCCTCGTCCTCGTCCGCACGCGGCGGGCGGGCGCGCTGGGGTGCGGGCGCGGGAGCCGGAGCGGGCACCGGCGGCTGCTCGTTGCGCAGGATCGAGCCGCCGTCTTCGAAGGATTCGGGGCGCGGCGGCTCGGGAGCTTCCTCTTCCTCGGCGAAGTCCGGGATCGGCGGTACCAGCCCGGCCAGCGACGGCGCGCCCTCGACCAGGTCGGCGAGATCGGGCAGGCCTTCGGTGATCGGCGCCATCAGGTCCGCGATCTTCTGCTTGACCTGCAGCGATCCTTGCCGCACCAGGGCCTGGACGGTGTTCGCGAGCTGCGCGGGGGTCGTGCGCTCGAACGTGTTCGGCGAGAACTCCAGCTTCGCGAGGCTGCCGCCGGCGTCGATGGTCGCGCGGACCAGCCCGTCGGCGGACGCGACCTGCGCGGTCGTTTCGGCGGCCGCGGCCTGGGCGTCGCGCAGCTGTGCCGTCTGCCGCTCGAAGTTCTCCAGGAGGGTGTCCATCTGGTCCTTCATCGCGGCATTGCGTGCCTCAAGACGTGCACGGTCGTCGCCCGCGGTGGTCACAGGAGCCCCCGGTGTCCCTCGAACCTACTAATGACTTGCCGTCACCCTAATGCCAATGGAGCAGTCATCGGAGCCGGTTCGGGCTTTTGCCTCAGCTGATCGTGCGGCGCCGGGCGAGGAGGTACCCGGCCCCGCCGACCAGGTAGCAAACGGTTGCGGCGATGAGCAGCCCCGGCGACCGGCCGTCGTCCGGGATGACCAGCGCGCCCAGCGATACCGCCGCCACCTGGGTGATGTTGAAGAGCGTGTCGTAGAGCGCGAAGACGCGGCCGCGGGCTTCGTCGGCGACGTCGAGCTGGATCGACGAATCGACACAGAGCTTCAGCACCTGACCCGCGCCGGTGATGAAGAACGACGCGAGCAGTGCGCACGGCAGCACCATCGGCAGCCCGAGCGCGGACTGCGCGATCGCCGCGACGACCAGCGCGCCGAGCACCGCGCGCACCCGCCCGGCACGGCGGATCAGCCGGGCCGTGAGCAGGCCGGCGATGAGCAGCCCGGCCCCGGCCAGCGCCGCCATCTGCCCCAAGCCGGGCAGGCCGGCGCGCAGGAGGCCGTGGTCGGTGAAGTAGTTGCGCATCAGCAGCACGGTGACCAGCAGCGAGACGCCGAACGACGCCCGGTGCGCGAACAGCGCGATGAACCCGGCGGTGACGCTCGGCGCGCGCCACGCGTGCTTCGCCCCGTCGGCCAGCCCCCGGGCGACCGCGACGAGCGGGTTCGCCGGTTCGTCGACCACGGAAGGCCCGAGCAGCCCGCGCGCGAACCCGCGGGCGATGAACGCCGCGACCAGCGTGCCGAGCACCGCGAACGCCGTCGTGTACGCCGAGCCGGCGTCGTCGCTGCCGAACAGCGCGCGCAAGCCGATCGCGCAGCCGCCGCCGATCACGGCGATGACCGAGCCGATCGTGGTGGCGAACGCGTTCGCCGTCACCACACTCGGCGGCGGGACGACGTGCGGCAGCGATGCCGAGAGCCCGGAGCCGATGAAGCGGGAGATCCCTTCCGCGGCCAGGGCCAGCGAAAACAGGCCGACTCCGCCGAACCCGAACCCGACGGCGGCGGCCGACGCGAGGATCGCCAGGCCGCGCAGGAGGTTCGCGAAGATCAGGACCTTGCGCCGGTCCCAGCGGTCCAGCAGAGCGCCCGCGAACGGGCCGACCAAGGAGTACGGCAGCAGCAGCGCCGCGAACCCGCCCGCGATGGCCAGCGGGTCGGCGCCGCGTTCGGGGTTGAAGAGCACAGCGCCGGCGAGGCCGGCGCGGAAGACGCCGTCACCCCAGCTGGCGGCGAAGCGGGTGAAGAGCAGACGCCGGAAGGCCGGGTCCTTGAGCAGCTCGCGAGGGCCCTTTCGCCCTGTGGCCACGTCGGCGCTGATCGTCACGAAGCCAGAGTAGAGGGTGGCCGACGCACTGAGGTCGCCTCTCGGCGGCTATGCGCAGTGTGGCTCCTGCCGGACGGTATTCCACAAAGGCGGTTCTTCAGTGAGCCCGGGGGACACGGAGTGCGCCGACCACTGTTTCAAACGGGGCGGGTGGGGCGATTGTTCCCGAGCCGAAGTAATTCGCCGGGCCAGAGGTGAGATCATGGGTCGCGTGCCAGCGGACGCCGAGGTTGAGCCGGGAACGCTCCTGGTCGCCGCCCCCACCATGGTCGACCCCAATTTCCGCCGGACCGTGGTGTTCGTCATCGATCACCGCGAGGAGGGCACGCTCGGCGTGGTCCTGAACCGGCCCAGTGACGTCGCCGTCCACGACGTGCTGCCCAACTGGGGTGGCCACGTCGCCGAGCCGCAGTCGGTGTTCGTCGGCGGGCCGGTGGAGAAGAAGACGGCGTTGTGCCTGGCCGCGCTGCGCACCGGCGAGACCGCGGCGAGTGTGCCGGGCGTGATCGCGGTCCGCGGGCCGGTCGCGCTGGTCGACCTGGACACCGATCCCGAGGTCCTGGTGCCGAAGGTCCGCGGCGTGCGCGTGTTCGCCGGCTACGCGGGCTGGGACTCGGGTCAGCTGGCCGGCGAGATCGAGCGGGACGACTGGGTGATCGTGCCGGCCCTGCCGAGCGACATCCTGGCCTCGCCGAGCGGCGACCTGTGGAGCCAGGTGCTGCGCCGCCAGGGCGTGCCGATCGCGCTGCTGGCCACCCACCCGGGTGACCTCCAGCGCAACTAGCTCGTCAAAAGATCAGGCCTTCTTGAAGACGCCGCAGCCGCCCTCGCCGCACGCGCAGCCGCTGCAGCCGGCGGGCTCCGCCGGAGCCGGCGCGGGGACGGTCAGCGCGGCCCGGTTGCCGAGCACGCCACCGCCAACGACCAGCACGAACATCGCCACGATGCCCCCGAGCGCGGCGGCGATCAGGCCCCCGGTCGACGGCATCGCGAGCCCGGCCAGCCCGGAGAGGATCGAGATCGCGCCACCGGCGGCCGTCGGCAACCCGGCGACGCGGTTCGCGAGCTTGAACGCGTCTTCGCTGCGCAACGCGGCTTGCGTGCGCACGCCGGTGCCGCCTTCGCGCGTCAGTTTTTCGCGGACGCCGAGGACACCGCCCCAGCCGACGACGACACCGAGCAGGATCGGAACCAGCGCGATAGCGAACACGGGTCAAGGATAAGCGTGACGTCCCGGCAACCTGGTGGATACCCTGGTCGACTGTGCTACAGGCCATGTCACCCCGCGTACTGCCCACCGTGCTGGCTCTTGCTCTGATCGGGGGATTGGCCGCCGCAGCGCCGGCCAGTGCCACCGAGAGTCACCAGCGTCCGATCCGGTTGCTCGGCGAAAAGATCGTCCCGAACTCCCTGCCGTACCAGGGGACGATCGTCGGCGGCCTCTCCAGCATCGACTACGACCCGCGGACCGGCGGTTACGCCCTGATCTGCGACGACCGGTCGGCGATCAACCCCGCCCGGTTCTACACCGCGACCTTCCCGGTCACGGCGAAGGGCGTCGGCGACGTCACCTTCACCAGCACGAAGCCGCTGCTGCGGCCCGACGGCACGCCGTACCCGCCGCTCACGCAGAACGACCCCACCCGGCCGCAGAACGAGCAGACGATCGACCCCGAAGAGCTGCGCGTCGACCCGTGGACCGGCGACTACTACTGGTCGCAGGAGGGCGAGCGCACCGCGACGACGTTGATCGACCCGTCGATCCGCGAGGCGCGCCGCGACGGCAAGTACGTCCGTGACCTGCCGATCCCCGCGAACGAGAAGATGACGCCGACGGCCGGCCCGCGGCAGAACCTGGTGCTCGAGGGCATCACCTTCGCCGGTTTCGGCGCGCTGCTGGCCAGCGAGGTCGAGGGCCCGCTGCTGCAGGACGGCCCGGAGCCGACCACGACGTCCGGCGCGCTGTCGCGGATCACCTTGCAGGCGCGCTTCGGCCCCGTCCTGGCGCAGTACGCCTACCCGCAGGAGCCGCTCTTCGCCGCGCCGGTGCCGTCGACGGCGTTCGCGACGACCGGCGTCTCCTCGATGCTGGCCGTCGACCAGGCCGACCCGACGAAGTTCCTGATGATGGAGCGCTCGTTCGTCACCGGCGTCGGCAACAAGGTGCGCGTCTACGAAATCGACACGAAGGGCGCGACGAACGTCCTGAACGTGCCGTCACTGGGTGCGGCGAAGCACGTCACGCCGGTCAAGAAGCGCCTGCTCTTCGACGCGGCCGACCTCGGCTTGTCCACTGTGGACAACATCGAGGGCATGACCTGGGGCCCGAAGCTGCCGAACGGCGAGCGCAGCCTGGTGATCGTCAGCGACAACAACTTCTCGCCCACCCAGGTCACGCAGTTCGTCGCACTGGCGGTCCCCTCCGAACGGCTTTGACCAGCAAGTTACGATGAAGCTATGAACACGGCTCGGCTGCTCCTTAGCCTGCCGCGCTGACCGGGCCCCGGCCGGCGCGGCGACCCCTCATGCCCTCGAGGCTGAGGGGTCGAGTTGTTTCTGGAGTACCTCGCGACGAAGGAAGACGGCGATGACCGAGACAACAGGGACCGACGTCCCGGCGCACCGCTACACGGCCGCGCTGGCCGGTCAGATCGAGCGGCGCTGGCAGGACTTCTGGGCCGACCACGGCACGTTCCACGCGCCCAACCCCGTCGGGCCGCTCGCGGTCGAGGGGCAGCCGGTCCCCAGCGACAAGCTGTTCGTCCAGGACATGTTCCCGTACCCGTCGGGCTCCGGCCTGCACGTCGGGCACCCGCTGGGCTTCATCAGCACCGACGTCTTCGCCCGCTTCCACCGGATGATCGGGCGCAACGTGCTGCACACGATGGGCTTCGACGCGTTCGGCCTGCCGGCCGAGCAGTACGCGGTCCAGACCGGGCAGCACCCGCGCAAGACGACCGAGGAGAACATCCGGACCTACCTGCGCCAGATCCGGCGCCTGGGCCTGGGCCACGACGAACGCCGTCGCATCTCCACGATCGACCCCGAGTACTACCGCTGGACGCAGTGGATCTTCCTGCAGATCTTCAACTCCTGGTACGACGTCGAGGCGGGCGGCGCGCGCCCGATCGCCCAGCTGGAGGCCGCCTTCGCCGACGGCTCGCGCCCGACGCCGGACGGCCGTGACTGGGCGTCGCTGAGCGCGGTCGAGCGCAAGACGATCATCGACGACCACCGCCTGGTCTACATCTCCGAGGCGCCGGTCAACTGGTGCCCGGGCCTGGGCACGGTGCTGTCGAACGAGGAGGTCACCGCGGACGGCCGCAGCGAGCGCGGCAACTTCCCGGTGTTCCGCCGCAACCTGCGTCAGTGGATGATGCGGATCACGGCGTATGCGGATCGCCTGGTCGACGACCTGGACCTGCTGGACTGGCCGGAGAAGGTCAAGTCCATGCAGCGGAACTGGATCGGCCGCTCGCACGGCGCCCGCGTCACGTTCAAGGCCGGCGAAGACGCCATCGAGGTCTTCACGACCCGGCCGGACACCCTGTTCGGTGCCACCTACATGGTGCTGGCGCCGGAGCACCCGCTGGTCGACAAGCTGACCGCGGCCACCTGGCCCGAAGGCGTCGACAAGCGCTGGACCGGCGACGCGGCGACGCCCGCCGACGCCATCGAGTCCTACCGCGTCGCGGCGTCGCGCAAGTCCGAGCTGGACCGGCAGGAGAACAAGGAGAAGACCGGCGTCTTCACCGGCGCGTACGCGACGAACCCGGTCAACGGCAAGCAGATCCCGGTCTTCGTCGCCGACTACGTGCTGATGGGCTACGGCACCGGCGCGATCATGGCCGTGCCCGGCCAGGACGTCCGGGACTGGGAGTTCGCCGAGAAGTTCGGGCTGGAGATCATCCGGACCGTGCAGCCGACGGAAGGGTTCGACGGCAAGGCGTTCACCGGTGACGGCCCGGCGATCAACTCCGGCTTCCTGGACGGCATGGACGTCGCCGAGGCCAAGAAGACGATCATCGAGCGCCTGGCCGAAGACGGCACCGGCGTCGGCACCGTGCAGTTCAAGCTGCGCGACTGGCTGTTCTCGCGCCAGCGCTACTGGGGCGAGCCGTTCCCGGTGGTCTACGACGAGGACGGCGAGGTCCACGCCGTCCCGGAGTCGATGCTGCCGATCGAGTTGCCCGAGGTGGCCGACTACTCGCCGGTGACGTTCGACGCCGACGACCGCGACTCGATGCCGTCGTCCCCGCTGGCCCGCGCGACCGACTGGGTCGAGGTCGAGCTGGATCTGGGTGACGGCCCGAAGACCTACCGCCGCGACATCAACACGATGCCGAACTGGGCCGGTTCGTGCTGGTACCAGCTGCGCTACGTCGACCCGACGAACGCGGAGTCGTTCTGCGCGCCGGAAAACGAGGCGTACTGGATGGGCCCGCGTGCCGCCGAGCACGGCGCGGACGACACCGGCGGCGTCGACCTGTACGTCGGCGGCGTCGAGCACGCGGTGCTGCACCTGCTGTACTCGCGGTTCTGGCACAAGGTGCTGTTCGACCTGGGCCACGTGACGTCCAAGGAGCCGTACCGGAAGCTGTTCAACCAGGGCTACATCGAGGCGTACGCGTACACGGACGCCCGCGGCGTCTACGTCCCGGCCGAGCAGGTCGAGGAGCGCGACGGCAAGCACTTCTTCGAGGGTGAGGAAGTCAGCCAGGAGTACGGCAAGATGGGCAAGAGCCTGAAGAACGTCGTCACGCCGGACGAGATGGCCGAGAACTACGGCGCCGACACGTTCCGCTTCTACGAGATGGCGATGGGCCCGCTGGCCATGTCGCGCCCGTGGGCGACCAAGGACGTCGTGGGCTCGCACCGCTTCCTGCAGCGGCTGTGGCGCCTGATCGTCGACGAGGCGAGCGGCGAGCTGCGAGTGTCCACAGAGGACGCTTCGGAGGCGGACCGCAAGGTGCTGCACCGAACCGTGGCCGGCGTCCGCGAGGACTACGCGGAGATGCGCTTCAACACGGCCGGCGCCAAGCTGATCGAGCTGAACAACCACGTCACCAAGGCGTACGGCGCGACCGCGTCGACGCCGCGTGAACTGGCCGAGCCCCTGGTGCTGATGCTGGCCCCGCTGGCCCCGCACATGGCGGAGGAGCTGTGGCACCGCCTGGGCCACGCGGATTCCCTGGTGCAGGGCCCGTTCCCGGTGGTGGACGAGAAGTACCTGGTCGAGGACTCGGTCGAGTACCCGATCCAGGTCAACGGCAAGGTCCGCTCCCGCGTCACGGTCCCGGCGGACGCCGCCGCGGACGCGGTCCAGGCGGCGGCGCTGGCGGACGAGAAGGTCGCGGCCCTGGTCGGCGACGGAACGCCGCGCAAGGTGATCGTGGTGCCGGGCAAGCTGGTCAACATCGTCCTGTGACCTCCTGTGGTGGCCACCTCTTTCGCGGGGGTGGCCACCGCCGGTTTCCTTTCCGGCAGGTTGTCCGCATCTGCCACCGGCTTCGCGCATGCCGCGGTTGCCCGCACTCGACGTCGCCTTCCGGCAAGAGCTCGACGTCCTCGATCCGCCTGCGCGGCGGCTGTCCGTACGCGCCGCCGTTTCCTACGGGCGCCAGTTGTCCACACCCACCGCCGAATGTGGACAACTGTTGCCGCACAGCCCCTTTTCCGGCCCTCCGTCGTACCCCGCCGATAGACTGGACCTGGGGACGCCCCCCTGGGAGTGGCGGGGGGACGGCCGGGCTCGCAGCGCGACGGCGGAAACGTGCCAGTGCTCGCGAGGGGTTCGCGATGTGATTGAGCGGTCAAGGAAATCCGCTCGATCGAAGGAGAACCCGGCATGACCCTCGACGGCAAGGTGGCACTGGTGACGGGCGGCAGCCGCGGCATCGGCGCGGCCACGGCACTGCGGCTCGCCGAGGACGGCGCGGACGTCGCGCTGACGTACCAGCACAACGCAGGGCAGGCAGCTGAGGTGGTCGACAAGATCAAAGCTCTCGGCCGTCGCGCGCTGGCGATCCAAGCGGACTTGGCGGACGCCGCGGCGGCGTCGGCGGCCGTGGAGACCGCGGTCGCGGAGTTCGGCCGGCTCGACGTCCTGGTGAACAACGCCGGCGTCGGCTTCGTCGGCCCGCTGTCGGACACCGCACTCGAGGACGTCGACCGCGTGCTGGCGGTGAACGTCCGCAGCGTGCTCGTCGTGACCAAAGCGGCGGCGGGCCACCTGGGCGACGGCGGCCGCGTGATCACGATCGGCAGCTGCGTGACGGACCGCGTGCCCGGCCCGGGCATGGTCCTGTACGCGACCAGCAAGGCGGCGATGGTCGGCCTGACCAAGGCCCTGGCGCGCGAGCTCGGCCCGCGCGGCATCACGGTCAACCTGGTCCACCCGGGCCCGACGGACACGGACATGAACCCGGCCGACGGCCCGTACGCGGCCGACCAGCGCGCCCTGACGGCGTTCGACCGCTACGGAACGCCGTCGGAAGTCGCCTCGGCGGTGTCGTTCTTGGCGGCCCCGGCCGGCGCCTACGTCACGGCGTCGACCCTCTCGGTCGACGGCGGCCACGCGGCCTAGCTGCGGTCGAGCCCGATTTCCTTCGCGAGGTCGATCAGCATGGCCTCGAAGAGGACGTCCGGCTTGGACATCGGGATCGGGTAGTTGCCGAAGACCTCGAGCGTGACGTGCCCGTAGAGCCGGGCCCAGAACTGGATCATCAGGTACGTCACGCCGAGGTCGAGCCGCTCCGCCGGAATGTTCTGCCCGGACTCCGACAGCACGTCGGCCAGCGACTGCTGGAACGTCATGAGGTCGTCGCGCAGCTCATCCGGGACCCCGCTGCTGGGCGGCGTCACCAGATCGTGCATCGCCAGCACCCGCCCGGCGGCGGCCAGGAAGATCCGCCCGAACGGCTCGTCGACCCGGCTCAACGCACTCCCGGCCGCCGACCCGACCCCACCGGTCGGCGACGCGAAGACGAGCGTGAACTCCTTCGTGTGGGTGAGCGCCCACCGCCGGAAGCCCTTGCAGATGGCGAACAGCTGCAGCATCCCGTCATCGGGCAGCTCGGCGATGTCCTCGGCGAGCTCGTCGGCCAGGTCCGCGCAGACGTCCAGCCGCAGGTTCTCGACCAGGTCATCACGAGACTCGTAGTACCGGTACAGCGCGGGCGCGGTGATCCCCAGCTCCCGCGCGATCGCGCGCAGCGTGACCGCCTCGGGCCCCTGCTCGACCAGGAGCCTCCGGGCGGTCCGCCGGATGTCCAGTTCGGTAGCCGCACGCGCGCGACCCCTCCGCGTGGGGTGGCTCATCCGAACAGTCTAGGCGCTTACGACAACAAGTCCCGAACCAACGCGGCGGCGAAGGTTACGGAAAGGTGCAGCTCAGGCCTTCGCCTTGAGGTTGGTCATCACCGTGTCGGCAACGCCGCGCCCGAGGTCGCACGCGTCCTTGCCTTCGCCGGCGGCCTTGTCGCCGAGCGTCAGCGAGACCGAGTAGGCGAGTTCGTCCGAGACACCGACGGTGATCACGCAGGACCGCTTGTGTTCAGGGTCGATTCCCGTGTCGACATAAGCGACGGTCGGATAGCCCTGGACCGGATCCAGGTCGTCGACCCACCTGGCGGCCTTCGGCTTCTCGTTCTTGTACGTGAGACTGATGCCTTGGCCCGTCTTGGTTTCGTATCCGACGAGGATGCCTGCACCGCTGCCCGAATCACTGCTCCAAGTACAGGACGGACCCAGCGTTTCCTCTTTCTCCAATGGTGAACCCGGCCGGCCGAGGTACCCGGTGAGCTGCTCGGCGGTGAGGGCCGAGTCGCAAGGACTACCGTCCAGCACTGATGCGGGAAGAGGGTTTTCCACCTTCGGGGCACCGCTGTTCGGTAGTTCTGCCGCGCTCGTGGTCGCCGATGACTCTGTCGTAGCAGGAGACTTGTTGCTGTCAGTGCATGCCGCCAGGCCAAGTGCGCCGAAGAGCACGGCAACCGGGAAAACCAAAGATCGACGGTTCATTCGAGAGACCCACTTATCCGCTTGGCCGAGTCAGCAGCTTCTTGATCAGTAGCCTCGGTGATTCCGAGCGCCTGCCTCAACCTGGTGATCAATTCGGTGTAATAGTTGTACTGATATCCGAGATGACCCCGGTAGTAGCGAGCGGCTTCGTTGATCCCATTGGGCCCGTCGACCGCCGCTCGACTGACGGGTTCGTCGGCAGGCGGCACCGCCTTGACCATCCACTCGGTGGATACCAACTGCTCGTTGACCGTTTTCCGCTGGTCTTCGGCCTTCTTGAGCATCGCCCGCATCTCCGAGCTGCTCATCGCGAACCCCTGCCCGCCGGCAGGCCGCGAAGCCCCGCTGGGCATATCCGTCGCCCAGAAGCCGACGCCGCTGAAGATCGCGCCTCCCGGATCCGTCATCGTGCTCCTCCCCCTAGCCCGTTGAGCGTCGCGTACAGCACGTCGACCAGTGCCGCCCGGGTGCCTGGCTGGAAGCTGACCATCCGTTCGCGCCCTGGGAACGCGTACGTCAGCACCCGTCCGACGCCGAGCGCGTCCACCGCCGTGATCGGCGCGCTGCGGGAACCGCCGTTGACCGCGTAGCACTGGTGCAGCCCCGTCCGCTTTGCCGCCATCAATCGCCGGGCCCACGGCAGTGGGTCGCGGGCGTCGTCGGACGTCGGGTCGGAGAGTTCGTACGAGTCTTCGACGGCTCGGCCCGAGAACCTCGACTCCGGGATCGCCACGCGCTCGATCCGGGCGGGCGGGACCGGCGGCAGCACGTCCACCAGCGATTCGGCGAGGCGCGCCGGCTCCACGGTGTCGATCCGGACCGTGTCGTCCTTCCGGATCAGCCGGAACGCGGCCGGGCCGTCGGCCGAGACTAGGACCGTGCCCGACTCGTCGGCTTCGATGTCGCCCAGCCACGCCGTGAACTGCCGCGAGCCGCGCGCCAGGACGCGCAGGATGTCGCGGAACTCGCGTGTCAGCGTGCCGCGGGCGGCGAGCCGAAGCGACGTGAGGACGTCGAGCACCTTGTCGTCGAGCCGCTTGCGGGTTTCGTCGCCGAGCCAGAGGTTGTCCGGTCCGAGGACCGCCGGGGGTGGGCCGTGCCGCTCCCACTCCCAGGCCGTGAGCAGCGCGGACTTGGGCAGGTAAAGCACCGTCACAGCCCGATCACCGGGGGCACGGTCCTCTCGTCGGAGCCGCCGAAGACGCTCTCCGGGTCGGCTTCCACCAGGTACGACGCGCGCTGGTGCTCTTCGTCCTCGGTTTTGCCGCCCTTGGCGCCCTGGCCCATGCCGCCCATCCCGGACGCGCCCGGCTTGCCCGCCGCGCCGCCGCGGATCCCGCCGGCCGCGCCTGGACGTCCTTCGCCGGGAAGTCCCGCTCCGGTGGACGCGCCGGGAGCACGGGCGCCGGTGGCGCTGCCCGTTCCCGGCGACGAGCCCGAGCCCGGGCCGAATCCGCCGCTGCCACCAGGGCCGAAGCCGCCACCGGGCCCGAAACCACTACCGGGACCGAAGCCGCCACCCGGGCCGAAGCCGCTTCCCGGTGAATACGGCGAACTGCCCGGCGGCTGGTAGCCCGGCGGGAACTGCGTCGACGACGGTGGGACGTAACCCTGCGCCCGGACGCTGTCGTCCACGCCCGGTACCTGCGTGTGCGAGCCCGGCGGCGTCACCTGACCCGGAGGCGGCGGCGCGACAGGCGGATGGACCGCCGGCGGTGGCTGCACCTGTGCGTCGATCGAGTGGTCGTGGTCGCCGCGGACCTGGGTGCGTTCCTTCTTCCCCGGCGGCTCGACCGGGTCCTTCACCTCGAAGTCGCCGCCGTCGTACGCGCCGAGCCGGCCGTAGTCGATCGTCCGGCCCGCGGTGTTCGTGCTCGACTGCTGCGAATACGAGTTGTACCGCTCGACGTTCTCCTGGGCCTTCTGGTTGTACTGGTTGATCTTGTCTTCGGTGTCGGTGTCCCACGGTGTCGCGACGTCCCAGGCGCTGCGCGTCGGCGGCTGGTCGGTGACGTCCGGGTGCAGCGAGTTCCGCATCTGGTGGAACTGGTCGATCTGCGTCTGGGACAGCGTCGAGTTGCGGTCCAGGGTCGCCGACGCCGAGGTTGCCGACGCCGTCAGCGGCTGGAGCCGTTCCCGGGCCGCGTCCGAGGCGCCGCCGGTCCACGCCGACTCGAGCCCGGACGTCAGCTCGCGTGTTCCTTGCTCCAGCTGCCGCTGGTACGTCGACTGGTCGACGCCGGCCTTGTGGACGTCCTGCAGCGAGCCGGTGCCCGGCCCGGTCAGCACGGCGTGCACCAGCTGCCCCGGCGACAACCCGGCGGCCTGCGGATTGTCCGCGCCGGTACCCGTTTGTGAAGCGATGTAGCCACCCGCGATCGCGCCGAGCGGACCGCCCGCGAGCAGGCCGACGCCCGCTCCGGTCAGGACCTTGCCGAGCCCCTCGGCCCCCGACTCGACGGTGTGCGCGATCTCCGACCCGACGTGCTTGGCAGCGTCGAGCATGTCGCCGAACAACCCCACCGAACTGCGCTCCCCTCGCGTTCGATCTCCCCTCTTGCGTTACGGACAATAGCGCACCGGTTACAGCTGGTGGGAGGAAACGACCTGGTCGGGGCTCCGGGTCTGCCACCGCGTCAACGGCCGCAGCAGCCACATGCAGGGCACGGTCATGCCGAGCGCGCAGAAGAAGTGCACGATCCACGCCCCGGTCAGGGAGGGTCCGCCCCACGATCCGGCGGCGTCGGCGTCACTCCAGAAGAACCCGAAAGTCGCGATGCGGCCGACGAGGTACCAGACCAGCAGCGAGACGAGGAACGCCGCCGCGCCGGCGGCGACGCCCCCTCGCCGAGGTTCGGCGCCCAGCAGCCGCCGCGCCAGCCGTCGCCGCACCTCGGGGCCGCCCAGGTACGCGGGGAGCGCGAGGAGGGCGTAGATCGTCCGCTTCCAGTCGGAAATGCTCATGAAGAGCACGCTAGGACGCGCTGAACAGCGCAAACACCCGGTTGGCCGCCCAGTCGGGTGGGGAAAACCACGGGGCGTTCGTCACAAAGTGCGCAACTGCCCGCGACTGTCGGTGCCGTATGCCACACTCGGTCGCCGTACGGTTACTGACGTGAACGGGGAGGTTCGCGTGACGAACCCTGAGCAGTTGATCGCGGACTTCGAGTCCAGGATGGCCGAGTCTCAGCGCAAGGCTCAGCAGATGGTCGGCGAGATCGAGGCGGTCTCGGTTTCCGAGCGCAGCAAAGACGGCCAGATCGGGGTCGAGGTCGACCACGCCGGCAATCTGGTCGGCTTGGAAATCGGCATGAGCGTGCGCGAAAAGCCGAACCTCGCCGACGAGATCCTCCGCACGGTCAAGGCCGCCCAGAGCAAGCTCGCGGCGGCTGTGCAGGCCGGGGTCACCGACCCGGTCGGACCGGAAGTGATGAACGAGCTGGTGAGCCGGCTCCGGCAGAGCTTTCCGCCACCGGACCCCGAAGGTTTTCCGACGCCGCAGGCGACACCACAGGAAGACGTCCGGTTCGTTCCCGAAGAGGAACGCGGGTTGCCGCCAGAGCCGAAGCCGCCGGCTTCGCCACCGCGCCAGAGCCGGCCGCCGACCGGTGACGGCCATGACGACGACTACTTCAGCGACGGCGATTACCTGCGCTGAAGCGCGGGAGGGGAGGCAAGTCATGGCGGGACCAGGTGGCCCGGGCTTCGCGGTCGACACGCATGAGCTGCAGACGCACCGGGAACACATCGAGGCACTCACGGACCGGATCGATCGGTGCAAGGAAGCCGCTCAGGCGACGGAGCACCCCGAGGCTTTCGGCCTGCTGGGGATCCCGCTCGCGGCGATCTGCGCCGTTGCCCAGCAGGTCGCGGAGATCGCGATCGAATCGGCGTCGACCGCGTCGTACGACCACTCGGCCCGTATTCAGCTGTGGCAGCAGATGAAGAACGCCGACGAGGCTGAATTCGAGGACCTGTTCAAGGTGGAGGACTGATGGCCGAGTCGCAGGCGGCCGCGAATCCGCTGATCAAGACGGATGCGGAAGACGACCGCAGCGCGCTCGAAGGTGCGGGTCTCTTCCAGGACTTCTGGGACGCGGGCACCGCCGTCGCCGACGGCAACTGGACCGAGGGACTGGCCAACGCCGCGTTCGGCGCGGGGGGCATCGCGGAACTCGTCGCGGATCCCATCGGCACGCTGGCCTCCGCCGCGGTCGGCTGGGCGATGGAGTTCTTCCCGTGGTTGCGAGAGCCGCTCGACTGGCTCACGGGCGATCAGACGGCCTTGGAGAACATGGTCGGGACCTGGGAGAACGTCGGTAAAGAGCTGGAGAAGATCAGCACCGACCTCCAGGACACGGTCAAGAAGGACAGCGAAAACTGGACAGGTCCCTCGGCCGACGCGTATCGCGCTTTCACCGACGATCGCGCGGCGACGTATGCGGGCGTGGCGACCGGCGCCAACGCGATCTCGAAGCTGGTCGAGATCTGCAAGACGATTCTGAGCGTCGTGCGCTCGATCGTGCGGGACCTGATTTCCGAATGCGTCGGCAAGCTCATCAGCATCGCCTGTCGCTACCCGGGGCCGGCGTTGCCGGCGGGCATGGCCACCGAGGGCACCGCGGAAGCCGTCAAGACCGGCAGCAAGTGCATGGAGTGGATCAAGAAGCTGGTCAAGGCCTTCAAGAAGGCCCAGGAGCTCTTCCACCGGATCAGCGGCATCTTCAACCGGGTCAAGGACGTCCTGCGGCGGGGCGCCGACCGCCTGCCCGGCCCGCTCCGGCGAGTCGGCGGCATGCTCGAGTCGAAGGATGCGCAGTCCTTCACCGACAAGGTCCGGAAAGCGCGCCCCACCCGGCAGAAGTGGGGCCAGGTCGTTTCCTCGGAGCACTCCATCGGCGAGAACCTGCGGGACGCCGGGCGGGAGTTCACCAACGACGCCCGTCGGGAGTTCAGTGAGAAGTTCGGCGAGAAGTTCGGCGAAGAGCTCAAGAACGCCACCAAGGAGGAAGCGGGCAAGGAAGTCCTGAAGCACCTGGCCGAGGGGCTCGACGGCGATGACGAGGGCGATGACGATGACGAGTCGCCGGACGAGCAGACCGCCGCTCGACAGCCTGTCTTCGACCACCAGGGTGGCCGGCGGATCTCGGGTTCGATCGAGTGAGCGTGCCGGAAGGGGACCGATTCGTCGTTTCCCGGACCGCCGGCCGGCACTGGGTTTTCGCCGTCGTCTTGCTTCTGGTGGCGTCCGGGTTTCTGTGGATGGCCCTGGCCTCGACTCAGCAAAGCCCTCGGCTCGCCGGGTTCGTCTTCGGCGGTGCGTTCGGGCTCCTCGGCCTGAACCTGGTCCGGCGGTCGCTGAAGAAGCCCGTGGTCAACGAGCTCGTCATCGATTCGACGGGGATCTCGCGGGTGATCGGCGGTGTCGCCTGGGCGGTTCGCTGGGACGAACTTCGCGCAGCTTCGGTGGTGACGCGGAACAACGATCAGGTGGTGCTCAGCCCCGCCGTCGATCGGTTCGAGGACCTGCACCGGAGCTTGGTTCGCATCAGCGACGGCGACTACCTGGTGGCGGGAATCGAGTTGGATGACCGCGAAACGCCGCGCGTGCGCGATGCGCTGGCGAAGTACGTCAAGGTCAACGCCGAACGCGTGACCGATGACCGCCCGGTCCGGCAAGGGCGAACAGTGGCGGCTCCGCGGTCGCCGATGCCGTCCGGTGCGGTGCTCGCCACCGCCGTCACGATCCACGTGAACGGCTGGAACCGAGCAGGGCTGCGGCTGATCCAGTTCTTCGCCCTCATGATCGAGCTGGGGCTCGGCGTCGCGATCGAGTTCGGTCCGCGGAACGGGTTTCGCTCCGCGTGCCAGGTCGTTTTCATCGCCGTCTTCGTCGGAGCGGTCTGGCTGGAGATCTTCGAACAGCGGAGTCGCTCTCGGAAGTTCCGCATCACCCTGGAGCTTTCGGCCGCCGGTCTCCACTGGAGGTCCTACTACCGGCAGATCGTGGTCTCTTGGCCGGAAATCGCGGAGCTGCGCGCGCCGTCCGGACTGGTCGAATTCCGGCCCGCGGACGACGACTTCCCGCTCGACCGCCCCGAACTCGGGCACCTGCGCCAGGGCGATGGCTGGTACCGGCTGCCGTGCGCGCTGAGCGCGACGGCTGCGAAGGAGTTCGAGGCGCGCATTCGCGGGGTCCTGCCCGCGAGCGTGCGCCTGGCCGAGCGCGCTGGTGTACGCCAGTGACTTCGTTGCCGATCGGCCCCAAGCCGGTTTCCGGGAGTTCGCCGCCGGCGTGGCGGCGGGGGCGCCGCCGACGCCGATCACTCGGGGGGCTACGTGATCGGCGCCGGCGACCCGATGCCCTGCCCGGCTCGCGCCGGTCGGGCCACGTCATCACGTCTCCGCGATGACGCACCAAGAGAGCGGAGCCGGTCTCTGAAGTGACGTCCGGGGGACATGCATCCCCCGAACGAGTGACGGACATCCGCTGCTCGCATGATTGTCGCACTCAGCCCCGGATAAGTTACAAAAACCTTCACTTTCTTCCGCGACGACCCTGATGACCTGGTCGGACGGTGTTTCGTGGCAAAGTACGTCCATGAACTCGGACGTGCTCGTTGTGGGATCCGCCAACGCCGACCTCGTCGTCGCGGTGGATCGGCGTCCGGGCGGGGGCGAGACCGTGCTGGGCGGCGACACCGTGCTCTCCCCCGGCGGCAAGGGCGCCAACACGGCGGTCGCGGCCGGGCGGCTCGGGGCGGACGTCGCGATGCTCGGCGCCGTCGGCGACGACACGTACGGCCGGCTGCTGCTCGATTCGCTCCGCGCCGCGGGCGTCGACACCGGGCTGGTGCGGACCAGCGACCGGCCGACCGGCATCGCCTACATCACCGTCACCCCGGACGGCGAGAACTCGATCCTGGTCTCCCCGGGCGCCAACTCGAGCCTCGAACCCGCCGACGTCGAAGCCGTCTTCGACGGGGTGCAGGTCATGGTCGCCTCGCTCGAGGTGCCGGTGCCGACCATCGAGCACGCCGTCGCGAAGGCCGCCGAAAAGGGCGTCAAGGTCCTGCTGAACCTGTCGCCGGCGGCGAAGGTCTCCGCCGAGACGCTGGCCAAGCTGGACGTCCTGCTGGTCAACGAGCACGAAGCCGCCTGGCTGACCGGGCCCGGCGCGGACTTCCGGAAGCTGCTCGACCTCGGCCCGCGCGCCGCCGTCGTCACGCTCGGCGCGGCCGGCGCGGTCGTCGTCGAAGCCGGTTCCGCCACCGAAGTCGCGTCGCCGAAGGTCGAGGCCGTCGACAGCACCGGGGCCGGGGACGCCTTCGCCGGCGCTCTCGCGGCGTCCCTCGCCGACGGCGCCGACCTGGTCGCCGCGGCGAAGCGTGCCGTGCGCGTCGCGGCGTTCAGCGTCACCCGGCATGGCGCACAGCCGTCCTACCCGACGGCCGCTGACCTGGGGGAATGATCGTCCGGACGCCCGTGTTGCACCTCACATGGGCGATTCGTTCGGCTCGGCCTGGTGGCGTGGCTACGCAGCTCAGCTGAGGGCGATAGCCGAAGCGAGACGCGCGGACCACCTCGCGATCATGCCGCTCGACGAGACGCTGAAGGCGCTCGGCAGGCAGTTCGAGATCGACGAAGGCGGCTACGACGTGCCGCTGGAGGACATCGTCGGCACCGTGGCCCGCGCCGGCGACTTCGACCGCGAGTTCCGGCCGCGCAACCGGGCCCTGCGCGAACGCTGGGAGAGCCTGACGCGGACGTCGGCCGAGCTCCCGCCGGTGCGGCTCGTGCGGCTCGAAGGCGGCACCGACATGTTCTTCGTCGACGACGGCCACCACCGCGTCGCCATCGAGCGGGCTCGCGGCGCCCGCACCATCCGCGCGCGGGTCCGGCGGATCTGCACGATCGCGTGCGCGATGCGCTGCCTGACGCTCGCGGACCTGCCGTCGAAGACCGCGGAGCGGCTGTTCCTGGAGCGTGTGCCGCTGCCGGACGACGTCCGCTTCGGGCTGTGGCTCGACGATCCGGCCGACTGGTTCCGGCTCGCCGACAGCGCGGAGGCCTGGGGGTTCCGTCGTATGCTGGCCGGACGGCCGGTGTCCAGCCGCGACGAACTGGCCGAATCCTGGTGGCACGAGGAGGTCCGGCCGGTGCTCGAACAGGTACGTCGCCGCGGCTTGTGCCCGCCACCACGAGATATCCAGGCCTATCTGAGCTATGGTCTAGACCATGTCGTCTGAGCTTGATGCCGCCTCCGCTGAGGGACGTACGTCGGTGGGGCCTTTGTCCGGGGTCGCCGTCAGCCCCGGCCGCGCGAGTGGTCCCGTCGTCCGCGTCGCGGAGCCGCTGGGTGAGCCCGCCGCCACTCCGGCCCCGGCCGATCCGGCCGCCGAGGCCGCCCGGATCGCGCCCGCTGCCGAGGCCGTGGCCGCGCGCCTGGAGAAACAGGCCGAGACCGCGTCCGGCGAAGCGGCGACGATCCTGATCACGACCGCCGCGATGGCCGCCGACCCGGCGCTCGCCTCGCAGGCGGAACAGCTGGTCAAGACCCAGGGACTGCCCGCCGCACGCGCCATCTACCAGTCCGCCGAGGGCTTCGCCGAGGCGCTGGCCGCCGCGGGCGGGTACATGGCGGAACGCGTCCGCGACGTCCGAGACGTGCGTGACCGGCTGATCGCCGAGCTGCTCGGCATCGCGCCGCCGGGGGTGCCCGAGCTGGCGTCGCCGAGCGTGCTGGTCGCCCGCGACCTCGCGCCGGCCGACACCGCCGGTCTCGACCCGGCGAAGGTGCTCGCGCTGGTCACCGAAGAAGGTGGCCCGACCAGCCACACCGCGATCCTGGCCCGCGCGCTCGGCATCCCGGCCGTCGTCGCGGTCCGCGGGCTGCTCGCGCTGGATGCGCAAGCGCTTGCGGTCGACGGTGACACGGGTGCCGTCGAGGTCGCCGACCCCGCGGCCCCGGTCGTCACCGCGACGGTGGCGCAGCTGGCCGAGTGGAACGGCACCGGCGCGACGTCCGACGGCCACCGCGTGAAGGTCTACGGCAACGTCGGCTCCCCGGCCGACTCGCAGGCCGCGGCGGACGCGGGCGCCGAAGGGGTCGGCCTGTTCCGCACCGAGTTCTGTTACCTGGACGCGCCGGACGAGCCGTCGGTGGCCGACCAGCGCGCGGCCTACACCGCGGTGCTGTCGCCGTTCCGCGGCAAGCCCGTGATCGTGCGGACCCTGGACGCGGGCGCCGACAAGCCGCTGGCGTTCCTGTCACCGGAAGCCGAGCCGAACCCGGCGCTCGGGGTGCGCGGGCTGCGCGTGGCGTTCGACCGCCCGGAGGTCGTGGACCGCCAGCTCGAAGCGATCGCGGGTGCCGCGGAGGACTCGGGAGCCGAGGTCTCGGTGATGGCCCCGATGGTCGCGACGGTCGAGGAAGCCGCCTGGTTCGCCGACCGCGTCCGCGCGGCGGGGATCGCCCGGGCCGGCGTGATGATCGAAATCCCGGCGGCGGCGCTGAGCGCCCGCGAAATCCTCGAGGTCGTCGACTTCGTCTCGGTCGGCACGAACGACCTGGCGCAGTACACGTTCGCGGCGGATCGCCAGCTGGGCGCGGTCGCGAAGCTGAACGACCCGTGGCAGCCGGCGCTGCTGCGCCTGCTCAAGCTGATCGGCGACGCGGCCAAGGCCACGGGCAAACCGGCGGGCGTCTGCGGCGAAGCGGCGGCCGACCCCCGGCTGGCGCTGGTCCTGACGGGCCTCGGCCTGACGAGCTTGTCGATGAACGCCCCGGCGGTCCGCACGGTGGGCGCCAGCCTGGCGAGCACGACGCTGGCGGAGTGCGAGGCTGTGGCGGAAGCGGCCTTGGCGACGTCGGACCCGACGGCGGCGCGTGCCGCCGCTCGCCCCTGATCCTCGGTACCCGGTCACCCGGCAGGTCGCGCGCAGACGTGCCGCCTCGGGCCCAGACGCCTGAGCCGGTCGGAGGGATGGCCCCGGCAAGGTCGGAGTCACCCCGCGCCTTGCCCGATCGGGTGACGACGGTGCCGCGCCCCCCGCCCTCCCCAGGGGGGCAGCCCCACGCTCAGTCTATCGGTCATCACCGACGGTCCGAGTTTGTGCGAACCTGGGAGGCGGAGTTGTCCACAACGTTCGAGGGGTGTGGACAACAACGTCCGTGAAGGCCACTTCGGACCAAGTCCGAGGTGGCCTTCACCGCGTCCGGAAGACGTCCGGAAGAAAGCAAGAAGCGGAGAACTGTCGATTCCGGCCCGTCCCGCTCGACGCAGGGGTGAAAGGGAAAGCCGAGCCGGGAGGACAGCGACATGACCACAAGTACCCGGGCCGGGCGGCGGGAGTGGGTCGGGCTGGCCGTGCTCGCGCTGCCTACCCTGCTCGTTTCGCTCGATGTCTTCGTACTCGTCCTCGCGCTGCCGAAACTCGCCGTGAGCCTGCACGCCGATGGGACCGAACAGCTCTGGATCATGGACACCTACGGCTTCATGGTCGCCGGGTTCATGGTCACCATGGGGACCCTCGGGGACCGGATCGGCCGGCGGAAGCTGCTGCTCGTCGGGGCCACCGCCTTCGGGCTCGCCTCCGTCGCCGCAGCCTTCTCGACCAGCGCCGCCATGCTCATCGCCGCGCGGGCGGTGCTCGGGATCGCCGGGGCGACGCTCGCTCCCTCGATCCTGGCGCTCATCGGGACCATGTTCACCGACGCCCGGCAGCGCGCGTCGGCGATCGGGATCTGGGCCGGGTGCTTCACCGTCGGGGCGATCATCGGGCCGATGGTCGGCGGGTTCCTGCTCGAACACTTCTGGTGGGGCTCGGTCTTCCTGCTCGGCGTCCCGGCGATGGTGCTGCTCCTGGTCATCGGCCCGAAACTGCTGCCCGAGTACCGCGACGAGACCGCCGGCCGCCTCGATCTGCCCAGTGTCGGGCTCTCCCTCGCCGCGATCCTGCCCGCCGTCTACGGCGTCAAGGAGCTCGCTCGCGACGGCGTCCACCCGCTGCCGGTCACGGCGCTGGTCGCCGGGATCGCCGTCGGGTACGTCTTCGTGAAGCGGCAGCGGACGCTCGACGAACCGCTGCTCGACCTGCGGCTCTTCGCCGGGAAGGCGTTCCGCACCGCGCTCGGCGGGATGCTGCTGTTCAGCATGCTCGGCGGCACCACGATGCTGTTCGTCGCGCAGTTCTTCCAGCTCTCGCTGCACCTCTCGCCGGTCGGGGCCGCGCTCGGGCTGCTGCCCGGGATGGCGCTTCCACCGTCAGCTTCCTCGCCGCTCCCGTGCTGGCCCGGCGGTTCCCGACCGGCACGCTGATCGCCGGCGGTGTCGCCTTGGCCGCGCTCGGCATGGTCGTGCTGGCCTTCGCCGACGCCGGGCCGGTGTGGCCGGCGATCGGGTTCGCCGTGACGTCGCTGGGGGTCGGGCCGATGGTCGCGCTCGGCACCGACCTCGTCATCGGCTCGGTGCCGCCGCGCAAGGCCGGGGCGGCCGCGTCGCTCGCCCAGACCGTCAACGAGTTCGGTTACGCGCTGGGCATGGCGACCGTCGGCACGCTGGGCAACGCCATCGTCCGCTCCCACGACGAGGCCGTCGGCCTGCACGCCGTCGCCGGGCTGAGCGCGGTCGCCTTCGCCGTGCTGGTCTGGTTCGTCGCCCGGCACCTGCGGTCCGCGCAGCCGCTCGCCGTGTGACGGCGAAGGCCTCCCCCGCCCGATGCCTGGGCGGGGGAGGCCTTCTTGACGCCGGGGGCAGAGGGGCCCCGGCTAGCCGAAGAGCCCGCGCCGCGGGTGGCGGATCACCAGGGAACCGCCGTGGACGCGGCCGCTCAGCACGTACCGCGGGGTGCCCATCCGCCCGTTGCTGTGGGTCTTGTCCTCCATCGAACCGAACTTGACGTCGCTGATCGCGTTGACGTCGACCGCGGCGTGCTCGGGGATGACGATCTCGACCGAGCCCCACTTGGCGTCCAGCTCGATGTGCACCACCGGCGACTGGACCTGGGCTTCGGTGAAGTCCAGCTTGGTCGAGCCGTACTTGTTGCGCACCACCATCTCCGACGGCACCACCCACGGGCCGCCGCGGTGCAGCGACGAGTACTTCGCGTTGAGCTCGAAGCGCTGACCGGGCACATAACCGCCGCGGTACCCCGCCGGAGGCGCGTACGACGGCGCGGCCGCACCGGCCGCGGCCGGGTGGTAGAGGCCGGCGAGGTCGGCCAGCACGGTGTTCAGCTCGCCCCGCGTCCTCGACGCGAGCGCGCGGTCCGTGCGTTCGGTGAACTCGTCCAGATCGATCATCCCGCGGCCGATAGCCTTCTGGAGTACCCCGACGACGTGCTCGCGCTCGTCGTCGGAGACCCGAAGATCGCGCTCGCTCAACGGCTTGGTCTCGGTCATCGGTTCCGCCGTCGTGGTCTCTTCCTCGCCCATGTCCACGATGGTAGAACCGGATTTCTCCAGGGAGATCGGGGGAAAACCCTGAACGGACCCGTATTCCGCGGTGCCGCGCTCGGCGTGGCGCTCCTCGTGCTGGCCGGGTGCACCGGTGACGAGCCCGCTCCGCCGCCGGCTCCGGCGACGACCAGCGCGCCGCCGACCGCCGCGGCCCCGCTCCCGGAGGGCCTCCACGGTGTGGCCGCCACCGGCGGGATCGGCGTGAGCGCGCTGCTCCCCACCACGGGCCCGACCCTCTTCGACGCCGACCGCGGGCCTGCGGGCACCCCGCCCGGTTACCCCGGCGGTGACGTCGGGATGAGCGTCGTGCGCGTCGGGAAGTCCGCCGTCCTGACCGCCCACAACGACAAGGACCCGTTCGACGTCTTCGTCTACACCGGCCCGGCGACGCCGCCGCGGTCGCTCGGCCGCGCCTGGTCGGTGGCGCCGGGTGCCGACGGCACGAGTGCGTGGGTGATCCGGCAGGACGCGCCGGACAGCTGCCGGCTCCAGCACGTCAAGCTCGACGGCGGTGAGCTCGGCCAAGGGCAGTCCGCCAGCTGTCACACCCAGGTCCGCGCCGAGACGGAAAACGGCCTGCTGATCACCATCAACGCCGACGGCGCCGAGTCGACGGACGCGCTCATCGAGCCGGAGACCGGCCGCACGGTGCAGCAGGCGCCGCGCATCCTCGCCGTCGCCGGGAACTGGATGCTGCTCGACGGCCTCACCGACCTCACGCTCGTCGACCTGCGGGACAACAGCCGCAAGAAGCTCAGCCGGCCGACGGTCGGGCCCGCGCCGACCGTGGTGCCGTCGCGGGAGGGCGCCCTGTTCGCCGCCGACTTCGCGGTCCATTCCTACCGGGCCACCAACACGCAGCTGCGCGACGTCTGGCTGCTCCGCCCGGACTCGCTGAGCTGGGAACACGCGCCGGGGATGCCGTTCATCACCGAGCACCTCCAGGACGGTGGCGGCATGGACTGGAGTGACGCGGGTGACCTCGTGCTCGCGGACGGCGTCCTCGCCGCCTGGCACCCGGGCGAGCCGAACTGGCGGCTGGGCAAGGCCGCGCTGCCGAACGGCGACTGGGGCGGCATCACGGTGCTGCCGTGACTACTCCTCGTCGAGGCCGTGCTCGATCGCGTACCGGGCCAGCTCGACGCGGTTGTGCAGCTGCAGCTTCCGCAGCGTCGACTGCACGTGGTTCTCGACCGTCCGGTGCGACAGCACGAGCCGTTCGGCGATCTGCCGCGCGGTGAGCCCCTTCGCGACCAGGCGCAGGACGTCGGTCTCGCGCTCGGTCAGCCGCGGCGGCTCGGCCCCTTCGGCCGGGGCGTCGGCCATCCGCCGGTACTCGCCGAGCACCAGGCCGGCCAGGCCCGCGGTGAACACCGGGTCGCCGGCGGCGGTCCGCCGCACCGCGTCCACCAGCTCGACCGCGGACGCCGACTTCACCAGATAACCGGACGCGCCGGCCTTCACGGCTTCCAGGACGTCCTGGTGTTCCCCGCTCGCCGAGAGCACCAGCACCCGCGTCGAGGGCAGCGCCGCGGTGATCTCGCGGGTGGCGTCGACGCCGGAGGTGGTGCCGAGGTTGAGGTCCATCAGCACGACGTCCGGCTGCACGGTCCGCGCGATCCGCAGCGCCGCGTCGGCGTCCGGGGCGGTCGCCCGCACGTCGAAGCCGTGTTCGGTCAGGTCGCGGGCCACCCCGTCCCGCCAGATCGGGTGGTCGTCGACCACCATCACCGAAATCCGTGGTTCGCTCATGACGCGCTCCTGGTGCTCGGCACCCTGACCTCCCACTCCGTGCCCCGGCCGGGACCGGTGTCGAGGGCCGCGCTCCCGCCGAGGTCGCGCACCCGGCCCCGGATGGATTCCACCACGCCGAGGTGCCCGTTCGCGGCCGCTCGCTCGAGAACGCCGTCCGGAATGCCCGGTCCGTCGTCGCGGATGCTCACCACCACCTCGGTGCCGAGGTCCTCCAGCAGCACCCACGCCCGCGCGTTCGTCCCCGCGTGCTTCTCGACGTTGGCCAGTGCTTCGCGGGTGACGGCGGCGAGCTCTTCGGTGACGTGCGCCGGCAGCTCGACGTCGTCCGCCGGGGTCGAGACCTGCACCGACGGCGTCGCGAGCAGCTGCAACGCGGTGCGCAGGCTCGTCGTCCCGGTCTCGCTCGGCTTCAGCGGTTCCGTCGTCACCAGCGACCGCAGCGCGATCTCCTGCTCGCCCGCCAGCCGGGCCAGCTCGGCCGCCTCGCCGCCGACCTCGTTGCCGCGCTTGCGGACGCGGGCCAGGACCTGCAGCACGCTGTCGTGGATCGACCGGGCCAGCCGTTCGCGTTCGGCGGTCGCCGCCTCCTTCCGCAAGGCCTGCGCCAGGCGGGTCGCGGCCTGCCGGCTGAGCGTCGCCGCCATCCCGACCAGCAGCCCGGCGGCCGCGAGCAGGACGCCGTCGCGCGCGACGTCGAGGTCGAACTTCTCGCGCGCGATCCCGGTCGCGACCCCGACGACCAGGCCGGCGAGCACCCCGCCGACCGCGCCGAACCGCGCGCCCGCGGCCACCGGCGGCACCGCCGCCCAGACCGTGGTGATCAGCGGGACGTTCAGCGCGAACTGCGCGTCGCTCAGCACGAAGGGCGAGGTGAGCAGCAGTCCGGTGCCGACCACTAGGTCGACGACGACCAGCCACGGCGGCCGCGTCCGCTCGCGCAGGTACAGCAGGCTGATCACGACCGACCAGACCGCCATCGCGCCCAGCAGCGTCCAGGCCAGCCACTCACGCCGGTAGTGCTCGTGCTGCACGATCACCGTGCCGCCGGCGAACGCCCAGGTGAGCACGCGGAACGCGTTCACGCCGCGCCACAGCGGCGTGATCGGGTCCGGCGTCCGCGCGGTGGTCATTCCTTCTTTTCGTCCTTGTTCACGGCCGTCGCCGCGCGGGCGTTCTTTTCTTCGTCTTCTTCGTCGTCCTCACCGATCGTCGGCACCTCGGCGTCGGGTGTGCCGGGTTCCGCGTCGTTCGGCTGCGCGGCCTGGTCCTTGAGGACGTCGACCTCGGCCGGGTCCGGGTTGCGCTCGTGCAGCAGCGACCGGACGCCGGCGTTCAGCACGGCCAGCAGCGGCACGGCCAGCAGCGCGCCGGCGATCCCGCCCGCGACCAGGCCGGCGGTGATGGCCAGGACCACGGCCAGCGGGTGCAGCTTCACCGCCCGCCCGAGCAGCAGCGGCTGCAGGATGTGGCTCTCCAGCTGCATCACGCCGATCACGATGCCGAGCACGATGACCGCGCCGATGGGGCCGTTCGTCACCAGCGCGATCAGCACGGCGACGCCACCGGTCAGCACGGCGCCGATGATCGGGATGAACGCGCCGATGAAGACCAGCGTCGCCAGCGGGATCACCAGCGGCACACCCATGATCCACAGGCCGACGCCGATGCCGACCGCGTCGACGACGGCGACCGCGGCCGTCGCGCGGACGTAGCTGACCAGCGAGGCGAACCCGCGGCGCCCGGCGACGTCGACCCGGTTGCGGACCCGGCCCGGCACGACGCGGACCAGGAACGTCCAGATGCCGTCGCCGCCGCTGAGGAAGAAGATCGTGATGAACAGCGTCAGCAGGAAGCCGGTGAGGATCTCACCGACGGTGCTCGCCGTGGTCAGCGCCGTCGTGGTGATGGACGCCTGGTTGTTCTGGATGAAGCCGATCGCCTGGTTGATGAAGTCCTGGATCTGCTCCTGGCGCAGGTGCGGCGGCCCGTTGAGCAGCCAGTTCTTGATCTGGTCGAGGCTCGCGTTCAGCTGCTGCTGCAGCTGGGGCAGCCCGGAGGAGAACTGCGTGATGACGAACGTCAGCAGCCCGCCCAGCACGGCCAGCCCGGCGATCACCACGATCGCGGTCGCCAGCCCGCGGGGGAACTTCAGCGCCACCAGCTTCTGCACCGCCGGCGCCAGCAGCGCGGAAACCAGCAGGGCGATGGACAGCGGGATGACGACCACCGAGAGGTAGCCGATCACCCACACCACCGCGTACAGCGCGGCGACGATCACGATGAACCGCCACGCGAGCGCGGCGCTGATGCGCAGCCCCCGGGGGATCAGTCCCGTGATGTCCTCGTGCTCCGGCAGGAACGGGTCTTCTCCTCGCGCGTGGCTCACCGCCACACCGTACTGGCTGGGACGTCCGATTCGCCGGACTGCCAGCTGTGATCACTGATCGTCAGTCCGGAATACACCGTGTGTTCTTCACACGATGGGGGCATCAAGTCGGTTCGAGGGTGCGCGTCACGCCCTGTGTTTGGTTAGGTCGCTACCGCAACGTTATGTGGCAGTAGGTCACGAGACAGACACAGCACCAGCGCGTCAGGAGACAACGAGTGGCGAACACCGCGACGAACGAGGGGCAGGGCGCCAAGCGCTCGCGCCGTCTCGTGTCGCGTGCGCTCCTCGTCGTCGGTGGCGCCATCGCCGGCACCGCCGCCGCGTGGCTCGTCTCCGGTGCGACCGCTTCCGCCGACACAGTCGAGGCGGGCACGGCTGCCGTTACGCCGGCCACCGACGCGACGGTCGGTAGCCTCGGCGATGTCTCGCACGTCCCCGGTGACGTCGCCGAAGCCGGTTCGCCCCAGGACGTCACGTCGTGGAGCAACCCTCGCGTCCTCGAGCACGAGGCCTCCGAGCGCGTCAGCGACTCGGTTTCGGACCTCACCGAGGACGCCGTCGTCAGCCCGGCGCACCGCGCCCTGGGCGCGGTCGAGCACATCGCCCGCAAGCCGCAGGACACCCGCGAGGTCCTCGAACAGACCTTCACCCCCGAGCCGGCGCACGATGTGCTGCAGCTGCTCGACCCGGCCGGCAAGGGCGACCTGGTCCCGCTCCCCCAGCTCCCGGGGCTCGCCCCGGTCGAGCAGGAGCCGGTGACCGAAGGCGTCGGCCAGGCCACGGACACGGTCGCCGTCTCGACCGTCCAGCTCCCCGCCGTGTTGCGAGCCGCGCTCGCGATGCCGACGGGTGTCCAGCAGAACGACGTCACCGGTGCCGCGGGCGAGTCCCGCGACTCGCACCGTGAGCTGCCGTCGTCGCCGCTGGTCCCGGTGCAGCTTCCGGCCGCACCGTCTGTTCCCACCGCCCCGGGTGGCAGCTCTGCCCCCGGTGGTCACCTCGACGGCTTGAACTTCGGCGTCCCCTCGTGGGTCTCCGCTGCCGTCAGCGATGCCGCCGCCAGCGCTTACCGCGGCGGCCTGCGGCACACGCCGCGCACCCCGGGCACGCAGCCCGGTGTCACTCCTGACTGAAACACCTCCCTCCACGGGTAGCTGACGCGCCCAAGTCCGTCTTCATCTGACGGCATTCGCGTCCGCACGAATCCCCGTGGCACGGCGGTGCGCGCCTTCTTGGAATGTTCCAGCGCGCCCGCAAGAAGTTCCTTCCCCTCTGGTGTTGCTCGGACGCACCTATTTCGAATTCGACGAGCGCACCCCCATAAGCCCGTAAGGGAACCCGAAATAAAGGAGAAACACCCCATGCAGACGTGGGCAAAGCGCGGCCTCCAGACCGCGCTGGTCACGGGTGGTTTGCTGATGCTGGGCACCGGCATCGCCTCGGCTGACGAGAACGTCAACCCCGACTCCCCGGCCTCCCCGCTCGACCTGAACGTGACGGCTCCGATCTCGGAAGCCAACAACGCGGTCGGCACCCCGTTCGGCCAGCTGGACCTGCCCGCCGGGCAGACGGAGCTGAGCACCAAGCCGGTCACCAAGGCCGCGAACGAAGCGGTCAAGCAGCTCGACGAAGCGAGCCCGATCAGCCAGAGCACCCTCGGCGGTGCCACCAAGGCCGACGGCGCGGGCGCCTTCACCCCGGGCCACCGGAACCTCAAGGGCAACAAGGTCGCCGGCGACGTCGTCGTGCCGATCCAGATCGTGGACAACGCGATCGGCGTCATCGGCGACGCGAACGTCGACGGCACGGACCACTCCCAGACCTGGGCGCACAACCAGGACGTCGCGACCGACGGCTCCAAGTCCGGCCTCGCCGGCAACGCCGTCGTCCTCGACTGGGCGCTCCCCGTCCAGATCGCCGGCAACGCCGGTGGTGTGGCGGGCGGCAGTGGCGCGGTGCACGGCGGCTCGGCCAGCCAGAGCACGACCGAGACCGGCGACATCGACACCGACGGCACCGGCTCCGGCCTGTCCGGCAACGTGGTGGCCGGCCAGTTCGCCACCCCGGTCCAGGTGACCGGCAACGCCGTGTCCTACCTCCTCGGCAACGCGTACAGCCAGTACGACGCCGACAGCGACGCCACCTCGGGTGGCTCCATCAAGTCCGCCGGTGACGGTGGCGCGGGCTCGGGCAACATCGTCGGTGCGCCGATCGCCCTGCCGGTGAAGTTCAACGGCAACGCCGGTGGCGTGTGGGGTTCGGACGCCGACACGGTGTCGAACTCGGCCGCCGACGCCAAGGCCGGGGACACCCGCGAAGGCTCGCTGGGCATCCCGACCTACGAAGAGACGAGCGGTAACGACTCGTTCCTCGACGGCAACGCGGGCGCCGTGTCGCTGTCCCCGGTCGCGAACGTCGCGGGTGTCGCGGCGTCGTGGATCGGCAACGCGGCCACCGGCAACGCGACCGCGGGCCGCGACGGCGAAGAGACCCAGGGCGGCAGCTCCTCCAGCACTGTCGACTCGGGTGGCTTCGTCAAGACGGCCGGCGACGGCTCGGGTGCGGGCGGCAACGTCATCAACCCGTCGGTCGCGCTCCCGGTCGAGGCGTTCGGCATCGGTGGCACGTACATCGGCAACTCGCACGCCAGCCACGACAACACCACCGACGTCAACGCGGGCAACGGGTCCTACACCCGCGGCAACGACGGCGTGCTCGGCGGCAACATCGTCAACACCCAGACCGCGGGCGCGCCCGAGGTCTACGGCATCGGCGCCAGCCACATCGGCAACGCGACCGGCCAGTCCACCGAGGACAAGACGGTCACCGCCGGGGCGTACGACGGCTCGCAGGGCGACGACTCGTCCGGCTCGGGCAACGTCGTCCAGGTGCCGGTCGCCGTCCCCGCCGAGGTCTTCGGCGTGGGTGGCTCCTTCATCGGCCAGGGCTCCGGCTCGGCCGAGGAGACCAAGACCGTCGTCGGCGGTGGCGGTGGCAGCACCAAGGACGACAACGGCTTCCTGAGCTCCAACCTGGGCACCGTCCCGGCGTCGCTCCCGGTGCAGGTCGCCAACATCGGCGGCGCGTTCATCGGCCAGGGCCACGGCAAGGGCTCGACCGACACCACGTCGGCCGCGGGTGGCGACGTCACCGCGAACGGCCCCGCGGGTGCGGGCGCCGGCAACATCGTCGAGGCTCCGGTCTCCCTGCCGGTGCTGGCCGCCGGCTCGGGTGCGGCCCTCGGCGGCATCGGCACCGGTGAGAACGACAACATCACCGACTCGACCGCGGGCGGCAACGCGCTGACCGACGGCCAGGACGGCGCGATCGCCGGCAACATCGTGAAGGCCCCGTTCGCGGGTGCCGCGCAGCTGTTCAGCGACGGCGTCGCGGGTGCGGCCCTGGGCCACGGCACCGGCACGAGCGACACCGTGTCCACCGCGGGCGGCGACGCCACGACCAACGGTGACCGCGGCGCGATCGCCGGTGACATCGTCGGTGTCGACGGCCTGCCCGTCGCGCAGATCTTCGGCGACGCGGTGAGCGTCGGCGGCGTCTCCAGCGGCAACGGCATGAACACCACCACGGTGACCAACGCGGGCGACGACACCACCTCCGGTGTCGAAGGCGCGCTGGCCGGCGACATCCTGGACATCCCGGTGACGGCGATCGCCCAGGTCTTCGGCGACGCGGTGGCCGTGGGCGGCGTGGCCCACGGGACCGGCGACAACGTCCTCACCACGGAGAACGGCGGCGAGCCGGTCACCGAGGGTGACGGGTCGAGCCTGTCGGGGTACAACTTCTACCACGACCTCGCCGTGCCGGTGCAGATCTTCGGGGTGCCCCTCGAGCTGATCGGCAACGCGACCGCCGACGCGACGGACATGACCAGCATCGACGGTGACTCGGCCGACTCGGCCGACGCCATCTCCAACCCGGTCGAGGGTTCGGAGCTGGGCGCCGGCGAGCTGCCGTCGCTGACCGGGCTGGCCAGTGGCCTGCCGACCGCCGGGCTGCCCACCCAGGGCCTGCCCGCGCTGCCGACGGCCATCCCGACCCAGCGCGCCGACGTGCCGGACTCCCCGGTCTCGGGGATGCCGCACCTGCCGACCCCGGGTCTGCCCACCGCGGGTGGCCTGCCCGGCCTGAGCAGCCTCTCCGCGCTGGGTGGTGCCCTGCCCGGGCACAGCACCGAGCGTGCGGACCTGCCGACCGGTGGCCTGCCGGTGCACGTCCCGGCCCTGAGCGGCGGCCTGCTGCCCACCCTGCCGGCCGTCCCGGCCCTGGGTGGCGGCGTCCCGACGCTGCCCGTCGCGCTCCCGGTGACCCCGGCCCTGCCGGCGAACCCGCAGCTGCCCGCCGCCCCGACGACGCTGCCGGCCGCGCCGGCCGCGCTGCCGGTGAACGCGAAGCTGCCCGTGCTCGACGGTGCGGCCCCGGCCGCGCAGGTCCCGGCCATGTCGGGCCTGGACTCCACCAGCTTCCTCTCGAAGCTGCTGGGTTTCGTCAAGCGCAAGTAGTTCTGATTTCGCGCAGTAGTACTGCACTAACGGTTTCGGGGGCTCCGGGTGGCGGAGCCCCCGGCCCGGGGCGAAGCCCCGTTGTAACTGAATAGACTCTCCCTCCCTGGAGACGACGAGCCCCAGGAGCCAGCGCCGGCTCCTGGGGCTCGTTCGCGTCCCAGGTCAGGAGAACTGGAGAGAGCGCTTCGCCAGTCCGTGCCAGAAACCGTCGATCACCGTGCGGCCTTCGCCGGAGCTGGCGCCGAGTGAGACGAACAGCGGCGCGAAGTGCTCGATCCGCGGGTGCGCGAGCGTTGCCGCCGGCGCCTTGTGCCGGAAGTCGAGCAGCGTGTCGACGTCGCCGCTGCGCAGGACCTCTTCACCCCAGTGGTCGAACTCGGCCGACCACGCCGGCGGCGTCCCGTCGGTGGCGCGGGCCATGCCGCTCAGGTTGTGCGTGAAGAAACCGCTGCCGATGATCAGGACGCCCTCGTCGCGCAGCGGCGCGAGCTTGCGGCCGAGTTCGTAGAGTTCCCGCGGGTCGAGCGAGGGCATCGAGACCTGCAGCACCGGGATGTCGGCGTCCGGGTACATCTCGACGAGCGGCACGTAGGCGCCGTGGTCGAGGCCGCGGTCGTGCGCGTCGTGGACCGGCGTCTCAGGCGTGCGAAGCAGCTTCTTCACCTTCGCCGCGAGCTCCGGCGCACCGGGCGATTCGTACTTCACCTGGTAGTAGCGGTCCGGGAACCCCCAGAAGTCGTAGACCAGCGGCACGGTCGTCGTGGCCGAGAGGGTCAGCGGCGCTTCTTCCCAGTGCGCCGACACGACCAGGATCGCGCGGGGTTCCGGCAGGCCGGCGGACCAGCCGGCGAGCTGACGGGTCCAGGTGGCGTCGTCGGCGAGCGGCGGCGCACCGTGGCTGAGGTAGAGGACCGGGGTGCGGGTCATCGACGGCTCCAGTGCTTGAAAGTTCAACTACTAGAGTACCTGACGCCGCCTGGGCCCCGGTTATTCCTCAGGCTGGTTCGAGGTTCGCCGCACACCGCTCGAGGGTTCGGATCGTCGTGCGGTAGTCGTCGTCGCTGACGCCTTCGGTCACCGACGTCCGGAACTCTTCGACGCGCGCCTCGACCCGGGCGTGCGCCTCGCGGCCTTCGCCGGTGAGCTCGCCGGTTTCGGCGACCCAGCCACGTTCGCGCAGCTCGCCGAGCTGCGCGGACGTCGAGCCGAACGGCGCCAGCGCGACGTCGATCTCCGCCGGCGTGCGGGCGCCGAGAGCGATCGTATTGAGCACCTGCCACTGCCGGCGGGTCAGCGACTCCGGTTCGAGGGCCCGGGCCATGGAAGATTCGAGCAGCTCGTGGACGTGGCGAAGCCACCAGCCGAGGGGTTTCATGGATACTCCTGAATGTCGTAGAACAACTACATGTAAAAGTACATGCAGCTGGGGAGTGGAGCAACCATGACGGACGCGGTGGCCGAGGTCGAGCGCGCGATGATCGCGATCCGCCGCAGCCAGCAGCGGCGCGCGCTGAGCCGGATCGCCAAGGAGCGCGGCCGCGGCGGCCACGACCCGGTGCACGAGCTGCTCGACGTCGTCGAAGAGCTCGCCGAACGCGGCGAAGCCGGCACGGTGACAGCGCTGAGCGCGGCGATGGGCGTCGACCAGCCGCGCGCGAGCCGGCTGGTCGCGCGCGCGGTCGAGCAGGGACTGCTCCGGCGCGAAGCGGACCAGCACGACGGACGGCGTGCGGTGCTCGTGCCGACCGAGGCCGGTCAGGCCCACCTCGACGAGCTGCACACCTTCCGCCGCGCGGTGTTCGCCGAGGTCATGGCGGACTGGCCGGCCGACGACCGGGAGAACTTCGGCCGCCTGCTGGCGGCGTTCGTGCGCGGGTACGGCGAACTCGGCCGCCGGGCGCTGCCGGAGTAAGCCTGCGCGAAGACCGCGGGCGTGACTTGCTCCGGCAGCGCCTAGTCGTGGGACAGGTCGACGAACCGGCTGTAGTGCAGCTGGTGCGCGACGACGATCGTCGCGGTCGGGCCGGCACGGTGCTTCGCGATGATCAGGTCCGCCTCTCCGGCGCGGGGGTCGTCGCGCTCCCAGGCGTCCGGGCGGTTGACCAGGATGACGAGGTCGGCGTCCTGCTCCAGGGAGCCGGACTCACGCAGGTCGGACAGCATCGGGCGCTTGTCCGTCCGCTGCTCGGGACCACGGTTCAGCTGGCTGATCGCGATCACCGGGACCTCGATCTCCTTCGCCAGCAGCTTCATCTGCCGGGAGAACTCCGAGACTTCCTGTTGCCGCGACTCGACGCGCTTGCCGGACGTCATCAGCTGCAGGTAGTCGAGGACCACGAGCTTGAGGTCGTGCCGCTGCTTGAGCCGGCGGGCCTTCGCGCGGATCTCCATCATCGTCATGTTCGGCGAGTCGTCGACGAACAGCGGTGCTTCGGAGACCTCGCTCATCCGGCGGGCCAGGCGTGTCCAGTCGTCGTCGGACATCTTGCCACCGCGCATGTCGGCGAGCCGGATCTTCGCCTCGGCCGAGAGCATGCGCATGACGATCTCGGTCCGGCTCATTTCCAGCGAGAAGATGACGCTGGTCAGGCCGTGCCGGATGGACGCCGAACGCGCGAAGTCCAGCCCCAGTGTCGACTTGCCGACACCGGGACGGGCGGCGACGATGATCATCTGACCCGGGTGCAGGCCGTTCGTCAGCTCGTCGAAGTCGGTGAAGCCGGTCGGGATGCCCCGGGACTGCCCGCCGCGGGAGGCGATCGCGTCGATCTCGTCCATCGTCGGCTGCAGCAGTTCTTCCAGCGCGACGTAGTCCTCGCTGGTCCGGCGCTCGGTGACGTCGTAGATCGCCGCCTGGGCGCGGTCGACGACCTCGTCGATGTTCGCGCCGTCCGCGGCCGCCGCGCCGTAGCCGTACTGCACGATCCGGGTGCCCGCCTCGACCAGCCGGCGCAGCACCGCCTTCTCCGCGACGATCTCCGCGTAGAAGCCGGCGTTCGCCGCCGTCGGCACCGTCGCGATCAGCGTGTGCAGGTACGGCGCGCCGCCGATGCGGCCCAGCTCGCCCCGGCGTTCGAGCTCGGCGGAGATGGTGATCGGGTCGGCGGGCTCGCCACGGCCGTAGAGGTCGAGGATGCAGTCGTAGATGGCCTGGTGTGCCGGGCGGTAGAAGTCGTCGGGGCCGAGCGCCTCGATGACGTCGGCGACCGCGTCCTTGGACAGCAGCATGCCGCCGAGCACGGACTGCTCGGCCGTGATGTCCTGCGGCGGCTGGCGGTCGAACCCGCCCCCGGAGCCGGGGTCGCTCGGACCCGGGTCGTTCTCCGCATACATCGGGCCGCGGTCGTCGGTCAGCGCCACCGCTACGGACACCTCCTCGTCATCATGCGAACACCCGTTCGATTATGCCGGATCTTCGCTCTCGAAGCACGTGGCGCGAGCCGCGCCACCAAGTCCTCTTCCGCCGTGTCTCCCGATGATCGGCGACAACGTCGCGCGGCTCCCGCAGACACGCGGGGCGCCACCGTGAGTACAGGCTCGGCGGGGACGCTATGTCCCCCGGAAGGCCGAAAGCAATTCAGGGTGGGGACCCATCTGTGGACAACCTGTGGATGAATGGGGGTAACCAGTCACAGGTGCCGCCGGAGCTGTGGACAAGTTGGGGACAAAGGTGATCGGCTTCCACGAATTCGCAGGTCAAGCCCTGTGAGTAAGGTGTGGAGAACTTCCGCAAAACTCGTGCGGCGTGTCGTGTGAAACCCGTCGTTCGGCGTGTCGTGGACCAGTCCGGGTCCATTGAACCCCAGGGCCTGTGGATGAAAACTACGGACGGTAGAGGCGTAACCCGGTGGGCTGAACGGCCGTCGTGTCACGCCGCGGTGAGCCGGCCCTGTGCGCTGCGTAACCGATCGGCGAGAACGCGCTGGTCGGCCGGGGTGAAGGCGATCCGGTTCTCCCCACGCCCCGGAATCTCCTCGGTCAGCCAGCGGCCTTCCGAGGTATCGATGTAGTTCACCGGACGTTCGATGCGTTGCCACGATCCGGTGCGGCTGCGGGCCGCGACGTACAGGCTGCCGCTGCCCATTCGGCGTAGCGCGAGGATCCGCCAGAGCTCGTCGGCCTCCTGCGAGCCGTCGGCCGGCCGGTCGTTGCGCATCAGCGCGAAGCCGTCGTCGTCCCGGCGTCCGGTGCCCTCGAGCTGGCTCTTCGGCACCGCGAGCGGGGTCCCGCGGCCCGGCGCGAGCTTCGGGATCTGGCCGAGGAAGTCGTCGAGCACCTCGCCGGGCCGGGTCGACTCCAGCACGACGACGTCGAGCTGCTCGTGCTTGGCCAGCACGAACGCCTCGCCGCCGGCGCTGCCGGCGAGCAGCCGGTAGCTGACCGGCTTGCCCTGGAACCCGCCGTCCACCCAGCCGTAGTACTCCAGCTGCGGTCGCGCGACGGCTTCGATCGTCGCGACGAACCCCGGGTGCATGCCGCGCGGGCCGAACAGACCCGCCTTGGTGAGCTCGGCGTTGACGCGCTCGTCCTCGGCGCGCTGGGCCTCGTCGCTGTACCAGGTCGGCGTCTCGGCCAGCACCGTGTGCGGCTCCCCGCCGCGGCGCCGGATCAGGTTGATCACGGTGCCGGTCGAAAGGGTGACCTGCCTGTCCAGCACCGCTCTTCCCCCTAGTGAAGATCAGCTTGATGAACCCGGAAGAACCGGGCGCGCCCATCTTGGCACGCGCCCGGTGGCCCCGCGTGTGTTACTCGCCGATGACCGGCGGCGCGGTCAGTTCGTCGGTGCCGAAGATGTCGTTCGGGTCGTCGCCGAGCAGGTACTTCGACGTGCGTTCCTCGTCGCCGCCGCCCTGGCCCTTCGCACCGTGGCCCATGCCGCCCATGCCACCCATCCCGGTGGAGCCGCCCCGCCCGGCCGCCGCGCCGCCCGCGCCCATCGCGCCGCCGGCTCCGGCACCCATGCCGCCGCGGCCGGCGCCGGACGCGCCCGCGCCGCCGGGCATCGACGCGCCGGTCGAGCCGCCGGGCCCGAAACCCCCGCTGCCGCCCGGCCCGAATCCCGCCGTCGGGTCGCCGATCCCGCCCAGGCCACTGGAACCGCCGGGGCCGAAGCCGCCGGCGCCGCCGCCTCCCGGAACGGAGAAGTTCGGCGTGCTGCCCGGCCCGAACCCCGGCATGCCGGGCACGTCCGAAGGCGAGAAGCCCGACGAGTGCGTGCCGTCGGAGGTGAAGTTCGGCGGGGTGTAGTTGCCGGTCGGCACCTTCGACGGGTCGTAGTTGCCGCCGCCGGGGACCTGCGAGGGGTCGAAGCTCGGCACCTTGGAGGGGTCGTAGCTCCCGCCCGGCACCTTCGACGGGTCGAAGCTGCCGCCGGGACCGCCGCCGGGGCCGCCGCCGAAGGACGGCACGCTGCCGGGCCCCGGCATGTTCACGCCGCCCGGACCGCCACCGGGACCGCCGCCCGGCTCGCCGCCGCCGTTCCCGTTCCCGTTGCCGTTCTTGTCGTCCTTCTTCTTGCCGTCTTTGCCCTGGTCGACGTTGACGTTCTCCTGCTGCCCCTGCAGCGCGGAGTACGTCGGCATCTTCTGGCCGTTGTCGTTGCTCGCCTTGTAGTAGGTGTTGAAGGCGTCGACGTTGGCCTGGCCCTTGGTGTTGTAGTCGCGGATCGCCCGGTCCGTGTCGGTGGTCCACGGCGTCACCGCGTTGAGCAGGTTGTTCTTCGGCGGGTCCTTCGGGACCTCCTGCACCTGGGCGTGCACCGTGGTGAAGGCGTTGTTCTGCTCGCCGAGGTACTTGTCGGAGTCGGTCAGCTTGGTGCCCGAGTCCTCCATCCACACCCGCAGCGGGTGCGCGCCCGCGTTCTGCGCCGCTTCGGAGCCGCCGCCGGTCCAGGCCGCGTCCATGTCCTTGGCCAGGCCGTCGATCGTGGTGAGCCGGTCCTGGTAGGCGCCCTTCAGCCGGCTCGCCGCCGCCTGCCCGTTCGAGATCGAGCCCGTGCCGGGACCGGTGGTGATCTGGTTCCAGATGTCGTAGCAGTCGATCTTGCGGTCACCCTGCACCGAATCGTGGTCGTCCGAGTGCGTGGTCGCCATGTTGTACGCGGCGAACCCGCCGAGCAGGACCAGTTCCAGCATCTCAGCCCCCCATCAAGGTCTGGATCATCGACTCGCCGAACTTCTGCGCCACCGAGCACGGGTCCGACGCGCCGGCGCCGTTGTCGTACTGCACCAGGATGTTGACGGCCAGCTCGTCGGTCACCCCGATGAAGACGCCGCACTTGCCGTCCTTGCGGTCGTCCACCGCGGCGGCGTAGACGGCGGGGTACCCGTAGGCCTGCGTCTCTTCGAAGTAGGCGTCGTTCGCCTTGGTGTCGTAGACGTCCTGGAGGCCGTTCTTGTTCGCCGTCACCGTGGTCACGTCGATCTGGTTGCCCGGGTCGGCGGACTCCTGGAACGTGCAGCTCGGGCCGTTCGCCGTGGTGCGCGGGGTGCCGTCGCCGAGGCTCAGCTTGGAACGGCCGGTCGCGTCGATCGTCGTGCAGGCGTCCGAGGTGATGTTCGCGGCGTTCAGCGCGTTCGGCACCCGCGGCGCGGAGTCGGCGGCGGACCGGGACGTCTCGCTGCCGCTCGAATCGGCGGTCGGCGCGGGGTTGGCGGTGCCCCCGGTGCGGCTGGAGCAGCCGGCGACGGCGAGCACGGCGAAGGCCAGGGCCGGGACGGCGAGGAGTCGTCGGTTCACGTGGCCTGGTTCCCCGTCTTCGAGAGGTCGGCCTGGGTGTCCGACTCCTTGGTGGTGATCTTCTTCTTCGCGGCCGTCAGCGCCTCGATGTAGTTCTTGACGTAGTCCTGCATCTTCTTGTTCTGCTCGAGGAACGCCTTGCCGGACGGGTTCGCGAGCTTCTCCCAGTCACCGCTGGCGAACTCCTTGCCGGGCGCCTTGACGTTCGCCATCAGGTTGGCGTCGTCGTAGTCGCGCTTCAGGTCGGCCTGGAGGTCCTGCCACTGCTTGATGACGCCGTCGATCTTGTCGGCGTCGAACGTGAACCCGCCGCCGCCGGCCGGCGCGGACATGTTGACCTCGTTACCCATCCGGATCCATCCCCTTCGCGTCCCCGCCCATTCTCCTACGACGTGGCCGTGGTGTCCGGGGTTCCCCCGAAACGCGTGAAGGCGGGCCGCCCACCAGGGGCGACCCGCCTTCACGACGGTGGAACGGGCTACTTGGCCTTGACCTCGAGCCGGACCTCGACCTTGACGTCGGGGTGCAGCCGGGCGCCGACCGAGTGCTTGCCGACCGTCTTGATGTGGTCGCGCAGCTCGATGACGCGCTTGTCGAGCAGCGGGCCGCCGGCCGCCTTGATCGCGTCCACGATCTCGCCCGAGGTGATCGAGCCGAAGAGCTTCTTCGAGCCCTCGGCCGCCTTGCCGGTGAGCTGGATGGCGCCGAGGCCCTCCAGCGTCGCCTTGATCTCCTTGGCGTGGTCGAGGTCGCGGATGCGACGGCTCTCCTGCGCGCGCTGGATGGTGCGCACGTTCTTCTCCGCGCCCTTGGACGCCGCGATCGCGTAGCCCCGCGGGAGCAGGTAGTTGCGCGCGTAACCGTCCTTGACCTCGACGATGTCGCCGGGGCCGCCGAGGTTGGCCACGTCGGTGGTGAGGATGATCTTCGCCATCTCCGGGCCTCCTTAGCGCGCGGTCGAGGTGTAGGGCAGCAGCGCCATTTCGCGGGAGTTCTTGACCGCGATGGCGATGTCACGCTGGTGCTGGCTGCAGTTGCCGGTGACGCGACGGGCACGGATCTTGCCGCGGTCGGAGATGTACTTCCGCAGCAGGTTGGTGTCCTTGTAGTCGATCAGTTCCGGACGGCCCTTTTTCTCGGCCTTGCAGAACACGCAGACCTTCTTCTTGGGCTTGCGAATGGGTGGCTTGGCCACTGGTTACTCCTGGAATTCAACTCTTGTGGATGTGTACGAGATCAGAAGGGAGGCTCGTCGGAGAAGCCGCCGCCACCGCCACCGCTGCTCGCGGCCGGGGCGGAGCCCCACGGGTCGTCGGCCGGCATACCGCCGCCACCGCCGCCACCGCGGTTTCCGCCGCCACCGCCACCGCCGCCGCCGAAGTCACCACCGCCGCCGCCACCGCGGCTGACCTTGTTGACCTTCGCCGTGGCGTAGCGCAGCGAGGGGCCGATCTCGTCGACCTCGAGCTCGACGACGGTGCGCTTCTCGCCTTCCTTCGTCTCGAACGACCGCTGCTTCAGCCGGCCCTGGACGACGACGCGAGCGCCGCGCGTCAGCGACTCGGCGACGTTTTCCGCCGCCTGCCGCCAGATGTTGCAGCGCAGGAACAGCGCCTCGCCGTCCTTCCACTCGCCCGACTGCTTGTCGAGCGTGCGGGGCGTGGACGCGACGGTGAAGTTCGCGACCGCCGCACCGGACGGGGTGAAACGCAGTTCCGGGTCGGACGTCAGGTTGCCGATCACCGTGATGACGGTGTCTCCAGCCATCGGGAATACCCTTCGGCTCAGGCCTTGGCGGCGGCGACGGGCGGCTTGGCCGCGGCGGCGCGCTTGATCTCGCGACGCATGACCTTGGTGCGGAGCACGGTCTCCTGAAGCGACAGCTGGCGGTCCAGCTCCTTCACCGCGTCCGAGGACGAGTTCAGGTCCAGCAGGGCGTAGATGCCCTCGGCGTGCTTCTTGATCTCGTACGAAAGCCGGCGCCGGCCCCAGACGTCGACCTTCTCGACGCTTCCGCCCGAAGTGCGGATCACGTTGAGGAAGGTGTCCAGCGTCGGAGCGACAGTGCGCTCGTCGAGCGTGGGGTCCAGGATGACCATTACCTCGTAATGGCGTGACACAACCACTCACCTCCTATGGGCTCGCGGCCACGGACTGTCCGTAGCAGGAGGGTTTGTCCAGGTAAGGCTACCTGGCGGGGCCGGGAGGCCCGGACAGCGGGGTGGGCTGGGCCTCAGGCGGCCCGGCGCAGGACCCAGGTCCGCACGAGGCCCGCCGTGACGCCGGCGAGCACGATCACCGCGAGCAGCATCGGCAGCTGGACGTCGTTCGAGCCGAGGGGCGAGGACAGCGACTGCGCGTTGCCCGCGTCGCGGATGTCGGCGCCCTGGCCGGTCTGGTCACCGGTCCCGGCCTGGGGCGCGGAGGCGTCACCGGGGAGCGTGCCGTTCGCCGGGTAACGCACCCCCGGGGCGACGGCGGTACCCGCGGTCGCGGTGGGGATGCCGCCGTAGTCGCGCATCGGCGCGGTCCCGCCGCTGCCGCCCGCGGTGCCCGGGTTCAGGTTGGAGAGGTTGCCGGTCGAGCCGCCGGGGGCGGTCGCGGTGCCGCCGCCCTGCTGCGCACCGGTCCCGCCGGCACCGGGCTGGCCGCCCGGGGTGCTCGGTGCGACGTAGTTGGCGGCGAGCAGGGTGAGGTTGCAGCTCTTGGCGACCGTGCTCTCGACGCTGTTCAGCGTCTTGTTCCAGTCCAAGCCGAGACCCCACGTGCCGGAGGCCGACAGGGCGGCGCGCACGGCCTTGCCGATCGCGGCCCCGTTCGCCTCGCCGCCGGCTGTGTTCGGCACCTGTCCCACCAGGATGGCGTGGTTCTTGGCGATCGAGTCGCCGGCCCAGCTGCCGACCGCCAGCGTTCCCGCGTTGTTCGCGCCGTTCGTGACCAAGGTCTTCACCGAAGCGCCGTCGATCGCGACCTGGTCGCCCATCTGCCCGGAGACCGTGCCCGTGCAGCTGTTGCTCACAACCTGCTGGCCGGCCGAGGCGGTGCCCGCGGACAGGAAGGCGCCCCCGGTGACGAAGGCGGCGACTGCGGTGACGGTCAGTGCGCGGCGGGTCGTCTGCCAGGTGGGGATCTTCCGCACGAGCACTGACCTCCGGAGGTCTATCGGGGCGTCGTCCTGGGCAACAGCAACACCAGGTGTACCAGGATCAACGACGGGGGTACGTGAAAGATACTCGGCAGTCGGCTCAATTCGCAGCGGCCATCCGGCGGAGTACCCAGGTGCGGACCAGACCCGCGCTGACTCCGGAGAGTGTCAAAACCGCGATCAGCAGGGGCAGATTCGACCCGTTCGTGAAACCGTCCTGTGCGGACGGTAGCGCTTCGGCCTGCCCGGCCGTCTGGATTCCGGAGTTGCCGGCCGCCGCGTCGTTCGGACCGGTGAGGCCGTACTGCGGGGCGTAACCCGGGATCTGGCTGCCGTACCGGATCGCCGGCGACGGCGTGAACAGCCCGGCCGTCGCGAACGGGATGCCGCTGTAGTCGCGCATCGGCGCGTAGCCGGTGCCGATGGAGAACGGGAAGCCGCCGAACACCGGGCTGGTCGCGAAGCCGGGCAGGAGCGGGCTGTTGGCGTCCGGGATCGGGGTGGTGCCCTGCGGGGTCCCGCCCTGCGGCGCGCCACCGGGGTTGCCCTGGACCGGCGGGTTCTGCTGCTGGTTGCCACCCGAACCGGGCGCGGGCGACTGCTGCTTGCCGCCGCCGGACAGCGCGGTCAGGCCCTGCTGGGTGCCGCTGGTCAAACCTTCGACGCCCTGGTTGACGGCGCTCGCGGCGGGCGCGCCGATCACCGGGACCGGCGACACGACGGTGTTCACCACGGTCACGGTCACCTTGCAGAGCGTGCCGAGGATCGAGTTGATCGTCCCGGTCAGCACCTGGGTGCCCTGGGTGACGATGCCGAGGTTGAGCGGGATGCCGAGGAGCGGGGTCGTGCCCTGGACCGTGTCGCCGGGCTTCGCCGTCACGCTGCCACCGCAGGGAGCCGTCTTCGTCTCGGCCGCGGACGCGGTCCCGGGCAGGCCCAGGACGGCCGAACCCGCGAGGACGAACGCCGTCGCACCGACCGCCGTTGCTCTGCGTGCCCGGTTCGCCATGCTCGCCGCCCCTTGTCTCGTGCCCTCTGCCCAGGACAACGACGTTAAGGCAGACGGGTAACGCCCGCTCGCTCAGGAATGTCCGGCATTCGAGTGGAAGCGGGCGTCACGGTGGGTGAATCTCAGGCGGGGCGGCGGCGGATCCAGGCCCGGACGAGGGCCGCCGCGACGATCGCGAGGGCCAGCACCGCGAGCAGCATCGGCAGTTTCGCCGGCGGCGTGACGCCGGGCAGCGCCTCCGCGGTGCCGGACTTCTGCTCGTCGACCGTCGGGACCTGCGCACCCGGGATGATCTGGGTGATCACCGGCACCTGCACCAGGCTGCCGGGCAGCAGCGCGGCGTTGGTGAAGACGCCCGAGATCGCGTCACCCGGCAGGCCCGCGCCACCGGCGCCGGTGAGCACCGGGCCGAGGCTGTCGCCGGGCGAGGTCTGCCCGGGTGGCGTCGGCTGTCCGGGAGGCGGCGTCTGCCCGGGTGGCGTCGGCTGCTGGGGCGGTGCCGGGGGTGTGCCGGGCGGCAAGGGCAGCGGCGGCGCGCCGGCTTCTTGCAGGATGCCCTGTGTCGTGTTTCCGACAGCGTTGACAGCGCCCTGCGCGACGGGGCAGACGGCCTTCGCGGCGGCGTCGCCGACCACCGGCACGTCACCGAGGCCCAGCGCCCGCACGGTGTCGCCGACGGGGAGGTTCAGCAGGGGCGTCGAGCCGTTCGTGTTCTTCGCGCTCGAGTCGAGGCCGACGGTCAGCCGGTCCGGGGAGTTCAGGGGCGCGCCGGCGTCCAGGAGCAGGCCGTTCGACCCACCGCGGGCCTGGCTGTTCTGGAGCGTGGCCGCGCAGTCGCCGCCGAGGGTCGGGCTGGTTTCCGCGCTCGCCACGCCCGGTGCCGCGAGGGCGGCGGAAGCGGCGAGGGTGAACCCCAGTGCGATGATCCGGGCGACGTGCTTCCCCATCGATGCCCTCCGGCAGTCGGACCAATCTGGATCACGGAACGCGCTCACGGTACTCCACGAGCGTCACCATCCGGGTCCGCAGCCCGAAGTTCATCCGGGAGTAGCGTGCTCGGCATGCTGATTGGCGCCCATGTCCGTGACGACGACCCGTTGACCGCGGTCGCCGACCGCAAAGCCGACGTCGTCCAGTTCTTCCTCTCCGACCCGCAGGGCTGGAAAGCCCCGAAACCGCACCCCCACGGCGAGGCCATCCTGGCCGACCCGGTCGAGGTGTTCATCCACTCGCCCTACCTCATCAACGTGGCGTCCCTGAACAACAAGATCCGGATCCCGTCCCGCAAGAACGTCACGCAGCACGCGGACGGGGCTGCCGCGGTCGGCGCGAAGGGCCTGATCGTGCACGGCGGGCACGTCGGCGACAACGACGACATCGAGGCCGGTCTCGACAACTGGCGCAAGCTCTTCGAGCGCGAGCAGGAGAAGGGCGGCTTCAAGGTCCCGATCCTGATCGAGAACACCGCCGGCGGCGAGAACGCGATCACCCGCGACCTCGAGGTCATCGCCCGGCTGTGGGACAAGGTCGGCGAGTTCGGTGCCGGGTTCTGCCTGGACACCTGCCACGCCTACGCCGCCGGCTGGGACCTCGCGACCGCCGTCGAGAAGGTCAAGGCGATCACCGGCCGGATCGACCTGGTGCACCTGAACAACTCCCGCGACGAGTTCGGCTCGACGCGGGACCGGCACGCGAACGTCGTCGACGGCGAGGGCACGATCGACCCCGAGGTGCTGGTCGCCGTCGCCCGCGCGGCCGGCGCGTCGGTCGTCGTCGAGACGCCGCCCGACGGCCAGGCCGCCGACATCGCCTACCTGAAAGAGCAGCTGAGCTGAGCCGTGCGGGGCACCCTCATGGCGACAAGAGCCGTGAAGGTGCCCCTCACGCCTGCGGGACGGCGACGGCTTTGCGGCGGCGCCGGGTGGCGTTCGGGATGATCACGTCCCGGGCGCCGTCGAGGAAGCCGCCGGCCGGGTCGTCGTCGCCGGCGAGCCGGACCAGGTCGGTGGCCGGGCGGTAGATCTCGCGGATCACCAGCACGCACAGCCCGACCACGGCCAGGTCGCGGACCACGACCGTGCCGAGGAAGAAGCCTTCGGGCAGGCCCTTGTGGTCGACGCCGAGGTAGTAGAACATCCGCGGCACCCAGACCAGCGCGTCGATCAGCATCCAGCCGAGCAGCAGCCGCCAGCGCGGGATCGCCAGCACGGCCAGCGGCACCAGCCACAGCGAGTACTGCGGGCTCCACACCTTGTTCGTCAGCAGGAACGCGGCCACGACGAGGAACGCCAGCTGCCCCAGGCGCGGCCGCCGGGGTGCCGCGAGCGCCACGTACGCGATGCCCGCGCAGCAGGCGAGGAACAGCACGGCGATCGTCCAGTTGAGGTACGTCGGCGGCTGGTTCTTCTGCAGCACGCCGTCGAAGCCGGCCCAGCCGGTCGTGTACGAGAAGACGTTGTAGAGCGAGTCCGGGTCCATCGGCCGCAGGGTGTTCATCCGGAAGAACTCCCACCAGCCGCGGGTCGCGGTGAGGATGAACGGCGCGTTCACCGCCACCCACGTCACGACGGCGGCCGCCGCGGTGCGCCAGAACGGGCCGAGCTTCCCCGCGCGCAGGCAGAGCACGAACAGCACGCCGAGCAGGAGCAGCGGGTAGAGCTTCGCCGTCGCGCCCAGGCCGAGCAGGAGCCCGGCGAGCAGCGGCCGTTTCCGGGACCAGGCCAGCAGGCCGGTGGCCGTGAACGCGGTCGCGATCGTGTCGAAGTTGGTGAAGGCGTGCACCAGGACCAGCGGTGACGCCGCCACCAGCACCATGTCCCACGGCCGGCGTTTCATCGTCCGGCCGGTCGCCCACACGGTGACCAGCCAGGCCATCGACAGGAAGAACGCCGTGATGTCGAAGTAGATCGCCACCGGTAACGCGCCGGGTAGCCAGCCGGTCTCGGCGATGTTGAGCCAGCCCGCCGCGAGCTTCGCGTTCACCCACTGGAAGAGCCCGGTGAACACCGGGTACTCCATGTACCGGGTGTCGTTCTCCGCGGTCTGCGAGCTCTCCTTCCACGACGTGTAGTACGGGAAGGTGCTCGGCCGGTCGAGCCGCTCGGAGCTGTAGAGCGGCACGATGTCGGAGTAACACATCGCGACGAACGGGCGGCCCGCGCGCCAGTCGAGCTGGGTGGCGCCGCTCGAGTCCTGGTACTGCTGGATGCACGAGCCCTTGCCGAACCAGCAGAGCATCAGGGCCAGCGTCGCCAGGAGCAGGCCGACGCGCTGCGGGGACCAGAACCAGTGCCTGCCGACCGCCGCGTGCTCGCCCAGCGGGCCGCCGACGGGTCTGGTGACCGCCGCCGCGAGGGGGTCGTTCCAGCTCGGGACGACCCGATCCGCCCTGCTCAGCGTCACGGGGCCGGGGTCCGGCTCGCGCGTGGTCTCCTCTGGCACGACCGGGATGTTATCGGTGATCGCCCGACGGCGAGGTGAAGGTGACGATCACGCCGGATTCGCGTAGTACGAGGCCAGGACCTCGGCCGCCGCGCCACGCGTGACGATCTCCTCGCCGAAGGAGTCCTCGACGACCTCGATGCGCTGCCAGTGCGGCAGCGGCAGCAGCTCCTCGAGCCGCTCCGAAACGGCGTCACGGAACGTGCCCGGTTCGTCCCGCACCGCACGTCCGGCCAGCACGATCCGTTCCAGATCGAGCACCTGGACGAGGTCGGCGAGGCCGATCCCGAGGAAGCCGGCGGCGGTCCGCGTGTCGGGGGCCTGCTTGGCCATGATCTCGACGCAGCCGCGCCGCCCGCAGGCGCAGCGGGGGCCGTCGTAGGCGATCGTGGTGTGCCCGAACTCACCCGCGTTGGTGCGCGGCCCCCGGTAGAGCCGGCCGTCGATCAGCAGGCCGACGCCGATGCCGGTGCCGACCAGCACGACCGCCGTCGCCGTCGGCTCGCCGTGCGGCCAGAGCTGGGCGAACGCGGCGGCGTTGGTGTCCTTGTCCAGCAGCACGGGCAGCCCGGTGCGCTTCTCGAGCAGGTCGCGCAGCGGGACGTCGTGCCAGCCGGGCATGCTCGTCGCGTCGCGGACCAGGCCGGCGAGGTGGTCCAGCGGGCCGACCGAGCCCAGGCCGAGGCCGAGCACTTCGAAGCCGTCCGCCAGTTCGAGCGCCGTCGAGCCGATGGCCTCGACGGCCTGCTCGGGGGTGAACCCGACCGGGAGCGGGCCGCCGGCGGTCTCTTCGACCTCGCCGATGAGGTTGGTCCGCAGCACGCGGTACTCGTCGCGATCGAGGCGTGCGCCCAGCGCGTGCCGCGCGCCGGACCGGACGGTCAGCTGCGTGCGGGGCTTGCCGACCCCCACGGACGGCTGACGCTCCTCGTCCAGGAGGCCGGCGTCGAGGAGCTCGGGCACGATCTTGGAGACGGCCTGCTGGGTGAGGCCGGTGCGTTCGGCGAGCTCGACCCGGCTGAGGCCGCCGGCCCGCAGGATGTGCGACAGGAGGAGGGCGCGGTTGTGCTCGCGCACGTTGCGCAGGTTCCTCCCGGTGGCCGCCATGGTCCAGATCTTCGCACGCCTGGTCAATTTCGCAACACTGTTGTTTAATGGGCGCCATGGTGGACGACTTGCGGGTGGGCATCCTCGGCTACGGCATCGGGGGACGCGTCTTCCACGCCCCGCTGGTGGCGGCGACGCCCGGGCTGACCCCGGCGGTCATCACGACTTCGAGCAATGCCGTTCAAGCGCGCACCGACAACCCCGGCGCGACGGTCGTCCCGGACGCCGACGCGCTGTTCGAGCGCGCGGGCGAACTCGACCTGATCGTGGTCAGCACGCCGAACCGCACGCACGTGCCGCTCGCGCTGCGGGCCATCGAGGCCGGCGTGCCGGTGGTCGTCGACAAGCCGTTCGCGCCGACCGCGGCCGAAGCCGAGCAGGTCGTCGCCGCGGCGAAGGCGGCCGGCGTCGGGCTCACCGTGTTCCAGAACCGCCGGCTCGACTCCGACTTCCTCACCGTGCGGAAGGTCCTCGAATCCGGCCGCCTCGGCGACGTCTTCCGCTTCGAGTCCCGCTACGACCGCTGGGTGCCGAAGCCGAAGGACAACTGGCGCGAGTTCGGCGACCCGGCCGAGGCCGGCGGCCTGCTCTACGACCTCGGCGCGCACATCGTCGACCAGGCGCTGCAGCTGTTCGGCCCGGTCACCCAGGTCTACGCGGAGGTCGACCGCCGCCGCGCCGGCGTCCAGGTCGACGACGACGTCTTCGTCGCGCTGCACCACGCCAACGGCGTCCGCTCGCAGCTGTGGGCGTCCGCGCTCACCGGCATCCAGAACCCGCGGTTCCGCGTGCTCGGCGACCAGGCGACGTTCACCAAGTACGGCCTCGACGTCCAGGAACCCCAGATCAAGACCGGGATGCGGCCCGGTGACGACGGCTGGGGCGTGGAACCGACGGCGGACGCGGGGAAGATCGGCGTCGGCAACGACGTCAAGACCGTGCCCACCGAAACCGGCCGCTACGAGCAGTTCTACGCCCAGGTACGCGACGCCCTGCGCGGCGAAGGCGAGTTCCCGGTCGATCCCGAGTCGTCGGTCGCGGCGCTGCGGGTGATCGAGGCGGCACACCGCTCCGGCGTCGAAGGGATCGTCGTCGAGCTCTGACCCCCAGACCGGCCGTGACCTCGGTGTCCCCCAGCTCCGAGGTCACGGCCTTCTTTTCGGCTACGGGGGTCAGCCGCCCGGATTCGGGTCGCCGCTCTGGCCGGAGTCGTTGCCACCGTTGTTGGTGGTGGTCCCGGTGGTGACGCCGTTGTTGTTCCCGTTGTTGTTGCCGCCGTTGCGGTTGCGCTGCCGGTCCTGCAGCTCCTGAAGGCGTTGCTGGAACTGGCGAAGCTGGTCCTGCTGCTGCCGGTTGCCGGGCTGGGCCTGGTTCCGCTGGTCGCGCGGCGGCTGTTGTTGTTGTTGCTGCTGTTGCTGTTGCGGCGGTTGCCGGACCTCGACCTGCTGCTGGTCCACCGGCGAACTGATCGCCGCGACGCGGTCGAAGCGTTCCGCCGGTTTGCCCTGCAGGTACAGCTGCATGAAGCGGTCCCAGATCGGGCCGGCGAGCGTCGACCCGAAGATCGGCGCGCCACCCGGGCCGTGCAGCGCCTTGTCACCGTCACTGCCCACCCACACCGCCGCCGAGACCGAGGGTGTGTAGCCGACCATCCACGTCTGGGCGTTCGCGTTGGCGGCCGACGCCGGTTCGTCGTTCTGCGGGGTGTGCTGCTGGGTGCCGGTCTTGCCGGCGCACTCGTGGCCGGTCGGGCAGGTCAGCCGCGAGAACTGGATGACCGGGGCCAGCGCGGCCGTCACGTTGCCCGCGATCTGCGCGCTGCGGGCCGCGTCGTTGTCGGCGAACGCGTCGCTCGCTCGAGCCTTGGCCTCGTAGGCCGTTTCGCCGTTCGCGTTGGTCACCTTCTGCACGAAGTGGCGGTCGCGCTGGACGCCGCCGGCGGCGAACGTCGCGTAGCCCGACGCCATGTCCGCCGGCGTCACCTGGGTGCCGCCGCCGCCGATCGAGATGTTGTTGTCGCCGGTGAACAGCTGGCTGCGCCCGCCGTTGCCGGAGGTCCGGATACCCGCCTCCTGCGCGGCTTCCGCCACCCCGGACGGCTTCGTCACGTTCAGCACCATGTCGTAGAACACCGTGTTCGTGGACCGCTGCATCGCTTCCGCGACGGTGCACTGGTCGGAACAGCTGCTGCTGTCACCCGCGTTGCGGATCGGCAGGTCGACGCCGGGAAACGTCCGCGGTGAGGTGCCGTCGAACCGCGCGTCGAGGCCGCGGCCGAGCTTGAGGAACGCCGCCAGGTCGAACGGCTTCATCGACGACCCGGGGTTGTGCGGCTCGTCGGCCCAGTCCCGTCCGGCCTGGTCCTCGCCGTTCGGGCCCTTCACCACCGGATCGCCGCCGTAGTAGGCGAGCACCCCGCCGGTCTTCGGGTCGACGGCGACCAGCGCGTCGAGGATCTGGTTGTCGGTCTGCTCGGCCATTCCCTCGGTCACGGCCTGCTCGGCCGACTGCTGCGCCTGCGAGTCGATCGTGGTGAACACCTGGAACCCGCCGCGGTAGTACTCCTGCTCGCTGATCCCCTGCGCCGCCAGCTCGGCCTTGACCTGCTTCTTGACGAACGGGTTCAGCGCGCCGGCCTGCTTGCTCTCCACCAGCGGGATCGGGGTCGGGAACTTCGCCCCGGCACGCTGGGCCGGCGTCAGGTAACCGTTCTTGAGCATCCGGTCCAGCGCCGTCGTCCAGCGGGCCGTGGCGACCGCGGTGTTCTCCGACCGGCCCGGCTGCTGGATCAGCCCGGCCAGCAACGCGGCCTGCGAATAGTCGAGCTGGCCGACGTCCTGGCCGAAGTACGCCTGCGCGGCCGCCTGGATGCCGTACGCGCCGCGGCCGAAGTAGATGATGTTGAGGTAGGCGGTGATGATGTCCGCCTTCTCGTAGGTCTGGTTCATCTTGAACGACTTCGCGAGCTCGGTCCACTTGCGCGTCAACGTCGGATCGTCGTCGCCGGACGCGTTCTTGATGTACTGCTGGGAAATCGTCGAACCGCCACCGGATCCGCCGGTGACCTGGTTGTACGCCGCCCGCAGGATGCCGCCGACGTCGAAGCCCGAGTTCGTCTCGAACGACGCGTCCTCGGTCGCGATCACGGCTTTCTTGACGACGTCCGGGATCTGGTTCGCCGCCAGGATCTGCCGGTTCCCGCCGGCGGGGGTGTCCTTGCCCATCTCGGTGCCGTCGCGGTAGAGGTACGTCACGGCCTGGCCCTGCGCCTGCGCGACGGTCTCCGGTGACGGGACGTCGACGGCCAGGTAGGTGATCACGAACGCGATCGCGGGGACGACGACGAACAGCCCCGCCGCCACGTACCCGATCCGCCGGATCCGCCGCCAGCGCCGTTTCCGCACGTCCTGCTGGGTGCTCGGCCGGGGCCGCTGCGGCGGCCGGCCCGGGCGCGGCACCAGGATCGGCACCGTCGGCGGGTCGTCCGGCTCGGTGCCGTTGTGCACGTGGTGGGTGATCAGCTCCGGTTCGCTGCCCTGCAGCCCGGCGCGGGGCAGCGGCCGGGCGGCCGGTCGCCGGGTACGGCGACGCGGATCGGGAGCGCGACCGGAAGACGTGCGGGTTCGGTCGTTGTTCACGGGCCGGCCTCCACGGTGGGCTGCGGACGCAGTCCTCTCGGAGGGCACACGTACCGCGGCCCACCGTGGTTCAGCCGTGACTAGTTGCCCGGGTCGGCTCCCGAGGTCGGCGTCTCCTTCGACGACGTCGGCTTCGTGTGCTTCGGCGTGCTCTCCTGCGTCGACGACTGGTTGCCGTGGCCGTTGTCGTTGCCGTTGTCCCCGCCGTTGTCACCCTGGTCGCCGCCCTGGTCGGGGTTCTCGTCCGTCGGCGTCGATTCGGTCGTCGTCGCCACGTCCGACGACGGCGGCGGCGCGACCTCGCCGCCGATCCGGTCCACCTTGTCGAACTTCTCGCCCGGCTTGCCCGCCAGGTAGAGCGACATGAACTTCTGCCACATCGGGCCGGCGATCGTCGAGCCGTAGATCGGCGAGTTGTTCTTGCCGTGCAGCGGCTTGTTGCCGTCACCCCCGACCCAGGCCGCCACCGAGACCGACGGCGTGTAACCGACCATCCACGTCTGCGAGTTCGCGTTCGCCGCCCACGACGGCTCCCCCGCGGTCTTCGTGTGCTGCTGCGTCCCGGTCTTGCCGGCGCACTCGTGGCCGGCGGGGCACTTCAGGTGCGAGAAGTCGATGACCGGCTTCAGCGCTTCGGTGACGTTCCCGGCGATCTGGCGGCTCTTGTCCGAGTCGCTGTCGAACGCCGGCTTGGAGTCCGCCGAAGCCTCGTACGCGACTTCGTTCTGCGCGTTGACGACCTTCGTCACGAAGTGCCGCGCGCGCTGCTCGCCGTTGGCCGCGAAGGTCGCGTACGCCGAGGCCATGTCCACCGGCGTGATCTGGGTTTCCCCACCGCCGAGGGAGATGTTGTTGTCCTTGGTGGAGATGATCGACTGGCCGCCGTCGTCCTTGGTCGTGACGCCGGCTTCCTGCGCGGCTTGCTTGACCGGGCCCTGCTTCGTCTGGTTGAGGACCATGTCGTAGAACACCGTGTTCGCCGAGCGCATCATCGCCTCGGAGACGGTGCACTCCTTCGAGCAGCTGCTGCCCGGGCCGGCGTTGCGGACGACACGGCCGTCGAACGTGCGGTTGTTCGAGCCGTCGAACGTCACGTCGAGGCCCTTGCCCATCTTGAGGAACGCCGTGAGGTCGAACGCCTTCATCGACGAACCGGGGTTCTGCGGGGTGTCCGCCCAGTCGCGCCCGGCCTGGTCCTGCCCGTTGACCTGGATGATCGGCTTGCCGCCGTAGTAGGCGAGCACGCCACCGGTCTTCGGGTCGACCGCGACGAGCGCGTTGAGCAGCTGGTCGTCGACCTGGCCCTTCATCGCCTCGGTGGCCGCCTGTTCCGCGGCCTGCTGCGCCTTCGGGTCGATCGTCGTGTGCACCTGGAAGCCGCCGGAGTAGTAGCGGTCCTCCGGGATGTCGTGCGCCGCGAGCTCGTCCTTCACCTGCTGCACGACGAACGCCGGCGGCGCGCCGGCCTGCTGCTTGCTGTCCTCGAGCGGGATCGGTGTCGGGAACTGCGCCGACTGGCGCTCGGCCGCGCTGATGTAGTTGTTCTTCAGCATCCGGTCGAGCGCGGTGTTCCAGCGGTCGTGCGCGACCTTGTCGTTCTCCGACCGGCCCGGCTGCTGGATCAGCCCGGCGAGCAGCGCCGCCTCCGAGTAGGTCAGGTCCTTCGCGTCCTTGTGGAAGAAGGCCTGCGAAGCCGCGCCCACGCCGTACGCCCCGCGCCCGAAGTAGATGATGTTCAGGTACGCGGTGATGATGTCCTTCTTCTCGTACGTCTGGTTCATCTTGAAGGACTTGGCCAGCTCGGTCCACTTGCGCGTCAACGTCGGGGCGTCGTTGTCGGTGGCCTTCTTGATGTACTGCTGCGAAATCGTCGAGCCACCGCCGGTACCGCCGGTGGCGTTGTTGAACACTGCGCGCAGCAGGCCGCCGACGTCGAAGCCGGAGTTCGTCTCGAACGAGTCGTCCTCGGTCGCGATCGCCGCGTGCTTCATGATGTCGGGGATCTGGTCCGGGCTGAGCAGCACCCGGTTGCCGCCGCGCGGCACGTCCTTGCCCATCGGCGAGTTGTCGGCGTAGAAGTACGACACCGCCTGGCTCTGGTTCTGCGCGACCTCCGTCGGCGACGGGACGTCGACCAGGAAGTACGTGATGACGAACGCGATCGCGGGGAGCACGAGGAACACCCCGACGAAGCCGTAGCCGACGCGCCGGATGATCTTCCAGCGCCGCTTCTTGCGCTGTTCCGGCGTGAGGACCGGTTTGCCGTCGCCGTCGGGCTCCGGGTCGTCGTAGGTGTCCGGCTCTTCGTACGCGTGGTGCGTCATCAGCTCCGGACCCCCGCTCAGCGGCGGCGGTTCGGGCCGGTGGCCGCGTGGCTGCTGCCACGGCTGCTGTGGCTGCGCCGGGGGTTGCTGCTGCGGTCGGCCCCCGGGCGGCGTCGGCGGGCGGCGCGGACCCTGGCCGCGGGGTCCCTGTGGTCCGGACGGCCCCTGACGGCGCGGATCAGGACCCTGGCCGGGCCAGGAGCGGGATCGATCGTCGGGCACGGGGCAGTCCTCCAGTCGATGACATCCGGGACTTCGCCCCGGCCGGGGGCTCCGCCACCCGGAACCCCCGCAAAACAGCCAGTGGGCGGCAATGGTCGCCACCCCTGTTGGAAGGGACGCGCGTGAAGCGCCCGGGTTGCCGATGATCACTCCGGAAACGGTTCAGGGCCCTCCGCGCGATCGCGGAGGGCCCTGAACGGAGTGGTTAACCCGGGCCTGCGCCCGGTGGGGCAGCGATCCCGCCACCACCTCCGTTGCCGAACGTGTTACCGATCCCGGGATCGGGGGTTCCCGGCGGGCCGGGTCGCGTCCGGCTCGTCTTCGTGGTCGACGTGTTCGTCTCGGTGCCCGTCGGCTCGGTGCTGGTGGTCGTCTCCGGGGTGCTCGGCGGCGGCGTCGTGGTGGTCGGCGTGTCCGGCGGCTTCGTCGGCGTGGTCGTCACGGCGTTGACGTCCTTGCCGATCGCCTGCACCTTGTCGAACTTCTCCGCCGGTTTGCCCTTGAGGTAGAGGTTCATGAAGTTCTGCCACGTCGGACCGGCGACGGTGGCACCGAAGATCGGCTTGTTCTTCGGGTCGTGCAGCGGCTTGTTGCCGTCACCGCCGACCCAGACCGCGGCCGACACCGACGGCGTGTAGCCCACCATCCACGTCTGCGCGTTGCGGTCCTTGTACGCGGCCGGGTCGCTGTCCTTCGCCGTGTACTGCTGCGTACCGGTCTTGCCGGCGCACTCGTGGCCGGTCGGGCACTTCAGGTTCGAGTGCGCGATGACCGGCTGCAGCGCCTCGGTGACGTTGCCCGCGATCTGCTGGCTCTTCGACGCGTCGTCGGCGAACGCCGGGTTGGTCTTGATGTTGTTCTCGTCGAACTCCACCTCGTCCTGCCCGTTCGTCAGCTTCCCGACGAAGTGCTGCTCGTGGTAGACACCGCCGCTGGCGAACGACGCGTACGCCGCCGCCATGTCCTCCGGTGTCACGGCCGTGCCACCACCACCGAGCGAGATGTTGTTGTCGTCGGTGTAGAGGACGCTCTTGCCGTCCGGCGCGACCTTGACCCCGGCTTCCTTCGCCGCTTCCGCGACCCGCGACGGCTTCGTCACGTTCAGGACCATGTCGTAGAACACGGTGTTCGCCGAGATCTCCATCGCCTTCGCGACGGTGCAGTCCTTGCCGCAGCTGGCGCTGTCACCCGCGTTCCGGACGACACGGCCGCCCAGCGACCGGTTGTTGGAGCCGTCGAACGTCTCGCCGAGGCCCTTGCCCATCTTCAGGAACGCCGTGAGGTCGAACGCCTTCACCGACGAACCCGGGTTTCGCGCCTGGTTGGCGTGGTCCTGGTTGATCTGGTCCTTGCCGTTCGGGTCCTTCACCAGCTCCGGGCCGCCGTAGTAGGCGATCACCCCGCCCGTTTTCGGGTTGACCGCGACCAGCGCGTTCAGCAGGTTCTCGTCCGTCTGGCCCTTCATACCCTCCTGGGCGGCCTGCTCCGCCGCGGCTTGGGCCGCCGGGTCGATCGTGGTGTAGATCTTCGCGCCGGTCGAGAACAGCTTGTTCTCGTCGTACCCCTTGGCGAACAGCTCGTCCTTGATCCGCTGCTGGAGCTGGTAGGTCATCTTCCCCGAATCCTGCTCCTTGTTGGAGTTCTTCGGGATGGGCGTCGGGTACTGGGCGGCGGACCGGTCGGCCTGGGGCAGCCACTTGTTGGCCACCATCTGGTCCATCACGTACGTCCAGCGCTTCTGGGCGTACGCCTCGTTCTCCGAGCGGCCGGGGCCCTGGATCAGGCCGGCCAGCAGGGAGGCTTCGGAGGCGTTGAGGTCCTTGGCGTCCTTGTTGAAGTAGGCCTTGGCGGCCGCCTGGATGCCGTTCGCCCCGCGTCCGAAGTAGACGATGTTCAGGTAGGAAGTGATGATCTCTTCCTTGGACTGCTGGTTGTTCATCTTGAACGACTTCGCCAGCTCGGTCCACTTGCGGGTCAGGGTCTGCTGGTCGTTCTGCGTCGCCTGCTTGATGTACTGCTGGGAGATCGTCGAACCACCACCCTGGCCGCCGGTCACCTGGTTGAAGACCGCGCGCAGGATGCCGGTGACGTCGAAGCCCGAGTTGGTCTCGAACGTCGCGTCCTCCGCCGAGTAGACGGCGTGCTTGACGACCTCGGGCACCTCGCCCGGCTTCAGCAGCTGGCGGTCGCCGCCCGGGGGCAGCTCGCGGCCCAGCTGCTGGCCGTTGGCGTCGAAGTAGGTGATCGGCTGGCTCTGCAGTGCCTTGATGCTCTCCGGCGTCGGCACGTCCACCAGGAAGTAGGTGATGACGAACGCGATCGCGGGAACGACGAAGAACAGGCCGACGAAGACGTAGGCGCAGCGGCGGATGATCTTCCAGCGGCGCTTCTTCTTCTGCGCCGGCGTCAGGACCCTCTTGCCCTTTTCGTCGAGCTCGGCCTGGGGCTCGACGTCGTCGGCGTACTCGTTGAACGCGACGTCGTCGTCGTAACCGTCGTCGTACGGGTCGCGGCCGAGGTCGTCGGTGCCGTTGTGCGCGTGGTGGGTGATCAGGTCCGGCTCGCGCCCGGGCGGCGGCACCGGACGGCGGCCGCCCGGTGGCTGGCGGAAGCCCTGCGGCGGCGAGCCGGGCGGACCCTGCTGCGGCCGCTGACCGGGCGGCGGCGGGACCGGCCGCCGCGGCGGCATGCCCTGCTGACGGGGTCGCTGCGGACGGCGCGGGGGTTCGTCGGCGGGCCACTGGGGACCGCCTTCGTCGCCGGCCGGCCACTCGGGCGCGGCGCCGCGGCCGTTGGGGACACCACGCGGCGGCGTGCCGCGCTGGGGTCGCCGGGGGGCTTCTTCGCCGGGCCAGGCCGGTCCGGGGTCCTCCCCGGGCCACGGGCCCGACTGGGCACGGCGAGGTGCATCTGGCTCCTGGCCGGGCCAGGAGCGGTTGCGATCGTCGGTCACGAATGGGCCTCCCAGACCGGCACCCGGTAGCGCGCCGTTCTGCGCTCTTCAGCGGTAGTGATACAGCTCACCGGCCCGCGGTCCTTCGCGGACCGTCGGCCGGCTCCCCCGTGCCCAGGACGTACGACCGGACCAGGTGGTTCCAGTGGCACGCTTGGCACACCTCGACGTCGTACACGGTGAACTCGGCGAACAAGCCGGCCATCCTGGCCAGCTCTTCGGGGGTCCTCGCCGAGCCCGCGACGTGCTTGAGTTCGTCACCGTAGACCCAGGACACCAGGGTCAACGGTTCCTGGCGGCAGATCGGGCAGGGCTGGTCACCGGCCCGGCCGTGGAACTTCGCCGCCCGCAGCAGGTACGGGCTCGCGTCGCAGGCTTCATAGCCGCCGACGCGCCCGGAGCGGACTTCGGCCAGCAGCGCACGGCGCTGCAAGGCGAAGTCCACGACCTGCCGCTGGTTAATCACCAGGACAGAGTACGGGCTCTTCCTGTGTGGTCCACGCCCCCTAGCGTGACCTCTCTCGCGGTTGCCGGGGACACGCCGGACGTTCGATAACTCTCCGGTGAATTTCGCCCACGATCTGCTGATCCCGCCTGTTGGCTTCGCCACTTCGATGTATCGGAGCGATATAGTGGCTGAGTAGGTTGAACCGACGCGATCATTCGGAGCAACGTCGATCGCCGAGGTTTGTTCCCGGAAGGGGGTGCGCTGTGCTGGAGTTCGCGATCCTGGGTCTTCTGCACGAAGCGCCCATGCACGGGTATGTGCTGCGCAAGCGGCTGCACGAGACGCTCGGCACGCTCCGGACGTTCTCGTACGGCTCGCTGTACCCGACCCTGCGGCGGCTGCTGCGGGCCGGGTACCTGGTCGAAGAACTCGACGAAGCCGACGATCGCGCGTGGTCCCGGCGGGGCAAGCGGGTCTACAAGCTCACCGCGGAGGGCAAGGAGCGCTTCGGTGAGCTGCTCGGCGACGCCGGGCCGCAGACCTGGGACGACGAGGGGTTCGGCGTGCACCTGGCCTTCTTCTCGCGGACCCCGGCCGACGTGCGGATGCGGATCCTCGAAGGCCGGCGCCGGCGCGTCGAAGAGCGCCGCGAGGGTTTGCGCGCCGCGCTGGCCAGGACCGAGGAGAGGATCGATCGCTACACCCGCGAGCTGCACCGGCTGGGCCTGGAGACCAGCGAGCGGGAGGTGCGCTGGCTCAACGAGCTCATCGCGCACGAACAACACGAACAAGCCGAGCGGCAGGGTCCCGAGACCTGAGCCGGGCGGCCGCGCCGCAGCGTAGCGGCAGACCTACTGAACAGACACGGATTGAAGGAGAAACCCCCATGGGCGAGAACCGCCGCGTACGGGTGGCCATCGTGGGCGTCGGCAACTGCGCGGCGTCGCTGGTCCAGGGTGTCCAGTACTACCGCGACGCGGACCCGGCCACCCGCGTCCCCGGTCTGATGCACGTCGACTTCGGCGGCTACCACGTCCGCGACATCGAGTTCGTCGCCGCGTTCGACGTGGACGCCAAGAAGGTCAGCCGCGACCTGTCGGAGGCGATCTTCGCGTCCGAGAACAACACCATCAAGATCGCCGACGTGCCGCCGCTCGGCGTCACCGTCCAGCGCGGTCACACCCACGACGGCCTCGGCCGCTTCTACCGCGAGACGATCGAGGAGTCCGACGAGACCCCGGTCGACATCGTCGCGGCGCTCCGCGAAGCGCAGGTCGACGTGCTGGTGTCCTACCTGCCGGTGGGTTCCGAGGTGGCCGACAAGTTCTACGCGCAGGCCTGCATCGACGCGGGCGTCGCGTTCGTCAACGCCCTGCCGGTGTTCATCGCGTCCGACCCGGAGTGGGCGAAGAAGTTCACCGACGCCGGCGTCCCGATCGTCGGTGACGACATCAAGTCCCAGGTCGGCGCCACCATCACGCACCGCGTGCTGGCGAAGCTGTTCGAGGACCGCGGCGTCCAGCTCGACCGGACGATGCAGCTCAACGTGGGCGGGAACATGGACTTCCTGAACATGAAGGAGCTGGAGCGCCTCGAGTCGAAGAAGATCTCGAAGACCCAGTCCGTCACCTCGCAGATCGACCGCGACCTCGGCAAGGCCAACATCCACATCGGCCCGTCCGACTACGTGCAGTGGCTCGACGACCGCAAGTGGGCCTACGTCCGGCTCGAGGGCCGCGCCTTCGGCGACGTGCCGCTGAACCTGGAGTACAAGCTCGAGGTGTGGGACTCGCCGAACTCGGCGGGCATCATCATCGACGCCGTCCGCGCCGCGAAGATCGCGCTCGACCGCGGCATCGGCGGCCCGATCCTGTCGGCCTCCTCCTACTTCATGAAGTCGCCGCCGGAGCAGTACGACGACTCGACCGCGCGCGACGCCGTCGAGAAGTTCATCCGCGGCGAGCTCGAGCGGTAGCTCCCGCGTTCGGTCGGAGGCCACCACCGGGGGAAACCCTGGTGGTGGCCTTCTTCGCGTGCTGCACTAAACCGGTGGGGTGGGGCGCGCGTGAGCGTGGTGTGAGTGCGAGCGTCGGGGAGAGCGTGCCGGGGGACCTGGGCGCGCCGACCTTCCACGCCCTGTTCCAGGAGTACTTCGCCCAGATGACCCGGCTCGCTCACCTGCTCGGCGCGGACGACGCGGAAAACGTCGTCCAGGAGGCCTTCGTCAAGCTCCACCAGCGCTGGGACACCCTGACGGACCACACCCGCGTGGCGGGTTACCTGCGCGCGACCGTGGTGAACATGTCCCGGTCGCGGACCCGGCACCTGCGCGTCGTCCGGCGGACGCCGCAGGAGGTGCCCCCGGACGAGCTGTCGGCCGAGGTCCGGGCGGTGGCCAACTGGGAACACCAGCGGATCCGCGCGGTTCTGGGCAAACTGTCCAGGAGGCAGCGCGAGGTGCTGGTGCTGCGCTACTGGCTGGACCTGAGCACGGCGGGCATCGCGGAGACATTGGGGATCTCTCCGGGCACGGTCAAGGCGACCACGCACCACGCGATGGAGAATCTGCGCAAGCACCTGGGGGACGACCTGGGAGGTGAGCGATGACCGACCTCGAACGCAAACTGGCCGAGACACTGCGGGAGCAGGGCGGGGAGGTCACGCCCGACCTCGCCGGCGCGTGGGCGGAACAGCTGCGTCGCCAGCGAAGGCCGCGAGCGGCCCGCCGCCGGTTGACCCTGGTGGTCGCCCCGCTGGCGGCGGCGCTGGTGGTGCTGACCAGCGTGCTGCTGGCGACCCAGCTGCAGACGGCGCCTGCTCCGGTGCCGCCCGCGAGCCGGGGTCAGGAGCTGACGCTGCCCAAGCCCGAGTACTCGCCCGCGGGCTTCATCGAGAAGGGTGAGCCGATCGCCCTCACCGACTTCGTGGGGCAGACCGACAACTGGACTTCCTACGCGGTCTTCGCCTCCGCCCTGAACACGACCTTGTTCTGTGTCGAGGCGTTTCCCAAGGACCTCAAGGGCGCACCCAGTCCCGGCGTGGTGCAGGCGCAGTTCGGGATCAAGTCGCCGTCGTGCGTTCCCCTTTCGACCGGCAGCGTGTGCGCCGGCTACGTGGGCGAGGCCGGCGGTCCGCTGCCGGCGGGCAAGGCGATCTACCTCGTCGACCCGGCCGTGCGGGAGCTGAACCTCTTCGACGCCAAGGGCGACCTGAGCCAGGCCAAGCTGGTCGGCCGGCTGGGGCAGCAGCAGCTCTTCCTCGCCGACGTGAACCCGGATTCGTCGCCGGTGCGCTTCGAGGTCAGCTCGGAGGAAGCGCGGCCGGCAAGCCGGTGATCGTCTCCACCACCGCCGTCGCCTGCTTCAGCACCTCGGGATCCGGCGGGAAGTGCGGGTTCGGCACGGCGTACACCGCCATCCCCGCGGCCAACGCCGACCGCAGCCCGTTCGTCGTGTCCTCCACTGCCGCGCACTCCGACGGCGCCACCCCCAGCAGCTCCGCCGCCCGCAGGTACACATCCGGCGCCGGCTTCCCCGCGCCGACCTGCTCGGACGACACCGCCGCGCCCACCGGCAGGCCCGTGACGTCCAGGAAGCCCTTGATCAGGATCACCGGCGACGAGCTGGCGATCGCGACCGGCCACTTCTTCGCCACCGCCCGGACGACGTCGACCGCGCCGTCGATCAGCGGCGGCTGCTCGGCGTACCGGGCCGCCATGCGCTTGACGACGATCGTCGCGATCTCGGGTGGCGTGAGCCGCGCGCCCAGCTCTTCGACCAGGTAGCGGGCCCATTCCGGGGTGCTCATCCCCTGCTGCGCCCGCGTCGCCTCCTCGCGCCAGGTGCCGCCGTGTTCGGCGACGACCGCGCGGCGGACCTCGTCCCAGATCCGCTCGGAGTCCACGAGTACGCCGTCGAGGTCGAAGATCACCGCGTCCATGCTCCCGAGCGTAGCCTGTGAGACGAGTTACTTAGCTACCCTTACTAATATTTGTTAGCCTGGCTAAGTGACTTCCCCGATCGCCGATCTCGCCCACCGGCTCCGGCCGCTGGTCTTCCGGCTGTACCACCAGGTGCGCCGCACGACCCCGCAGCTGACGCTGACCCTCACCCAGGGGTCGGTGCTGAGCGAGCTGGTCAACGGCGGGCCCCGGCGGATGAGCGCGCTGGCGGAGTTCGAGCAGGTGAAGCTGCCGTCGATGACCGACGTGGTCGGCCGCCTCGAACGCCTCGGCCTGGCCACCCGCACGCCGGACCCCGCCGACCGGCGGGCGGTGCTCGTGGACGTCACCGACGAGGGTCGTCGCTTCTACGCCGAGATGGTCACCGCCCGCGAAGAGTTCCTTCGCGAACGCCTGATCGCGATGGACGACGCCGACCGCGCTGCGATCGAAGCCGCCCTGCCGGCTCTCGCCAAGCTACTCATCGATACGAAGAAAGAAGCACTGATCAGTGATGAGCGCTGAACACCACTCGAGCCTGCTGGACGCGGTCAAGGGCCAGCCCAAGCAGGTGTGGATCACCGCGTTCGCCGCGGTCATCGCCTTCATGGGGATCGGTCTCGTCGACCCGATCCTGCTGTCCATCGCCAAGGGCCTCGACGCGACGCCGTCGCAGGTCACCCTGCTCTTCTCGTCCTACCTCGGCGTCCAGGTCATCGCGATGCTGGTCACCGGCGCGGCGAGCGCCAAGTTCGGGCCGAAGCGCACCGTGCTGGTCGGGCTGACGCTGATCGTCGCGGCCACCGCGCTGTGCGCGGCCGCCGGGTCGATCGAGCAGCTCGTCGGGCTGCGCGCGGTCTGGGGTCTCGGCAACGCGTTCTTCATCGCGACGGCGCTCTCGGTGATCGTCGGCGCCGCGACCGGCGGCCAGTCCGGCGCGATCCTGCTCTACGAAGCCGCCCTCGGTGTCGGCCTGTCGGTCGGCCCGCTGCTGGGCGCCCTGCTCGGCAGCATCTCCTGGCGCGGCCCGTTCGTCGGCACGTCGATCCTGATGGCCGGCGCGCTCGTGCTGTGCGCGATGTTCCTGAAGAGCGACAAGCACGAGAAGCGTGATCCGATCAAGCTGCTCGACCCGCTTCGCGCGTTGAAGCACGCCGGCCTGCTGCGCACTTCGGTCGCGTCGGCGCTCTACACCGCCGCGTTCTTCACGGTGCTGGCCTGGTCGCCGTTCGTCCTCGGCTGGAGCGCCATCGCCGTCGGCCTGATCTTCTGCGGCTGGGGCCTGGGTGTCGCCGTCGCGGGCGTCGCGCTCGCGCCGCGGCTGGCCGCCAAGCTCGGTGAGCGCCACGCCGCCGCGGCCGCCGTCTTCGGGTACGCCGTGCTGATGCTGGTGCTGGCCGTGCCGAGCAAGCCGGTGCTGGTCGCCGGGATCATCGTCTCGGGGCTGGTGTCCGGGCTGCTGAACACGCTGTTCACCGGCACCGCGATGTCCATCAGCGACGCGCCGCGCCCGGTCGCCAGCGCGGGGTACAACTTCTGCCGCTGGCTCGGCGGCGCCGTCGCGGCGACGCTGGTCGGGCACGTGGCCGAGTGGTTCGGTTCGCCGCAGTCGCCGTTCATCGCCGCCGCCGTCCTGTGCGTCGTCGCCGGTGGCCTGCTCTCGCTGCGGGAGAAGAAGACCGACTCGCACGCCGTGCCGCAGGAGGCCGCGCTCGTCGGCGAAGAGTTCTGACGAAGGCCAGTACATCCGGCGTTCACTCGAATGTCTGTATTGACTGGTTTGGGAGACTTACGGTCGGGTTCGTTCCCGAACTCCCACCATGGAGGCCTCGTGCCCGACCGTCTGCTCCCGCTCTTCCCCGCCCACCCCGGCGGCCGCTCCCCGGTCACCTGCGAATACCGCTGCGGCAACGCCTGCGCGCACCCCGAGCCGAACGAGTCCGGCAACGCGTACTTCGGTGACGTCGTCAAGGACATCTCCCGCCGCCGGGCCTTCCAGGCGGGAGCCGTGATGGCCGCCGCCGCGGGCGGGTTCGCCGCACTGTCCGGGACGGCCGCCGCGGCGCCCGCGCCGAAACCGCGTCCGGCGCCCGGCACCGACTTCGACCCCGTCCCGCCGAACAAGCTGGACGCGGTCGTCGTCCCGGAGGGTTACGGGCAGCGCGTCGTCATCCGCTGGGGCGACCCCGTGGTGCCGGGCGCGCCGAAGTTCGACTTCACGAAGCAAACGGCGGCCGCGCAGGCGAAGCAGTTCGGCTACAACAACGACTTCGTCGGCCTCATCCCGCAGGACGCGCTGGGCCTGGACAACTTGCTCGTGGTGAACCACGAGTACACCGCCGAGGTGCACCTGTTCCCGGCCGACCAGTACGACCCGGCGAACCCGACCGAGGAGCAGGTGAGGATCGCCTGGGCGGCGCACGGTCTTTCGGTGCTGCAGGCGCGTCGCGATCCGATCCGCGGCGGCCTCGAGGTCGTGCCGAGCCGGTTCGCCCGCCGGATCACGCTCGACACCGTCTTCGAAGTCCGCGGCCCGGCCGCCGGCTCGAAGTACCTGAAGACGTCGGCCGATCCGAGCGGGCGCAGGGTCCGCGGCACGCAGAACAACTGCTCCGGCGGCGTGACGCCGTGGGGCACCGTACTTTCCGGCGAGGAGAACTTCCACCAGTACTTCGCGAACTCCGAGACGGTGACCGACCCGGTCGCCGCCGCGCGGCTCAAGCGGTACGCCATCGGCACCGGCGCCAGCACCCGCAAGTGGGAGCGGTTCGACAAGCGCTGGGACGTCGCCCAGGAGCCGAACGAGCCGAACCGGTTCGGCTGGGTCGTCGAAATCGACCCCAACGACCCGCACTCGACGCCGGTCAAGCACACCGCGCTGGGCCGCTTCAAGCACGAGGGCTCGAACATCAAGATCACCGCGGACGGCCGGGTCGCCGCCTACTCCGGGGACGACGAACGCTCCGAGTACATCTACAAGTTCGTCTCCAAGGGCAAGTACAAGCCGGGCAAGAGCGCGCACGCGCGGCGCCACAACTCGGCGCTGCTCGACGACGGCACGCTGTACGTCGCGCGTTTCACCGGTGACAGCCCGGTATCCGAGATCGACGGCACCGGAAAGCTCCCGTCGGACCACGAGTTCGACGGCACCGGCGAGTGGCTCCCGCTGGCGAGCGGCAATAAGTCCTTTGTGGACGGATTCACCGCCGAGGAGGTCTACGTTTTCACCCGGCAGGCGGCCGACAAGGTGGCCGCCACGAAGATGGACCGGCCCGAGGACATCGAGCCGAACCCGGTCACCGGCCGGGTCTACGCGGCGCTGACCAACAACAGCGACCGCGGCGCGGCGGGCAAGGCCGGCGTCGACGAGGTGAACCCGCGCGTGGCCAACAGGAACGGGCAGGTGCTGGAGTGGGAGGAGGCCCGCGGCGACGCGGCGTCGACGACGTTCTCGTGGCGGCTGCTGCTCGTCTGCGGTGACCCGGCCGCGGCGGACACCTACTACGGCGGTTTCGACAAGAGCCAGGTCAGCCCGATCTCCTGCCCGGACAACGTCGCCTTCGACCGTCACGGCAACCTCTGGGTCTCGACCGACGGCAACGCGCTCGGCGTGAACGACGGCCTGTTCTCGGTCCCGGTCACCGGTCCGGAACGCGGGCACGTCAAGCAGTTCCTGTCGGTGCCGGTCGGCGCCGAGACGTGCGGCCCGAACGTCACCGACCACGTCGTGCTCGTCGCGGTGCAGCACCCGGGTGAGAACGCGGCGAGCTCGGCGGCGCCGACGTCGCACTGGCCCGACGGCGGCACCGCGCAGCCGCGGCCGTCGCTCGTGTCGGTCTGGAAGAAGGACCGCTTCGGCCGGCCCGGCCGGATCGGCGAGCGCTGACGCGCCGGGTCCGCACCGGCCGAGGTTCACTCTGAAGTGGACCGCTCTCGGCCGGTGCGGGCCCGGGCCCCGCGCCATAGTCGGGGGGTGATCTTCTCGGCGCGCGCGATGGCAGTGGTGATGGCGGTCTCGGGCGCGGCGGTGCCCGTGGCCGCGGCTTCCCCCGCGGACCCGCCCCCGGCCTGCGGCGGCGTCGCGGCGAACCCGAGCGTCGAAACGACGGCGGCGAACGGCGCGCCGGACGGCTACGTCTTCACCCCGGCCGCTCCGGTGCCGCCCGGAACGCCGTCCGCGAAGCAGCCGAAGCTGCTGACCGAGCAGGCGTACGCCGTCGACGGCCGGCGGTCGGCGGTGATCCAGACCCCGGACGGCAAGGCGAGCACGGCCTCCCAGACCGAGAAGTTCGTGCCGGGCGGCGTTTACACACTCAGCGTGTCGACCGGCGCCGCGCTGCCGAGCGGGAATCCGGCCACCGGCCTGCGGTTCTACGACGCGACCGGCGCCCAGGTGCTGGAGAACAAGCTCGTCGCCGACCACAACGCGAGCGACGGGCACCTCGCCAAGCAGGACTTCCCGGCGTCGACCGCGCCGGCGAAGGCGTCGGCGGTGAAGTTCTTCGCGACGACCAGCGCGGAACGGCTCCGCTGGGACTGCGTCGTCGTGCAGCTCGCGGCGTACTCGGTGAAGAAGGAAGTGCAGAACCCGGCGACCGGCGCGTGGGGCCCGTTCGCGACGGTCACGGCGGGCGAGACCGCGCACTACCGCGTCACGGTGACGAACGAGGGCACGCAGGACCTGAGCGGGATCACCGTCCAGGACCCGTGGTGCGCCACGCCGTTCGAGCCGTTCACGCTGGCCGCGGCCGCGAACCAGCAGCTGACCTGCGATCACCCGAACCTGACGGTGGCCGACACCGGGCACGTCAACACGGCGAAGGTGACCAGCGTCCACTACCCAGGCGGCACGCTGGGCGACAAGACGTCGTCCGCGACGATCACCGTGGTCCCGCCGCCGGCGATCGCCAAGATCGGCGACTTCGCCTGGAACGACCGCAACCGCGACGGGCTCCAGGACCCGGGCGAACCCGGCGTCGCGGGCGTGCGGGTGACGCTGAAGGACGGCGCCGGCGGCACGGTCGGCACCGCGACGACCGACGGCGGCGGCAAGTACGGCTTCGAAAAGCTGAAGGACGGCACCTACCAGGTGTGCTTCGCCGTCCCGGCGGACTTCACCGTGACGCGCAAGGACGCCGGCAACGACGACCAGGACTCCGACGCGGACCCGGACGGCTGCACCGCGCCGCGCACGCTGGGCGGGCCGAAGCGCGAGGACTTCGGCGTGGACCTCGGCCTGGCCCCGCCGACCAACCGGATCGGCGACTTCGCCTGGACCGACACGGACGGCAACGGCCTGCAGGACGCGGGCGAGCCGGGACTGGCCGGGGTGAAGGCGACCCTGAACACCGGCACGAGCGTCGTCACCGGCCCGGACGGTGCCTACGCGTTCACCGGCCTCGAAGACGGCACCTACCAGGTCTGCTTCACCGCGGAGGGGCACACGCCCACGAAGAAGGACGCCGGTGACGACGCGCGCGACTCGGACGTCGACCCCTCGGGCTGGGCCTCGCGGACGCTCGGCCCGGGCAACCGCGAAGACCGCACGGTGGACGCCGGATTCGCCGTTACGGTGGGGGCATGACGGATCTTCCCCTCGCCCTCGTCACCGGAGCCTCGCGCGGCATCGGCGCGGCGGTCGCCCACCAGCTCGCCCCGACTCACCGCCTCCTCCTCGGCGGCCGGGACGCGGATGCACTGGCCACACTGGCGAAGGAACTGCCGGGCGCGACGCCGTGGCCGGTCGACCTGACCGACCCGGCCACCCTCGAGCGGGCGGCCGCGGACATCGCGTCCCTGGACGTCCTGGTCCACTCGGCCGGCGTCGCCCGCCTGGGCCGGATCGAAGAGGCGTCCGCCGAAGCGTGGCGAGAGAACTTCGAGGTCAACACCCTCGCGGTGGTCGAGCTGACCCGCCTCCTGCTCCCGGCTCTCCGAGCGGCTAATGGCCACGTCGTGGTGATCAACTCGGGAGCGGGCCTGAACGCCCGCCCCGGCTGGTCCCCGTACGCGGCGAGCAAGTTCGCCGTCCGCGCCTTCGCCGACGCCCTCCGCGAGGAGGAACCGGACATCCGCGTGACGTCGGTCTACCCGGGCCGCACGGACACGGAGATGCAACAGACGATCTTCAAGGGCGAAGGCCGCGAGTACGACACGTCCCACCTGCTGAAGGCGGACTCGGTCGCGACCGCGGTGGTGACGGCGATATCGGCCACCCCGGACGCCCACCTGACCGAGCTCATCCTGCGCCCCCGCTGACCAGAGCGGCACTTTCACGTGAAAGTGCCGCTCGCTTTCCTCTGCGGATTCAACTGGGCAAGAGCGTATTGCCCGGGTCATGTCAAAGGGTGGCGAGGGCGAGGACGCGGCCATGAAGCTGTGGAAGGCCGGCGGGGAGATTTTCGGTGCGGCAAGTGGTGGAGCCGTGGGCCTCGTTCTGGCTGGACCTGACGGTGCCATTGTTGGTGGGCGGCAGGAACTGCGATTGGTCTTACGCTGAAGGAGGTCGCCGGACGGATTCTGAGCAAGCGTGAAAAAGTTCGAGTCGGTGCTGCTCTTCTATTTGTGGTCGTGGCAGTGAACGAGAGACTGTCTGCCGGGTATGAAATTCGTCAAGATGACTTCTTCAACTCTCATCTCGGCGGGCAGAGCAAGGCGGCTGAGTTCGTTGAAGGCGTCGTGATCTCAGCGCAGCGCAGCACGAAGAGCGTAAGGTGGAGTACCTGGGCTACCTGCTGGGAAACGTGACTTTCGAGGAAGGTGTCGACCCTAGTCTGGCCAACCTGCGGCCACATGGAGTTCAGTGGGAATTCACGAGCAACTGCTGGATCTCGGCCTCGGTAGGCGTGACCTTATCGGCGCTCAGTCGCACAAGACTCCGAGACTTGGTCTCAATGTTCCAAATCTTGTGCTCCGTGAGCAAGTGTTAAGGAATATGGGTTGCGCTGGCGATCGAGAATTCGCAGGCTTCGGCCGATGGATCAGCGGGGGCCTGACAGGACAGCAACTCGACCTTGTCAAGCCCCCGCTAAGACCTCAAGCCCGCAGCCGGGCCGCCGTATCCGCCACCCCGGCCTGCACCTTCGCCCGGTCCACCTTCGTCGACTCGCCGTCCGTGACCACCTGCTCGCCCGCGACCCACACGTCGCGGACCCGCCGCGATCCCGCCGCCCAGACCAGGTTCGACAGCAGCTGGACGTCCGGGACGTCGAGGCCGCACGCGAACGCCGGGTCGTCCAGGTCGACGTGCACCAGGTCGGCCCAGCGGCCCGGCTCCAGCGCGCCGATGTCGTCACGGCCCAGCGCCGCTGCTCCACCGCGGGTGGCCAGCAGGAACGCGTCCGCCGCCGTCAGCACCGTCGAGTCGCCCGTCGCGAGGCGGGCGAACATCGCCGAGAGCTGCAGCTCTTCCCACAGGTCGATGTCGTCGTTGGACGCCGGGCCGTCGGTGCCGAGGCCGACCGCCACGCCGGCCGCGCGCAGGTCCGCGATGCGCGCGATGCCCGAAGCGAGCTTCGCGTTCGAACCCGGGCAGTGCCCCACGCCCACGCCGTGGGCGGCGAACAGCGCGATGTCGGCGTCCGACAGGTGGATCGCGTGCGCCGCCAGCACCCGGCCGTCCAGCATGCCGAGCTCGGCCAGCAGCGCGGGTACCGAGCCGTGCGAAGAACGCACGTCCGTGTCTTCCGCGGCCGCCTCGGCGATGTGGATCTGGATCAGCGCGCCACGGGAAGCAGCCGACTCCGCCGTCGCGCGCAGACCCTCTTCCGACAGCATGTACGCCGAGTGCGGACCGTAGCCGAGCTCGATGCGGTCGCCCAGGCCGAAGCGCAGGCCGTCGGTGTCGATCCAGCGCTCGATCGCGGCCAGCTGGGCGCGCCAGTCGAGTCCCGGCAGCTCCATCACCGGCGGCGCGACCAGCACGCGGCCGCCCGTCGTGAGGACCGCGTCGACCAGCTGCTCGCCTTCGAAGTACATCTCGGCGCTGGTCGTGACGCCGTGGCGCAGCATCTCGACCGAGCCCAGCAACATGCCGGTGCGGACGTCCTCGGGCCGCAGCTTCGCCTCGGCGGGCCAGATGATCTCGTTGAGCCACGGCAGCAGCGGCAGGTCGCCGCCCATGCCGCGCAGCAGCGTCATCGGGCTGTGCGCGTGCGTGTTGATCAAGCCGGGCAGCAGGATGCCGGTCAGGGTGGTGACCGGTGCGGCGGACTCGGGGGCGGTGGCCGCCGGTCCGCAGTACGAAATTCGCCCATCGGTGTCGACATCGACGACCGCGTCGCGCAGGAGTGAACAGGACGGGTCGGCGGGGAGAACGACAGGAGCGTGGAAACGGCGTTGCATGTCGGGATACTACGCACCCGCAATTACGAGACGACTCCGCTCCGCCACGCCCAGGCCGCGATTTCCACCCGGTTCCGCGCGCCGATCTTGCCCTGCACCGACGCGAGGTGCGTCTTCACCGTCGAGAGCGACAGGTAGAGCTCCGACCCGATCTCGGTGTTCGTCATCCCACGCGCGGCCGCCTTCACGACGTCCATCTCACGCGCGGTCAGCGGCTCGGAAGGCGGCTTGACCTGCGGTTTCGCTGGGCCACTCCCGTCGAAGTGCTTGAGCAGCCGGACGGTGATCTGCGGCGACACCAGCGCGTCGCCGCGGTCGGCCGCGCGGACCGCTTCGATCAGCAGCGCCGGGCCGGCGTCCTTCAGCAGAAATCCGGACGCGCCGTTGCGCAACGCCGTGTGCACGTACTCGTCGAGGTCGAAGGTGGTGACCACCACTACCTTCAGCGGGTCGGTGACGTCCGGGCCGGCCAGCTGCCGGGTGACCTCGAGACCGTCGAGGCCGGGCATGCGGATGTCGAGCAGGCAGACGTCCGGGCGCAGCTCGCGGGCTTTCGAGACCGCCGAGACGCCGTCCGCGACGTCGGCGACGACCTCGATGTCGTCCTGCGCGTCCAGGATCATGCGGAACCCCATCCGCACCATCTCCTGGTCGTCGGCGATCAGTACCCGGATCACTCGTCCCCTTCCGCTTCTTCGGTGGCCGCCAGCGGCAGCCAAGCTTCGACGCGCCAGCCGCCGTCCGGGCCGCGCCCGGCCGAGAGCCGGCCCTTCAGCAGCGCGACGCGTTCGCGCATGCCGACCAGACCGTAACCGCCCGATCCCCCGGCCGGCCGTTGCGTGCGCTCGCGCCCGTTGTCGGTCACCCGCAGGTGCAGCTCCGGGCCGCTCACCTCGGCGAGCACGAACGCGTCGGTCGCGCCCGAGGCGTGCTTGCCGACGTTCGTCAGCGACTCCTGCACCAGCCGCAGCGCCGAGCGCCCGACCTCGTGCGGCAGGTCCGGCGGCAGGTCGAGGTGCATCGACGTCGGCACGCCGTGGTTGGCGCCCTCGACCAGCTTCCGCAGGTCGGCGCCGAGATCCGTGGTGGCCTGCTCGCTGAACTCGCTCGACCCGGCGGGCGCGTCGCCGCGCATCGAGCGGACCAGCCGCCGCATCGCCGCGAGCGCCTCGACGCCGGCGTTCTCGATCCGGCCCATCGCCTCGACCGCGATCTGCGGGTCCCGCTCGGCCATCATCCGCGCGGCCTGCGCCTGCACCACGATCCCGGTGACGTGGTGGGCGACGATGTCGTGCAGCTCGCGGGCCAGCGCCATCCGCTCGGCGGTCTGCGCCTCGGACACCGCCGACTGGACGACCGTCGTGCGCTCGGAGTCCCGGGATCGCAGCATCAGGCCGACGGCGATCGAGATGCCCAGCATCAGCGCCGCGGCGAAGGCCAGGATCGAAAGCGTTTGCGGGTCGGTCTGCAGGTTGCCGGCGGGCTGGTTCGAGTTGAGGATCGCCCCGAGCGCGACGACGGCCGACAGCACGGCCACCCGTGGCCACGAGGCGCTCAGCCCCCGGGCGCGGGTCAGGTTCACGACCACGCCCATCCCGGCGATGACCTGCACGAACGGCACCCCGCCGGGCATCGGGTAGGAGCTGCGCAACTGCAGCAACGGCGTGACGACCGCGGAGAGCAGCAGGACCCCGGCGATGCCGAGGACCGCGTCCGCGGGCCGCCGCGGCGACAGCACCGCGATGACGGCCGCGACGAGCGAGCAGAACAGGATCGGGAAGCCGCGGGCGGTGCTGGAGTAGGTGTAGCCGAACTCGAAGAGCAGGGCGAAGGCGAGCAGCCCGATCAGCGGCCACTGCCCCAGCGCCAGCTGGCTGACCCGGTTGAGCTTGCGCGCCCGCGGCTCACCCTTCGGGCTGCGATCCCGCGCCGCGATGGCGGGCACCACCGCCCCGAGGAGCAGGAGCAGGCCGAACAGCATGGCCTGGTAGGCCGCACCGCTGTCGATCCCGCCGACACTCTCGTAGCGGCCGAAGACCGCGACCAGGCACCCGACGGTCAGGGCGCTGACCACGCAGAACGCCACGCCCGCCCGCGCCCGGCGCGTCACGTAGTAGAGCATCAGCTCGCCCGCCACGACCTCGGTGATCGTCACCTTCGGCAGCACGCTCGAGTACGGCGGGATGTGGAACGCGTGGATGAAGAGCGTGGAGAACACCAGCACGGCGGCGCCGGTCGCACCGGCGACGGCGGCCCGCTTCTGGGCCCAGAGCGCGCAGGCCACCATCGCGAAAATGCCGGGCAGCAGCCCGAAGTCGACGAAGCGCGGGCCGTGTTCGTCGAGCGCGGCCTGCGTCGTGAAGACGACGTCGAACAGCAGCGCGGCGAACAGCACGGCCGCGGGCACGCCGATGCGCCGCACCAGGGCGGCGGTGCGGGTGTAGAGCGTGTTCGGAGGAGGCGCGGCGGTCACAACGTGACGTTAGAGGATCCGCGGGCGTCCGCACCTTGGCCGAGTGGCTCGCGCTCCCTCGGCCGATCGGCCGATGCGGGCGGGCCCGTGACTGGCCGTCTGCCCGAAGTGGACACCCCCTGGTCTCGGCGAAGCTCATCGGCATCAAGATCCCGACCGACAGGGGAGAACCTCGTGGACCCGAACACTCCACAGTGGACCGATGGCCCGGTGTTGTCCGGCCGTGGGCTGGTCAAGCGCTACGGCGCCCAGCACGCTCTGGCCGGCATCGACATCGACATCCAGCCGCGCGACGCGGTCGCCATCGTCGGGCCGTCCGGCTCGGGCAAGACGTCGCTGCTGCATGTGCTGGCCGGCATCCTCCGCGCCGACGACGGGCAGATCTTCCTGGCGGGGCAGCGGATCGACCACCTCGGCGAGAAGAAGCGCAGCGAGCTGCGCCGCACCGAGTTCGGTTTCGTCTTCCAGTCCGGGATGCTCGTCGCCGAGCTGTCGGCGGAGGAGAACGTCGCGCTGCCGTCGCTGCTGGCCGGCCTCGGCCGCAAGGAAGCCATCGACGCCGGCCGTCAGTGGCTCGCGCGGCTCGGCCTGGCCGGCAAGGAGGGCCGGCGTCCGGGCGAGCTCTCCGGCGGTGAGGCCCAGCGCGTCGCGATCGCCCGGGCGCTCACCCACCGGCCGAAGGTGATCTTCGCCGACGAGCCGACCGGCGCCCTCGACACGCGCACCGGCCGCGACACGATGGACGCCCTGCTCGGCGCCGCGCACGAGACGGGCGCCGCGGTGATCGTCGTGACCCACGACCGCGAGCTGGCCGAGTCGATGCCGAAGACCGTCGCCATCCGGGACGGCCTGATCGCCACGAGGCTCGCGGCATGAACTCGCTGCAGATCGCCCTGCGGGTGCTGAAGGTCGACCGGCGGACCCGGACGTCGGCGATCCTCACCGCGGTCGGGGTGGCCGTCGCGACCGGGCTGGTGCTGCTGCTGGCGACGCTGCCGTTCGCCACGGTGCACCGCGAGCAACGCGCCCTCTGGCAGGGCGACCAGTTCTACAGCCGCACCAACGACGGCCCGGCCAAGATGGCCTTCGCGGCGACGAAGGACTACTTCGACGGCAAGCAGATCATCCGCGTCGACGTCGCACTGGCGCCGGGCGCCACCGCGGCCGGCATCCAGCTGCCGGCGGGGGTGCCGCAGCTGCCGGGACCCGGCGAGACCGTCGTGTCGCCCGCGCTCGGCCGGCTGCTGCAGAGCAACTCGGCCGCGCAGCTCGGCGACCGGTTCGGCAAACCCGTCGGCGCGCTGGGCGACGACGCTCTGCGCTTCCCCGAACAGCTCGTCGCGCTGACCGGGCACACACCGGACGCGATGCCGGAGGCGTCGTCGCAGGTCTCGGGCTTCCCGAGCGGGCAAGCCCGGCCGGACGGCCTGCTGATGCTGCTGTCCTGGGTCGGCATCATCGTGCTGCTGGTGCCGAGCCTGGTGCTGGTCGCGTCGTCGGCGCGGCTGACGGCGGCCCGGCGGGAACGGCGGCTGGCCGCGCTCCGGCTGGCCGGCGCGACGCCGGGGCAGGTCACGAACATGGTGGCCGCCGAGACGACGTTGTCCGCGGGTATCGGCGCGCTGCTCGGCCTGCTGCTCAGCCCGGCGCTGCACGGCCTCGCGTCGTTCGTGCCGTGGGCGGGCGGCACCTGGCAGGCCGCGGACTTCGTGCTGCCGATCGGCTTGACGGTGTTCATCGTCGTGGCGATCCCGGTGCTCGTGGTGCTGGCCGGTGTCCTCGGCCTGCGTCGTGTGCTGAAGAACCCGCTGTTCGCCACCGGCGGCCACACCAAGAAGCCGTTGCGCTGGTGGCGGCTGCTGGCCCTGCCCGCGGCCGGGCTGTTCTTCCTCTACGCGGTGTCGACTTCGGGTGACTCCGGCGGCATCGGCATGGTCATGGTGGGGCTGTTCCTGCTGGTCGGCTCGGCCGCGATCGTCGGGCCGTGGGTGACGTCGGCAGTGGGCGGCACGTTCGTCCGGATCTGGCGGCGGCCGTCGTCGCTGCTCGCCGGACGTCGCCTGCGTGACGACCCGAAGAGCGCCTACCGCGCGTCCGCCGGGATCGTCCTCGCGGTGTTCGCCGGGTCGATGGCCCTGACGCTGCTGCCGACGTTCGAGTCGATGGCGGGCGGCGGCCGGTCCTTCCAGGACTCCGTGCTCTACGTCGACACCGACGGTCAGCACGCGAGCAGGATCGTCGACCAGGCCAACGGTTCGCTGCAGAAGTACGGTCAGTCCGAGAAGGCCGTCGCGGTCGGCCAGGTCTACCTGGTGCAGGGCGAGGGCTCGCACCGCAACGGCCACCGGGCGCTGGTGATGAGCTGCGCGGACGCGGTCAAGCTGACCCGGTTCGGGCTCACCGCGGAGAACTGCACGGGCGGTCCGGCCGTCTTCGGTGACTCGGCGCTCGACCTGGCGCAGTACAAGATCGCCGACAACTGGGAAGGGCCGGCCGTGGCCGTCAAGTCGGGGACGCGGGCGGAAGCCGTCCACCTGCCGGACTCCGACCTGGCCGGCACGTCGATCATCGACCCGGCCGCGCTGCCGGACGGCCTGACGCCGAAGTACGTCACCGTGGTCGCGCCGACCACCGACGCCAACCGCGAGATCATCCGGACGGCGCTGGCCGGGCCGGCCGCCGGCGAGGAGATCGGCAGCCGCGACCAGTACCTGTTCAACCAGCAGACCGAGCTCGGCGATCTGCGCCGGGTGACCGTGATCGGCCTGATCGCGGCCGGGGTCCTGGCCGGCTGCAGCGCCGCGGTCGCGACCGCGGGCTCGGTGATGGACCGCCGCCGCACCTTCGGGGCGCTGATGGCCGCCGGCACGCCGGTGCGGGTGCTCTCGAGGGCGTTGCGGATGGAAGCCGCGTTGCCCGCGCTGGTCGCCACCATCGGCGCGGGAATCGTCGGGGTACTCGTCGGTGTTGGGCTTTACAGCATGGTCGATCCACGCGGAATCGTGCTGAGTCCGTGGCTCCTGGCGCCGGTGGTGCTCGGGGTGGGCGTGGCCCTGCTCGGCGCGTCGGTCTGCACGCCCGCCCTCAAGCGGGTCCAGGCCGAGCCGCTGGCCGAGGAATAGGACGTTCGCCCCTCTGTCGGGGGAGGGGCGAGCACCGGGGGTAGTGAGCTGAAGGGGACCTTTCTCCGCGGGGATCCGGGGAGAGGTCCCCTTCAGCGTTTCTAACGCTTCTCGAAGATCAGGTCGTGCGAGACGCGGCCGTCGACGTCGGCGCGCTGTTCGAACTTGGTCACCGGCCGCCACTCCGGCCGCGGCGCCCAGCCGCCCGGCTCGTCGGCGTACCGGTTGCGCAGCGCGGGCTCGGCGGAGCAGACCTCGAGCATCTGCTCGGCGTAGTTCTCCCAGTCGGTCGCCATGTGGAACGTCCCGCCGGGCGCGAGCCGCGACGCCACGAGGGCGGCGAACGACGGCGACACGATCCGCCGCTTGTGGTGCTTCTTCTTCGGCCACGGGTCCGGGAAGAACAGCCGGACGCCGTGCAGCGTCCCGGGCTCGACGTGCTCGGTGAGCAGCACGACGGCGTCCCCGTGCAGCAGCCGCAGGTTCTCGACGCCGAGTTTTTCGGCGCGCAGCATCAGCTGGCCGAGGCCCGGGTCGTAGACCTCGACGGCGACGTAGTTCAGCTCCGGCGCCGCGGCGGCCAGCTGCGACGTCGTCTCGCCCATGCCGGAGCCGATCTCGACGAGCACCGGCGCCTCGCGGCCGAACCACGCGCCGAAGTCCAGCGTCCCGGCGGGCAGTTCGCCCACCGTGCGGCCGACTTCCGGCCACAGCTCGTCCCACGCGCGTTGCTGCCCGACGGTCATCCGGCCGCCGCGTTTGACGTAACTGACCACGCTGCGCAGCCGTCGACTGTCTTCGTTCTCCACGCACTGAATGTAGCCGGGCGCGGAGCGCCTCCGTTGAGGGTGGTGGCGGGGGCATGGATGGATAACGAACGGTCACCGAGCGGCTTCGAACTCCCCGAGCCGGGACCGCAGCCCGGCCAGTCCGGCGACCGGGATCGGGTCCGGCGTCGGCCCGGTGTGCGCCGGGAGGACGTCGATCCAGCCGGCGTGCCGGTCGGTGTTCATCACCGTCGTGGGAATCGCGTGTCCCGATTTCCCGCGTTCGGACGGCATGAACTCCCAGTAGCCCGATTCGCCGTCCGCGGCCCAGGGAACGAATTCCCAGCCCGGCCGCCTGCCGAGCAGTTGCGCGATGCGGTCCTCGACGCGGAAACCCTGTTCCCGGGAATCGAGCTTGCCGTCCGCGACCGCGCGCAACCACCACGGCGCGGGGATCGGCCCGGCCATCCCGGCCGACGCGCGGAACAGGGCGAGGACGCTGTCCTCGGGTGCGCGATGCACCCAGGCGCGGCGAAGTTCGGCGGGCGTGCCCGCCGCCATGGCGTTCTGCGGGAGTTCGATGGCCCGCGACCATTCAAGATCCAACATGGGTTCGAGCCGTGGTGCGTCGTCTTCGACGCGGGCCCGGGGAATCGTGCTGCCCAATTCTTGACCGGTGTCCACCGCCAAGGATCACCTCCAGGGGAGCTCAGACGGGTCCGGTTCGCTCTCTTACGAATATTGCCTGGTCATAACATTATGTCCGGCGCCTGTGAGAGAAGCCACAACGTTTTCATCTTCTCTTAACACAGTTTTGTGGAGTAGTGAGACGACGATCACGCTCAGGCGTCACGCCTCGCCGTGACGAGCACCCCGGCCACGAACAGGGCAACGCTGATCGCCGCGAAGTAACCGAGATAGCCCCACGGGCCGAGTGGCGCGGCCGGCAGCTGCAGCGCGCCGGCGCCGAAGCCACCCGCGCCGACGAACTGGTCCGCGGCGTGGAACGGCATCCACTGGTAGATGTGCCGCCCGGCGCCCGGGATGAAGACGACCAGCCCCTCCAGCAGCTGCGTCCACACGAGCACCGCCGTCAGCGCGAAGGCGACGTTGCGCAGGAGCAGCGCGACCCCGACCCCGGCCACCGCGGTGAGCAGGAAGACCAGGCTCTGGCCGAGCACCGACCGCCACTCGGCGCCGGAGTGCAGCGCGAGATCGGCGTCCGGCTGCACCAGCGTCCCGACACCCCAGGCCCCGAAGCCGACGACCAGCCCGAGCACGGCCCCCACCACGCCGATGATCGTCACCTTCGCCAGCAGCGCGGGCACGCGGCCCGGGACGGCCTGGAAGGTCAGCCGCATCGTGCCCCAGCCGAACTCCGACGCCGTCGTGAGCACGGCGAGCACCAGCAGCACGGTCCGGCCGTTGCCGCTCGCGAGCTGCGTGTTGCCGACAGTCGCCGGGATCTCCGGCCCGGCCAGCGCGAAGAACAGCGCGGTGAAGCCGAGCGGCGCGACGAACGCGAGCGCCAGGCACCACCACGGCGCCCGGGTGCTGAAGAGCTTGATCCGCTCGGCGCGGAGGAGGTTCGACGTCGTCGTGGTCACTGCGCGACCTCCGAGGCGGAGAATTCGACGGCCTCGCGGGTGAGGTCGAGGTAGGCCTGTTCCAGCGAGCCGGCGATCGGGCTCAGCTCGTGCAGCGTCGCGCCGGCGTCGAAGGCGAGCTGCCCGATCCGGTCACTGTCCACTCCGGACACCACGAACGCGCCGTCGGCTTCGGTGAACTCCACCTGCCCGGTGAGCGCGGCCCGCAGCTCAGCGGCGTGCGGGGTCCGCACGCGCACGCCGTGGTGGCTCGTGCGCGCCACGAACTCGTCCATCGTGCCCTGGTAGATCAGCCGGCCGCGGCCGATCACCACCAGGTCCTGGGCGGTCTGCGCCATCTCGGGCAGCAGGTGGCTCGACACGAACACGGTCCGGCCCTCGGCGGCCAGCGAGTGCAGCAGCTGCCGGATCCAGGCCATGCCCTCGGGGTCGAGGCCGTTCACCGGCTCGTCGAACAGCAGCACCCGCGGGTCGCCGAGCAGCGCGGCGGCGATCCCCAGCCGCTGCAGCATGCCGAGGGAATACCGCCCGGCCCGCGTCTTCCCGACGCTCGTCAGCCCGACCAGCGCCAGCACCTGGTCGACCCGCCGGTCCGGGATGCCGTTGGTCGCGGCCAGCCAGCGCAGGTGGTCGCGGCCGCCGCGGCCGGGGTGGCGCCAGGCGGCGTCCAGCATCGTGCCGACCGTCGTCAGCGGGTCCTTCAGTTCGCGGTACGGGACGCCGTCGATGAGCACGGTCCCCGCGTCCGGGGTGTCGAGGCCGACGGCGAGCCGCATCGTCGTGGACTTGCCGGCGCCGTTCGGGCCGAGGAAGCCGGTGACGCGGCCGGAGCGCGCGGTGAAGCTCAGCTGGTCCACGGCGGTCGTGTCGCCGTACGCCTTGGTCAGTGCCGTTGCTTCGATCATCCGCCCACCCGTCCCGTCGCGGTGAGCCTAGCGAGAAACGAAAAATCCGGGTCGCCCCCCGACAGCGCGACCCGGATTTTCCGTTTTCCCCTGTTTCCCCTCAGGCGTCCCGCTTCTTCGCCACCCCGAGTGCGATGAGCAGGAACACGATCGAAACCCCGGCGAAGTAGGCCAGCGCCCAGCCCGGGCTCAGCGGCGAGTCCGACGGCATGGGGCCGTTTCCGGCCGGCGTCGAGCCGACGAGGAACTTGTTGGCCACGTTGAACGGCAGCCACTCGTGGATGTGGTTGCCGATCTTCGGGATCAGCTGCACCAGGCTCTCTACGGCCAGTGCGTAGATGAGCAGCAGGGCGATCGCGCCGGCGCTGTGCCGGATCATGATGCCGACGGCGACGGCGAGCACCGCGCTGAAGGCGAAGACCACGCCGAGCCCGGCGACGGTGGCCCAGTCCTGGCCGGTGGCCAGGGCGAGGTTGTCGTTCGGCCGCATCACCTTCGCGAGGCCCCACGCGCCGAACGCCGAGATCTCGCCGATGACCAGCGCGAGCAGCCCGACGACCGTCGCCTTGGCGACCAGCGCCGGCGAGCGGTGCGGCACCGCCTGGAACGTGGTGCGGATGGTGTTGAAGCGGTATTCGGTGGTCACCGCGAGGGCGGCGAGCACCATGACGACGGCGATGCCGAACTGCGTGCCACCGAACTGGGTGGCCGAGACGGTCAGTGAGTCGCCGGCCTCGGTCGCGCCGGCCAGGATGGCGGCGAAGCCGACGGACAGGACGATGGTGATGAGCGCGCACCACCACGGCGAGCGGGTGGTGAACAGCTTGATGCGTTCGACCGCGAGCAGGTTCATGATCTTTGGTTCCCCGTGGAGGTTTCGATTACTTGGCGGACTCGAGTACTTGCTGCGCCTCGGTTTCGAGACCGGTGTGGTACTCGACGGAGTCGCCGGTGATCTGCATGAAGGCCTGTTCGAGCGAACCGGTCTGCGGGCTCAGCTCGTGCAGCACGATCCGGTGCTCGGCGGCGATCTCGCCGATCTTGTCGCTGTCCATGCCGGACACGACGAGCGCCTTCTCGTCCCCGGTGACGCCGGCGCTCGCGCGCTGGAGGACGTCACGCAGCTCGGTCAGCTGCGGCGAGCGGACCTTGACCGTGTTCTCCGCGGCGCGGGAGACGAAGTCCTCCGTCGACGACTGCGAGATCAGCTGCCCGCGGCCGATCACCACGAGGTTGCTGGCGGTCAGCGCCATCTCCGAAAGCAGGTGGCTCGAGACGAAGACCGTGCGGCCTTCCTCGGCCAGCCGGTGCATGAACTTCCGGATCCAGAGGATGCCCTCCGGGTCGAGGCCGTTCACCGGCTCGTCGAACAGCAGCACCTCGGGGTCGCCCAGCAGGGCGGCCGCGATGCCGAGCCGCTGCGACATGCCGAGCGAGAACCCGCCGGCGCGCTTGTTCGCGACGTTGCTCAGGCCGACGGTGCCGAGCACCTCGTCGACGCGGGCGGTCGGGATCTTGTTGGACTTCGCCATCCACTGCAGGTGGGCGCGCGCCGAGCGGTTGGGGTGCACCCACTTCGCGTCGAGCAACGCCCCGACGGTCCGCAGCGGCTGCTTGAGGTCGTGGTACTTCTTGCCCCCGATGGTGACCTGGCCCCCGGTGGGGTTGTCCAGGCCCAGGATCATGCGCATGGTGGTCGACTTACCCGCCCCGTTGGGACCGAGGAAGCCGGTGACCTGCCCCGCGGCCACGGAGAACGACAGGTTGTTCACCGCCAGCGTCTTTCCGTACCGTTTGGTGAGGCCCGTTGCCTCGATCATGGCTTGCTCCTCTTCGCCCCTCGCTTACGACGTACCTATCGTCGCGGGTGAGGACCTGTTCGCGCGTCACCCTGTAGACCGAACCGGGCCCCCTACCTGAGTAGTACCTTCCTGGCTTTTCGGCCGATGCGCGATCGGTGATGACCCTGACCCGACCCTGATGCGTCCCCGGGTGACACCATTAATGAACTGTGGTTCAATAATGGGGTGGCCAGGCCGAGGAGCATCACCGACGAGCGCCTGCTGGCTGCGGCGGAGGTCGTGATCGGCCGGTGCGGACCGGGCTTCACCCTGGCCCAGGTGGCCGCGGAGGCCGGGGTCGCGGTCGGCACGGCCGGGCAGCGGTTCGGCTCGAAGGCCGGTTTGCTGCAGGCGCTGAGCCGGCGCGCGACCACCCGCGCGGTCGAGCAGATGCGGGCGTGCGCGGATTCCTCGGATGACCCGATCGTGGGACTGCGAGCCGCGGCCGTGACGGTCTACGCGGTGCTCGGCGACGCCGAAGAGGCGGCCAACCACCTGGGCCAGCTCGGCGTCGACATCGGCGACCCGGTGCTGCGGTCGCTGCTGGGCGAGCACTACGCGGCGGTGGAAGCGGAACTGGCCCGGCTCGTCCGCGCGGTGGCGGCCGAGCTGCCGCACGCGCCGAGCGTGCCCCGCGCCGCGCGGGCCCTGCTGGCGGTCATCAACGGAGTGTCGCTGGACTGGTCGATCCGGCCGCAGGGGCGGCTGGCCGACCGGCTGGCCGAAGACGTCGACGCGGTGCTGACCGCGTGGCGGGGACGGGAGAACAGATGAGTTTGCAGGGCAAGGTCGCGGTGGTCACGGGGGCGACCCGGGGCTGTGGCCGCGCGATCGCGGTGGAACTGGGCCGCGCGGGGGCGACGGTGTACGTCACCGGCCGGTCGACGCGCGAAACGGCGTCACCGATGAAGCGCCCGGAGACGATCGAGGAGACGGCGGAACTGGTCGAGGCGGCGGGCGGCAAAGCCGTCCCGGTCCGCTGCGACTTCACATCGGTGTCCGATGTGGACGCGCTGAAGGCGCGCATCGAGTCCGAAACAGACGGAGTCGACATCCTGGTCGACGACGTCTGGGGCGGCGACATGTACTTCCACTTCGACGCGCCCTTCTGGGAGACGCCCCTGGAAGACGCGCTGAACCTGACGCACAACGCGCTCGACACGCACCTCATCGCGCTGCACAAGCTCCTGCCACTGGTGGTCGCCCGCCGCGGCCTGGTCCTCGAGGTCACGGACGGCGACAACGACGACTACGTCGGCGCGGGCCTGCCGTACTACCTGGCCAAGTGCGGCATCCGCGCACTCGGCCGAGCGCTGGGCGTCGAGCTGAAGAAGAACGACTGCGTCGGCTTGGCGGTCACCCCGGGCTTCCTGCGCTCGGAGTCGATGCTGGACGTCTTCGAAGTCACCGAAGCCACCTGGCGCGACGCGGTGGGCAAGCTCGCGCCGGTCGACTTCAAGATCTCCGAGACCCCGTACCTGCTGGCCCGCGGCGTCGTAGCCCTGGCGCAAGACCCCGACGTCGCCCGGTTCGCCGGCCAGACGCTGGCGTCCTGGACCCTGATGCACGAGTACGACTACACAGACATCGACGGAGACCGCCCGGACTTCGGCCGCTGGCTCACCGAAGTCCGCAACGCCGGCAAAAACCCAGCAACAACCCCACCCGACGACTACCGCTAACCCAACCCGCCACTTTCTCCAGGAAAGATGCGCCCTGGAGGGCTAAAGCGTCACTTTCTCTAGGAAAGATGCGGGGTTGTGGAGGGATTTCGGGGGATGTGGATAAGTAGGCCGTAGTTGATCTTCTGCGGGCTTGGTTGTCGGTGGTGTGACGCAGGTTTGGTGGGTGTTCCAACGTCGCAGCAGAGACCTGGTCGACTTCATCGAGCCCTTCGTCGGGAGCCACGCCGTGGCCGAAGACGCGTTGACGTTGCTCGAATTGCGGTCCCCGTCGTTCACCCGGTTGTTCCGGAACGTCTACGTCGCCTCGACGACCGAAGTCACGCACTCGATGCGGTGCCGTGCCGCCGCACTGCTTGCACCGAGTGGTGCCGTCCTGACCGGGTGCTCGGCAGCGGCCGTCTGGGGCCTTGAACTGGTCGGTCCGCAGGACCTGGTCGAATTCGTCGCGCCCGAGAACCTGAAGTTCAACCGGCAGGCCGGGCTGCACATCCGGCGGACCAGCCGGGTGATCGACAGCGAGCCGTGGGGTGACATCCAGCTCGCTACGCCACCTCGGCTGGCGTTGGACGTCGCCACGAACACCAAGCTTCATCGTTCGCTTCCCCGCACTGTCGGCTACCTCGATGCCTTCCTCGGCAGCGGGCTGGTGAACCTGGCCGAACTGCAGCGTTATCTCATGCCGCGCCGCGACAACGGAATGGTGCGAGCCAAGAAAGCGCTCGCGCTGGTAGACGCTCGGGCAGAGAGCATCCCCGAGTCCGAGCTGCGGGTGTGGCTCACCGTCGCCGGGCTCAAGCCCGAGGTCCAAGTCGACGTCATCACCGGAGCGGGTGACTTCCTTGGCCGCCTTGACCTGGCGTTCCCTGCGCAAAAGCTGGCCGTCGAGTACGACGGTGAGTGGCATCTCGACGGCATCCAGCCGCGCCTCGACGCGCAACGCCGTGCCGCGATCGAGGCCGAGGGATGGCGTTTCATGATCGTCACCAAAGCTGACTTGTACGGCGATCCGAAGCGAGTGGTCGCGACCGTCCGAGCGTCACTTTCCCTATGAAAGATGCGTCCAGGGGCCCTCCGGACGCATCTTTCATAGGGAAAGTGCGGACCTCCGTCAGGCGAGGCCGGGGCGGGCCAGGCCGGTTTCGTAGGCCAGTACCACCGCCTGCACCCGGTCGCGCAGGTCCAGCTTCGCCAGGATCCGGCCGACGTGTGTCTTCACCGTCGCCTCCGAGAGGAACAGCGCCTCGGCGATCTCCAGGTTCGACATGCCCTTGGCGATCAGCACGAGCACCTCGCGCTCGCGGTCGGTGAGCACGTCCAGCTCGGCCGTGTCGCGCATCGGCGTGCCGCCCGCGCCGACGAAGCGGTCCAGCAGCCGGCGCGTCACCGACGGCGAGACGACTGCGTCGCCCGAAGCCACCGCGCGCAACGCCGAGACCAGGTGGTCGGGCTGGGTGTCCTTCAGCAGGAACCCGCTCGCCCCGCCCTGCAGCGCCGCGTAGACGTACTCGTCGAGGTCGAACGTCGTCATCACGAGCACCCGCGCGGTGCCGTCGGCGACGATCTTCTTCGTCGCCTCCACCCCGTCGAGCACCGGCATCCGGACGTCCATCAGGACGACGTCGGGGCGCAGCTCCTCGGCCATCCGGATGGCCTGGGCGCCGTTGCCGGCCTCGCCGACGACGTCGATGTCCTCCTGCGCGCCCAGCACCATCCGGAACCCGACACGCATCAGTTCCTGGTCGTCGACGACCACCACACGGATCACTGCGCCAACCTAACCGGCAGCGCCGCGCGGACCTGCCACCCGCCACCTGGAGCCGGACCGACCTCGAGGGTTCCGCCGTAGACGTGCGCGCGTTCGCGCATGCCGATCAGTCCGTTGCCGCCGGGGACGGACAGCCCGCGTCCGGCCGGGGTCAGCTGGGGCAGCCGGCCGGCGCCGTCGTCCGAGACCAGGACCTCCACCAGGTCGCCGGTCCGGTGCAGCCGCACGGACGCGGTCGCGCCGCGCCCGGCGTGCTTGAGCGTGTTGGTCAGCGACTCCTGCACGATCCGGTACGCCGCGAGCGATACCCCGGCGGGCAGGTCGCCGAGCTCGTCGGTCTCCAGCGTCACCGGCACGCCCGCCGCACGCATCCGCTCGGCCAGGTCGGCGATCGCGTGCGCGTCCGGCTGCGGGACGCGCGGCTCGCCTTCGGCGCGGTCGTTGCGCAGGACGTCGAGCAGCGCGCGCAGCTCGCCGAGCGCGCCGCGGCCGGTCTCGGAAATCGTCTGCAGGGCCCGCTGGGCGAGCTCGGGGTTGCTGCGGATCGCGTACGAAGCGCCGTCGGCCTGGACCACCATGACGCTGACCGCGTGCGCGACGACGTCGTGCAGTTCGCGCGCGATGCGGCCGCGTTCCTCGGCCACCGCGATCCGGGTGGCCTGGTCGCGTTCGGTTTCGAGCAGGTGCAACCTCGCCTCCACTTCCACGTCGTAGGCGCGGCGCGCCCCGACGAACTCGCCGAGCGTCCAGCAGAGCGCGATGCCGAACGCCAGGAAAAGCACCGCGATGAGGATGTCGCCGGACTGCTCGATCAGCAGCTGGATCGCCGACGCGACCACGACCGCGCCGACGAACACCACGCCCTGGCGCCGCCCGGCGTAGACGACGACGGAGTAGATGCTCATCGCCAGCCCGGCCGCGCTGCCGATGCCGAGCATCAGCGCCGCGTGCACGATGCTGATCACGAGCACGACGTACGCCGACCACAGCGGCGAGCGCCGCCGGAACACCAGCGGCGTCACCATCGCGATGATCACCGGGATCCCGACGTACCAGGGCGGCAGCTCGGGCACCTCGGCGAAGCCGTCGGCGGCGAAGAGCATCAGGTCGAACAGGCCGAGCAGGACGGCGAGCACCGAGTCGCCCGCCATGGGGTGGGCACGCATCCAGAGACTCAGCCGTCGCACCAGACAACACTAGGTCCCGGCCCGGGGCCCGCGCGTCGGTCGCCGGTACCACCTTCGGTGCGACCCGAGGATGAGGCGCATGGGACGATTCCCCGGGTCGTGTCCGTTCGACCGGGGAGGACTGGGGGTCGTGACGTCACCGGAGCAGAACCGGCTCGCGGGTCCGCTGTCGATGTCCGTGGCCAACCTGTGCCACCGCCTGCAGTCGCAGGTGTCCGCGCGGACGTCGGCCGGGTTCGCCGAGGTGCTGCGCCGGCTCGGCGCGCCGCTGCAGGTGGCCGTCGCCGGGCGGATCAAGTCGGGCAAGTCGACACTGGTGAACGCGCTGATCGGGCGCCGGGTCGCGCCGACCGACATCGGTGAGTGCACCCGGCTGGTGACCCGCTTCCAGTACGGCACCGTGGACCGCGTCGAGATCGTCTTCACCGACGGCCGCAAGCAGGTGCTCCCCTTCGCCTCCGACGGGATGATCCCGGCCGAGCTGGGCGTCGACATCACCAAGGTCTCGCACATCGAGGCCTACCTGACCAACGCCGTGCTGCAGGGCATGACCGTCATCGACACCCCCGGCCTCGGCTCGCTCGACGCCGCGTCGGTGTCGCGCACCGAGCTGCTCCTCGGCGCCGCGAAGCACCGCAAAGACGACGAAGAGGGCTCCGACGACCTCGACGACACCTCGCGCAACGCCGTCGCCGGCGCCGAGGCCGTCCTCTACGTCGTCACGCAGGGCGTCCGTGCCGACGACCAGCAGGCGCTCGCCGCGTTCACCGCGGCCACCGCGAGCCGCGAGGCCGGTCCGGTCAACGCCATCGCCGTGCTGAACAAGGCCGACACCATCGCGCCCGAGTCGGTCGAGGGCGCCGACGGCGACATCTGGAAAGCCGCGACGATCCTGTCGGAGAAGCAGGCCTCGACGCTCAAGCCGCGCGTCGCCGACGTCCTGCCGGTGATCGGGCTGATCGCCGAGTCCGCCGAGTCGGGCGGCTTCACCTCCGCCGACGCCGAGGCGCTGCGGCAGCTGGCCGAGCTCGACGACGACGTCCTGCAGACCATGCTGATCTCGGCCGACATCTTCACCAGCTGGGAGTGCGACGTCCCGGCCGGCACCCGGCTGCGGCTGCTGGAGAAGCTCGACCTGTTCGGCGTCTCGCACGCCGTCGACGTCATCCGCAAGGAACCGGAGATCACGGCGGGCGCGCTGCGGCGGTCCCTGCTGGACGCGTCCGGCCTGGAAGCCGTGCGGCAGCGGCTGTCGATCGTGTTCGCCGCCCGCGCCGACGGGATCAAGGCGGCCGCCGCGCTCGCGTCCGTCACCGCGCTCGCGCACGCCTCCGGCGATCCGGCCGAGCGCCAGCGCGTGCACGACGCCATCGAGGTGCTGCTCGCCAAGCCCGAGGCCCACCAGCTGCGGCTGCTCGAAGCGCTGACGCTGGTCGCCTCCGGCGCCGTCGACATGCCCGAAGACCTCTCCGAAGAGGTGCTGCGGGTGGGCAGCAACGCCGACATCGGCGCCCAGCTCGGCAAGCCGGGCGCGCCCCGGCCAGAGCTGGCCGCGCACGCCCTCGAGCGCGCGGGCTGGTGGCGGTCCTTTGCGTCGTTCGGCGCAACGCCGGCGCAGAGCCGCGTCGCGCATGTGGTGCACCGTGCGTATTTCCTGATCTGGCAACAGGTGCGCGAGCAACCGGCCTGACGCTTGTTTCACCTTGCCGACTTTGCCGGGATCAGCGGCTTTCCCGCGTACTCTGGAAAACGTGCAGCTGGAGAACACGACATCCTGGCGAGCCGGGTGGAGCAGCGAGACCGAGATCGACGTCGCGCTGTACATCCGTGACGCCCTGGCGCTGTCCGTTTCCGAAGGACAGGTCCTGCCGCCGGTGGAGCCGCAGGTCCCGGTGCACGTCCCGCCGGAGATCGACCGCGCCGCCGTCCAGGAGCAGTGGGCGGACTGGTGGAACGACCTCCTCGCGTTCCTGCGCGGCCGGGTGGACCCGGATCCGCGCAGCCCCCGCAACCGCTACGGCCGGCCCGCGCTCGCCCACGATTCGGCGATGCGGCAGGCGATCGAGTACTTCGCGCCGGCCGCGTCCCGGCACTTCGCCAACGCGCGCGGCCCGGCGCTGCGCGGTGCGGGCGAGCCGTCGGGCACGACCCCGTGGGCACCCGGCTTCTACCGGCGCCAGATCGTCGCCGGCGAACGGCTCGGCCAGCTCGTGCGGGAGGCCGAGGTGCGGCAGGGGCGGCGCGCGTACCCGTTCCGGCTGAACGTCATCGAGATCTCCGTGGCCGGTTCGATCTGCCTGCGCACGGCCGACGACCAGCTGCTGGTCTCGTCCCGGTTCGCCGAGGACGGCCCGGGGCTGGAGGCCAAGCTCCGCGAAGTGATCAACGAACTGGTCTGACCCGGCTTTCATAAACCGAGCGCGCGGTCTGATAATAGGCGACATGGAGACGACCGTCGACGAGCCGTCGTGGCTGCGCACCGGGTCCTGGGTCGGCTGTCCCCTGGCCGGCGCCGCCGTGGGCGTCGGGGTCTGGGCCATCGCCGCGTGGGTCGCCGGCCTGCCGGCCTTCCCGTTCCAGGGTGTGTTCAAGGTGCTCACGAAGCTGCCGCAACCCTGGGCGACGCTCGCCGCTGTCGCCGGCGGCCTGGTGCTCGGGTTCGCGTTCGCGGTGATCTGGGCGCACGACCGGCTGGTCGTCACGGTGTCGCCGACCCGCGTCACCCTGGTCCGCGGTGAGAAGACGCGACGCATCGAAGCCGAGCTCGACGCCGTCTACCTCGACGGCAAAGAGCTCGTCCTGCACACCGCCGACGGCCGCGAGATCGCCCGCGAGAAGACCGACCTCGGCGGGCCCGAGCTGGCCCGGGCCTTCGCCGAGCACGGGTATCCCTGGCGCGACGAGCCGCCGGTCGAGCGATGAGGACCGTCGACCCCGCGAAGCACGCGGCCAAGCGCCGGGCGATCGTCGACGCCGCCGCCGGGTGCTTCGCCGAGAAGGGCCTCGAGCGGACGACGACCGCGGACATCTGCCGCGCCGCGGGCATCAGCTCCGGCAGCCTCTTCCACTACTTCCCGAACAAACGCGCGGTGTTCACGGCGATCTTCGAGGAGGACGCCCGCGACACGGCCGAACGGCTCGCGGCCGCGGCCGAGGCGGGCGACCCGTGGACCGCGCTGCTCGACGTCGCGCTCGCGCTGGCCGCCGAGGTCGCGCACCCCGCCATTGCCCGGCTGGTGCTCGAAGCAGCCGCGCAGGCCGCGCGTGACGACGAGTTCGCCGAGCTGATCCGGAACAACGAACGCGCGCTGGCCGACGGCCTCGCCGTCTTGATCGAGCGGGCCGTGGCCGCCGGCCTGATCGACCCCGGCGTCCCGCCGCACACCGCCGCCGGCTGGGTCGCCGCCCTCGCCGACGCGCTGATCACCCGGGCGGCTTTCGACCCGGACGTCGACACCGCGGCCGAACTGGTGATCCTCCGGACGATCTTGATCCGCTTCCTCCGCCCGGTCTCGGCCGTTTCGCCCCCGGATGGCGCTTGAGTGCTCCAAACTGGTGGAATCTCAGCGGAGCCGGACGGGGTGGTGCGGGTGGCGTGGTTTCGGAAGGACGGCGTGGTGGATGCCGATGAGACGCCCACCGGCCAGATCCCGGCGCTGAGCATCGCGCAGATCATCGAGGAAGCCGATGCGGAGAAGGGAACCGACGGCGCGAAGCCGGCGTCGGACACCGATGTGCACCCCTTGCAGCCGGTCATCACGTCCCCTGTAGGCCTGGAGCGCGCACTCGCGGACCGTGACGCGCTGATCCAGATGTGCTTGTACGCGCTGGATCGCGCCCGCAGCGGCGGTGTTGTCGAACGCCTCGAAGAGGGGCTGGCCGCGATCGGCGTCCAGGCCTTGCGGCCCGACGGCGAGCGGTTCGACCCGGCCTGGCACGAAGCCGGCGGCGCGCTGCCGACCGAGGACCCGGCGCTGGACGGCGTCGTCGCGGAAACCGAGGTCACCGGGTTCGCCGACCACGACCGCCTGCTGCGTGCCCCGATCGTCATCGTCTACGCGAAGAAGACCCCGTGAGCGCGCCCACCGCGCCGAGCCTGCCCGCGCAGGTCCAGGCGGCCCGCGACCAGCTGCTGACCGTCGTCCGCGACGCCGATCCCGACGCCGCCCGGTGGGTCGACGACATCCGGAAGGCGCGGCCGAAGAAGCCGGCCGTCGTGGTCGTCGGTGAGACGAACCGCGGCAAGAGTTCCCTGGTCAACGCCCTGCTCGCGCGGCCGGGACTATCCCCTGTGGACGCCGACGTCGCCACCGCCACCTACCTCGTGTTCGACCACGCGGACGCCTGGGGCGCGCAGGCCTGCTACCCCGGCCAGCTGGCGCCGGTGCCGATCGACCTCGGCCAGCTGATCAACTGGGTCTCCGCCGCGCACGAGCTGCCACCCGGCCAGATCCCGCCGCGCTACGTCGAGGTCACCGGGCCGGTGCCGCTGCTCGAACGGCTTTCGCTGGTCGACACCCCCGGCGTCGGCGGGCTCGACTCGATGCACGGCGAGCTGGCCAAGGAAGCCGCCGCGGGCGCGACGGCGCTGCTGTTCGTCGTCGACGCCTCGGCGCCGTTCACCTCGACCGAGCTGCAGTTCCTGCGCGACGTCGGCGAGCGCGTCGAGACGGTGGTGTTCGCGCTGACCAAGGTGGACATGTTCCGCGGCTGGCGCGAGGTGCTGGCGGCCGACCGGCAGCTGCTGGCCGAGTACGCGCCCCGCTTCGCCGACGCCGTGTTCCACCCGGTGTCGGCGCGGATGTTCGAGACCGCCGCGAAGGCGCCCAACGAGCAGATGGCCGCGATGCTGCGGGAGAAGTCCGGGGTCGCCGCGATCCAGACCGCGTTGCAGGAACTGCTGGTGGGCCGCTCGGCGATGCTCGGCGAGGCCAACACGCTGCGCGCGCTGTCCAGCGCGCTCGCCGTGCTCAAGGCGAAGCTGCAGGCCGAGAGCCGCGCGCTGTCGGCGGGCGAGGCCGAGGCCGAGCAGCTGCGCGAACGCCGTGACCAGCTGCAGGCCGAGCGCCGGACGTCGACCCGCGGCTGGCAGCTGAAGCTGCGCGGCGAGGTGCAGCGCACCCGCGTCGAGGTGCTGCACGAGAGCAGCCGCCAGATGCGGGACGCGCAGACCCACTTCCGGCAGCTGATCGACGCCGCCAAGCGGGACGAGCTGGCCGCGTTGCCGCAGCAGGTCGACATCGCGCTGCAGACGACGTCGCAGCGGATCTCGATGCTGCTTTCCCAGCGGCTCAACCAGGTCACGAACGTCTCCCTGTCCGAGCTGTTCTCGCCGGAGGAGCTGGACGTCATCCGTGCGCAGTTCGCGCGCGCCGGCGGCCCGCCCGTGGTGCTGCGCCCGCCGGACAAGAAGCCGCCGACGGCCGAGGACAAACTGCTCGTCTTCATGGGCATCTCGGGCGGTGTCGGCGCGGGAAAGGTGGCCGCGCTCCCCCTGGCCGGCGTCGCGATCCTCAACCCCGTGGTGCTGCCGGTGACGATCATCATCGGCCTCGGCGCGGGCTGGTGGATGGCCCGCACGCGCAAGCACGCGGCCGACAAGCAGCACCTGAAGCAGTGGCTCGTCGAAGCCATCGCGGACGCCCGCTCGACGCTCGACCAGCTCGTCGCCGAGCAGCTCATCGAGGCCGAGCAGCAGCTGTCGATGGCCCTGGACGAGGCCCTCGGCCGGCGCATCGACGCGATCGAGGGCGAGCTGAAGGAAGTCGACAAGACGATCAAGATGGGCGCCCAGGAACGGGCGAAGAAGATCGCGATCGTGTCGAAGCGCCTGAAAGAGGTCAGCGACGGCCGGGACCGGGCGGAAGCCTTCCTGACCCGGATCCGGGCATTGCGGGACAAGACGGCCTGAGCGCGCGTCCGGTTGTGGTGGGGAACCGAACCGGCCTACGGTGAGTCATACCCTCAGACAGCAGGTCGGAGAACGGCGTTACCCGGTTCGAAGGGGGAAGTCCCATGTGGGTCGACGAGAGTGGCGGCAGCGACACCGACGCCAACGGTGCCGAGGCGATGACCGTGCACGTCGACGGCCAGGAGTACCAGGCCGAGGTCAACTACGACGTGAACGACGACGGTGTCAACGACACCGCGATCGTCGAGCACGACGACGGCACGGCCCAGGCCTTCATCGACTCGAACCACGATGGTGAGGCCGACCAGTACGCCGTCCTCGACGACACGGGGCACGTCGTCGAGCAGGCCGTCTACGACGAGGCCAGCGGTGAGTGGGTCCAGTCCGGTGGCGGGGGCCACGACGACTCGGACACCGGCAGCGGCCACGAGGACAGCTCCGGCGGCCACATCCACGCGGACATGCCGGACGGCGAGGTCGACGCGGGCGCGGCGACCATCGACACCGACCACGACGGGCACAACGACACCGCCGTCGTCGAGACGAAGAGCGGTGGCACCATCGCCTTCACCGACAAGGACGGCGACGGCGAAGCGGACATCGCGGTGCAGGTCGACGCCGACGGCACGAGCACGACGTTCGAGCACAGCGGCCCGGGCCAGTGGACCGAGGTCTCCAGTGGACTGCTGGATTCGGGCGGCGACCAGCAGATCGGTGACCCCGCGGGTGACGCCGAGTGGGGCGGCGCGGGAACGCAGACGCTCGAGGGCGTCGCGCACATCGACTCCGGCACCGGACAGTGGATCTCGCCCAACTGAAAAGTTACCCAGGTCACAGTTTGAAAGCCCGGCGCACCAGCGCCGGGCTTTTTTCATGTCGAAAATGAAAACAAGCAGGTCACGGGTGTGAGGCCGCCCACCGCAAGATTTACTGCAAATGCACCGATCCGGTGACGTCTGAATCGATTCCCTTATCGTTCTTGTGAGAGAACGTACACGTCAGCTCTCGGTTACCTGCCGGTCATGCGGCTACTCTCGGGGAATCCCAAAAAACGCACACCGGCTTCGCCAGCCGGTGTGCGAAGCCATTCGGTCGCCGGCAACGAAGCCCGCATCGGAACACCGTCGTTCCGAGCGGGCTCATTTGTCGTCGGAAGTCAGGAGTAGAGATGACCGCAGTCGCCATCCCCGGACTGGACACCGCGCCGACGACGCACAGTGGCGTGCTGTCCTTCGTCCGGGAGGTCGCCGAGCTGACGACCCCGGACCGCGTGGTGTGGGTCGACGGGTCTGACGAAGAAGCCGCCCGGATCAACCAGGAGCTCGTCGAAGCCGGCACGTTCGTGCAGCTCAAGTCGAAGCCGAACTCCTTCTGGGCCACCTCCGACCCCAACGACGTCGCCCGCGTCGAAGACCGGACCTTCATCTGTTCGGAGCGTCCCGAGGACGCCGGTCCCACCAACAACTGGACCGACCCGGCCGAGATGAAGGCCACCATGACCGAGCTCTTCCGGGGCTCGATGCGCGGCCGCACGATGTACGTCATCCCCTTCTGCATGGGTCCGCTCGCCGACGAGAATCCCAAGCTGGGTATCGAAATCACCGATTTCGCCTACGTTGTCGCGTCGATGCGCGTGATGACCCGCGCCGGCAAGGCGGCCCTCGAGAAGTTCGTCGGGCCCGACGGCAGCGAGCGCGAATTCGTGCCCGCGCTGCACTCCGTGGGCGCGCCGCTCGAGCCGGGTCAGAAGGACTCTTCCTGGCCCTGCAACGAAACGAAGTACATTTCGCACTTCCCCGAAGAGCGCGCGATCTGGAGCTACGGCTCGGGTTACGGCGGCAACTCGCTGCTCGGCAAGAAGTGCTACTCGCTGCGCATCGCCTCGGTGATGGCGCGCGACGAGGGCTGGCTCGCCGAGCACATGCTGATCCTCAAGCTGATCTCCCCCGAGGACAAGGTCCACTACGTCGCGGCGGCGTTCCCGAGCGCCTGCGGCAAGACCAACCTCGCCATGCTGCAGCCGACCATCCCGGGCTGGCGCGCCGAGACCCTCGGTGACGACATCGCGTGGATGCGCTTCGGCGAAGACGGCCGCCTGTACGCGGTCAACCCGGAGTTCGGCTTCTTCGGCGTCGCGCCGGGCACCGACTGGCACACCAACCCGAACGCCATGCGCACCATCGAGCAGGGCAACACGGTCTTCACGAACGTCGCCCTGACCGACGACGGTGACATCTGGTGGGAGGGCATGGAGAACCAGCCCGAGCACGCCACCTCCTGGAAGGGCCAGGAGTGGACGCCGGAGTCGAGCGAGAAGGCCGCGCACCCGAACTCGCGCTACTGCACGCCGATGTCGCAGTGCCCGATCCTCGCCGACGAGTGGGACGACCCGAAGGGCGTGCCGATCTCGGCGATCCTGTTCGGCGGCCGCCGCAAGACCACGGTGCCGCTGGTGAACGAGGCCCGCGACTGGCAGCACGGCGTGTTCATGGGCGCCACCATGTCCTCGGAGACGACGGCCGCGGCCGCCGGTGCGGTCGGCAACGTGCGCCGCGACCCGATGGCGATGCTGCCGTTCCTCGGCTACCACGCCGCCGACTACTTCAAGCACTGGCTGACGCTGGGCAAGAACGCCGACGCGAACAAGCTGCCGAAGATCTTCTACGTCAACTGGTTCCGCCGCGGCGACGACGGCCGGTTCCTGTGGCCGGGCTTCGGCGAGAACTCGCGGATCCTGAAGTGGGTCATCGAGCGCGTCGAGGGCAAGGGCAACGCGGTCGAGACGCCGGTCGGGTTCGTGCCGCGCGCCGAGGACCTCGACACCGAGGGCCTGACCGAGCCGATCGAGGACATCCAGGCCGCCCTCGACGTCAAGCCCGAGGAGTGGCGCGCGGAGCTGCCGCTGATCGAGGAGTGGTTCGACAAGATCGGCGACAAGGTGCCGACGTCGCTGCGTGACGAGCTCGACGCGCTGGCCCAGCGCCTCGCCTGAGTCCGCTGAGAAGAAGGGGACGTCCCACGCGGGACGTCCCCTTCTCCGCGTCTGCGGGTAGGTTCGCGGCCATGAGACCGTTCCGGTTCGGGGTGGCGCTGGTGGCGCCCGGCTCACGGGCCGAGTGGGTGGCGAAGTGCCGTCAGGCCGAGGACCTCGGTTACGACGTCGTCGGCGTGGTCGACCACCTCGGGCGGGTCGCGCCGGTGCCGGCGCTGCTGCTGGCGGCCGAAGCCACCGAGCGCGTCAAGGTCGGCACGTACGTGCTCAACGCGAGCTTCCACAACCCCGTGCTGCTGGCCCGCGACCTCACCGGGCTCGACGAGTTCACCGGCGGCCGCCTCGAGATCGGGATCGGCGCGGGGTACGTCCGCGCGGAGTTCGAGGCCGCGGGGATCGAGTGGGGCACACCCGGGCAGCGGTTCGCGCGGCTGAAGCGCGTGGTCGCCGAGATCGAGCGTGCGTACGAGGGGCGCCCCCGGCCGCCGCTGCTGCTCGGTGGCCGCGGCGACCGGATGCTCCAATTCGCCGCCGAGCACGCCGACACCATCGCCTTCACCGGCACCGCGCCCGGCGCGGCCGAGGGCCGGCTGGCCCTGGCCGCGCCCGCCGCGGTCGCCGAGCGCGTCGGCTTCGTGAAGCGGGCGCTCGGCGGCCGGGACACCGAGCTCAACCTGATGGTCCACCTCGTCCGGATCACCGACGACCGGCAGGCGGCACTCGAAGTGGCCCGCCGGCTCGTGCCGCACCTCGGCGCCGCCGAGCTCGCCGAGCTGCCCACCGTCCTCATCGGTTCGGCGGAAGCGGCGGCCGAGCAGCTGCTGCGCACCCGGGAGACCCTCGGCGTCAGCTACTTCACGGTGATCGAAGAGGACCTGACCAGGCTGGCCCCGGTGATCGAAAAGCTCCGCTGAGTACCTTGTCGGTATGACTGGGGACTTCCGCTTCGGCGTGAACATGGTCGTGCCGGACAGCCGCGCCGCGTGGGTCGGGAAGTGCCGCCAGGCCGAGGACCTCGGCTTCGACGTCGTGTCCGCGGCCGATCACCTCGGGCTGGCGCCGCCGTTCCCGGCGCTCGTGCTCGCCGGCGAGGTCACTTCGCGCGTCAAGCTGAACACCTTCGTGCTGAACACGCCCTTCTACAACCCGGTGCTGCTCGCCCGCGACGTCACGGGCACCGACCAGTTCACCGAAGGTCGGCTGGAGCTCGGGCTCGGCGCGGGGTACGTCAAGCAGGAGTTCGAGGCCGCCGGGATGCCGTTCCCGTCCGCTCGCGAGCGCGTCGACCACCTCGAACGCACGATCCTCGAACTCGAGCGGAGTTACGCCGACCCGGAGCACAAGCCCGCGCCGGTCCGCGCCGGAGGACCGCCGCTGCTGCTCGCCGGCCGCGGCGACCGGATCCTGACGCTGGCCGCCGAGCACGCCGACATCATCGGCTTCACCGGCACGGCCAAGTCGCCGGACGGCGCCGCGCTGATCCCGGCGAGCGCCGAGGACATCGAGGAGCGCGTCGAGTTCGTCCGGTCGAAGCTCGGTGACCGCGACCCCGAGTTCAACCTGCTGTGCCACTTCGTGAACATCACCGAAGACCGCGCCGCGGCGCTGGAAGAGCTGGCGAAACGGACGCAGGGTGTGCTGAGCGCCGGCCAGCTCGCCGAGGTCCCGACCGCGCTCGTCGGCTCTCCCGCCGATGTCGCGGAGCAGCTCCACGCGCACCGCGAGCGGTTCGGGCTGACCTACTACACCGTCCTGGAGCAGGACATGGCCCAGTTCGCCCCGGTGCTCGAAGCGCTCCGATGATCGACGCGAAGGGGATCGGCGTCCGCGCCGGCGACATCTGGCTGTTCGACGACCTCGACTTCGGCGTCGACGCCGGTGAAGTCGCCGCGATCGTCGGGCCGAACGGCGTCGGCAAGTCGACGTTGATGCGCTGTTTCTACGGCATGCAGAAGCCGCAGCGAGGGCGTGTGCTGGTGGACGGCAGGCTCCCGGACGAGCGGGACGTCGAGTTCCGGCGGAAGGTGTCGGTGCTGTTCGACGACTCCGACTTCTTCGCCGAGCTGACCCCGTTGCAGCACCTGGATCTTCTCGCCGGCACGTTCGGCGCCGACCTCGGCGACCACCGGGAACTGCTGCGCGACGCGGGCCTCGGCGAGCGCATGCACGTCACCGCCGGGCATTTCTCGGCCGGCCAGCGCCGCCGGTTGCTGCTGCTCGGCGTCACCGCGCGGCCGCACCGCGTCCTGCTGCTCGACGAGCCGGAGCGCGCGCTGGACACCGCGGGCAAGGAATGGCTGGTCGACGTGATCGCCCGCTCGACGGCGGCCGGCGCGGCGGTCGTGGTGGCCACCCACCACCCGCCGCTGCTGGAGGCCGCGGACAGCGTGCTCGAACTGTGGTGACCCTTTCGCCGCGGCGGATGAAGATCCCGGGCCGCAAGCGGTTCGGCGGGATCTTCAGCGGCGACACGGCGTCGTTCGTCTTCCTGTTCGGCTTCGGGTTCCTCTTCACCGCGTTCTTCCACGTCGACGGCTGGCGCCCGGCGGTCTACGGCTCGTCGCAAGTGGACTTCCCGGCCGTGCTCGGGCTGCTGACGCTGTGCTGCGCGGTGGGCTGGCGCGGCCTGCTGCGCCGCGGGTTCGCGTGGGTGGAGCCGGCCGAGCTGACCTGGCTGGACTTCGCGCCGGTCGACCGCGGCCGGGTTGTCGCGCTGCGGCTGCTCGGCGCGTGGACCGGCGTCGTGGCGGTGACCGGTTACCTGGTCGCGCTGCTGCTCGCGGTCGGCGGCGGCGGCCTCGACGAGTGGCGCGCGGGGATCGCCGTCGTCGCGGCGACCGCCGTGGTGGCCTACGTGACCGCGCGGCGGACGGCGTTGTGGTTCGACGCAGCCGGCCCGCTGGTGCTGGCGGTGCTCGGGCTGGCGATCGCCGCGTTCCACCTCGGCGCCGCCACGGTGGAGTTCGTCGCGGCCGGCGTGGTGCTCGCGGCCCTGCCCTTGGCGTTCGGCGGCGAGCCGGTGACGCGCGCGGGCCGGTCGGCGCTGCTCGCCGGCTGGGAGGGCCGGGTGCTGCGCTCGGTCGCCGTCACCTTCCTCGACCCGATGATGCTGCTCCCGCCGTCGGCGCCGGTGGGGCGGATCCCGGTGCGCCGGCCGACACCGTTGCGGCTGGCCTGGGCGGGCACGCTCGGACGCTCCAAGTACGCGGGCGCGGCCGTGCTGGTCGGTTTCGCGATCGTCGTCGCGCACATCGCGCTGCCGACGTTGCCGGGCCCGGTCCTCGTCGGTCTCGGCGCGTACCTCGCGTTGACGCCGTTCAGCGCCGGGCTCGGCGAGCTGTGGCGCAACCCGGGCCGCCGTCGCTGGCTGGGCTCGCCCAACCGCGACCTGGTGCTGGCGAACGGCCTGGTGCTCGCCGGCGTCGGTCTGCTGTGGGCGGCGGTGCTGTACGGCGTCACGCTGGCGGCCGGCACCTCGTTCGCCGGGCCGGCGTGGCTCGCGGTACCGCTGTCGGTGCTTTCGATCCTGCGGACGGTCACCCGCAAGGCCATCGACTACGGCAACCCGGCGTTTGTGGACACCCCGATGGGGCCGATGCCCGCGAACCTCGTGCGGCAGCTCTTCCGCGGGCTCGACCTGCAGGTTATCGGGATCGTGCTGCTTTCCGCGGCCATCTGACCTACCCTCGATGCGACGAATGGAGCAGTCATGGGTGGCGGACACGCGTCGGGGGTCGGGCGCAGGGCGACCAGCGAGTTCCCTCCGGGCTGGAGCGACGAGCACATCATCTCGGTGGTGAAGGACGTCGCGAACGACCCGAGCGAGGCCCGGCGGCAGCAGCGGAACGGCCGTTGGCGGTGTGCCGGCGAGCGGTTCAACGTGCACATCGTCGTGCTGGTCGAGGAGAACGGGTACGTGCACACGGCCTACCCGGTGGCGGGCCCCGGTGTGACCCGCAACCCGGACGCGGCCCGCGACCCGGCGAACCCGACGGTCGCCGACCTCAAGGAGAACCGGATCAGCTTCTTCGCCGACAGCGTCCTCACGATGCTCGGCGACCGGCTCTCCCCCGAGGACTTCACGCACTACCGGACCCTGCTGTGGTCGGGCGAGTGGGAAGAGCTGGCCGACGTCCTGGCCGCGCACGCGACAAAGGTCGACCTGAAGTTCTCGGCCGACGAGCTGTCGGACTTCGAGAAGCTGCTGAACAGCTACGACCTACCGGTGGCGGGCTGCGCGTTCCTCAACGACCGCGACCACATCCTGACCCAGCTGCGCACCTCGTGAGTGTTTAGGGCGGTTAGAACCGCCCTAAACACTCACGAGGCTTGGGAAAGGGATGGTGACGCGGCTGTCGCGACCGCCGCGCGCAGTGCGTCCAGCGGCAGCCCGACGGCGTCGGCGATCGCCGTGACCGTGAAGAACGCCGGCGTCGGGATGCGGCCGGTCTCGATCTTCCGGAGCGTCTCCACCGAGATCCCGGCCTCGATCGCGACGTCGACCATGCTCCGGCCGGCCCGTGCCGTCCGCAGCGCCTGACCGAGGCGTTCGCCTCGCTCGCGCTCTTCGTCCGTCAGCGGCACCCGCACCATGAACCCGATTCTAATACCACCAGTTGTCCACCGCCTGTGGATAACTCTGTGCACAGGTCGGGGACAGGTGTGGAAAAGCCCCGCCGAACCGGAGTTCGGCGGGGCCTCCACAACACCTAGTGGCGTCAGGCGCCCGGAGGCACCGGAAGTGCCACGCCGGGCAGGCTCTGGTCGTTCGGCACGACGCCGTCGACCAGGTAGGCCTCCACGACCTTGTCCACACCCGCGTTGCCGCCGGCGTAGATGCCGTGGTCACCCTCGCCGGTGATCGTCAGCATCCGCGAACCCGCGAACGCCTTGTGCGCGCGGCGCGCGCCCTCGATCGGCGTCGCCGGGTCGTGCTCCGACTCGACGATCAGCACCGGCGGGACACCCTTGCCGTCCAGCACGGGCAGCGGGGCCGGGGTCTTCTTCCAGAACAGGCACGGCTGGATGAACCAGCCGGCGCCCAGCAGCGGCTGCTGCTTGTCGATCAGCTTCTGCGAGTCCTTGATGGCACTGTTCGTCGTGCCGGTCCACGGACCCTCGTTGCACGGGATGGTCCAGAAGCTGGCGTCGTAGGCGTCGCCGTCGGTCGGCACCATCAGCGGCTGCGCGCCGTAGGTCGTGGTGCTCTTGTCGGCGGCCTTGACCTTCTGCGCGGCCGCGGTCTTCGCCTGGGCCGACGTGCCGCCCTGGGTCAGCGTGCGGACGCTGACCAGGTAGTCGGCCAGCCCCGGGAAGGAGCGCTTCGAGTAGATGCTCGACGCGATGAAGGCGTCCAGGCCGTTGGCCGACACGCTCGAACCGTCGGGCAGGGTGACCGCGCCCTGGGTCAGGACGTAGCGGACCTGCTCGTAGGTCTGGCGAGCGGCCTCACCGGTGGTGCCGAAGTGGTAGAGCTTGTCGTACTTCGCCATCCACGGGAGGAAGTCCTGCCGCCAGCGGCGCTCGAAGCCGAGCGGCTGCCAGTCGAAGGACTTCTGCCAGGTGGTCGTGAACTCCGTCGACGAGTCGAGGACGAACCGGCCGGTGCGCGTGGGGTAGGCCTGGGCGTAGTGCGCGCCCATCCAGGTGCCCGCCGAGTAGCCGACCCAGTTGATCTTGTCGCGGCCGAGCAGCACGCGCAGCAGGTCGATGTCCTTGACCGTCTGGTCGGTGTTGATCAGCGGGCCCAGCTCGCCGGACTTCACCTGGCACGACTGCGCGGCGTACTTCGTCGCCTGCAGGATCAGGTTCAGGTTCGCGCGGTCACGGTCACGCGGGTCCAGGTCCGAGCCGGTGCCGATCGCGCCGCCGCACGTGATGTTCGTGCTCTTGCCGGTGCCGCGCGGGTCGAAGCCGACGATCTCCTGGTGCTCCCGCAGCTTCGGCTGGTTGCGCAGCCGGGCCGGGAAGTTCCGGCCGGGCGCGCCGGGGCCGCCGGGGTTGGTGACGACGCTGGCCGTCGCGTCGCCGGTCGCCTTCAGGCGGCTGACGGCGATGGTCAGGTCGATCTGGGCGTTCGCCTGGTACCAGTTGCGCGGCGTCTTGTAGGTCGCGCACTCCATGCCCTCGGCGCCCGCGGGCGGGGCCGTCGGCAGCTCGGAGGGGACGGCGCACTTGTGCCAGTCCAGCTTCTGGTTCGCGTACTGCGCCGGGATGTTCGTGGAGTTCCGCGGCAACTTGGCCGCCGCGGCCTCCGGACCTGCGAACGCAGGCGTGAACCCGGCCAGCAGGGTGCCCGCGATCGCCGGGATCACCACCGCGTAGCGGAGTCGTGTCATACGGTTGCCCCTTTGGCTCTTCTCAAGTGGAGTCGCGCTATTGATATAGGGCGGGTAACGGCGGGGCAACCGACGTTGGTCGGCAACGCGGTGCGCGGCGATCAAATCGATATCGGACAGACGTGACGGCCTCCTCACCCAGGTTCTAAGGTCGGACGGTCGGTTACGGGAGTGTTAGGTGAGGTCCGATGTCGACTGTGAAGCAAGACAGGAAGGTGCCCCGGAAGCCGTTCAATCCGTGGTACCTGCTCTTGATCGTCCCGCTGCTGGTCCTGGTCACGCCACTGTTCAACATGGACGGTCCGCGGCTGTTCGGGATGCCGTTCTTCTACTGGTTCCAGTTCCTCTTCGTCGTGGTCGGCGTCCTCAGCACGTGGATCGTCTACCTGATGACGCGGGACAAGCCGGCCGGTGACGCCCCGGACAAGCTGAGCGTCGACGACCTGGACGAGGGGGACGCTCGATGAGCAACCTGCAGTGGCCGGAACTGATCATCTTCACGATCCTGTTCCTGCTGGTCACCGTGCTCGGGTTCCTGGCCGCGCGCTGGCAGCGCGGCGGCGGGCTGGACCACCTGGACGAATGGGGCCTCGGCGGCCGCAAGTTCGGCTCGTGGGTCACCTGGTTCCTGCTCGGCGGTGACCTCTACACGGCGTACACGTTCGTCGCGGTGCCCGCGCTGGTGTTCAGCGCCGGCGCGCTCGGCCTCTACGCACTGCCGTACACGATCGTCGTCTACCCGATCGTCCTGCTCCCGGCGCTGCGGATGTGGTCGGTGTCGCGGGTCCGCGGCTACGTCACCCCGGCCGACTTCGTGCGCGGCCGCTTCGGCTCGCCGATCCTCGCGCTGCTGATCGCCATCACCGGCATCGTCGCGACCATGCCGTACATCGCGCTGCAGCTGGTCGGCCTCGAAGCCGTGCTGCGGACGATGGGCATCAACGGCTCCGGCATCGTCGGGCACCTGCCGCTGCTGATCGCCTTCATCATCCTGGCGGTCTACACCTACCAGTCCGGCCTGCGGGCGCCCGCGCTGATCGCGTTCGTCAAGGACATCCTGATCTACATCGTCATCCTCGTGGCGATCATCTACCTGCCCTCGAAGCTGGGCGGCTGGTCGCACATCTTCGACACGGCGGCGGCGAAGCTCGGCACGCCGAACCCGGCCACCGGCAAGCCGGCCGGCTCGATCCTGCTGAACGCGAACAACCAGCTGCAGTACGCGACGCTGGCCCTGGGCTCGGCGCTCGCGCTGTTCCTCTACCCGCACTCGCTGACCAGCGTGCTGGCCTCGCGCGGCCGCAGCGTCATCAAGAAGAACATGGTCGCGCTGCCGGCGTACTCGCTGGTGCTGGGCCTGCTGGCGCTGCTCGGGTACGTCGCGATCACGGCGGGCGTCAAGCCGCTGACGAACGCGGCGACCGGCAAGCCGGACGGCAACACGATCGTCCCGGTGCTGTTCGACAACCAGTTCTCGTCGTGGTTCGCCGGCATCGCGTTCGCCGCGATCGGCATCGGCGCGCTGGTGCCGGCGGCGATCATGTCGATCGCCGCGGCCAACCTGTGGACGCGCAACATCTACAAGGAGTACATCCGCAAGAACGCGACCCCGCAGGAAGAGGCGAAGCAGGCGAAGCTCGCGTCGCTGGTCGTGAAGCTCGGGGCGGTCGCGGTGATCATCCTGATCGACCCGCAGTTCTCGATCGACCTGCAGCTCATCGGCGGCGTGCTGATCCTGCAGACGCTGCCGGCGGTCGCGCTCGCGCTGTACACGCGCTGGTTCCACCGCTGGGGCCTGATCGCGGGCTGGGTCGTCGGCATCGGCTGGGGCCTGATCATGCTGTACGGCATCCCCAACCCGGCCAACGGCAAGCTCCACTTCGGCGGCTCGGCGCTGTCACTCGGCAACCTGTCGATCTTCGGCTGGCACCCGTTCTCGGGTTCGCTGGTCCAGATCTACGTCGGCTTCGTGGCCTTGATCGCCAACCTGGTGGTCGCCGCGATCGTCACGGTGATCGCGCGGCAGATGAAGGTGTTCAACGGGACGGACGACACCGACCCCGCGGACTACCTGGCCGACGAGAACGACAAGAACCTGCGCCCGATCGGCGCGGCTCACTGAGTGGTGCGCCGGAGGACCAGCGTGCGGGAAACCAGGTAGAGCACCACGCCGTTGAGCAGGTGCCAGAGGAAGTGCGTGCCGGCCGGGACGTAGTCGCAGACGTCCCGGTCGAGCGTGCGCAAGCTCAGTGACAGCGCGAAAATCGCGCCGGCCACAGCGAAGTGCGTCCAGTCGTCGTCGCGCGAGAACACGAGAAGCGCGACGACGACGCCGAACGCGATGAGCGCGGAGAGGTAGAGCCCGCCCCCGAGCAACGCCGTGACGGCGGTGAGCACGAGGAACGCGGGCGCGGCCAGCCACGACAGCCGCCGGCCGTAGAACACGCGCGCGAACAACACGACGTACACCAGCACAAAAACGAGGATGCTCACCGAATCCGCGACGCCGGCCCAGCGCGTCGCGAGCAAGTGAAAGGCCGTGCTGGCGGCGAAAACCAGCCCGATCAGCGCGGCGAGCAGCCGCCCGGCCCGATCTCCCGCGGCCAGCCGCCACACGAGCACGGCGGCGAGGAGGAACGCCAGGTTGCTGAGACTATTGAGTGGCTCACCCCAGAGCCCGGGCGCGACCCGTTCGCAGTACCCGTCGACGTAGTCCGTCACGGGGACAGCCAACCATGACTAGCGTGGGGTGGATGAGCGACGCGGTGAGCCGGTTCCCGGTGACGGACCTCGAAGACCTGCCCGACGACCTGCGCGAGCGCGTCGGCGTGATCGCGGAGAAGTCCGGGTTCACGCCGAACATCTTCCGCGCGCTCGGCCACCGGCCGGCCGAGCTGCGGGCGTTCCTCGACTACCACGACGCGCTGATGGAACGATCCGACGGACTCAGCAAGGCCGAGCGCGAGCTGGTCGTCGTCGCGACCTCGGGCGCCAACCACTGCACCTACTGCGTCGTCGCGCACGGCGCGATCCTGCGCATCCGCGCCAAGGACCCGGAGCTCGCCGATCGCGTGTCGAGCAACCCGTGGCAGGTGGAGCTGGACGAACGCGGCCGCGCGATCGTCGACCTGGCGCTCGCGCTGGCGCAGGACTCGGCGCTGTTCGGCGAGGGTGACCTCGAAGCCGCGCGCAACGCGGGCCTGACCGACGACGAGATCTGGGACGTCGGCGCGATCACGGCGTTGTTCGCGATGTCGAACCGGCTCGCGCACCTGACGGCGTTGCGGCCGAACCCGGAGTTCTACCTCCTCGGCCGCGTCCCGCGTTAGAACTCCAGGCGCCAGATCTCCTCGGTCAGCTCGGGACCCCAGCCGTCGAAGGCCGTCTCTTCGACGAGTTCGAACCCGGCCGCGCGGTAGAGCGCCCGGGCGGCGTCGAGGATGGACACCGTCGAGAGCTCCACCGCGCGGTAGCCGCAGGCCCGGGCGAACTCGACGCACTCGGTCACCAGCCGCTTGCCCACGCCGCGACCCCGGGCCGACGGCTCCAGCAGCAACAGCCGCAGCTTCGCGACGTCCGTGTCGGCTCCGCGGGCGCACCCGATGCTTCCGGCGCGCTCCCCGTCGAGCTCCGCGATCCAGAACGCCTGGCGCGCGTCGTCGTGCACGGCGAAGTCCGCGACGATCCGGGCGACCAGCCCCTCGAACCGGGTGTCGAAGCCGTACTCGCGGGCGTACAGCGCGCCGTGGCGCTGCACCACCCAGCCGAGGTCACCCGGTCGTGGCGGGCGGAGGACGAGTGCCGGGTCGCGAGGGCGGTCGCCGACGACGTCGCCGATCGTGCGCATGGCGGTCAGGAGGCGCCGCTGGTCTTCGTCGGGGAAGCGCCGCAGCAGCCCGCCGATCTGCTCGGTGGACCGGCGGTTGAGCAGGGCGAACGCGTCCCGGCCGGCGTCGGTCGGCCGGACGAGCTGACGGCGGGCGTCCTCGTCGGATCGTTCGCGGGTGATCAGGCCGCGGGACTCGAGGCGGGCCAGCAGCCTGCTGGCGTACCCGGCGTCGAGGTCGAGGCGTTTCCGCAGGTCGGTGACGGCCAGCGGGTCGCGCTGGGTCAGCTCGAAGAGCACCCGGGCTTCGGGGAGGGAGTACTCGGCGTCAGCCGGGCCTTCGTCCAGCACGCCGATGACTCCGGTGTACAGCCGGTTGAAGGCGCGGACCGTGGCGACCCGGTCGGCCAGCTCAGCGTCGTTCATTGACCACCTCAAGCAAAGTCGTTGACGAAGTCAATGATTACTCGACAGGGCGGCGTCGGCAAGGGAGTTTCAGGGAAATGGAAAACCCCGTGATGCTGCCAGGTCGGGGGTCCGCCAGCATCACGGGGTCGTAGGGGGTATCGACGCGGATTTGCGCGGCGTTACACCTTCACCAGTTTGTGGCCTAGGTCACCCGAATGGGTGACCGCCACCTGGTGAGTCGATCAGCGCATGTAGCCCGAGCGAGCCTGCGCGATAGCGATGAGTTCCTGACGGACCGTCGCGGTGGCGGCGGTGTCGATCGCCCGATCCAGCGCCCGGCGAGTGCGAACCTCGGCGCGACGGGCTCGGAGCTTGGCGGCGATGTTGTTCATCGGTTTCTGCATCCCCTTCGGAGGGTCTTGGTGGCTTGTAGCTCTAGTATGCACCTTTTTTCACAAGGAATCCAACGAATGTCCGGTGATGTGGCGCACTCGCCGATGAATCATCGGCAAATTTGGGAAACAGCCGAAGAGATCAAGGTGTCGGCGGTCACGGCAAGGCAACCCCTCTGTCGTTGTCTATGACTGTCTAGCGATTTGCCGATATTTGGCTAGCGACGCTCATAGAGCGCAAGACGCCCAGGTCGGCAGCGTCGGACGCGTCAGTCGCGGCTGAGCAGGTAGTGCCCGAAGTGCGGGACGGTGAAGGCGATCTGTCCCCGCTCGGCGGAGAACACGAGGCCCTTCTTCATCAGGCTGTCGCGCGCCGGCGACAGCGACGACGGCTTCCGCCCCAGGAAGACGGCGACGTCGGCGGTCCCGGCGGCCTCGTCGCGGCCCTGGGTCAGCTCGGCCATCGCGAGCAGGTACTCGCGCTCGGCCGGCGTCGCGCGCTCGTAGCGCGAGCCGAAGAACCCGACGGCCAGCTCGGACTCCGCCTCCGGGGCGGCGACCTGGACGTCCTTGAGGGTGATCGGATCGGCCGGCGCCGCGTCCCAGGCCGCCTTGCCGTAGGCCTGGATGAAGTAGGGATAGCCGCCGGACGCGTCGAAGAGCGCGTCGAGCGCCTCCGGCTCGATGCTGGCGTCCTCGCGCTCGATCGGCGCCATCACGGCGAAGTCGGCGTCCGCCCGGTCGAGCCGGTCGATGCGCGCGTAGCGGAAGAGCCGCTCGGAGTACGACTTGGACGCCGAGAGCACGGCGGGCACGTGCGGCAGCCCGGCGCCGACGACGACCAGCGGCGCCCCGGACTGCGAGAGCTCGTGACAGGCGGCGCAGAGCGCGGAGACGTCGTCGGGCTGCAGGTCCTGGATCTCGTCGATGAGCAGCGCGACGCCGGTCCCGACGTCCGCGGCCAGCTCGGCGACGTCGGTGAACAGCTCGACGAGGTCGATCTCGATGTCCCCGGAGTCGGCGCGCCCCTGAGCGGCGGGCACGTCGATGCCCGGCTGCCACCGGTCCCGCAGCTTCGCGTCGGCCTTGTTGGCCCGCAGCGCAAACGCCTTGAGCACCCCGAGCACCTCTTCGACCCGATCCGGCGCCCGATGCCGCACGGCAAGATCCCGGATGGCCCGGTGCAGCGCGGCGGAAAGGGGCCGCCGCAGTTCGGCGTCCGGCCGCGCCTCGATCTTCCCGGCCCCCCACTTGTGCCGCACGGCCATCGCCCGCAGCTCACCCAGCAACACGGTCTTCCCGACCCCGCGCAGCCCGGTCAGCACCAGACTGCGTTCAGGTCTCCCGCGCGCCACGCGCTCCAGCACCACTTCGAAGGCCTTGAGCTCACGCTCACGCCCGGCCAGCTCGGGAGGCCGTTGCCCGGCGCCCGGCGCGAAGGGGTTGCGGATGGGGTCCACTCTGCCAAGCTATCGACGTATCTAGCGCGAGCCCGATATTCGGCCATAGACAGCTAGCGCGTGTCGCCGGAGTTCGACCGGATGGCCGAGCGGTCACCGGCAGCGCCGCCCATCTCGCCACCTCGACCTACCGGCGGCCCCCACCCATCCCTGGGGGGCAGCCCCGTGTCCAGCGTATCGGCGCCCACCGACGAACCGGCTCCACCAGCGAGATTTCGGCTCAGTTGTCCACATCTCGCCCGGCCTGTGGACAACCACGGCCGGAAGCCGGGAGACAAAGCTTCGCTGTGGCACGGTGGTGTGGTGACCGAAGAGGACTTCGCAGTCGGCTCCGTGTCGATCATCCCGCAGCCCGGCGCCATCGGGCTGTTCGTGGACTTGGGCCATGAGCCGCCGGGATTCGTCGACGTCTTGAGTCTGCCGAGTCGAGCGGCAGACTGGCCGCCCGTCGGCACGAAGATCGCCTTCGAGGTGCTCACCCGCAGTCCGGAACAGATCCGCTTGTGGCCGCTCGACCCGCGATTCCGATCAGGACCGTTCGACCCCCGTGTGCCCGATGACGAATGGCTGGCGCGCAAGGCGCGCTACCCGGTCGGTGCGATCCTCACAGCAGAGGTCAGCGGAGCCTTCATTTTGGACCGCTCGTACTTCGTCCGGTACGAAGGCGGCTGGTCGTACCTCGAGGGGCGACCACCACCGGAAGTAGGCACCCGCGCCGAATACGAGGTGGTCAGCCACCTCGACGCGACCCGGCGCACTCTCCTACGGCCAGTGGGTACATAGAGACGAACAGGTCTGCAGCCCTGCTCGTCCCTACCCCCAGCGCGCACTACGACGCAGCACTAGTCGCTCAGGTTCCGCTCCGCGTAGATCTTCATCGCGTCGCGCACGAATTCCGCCGTCGCGCCTTCGAACCCGTAGCGCGGTTCGTCCACGTACAGCTGGCCCAGGCCCGCGAAATAGCCCGCGGACACCGACGAAACCGCCGGCCGGAGCCACTCGTGCAGCCGGCGCGCGATCCCTTGGACCTCGACGGAGTCCGGGGCGAGTCCGGCGTCGCGAGCGGCGCCGAACGCGGTCGAGACGTCCACCTGCTCCTGCTGGTGCGCCTTCTTCTCCTCGGCCGACAGCGAGCTCCACCACTGGTCGCCCGCCTTGTACGCCGCAGCGCCCCAGCGTCGCGTGACCTCTTCCTGGTACTGCGTGTGGTCGAAGCCGTCGAACACTTCTTCTGCCATCAGTCGTTCACCTCCCTTCATTTTCCGTAGCGTCGTGCGGACCGAGGCGATCTGCCGCCCGATCCGCCGCTGCTCCTGTTCGAGCAGGTCCAGGTGGGTCTCGAGCGCGGCCGCGCTGTCGCGCTGCCCGTCGAGGACCTCGGCGATCGCCGGGAGCCCGAGACCGAGCTCGCGCAGCAACAAGATCCGCTGCAGCCGGACGAGCGCCTGCTCGTCGTAGTAGCGGTAGCCGTTGCCGCCGATCCTGCTGGGCTCGAGCAGGCCCACCGCGCCGTAGTGGCGCAGCGTCCGGCTCGTGGTCCCGGCCGAGCGGGCGATGTCCTGGATCGACCACTCCATGCCTTCGACGATAGAAGTTGACGCAACGTCAAGGTCAAGCGCCAACGCTTTCTAGCGCTCTCTAGCAATGACACGATATTCGCCCAGACAGTGCTAGGAGGGTTCGGCGCCGGGCCGAGCGGGCATTCCAGCTGTAGGTTTGACCAGGAAGAAGCCCGGACCAGGAAGGCAACGACCGTGATACTCCGTCGTGTGGCTCGCCCACTGATCGCTGCGACATTCGTGTACGGCGGGATCAACGTGCTCCGGAACACGCAGTCGCACGCGAAGACCGCCGAGCCGTTCCTCACGGACGCCTTCGACAAGCTCGAAGGCGTCATTCCCGAGCAGGTGCCGCGCGACCCGGCCACGCTCGTCCGGATCGACGCCGCCGTGAAGATCGGCGCGGGCCTCGCGTTCGCGACGGGCAAGGCGCCGCGGCTGGCGTCCGCGCTGCTGCTCGGCAGCCTGGTCCCGACGACGCTGGCGGCGCACAGCTTCTGGACGTTCCAGGACCCGGCCGAGAAGAAGAAGCAGCAGATCCAGTTCCTGAAGAACGCCGGTCTGGCCGGCGGGCTGATGCTGGCCGTCGCCGACACCGCGGGCAAGCCGTCGGTCGGCTGGCGGGCACGTCGCGCGGCGAAGGACGCCGGTCACGGCGTCGAGAAGCTGGGCCGCAAGGCCGAGAAGCGCGCGAAGAAGCTGGCGAAGAAGGCCGAGAAGGCCCTCCCCAACTGACGTAGAAAGCCGTGAAGGGCACCTTCAGGGACTTAGAGTCCCTGAAGGTGCCCTTCACGGCTTTGAGTGCTACTTCTCCAGGATGGCCGTGACGCCCTGGCCGCCCGCCGCGCAGATGGAGATCAGGCCACGGCCGGATCCCTTCTCGTGCAGCAGTTTCGCCAGTGTCGCGACGATCCGGCCGCCGGTCGCGGCGAACGGGTGCCCGGCCGCCAGCGACGAGCCGTTGACGTTCAGCTTCGCCCGGTCGATCGAGCCCAGCGGCTCGTCCAGGTCCAGCTTCTCCTTGGCGAACGCCGGGTCCTCCCACGCCTTGAGCGTGGCCAGCACCTGCGACGCGAACGCCTCGTGGATCTCGTAGTAGTCGAAGTCCTGCAACGAAAGCCCGGCGCGCGCGAGCATCCGCGGCACGGCGTACGCGGGCGCCATCAGCAGGCCTTCCTCGCCGTGCACGTAGTCGACGGCCGCGGTCTGCGAGAACGTCAGGTACGCCTGCACCGGCAGCTTGTGCGCCTTCGCCCACTCCTCGGTGGCCAGCAGCACGGTCGACGCGCCGTCGGTCAGCGGCGTCGAGTTGCCCGCGGTCATCGTGCCGCCCGGGCCGCCGAACGCCGGCTTGAGCTTCGCGAGCTTCTCCGCCGTCGAGTCCGCGCGCAGGTTCTGGTCGCGCGCGAGCTTGAGGAACGGCGTCACGAGGTCGTCGAAGAACCCGCGGTCGTAGGCGGCGGCGAGGTGCTGGTGGCTGGCGGCGGCGAGTTCGTCCTGCGCCTCGCGGGTGATCTCCCAGATCTTCGCGGTCAGCGCCGCGTGCTCGCCCATCGACAGCCCGGTGCGCGGCTCGGAGTTGCGCGGGATCGCCGGGACGATGTGCCCGGGGCGGATCTTGGCGACGAGCTTCAGCCGGTCGGCGAGCGTCTTCGCGGAGTTGAGCTGGATGAGGATCTGGCGCAGGTCCTCGTTCACGGCCAGCGGCGCGTCGCTGGTGGTGTCGACGCCGCCGGCGATGGCCGAGTCGATCTCACCGAGCGCGATCTTGTTCGCGACGTTGACGATCGCCTGCAGGCCGGTGCCGCACGCCATCTGCACGTCGGACGCGGGCGTCGCGGGTGAGAGCTTGCTGCCGAGCACGCTCTCGCGGGCCAGGTTGAAGTCCTTCGAGTGCTTGAGCACGGCGCCGGCCGCGACCTCGCCGATGACCTCGTCCTGTAGCGAGAAGCGGCTGACCAGGCCGTCGAGCGCGGCGGTGAACATGTCCTGGTTCGACGCCTTCGCGTACGGGCCGTTCGACCGCGCGAAGGGGATCCGGTTGCCGCCGATGATCGCGACCTTGCGGACGGCTGGTGCTTTCTTGGGCGGCATAAACGTCACCTCTCTGGTCGGCTCTCTCACACTGTAACCTACTCGCAAGTAGGTTAGACTGCGACGTGACGCAGACTGCACGGGAGGCAACCGATGGCTGACAGGTACCAGCAGTTCACGAAAACCCCGGTGGGGAAGTTCGTGGTGCCGAAGCTCGGCCTGCCCAACCCCGCCACACTGCGCCGGTACCAGCCCGGGCAACCCGCCCTCGAGGGTCCCGCACTTCTCGGCGCCGCGCCCGGCGGACGGCTGGAGAAAAAGGTCCGTGACCAGCTCGCGGACGCGGGCATCAACGTCGTCACCACTTCGGGTGACAGGCACGCGGCGCTCGTGTTCGACGCCACCGGCGTCACCGAGCCTGGTGGCCTGCGCGCGGTCTACGACTTCTTCCACCCGGTGATCCGCAGCGTCGGCCCGTCCGGCCGCGTGGTCATCCTGGGCACGCCGCCGGAGCAGGTCGAAGGCCGTGAACGCATCGCGCAGCGCGCTCTCGAAGGCTTCGTGCGCTCCGTGGGCAAGGAGCTGAAGCGCGGCGCGACCGCTCAGCTCGTGTACGTCGCCGAAGGCGCCGAAGACGCGACGGAGTCGACGCTGCGCTTCCTGCTGTCCGCGAAGTCGGCCTTCGTCGACGCGCAGGTCATCCGGATCGGCGCCGAAGGCAAGACGGCTGTTGCGCCCGCGAACTGGGAGAAGCCCCTCGACGGCAAGGTCGCGCTGGTCACCGGCGCGTCCCGCGGCATCGGTGCGGCGATCGCCGACGTCCTGGCCCGCGACGGCGCGCACGTCGTCGCCCTCGACATCCCCGCCCAGGGCGCCGACCTGTCGAAGGTCGCCAACAAGATCGGCGGCTCGGCGCTGCAGCTCGACATCACTTCGCCGAGCGCGCCCGCGAAGCTCGCGGAGTACCTGAAGGAGCGTCATGGCGGCGTCGACGTCGTTGTGCACAACGCGGGCATCACGCGCGACAAGACGCTGGGCAACATGAGCGAAAGCGCGTGGGACTCGGTGATCGCGGTCAACCTCGCATCGCAGCTCGCGGTGAACGACAAGCTGCTCGGCGACAAGATCCTGAACGAGAACGGCCGCGTCATCGGCGTCTCGTCGATCGCGGGCATCGCCGGCAACGTCGGCCAGGCGAACTACGCGACGTCGAAGGCGGGCGTCATCGGCATGGTGAACGTCGGCGCGCCGCAGCTCGCGGAGTACGGCGGCACGATCAACGCCGTCGCGCCGGGTTTCATCGAGACGAAGATGACGGCGGCGGTCCCGCTGTTCATCCGCGAAGCCGGCCGCCGGCTGTCCAGCCTCGGCCAGGGCGGCCTGCCGGTCGACGTCGCCGAGACGATCGCCTGGTACGCGAACCCGGCGTCGGCCGCGGTCAACGGCAACGTGGTCCGCGTCTGCGGCCAGGCCCTGCTGGGGGCCTGACGTGGCGATCCGCGAACTCGACAGCACGCCGAGCTTGGCGACGCTGTACCCGAAGGCGCTGCTCGGCGGCGTACTGCGCAAGCCGTCCGGCTCTTCGCTGCCGGACACGGAACTGGTCCGCACCGGCGTCGTCGTCGACCCGGCACACCTCGCCGCGTACAACACGGTGTGCGGCTTCCGGCTGAGCGACGAGCTGCCCGCGACGTACCCGCACATGCTGGCGTTCCCGCTGCAGATGGCGCTGATGACCGAGCAGGGCTTCCCGTTCCCGCTGCTGGGCATGGTCCACGTCGCGAACCGCATCACCCAGCACCGCGCCCTGCGGCTGGGCGAGCCGCTGACGATCCGCGTCCGCGCGGAGAACCTGCGCCCGCACGAGAAGGGCCGCCAGTTCGACGTCATCAGCGAGGCCCAGGTCGGCGACGAGACGGTGTGGACGGACGTCAGCACGTACCTGCGCCGCGGCGGCTCTTCCGGCTCCACGTCCCGCCGCGAGCAGCTCGCGCCCCCGACCCCGGACGCGATCTGGCGCGTCCCAGGCGACATCGGGAGGCGTTATGCGGAGGTTTCGGGCGACCGCAACCCGATCCACCTCCACCCGCTGACGGCGCGGCTGTTCGGCTTCCCTCGCGCGATCGCGCATGGCATGTGGACGAAGGCCCACGCGCTCGCGGCGTTCGAAGGCCGCCTGCCGGAGGCGTTCACGGTGGACGTCCGCTTCAAGCAGCCGGTGCTCCTGCCGGCCAAGGCGGGCTTCACGTCCTGGGCCACGCCGGAAGGCTGGGCGTTCGAGCTGTGGAGCAAGTCGAAGCCTCACCTGGACGGCTCGATCACCTCACTCTGAGGGCTTCCAGACCTCGCCCTCGATGAGGTCGTTGAAGCCGAGCCAGACGAGGTTCATCAGCCAGGACGCCAGGACGCCGTCCGAGATGTCGGGGTGGTCGAGGGCCCAATCGGCCAGTGACTCGGCCGCCCCGACCAGGGCCGCGGACAGGCCCTCGCCGGAGAACTCGGCCTGCTCGCCGACGCCCTTGCGGGTGCCGGCGGACACGACGAGCGCCGCGACCAGCTGGATCGCGCGCGCCCGCATGTCGGTGATCTCGGCGGCGAATGCGCCACCGACGGTCATCGCCTGGCGGTGCAGGACCGTCCACGACTCGCGGTACTCCGCGACGAACCGGTAGAACGACCGCAGCCCGTGCCACAGCTGCATGTCCGGCGGGAGGTCGGGCTTCACGCCGGCCTGGATGGCCTCGAGCAGTCGCGTCGCCTCGCGGCGGATGCACGCGCCGAACAGGTCCTCCTTGGAACCGAGGTAGGTGTAGATCATCGGCTTCGAAACGCCGGCGACGTCGGAGATCTCGTCCATCGACGCCGCGTGGTACCCGTGGCGCGAGAAGACCTGGACGGCCGCGTCCAAGATCTGGCGCTCGCGCACCGCACGGGGCAGCCGCCGAGCCCGTTCGGGCGGACGCTGATCTTCCTCTGACACGCTGGACCTCCCTGTTACTGACCGGAGACGGTACCGGGCGTTGACCCGGTGGGGTGATTTCGGCACGCTTGCCCGCCTACCTACTCGCGGGTAGCCTTACGCTCGGGTAACTGGAGAGGGAGTGACCATGGCCGACAATGCCGGGATGACCAGCGACGATCAGATCGTCGGCCTCCGCGGCGCGGCGTTGCTGGACACGCTGGAGCGGCTCGACCCGCTCGGCCCCGAGGCGCACGCCCTCGACGTCAACACCCTCGCCGACGCGGTGAACCCCCGCGATCTCGGCAAGGACGACTTCCGCCGGCTCCTGAACGCGCTCCTGCGCCTGGCCGAGCGCGCCCCCGCGTTCGACCTGAGCAAGGTCGACCCGGCGCGGTTCGCGTCGCTGGTCGCTGCCGCGTCGCGCGCCCAACTCGAAAGCGTCGTCGCGGAGCGGCCGTTGCGGGAGCGTGTACTGGACGAGATCTTCGCCCGGATGGGCGCCCACACCCGGTCCGATCGTGCCCGCGACCTGCACGCGGTCGTCCACTGGCGCATGGCCGGTGGCACCGGTGAAGGCGGCTACGACCGCTACGAGACGGTCATCTCGAAGGGTTCGTGCACGGTCAGTCGCGAGATGCGCGAACGCCCCCGCGTCACGATCACGATCGCCCCCGTGGACTTCTTCCGGCTCATCACCCACCAGGCGACGCCGGCCGTGTTGTTCGTCACGGGAAAAATCAAAGTCAAAGGTGACCTCGCCTTTGCCGCCGGCTTGATCGGTTTTTTCGATCTACCGAAACCCGTCTGACCGGATACACTTTCGGCCGTGCCCCGAAATGCGGACGACCGCCCCTGGCGATCCCGCCTGCGCGCTTCCCGCCGTCCGGTCCGCATCCGGGCGAGCCACGCGATCAACGGCTTCGCCGAGAAGCTGGTGATCGGCAACCTGACGGCCGAGCAGTTCATCCAGGTCCTGGAAACCCTGCACATGCTGGGAAACGCGGGCGCCGGCATCGAGCTGAGTTCACTGTCGACAGACGTCCTGGTCGACGTCGTCCGCCGCGCCTCCCGCGACCAGCTGAAGGCCATCGCCGACCACCCGGAACTCCGTTCGGTCTTCTTGGACGAGATATTCCGCAGAATGTCGGAACACTTCCTCCCCGAGCGGGCCCGCCACGTGGACTTCGTGGTTTCCTGGCGCTTTTCCGACGGCACCGGCGAAGACGGCTACGACCGCTTCCAGACGGTGATCGAGGACGGAGTGTGCGTTTCTTCGACGGATCTGTCCAGGACCCCGGACACGACGATCACCCTGTCGGTGGACGACTTCATCCGCATGGCCACGGGCAACGCGGCGGTGGCCGCGATGTTCGTGACGGGCCGGGTGAAGGTGAAGGGCGAGTACGCCCCGGCGGTGCGGTTCTCGAGCTACTTCGACATCCCGAAGCCCACGGTGGACTAGCCGTCGCACGGCGGTGACACCAAACTGTCGGTGTCCCGCTTTAGAGTGGTCCTCATGAGTCTTGCGGACATCGAGCGCGAGCACGTGCTGGCGGCGGCGGCTGAGTATGACCAACGGGGAAAGCAGAAGTTCCTCGACAAGTACGGGCTCAAAGAGGACCGTCGGTACGCGATGTTGATCGCTGACTGGGCTTACGACTCAAACCCCGTACTCCGGGTTGCGCATCAAGATGCTGCGGGAAGTGTCTTGCCAGCTGCTGAGCTGAGCGCGGGGTCAGGCGTAACACGGCTAGCGGAGCTGGGCTTTGAGGTCATCGACCGTGATGCGACTCCGAAGTTCGGAGAGATTCCGAAGGTTCCCGAAAAGACAACCTTTCCCGACCGTAGAGCTGCTGCGGCTCGCGGTACCCACCGGGCGCTCCAGGGAGGCATCGTGGGGACCAAGGAGACCGGTGCCGAGTCGATTGTCCTGTCCGGCGGGTACGAAGACCGAGATTACGGCGACGTGATCATCTACACCGGCCACGGCGGGTTGGACCAGAACACTCACAAGCGGATAGGCAGCCAGACCTTCGAGGACACGGGAAACGCTGCACTGCAGACCAGCATGCACGAAGATGGCCTCGTTCGGGTGATCCGTGGTGCGCACAAAGGGGCAAAATTCGCGCCGTCAGCTGGCTATCGTTATGACGGGCTTTACCAGGTTGAGAGCGCTGACTACGTCCGCAGCGGCAACTTCTGGATCTGCCAGTTCCGCATGAAGAAGGCGATGCGGGAGTTCGACGTGATCGCGACACCGACGATCGCGGTGGAATTGTCTGGTGTGCCTGCGCACGGTAAGCCGGTAGCAGGCAACTCGACGCCCGATCGGCGAACGGTGGTGGTGCAGCGCACCGTGCGGATCACGGGCATTACCAAGCAGGTCAAGCGTATCCACAACGACACGTGTCAGATGTGCGGTGTGCAGTTGATCGTGGGTGACCGGACCTACTCGGAGGGGGCGCACATACGAGCTCTTGGTGGTCCGCACGACGGGCCGGACGTGGCGGACAACGTCCTTTGCTTGTGCCCGAACTGTCACGTTCAATTCGACTTGGGTGCGGTCGTCATCCAGGACGATTTTAAGCTCTTGCGAAATGGTGCCATTGACGGCGAATTGCGACAACACCCCGAGCATAAAATCAACCTCGCCTACGTTGCTCACCACCGACAGGCGCACGGCAAGGTCTAGACGTGGCTCAACCCTCGATGACGCGGCCTTCGATCACCGGGTGTGGCTTCTCCGTCGACGACGGTGATGACGATGGCGGCACCACTTCGCTGTCCACCACCATCACCGGACCGCGGTGTTGGTTGGCGAACTTCACCGCTCGCTTCTCCATCCGCTTCAGCCACAGCCGACGGGCCACCGCACGCGACGGCGGCAGCATCAGCAGCAGGCCGAGCACGTCGCTGACGAAGCCCGGGATCAGGATCAACACCCCGCCAAGGCCGACGAGCATGCCGTCGGTGAGTTCCTTCTCCGCGGAACGCCCAGCTCGGGACGTCTCCATGAACGCGCGCATCGCCTTGGCGCCTTCGCGGCGGGCCAGCCAGGAGCCGATGAACGCGCCGGCCAGGAGGAGGCCCAGCGTGCCGAGCACGCCGACCGCTGAGCCGACCGCCCAGATCGCGGCGATCTCGGCGAAGACGTAGAGCAGGAACGCGACAGCCATACCGGGACAACGAACGAGCTGTCCGATTTGCTCCCGGGCCTGCAGGCCACCGGCTAGTCTCACCCTTCGTGTCCGACTGGCTCCGGTGGCTCCTGATCGCGATCGCGGTGCTCGCGGCGGGGGTGCTCCTGGTCGGGAGACGGCGGCCTCGGGTCACGTTGCCGCAGGTCAGGGTGCGTGGCGGCATCGCGATGTCCGTCTTGGCGTGGCTGGTCATCGGGATCGTTGTCGCGGGCGCGACCGCTGGTGGGCTGCTGTGGTTCCTCGGCTGGCCGCACCTGCCGAGCGCGGCTGTCTTCGATGTCACCCAGGTGCTCGACCTGCTGAAGATCGCCCTGTCCGTGGTCGCCGGGTTCGGTGGGGTCGTGCTGCTCGCCGTCAACTACCGGAAGCAGCGGATCACCGAGAACGAGCACGCTCTCGCCGTCGAGAAGGCCGAGCGCGAGACCGTCCAGGGTTTCAACGAACGTCTCGGCACCGCCGCCGAGCAGCTTGCTCACGACAACCCCGCGGTGCGCCTGACCGGCGTTTACGCGCTCGCGGGCCTCGCCGACGACTGGGAGGACAAGCGTCAGGTCTGCGTCGACGTCCTCTGCGGGTACCTGCGCCTCGCGCCCGATGCGGTGTCTCCTGGCGAGGACGAGGTGCGACAGGCGATCCTGCGGATGATCCGCGATCGCCTCGGGGCCGGCGGCCGGTGGCGGCGGCCGGTCGACTTCGACTTCACCGGTGTTGTGTTCGAGAACGCGGACTTCTCCGGGCTGCGCTTCCCCGGCCGGGTGATCTTCGACGGGGTCGAGTTCATCGGCGAGCTGACTTCGTTCGAGGGCACTTCGTTCGCAGGCGAGCTCAGCTGTCATGGAACGCACTTCGCCGCGAGCCGGACGATCTTCGCACGCGCCAACTTCAAGGGCGGCACCGAATTCGTCGGGACCGAGTTCGCCGGCGGCGATCTGGATTGCTCGTCTTGGGACGTCGACGGCCGGATCGCCTTCTACCGGTGCGAGATCCGGTGCACGCGGATCGATTTCTCCTACCTGACCATCCAGCGTGGTGAGGTCCGGTTCGAACGAATCGAGTTCGCCGACGCTGAGGTGAAGTTCGACGTCTTCGGCGACTGGGACAAGAAGAACTTCTCGCGGCTCGTTTTCGACGAGGTGCGGTTCCTGCGTTGCCGCCTGCGGCTCGAGCTCTCCCAGGATCGGGAACGCATGGTCTGGTTCATCGACTGCCTGCTGGACTCGGTGACCGTCGAGCTCCCCGAGTTCGACTGGTCGATGCCCTGGCTGAACCTCCGCGACGTCGAGCTCCGCGGCACCGAAATCCCCGAGCCGTACATCCGGCGATCAGCGCAGGAGCGTCTCGATCATCGAACGGAGTCCGGCCGCCAGCCGATGTGATTCGCCCGTGCGCAGCAGGTGGAGCGCCCGCACCCGCTCCTCGACCACCGCGCGCATCAGGCCTTCGCGGTTGCCGAAGCGGTGGAACACTGTCCCCTTGCCGACGCCGGCCGCCTGCGCGACGCGGTCCATCGAGACTGCTCCAAGCCGTGTGTGGCCAGGAGCTCCTCGGTCGCGCGCAGGATCGCCCTGCGGTTGCGTGCCGCGTCCGCGCAGCACGGCACGGGCGGTCCCGAAGTGCTGAAGTTCGAGGAACGACCGGAACCGGGCCGCGGCGAAGGTGAGGTGCTGATCCGCGTCGAGGCGATCTCGGTGCCGTTCTACGAAACCCAGCTGCGGTCCGGGATGCTGCCTGGTGGGGAGCCCGCGGTGTTCGGGCACGAGGCCGTCGGTGTCGTGGTCGAAGCCGATGACGAACAGCTGGTCGAAGCCGCGTCCGGGGCGATCGGCGGGCCACGGGCCGCCGAGATCCTGGCGAAGCTCGCACCGCGCGGGCGGATTCTCGCGTACGGCTTGCTCAGCGGCGAGTTCCCGGCGATCACCGTCGCCGATCTCATCCCGCGCGGACTCACGCTGATCGGTTTCGGCGGGCCGGACGCCTATGGGAAGGACGTCGTCGCCGCCCGCGACGAAGTAATGAGCCTCGTCGCGGACGGCACGCTGACGCCCGGGTCGAGAGCCGCGAGGGTCTCGGCAAGGTTCTTCTGGTGCCCTAGCTCGGGATCTCGTCCAGGTACGCCTGCGCCTGGAGCGTGAACAGCTCCGCGTAGCCCGCCTTCGCCGCCATCAGCTGCTCGTGCGTGCCGTACTCGGCGACCTTTCCGTGCTCCAGCAACAGGATCCGCTCCGCTTGGCGCACGGTCGAGAAGCGGTGCGAGATGTACAGCGTCGTGCGGCCCTCGGACAGTTCGCGCAGGCGCGAGAACAGGTCGTGCTCCGCCTGCGCGTCCAGGGCCGACGTCGGCTCGTCGAGGATCAGGATCGGGGCCTCCCGCTGGAACGCCCTGGCCAGCGCCACCTTCTGCCACTCGCCACCGGACAGGCTGACGCCCTGGTCGAACCAGCGGCCGAGCGGGGTTTCGTACCCCTGGGGCAGGCGCTCGATGCGCTCGTCCGCGCCGGCTCGGCGGGCCGAGTTCTCGATGTGCGGGCGGTCTTCGAGCCGGGTCAGGTCGCCGAGGCCGATGTTCTCCGCCGCGGTGCCCTGGTACGTCACGTAGTCCTGGAACATCGCGCTGATCCGCGTCCGCAGCTCGTCCGGGTCGTACTCGCGGATGTCGACGCCGTCAAGGCGGATCCGGCCGCCGGTCGGGTCGTAGAGCCGGCAGAGCAGCTTGAACAGCGTCGACTTGCCCGCGCCGTTGCGGCCCACGACGGCCACCGTCTCACCCGGCCGGATCTCGAAGCTGACGCCGTCGAGGGCCGGTTCTTCCGCGCCGGGGTAGGCGAACGTCACCGAGTCGAACTCGATGTGACCCTCCACAGTGGACGGCATGGGGCGAGGTGAAGCCGGTGCGGTGATCTCCGGTTTCGTGCCCAGGAAGCGGTAGAGCGTGTCGAGGTAGAGGTTGTTCTCGTACATCCCCGAAAACGCCGTGAACAGCCCGGACACCGACGTCTGCACGGACGCCGCCGCGGCCGTGTACAGCGCCAGGTCGCCCAGCGTGAGCCGGCCGCCGACCGCCTCCAGCGCGATGTACAGCGCGATCGCCGAGCCCACGAGCGTGCTCAGCAGCCCCCAGGACGTCGAGCTGATGTTGCGGTTGATCGTCAGCTTCCGCTGCCGCTCGTAGGAGACGACGCCGAGCCGGCGGAACCGGTCGACGAAGTACGGGCCGAGCCCGAACAGTTTTGTCTCCTTGGCGTACGTGTCCGTGGTGACCAGCGAGGACAGGTAATCCATCCGCCGCTTGATCGGCGACATCAGGAAGGTGAGCCAGAACGCGCGCGAGCCGTACTTCGACTGCGAGATGAACGCCGGGATCGGCGCGAGCAGTGCGACCAGCGCCAGCAGCGGGCTGACGGCCACCAGCAATGCGATCATGCTGCCGAACGTGATCAGCGTCCGCACGAGACCCAGCGCGGAGTTCATCATCGACAGCGGCCGGGTCGGCGCTTCCTGCGCGGCCTGGCGCAGCATGTCGTAGGACGCCGAGCCCTCGAAGTACGCCAGGTGCAGTTCGCTGGAGTGCGCCATCACCTGGTGGCGGATGGTCAGCGTCATCCGCTCCTGCAGCAGCGTCTGCGCGATCGACGTCATCGCGCTGCTGATCGCGGTCGCGGCGAGCACGCCGAACTGGAACAACGCGACGTTGACGATGTCCATCGTCGTCCCGCGGTGCTGGATCGCCGCGACGACCGAGTCGAGCAGCAGCTTCGCGATGTACGCGGTCGCTGTCGGCAGCAGGCCCGACAGCAGCGTGATCAGCGCCAGCATGATGGTCAGGACCGGGCTCGCCTGCCAGGTCAGCTTGATGACCTTGGGGCAGGCCGCGGACGGTGCCCGAGACCGACGTCTTCGCGCGTTTCAGCCGGGAGCGCCAGTCCTTCGGCTGGTCGTCCTGCTTCGGCTCCGGGATGTCGACCGGGCCGGTCAGCCCGCTGTCCGGGACCGTCGAGATGGCTCGCCGCCGGCCGCGCCGCGCGATCGCGAACTCCATCCCGCCCCCACCACCCGGGATCATCTGGCCTCCACGGCGCCGTGCAGGAAGACGTCGACCACCTGGCGCGTGGTGGGCGCGTCGTCGTCCGGGGCCATCCGGCGGCCGCTGAACAACATGGTCAGGAACAGTGCGGCCAGGTGCTCGGGCGACAGGCGCAGGCGGTCCTTCTCGGGCTCGAACAGTTCGGTCATGGCGCCGCGCATGGCGGCCATCGACTCCCGGCGGCCGCCCTTCCAGCTGCCGCGCAGGCGCTGTTCGGGGTCGCGGTGCTTGACGCGGCCGGAGGCGTGCAGGGCGCCCATCAGCGCGCCCATTCGCTCGAGGTGCGCGCCGAGCGCTTCGGCGGCTTCGACGAGCCGGTCCTCCAGGGGCTGGTCGACGGGGATCTCGGCGATCGCGTCGAGCACGTGGTCGGGGCGCAGGGCCTCGGCGGTGCAGGCGTCGAACAGCTCGTCCTTGTCCTTGAACGCGCGGAAGATGGTGCCCTCGCCGATGCCGGCGGCGCGGGCGATCTGGCTGGTCGTGACGGTGGCCCCGTGCTCGATGAGCAGGGGCAGCACCGCGTGCACGATCATGCTGCGCCGGGCTTCGACGCTCATGCCCGGCGCTCTACGCCGGGTTTCGGGTGCTGGTGTCATGCGACCAGTGTGCGGAGTGAGCACTCACTCCGTCAAGCGAGTATAAGTTGGCTCTCATGGGTGTGGTCTGGGCGATGGCGTTCCCGATGCTGCTCGTGCTGCTGTTCCTGCTCGCCGTGTTCGAGGTCTGGGGCCGTCGATTCCTGCCGTGGCACCACCGCGGCGACGGCCAGCGCGTGGCGAGCGTCGCCGCGACCGAGGAGGTCGAAGCGCTGCTCGGCGGCACCAAGCACCACGACCTCGAGCAGCGTCAGGTCCAGCTGATGCTGGTCGATGACGAAGCCGACGGCGCCCCGCCGCGCACCCGCGTCGACCTGGACGCCGGGAAGTTCGTGATCCGCGAACGCTGAAGGCCGCCCCGGAACTCCGGAGCGGCCTCAGCGGTCAGTGCGTCAGTAGGTCATCGCCATGGCCGGGTCGGCCAGCAGCGCGCCGACGTCGGCCAGGAACTCCGAGCCCTGCTGGCCGTCGACCACTCGGTGGTCGAAGCTCAGCGACAGCTGCAGCACCTTGCGGACCTTGATCTCGCCGTCCACGACCCACGGCTGGTCCTTGATCGCGCCGAGGCACAGGATCGCGGACTCGCCCGGGTTGATGATCGGCGTGCCGGTGTCGACGCCGAACACGCCGACGTTGGTGATCGTGATCGTGCCGTTCGCCATCGCCGCGGGGGACGTCTTGCCTTCGCGCGCCACGTCCGTGAGCTCCGTCAACGCGGCCGCGAGCTCCTTCAGCGACAGCGAGTCGGCGTCGCGGACCTTCGGCACGATCAGGCCGCGGGGCGTCGCCGCCGCGATCCCGAGGTGGACGTAGTCCTTGTAGACGATCTCCTGCGCCGCCTCGTCCCAGACCGCGTTGATGTCCGGGGTGCGCTTCGCCGCCAGGCAGACAGCCTTCGCCGCGAACGTCAGCGGCGTGACCTTCACGCCGGCGAACTCCCGCGACTTCTTCAGCTTCTCGCGGAACTCCATCATCGGCGTGACGTCGATGGTCAGGAACTCCGTGACGTGCGGAGCGGTGTACGCGCTCTGCACCATCGCGGCCGCGGTCATCTTGCGGACGCCCTTGATCGGCACGCGCCGCTCGCGGGTGGCCGGGTCGTAACTGGTGTCCACAGTGGACGGCGCTGCGGCCGGTGCCGAGCCGTTGGCCGCCTTGTGGACGTCGTCGCGCGTGATGACGCCGCCGTCGGCGGTGCCGGTCAGCGCGTGCAGGTCGACGCCCAGCTCCTTGGCCAGCTTCCGCACCGGCGGCTTGGCCAGCGGGACGTAACCCCCGCGCGGAGCAGGCGCGGGGGCTGCGGGAGCAACAGGCGCGGGAGCGGGAGCGGCGACAGCAACAGCGGGAGCGGGCGCCGAACCCTTCCGGGCCCGCCGCTGCGTGACGACGGCCTTGGAGCCGTAGCCGACCAGCGGCTTCATCTCCTCTTCCTCGACCGGAGCCGCAGCAGGAGCAGCCGCGGCAGGAGCCGGAGCCGCCGCTCCGCCCGGGTCGACGTCGATGGTGAGGATCGGCGTGCCGACCTCCACCGTCTGGCCCGGCTCGACGTGCAGCTCGGTGACGACACCGGCCCACGGGATCGGCAACTCGACGGCGGCCTTCGCGGTCTCGATCTCGACGACGATCTGGTTGACCGTCACCGTGTCGCCCGGCTTCACGTGCCAGCTCAGGATGTCGGCTTCGGTCAGCCCCTCGGCCGTGTCGGCCAGGGGGAACTGCTTGAACGTTGGCATGACGCGGAAGTCCCCCTTACCAGGCGAGCGAGCGGTCGATGGTGTGCAGCACCCGGTCCAGGTCGGGGAGGTAGTGCTCCTCGAGCTTGGCCGGCGGGTACGGCGTGTCGAACCCGGTCACCCGGAGGACGGGCGCCTCCAGCGAGTAGAAGCACTCCTGCTGGACGCGCGCGGCGATCTCCGACGTCAGCGACGACTCGGACGGCGCCTCGGACAGCGCGATCAGCCGGCCGGTCTTGCGCACCGACTCGAACACCGGGCCGAGGTCCAGCGGCGAGAGCGTGCGCAGGTCGATGACCTCGAGGGACTTGCCCTCGTCTTCGGCCGCGGCGGCCGCGTCGAGGGCGACCTTCACGGTCGGGCCGTACGCGACGACCGTCGCCGTCGTGCCCTCGCGCACGACCTGCGAGGAGAACACCGGCGACGGCGTGCCGGCGACGTCGATCTCCGCGCGCAGCGCACCCGAGTGGTAGAGCCGCTTGGGCTCGAAGAACAGGATCGGGTCGTCCGACTTGATCGCTTCCTGGATGCCCCAGTAGGCGTCGACGGCGTTCGAGATCGAGACGACCTTCAGGCCCGGGATGTGCGCGAACAGCGACTCCGGGGACTCCGAGTGGTGCTCGACCGCGCCGATCCCGCCGCCGAAGGGCACCCGGATCACGACGGGCATCTTGATCTTGCCCTGCGTGCGGTAGTGCAGCTTCGCCAGCTGGGACGAGATCTGGTCGAACCCGGGGAAGATGAAACCCTCGAACTGGATCTCGCACACCGGCCGGAAGCCGCGCACGGCCAGGCCGACCGCGGTGCCGATGATGCCGGACTCGGACAGCGGCGTGTCCAGCACGCGCTGCTCGCCGAAGTCCTTCTGCAGGCCGTCGGTGATCCGGAAGACGCCGCCGAGCTTGCCGACGTCCTCGCCCATGATCAGGACCTTGGGGTTCTCTTCCATCGCCCGGCGCAGGCCGAGGTTGAGCGCCTTGCCGATGGTGAGTTTCTGGAGGTCGGTCATCAGTGCTCACCCGCCGCTGCGAAGCCGTCGAGGTAGGACAGGAACTCTTCGCGCTGCGCGTCCAGCACCGGGTTGCCCTCGGCGTAGACGTTGCTGAAGATCCGCTCCGGCGGCGGCTCCGGCATGTTGAACGTGTACTCGCGCAGGTCGGCGGCGAAGGCGTCGGCCTCGGCCTGGACCTGTTCGAAGAAGTCGTGGTCGGCGCCGCCCTTGCGGGCCAGGAACGCCCGGACGCGCTCGATCGGGTCCTTGAGCTTCCACTCTTCGAGCTCGTCGGACAGCCGGTAGCGCGACGGGTCGTCGGTCGTCGTGTGCGCGTCCATCCGGTAGGTGAACGCCTCGATCAGGACGGGACCGTTGCCGTGGCGGCACTCGTCGAGCGCCCAGCGGGACACCGCGAGGCAGGCCAGGACGTCGTTGCCGTCGACGCGGATGCCGGGGAAGCCGTAACCGCGGGCGCGCTGGTAGAGCGGCAGGCGCGACTGGCGCTCGGTCGGCTCGGAGATCGCCCACTGGTTGTTCTGGCAGAAGAACACCAGCGGCGCGTCGTAGACCGCGGCCCAGACGAAGCCCTCGTGGACGTCGCCCTGCGAGGTCGCGCCGTCACCGAAGTAGCAGATCGTGGCTTCGTCAGTGTCAGAAGGAGAGCCGTCACCGTCGGTGTTTCCTACTCTGCCCTCGAACCGCTGCCCCATCGCGTAGCCGGCGGCGTTGAGCACCTGGTTGCCGATGACGATGCAGTACGGGTGGAAGCCGTGCTCCTTGTAGTCCCAGCCGCTGTGGTCGGTGCAGCGGAAGATGCCCAGCAGGTCCTTCATGTCGACCCCGCGCGCGTACGCGACGCCGTGCTCGCGGTAGCTGGGGAACGCCATGTCGTTCTTCTTCAGCGCGCGGCCCGACCCGATCTGCGCGGCCTCCTGGCCGAGCAGCGGGACCCAGATACCGAGCTGGCCCTGGCGCTGCATCGCGTTGGCTTCACGGTCCGCGCGGCGGACGAGCACCATGTCGCGGTACAGGTTGCGCAGGGCTTCGTCGTCGACGTCGTCGACGTACTTGTCGAACTGCGGCGACGGGACCCGTTCGCCTTCGGGGGTGAGCAGCTGAGTCAGCTCAGCGCCACCTTCGCTGGTCGCTCGCAATCCGGCGATCACCTGCTCGGGGGACGGCTGGGCCGCGACGGCGGCCGGCCCATCTCCTGGCTCCGGGTGCGTCCACTGTTCGGACGGCATGGGCGTTGCTCCTCGGTGTCGGTGCCTCTGGCGGCCGCTTGTGGCGACCACAGCGACTGCACCGGCGGCGACCAGCGTTTCGGGTCTCCGAAGCGCTCGGTCACCGTCGGCGTTGACGGTTCACGCCGACATCCTGGCACGAAGGTCCACGTCTTGGTCAGACGCGGTTGCTGATTTGTTGCTGAGAAACGGGCTCTGAACAGGCAAAACGCTAGGAAGCCCGAGCATTGGACCTACGAGAGTATGGCGCCGGTCCGCGCGTTCACCAGGCTCGCACGCTTGGGTGCGTACCTGTGCGTGTGCGCGCCTGCGCCCTCCGGAGACGACCTTGTGATGTGCCGCACGCCCGAACCCGCGTGGCACGATGGACGTTGTGGAGCCGAAAACCGTGCGTGAATCCGTCGTGTCCGGCTGGACCGACGACGTCATCCCGAGCCTGTCCGGGCTGGTGGCCATCCCCGCGTTGTCCCCGGCGTTCGACGCCGACTGGGCGAAGACCGGGCACCTGGCCGCCGCCGTCGAGCACGTCCGCGCGTGGATCGCCGCGCGCGACCTGCCCGGCGCGACCCTCGACGTCGTCGAGCTGCCGGACCGGACCCCCTTGCTGCTCGTCGACGTCCCGGCGACCCCGGGCGCGGCGGCCGAGGGCACCGTCCTGATGTACGGCCACCTGGACAAGCAGCCCCCGGTGGGCGGCTGGTCCGAGGGCCTCGACCCGTGGACGCCGGTGATCCGCGACGGCCGGCTGTACGGCCGCGGCTCCGTCGACGACGGCTACTCCGGCTACGCGGCGACGACGTCGATCGAGGCCGTGCACGCCGCCGGCGGTGAGCACGCGCGCATCGTCGTGCTGCTGGAGACCGGCGAGGAGTCCGGCAGCCCCGACCTGCCCGCCTACGTCGAGCACCTGGCCGACCGGATCGGCGAGGTCTCGCTGGTCGTCTGCCTCGACGCCGGCGGCAGCGACTACGAGCGGTTGTGGCTGGTCACGAGCCTGCGCGGGATGCTGCACCTGGACGTCAACGTGCAGCTGCTGGGCTCGGCGCAGCACTCCGGCGTCGCCTCGGGCGTCGTCGCGAGCTCGTTCCGCATCCTGCGAAGCCTCATCGAGCGGCTCGAGGACAGCGCGACCGGCGAGCTGCTGCTCGACGAGCTGAAGGTCGACGTCCCGGCGGACCGGCTGGCCGAGCTGGAGGCTGTCTCGAAGGACTTTCCGGAGGCGCTGTCGAAGGCGTTCCCGCTGGTCGAAGGTGGTCGCGTGATCACCGAGGACGCGCTCGAGCTGATGCTCAACAACGCGTGGCGGCCGACCCTGTCGATCATCGGCGCCGACGGCTTCCCGAAGCCGGCCGACGCGGGCAACGTGCTCCGCGAGAGCACGACGTTGACACTGAGCTTCCGACTCCCGCCGACGGTCGACGCCGCGAAGGCGCTCGAAGCCGTGAAGCGGACCCTGACCACGGACGTCCCGTACGGCGCGAAGGTGACCTTCGGCGACAACACGCAGTCGGAAGACGGCTGGAACGCGCCGTCGGAGGCGCCGTGGCTGACGGCGGCCCTGCAGACGGTCAGCGACGGCGTCTTCGGCCAGCCGCACCGCGCGACCGGCATGGGCGGCTCGATCCCGTTCATGGGCCTGCTCTCGCGCAAGTACCCGGGGGCGCAGTTCCTGGTCACCGGCGCGTGCGGGTCGGATTCGAACATCCACGTGCCGGACGAGTGGCTGCACCTGGAGTACGCGCAGCAGGTCACGGAGGCCGTCGCGCACATCCTGGACGCCCACGCCCGCGGCTGACCTCTTCGAGTCGGCGCGTTCCGACCTTGGAGCGCGCCGGCTTTGGTGTTGCCCCGATCGGGTTTGCGTATTACGGTGTAATACGTTACTGGAGTGAGAGGCGAGTTTTACGATGGAATCCCTCTGGAGCTCCTGCTCTTCGAGGAGGTGCGAGTACTCGACCCGACGCATCTGCGCCGGTCACTGCGTTATCGAGGTGCCATGGACATCGAACCGGAGCACGCGGTGGAGGCTGCGCTGGATCCCCGCCGGTTGGTCGGTCGCGACCCCTCGTCGAGAACCGGCGAGTCGATCCGGGTGGTCGGCCATTCAACCGGGATGGGGCGCTTGCTGACAGTTGTCCTGCTACCGGACCGGCATCCGCCGGACGGCGTTTGGCAGGTTGCGACGGCTTGGCCCGCGGACAAGCGAGTCCGGCAGGTTTATCAAGGACTTTGGGAGGTTCCGTGATCACGGACGAAGAACTTGTCGCTCGCGTGGCTGAGGCCGCGGAGGCCGATCCGGACGCTGACGCCGAGGTCAACTGGGTGCGGCATCAGCGGCCGTCCAAGAATCCCACCGCCGTCTACAGCGTGCGCATTCCCGTCGACCGGATCGAGGAGCTGCGGCAGCTCGCCGTGGCCCGGAACGTGCAGCCGACCGCGTTGATCCGGACCTGGGTGCTCGCCCAGCTCGACGCCGCCAAGAGCGGGGACGAGGACGCGCGGCAGTGGGAAACCGAAGTCCGCGCGACCATCGACCACCTGCGCGCCTTGCTCGACGGGCGAGGATCGCGAGCCGAGCCCGAAACCGCCTAGGCCAGCCGGGTGAGGTGGACTGAGACGTCCAAAGTGGACTGCCCACCCCCGGTGAAGATCCCCTTCAACGGCGCCACGTCCGCGTAGTCCCGCCCGGTCGCCACCCACACGTGCCGCGGGCCGACCGGGATCGCGTTCGTCGGGTCGTACGCCCACCAGCCGCCCGTCCAGACGTCGACCCAGGCGTGGGACTCGCCGGCCACCACTTCGCCCAGCTTCGCGTCGCGTTTCGTGTGCAGGTAGCCCGAGACGTACCGCGCCGGGACGCCGATCGCGCGCAGCATCACCAGCGTCACGTGCGCGAAGTCCTGGCACACGCCTTCACGCGCGTTCCACGCGTCGGTCGCCGTCGAGTGCACGCCCGTGGTGCCCGGCTGGTACTTCAGCTGCTTGTGGACCCACTCGCACACGGCCAGCGTCGCGTCCGCCGGGTCGAGACCGGTCCGCAGTGCGCGGGCCTCGCGGGCCAGCGCGAGGTCGCGCGGGGTGTAGTCGGTCGGCGTCAGGTACTCCGTGCGGTGGTCGACCACCGTGTCGCTGCGGAGGTCCTTCCACGACGCCGTGCGGATCGGCTCGGCCTCGTCCGCCGTCTCGACCACCGACGTCGCCAGCACGGTGAACTCCGTGTGCGGCGCGTGGAGGTCGAACGACGTCACGACCGTGCCCCAGTAGTCGGTGTAGCGGTACGCGCGGGTCGCCGGTGTCGTCTCGATGCGCGTCGCCACCGTCGTCTGACGGCGGTCCGAGCGCGGGGTCAGCCGCGCCTCGTTGTACGACTGCGTGGCCGGCGTCGCATACCGGTACCCCGTCCGGTGGGCCACCCGAAGCTGCCAGGTCACAGCGAAACCTCCGCACCGCTCCACGCCACCCACGGCGACGTGCTGAAGTACTGCATCGACACGGCTTCGCCGATCTCCTTGATCGACGTCTGCAGCGTCCCGAGCCGCCGCGGCAGGTCGGTCAGCAGGTCCGACGGGCGCAGGAACTCCAGCTCGCTGCGGGCCCGGCCGAGTTCGCGCAGCGCCTCGGACTTCTCGTTGTTGCGGGACGCGCCGCCGGGGTCGAGCCGCTGCAGGCACTCCTCCGCCTGCCGCAACGCGTGGAACACCGAACGCGGGAACAGTGTGTCCCGCAACAGGAACTGGACGACGCGGCCCGCGTCGAGCGCGCCGCGGTAGGTGCGCAGGTAGGTGTCCTGCGCGCCGGCCGAGCGGAGCACGGTGATCCAGCCCGGGGACGACGCGCGGTCCGCGACGACCCGGGACAGCAGCAGCCGCACGACCATGTCCGCGCGTTCGATCGACCGGCCGAGCACCATGAACAGCCAGCCGTCGTCGCGGCTCATCGTCGAGTCGGCGAGGCCGGCGAACATCGCCGCGCGCTCCTCCACGAACGACAGGAACGCGTGCGGCCCGGCGCGCCGGGCGTACCGCTGGCGGTCCGGCACCGCGTTCCACGTCGCGTTCAGGCATTCCCACAGCTCGGTCGAGACGACCTCACGGGCGCCGCGGGTGTTCTCGCGCGCCGAGTTGATCGAGCCGACGATCGACGCCGGGTTGTCCTTCGCGTACGCCACCAGCTCGGTCAGCTTCCACACGTCGAGGGACTCGGTGCCCTCCGACTCGATGCCCAGGACGGCGAGCAGCTGACGGCTCGCGTGGTCCGGGTCGACACTCGCGTCCTCCAGCAGCTGGTGGACCGAGACGTTGAGGATCCGGGAGGTGTCGTCGGCGCGTTCGACGTACCGGCCGATCCAGTACAGCGACTCCGCGTTGCGTGCCAGCATTTCGAACCCCCTAGCTCTGCTGTTGCTGCTGTTGTTGCTGCTGTGACAGAGACAGCTCGGGACCCTGCTCCGCGATCATTCCGTCCACAGTGGACACCGCGCCCAGTGCCGGCTGTTCCAGCTCGCGTTCGGCGGTGGACGTCCGGGAGGCCAGCACCCACGTGTCCTTCGAGCCGCCGCCCTGCGACGAGTTGACGACCAGGCTGCCTTCCGGCAGTGCCACCCGGGTCAGCCCGCCGGGCAGCACGAAGATGTCCTTGCCGTCGTTGACGGCGAACGGGCGCAGGTCGACGTGCCGTGGTGCCAGCCGGTCCTCCACCTTCGACGGCACGGTCGAGAGCTGCACCACCGGCTGCGCGATCCAGCCGCGCCGGTTCGCCCGCACCTTCCGCCGCAGCGCCGTCAGCTCCGCCGGTGTCGCCTCCGGCCCGAAGACGATGCCGTAACCGCCGGAGCCTTCGACCGGCTTGACGACCAGCTCGTCGAGGTGCGACATCACGTAGTCGAACTCGTCCGGCAGCCAGCAGCGGTAGGTGTCCACATTGGGCAGCAGCGGCTTCTCGCCGAGGTAGTACCGCACCATCTCCGGCACGTAGGTGTAGACGAGCTTGTCGTCCCCGACGCCGTTGCCGATGGCGTTCGCGACGACGACGTTGCCCGCGCGCGCCGCGTTGAGCACGCCGGCGATGCCGAGCACCGAGTCCGGCCGGTAGTGCACCGGGTCGAGGAACTCGTCGTCGATCCGCCGGTAGATGACGTCGACCGGGCGTTCGCCCTCGGTGGTCCGCAGGTAGACGACGTTGTCACGGCAGAACATGTCGCGGCCTTCGACGAGTTCGACACCCATCAGCCGCGCCAGCAGCGAGTGCTCGAAGTACGCCGAGTTGTGGACGCCGGGGGTGAGCACCACGACCATCGGGTCGGCGACGTTCGCCGCGGCCGCCGCGCGCAGGGCCCGCAGCAGGTGCGCCGCGTAGTCGCCGACCGGGCGCACCCGGTGCTGGGCGAACAGGTCGGGGAAGACCCGCGCCATCGTCCGCCGGTTCTCCATCACGTACGACACCCCGGACGGGTTGCGGAGGTTGTCCTCCAAAACCCGGAAGGTGCCCTCCTCGTCGCGCACCAGGTCCACACCGGACACGTGGATGCGCACGCCGTTCGGCGGGTTGATGCCGTACGCCTCACGCTGGAAGTGCTCACACGACGTGATCAGCCGCCGCGGGAAGACCCCGTCCCGCAGGATCTGGCGATCGCCGTAGATGTCGGCGAGGAACGCTTCGAGCGCGCGGACCCGCTGCGCCACCCCGCGTTCGAGCTTCGACCACTCGGCCGCCTGGATCACCCGCGGCACCAGGTCCAGCGGGAACGGCCGCTCCTGGCCGGACAGCGAGAACGTGATGCCCTGGTCGACCATCGCCCGGTCCAGCGCGAGCGACCGCGAGTTGAGGTCGTGCGCGTCGAGCGCCGCGATCGACTCGTAGAGCGCCCGGTACGGGCCGCGGACCGTGCCGTCGTCGGCGAACATCTCGTCGTAGGCGTCCGCGTGCGGGCGTTCCGGGGAGAGGTAGCCGTCGAACCGGGCACCCGGCCGGGTGATCCGGCGGGTCGTCGCCTTCCTCGCGCGTCGACCGGAGGGGGGCAGCCGGGGCGGGATCGCGTTCATGAACGACATCCTCACCTACGTGCCCACCAACGCGCGACACTCCCACGCTGGTGGGCGCGGTGCGAAACGTCGCTGTAACTCGACAGTGCTGTGCTTTGGTATGGATGAGTGGCAATATGCGTGCTCTCACGAACTGAGAACTACGAGGAGTGACGACGTGGCCCGAGGACCCCAACTCAAGGCGCTCGCCCTGTTGCCGGCATTCGCCCTGGTCGGACTGACCATGGCCTGTGGCGCGGGTGGTAGCGGTGCCGGCGACGTCGGCTCGAGCAGTGCCGCTCCGGCGGGCACTGGTTCGGGTGACGCCGGCACGGTCGCGAAGGACGACGCGCTCGCCGCGCTCGTGCCCGCCGACGTCAAGACCGACGGCAAGATCCTCGTCGGCCAGGACCAGAGCTACCCGCCCAACGAGTTCCAGGACAACGGCAAGGCGGCCGGCTTCGACGTCGACCTCGGCACCGCCATCGGCCAGGTGCTCGGCGTGCAGATGGAGTTCCAGAACGCTTCGTTCGACGGCATCATTCCCGGCATCGGCTCGAAGAAGTACGAGCTGGCGATGTCGTCGTTCAGCATCACGAGCGAGCGGCTGCAGACGGTCGACATGATTTCGTACTACAAGGCCGGCACCTCGCTGGGCGTGCTGAAGGGCAACCCGGACGGCATCAAGGTCGACGACCTCTGCGGCAAGAAGGTCGCCGTGCAGAAGGGCACCACGCAGGTCGAGGACCTCGACAAGAAGAACGCCGCCTGCACTGGTGGCGGGAAGCCGGCCATCGAGGTCACGCAGCTGCAGGCCCAGACCGACGTCAACCTCGCCCTCACCGCGAAGCGCGTGCAGGCCGAGCTGGCCGACTCGCCGGTCATCGACTACGCGGTGAAGCAGACGAACGACGCGCTCGAGGTCGTCGGCGAGCCCTACGACACCGCGCCGTACGGCATCGTGCTCGCCAAGAACAGCGGCGACTACGGCAAGGCCGTCCAGGGCGCCGTCCAGAAGCTCATCGACAGCGGGGCTTACAAGAAGATCCTCGACAAGTGGGGTCTGTCCTCGGCCGGTGCGGTCACCAAGTCGGAGATCAACCCGGCCAGCTGAGTTAGGACGTAGTTCGCGTGTCCAGTTCTTCCGAAGCGCCTCCGAGCGAGGCGCCGGCCGACGTCGAGTCCATCAAGGCCGTCCCGGTGCGCCACTACGGGCGCTGGGTGGCCGGGGTGATCATCCTGTTCGTCGCGTTCATCGTGGCGCGCAGCGTGATCACGAACGACGCCCTGCAATGGCCGGTCGTCGGTGACTACCTGTTCGACGACCGGATCCTGCGTGGCCTGCAGAACACGTTGATCCTGACGGTGATCTCGATGGTCATCGGGATCGTCGGCGGGATCCTGCTGGCCGTCATGCGGCTGTCGCCGAACCCGCTCACGTCGGGGGCCGCGGCCGTGTACATCTGGTTGTTCCGCGGCACGCCGCTGATCACCCAGCTGATCATCTGGAACTTCCTCGGCCTCGCGTACTCCCGGATCGGGCTCGGCATCCCGTTCGGACCGACGTTCGTCAGCTGGGACACGAACCTGCTGATCACGCAGTTCACGGCGTCACTGCTGGGCCTCGGCCTCAACGAAGCCGCGTACATGGCGGAGATCGTGCGTGGCGGCATCCAATCGGTCGACGACGGCCAGCTGGAAGCGGCGGGCGCGCTCGGTATGAGCCGCACCAAGACGTTGCGGCGGATCATCCTCCCGCAAGCCATGCGGGTGATCATCCCGCCGACCGGCAACGAGACGATCTCCATGCTCAAGACGACGTCACTGGTCGTCGCGATCGGGTACTTCGAGCTGATGGTCGCGGCCCAGACCATCTACTCGCAGAACCTGAAGACCGTGCCGCTGCTGATCGTCGCCGCGCTCTGGTACCTGTTCATGACGTCCGTGCTGACATTGGTGCAGATGCAGATCGAGAAGCGGTTCTCGCGCGGCACTTCGCGTGGCGTGGCGCAGCGGCCCGCCTGGCGATCGAAGTTGTTCAGCCGGGGTGGAGGGAACGTCACATGACCCCCGTGGTCTCCGCGCAGAAGATCCGCAAGAGCTTCGGCACCGTCGACGTCCTCAAGGGCATCGACCTCGAGGTGCAGGAGCGTGAGGTGCTCTGCTTGATCGGGCCGTCCGGCTCGGGCAAGTCGACGCTGCTGCGCTGCATCAACCACCTCGAGAAGATCGACGCCGGCCGGCTCTACGTCGACGGCGTGCTCGTCGGCTACCGGGAGCGCGGCGACAAGCTGCACGAGCTGCGGGAGAGCGAGGTCGCGTTCCAGCGCAAGGACATCGGCATGGTGTTCCAGCGGTTCAACCTCTTCCCGCACATGACCGCGCTGGAAAACGTGATGGAGGCGCCGATCCAGGTGCGCCGCGAGCCGAAGGCCCAGGTGCGGCAACGCGCGTTGGAGCTGCTGGACCGCGTCGGCCTCGGTGACAAGGCGAAGAACTACCCGGCGCAGCTGTCCGGTGGGCAGCAGCAGCGCGTCGCGATCGCCCGGGCGCTCGCGATGAAGCCGAAGCTGATGCTGTTCGACGAGCCGACGTCCGCGCTGGACCCGGAGCTCGTCGGCGACGTCCTGGGCGTGATGAAGCAGCTCGCCAAGGACGGCATGACCATGGTCGTCGTCACGCACGAGATGCAGTTCGCGCGCGAGGTGGCGGACAAGGTCCTGTTCATGGACGGCGGCGTCGTCGTCGAAGAGGGCCCGCCCGACCAGGTCATCGGGGAGCCGCGGGAGGAACGGACCAAGTCGTTCCTCGCGCGTGTGCTCAACCCCAACGCCTGAGGATCTCGCGGCGGAAACGGTGTTCCGGCACCGTTTCCGTCGCGTTTTCGCTACCGTGATGGCGGGGTGAGGGGAGATCCGCCATGTCGACCGAAGGCGTGCTGCCGCCGTTGGACCCGTTCGCGGGGATCCCCGACAAGCGTTACGAGGTCAAGGCCTCCGAGCTGCTGAAACCCGGCAACGGCGGGCTCCTGCGCTGGCGCCGGCAGGCCACGAACGCGCCGACCGTCTACGTCGAGGACGCCTACATCACCGGGACGCTGGACCTGCGGGCCGCGGACCTGAAGTACCTGTTCCGGTTCGAGCGCTGCCGGTTCGAGCAGCCGCCGGACGTGCGTGAGGCGAACCTGCTCGGCCTGGTCTTCCGCAAGTGCTGGCTGCCCGGGCTCAAGGCCCGCAACATGCGCAGCCGCAACGACGTCCGGCTGATCCGCTGCGTCGTGCAGGTCGACGGCGACGACCGCGAGATCGAGGAGACCACGGTCCAGCGCGGCGACGACCGCGAGCGCGGCATGCCGAACGCCGCCGTCAACCTGACGGACGCGGTGATCGAAGGCTCGATGGTGCTCACCCGCACGGTGATCTCGCACCCGCACGGCAAGGCGATCCAGGCGGACCGGCTGGTGCTCACCGGCGCGCTGCTGGCGTACCGGATGGTCGCGAACGGCGAAGTGCGGCTCCCCGGCCTGCGGACCGGCGGTAACGTCAACTTCTCCGGCGCCACGCTGAACAACCCGGACGGCTTCGCGCTCAACGGCAACGGCCTGCACATCGGCGGCAGCCTGCTGTGCGAGGTCGACAACTACGGCCCGGCCAGCCAGCGGAAACGCTTCTCCGCCACCGGGATCATGTACCTGCCGAGCGCCACGGTGGACAGCGACATCATCCTGCGCGAGGCGAAGCTGACGGTGTCCCAGCAGGGCCCGATCGCCGTCGACGCGTGGAAGTCGAACGACCCGTACCTCGACCCGCGCCCGGCGCTGGTCGCCGACCGGCTGAGCGTCGACGGCAACCTCGAGCTGTCCGACGGCCTGCAGGCGCTGGGTACGTTGCGCATGGTCAACGCGCGGATCGGCGGCTCGCTGCGGCTGGCCGGCGCCGAGGTCAGCGTCGTGCGCGGGAAGACGGCGCCGTACTACGACCGCGCGCTGCACCTGGACGGCACCGAAATCGGCGGCGACATCGAGGCGACGAGCCTGCGCGTGCCCGCCGGGCAGCTGCGGCTGGCCGACGTCACGGTCGGCGGCAACTTCCTCGCCTGGAACTCGATGTTCCGCCATCCCGGCCGGGACGTGTTCTCGGCGCGACGGTCGAAGATCGCCGGCAACTTCCAGCTCACGGACGCCACCATCCACGGCACGCTGCGTCTGCAGGGCCTCGAGGTCGGCGGCAGCATCAACCTCGCGGGCACTCGGCTGACGGACCCCGGACGCCGCGCGACCAGCAGTTTCTCTCTCGACGTCCGCACCGGCCGGATCGGCCGTGACCTCCTGCTGCGCGACGACAACAGCCGCGCGTTCGTCGCCGAAGGCGGCATCAACCTGGACGGCGCCCAGGTCGCGCGGCGGGTGGACATCCGCGGCGCCCAGCTGGGCTCGTTCCCGCCGTTCAACGTCGCCCTCGACGCGGGCGACGTCGCCGCGGACGAGTTCACGTTCACGCCGAGCAGCCCCCCGGGCGGCCGCGTGGTGCTGCGCCGCGCCCACTGCGGAACGCTGACGGACAACGAGGCGTTCTGGGCCGCGACCGAGGGCATCGAGCTGGAGGACTTCCGCTACGACGCGTTGAAGAAGGGCATCCCCCTCGACGACGACAAGGCTCTCGACCACCGCATCGAGCTGCTGCGCAACGCGATGCGCGGCTACCGCCCCGGCCCGTACGACCAGCTCGCGCACATGCTCCGCGCGGCGGGCAACGAGGAGCACGCGTCGACGGTGGCGCTGCGCAAACAGCAGTTCCGCTACGAGGCGCTGGCTCGCGGCTTCAAGTTCTTCGGCCCCGGAGTCCGGTTGTGGAGCTGGCTGCAGCGCTCGATGGTCGGCTACGGCTACCGCCCGGTCCGCGCGCTGGGCTGGCTGTTCACGCTGCTGGTGCTGGGCAGCCTGTGGTTCGGCCTGGGCTCGGACGACTGCGTGAACTGGCCCGCCACGGATCAGGCCCACCAGATCATCGCGAACGGGCCGCGCTGCGTGGTGAACCAGCAGGACACGGGCCTGCAGTGGAACCCGGTGATCTACACAGCGGACCTGCTGGTCCCGATCGTCGACTTCGGCAACAAGTCCCGCTGGTACATGCACGGAGCGGACAACTGGGTCGCGGCGGGCTTCACGGCGTCAGGCTGGATCCTGGCGACGACGGTGGCCGCGGGCGTCAGCCGGATGCTGCGCCGCGAGAGCTGACGCCGTCTCGCGGTTCCTAGCCGCCTATCGGCCTTTCTAGCGCAAGCCCGATAGCGCCCCAGAAACCCCGAGCAACCCTCGGCGAAGGCCTCAGCCACCCCTACCCAGCCCCCGCCCTCTCCGGGGGGCGTCCCCAGGTCCAGTCTATCGGCGGCCTCTGACGAACCGGGTCGATCGGCGGGTTCGGGGCCGAGTTGTCCACATCGCCCGGACGCCATCCACAGGCTCTTCACCTGACCGCGGTCGGTGACATACTCTCGGTATGTCACCGTCGACGCGGAGGTCACCATGAGCGAACCCGACGCCACCGGCCGGATCGAGGTCGGTGCGGCTCCGCAAGCCGTATACGCCCTGGTCAGTGACCCGGCGAGGCTGGCCGACGTCGCCGAGGAGTACGCCGGGCATCGGTGGGTCGGCCGTGTGCGCGGGGCCGTTGTCGGCGCCCGGTTCCGGGGGCGCAACCGGCGCGGCCTCAGGCGCTGGAGCACCCTGTCCACCATCACCGACGCCGATCCGGGACGCCGGTTCGGCTTCGAGGTCACCTCGGTCGGGCTGCCCGTCGCGCGGTGGCAGTACGACTTCGAACCCGCCGGTGACGGCTGTGTCGTCGTCGAAAGCATGTGGGAGCGGCGGCCGGCGTGGTTCCGGGTGCCGACGTCGACGGTCACCGGGGTCTGGAACCGGCGCGAGGCCAACACGGCGAACATCGCCGCGACCCTCGCGCGGCTCAAAACAGCCGTCGAAGCTAGTCGATGAAGCGGGACCAGAACGGTATGTAGCGGGGGCCGTCCGGCGGGGCCGTGCTGATGCCGCCCGTCGCGAACTCGCGGTGCAGGTAGTCCCGCAGGTCGGAGCCGTAAACGATGATGTCGGTCTGGTACACCGACAGCACCGGGTTGCCGGACGTGCCGGCGAGACCGGGCAGGTAGCGGTGGCCGCACACCGGCACGAGCTGCGGGACGCCGGCCAGGCGTTGCCGCGCTTCGCGGACCGCGTCTTCGGGGCCGACCGGGCGCGTGCCCCAGTCGGGCAGCCAGAAGCCGTTGTGCTCGACGTCGTACAGCACGCCGTCGACGGGCCATGCCAAACGTTTGCGCAGCTGCTCGGCGTTACCGCAGCGCCAGTCGGGCCAGCGGTCGCCGATCGGGACGCCCGCGGCGAGGAACGTGCGGTGGTCCACGGCGAAGCGGAAGCCGAACCGGCGCTCGACGTCGTCGAGCTCGGCCTCGCTCAGCCCGGGACGCACCGGTTCCCGGAGGTTTTCCTGCAGGTGCCGCGCCTCCTCCGGGGAGAGGGCGCCGGCCGGCTGGACGGGTGTCATGACTCAAGAGCGTAAGTGGCGCCCGACCCCGCCGCGCGTTCTTTTCTGCCGTCTTGACGGCCGGCCAGGGGTGACCCCGAGCGGGTGAGTTTGTTCTCTCATCGGCTGGACTCCGGAACAGAGGGTGAGCGCGTGTAGTTCACTCTTGCCGTGACATCTCCCCGACCGCAGGCCCGCGTGCGCGCTCCCGAGCTGCGCGGCGACGTCTGGCTGAACACCGGCGGCCGCCCGATCACCCTGGCCGAACTGCGCGGCCGCATCGTGCTGCTGGACTTCTGGACCAGCGGCTGCGTCAACTGCCTCCACGTCCTCGACGAGCTGCGCCCGCTCGAGGCCGAGTTCGCGGACGTGCTGGTCACGATCGGCGTCCACTCGCCGAAGTTCCTGCACGAGGGCGAGCGCGCGTCCATCGAGGCCGCGGTGCGCCGGTACGAGGTCCACCACCCGGTGGTCAACGACCCGAAGATGGAGCTGTGGTCGCAGTACGCGGTCCGGGCGTGGCCGACGCTGGTGATCGTCGACCCCGAGGGGTACGTCGTCCACGTCGCCGCCGGTGAAGGGCACGAAGAAGCGCTTCGCCGCGTCGTCGCCGACCTCGTGAAGAAGCACGAAGCGAAGGGGACGCTTCGCCGCGGCGGCAGCCCGTACGTGCCGGTCGAGGAGCAGCAGAGCGAGCTGCGGTTCCCGAGCAAGGCCGTCGCCACCGCCGAAGGCCGGATCCTGGTCGCCGATACCGGGCACCACTCCGTCGTCGAGTTCGCTTCGGACGGCGAGACCGTCATCCGCCGCTTCGGCAGCGGAGAGCGCGGCGGGCAGGACGGACCGTTCGACATCGCCACGTTCACCGAGCCGTCGGGCATCGCGCTGCTGCCCTACGACGTCGCCGAGCGCGCCGGTTACCACGCCGTCGTCGCCGACACGGCCGGTCACCGGCTTCGCGGCCTCGACCTGATCACCGGCGAGGTGACCACGGTCGCCGGCACCGGCGCGCAGTGGCGCAACGGGCCGGACGCGGGCAAGGGCGTCGAGGTCGACCTGACCAGCCCGTGGGACGTCACCTGGTGGGGCCCGGCCGGCGGGGTCGTCGTCGCGATGGCCGGCAACCACACGCTGAGCGTCTTCGACCCGGTGTCGGGACGCATCCGCCGCTTCGCGGGGACGACCGTCGAAGGTCTTAAGGACGGCGACGTCCGCGAAGCGTTCTTCGCGCAGACGTCCGGTCTCGCCGCGGACGGCGACAAGCTGTGGCTCGCCGACGCCGAGACGTCCGCCCTGCGCTGGATCGAGCCGGCAGGCGACTCGTTCACCGTGCAGACGGCGATCGGGATCGACCTCTTCTCCTTCGGCCACACCGACGGCCCGGCCGACAAAGCGCTGCTCCAGCACCCGCTCGGCCTCGCCGTGCTGCCCGGCGAACGGATCGCGATCGCCGACACCTACAACGGCGCCGTCCGCCGCTTCGACTTCTTCACCCGCGACGTGACGACGCTCGCCACCGGCCTCGCCGAGCCGCAGGGGCTCCTGCTGACCGACGGCCAGCTGCTGGTCGTCGAGTCCGCGGGCAACCGGATCGGCCCGGTCCCGCTGGGCGACCCGTCGGTGGTGAGCGGCGACGCGCACGCCGTGCGCCGCCCGCCGACGGTGCTCGCGCCCGGCGAGATCGACTTTTCGGTCGTCTTCACCGCGCCGCCCGGCGAGAAGCTGGACGACCGGTTCGGCCCGTCGACACGGCTGGAGATCAGCGCGTCACCGCCGGAACTGCTGGCGGACGGCGTGGGTGCCGGGATCGAGCTGACCCGCAAGATCCGCTTCGCCCCGGGGGTGACCGAGGGCGTGCTGCAGGTCGTCGCGCAGGCGGCGAGCTGTGACGACGGCAGCGAGCACCCCGCCTGCCGGATCACCCGGCAGGACTGGGGCGTCCCGGTGCGGTTCGAGACGGGCGGGGCGCGCGAGCTGAGCTTGGTCATGGCCGGGGAACCGCGCGAGGCCGAGTAGGATGCGGACCGTGTCAGCCGGGCCGAAACTCGAAATCCAGATGCTGCACGACCGCGTGCTCGTGCGGCTGTCGCCGGAAGAGGGCGAGCGGCGCAGCAGCGGTGGCATCGTGATCCCCGCCACCGCGCAGGTCGCGCGGCGGCTGTCCTGGGGTGATGTACTGGGCATCGGGAACAGCGTGCGGAACGTCAAGATCGGCGACCGCGTGCTCTTCAACCCGGAGGACCAGCTCGAGGTCGAGATCCAGGGCGAGGGGCATTTGGTGATGCGCGAACGCGACATCCACGCCGTGGCGACCGAGCGAACCGAACACGGCACCGGGCTCTACCTCTAGGGCCCGCGAAGGGCAGGGGCGTGGCAGACGACGAGGTGCGTGACCGCGCCGACGCGCCCGAAGCGCCGAAGGCCGGACAACCGCCGAAGCCGCCCGCTTCGCCGAACGGTGTGGCTGCCGCGGAGCCGCCTGCCGCTGAGCCCGGGTCTTCGCCGGAAGGGCCCGCGGCCGGGTTACCGCAGGCGGAGGTGCCGCTCGTCGAATCCGACGTTGTGGAAGCGGCCGGCCCTGAGGTGCCGCAGGCGGAAGTGCGGCCCCTCGAATCCGACTTTGCTGAGGTGACCGGGTCGGCTGATGCCGGGGTACGGCCGGCCGAGGTGCCGCTCGTCGAATCCGACTCTGCTCGGGTGACCGAGTCGGCTGATGCAGAGGTGCCGCAGGCGAGGGTGCCGCTCGTCGAATCCGACCTTGTGGAAGCGGCCGGCGCCGAGGTGCCGCAGGCGAACATGCGGCCGATCGAATCCGACCTCGCTGGGACGATCGGGTCGGCTGATGCCGAGGTGTCGCAGGCTGGGGTGCGGCCCTTCGGATCTGACCTCGCGGAGGCGCCCGGGTCTGCTGGCGGGGAGGTACCGCAGGCGGGGGTGCGGCCCCTCGAATCCGACTTTGCGGAGGCGCCCGGATCAGCCGGCGTTGAGGTACCGCTTGCTGCCGGGTCATTGCCACTGCGGGAACGGTTTGCTGAATCCGAGTCGGCTGAGGCGACCGCGTCGCACGAAACTGAGGTGCCGTCCGCCGCCGGGGCTGGGCCGTCGTGGGACGGGGCTGCTGCTGAGGTGCGGTTCGCCGCCGAGTCAGAGTCGGCCGACGCTGAGGTGCCGCCTGCCTCCGAGTTTGGGCCGTCGCAGGAGGGGGTTGCGGCGGAGGCGCGGTTCGCTGCCGAATCCGAGTCGGCTGTGGCGAACGGGTCGGGCCGTGCCGAGGTGCCGCTTGCCGACTCCGGGGCGTTGCTGGAGGAACCTGCGAGTGCGGTGAAGTTCGCCGCCGGGTCTGGGGTTGTTGTGGCGATCGGCTCGGCCGGTGCCGAGGTGCTGACCGCCGGCGATCCTGCGTTGTCGCCTGAAGTGCCTACCGTTGCGGTGCCGTCGGCCGGGCCGCCGTCGGCCACCGGGTTCGACAAGCCTGTGGCGGACGAGGCAGCGGAGGTGCCGTTCGGGGCGTTGCGGCCGGCGGCTGAGGCGGCGTCGCAGCCGGATGGACCCGTGGCCGTGGAACCAGCTGCGCTGGTCACCGACGGTGCCGAATCCGGGCGGTCGCTGGCTGAACCGGAGTGGGCTGGGCCGTGGCCGGATGAGCGTGCCGCTGCCGAGGCCGAGACCGCTGCCATCGCGGCGGCGCCCGGCCGTGCGACGGTTGTCGACGATGCCGTGGTCACCACCGATCTCTTCGCCGAAGATCTGCTCGGCGAGCTTCTTGAAAACCCGGCCGCCCCAGCGGTGCCGGAGACTCCGGCGAAGAAGCTGCGCAAGGGTGTCGCGCGGACCATGATGATCATCGGGCTCGCGCTCGGGCTCTTCGTCATCCTCTACGCCGTCGACCTCCTCGCCAGCGCCGGCGATGTGCCGCGCGGGGTGACGGTGGCCGGGATCGATGTCGGAGGGATGACGCACGCCGAAGCGGAAGCCAAGCTGCGCAAGGAACTCGAGCCGCGGCTTACCCGGCCGGTCGTGGTGCACGGCGGGGACGTTCAAGCCGAACTCGTTCCGTCGCGTTCCGGGCTCGGGCTCGACTGGCCCAACACGCTCGGGCTCGCCGGGCACCAGCCGCTCAGTCCGATCACGCGGATCATGTCCTTCTTCAGCAGTCGCGAGGTCGGTGTCGCGACGCGGACCGATGAGAACCAGACCAGCCAGGCCGTTCGCGCGCTGGCCGACGGCAAGCTGAACCACGCCGCCACCGAAGGCGCCGTCGGGTTCATGCCGCTGCAGGGCAGCGACGGCGGTGTCACGCCCTACCCGATCCTGCCGCGCCAGGGGCAGCAGCTGACCGACCTCGCCGGCGCCGTCCACGCCGTCACCGAGCACTGGCTGGACCCCGGCGGGGTCAAGCTGCCGATGGCCGTCACGCCGGTGCGGGCGACCGTGGCCGGGGTGCAGGCCGCGTACCAGCAGATCGTCGTGCCCGCCGTGGCGAAGCCGGTCGTCGTGCACGGGCAGGGCAAGGACGTGCCGCTCAAGCCGGACGCGATCGCCTCCTCGTTCCAGTTCGCGCCCGTCGAAGGCGGTGCCGTCGAGGTGCGGATCGACCAGGGCAAGCTGCAGGCCGCGCTCAAGGACGGCCTGGCGAGCACCGAGACCGACGGCAAGGACGCGCAGATCGTCTTCGCCGGCGACCAGCCGGCCGTCGAGCCGTCCGAGGACGCCCGGAAGATCAACTGGGAGAAGACCTTCCTGCCGCTGATCGACGTCCTCAAGAAGACGGACGGCCGCGATCTGCCCGTCGCCTACAACGCGTCGAAGCCCAGCGTGACCACCGAAGCCGCGGGGGCGCTCGGCATCACGGAGGTCATCGGCGAGTTCACCACCGGCGGGCTCACCGGCCCGGCGGCGACGAACAACCGCACGCTGGCCGACCGCGTGTCGGGCACGATCGTCAAGCCCGGCGAGACGTTCAGCCTCGGCAGCCGCTCCGGTCCGCGCACCGCGGACAACGGCTACGTGCCCGCGCCGGCCAACGAAGACGGCACCGGGCCGACCGTCGTCGGTGGTGGCGTCTCGCAGCTGGCGTCCACGTTGTACAACGCGGGTTACCTCGCCGGCCTGGCCGACGGCGGTCACCTCGAGCACGACACCTACCTCGACCGCTACCCCGTCGGCCGCGACGCCAAGGCGATCAACGCCGACGGCAGCCCGGTCGAGCTCAAGCTGACCGACGACGCGCCGACCGGCATCGCCCTGCAGGCCGTGGTTTCCGGCGACTCCGTGACGGTCCGGATCTGGGGCACCCGGCACTACCGCGTCGAGGGCTCGACCGGCGGGCAGACACCCGGCGACCCGCCACCGGTGCAGTTCGGGGGCACCAGCCCGTGCCAGCCGTCGATCGGCACACCCGGCTTCAGTGTCACCGACACGCGCGTGCTCTACGACGTCGCGAGCGGCGCCGAGGTCCGCCGGTCGTCGCACACCGCGAACTACGGGCCGCGTCCGACGATCCTGTGTTGAGTTGTCAGCGAAGGACCATGCAACCTGCCTCCTCGAAGTCCCGCAGCCACGACGGCTCCCGGAAGTGTTTGTTCCACCGCAGATCCAGTTTGTCCAGTTTGGACAGCTGTGCGACCGACGCGGGCAGCGTCACCAGCGAGTTCTCCCGCAGGTCCAGCTGACGCAGCTCGCTCAACGACCCGATCGACGCCGGCAGCTCGCGCAGCCGGTTGCCGCGCAGGTGCAGCTCCCGCAGAGAACCGAGCGCGCCGATCGACTCCGGCAACGCGCTCAGTTCGTTGTGGTACAGCCGGAGTTCGCGCAGCGACGCGAACCCGGAGAGGTCGGGCAACGCGCCGATCCGGTTGTCCGTGCACCCGAGGTACCGCAGCTTTCCCAAGCGGCACAAGGCCGACGGGAACTCCGTGAGCTGGTTGTCGCTGAGGTACAGGTACTCGGTGAGCCCCGCCAGCTCACCCAGCTCACCGGGCAAGGAAGTGAACCGGTTGTGGCCCAGGTCGAGCGTGTGCAAGGACGACAGCGCGGAGATCCCCGGTGGCAGCTCGGTCAGAGAGTTCGTGGCCAGGTTGAGCACCCGCAACCCGGTCAACCGCCACAGCGAAGGCGGAACGGCGGAGATCTCGTTCGCGTACAGGCTCAAGTGCTCCAGCTCGATCCCCAGATCGGGCACCGACGTCAGCCGGTTGCGATCCAGGTCGAGCCGAGTGACGTCGTCCGGCACGGAAGGCACCGAAGTCAGCTCCTGCCCGCTGAGGTCCAGCCACGTCACGAGCCCTCCCGGGGGAACCGGGTCGCGGGCAGCAACGACCAGGTGGCGGCGTCCTTCGGCGTCGACACCTGGATCCGCAGGCCCGGCACCTCCGACACCGCCAGCTCGGTCAGCCGGAAGTCCAGCCGCCCCGCCCGCGGGTGGTCGAACCGCCGCAGCCGCGCCCGCGGTTCGGCGACCTCGTTGCGCGACCACAGCTCGGCGAACTCCGGGCTCAGCGCCGACAGCCGCCGGATGTCCTCCTCCCAGCACGGGTCGCCGAGGTGCCGGCCGTATTCGGCCCGCATCCGCGCGACCATGTGCGGCACCTCCTCGTCGTAGTTCAGCAGGAACGCCCGCGCGTTCGGCTCGGTGACGCAGCACCAGAGCAGGTTCTTGTGCAGGCACGGCAGGCTGTGCCACTCCCAGAACAGCTCCTCCTGCGCCGCGTTCGACTCGAGGACGTCGAACCGGCCGTTGACGACCGCGGCCGGCAACGGTTCCAGCGCGCGCAGCACCTCGCTCACCGCGTCCGGCACCGTCTCGACCGCCGACGGCAGCCGCGAAGGAGTCAGCTCCGCGAGCCGGTAAAGGTGCTCCCGCTCGGTGTGGTCCAGCCGCAGGGTCCGCGCCACCGCGTCGAAGACCTGCGCGCTCGCGTTGATCGGCCGCCCCTGCTCCAGCCACGTGTACCAGGTGACGCCGACCCCGGCGAGCAGCGCGACCTCCTCCCGCCGCAACCCGCTCGTGCGACGGCGCAGGCCGGGAGCGAGCCCGACCTCCTCGGGGCCGATCCGTGCCCGGCACGCCTTGAGGAACCGGCCGAGTTCCTCCCGGCGGCTCGCGTGGACCTGCGTCTGGGTCATGAGGGCATCGTGCCCGAGGGGTACGACAGTTTCCGGAACAAGCAGGTACCGGGGGTACCAGCAGCACCGGGCTCTCGGTGTCCCCGAAGGAAAAGCCGCAGGGTCGGGGCATGACACTCACCACCCCGGCCCCGGCCGTCCCGGGCCGCTCCACGCGGCCGTGGTTCATGCTCGGCGTGCTGCTGCTCGGCCAGTTCATGGCGCTGCTCGACGTCACCGTCGTGAACGTCGCCATGACCGACATCCGCGCCGACCTGCACACGTCCGGCGCCGCGCTGCAGCTCGTCGTTTCCGGTTACACCGTGGGTTACGCGATGCTGCTGATCACCGGCGCCCGGCTCGGCGAGCTGTACGGGCGACGCCGGCTGTTCGTCACCGGCGTCGTCGGCTTCACCCTCTTCTCCGCACTCTGCGGCCTGGCGCCGGACGCGCAAACCCTCGTCGTCGCCCGGATCGCGCAGGGCGCCGGCGCGGCGCTGATGATGCCGCAGGTCATCAGCGTCATCCAGGCGCAGTTCAGCGGCCCCGCGCGGGCGAAGGCGCTGAGCGCGTACACCGCGGTCATCTCGGTCGCGTTCGTCGCCGGTCAGGTGGTCGGCGGCGTGCTCGTCGGCGCGGACCTGTTCGGCGCCGGCTGGCGGCCGATCTTCCTGGTGAACGTGCCGATCGGCGTGCTCGTCGCCGTGCTGGCGGCGAAGCTGGTACCCGGCGGCGGAACACCGAACGGCCGCCGGCTCGACCTGGCCGGGCTGGTGATCGCGGTGCCCGCGGTGGTGCTCCTCGTGCTGCCGCTGGTGCTCGGGCACGAAACCGGCTGGCCCGCCTGGACGTTCGCCTCGCTGGCCGCCGGCGCTCTCCTGGCCGTGCTGTTCGTGGTGGTGGAACGCCGCGTGCGCGACCCGCTCGTGCGCCTCGACGTGCTGCGGATCCGGGGTGTCGCCCCGGGTCTGGCCGCACTGGCCGCCGGGGTCGCGTCCTACGGCGGGTTCCTGTTCTGCCTGGCCTTGCACCTGCAGACCGGATTGGGTGACACGGCGTTGACGGCCGGCCTCACGATGGCACCCGGCGGCGTGGTCTTCGGGCTGTGCGGGTTCTTCTGGAACCGGCTGCCCGCGCGGATCCACGCCGCGCTGACGCCGATCGGCTACGTCGGCTCGGCGGTGGCGTACGGCCTGCTCGCGCTGAGCCTGCGCGACGGCGGCCACGGCGGCGCGTTGTTCTTCACGGCGTTGACGCTCTTCGGCCTGTCGATGGGCCCGGCGTTCGGCTCGCTGATGACGCAGGCCCTCACGCACGTCCCGGTCGCGAGCGCCGCGGACGCCAGCGGGCTGCTGACCACGACGTTGCAGCTGGGTCAGGTCATCGGCGTCGCGACGTTCGGCAGTGTCTTCCTGACGATCGCGACGACGTCGTCCGCGCACGCCATCACCACGACGATGACCTGGGCCGCCGTGCTGCTGCTCGGGGGCGCCGGGTTCGCCGTGGTGCTGGCGCGCGCGTCGGTCAGGCGTTAGTGCGGCTGCCGCCCTTGATCCGCGCGTAGATCGCCGAAGCCGCGACGACGCCGACGACGGCGGCGACGATCTGGAAGATGTGCCGGATCCAGTCGATGCCGTTCGTGTCCCGGACGCCGAACACGCCGGCGAGCCAGTTGCCGATGAACGCGGCCACGATGCCGACCACGATCGTCAGCCAGATCGGGATCTTCTGGTCGCCGGGCGCGAACAACCTGCCGAGCACGCCCAGGATCAGGCCCACGATGATCGTCGAGATGATGCCCCAAAGTCCGCCGAGCACGGTGCCTCCTCCGATAGCCCAATAAGCGCAACCGTGACACCTATTCGGACGGCCCGCCTCTCTGGACCCCTGATGGAGTGAGACACAAAAAGGCCCGGTCCGGCTCGCCCCCGACGGCGAACCGGACCGGGCCGGGATCGTGGGTGTTACCTCGATACCCCGCGACGGCCGTAGGCGCCGGCGGCGATCGACACACCGATGGCCGCGAGGACGACCTGGGTGAGGATCTCCAGCCAGTCGATGCCGTTGGTGTCGGCGTAGCCGATACCGCGCGCGATGGCCGTGCCGATGAACGCGGCGACGATACCGATCACGATGGTCAGCCAGATCGGGATGCTCTGCTTGCCCGGGGCGACCAGCCGCCCGAGCACACCGATGATCAGGCCGATGATGATGGCGCCGATAACACTGGCGATTGTCATCGCTTCTCCTCTCAAGGGATCCGCGGTCCCGGTGTTCCGGGGCTCCGCGGCTCGATCGTCGGAATGCCCCGGGTGGGTGACGGCGAAACACGGTGTACCGGGAATTACCCTCCCCGCCGCCGCATCGTTACGACGTCTGCCGGACACGGCGAAGGGGCCCTTCCCGGCCGGGAAGAGCCCCTTCGGACGTGGCTCAGAACGCGGCTTCGTCGAGCTCCATGAGCGCGTTGTCCGCGGCTTCGACGATCGCGCGGCGAGCGGTCAGCTCCGGCAGCACGCTCTTCGAGAAGAACGACGCCACGGCGATCTTGCCCTCGTAGAACGGGACGTCCTTGGCGGACGCGCCCGCGTCGAGCTTGGCGATGGCGACCTCGGCGTGCTTGAGCAGCTGCCAGCCGATGAGCAGGTCGCCGACGGACATCAGCAGGCGGACCGTGTGCTGGCCGACCTTGTTGATGTTCTGCGGGTCCTCCTGCGACGCGGTCAGGTAGCCGATCAGCGAGCCCAGCATGCCCTGCGTGTCCTCGAGGGCCTGCTTGAGCAGCCCGCGCTCGTTCTTGAGCCGGCCGTTGCCCGCCTCGGACTCGATGAACTTCGTGATCTCGCCGGCGACGAAGGCCAGGGACGCGCCCTTGTCGCGGATGATCTTGCGGAAGAAGAAGTCCAGCGACTGGATCGCCGTGGTGCCTTCGTACAGCGAGTCGATCTTGGCGTCGCGGATGTACTGCTCGATCGGGTAATCCTGCAGGAAGCCGGAGCCACCGAGGGTCTGCAGCGACTGCACGAGCTGCTCGGTGGCGCGCTCGGAGCCGACACCCTTGACGATCGGCAGCAGCAGGTCGTTGACGCCGTGCGCGACCTTCTGGTCACCTTCGCCGGTCCACAGCTGGTCCTGGAACGACGCCGTGTAGAGGTACACCGCGCGCAGGCCCTCCGCGTACGCCTTCTGCAGCATCAGCGAGCGGCGGACGTCCGGGTGGTGCGTGATGGTGACGCGCGGCGCGGCCTTGTTCAGCATGTTCGGCAGGTCGGCGCCCTGGACGCGCTCCTTGGCGTACTCGAGCGCGTTGAGGTAACCGGTCGACAGCGTGGCGATGGCCTTGGTGCCGACCATCATCCGGGCGTACTCGATGACCTGGAACATCTGCGCGATGCCGTCGTGCACCTCGCCGAGCAGCCAGCCCTTGGCCGGGGTGCCGTGCTGGCCGAAGGTCAGCTCGCACGTCGTCGAGGCCTTGATGCCCATCTTGTGCTCGACGTTCGTGACGAAGGCGCCGTTGCGCTCGCCCAGCTCACCGGTCTTCGAGTCGAAGTGGAACTTCGGCACGAGGAACAGCGACAGGCCCTTGGTGCCGGCCTTGGTCTCGATGCCGGGACCCTCGGGGCGCGCCAGCACGAGGTGCATGATGTTTTCGCTCATGTCGTGCTCGGCGGAGGTGATGAACCGCTTCACGCCGTCGATGTGCCAGGAGCCGTCCTCCTGCTGGACGGCCTTGGTGCGGCCCGCGCCGACGTCGGAGCCGGCGTCCGGCTCGGTCAGCACCATCGTGGCGCCCCAGGCGCGGTCGATCATCAGCTGGGCCCAGTGCTTCTGCTCTTCGGTGCCGTTCTTGTTCACGATCATCGCGAAGTTGGGGCCCGCGAGGTACATGAACAGCGGGGCGTTGGCGCCGAGGATCAGCTCGGACGCGGCCCACTGGACGGTCGGGGGCAGGCCGAAGCCGCCGAGGTCGTCGGTCAGGCCCAGGCGCCACCACTCGCCGTCGAGGAGCTGCTTGTAGCTCTTCTTGAACGACTCGGGGATCTTGACGCTGAAGGTCTTCGGGTCGTACACGGGCGGGTTGCGGTCGGCGTCGGCGAAGGACTCGGCCAGCGGGCCGGACGCGAGCTTGTTCAGCTCGGCCAGCACCCCGCGCGCGGTCTCCTCGTCCGACTCGGCGAGCACACCCTTGCCCAGGCGCTCCTGCACGCCGAGTACCTCGAAGAGGTTGAACTCCAGGTCTCGGACGTTGCTCTTGTAGTGGCCCATGTCGTCACTCCAATGTGTTCGGCTCCCCGGCCGGGCACACACTTGCCTTACTCGCCGGTAACTTCAGGATATTACCTGCGGGTAACTGGAGCAAGCAGATCCGCACTTCCGGGTACCGGAAATCCACCGGAAAGTGGGCCTGGACCAGGCTGACGCGGGTCAGCGGTGGCCCGGGACGGCCGTTGTGTCCGCCGTCACCGGTGTGTGGCCGTCCTCCGCCCTGGCGATCAGTATCCCGCCCCGGAACGCGATCGTCACGGCGTGTGTCCGGTCGCGTGCGGAGAGCTTCCGCAGGATGCTCTTCACGTGGGTCCGCACGGTCTCGACGGACAGGAACAGCAGCTTCGCGATCGCCGAGTTCTCGAGGCCTTCGGCCACCAGCTGCAACACCTGGTATTCGCGCCTGGACAGCGGCATTCCGCCGCGCGGCGCCGGTGGGCTGTCGTGGGCGAGGTCCCCCTTCGGCACGGTCGAGCGCTTCGGCCGGGCGGTGAGCGCGGCCAGCCCGGGGTCGATGTACCGGCGTTCGGTGTGAGCGCGGCGGATCGCTTCGGCGAGCCGTCGTGAGTCGATCGACCGCGGCACGATCGCGTGCGTCCCGGCGGCGATGGCGGTCGCCAGGTACTGCTGCGTGCGATTCGCGTCACGGATGAGCGTGACGATGATCAGCGCCGGGTCGCCGGCGTTGAGCAGCTTCGTCAGGTGGCAGTTCGGATCCAGCGCCGAATCGAGCACGACGACGTCCGGTTTCACCTGCTCGCACAGCTGCAACGCGGCGTGGTGGCTGGCCGCCTGCCCGGACCAGTGCAGCCCCTGGCTGCGGTGGACCAGCGCGGCGAGGCCGTCGCGGTAGATCGGGACCGGATCGACGACAGCCACGCCGAGACTGCGCCCGCCGGGTCCGGCCGGCCCGATGGGCCTGCGGGTGGGCTCGATGCCGTGCATCGTGGGCCTCCGTCTCTGCGCTGTCGCTCTTGGGACGCCGGACGTGTCCCCTCGGTTTCACGCGATCCGGCACCACCCGGTCCCCCCTGCCGGGACCGGCCAAAAGTGACTCCCTCTGCTTGGTACGAGTCGCAAGTGCGCAGCTCATGACGCCAATTCCCCCTCATGGCCCAACCCGCCGGTTACAGCAAACTCTGGGTAGAAAACCCCTCCAGGAGTGCGGCTCGACCGAGAGCGGAACGACCTGATGGGGCGGCGGGTGCTACTGAGGGTGGCCCGGGGCGCGGGACGTGGAACCGGCTGTCGCTCCCCTTCCTTCCGGCTCGTCCCCCTCTAACGTCCGATGCGGCCGTTGGATGCGGGTTGTGACTGGTCAGCAGGGTGCGAGCAGGGCTAGCGACTCACGACCGCGGCCCGCAGCGCGGCGAACTCCGCCGCCAGCCCCTCGGGTGTCCAGTGCGCGTTCAGGCCGCTCGGATTCGGGAGCACCCACACGTGTGTCCCTCCGATGCGCAGCTCTTGCGGGCCGACACGCGCCTTCGGAAAGCCGAAGGCGGTCCGGTACGCCGTGATCCCGACGACCGCCAGCCACCGCGGCCGGTGTTCGAGCACCTTCGCGGCCAGCACTTCGCCGCCGTCGCGCAGCTCGTCGTCGGTGAGCTCGTCGGCCCGCGCGGTGGCCCTGGCGACGACGTTCGTGATGCCGAGCTTCAGGCCGAGCAGCTCGTCCTGTTCGGCCGGCCCGAACCGCCGCGGCGTGAAGCCCCCGCCGTGCAGCGCCGGCCAGAACCGGTTCCCGGGCCGCGCGAAGTGCTGCCGGAGCGCGCCGGAGTAGAGGCCGGGGTTGATCCCGCAGAACAGCACGTCGAGGCCGGCCGCGATGACGTCCGGGATGGTGGTGCCGTACGCGGCGGCCAGCTGGTCCTTGGTGGGTCGGGTGTTCACCCGTCCAGTCTCCGGTACGACTTTCGGACCGGCAGGGCACAACTCCCCCCGCCGGCGACGCCGATCACCCGTCCGGTTCGGTGGGTCGCGGCCCGGTGGTTGTCCACAGGCTCCCGCTGTTGTGGACAACTGCTGTGGATTTCCCCGCTCCGCCCGGGTTCGTCGGTGGGCGCCGATACGCTGGAGGCGGGGCCGGCCCCCAGGGATGGGCGGGGGATGTTCTGGGGGGCGGATTTCGGCGCCGGACCTCGCGGGGCTGGACGGACGGGAGCCGCGCGGGCCGTTCGGGCAAGCTCGGGGGATGGACTCCGGCCAGGTCACCGCGGACGGCTGTGCCGTCGACGTCTACCTCCTGCTTCCGCCGGACGGCGAACCCGAGATCGTGCACGCCGCGCTCCCGCCGGGCTCCTCGATCCTCGAGCTCGGCTGCGGAGCCGGCCGGGTCACGCATCCGCTGCAGGCCCTGGGGCACGAGGTGGTCGCCGTCGACGACTCGGCCGCCATGCTCGCGCACGTCCGGGCCGAGACCGTCCGCGCCCGGATCGGTGACCTCGACCTCGGCCGGGAGTTCGACGCCGTCCTGCTCGGCAGTCACCTGATCAACACCGCGCGGGGACGAAGACCGCTTGGCCCTGCTCGCCGCCGCGCGGCGGCATCTCGCGGCCGACGGGCGGCTGATCGTCGAGTGGCACCCGCCGGAATGGTTCGACACCGTGCGAGACGGTCAGGGCGGGTGCCTCGGCGACGTCGCCGTGGAGCTGGCCGACGTCGTCCGCGACGGTGATCTCCTATCCGCGACGGTTCGCTACGAGGCCGAGGGCCGGCGCTGGGACCAAGAGTTCACCTGCCGCCGGATCGACCTCGACGCCGTCCTGACCTCGGCCGATCTGATCTTCGACGCGTGGCTCGCCGGGGAGCGGACCTGGTTCGCCGCGCGGGGCCGTCGCCAGGGGTAGCGAATTCACCACTGACCTGCGTACCCTGTGTGATCTCCCGCACAGCGCCGTACCGAGGAGGATTTTGTGCAGCTTCCGCTCGTCCTCGGACTGGTCGCGCTGGTCCTGGCCGTGGCGGCCCTCTTGGTCGTTCTCGAGGACCGCCGTGCCACGAAGCGCGCCGCGCTGCAGCGCAAGGCCCGGTTAGCGCGTCTGGGCGAGGTGGATCCGCGGGCTCCGGGCCGGCTGCACGTCGACCGGTGAACGCTCGGCCCGCAGCAGGGTCAGCAGGAGCGCCCCGAACACCCAGCCGACGCCGGCGCCGAACGTGTTGTTCATGAGGTCGTCGACGTCGAAGATCCGGTAGATGTACGGCGCCGTGCCGAAGTTCGCGGTGACCTGCGTGAGCTCGATGAGCAGCGACGCCGTGAAGCCGATCAGGGTCGTGCCGATCAGGCCGCGGCGCCACAGGATCCGGGCGAACACCCCGAGCGGGACGAACAGCAGGACGTTCATGCAGGCCTGCTGGAACGTCTGCGTCATGAACCACTGCGACAGCGGCTCACCGTGCTTCAGCAACTCGGTGTGGATGTCGGTGATCCACTGGAACGGGTGCAGCTGCACGGTCTGGCTCAGCCGGCGGGTGCCGGGGCCGGGCAGCGGCAGGAACACGACCGCGAAGGTCATGCACCCGTAGAGCAGCACGGCCGCGGTGGTGACGATGCCGCGCAGCCGAAGGCCGCCGTGCCGCGCGAGCTGGGTGAGCAGCTGCGGCACCAGCACCACGGTCCACAGCGCGAAGAAGCCGATGAGTCCGTACTGCAGGGCGGTGACCTGTGCGTTCGTCATGCCACCGACGGTATGGATCTTGACCGGGGTGCCACTTCGGTCGATCAGCCGGACGCCGCGCGCGCCCATCGGCCACTTGGCCGATCCGGGGACGGGCCGATCGGTCAGGGCTGATCGGGCAACGGCTCGTCCTCGCGCTCTTCCGTGCGCTCGGCACGCCACGCGCTGAACACCGTGCCGCCGATCATCAGCACGACGACGGCCAGCACCACGAGTACGACCTCGATGCCCATTCTTCCCCCACTGCCGGAACTCATCGCCTCATCGCGGCCGCGATAGCCGGTGTTACCGGACACGCCGGAGTACTTCGGCTCGCTCGTCTGCGGCTGGCCGGGTGCGGCCGAATGGCTGGTCTTCTCGATGTGGGTTGCGCCACAACTACGTGGTCACGGCTTGGCCGCGCGGCTCATGGACGCGGTCCGCGCGGCGGCCGGAGAAGCCGGCGCGCAGGCCATCGCCCTGCACGTCTTCGAGGGGAACGACCGCGCGAGACGCGGCTACGAGCGGCTCGGCTTCGTGCTCGCCGGGGACAGTGAGGACGTTCCGGGCCACGGCCGTCGTCACCGGATGCGGCTTGCGCTCACGCGGGAATGACCGCGACGCTCGGCACGTAAGTCTTGTGGGGGAAACGAAAGGAACACTCATGGCACCGGTCCGGGTCGGCATCATCGGGCTCAGCGCGAACGGCGGCTGGGCCGCGACCGCGCACGTGCCCGCGCTGGCCGCGGTGGAGGGCTACGAGCTTCGCGCGCTGAGCGCGAGCAGCGCCGAGTCGGCGCGCGTGGCCGGCGAGAAGTACGGCGTGCCGCTGACCTTCGGCGACGCCGGGGAGCTGGCGCGGCACCCGGAGGTCGACCTGGTCGTGGTCGCCGTGAAGGTGCCCGAGCACCGGGCCCTCATCGAGCCCGCGCTGGCCGCAGGCAAGCAGGTGCTGAGCGAGTGGCCGCTGGGCGTGAGCCTCGCGGAGACCCGCGAGCTGGCCGAAGCCGCGAAAGACGGTCAGACGGCCGTCGGGCTGCAGGGCCGCTCCGCGCCCGCGTTGCGTTACCTGCGTGACCTGATCAAGGACGGTTACGTCGGCCGCGTGCTGTCGACGTCGCTGATCGCGTCCGGCGGGAACTGGGGCTCGAGCGTGCGCGCCGGCCGTGACTACCAGCTGCACCCCGAGGGCGGGGCGACGCTGCTGACCATCCCGTTCGCGCACACCGCCGACACGCTGCACATGGTGCTCGGCGGGTTCGCCGAGCTGTCGGCCACGATGGCGACCGTGCGGCCGCGGGTGCGCGACGAGGTCACCGGCGACGCCGTCCCGATGACCGTGCCCGACCAGATCGCCGTCTCCGGCGTGCTGACCGGCGGCGCGATCGTGTCGCTGCACCTGCGCGGCGGCACGTCGCCGGCCACGGACTTCCTCTGGGAGATCAACGGCACCGAGGGCACCCTGGTCGTCGACGCCGCGGATCCGCTGTTCTGGATCTCCAAGCTGACGTTGCGCGGCAGCCGCACCGGGACGCTGGAACGGCTCGCCGTGCCCGCGCGGTACGAGCTGCCGCAGCTGGCCGGGCGCGCGTCCGAACCGTCGTACAACGTCGCGCACGCGTACGCCCGGCACCTCAAGGGCGACCTGCCGGACTTCGGGCACGCGCTGCGCGTGCACCGGGTGCTCGACGCCGTCCAGCGGTCGGCCGACACCGGGACGCGGGTTCACCCGGACGCAGAGTAACTGTTACCGGCGGTAGTAGATTTTCCGCCGACCCGGACCTACTCTCGGGTAATGGACGACGTTGTCTACGACCGCGCGGGCCGGGGCGAACCGCTGGTGCTGATCCACGGCATCGGCCACCGCCGCCAGGCCTGGTCCCCGGTGTTTCCGCTGCTCACGCCGCACCGTGATGTCATCGCCGTCGACCTGCCCGGCTTCGGCGACTCGCCCGAGCCGGTCGGCGGGTACGGCGTCGAGCCCGCGCTGGTGATGTTCAAGGACCTCTTCACCGAGCTCGGCCTCGACCGGCCGCACGTCGCGGGCAACTCGCTCGGCGGCCTGCTGGCGCTTTCGCTCGGCCAGGCCGGGCTCGTCCGCAGCGTCACCGCCCTGTCGCCGGCCGGGCTGTGGAACCGGCGCCAGAAGCTCTACGCGATCGCGACGCTCAAGGCCCACCGCGCGCTCGCCCAGCGCACCCCGCCGAACGTCGTGCGCCGGCTCGCCGCGACGGCGGCCGGGCGGAAAGCGCTGGTGGGCATGATCGTCGGACGCCCCCAGCTGCTCTCGCCCGAGATCGTCGCCGAGGACGCGCACGCGCTCGCGACCGCGCCGGGCTTCGAGCCGACCGCGGCCCAGTCCCGCGGCAGCTTCCGCTTCACCGGCCCGGTCACCGGCGTCCCGGTGACGATCGCGTGGGCCCAGCAGGACCGGATCCTCGCCCGGCCGCGCCTCGCCGAGCTGCGGAAGGTCGCGCCGAACGGGACGTTCAAACTGCTGCCCGGCTGCGGGCACGTGCCGATGAGCGACGACCCGCAGCTGGTCGCGAAGACGCTGCTCGCAGGAAGCCGTTAGGTGACATTCGCTTTACGTCCGTCTTTTGACCCTGGTCGCTGACCCCTCAGCGAGGCAGAATCCTCCGCCGTGCGCCCGTTTGGGGACCTTGGGCGCGAATCGGAGGAAACACGCATGAGGCTTTCAACCCGGCTCGTGGTGCTCGCCGCGGCCGCGCTGGCGACGACGGCGGTGACCACCGCACCCGCGTCCGCGGGCCAGCGCCCGGACCCGACCACCGACGTCCGGATCATCGCTTTCAACGACCTGCACGGGAACCTGGCGCCGCCGACCGGCTCCAGTGGCCGCGTCACGCAGTCCGACGGGACCACTGTGGACGCCGGCGGTGCCGCGTACCTGGCGACGCACGTGAAGCAGCTGCGGTCGCAGGTGCGCAACTCGTTCGTCGTTTCCGCCGGTGACAACATCGGCGCGTCGCCGCTGACCTCGGCGCTGTTCCACGACGAGCCGACCATCGACTTCCTGAACATGCTGGGCGTCAACGCGTCCGTCGTAGGCAACCACGAGTTCGACGAGGGCTACAAGGAACTGCAGCGCATGCAGTTCGGCGGCTGTCACCCGACCGACGGTTGCCAGTTCGACAAGAAGTTCAAGGGTGCGGGTTTCCCGTTCCTCGGGTCCAATGTGTACTTCACCAACGGCCTGCCGGCGCTGCTGCCGTTCACCGTCAAGTTCGAGGGTGGCGTGCCGATCGGCGTCATCGGCGCGACGCTGAAGGACCTGCCCTCGGTCGTCACGCCGGAGGCGATCAAGGGCCTGAAGTTCGGCGACGAGGTCGAGGCGATCAACCGCACCGCGAACCTGCTCGACTTCCTCGGCGTCAAGTCCCAGATCGTGCTGCTGCACCAGGGTGACAGCACCGAGCTCGAGGGCCCGAACGACTGCAAGGTCCTGCCGGGCCCGGCCACCGCGATCGCGAAGGCGGTGACCCCGAAGGTCGACGCGATCTTCACCGGCCACAGCCACCAGCAGTACAACTGCGTGATCAACGACCCGGCCGGCCAGCCGCGCCCGGTCATCCAGGGTGCGTCCTTCGGCCGCCTGCTGTCCGTCGTGGACCTGAAGATCAACCTGAAGACGCGGGACGTCGTCCGGTCGGCGACGCAGGCCCACAACGAGATCGTCACCCGCACGGTCACCCCGGACCCGGCCGTGGCGGCGCTGGTCGCCGACGCGACGGCGAAGGCGGCCCCGATCGGGAACAAGCAGGTCGGCACGATCACCGCGGACCTGAAGGCGGCCGGGAACGCGGCCGGCGAGTCGGCACTCGGCGACGTCATCGCCGACGCGCAGCTGGCGGGCACGCAGTCGAACAGCGCGGTCATCGCGATGACCAACCCGGGTGGCATCCGCGCCGACCTGACCTACGCGTCGTCCCCGGCGGGCGAAGGCGACGGCGTGGTGACCTACAGCGAGGCGTTCACCGTCCAGCCGTTCTCGAACATCATGCAGACGATCACGCTCACCGGCGCGAACCTGAAGAACGTGCTGGAGCAGCAGTGGGCGCCGGGGGTGAACCCGAAGTTCCTGCAGATCTCGAGCTCGCTGCACTACAGCTACTCGGCGTCCGCACCGCAGGGCTCGCGGGTCTCGAACATCACGGTGAACGGCACGCCGGTCGACCCGGCGGCGACGTTCCGCGTGTCGGTGAACAACTTCCTCGCCGCCGGCGGTGACGGCTTCACCGAGTTCACCAAGGGGACGAACCTGGCGGGCGGGCCGGTCGACCTGGACGCGCTGACCGCGTACCTGGGCGCCCACCCGAACCTGGTCCCGCCCGCGGCGGACCGGATCACCCCGCTGCCGTAGGTCCGGTTTTTCCAAGACGCCGGGTCCGACGGGGTTCGACAATGGACCCATGACGACTTGGGAAGACGTCGTCCGCCTGGCCTCGGAACTGCCCGAGGTCGAGGCGGCGACCTGGTACCGCACGCCCGCGCTGAAGGTGGCGGGCAAGGGGTTCGCGCGGCTGCGCGACGAGGCCGAAGGCGGCTTGGTCGTGCTGTGCGGACTCGAGGAGAAGGCCGCGTTGCTGGAGTCCGGCGACGCGGCCTTCTTCACGACACCGCACTACGACGGCTACGGCTCGATCATCGTCGACCTGGACGAGGTCGACGTCGATCAGCTGCGTGAGCTGCTCGAAGAGGCGTGGCGGCTGAAGGCGCCGAAGCGGCTCACCAGGTGAGTTCGCCCTTGAGCATGCTCATCAGGATCATGTCGTGGCGCTCGCCGTCGGGCGCGACGAACGCCTCGCGGTGGCGGCCGTCTTCGGAGAAGCCGACCTTGCGGTAGACGTGCCGGGCGCGTTCGTTCTCGGCGACCACCCAGAGCGTGATCATGTGCAGCCGCATGGCGTTGAAGCCGTAGCGGCACATCAGGCGCAGCGCCTCGGTGCCGTAACCGCCGCCGCCCCGGTAGTCGGCGTCGCCGATGTAGATGTCCAGCTCGGCGTTGCCGATCTCGGGCTCGGCGTCCCGCAGGTCGATGACGCCGATGAGCTTGCCGTCGGCCTCGATCCCCAGGACGACCAGTTCGTAGCTGTTGACCGGCCGTTCTTCGGCGTGCTTGCGCAGCTGTGCGAGGGAGCGCGGGTGGCTGGTGGTCATCCACCGGCCGATCTCGGGGTCGTGGATCCACAGGTGGATCTTCTCGGCGTCCTCCGGCTCCAGCGCGCGCAGCCGGACGAGCTCCCCCTCGAGCATTTCTCCCCCTAGTCCCGCTTGAGCAGCAGGAAGTCGTGGACATTCAGCAGGCCGAGGAACTGCCGCACGGGGGTCGGCATGGCCTGGCGCGACTCATCATGCACGAGCCGGGCGCCGTGCACGGAGTGGTTTTTCCGCTGGGTGACGACCGTGCAGCCGCCCGCGGCCAGCACGTTCTTCACCCAGTCGGCGTCCGGCCCGTAGGTCAGCGCGACGACGAAGCCCTCCGCCGTGCCGAAGACGTTCACCGGCGTCCGGTACTCCTTGCCCGACTTCCGTCCCTTGTGGACGATCATGCCGAATCCGGGAGCCCAGTTGACGACGTACTTGTTGACGCGGTTGGTCGCGACGCGGTTGAACCGGGCGAGGCCCTTGGGGAGCACCATGGCGGTCATAATATCAACGTGTGATGAATTCGGCGACCGGACGACCCCGGCTCCCGGTCCGTCGTCGCCCGATGGTGGGATACGGGGCATGTCGACCGAATGGCCGTTGCGCCAGGATCCGGAAGCACCGGTGATCATCGCCCTGGCGCTGGTTTCCGACGCGGACGCGCTGGGCTTCGTCGTCCTGGACGACGAAGACGACTGGTTCATCAGCGACGGCACCGAGCTGTCGGAAGAAGTGCAGGTCAACCGCGAGAACTTCGGCAAGCTGTCGGTCCGCGAGGCGCTCGAGCTGCTCCCGCAGCTGGCCGCGCTGGCGGACCTGCCGACGGGCATGGCCGCCGACTGGGACCCGGACCACCGCACGTGGCTCCTCTCGTCGGTGACCGGCTCCGACGACGAGGACGAGGACATCCGGCTGCTCGCCCAGCGCCGCGCGGCCTGGGAGTTCGAAGGTTCGCCGGACGACGAAGCCCAGATCAGCAGCGGCCTCACCGAGCTGCCGACCGGCTCGGAGCGCCCGGTCCGCGCGGTCCGCCAGGTCGTGCGCGAGCAGGACGGCACGTGGCTGTTCGTCGGCTTCGAGGTCCCCGAAGCCGAGGACTTCGAGGTCGAGGGCCTCGAGCTGGAGCACGTCGCGAAGCTGTACCCGGAGGTCCGGACCGTGCTGAAGGCCGCGCCGGGCCAGGTCTACGACCGCGCGACGCCGGACGCCGAGTGGGAGCTCGTCGAAGGCTGAGAAAAAGTCCGGCGCGGTTGTCCTGGAGACGTCCGCGCCGTTCGTCCTTACAGTGAGAGCCGGCGATCGGCGCCGGCCGACCTCTGTGAGGAGCTGTCATGCCCAAGTACGCCGCCATCATCTACGCCTCCGACGTCGACCCGACCCAGCCCGAGGCCACCGGGATGATGCGGGACTACGACGAGTTCGGCGCGGCCGCGCAGGCCGTCATCCGCGGTGGCGCGGCCCTGTACCCGACCGCGACCGCGACGACCGTCCGCGTCACCGGCGGCAAGGGCGGCGACATCGTCACCACCGACGGCCCGTACGCCGAGACGAAGGAAGCCCTCACCGGCTTCTACCTGATCGAGTGCGCCGACCTCGACGAAGCCGTCAAGGTCGCGGCGCAGATCCCGGGCGCCTGGGACGGCGCGATCGAGGTCCGGCCGGTCGTCGAATTCGGCAAGTGACCCTCGCCGGTGACGCGATCGCGAGGCTGGTCCGGGACGAGGGCACCCGGGTACTGGCCACGCTGGTCCGCGTCACCGGCAGCGTCGACCGGGCCGAAGACGCGGTCCAGGACGCCGTGGTGCGCGCCCTCGAGACGTGGCCGCGCGACGGCGTCCCCGCCAACCCTCGCGGCTGGCTGCTGGTCGCGGCCCGCCGGCGCGCGGTCGACGTCGTCCGCCGCGAAGCGAAGCGCCTCGGGAAGGAGGCCGACGCGATGCCGCCCGTCGACCCGTTCCCCGACCCCCTCGCGGTCCGCGACGACCTGCTGAGGCTGGTCTTCACGTGCTGCCACCCGGCGCTGTCCCTGGACGCGTCGGTGGCGCTGGCCCTCCGGACGCTGGGCGGCCTGTCGACGGCGGAGGTGGCCCGCGCGCTGCTGCTCCCCGAAGCGACGCTGGCGAAGCGCCTGACGCGCGCGAAGCAGAAGATCGCTCAGGCTCAGATCCCGTACCGCGTGCCTTCTTGCGAAGAGCTGCCCACGCGGCTGGCCGGCGTTGCGTCGACGGTGTACTTGATCTTCAACGAGGGCTACACGGGCCGTCTTTCGTTGGCCACCGAAGGTGTGCGCCTCGCCCGTTTGCTGGCCGAGCTGATGCCGGACGAGCCGACGGCGCTGGGCCTGCTGGCGTTGGTACTGCTGCAGGACGCCCGCCGCGCTGCCCGCGTCTCCGCGGGTGTGCCGGTGTTGCTGTCGTCGCAGGACCGCTCGCTCTGGGACCCGTCGCTGATCAAGGAAGGCGTGTCGCTGGTGGGCGCAGGCCTGCGCCGGACGCCGTCGGTGCCGGACCCGTACGTGATCCAGGCGGCGATCGCGGCTTGTCACGACCTCGCGCCCACGTACGCGGAGACGAACTGGGACGCGGTGATCTCCTGGTACGACGTCCTGTTGTCGGTCCAGGACACGCCGGTGGTCCGCCTGAACCGCGCGGCGGCGGTGGCGGAACGGGACGGTCCGGCGGCGGCTTTGGCGCTGGTGGACGGATTGCCGGGCTTGGCGGACTACCCGTGGTGGCACGCGGCGCGGGCGGAGTTGTTGCACCGCTTGGGTTCCCCGGCGGCGTCCGAGGCCTTGTCCCTCGCGGTGGAGGCCGGACTTCCGGCCGCCCACGCGGCCCACCTGCGGGCGCGGATCGGTCCACAGTAGACGCCGGAATTCGGGGCCGGGAAAGCGAAAAGCCCCGGATGTGAAATCCGGGGCTTTCGGCTGAGAGCGGATGACGGGAATCGAACCCGCGTATTCAGCTTGGGAAGCTGATGTTCTACCATTGAACTACATCCGCAGTGCGTGGCCAGCATACACGGCGTGGTGATCCTCCTGTCCAGACCCCTCCTCGCTCGACCTCCTTGACGTCGGCGCGTCAAGTGACAACACTTGTTGTCGACATCGGAGGCGATATGGACGATCCCGAGCTGTTCCGGCAGGGCGGGTTCCGGCTCGCGTCGCGGCTGTTCATCGAGGGTGACATCCGGGGCGACGAACGGCAGGTCGCCCGGTTGCGGGAGTTTGCGCAGGTCGAGGACCGGCTCGCCGATGACGTGGTCGCCTGGATGGCGCAGCAGCCGAAGGGGCGGGGGCGTGAAGCGTTCGAAGCCGCCCTTCGTGACGAGGTTGCGGTCGATGCGCCCGGACCCTTGAGGGACTTCTTCGCCGACGTCGAGGCCAAGCCCTACTGGGTTGATGACGAGCGGCTCGAGCGCGGTGCGAAGGCCATCACGCGGGCCGGGTTGCTCGGGCTCTTTCCGCTCGGGAACATGTCGCTCATGGGCGGGTACCTCGCCTCGCGCGCCACGAAGTCGCTGGTCGGGACCGGGGAGATCGAGTACCAGGCCACCCGGCGGCTCGTCGAGACCGCGGCCTGGTGGATCGACGTCACCACGCCCGGCGCGCTGAAGCACGGCGCCAAGGGGTACGTCTCCGCGTTGCGGATCCGGGTGGTGCACGCCCACGTGCGCGCCGCCATGAACCGGCGGGAGGACTGGGACTACGCCGCCTGGGAAAGGCCCGTCAACCAGGTGCAGACCGCCGGCACCCTCCTGCTTTTCTCGCTCGTCTACGTCTTCGGGACGCAACTGCTCGGCCTCCGGTACTCCGCCCGCGAGCGCGGCGACATCCTGCACCTCTGGCGCTACATCGGCTGGCTGATGGGCGTCGACGACGAACTGCTGCCCAGTGACGAAGAGGACGCGTGGCGGCTGCTCTGGCTGCTCGCGGCCACCGAGTTCATCCCGGACGACGACTCCAAGCGGCTCGCGAAGGCGCTGGTCGAGGCCAACGCCGCCGTCGGGGAAGGGCGCGGGGCCGTCGGGAAGGTGCTCTCGCACGTCTCCGTCGCTGTGCACTCCTCGATCTCGCGGCTCGTGCTCGGGAAGACCAACGCCGACTTCCTCGAGCTGCCGAACGACCCCGTCGCGCAGGCCGTGATCGTCACCGCGGCCGGGGTCAACTTCGCCGCCGAGACGGTGCGGCGGTTCATTCCCGGGGCCACCGCCCTGCAGGAACGGATCGGGGAGGCCGGCCGACGCGGGTACGTGAGGCGGCTGGAGAAGATCTTCGGACCTGACACGACCTACGCGCAGCACATGCGGGCGGCCTAACCGGCTTTCGGGGGTCCGGGTGGCGGAGCCCCCTGCTCGGGGCGGAGCCCCGGATATCCCAGCCCACCGGATAGGCTTCCCGGCGTGCTGCTCAGTGACCGTGACCTCCGCAAAGAGCTCGACGCCGGCCGGCTCGGCATCGACCCCTTCGATCCCGGCATGGTCCAGCCGTCCAGCGTCGACGTCCGGCTCGACCGGTTCTTCCGCGTCTTCAACAACAGCAAGTACACCCACATCGACCCGCAGCTGCAGCAGGACGAGCTGACCTCCATGGTCGAGAAGGAGGGCGACGAGCCCTTCGTGCTGCACCCGGGCGAGTTCGTGCTCGGCTCGACGTTCGAGCTCGTCACCCTGGCCGACGACCTCGCCGGCCGCCTCGAAGGCAAGTCGTCGCTCGGCCGGCTCGGGCTGCTCACCCACTCGACGGCGGGCTTCATCGACCCCGGCTTCTCCGGGCACATCACGCTCGAGCTGTCGAACGTCGCGAACCTGCCGATCACGCTCTGGCCGGGCATGAAGATCGGCCAGCTGTGCATCTTCCGGCTGTCCAGCTCGGCCGAGCACCCGTACGGCTCCAGCGAGGCCGGCTCCCGCTACCAGGGCCAGCGCGGGCCGACGCCGAGCCGGGCGTACAAGAACTTCCACCGCGTCGACACCTGGCGCTAGGCACTCACCTTCTCGTTCCAGTCGATGTGGTGGTTCCACATGAAGGCGTTCGGGTCCTCGGTCTGCGGCTTCGCGAACGCGCGTTTGATGAAGAAGTCGCGGAGCACCCGGCCGACCGGGCCGATCACCTTGTCGTCGCCGTTGCGCTTGCCGCGGGCGACGACCGCTTCGACACGCTCGCGCCGCAGGCTCTCGTAGGTGGCCAGCGCCTGCTCGACGTCCGGCACGTCGCGCAGGCATTTTCCCAGCGTGACGGCGTCTTCGATGGCCATCGACGCGCCCTGGCCCGCCGCCGGTGACGTCGCGTGGGCCGCGTCGCCGATGATCACCATGCGGCCGCGGTGCCAGGTCGGGACGGTCGGGAAGTCGTACGTCGGCCACGCCGGGTAGACGTCGCGGGTCGCGCGGATGATCTCGGTGGCCGGCGTCCGGTCGCGGCCCACCAGATCCAGCAGCTCGGTCCGCAGTTTCTCGCCGGCGAGCGCGGCCAGCTCGGAGCCGGTCGGCTCGGTCTTGCGGGCCGGGTTCGCGAACCACCAGACACGCCCGTCCGGGCTGACGACGTGGCAGAAGAACAGGCGCCGGCCGAAGACCATGTTCAGCACGCCCGGCTCGTCCGGCAGGGTCAGGCCTTCGGCGAACCCGCCGGTGTTGAGCAGCGGCACGTACCGCGGCGACGGCGCGTCCGGATCGATGATCGTGCGGACCCGGGAGCGCAGGCCGTCGGCGCCGATCAGCAGGTCGCCTTCGGCGTGCGAGCCGTCCGAGAACTCGGCTCTGACCTGCGAAGACGTCTGGTTCGCGCCGATCAGGCGTTTGCCGTACTCGGCGTGGATCCCGCGCCGCTCGGCCTCTTCGCGCAGGGCGACGTAGAGGTCGGAGCGCAGCACGGTCTGGCTCACGGTGCCGTCCGGCAGCGTGCCGCCGAGCGGGAACTCGGCCAGCCGCGTGCCGTCGCCCAGGCCGATCGACATCCGCGGCGAGTCGAAGCCGGTGCTCTTGACCACGTCTTTCAGGCCGAGCGGCAGCAGCGCGTCGAGGCCGTTGACGGCCAGCGTCAGGAACGCGCCGACGCCCTCGGCGCCGCGGTCGTACGCCTCGAACAGCAGCGGTTCGTGGCCGGCTTCGTGCAGCGCGATGGCCGTGATCGTCCCCGCGATCCCGCCCCCGATGATCAGTGCCCGTGCCATGTACTTCGTCCTCTCGAAACTCTTAGAAACTAATTCGTTCTGTCGAACTAAAGAGTGGGCTACGCTGATGGCCGTGTCAAGCGAGCGAGCGAAGCTGGTCGAAGAGGTCCTGCTCGGGGCGCGGGAGCTGTCGACGGAGACGGTCATGTTCCACACCGCGATCGCCGAGACGCGCGGCCTGTCGCCGGTCGAGAACAAGGTGCTGGACTACCTCGCCCGGCTCGGCCCGCAGATGCCGAAGGAGCTGGCGCGGCTGTCCGGCCTCGCGCCCGCGTCCGTGACGGCGTTGATCGACCGGCTCGAGCGCAAGGGGTTCGTCAGCCGCGAGCCGCACCCGGACGACCGGCGCAAGGTCCTCATCGCGCTCGACCCGGGCGCGATCGAGCGCAGCGTGCACCTCTGGGACCACCTGATCGCCAAGGTGCTCGAACTCTGCGAGGGCTATTCCGACGACGAGCTCCGGACGGTGATCGGGTTCGTCGCGGCGGCCGCGGCCATCACCCACGAGTCGACGGTGAAGCTGACGGATTCCCCGGGCGGGTGATCACCGGGGTCAAAAAGGGCGGGAAAGACGGGAGCGTGCCAGGCTCCGAAAGTCGCCTCGGCCCCCGGGAGTGCTCGTATGTCGCTGTCCAGAAAACCACTCCGGCTCCTGCTGGTCCTGGCACTGGTTTTCGCAGCCTCGGTTATCACCCCGCTCGCCGAAGCGGCGGTGGTGAAGCCGTTCGAGCTGAACTACGACGACGTCGTCTACGGCGATTTCCTCTACGCGGGCAACGGCGTGGTGCGGTGCCCGGTGAACGCCGACAACGCGCCGACGACCGGCAGCGGCAACACGCCGGCGACCTGCGCGAACACCGCCGACCGGCGGGACACCCTGGTCAACGACAACTTCTTCATGCAGTGGGCCGACGTCGACGCCGACCGCGGCACCTTCGATTCCGCGAAGGCGACGGTCACCATTCCGCCGGGCGCGAAAATCGTCTTCGCGCGGCTCAACTGGGCGGGTAACACCGGCGCCTACACGACGTCGCCGGGGGTGCTGTCGCCGACGAAGATGTGCCAGTCGCGCAACAACAACACGGCCGCGATAGTGCCGCCCGGAACACCGGCGAAACAGGACGTCCGGCTCACCATCGGCGACGGGAAATCCGTCGACGTGCCGCCCGCGGCCTACACGGAAGACCCGCTCGACACGTTCAGCGGCGGCCAGTACTACTCCGCCTACGCCGACGTCACCAAGCAGTTCGCCGCCGCGCCGACCGGGTCCGCGCTCGACCTGACCGTCGGCAACGTCTGGGCGCCGAAAGGCTTCAACTGCATGGGCGGCTGGTCGGTCGCCCTGGTCTACGCCTACCCGGAACGCAACGCCGACTACGCGCCGAACAAGCGCGAGGTGTTCGTCTACGACGGGCACGTCCGGCAGAACAGCACCGACAAGCCCACGAACACGACGATCACCGGGTTCCGCGCCGCCGCCGCGGACGCGCACGTCGGCGTCACCGCCTACGAGGGCGACTGGGGCATCTCGGGCGACCAGTTCCTGATCAACGACAAACCGGCCGCCGAACCGTCGGCCGGCGGGACGTCGAACTTCTTCATCTCCAACGCCGACGGCGCCGCCGATCCCGCGGTGAAGAACAACTTCAGCGTGGACGCCAAGTCGTTCAACGTCGACACCATCCCGGCCGGCGCGACCAGCGCCAAGCTCGGCTTCGCCACCAGCGGCGACTCCTACCTGGCCCAGAACCTCGCTTTCTCGACGCCGGTGCCCGAACTGCAGATCAGCAAGCGCGCGGAACCGGCCCAGGTGCACCCGGGCGAGCCGGTCACGTTCACCATCGTCGTGACCAACCCGAGCGGCGCCCCGGCGTCCGGGGTGAAGGTCGCCGACGACGCGTTTCCCGCGTGCAGCAAGGACATCGGCACGCTCAAGGGCGGGCAGACGGTCAGCTACACCTGCACCACGACCGCGCCGGACAAGGACTTCACGAACACCGCGAAGGCCACCGGCACCAGCGCGCTCGGCGATCCGCTGGACGGCACGGCGACCACCTCGGTGAACGTCATCCACCCGGCCATCGGCATCACGAAGATCGCCGACAAGCCCGCCTACCGCGCCGGCGACACCGTGACCTTCACGCTGAAGGTCACCAACACCGGTGACGCCAACCTGACCGCGGTGCAGGTGACCGACCCGAAGACGCCGTCGTGCGCGCAACGGCTCGCGGGCGTGCTGAAGCCCGGCGAGACCCGCACCCTCACCTGCACGACGAAGGCCCCGGTCGCCGACGGCGTCAACACCGCCACCGCCGAAGGTGTCGACGGGCTCGGCAAGCGCGTCACGGCCACCGCCGACGCACCCGCGCCGACGATCGCCCCGGCCATCGACGTCACGAAGACCGCGACCCCGCCGGTGATCCACGCCGGTGAGGCCGTCACGTGGACGATCACGGTCAAGAACACGGGCGACAGCCCGCTCGCCCCGGTGAAGCTCACCGACGACACGACGACGTCGTGCTCGCGCACGGTCGACCGCCTCGCCGCGGGCGCGTCGCAGACCTACACCTGCACCGCGAACCCGTCGAAGACCACGACGAACACGGTCACCGCCACCGGCACCGACCGCTCCGGTCAGCCGGTCACCGACACGGCCCAGGCGACCGTCACGGTGATCAGCCCGGCGCTGACCATCACGAAGGACGCCTCGCCGACGACCGTCCGCATCGGCGACCAGATCACGTTCACGATCACCGTCACGAACTCCGGTGACGTGCCGCTGACCGACGTCGCCGTCACGGACGACCGGACCCCGGCGTGCGCGAAGACGTTCGGCACCCTGGCGCCACAGGCGAAGCAGAGCTACACCTGCACCGCCCCGGCACCGGCCGACGACTTCACGAACACCGCGACCGCCACCGGCAAGGACCAGCTCGGCCGCGAGGTGAAGGTCACCGACGACGCCGTCGTCGACGTGATCCACCCGGCGATCGCGATCGTCAAGGACGCCGCTCCCGCGCAGGTCCGCGAGGGCGACACCGTGACCTGGACGATCACCGTGACCAACACCGGAGACGTGCCGCTGACCGGCGTCGCCGTGGCCGACGACCGGGTCGCCCCGTGCGCGAAGCCGCTCGGAACCCTGGCGCCGCAGGCGAAGCAGACGTACACCTGCACCACCGTCGCAGGTGCGGCCGGCTTCACGAACACCGCGAAGGCCACTGGCACCGACCCGACGAAGCGGCCCGTGGCCGCGTCCGACGACGCCTCGTTCACCGTGCAGCACCCGGCCGTCACGATCACCAAGGACGTCACCGGCGGGCCCTTCCGCCAAGGCGACACCGTGCCGTTCCGGCTCACCGTCCGCAACACCGGTGACGTGCCGCTGACCGGTGTCCGGGTCACGGACGCGCTCGTCGCAGGTTGTGCGCAAACCTTCGACGGCACGCTCGAACCCGGTGCCACGTGGGGCTTCGGCTGCACCGGCATCGCGCCGGCCGACGACTTCACGAACACCGCGCAGGTCACCGGCACACCACCGGTCGGCCCGGCGGTGACCGCCATTGATACAGCCGCAATCGACGTGATCCACCCCGGCATCACGATCACCAAGGACGCCGACCCGAAGGTCGTCCGCGCGGGCGACACCGTGACGTTCACGCTCACCGTGACGAACACCGGCGACAGCCCGCTGCGGGACGTCTTCGTGGCCGACCGGCTCGCCCCGGAGTGCGCTCAGCGTCTCGGCACGCTGGCGCCCCAGGCGAAGCAGACCTACACCTGCAAGCTCGTGGCCGGCGAAGCGGACTTCACCAATACCGCCACGGCCAACGGAACCGACGGCACGAACCGCCCGGTGACGTCGACCGCCGAGGCCGCGGTGGACGTGATCCACCCGGCGATCAGCATCACCAAGGACGCCGCGCCCGCCCAGGTCCGTGAGGGCGACACAGTGACGTTCACGATCGTCGTGAAGAACACGGGCGACGTGCCGCTGACCGAAGTGTCCGTTGTGGACAGCCGGACGCCGTCGTGCGCTCAGACCATCGGCTCCCTCCCTCCCGGTGCCGAACAGCACCACTCCTGCACCGTAACCGCGGGCACCGACAGTTTCACGAACACGGCCACCGCGAACGGCACGGATCCGACCGATCGCCCGGTCACGGCCACCGACGACGCGTCGTACACGGTGCTGCACCCGGGGCTGGCCATCACGAAGGACGTCAAGGGCGGGCCGTTCCGCGCGGGCGACACGGTGACGTTCACGATCACCGTCGAGAACACCGGCGACTCCCCGCTCACCGCGGTCACCGTGACCGACGAGACCGCGCCGGCGTGCGCCAAGACGTTCGAAACGCTGGCACCGAAGGAAAAGCAGACCTACGACTGCACGATGGCCGCACCGGCGGACGACGTCGTCAACCGGGCCGAGGTGACCGGGAAGCCGCCGACCGGGCCGCCGCTGGACGCCGACGACACCGCGAAGGTCGACGTCATCCACCCGGCCATCACGATCACGAAGGAAGCTTCGCCGAAGACAGTGCGCGAAGGCGACGAAGTCACTTTCACCATCGTCGTGACGAACACCGGCGACGTCCCACTGTCCACTGTGGTCGTCACAGACGACAAGACCCCGGAATGCGCCAAGACGTTCGACACCCTGGCGCTCGCCGGAGTCCAGACCTACACCTGCACCACCAAGGCCTCGAGCGACGACTTCACCAACACCGCGAGCGTCACCGGCACCGACCCGACCGGCCGTCCGGTGACGTCGACCGCCACGGCCGCGGTCGACGTCATCCACCCGCAGCTCGCGCTGATGAAGGACGCGACGCCGTACGAGGTCCGCGAAGGCGACACCGTCACCTTCGCCATCCTGGTGAAGAACACCGGCGACGTGCCGCTCACCGACGTCATGGTCGCCGACGACCGCACCCCGGCCTGCGCGCACACCGTCGCGAGCCTGGCGCCCGATGCCGAAGAGACTTACACGTGCACCACGGTCGCGGGACAAGACGGCTTCACCAACACCGCCACGGCCACCGGTCAGGACCCGACGAACCGGCCGGTGACAGCGACCGACAGCGCCACCTTCGTCGTCCAGCACCCGGGCTTGAGCATCACCAAGAATGTCCGCGGCGGCCCGTTCCGCGCCGGCGACTCGGTGCCGTTCGACATCGTGGTGACCAACACCGGGGACGTCGACCTGCACTCCGTGACCGTCGCCGACACGATCGCCCCCGAGTGCGTGCGCAGCATCGGCGCGCTGCCGGCGAAGGGCGTCGAGCGCTACGCGTGCACGATGACCGCGCCCGCCGACGACGTCACGAACGTCGCGAAGGTGACCGGAACGCCGCCGACGGGCGACCTCGTGACCAGCGAGGCGAAGGCGGACGTCGACGTCATCCACCCGGCGGTGAAGATCGACAAGTCGGTCTCGCCCGCGCAGGTCCGCCCGGGTGACGAGGTCACTTACACGATCGTGGTGTCCAACACCGGCGACGTGCCGTTGTCCACTGTGGCCGTCACCGACGACAAGACGCCGGGGTGCGCCTTCACCGTCGCGAAGCTGGACGTCGGGGGCACGCAGACGCGCCAGTGCACCGTGGCGGTCCGCGAGGACGTCACGAACGTCGCGTCGGTGACCGGCGACGACCCGACCGGGCGACCGGTCACCGCTTCGGACGACGCCAGCGTCAACGTGATCGGCCCGGGCATCACGGTCACGAAGACCGGCCCGGTGAAACCGCTTCTCCCCGGACAGGAAGCCGTATTCACGGTCGTCGCGAAAAACACCGGGGACGTTACGCTGACCGGAGTAACGCTGAATGACCCGATCGCGCCGAAATGCTCGGTCGTGATCGGGACTCTCGCGCCTGGAGAATCGTCGAAACCGATCTCCTGTTCCGTGACGATGAGCGAGGACGACGTCACGAACACGGTGACCGCGACCGGCGACGATCCGAACGGAAAACCCGTCACGGCGACCGACGACGCGCCGGCCAAGGTCGCGAAACCCGCGATCGACCTGCAGAAGGAGGCCGACCCGACGATCCGTCCGGGTGAGACGGTGACCTTCACGCTCGTCGTGCGCAACACCGGGAACGTCGACCTGGTCGGCGTCGACGTCACGGATCCGGCGTATCCCGCCTGTGCCCGGAAATTCCCGCGGCTTCCCGTCGCCGGCCGGCAGGAATGGACGTGCACGACGACCGCGCCGGCCGGTGGTGATCTGAGCAACACCGCGACGGCCACCGGGACGCCCGATACCGAGCAGCCCGGGAAACCCGTGCAGGACAGCGCATCCACCACGGTCCGCGTCACGACGACGCCGGTTTCCCCTGGTCAGGACCCGAAGCCGGCGCCGTTGCCGAACACCGGTTACGACCCGGTGCCCGCGGGTCTGACGGCGTTGTCGCTGCTGGGATGCGGTGTGCTGCTGCTACTGGGCCTCCGAAGGTCGCGTCGGAGCTGACGGAAACCGTTCTCGAAATCGCGTGTTCGACACAATGCGAAGAGTCACAGTTCGTTAGGAGGGTTCTCGCTGTAATCGTTCCGTGATACGTTCCTGCGCCGTGTCCCCCATTGGTGAACGTGCTCGCGTGGTGATGGTGTCACTCAGTGTGCTGCTCGGCGTCTTTTCCGCGGCGACCGGCACCTGGATGGCCACCGCCGAAGGAAACACCTCCGAGGCGGCCGCCGCGGCTCTGGTGCTTCCGAACGAGCCCGGCGGGTCCGGCGGTGCCAGCGGCACGGAGCTGAACGGCCAAAAGAAGAACTCCGGGGGACAGCAGCCGGCGCCGACGACTTCGGCCGCGGCGCCGACGACGTCCAGCGCGGCCCCTGCGCCGACCGAGACGTCCGCGGCCCCGCCGCCGTCCACCTCCGCGGCGCCGGCGCCGACCACGAAGCCCGCGGCCCGCGTCGCCTCCTCGGTTGCCGAACAGGTCCTCTCCCTGGTCAACGACGAGCGCGGGAAAGCGGGCTGCAAGCCGCTGGCCGAGGAATCACACCTCACGAAGGCCGCGCAGGACTACAGCGACGACATGTCCGCCCGGAACTTCTTCTCCCACACCAACCCCGAGGGCGTCACGTTCGACCAGCGCATCAAGACCGCCGGCTACTCGAAGCCGGGCGCGGAGAACATCGCGAAGGGTCAGACGTCGGCGGCGCAGGTCATGGACTCGTGGATGAACTCCGAGGGCCACCGCGCGAACATCCTGAACTGCTCGCTCACGAAACTCGGCGTCGGCTTCACCAAGGCCGGCAACTACTGGGTCCAGGACTTCGGGTACTGAGCTAGGCCGGTTTGTTCCACCGCTCCGCGACCTCGCCGTAGCGGGCCAGGACGGTCGCGCGCAGGTCGGGATCCGTCCGCGGCACCGGCTCGATGAACACCTCGGTGACGTCGTTGAACGACTCCGTCAGCTCGGCGGCGATCCGGACGCAGGCGCGCTCCAGGTCCGCGGCGCCCAGGGAGTCGTCGAAGTCCACGCGGGTGCAGACGAGGACCTGGTCGGTGCCCATCAGCATGGTCTGCAGGTCCACGACGGCCTCGATCTCCGGCGCGGCCGACAGGTGGTCGCGGACGCCGCGGACGATCTCCGGGTTGGCCTGACGGCCGATGAGCAGGCCGCGGTTGGTCCGCCCGAGCAGGTAGGCGACGCAGGCGAGCAGCACGCCGATGACGATCGACGCGACGCCGTCCCACACCTCCGAGCCGGTGAGCTGGTGCAGCCCGATGCCGGCGAACGCGACCAGCAGGCCGACCAGCGCGGCCGAGTCCTCGAACAGCACGGTCTTCGGCGTCGGGTCGTCGATCAGGCGCAGGTAGGCCCAGAAGGACCGGTTCTCGGCCTTGGACTCCCGGCGGGTCTGGCGCACGGCCTGCACCCACGACGTGCCTTCGAGCAGGAACGCCACGGCCAGCACGATGTAGCTGAGGATCGACGTGCTCTGCGCTTCGCCGTGCCCGAAGAGCGTCGCGACGCCTTCGTAGAGCGCGAACATCGAGCCCGACGCGAAGATCGACACGGCGGCGAGCAGCGACCAGAAGTAGCGCTCCTTGCCGTAGCCGAAGGGGTGCACGCGGTCGGCCGGGCGGTCGGAACGTTTCAACGCCGTCAGCAGCAGGGCCTCGGTGAACGTGTCGGCCACCGAGTGCGCGGCCTCGGACAGCATCGCGCCCGAGCCGGTGATGATCCCCGCGACCAGCTTCATGATCGCGATCGCCAGGTTCACCCCACCGGCGAGCAGAACGGTCAGGGTGCTTTCGCCGCCGGTGTTGCCGGATTCCTCGCTCACGTGGTGAGCGTAATGGTCAAAGCTGTCGCAGGCCGTGCAGCACGCGTTCCATGAGGGCGATCGCCGGCCGGCCGTCGACGCTCACCCGGCTGTCGTGGATGGTCACCAGGCCCTGCTCGGCCATGTCGTCGAGCAGCACCCGGGCGACGCCGAGCGGCACGCTGAGCCGGGCCGCGACCTCGGCGACCGACCGCGGGTGGTGGCACAGCGTCCGCACCGACCGGAACTCCCCGGTCAGCCGGGCGCCGTTCCAGTGCACGCCGGCCCGGGTCGAGACCATCGCCTCGATGGCGAGGTGACGCCGTGACTGCGTACGGCCGCGCGTGAGGACGTACGGGCGCACGAGCGTCCGCGAAGCGAGTACGTGGTCCTGGGGCGGGATGACGGGCTCGGCGAAGGCCTCGTTGAGTTCGACCTCGACGAGGACTTCGGGTTCGGGGGACGGCTCGGGCGCCGGCACGATCCGGTCCGCGGCCGCCACGGACGGGAAGCGGGCGCCGACCCGGCCGACCGAGGGCGACGGGTCGGGCGACGCGAAGCGCTCTTCGGCGTCGTCCGGGAGGGTGTTGAGGGCGTGCCGGCCGGCCGACGGGAAGCGTGCGCCCACTCGTCCGGTGGTGGTCCGCCGGTCCTCGCCCATCCTTGCCGCCCCCTGATTACGCGTTCGTCAAAGGTGATCCCGGCGGCTGCGCCGACGTCGGGGAAAGGCCAGGATACGCCGGTTGTCCGGCGGACAGTCCCGGATTTGTCCTCGTCCTGCTCCGCCATTTCGGTGATTTTCGTGATCGCTATTGGGGTAATCGATTGCCTTGAGGAATTCCCAGCTAGTGGACCTTCGGAACACTCACCTGGGTACGAACTCTGCGAGCCGTGACAACGAGTAGTGCCACGGACACGACAATGACCGCGGGCTGTTCGAATATCGCCGCGGCCCGTGCTCGATCGTCGTTTTCGGTCCCTGCCGGCAATAGGTGAGCCGCGCTCCGGCGGCCCGCGGGAACGCGACCCCGGGCGGGGGCCCGGCGCCCGGAACCGGAACGCCGCCACGACCAGGGCGACAACGACCACGGCCCGGCCATGACATCCGTCGTGGCCGGGCCGGGTGCGCGTCAGGCTTCTTCGGACGTCTCCGCGAGCGACGGTGCGCCGAGGGCCACCGGCTTCGGCTCCGGCTTGCGCTTGACCGACTCCAGCAGCATCTGCGCGACGTCGACGATCTCGACCTTCTCGCTCGCACTGCCGTCGGCCTGCCGGGCCGTAAGGCCGTCGTTCAGCATGACCTTGCAGAACGGGCAGCCCGTCGCGATCTTCGACGGCGCGGTGCCGAGCGCCTCGTCGACGCGCTCGACGTTGATCCGCTTGCCGATCTTCTCTTCCATCCACATCCGCGCGCCGCCGGCGCCGCAGCACATCGACTTGTCGCCGTGCCGCGGCATCTCGCGCAGCTGCGCGCCGGTCGCACCGACCAGCTCGCGCGGCGCGTCGTAGACCTTGTTGTGGCGGCCGAGGTAACACGGGTCGTGGTAGGTGACGTCCTCCGCGACCGGCGCCACCGGCACCAGCTGCTTCTCCCGCACCAGCCGGTTCAGCAGCTGCGTGTGGTGCACGACGTCGAACTGGCCGCCCAGCTCCGGGTACTCGTTGGCGAGGGTGTTGAAGCAGTGCGCGCAGGTCACGACGACCTTGCGCGTCTTGCGCTCCCGGCCCTCGAACACCGAGTTCAGGATCTCGACGTTCTGCTGCGCCAGCATCTGGAAGAGGAACTCGTTGCCCGCGCGCCGCGCCGGGTCACCGGTGCAGGACTCCTCCGAGCCGAGCACCTTGTACTTGACGTCGGCCATGTGCAGCAGCTCGGCGACCGCGCGCGTCGTCTTCTTCGCGCGGTCCTCGAACGCGCCGGCGCAGCCGACCCAGAACAGGTACTCGGCGTCGCCCATGTCGCCGTCGAACACCGGGACCTCGAAGTCCAGGTCCTCGGTCCAGGCCAGCCGGTCCTTGGCGTTCTGGCCCCACGGGTTGCCCTTGTTCTCCAGGTTCTTGAACATGCCGTTCAGCTCGCTGGGGAACGACGACTCGATCATCACCTGGTAGCGGCGCATGTCGACGATGTGGTCGACGTGCTCGATGTCCACCGGGCACTGCTCGACGCAGGCGCCGCAGCTGGTGCAGGACCAGAGGACGTCGGGGTCGATGACGCCACCGGTAGCACCATCGCCGCCGATTAGAGCTTTTTGCGACTCGGCGATCGCGAGGACGTCGATGCCCGCGTACATGTTGTCGCCGGACAAACCGACCTCGTCACCGGCCATGTCGCGCTTTCCACCGGCCAGCAGGTACGGCGCCTTCGCGTAGGCGTGGTCACGCAGCTGCGTGATGAGCAGCTTCGGCGACAGCGGCTTGCCGGTGTTCCACGCGGGGCACTGCTCCTGGCAACGGCCGCACTCGGTGCACGTCGAGAAGTCCAGCCAGCCCTTCCAGCTGAAGTCCTCGATCTTGCCGACGCCGAAGGTGTCCTCGTCCGGGTCGGCTTCCTCGAGGTCGAGGACCTTGCCGCCGCTCATCATCGGCTTGAGCGCGCCGAGGGCGACGCCGCCGTCCTGCTCGCGCTTGAAGTAGATGTTGAAGAACGCGCTGAAGCGGTGCCACGCGATGCCCATGGTCATCGTGCGGGCGACGACGATCAGCCAGACCGTGGCGCTCATCAGCTTGACGAACGCGAAGACCGTGACCAGGTTCGGGCTGGCCGGCAGCAGCTCGCCGAGCGGGTTCGAGACGAAGGCGGCCCAGGTCGGCGTCTCGTGCGCGCCGAGCGCGGCCTTCGCGGCGCGGACGCCGATGATGCCGATGCCTTCGATGAGGACGACGGCCTCGATGAAGTAGGCCCACTTGAAGTTGGAGCCCTGGAAGCGCGACTGGCGGTCGGCGCGGCGCGGGTGGTTGCGCTGGCGGATCGCCATCAGCACCAGGATGCCCACGATCGTGCCGAGCCCGAGCAGCTCCATGAGCAGCTGGAACGGCGGGAAGTCGTCGAGGACCGGCCAGCCCCAGGTCGGGACGAACACCTCGCCGTAGGCCTCGAACAGGGCGAGCGAGCCGAGCAGGAAGCCCCACATGACCAGCCAGTGGGCCGGTCCGACACTGCGCTTCCGGTTCATCCGGGTGTGGGCCGCGAACTCCTTGATCAGCGTCTTCATGCGCGGCATGAAGGGGCCGTTGCGGGTCGCGTCGGGCTGTCCGAGGCGGATGACCCGCACGAAGCGGGCGATCGTCGCGGCGAACATGCCCCAGGCGACGAGGCCGAGCAGGACGGAGATCCCGCCGAGCGTCAGTTGCAGAGCGCCCATCGTTCGGGTGCCTTTCGTCCGGATGGATCAGTGGTGGTGCCGGGAGACTAACCTTCCTTACTGATGAGTAACCCGTTGAGTGGGGCTAAGTCCCACCGATGTGGTGTACGTCGCTCTTTGTTTCGGGACGATCGTCCAGGTAGTTTTCACCCTATGGGTGCGTACCTTCTCCTCGCGCTGGCGATCGCCGCCGAGGTCTCCGCGACGGTCTCGCTGAAGCTCTCCGAGGGCTTCTCGAAGCTCGGCCCGTCGATCATCGTGGTGCTCGGGTACGCCGTCGCGTTCGTCGCGCTGTCGTACGTCCTGAAGAAGGGGCTGCCGATCGGCGTCGCGTACGCGATCTGGGCCGCCGCCGGCGTCGCACTGGTCGCCATCGTCGGCGTCGTGTTCCTCAAGGAACCGGTCAACGCGGCCATGATCGCCGGGCTGGCGCTGGTGATCGGCGGCGTGGTGCTGATCGAGATCGGGAGTGCGTCCACGTGAAACTGCAGGTCGACGGCCGGAAAGTCCGCGGCGAGAAGCGCCGCGCGGAGCTCATCGAGGCGACGCTGCGGGTGATCGAGCGCGACGGCGTCGCGGGCGTCACCCACCGCACGGTCGCCACCGAGGCCGGCGTGCCCACGACGTCCACGACCTACCACTTCTCGTCGCTGGACGACCTGCTGGTCGCGACGCTCATCTCGTGCGCCCGCGACATGGCGACCGAGGTCTACTGGATGATCGACCGCGCCCGCTCGCGCGGCAGCCGCGGCGCCGACGAGGTCGCCGGCCTGCTGGCGGAAGCGCTCGGCCCGCGTCGCGGCCGCACGATGGCGGAGTACGAGCTGTACCTGCTCGCCGCGCGCAAGCCCGAGCTGCGCCCGGCCGCGCGGCGCTGGCTGGACGTCCTGACGTCGATGGTCCGGCACGACGACGAAGTGGCGTTCCGGGTGTTCCTCGCCGGGATCGACGGGCTGCTGATCCAGGGCCTGATCGACGACGAGCCGCCGTCCGCCGACGAACTTCGCCCGGTTGTCGCCTACCTGCTGAAACCTCGTTGATCTAGCGTCGGCCCATGACGACCAAGCAAGAAGCCGCGGAAGCCGTTCTCGCCGCGAAAGTCCGGCTCGGCCTCAGCTGGGCCCACCTCGCCGAAACCCTGGACGCGCCGCTCGCCTGGACGACGTCCGCGCTGCTCGGCCAGCACCCGGTGCCCGCGGAGATCGCCGCGAAGGCCGCGCAGGTCCTGGAGCTGGACGCCGACGCCGAGGCTGCGTTGCGCCTGCAGCCGACCCGCGGCGCGCTCGACGACGTGGTGCCGACCGACCCGACGATCTACCGCTTCTACGAGGTCCTGCAGGTCTACGGGCCGACGATCAAGGAGCTGATCCACGAGCAGTTCGGCGACGGGATCATGAGCGCGATCAACTTCAAGCTCGACGTCTCGCGGCGGGAAGACCCGGGCGGCGAGCGCGTGGTCGTCACCATGGACGGGAAGTTCCTGAAATATCAGTGGGGCTGAGCCGTTTTCCTGGGTAGCTTGCCGATCATGCGGACATTCGGCGACTACGAACTCGACGACGACCGGGCGCGGCTGGACCTCGAGGTGGTGTGGAAGTTCCTCTCCACCGAGGCGTACTGGGGCCGCTGGCGCACCCGCGTGCAGGTCGAGGCGGCCGTCGAAGGCTCGTGGCGGGTCGTCGGCGCCTACCGCGGCGGGGAAATGGTCGGCTTCGCGCGGGCGTTCTCCGACGGCGTTTCGTCCGCCTACCTGGCCGACGTGTTCGTCGTGGACTCCGCGCGTGGCACCGGCGTCGGCAAGGAGATCGTGCGCGAGATGATCGACAACGGGCCCGGCGCCGGCTTCCGCTGGATGCTGCACACCGCCGACGCCCACGGGCTGTACCGGCAGTTCGGCTTCGGTGAGCACACGAAGGGCCGTTACCTGGAGCGCGAAGGCGTCAACGCGGAGTCGTTGCGCTGACGGGCTTCGGCCGGGGTGGGACCGGGGTGTCGTTGCCGATACCCCGATCCGGCGCCGTCAGCCCTTGTTCTCGTAGACCGGCGTGAGCACCGCGCGGGCCAGCGTGTGGCCGAACATGTTGAAGCCGAGGAACGCCGGTGTCGAGTCCTCGCCGATCTCCAGCTTGTCGACGTCGAGCGCGTGCACCGCGAAGTAGTAGCGGTGCGGGCCGTGCCCGGGCGGGGGCGCGGCGCCGAGGTACTGCTTGACCCCGCCGTCGCCCTTGAGCGTCACCGCGCCTTCGGGGAGACCCGAGCCGTCGCCCGCGCCCGAGGCCAGCTCCGTCACCGACGCCGGCAGGTTGAACACGGCCCAGTGCCAGAAGCCGCTGCCCGTGGGCGCGTCCGGGTCGTAGCAGGTCACGACGAAGCTCTTTGTCTCCGCCGGGAAGCCCTCCCACGACAGCTGCGGCGAGCGGTCCTCGCCGCCGGCGCCGAAGATGCCGGACAAGTGGGGCGTCGCCAGGGTTTCGCCGTCGGCGACGTCGGTGCTGCGGAGGGTGAAGGACGGCACGTCGGGCAGGGATTCGTACGGGCCGGGTTGCTGCGGCATGGATCCTCCTGATCACGGAACTGGAGACGTCCGCCAGGTTAGGCCCCGGAGCGCGACCCCGCGTGTCAGGGACGGATCTCAGGGTTCTTCGGGGGGTTACCCCCATGTACTGGGTGGTGCCCCGGTCCTAACGTTTTCCGGGCAGAGGGAAACTTCACTGAGGGGACCAAAGACCATGGCGCGCCCGCTTCTGGCTCTGGGTGGCATCGCACTGATCGGCGTCGGCCTGGCGACCGCCTTCGGCTGGGGCTGGGGATCGGACTTCCAGAACGACAACACGCTTGCGCAGACCATTCGCAGCGTGAAGCTCGACGGCGACTCGGGTGACGTGAAGATCCGCACCGGCACCGGGCCGTCGACCGTGCACCAGGAGATCAACTACCACTGGCGCGGCAACCCGGGCGACACCTTCTACCGCGTCGACGGCGACCAGCTCGTGCTCGGCGACTGCGGGAACAACTGCTCGGTCGACTTCGAGGTCGTCGTGCCGGCCGGGGTGCCGGTCACCGGCAAGGTCGACTCGGGCGGGCTGGACATCGCCGGCGTGGCGAGCGTCGACGTCCAGGCCGACTCCGGGAGCGCCCGCGTCGAGGACGTCTCCGGCGCGGTGCAGCTCCACCTCAGCAGCGGGTCCATCGACCTGCACGACGTCGGCGCGGTGACGGTGCAGAGCGATTCCGGCAGCGTGACCGGCGACGGCGTTCGCGGCCCGGTCGACGTCGGCGCCGAAAGCGGCCGCGTCGAGTTCACGCTGGCGCAGGCGAACGACGTCAAGGTGCACGCCGACAGCGGCAGCGTCGAGCTGACCGTGCCGGGCGGCCCGTACCGCGTCCAGGGCGACAGCGACAGCGGGCACCGCGAGATCGACGTCCCGACCGACGGGTCCGCCGCGCACACGCTCGACCTCACCACCGACAGCGGCAGCGTCACGGTCCGCGCGGCCTGACGCTTCTCCATACACACAGGGGAAAACTTTCATGGGCAAGATCGAACGGCGCGTGCTGGCGGCCGCGCTGCTGGGGGCCGTCGCGATGTTCGGGGTCGTGGGGTTCACCCGCGGCGAGAACGCCGAGACGCCGGCGCAGGGGGTGCCGGTCGCGGTGGATTCCCACTATCGGGTGACTTCGTGGTCGGGTACCGCCGCGGAAACCGTTGTGCTGCAAGAAACTCCGGATTTCTTCTTCTCGTCCTGGACCGGCCGCCGCTCCTGAATTGTCGGGGGCCGCTGTTAGGAAGGGGGCACGCCGAAAGCCGGCGTGCAGGGGAGGAACAGATCATGGACATGCGCCGGATCGCCGCGGCTCGCCGGACATCGCCGGCTCCGGGTTGACCGAGGTGGGCCTCGCGGCCTCGGCGGCCCCGAGCCGGCCTCCTTCGTGGACGTGGGCCCGCGGGTCCCGGTGCTCGCGCATAGGTGCTCGGCGCGGTGTTTGAACGGCGGACGGCGGTGCCGTCCGGCTGTCTCGGCGAGGCGGTGCCGGGCGGCCACGAGCGTCGCCCTCGCCTCGACCCCGTGCGCCGGTCTCGCGACGCCGTGCCGTTCGGCACGCCCGTCATCCCAGGTCACCTGCGTGGTGAGCGGCCTCACACCCGGTCGAGGTCAAGTCCGTAGGGCAGGCCGGGAACAAGACGGCCGAACGGCTCGTTAGGCTGCATGTAGAGGTTGAGCGCAGTCGACTCAAGTCCGACTTGACGAGTCGCGCAAAGGCCCGATAGAACTTGCCAGTACCTCGCTCAAGGCGAGGACGAATGTGCAGGTCACGAACCAAGCAGGTTTACACAGGAGGAAGCACCATGGCGCGAGCGGTCGGCATCGACCTCGGCACGACCAACTCGGTCGTCGCCGTCCTGGAGGGCGGCGAGCCGACGGTCATCGCCAACTCGGAAGGCTCCCGGACCACCCCGTCGATCGTCGCCTTCGCCAAGAACGGCGAAGTGCTGACCGGTCAGCCGGCGAAGAACCAGGCGGTCACGAACGTCGACCGGACCATCCGGTCCGTGAAGCGGCACATCGGTACCGACTGGAAGACCGAGATCGACGGCAAGAACTACACGTCGCAGGAGATCAGCGCGCGTGTGCTGATGAAGCTCAAGCGCGACGCCGAGGCGTACCTGGGCGAGACGATCACCGACGCGGTGATCACCGTCCCCGCGTACTTCGAGGACGCGCAGCGGCAGGCCACCAAGGAAGCCGGGCAGATCGCCGGCCTGAACGTGCTCCGCATCGTCAACGAGCCGACCGCCGCCGCGCTGGCGTACGGCCTGGACAAGGGCGAGAAGGAACAGACCATCCTGGTCTTCGACCTCGGTGGCGGCACGTTCGACGTCTCGCTGCTGGAGATCGGCGAGGGCGTCGTCGAGGTCCGCGCGACCTCCGGTGACAACCACCTCGGTGGCGACGACTGGGACGAGCGCATCGTCAAGTGGCTGGTCGACAAGTTCAAGGCCACGAACGGCATCGACCTCACCAAGGACAAGATGGCGCTGCAGCGCATCCGTGAGGCCGCGGAGAAGGCGAAGATCGAGCTGTCCAGCTCGAACTCGGCCGGCATCAACCTGCCCTACATCACCGTGGACTCGGACAAGAACCCGCTGTTCCTCGACGAGCAGCTCTCCCGCGCCGAGTTCCAGAAGATCACCTCGGACCTGCTCGAGCGCACCCGCAACCCGTTCAACAACGTGATCCGCGACGCCGGCATCGCCGTCGGCGACATCGACCACGTCGTGCTCGTCGGTGGTTCCACCCGGATGCCGGCCGTGTCGGACCTGGTCAAGGAGCTGACCGGCGGCCGCGAGCCGAACAAGGGCGTGAACCCGGACGAGGTCGTCGCGGTCGGCGCGGCGCTGCAGGCCGGTGTGCTCAAGGGTGAGGTCAAGGACGTCCTGCTGCTGGACGTGACCCCGCTGTCGCTGGGCATCGAGACCAAGGGTGGCGTGTTCACCAAGCTCATCGAGCGCAACACCACGATCCCGACCAAGCGCTCGGAGATCTTCTCCACCGCGGACGACAACCAGCCGTCGGTGCAGATCCAGGTGTTCCAGGGTGAGCGCGAGATCGCCGCGCACAACAAGAAGCTCGGCATGTTCGAGCTGACCGGTCTCCCGCCGGCCCCGCGTGGCGTGCCGCAGATCGAGGTCACCTTCGACATCGACGCGAACGGCATCGTGCACGTCCTGGCGAAGGACCTGGGCACGAACAAGGAGCAGTCGATGACGATCACCGGTGGCTCCGCGCTGCCGAAGGACGACATCGAGCGGATGGTCAAGGACGCCGAGGCGCACGCCGAGGAGGACAAGACCCGTCGCGAAGAGGCCGAGACCCGCAACCAGGCGGAGACGCTGGTCTACCAGACCGAGAAGTTCCTCAAGGACAACGACGACAAGCTGCCCGACGAGCTCAAGGGCAAGGTCAAGTCCGCGATCGACGAGTCGAACGAAGCCCTGAAGGGCACCGATTCCGCGAAGATCCGCGAGTCGATCGAGAAGCTGAACACCGCTTCGCAGGAGCTGGGCACCGCCCTGTACGCCAACGCGAACGCCGACGCCGCCGCCGGTGCGGCCGGCGCCTCGGGCGCGGCCGGTGACGCCGGCGCGACCGGTGCGGCCGGCGACAAGGCCGACGACGTGGTGGACGCCGAGATCGTCGAAGAGGACGAGAAGAAGTGACCCACAGCTACGACGAATCCGAGAACCAGGGCCGCGGCCCCGAGGAGCCGGTGGTCGTGCGTGATCGGCGCCGCGTGGACCCGCAGACCGGGCAGGTTCGCCCGCCCGGTCCGGCCCACGCCGCGCCGGAGCCCGAGGCGCCCGTGGAGCACGCGGGCCCCTCGCTCGGCGAGTCCATTGTGGACGATTCGGTGGCCGTGGTCCCCGGCGTCGAGAAGGAGCTCTCCGAGCGCACCGCCGACCTCCAGCGGCTGCAGGCGGAGTACGCCAACTACCGCAAGCGCGTCGAGCGTGACCGCGAAGCGGTCGTGATCGGCGCGAAGGCGACGGTGGTGAACGACCTGCTGCCGCTGCTCGACGACCTCGAGCGGGCCGACCAGCACGGTGACCTCACCGGGGCGTTCAAGGCCGTCGGCGACAAGCTGATCAGCGGCCTGCAGCGCGCGGGGCTCGAGTCGTTCGGCAGCGAGGGCGAGCCCTTCGACCCGAGCGTGCACGAGGCCGTGCAGCACAACACCTCGCCGGACGTGGCGGGCCCGACGGTCACCGTGGTCATGCGCCGCGGCTACCGCTTCGGCGACCGCGTGCTGCGGGCGGCGCTGGTCGGCGTGACCGACCACGAGCCCGGTGCGGCCCCGGTGGACCCGCCGGTCGGTGGCGAGCTGCCACTCGACGGCGCGCCCGATGCGCAGCAGCAGTAAGCAGTATCCGGTTCCAGCGGAAGGAGGAGGCGCCCGATGAGTGCTCGGGAATGGATCGGTAAGGACTTCTACCGGGAACTGGGCGTCTCCTCCGACGCCACGGCGGACGAGATCAAGAAGGCCTACCGCAAGCTGGCCAAGGAGAACCACCCGGACGCGAACGCCGGCAACGCCGAGGCGGAGCAGCGGTTCAAGGCGGTCTCCGAGGCCTACGGCGTGCTCTCCGACGCGAGCAAGCGCAAGGAGTACGACGAAGCGCGGCGCCTGTTCGGCGGCAGCGGGGGTGGCTTCAACTTCCCCGGTGGCGGCGGCGGTTCCGGCAGCTTCGACGTGGGCGACATCTTCGGCCAGGCCGGCGCGGGTGCGGGCCAGCAGCAGGGCTTCGGCGGGCTCGGCGACATCCTCGGCGGGCTCTTCGGCCGCGGCCGGACGACGGCGGGCGCGACGGCCAACCGGCCGCAGCGCGGCGCCGACGTCGAGACGGACGTCCGGATCGACTTCACCGAGGCGGTCAAGGGCGCGACCCTGCCGCTGCGGTTGTCGAGCCCGGCGACCTGCTCGACGTGCGGCGGCAACGGCGCGAAGCCGGGGACGTCGCCGCGGACCTGTCCGACCTGCAGCGGGTCGGGTCTGGTCAGCCGGAGCCAGGGGGCGTTCGCGTTCTCGGAGCCGTGCCGCGACTGCCGCGGCCGCGGGCAGATCATCGACGACCCGTGCCCGGAGTGCGGCGGCGAAGGCATCAGCACGCGGACCCGCACGCTGACCGTCCGGATCCCGCCGGGCGTCGACGACGACCAGCGCATCCGGCTGGCCGGTCAGGGCGAGCCGGGCCGGGGTGGCGCGCAGGCGGGCGATCTGTACGTCCGGGTGCACGTCGCGCCGCACGCGCTGTTCGGGCGCAAGGCGCTCGACCTGACGATCGCCGTGCCGGTGGACTTCACCGAACTCACGCTCGGCACCACGATCACGGTGCCGACGCTCGAGGGCAAGGTCTCGCTCAAGGTGCCGCCGGGCACCGCGAGCGGGCGGGTGCTGCGGGTGCGCGGCAAGGGCATCGCGAAGCGCGACGGTTCGCAAGGTGATCTGCTCGTCACCCTCCAGGCGGCGATTCCCGCCAAACTGGACGACAAGGCGCGCGAAGCTCTGCAGTCGTACGCCGAGGCGATGGCCGGGCACGACCCCCGGCCGGAGATCACTGAGCTGCTCGAAGGCAGGTGAGTGGGATGTTCGGCGGGATTCCCCCGGAGGGGGACGAAGAAACCCCGGTGTTCGTCATCTCGGTGGCGGCCCAGCTGGCCGGGATGCACGCGCAGACGTTGCGCACCTACGACCGGCAGGGCCTGGTGTCGCCGGGCCGCACCTCCGGTGGCGGGCGCCGCTACTCGATGCGGGACATCGCGCTGCTGCGCGAGGTCCAGCGGCTGTCGCAGGAAGACGGCGTGAACCTGGCCGGCATCAAGCGCATCATCGAGCTGGAGAACCAGGTCGACGCGCTGCGGGCCCGCCTGACGGAGCTCACGGAGGAACTGGCGGCGGCGTACGCGGCCGGGGAACAGGCTGCGGCGGCGGCGCACGCCTCCTACCGCCGGGACCTCGTCCCGCTGAACCAGCAGACCGCGATGGTGGTCTGGCGCCCCAAGCGCCGCTAGTCCGCAAAAGCCCGTGAAGGCCCCCTCACCGACTCGGTGAGGGGGCCTTCACGGCGTTCAAGCCCCGGGCGCGTCAGAGCTTGAAGTTCAGCAGCTGCTTCACCTCGGCGCTGCGCGACTCGATGACCCGGCGGGCCAGGTCGCGGGCCTGGGCGTTGACGCCGCCACTCGTGCCGTTCTCGGTCTGGGCCAGCTCGACGGCGCCCTGCTGCTGACCGGTCAGGACGTCCAGGAACTTGCGGCCGAACTCCGCCTCGGGTGCGGTCTTCAGCGTGCCCACCAGGTCCGGGGCGGTCATCTGCATGCCGCCGTGGCCGGCGTGGGCCTGCGGGTTCATGTCCATCGCCTCGGGCTGGTGCCAGTCGCGCAGCCAGTTCTTCATGTCGTCGATCTCGGTCTGCTGCGTCGACTCGATCGCCGCCGCCAGCACCTTCAGGTCCGCGGGCAGCGAGCCGCGGTCCCGCACGAGCCGGACGATCTCGATGCCCTGCTGGTTCTGGGGGATCAGCATCTGCAGGAACATCACGTCGGCCGCGTTGTAGGAGGGGGCGGACGCCGTCGCGCCGCTGCCGCATCCGGCCAGCAGCAGTGCGACGGCGACCAGCAGGAACCTCACTGGCGCTGCCAGAGGGCCGGGGTGTTCGGCGGCTCCCAGCCCGCGATCGCCGTGTGCGGCTGGAGACAGCGGTAGCTCACGCCGCCGTAGGTCACGACGTCACCGGCCTTGTACGCCTTGCCCGCGGTCCACGTTCCGCCGGCCGGCGGGGTCGTCGTCGGGGGCGGGGTCGTGGTGGGCGGCGGGGTCGTGGTCGGGGGCGGCGTGGTGGTGGGCGGCGGGGTCGTCGTGCCGCCGCCACCGATCTGGAGGTCGACGCAGCTGTAGAACGCGTTGGCCGTGTCCGAGATGTTCCAGATGGCCAGCACCTTCACCCGGCCTGAATAGCCGGCCAGGTTCACCGTGTGCGACAGCGTCGCCGGTGGCTGCTGGTTGTTGCCGGCGAACGTCGCGACGCGCGTGTTGCCGATGTAGTAGTCGTAGCTCGAGGTGGCGTGCCGGGCGGTGAACACCCAGTTGAACGTCACCGTGGTGCCGACGGACTTGGCCGGCCACGGCTTCGACTCGTCGGTCAGCTCGGCGAACTGGGACAACCCGGCGTTGCAGCTGCGCAGGCCCTTCGGGCCTTCGACGCTCTGGGGTTCGTAGACGATCTGGCCGCAGTTCGGCACCTTCCCCGCCGCGCAGTTGGCCTGCCTGCTGGGTGGGTCGGAGATGTAGCCGTGGGCGCTGGCGGAGGCAGCGGGCAGGACGACCACCAGCACCGGCGCGAGGATCGCACCGGCGGCAGCCGCGAACAGCTTGCGCTTCAAGGTCATTTCGACTCCTCGAAGGGGGAACGACGTCGTTCCGGAGGGGAGGGCGAACGAGCACATCCGGGGGAGATGTGGTCTAGACCATAAGTCGATTCGGGCACAACGGTCAACGAACTACCGCCATTCGGCGGTTTTGCTGCTCCGCTCGGCTCAGCGCGAAGGTCGGTCCAGGTGTTCGCCGAAGAAGCTCGTCACCCGGCGCCACGCGCCCTCGGACGCTTCGTGGTGGTAGGTGAAGCCGACGACCTTGAGCAGCAGGTTCAGCGGCGCCGCGACGTCGACCTTGTTGGCGAACCCGTGGCTGGCGCCCGGGTACTCCTTGACGTCGTGCGGGATCTCACGCTCGGTGAGGGCCGCCTCGAGTTTCGCGGCCGCGCCGCGCAGGCCGAAGTCCTTCTGGCCGAAGCTCGCGACGATCGGGCAGGCGTCATCCAGCACGGAGAGGTTCTTCGGCAGCTGGCCGTAGTAGGGCGCGGACGCCTCGAAGCCGCGCGACGCCGCGACGAGCGCGAAGCCGCCGCCCATGCAGAACCCGGCGATGCCGATCCGCCCGCTGCAGTCCGGGCGCGCGGCCAGGAGCGCGCGGGACGCCTCGATGTCGTCGAACGCCCGGCCCTTGTTCGCGAACAGGTCCGAGAACACGCGCCGTACGCACTTGCGCATGCCGCCGCGCGAGTACAGGTCGGGACTGAGCGCGAGGAAGCCCTCGCCGGCGAAGCGGTCGGTGATGTTCCGGGTGTCCTGGCTCAGCCCGAACGCGTCGTGGATGAGCACCACGCCCGGGTGTGGTCCCGGCCCCTCGGGTTCCGCCAGGTAACCGCCGATGCCGCCCGAAACCGGAATAGTCATCTCCATATCGGCGACGATAGCGAGGATCGGGAGTTCGCGCGCGCCTCGGATTCCGCCATTCCGGACACCGGTCAGTCGAGGGTGAACGGGTCGTACGATATTCGTTCCAGATCGACGCCCTTGGTCAGCAGTTTCGCAATGGTCGCCTGGATCATCGGCGGGGAACCGGAAACGAGCACGTCGTGGTTCTTCCACGCGCCGCGCTGGGTCACGGCGTGGGCGAGCGTGCCGCGGTCGCCGCCGGACAGCGCGCCTTCTTCGGTAACCGGGGTTACCGTCAGCCACTTCGACGTCGCGGTCAGCCGTCGCAGTTCTTCCAGCACGTAGAGGTCTTCGGGTTTGCGGCCGCCGAAGAACAGGTGCACCGGCGGGTTCCGCTTCCAGCGCTGGAGGTCGTCGAGGATCGCGAGCAACGGCGTGACCCCGGTGCCGCCGGCGATCATCAGCAGCCGTTTCTTCGTGGTGCTCGGCCGCACGTTCAACGCGCCCATCGACGGCCCGAGGCGCCAGACGTCGCCCGGTTTGGTGTGGTTGACGATGGCGCCGCTGACCCAGCCGCCCGGCACGGTCCGCACGTGGAAGGTGAGCTCGCCGTCGCCGCGCGGTGCGTTCGCCGGCGAGAGGTAGCGCCACAGCCGGGGCCGTTGCGGCACCTCCACGCTGACGTAGCCGCCGGCGCGGTAGGGCAGCAGGCCTTCGGTCCGCACCTTGACCAGCGCGACGTCGCGGGTGAACTTCTTGTGTTCGATCACGGTCGCCGACCACGACGCCGGCCCGGTCTCGGCCTGGGCGGCCTCGCGCATGGTCTTGGCGATGATGCTGTACGCCCTGGACCACGCGGACTCCACCTCGGGTGTCCACTTCTCCTTGAGGAACCGCTTCAGCGCCGCGAGCAGCGCGGTGCCGACGGCGTCGTAGTGGCGCGCGACGACGGCGAACTTGCGGTGGTCGCGGCCCAGCTGGCCGAGGAACGTGACGAGCTCGTCCGGCCGGTCGACCATCTGCACGACGTACACCAGCGCGCGCAGCAGCCTGCTGCGCTGGGTCGCCATGGAGATCGGGAACAGGTCACGGCAATCGGGCGCGACCACGAACAACGCGCCGTAGAAGTACTGCGCGAGTTCGTCGGCTTTCGGCTCGACGACGGCGAAACTTTCCCGGATCAGCCGGGCCATCTCTCGGCCTTCCACGGCCGTAACGGGAACGGGGGCGGGTGCGGGCAGGGTGGGGATCTTCACGGATTCAGCAGTCATCGGGAACGGTTTTCTCCAGTCGTGCATGGCTTTTTGGCGCCGTCCACGCGGCACAGCTGTAGCGGTACCGCCCCCGAGGGTTCCCGACTGTAGGCGCATTCCCGTGCAGATGCGCGTGATTTCGCGCGTTCCCCTCGAACGGAGCAATTTCGCCACGCGCGGTCAACCCCGCCTGGCACTGCGTAAAAACGATCACCCGGATGGATTCACGAAAACCGGTAACAATTGCCGAAGTTTGGCCGATTCATTCACCGGACAGATGCGTCGCGATTACCGGACAAGGCCGGACGGCTAGTCGATCGTGAACGGGTCGTACTGGATCTGGTCGAGCGCGCTGCCCGCGACGAGCATCCGCGAGACGGTCGCCCGGATCATCGCCGGCGAGCCGGAGACGAGCACGTGGTGCCCCGGCCACGAGCCGTAGCGCGTGACGGCCTCGGCGAGCGTGCCCTGCTCGAACCCGGGGACGTCGCCGCGTTCCACCACCGGCGTCACGTTCAGCCAGGGGTTGATGGAGGCCAGCGCGCGCAGTTCTTCGAGGTCGTAGAGGTCCTCGCGGGACGCGCCGCCGTAGAAGAGGCGCACCTTGGGGTTCTCGCCCCACAGCGCGAGGTGGTCGAGGATCGAGCGCAGCGGCGCGATCCCGGTGCCGCCGGCGATCATCAGCACGTTCCGGGCCGCCTCGCGGTCGACCGTCAGCCGGCCCAGGGGCGGCCCGAGCCGCCAGACGTCGCCGGGCTGCGTGTGGCTGACGATGGCGCGCGAGACCCAGCCGCCGTCGACGGCGCGGACGTGGAACTCGATGCCGCCGTCCTCCCGCGGCGCGTTCGCCGGCGAGAGGTAGCGCCACAGCCGCGGCCGCTGCGGTACTTCGACGCTCATGTACTGGCCGGGGTGGTAGGGCACCAGCTGGTCCGGGACGAGCCGCACCAGGGCGAGGTCCCAGGTCAGCCGCCGGTGCTCGACCACCGTGGCGTGCCACGACGGCGGGTTCTGGTCGGCCGCGGCGGCGTCCTGCATGGCCCGCGCGGCGATGGTGAACGCCTCGGCCCAGGCCCGTTCGACCTGGGGCGTCCACTCCCGGCCGAGGTGGTTCTTCAGCGACGCCAGCAGCGCCGTCCCGACGGCCTCGTAGTGCCGGGGCACCACCCCGAACTTCCGGTGGTCACGCCCCAGCTGCCGCAGGAACGGCGCCAGGTCGTCGGGCCGGTCGACCATCTGCACGATGTGCACCAGCGCGCGCACCAGCCGGCCGCGCTGGATCTCCATGTTGATCGGGAAGAAGTCGCGTGTGGTCGGGGCCAGGGTGAACAGCATCCCGTAGAAGAACTGGGAGATGTCCGCGATGTACGGCTCGGACTTCGCCCAGCTGTCCCGGATGAGCTGCACCATCGCGGTGACGGCCGCAGGCGCTTCGCGCGATGTCGAGGAGCGTGGGAGCGGGCTGACCGAGTCGGCGGTCATGGGCCGGCGGTCGCGGGTCGGGGACGGCGGGAGGGCGGCACTCGATCAGCCACCGCCGGCTCGGGCAGGGTGACGGCGGTTCTGCGCACAGCCGCCTCCTGTGTCCATCGCTTCCGCCTCTGTCACTCGGCGCACGCGTCGCGCGCGGCCCGTCCGCAGGGTAGCGGCCGGGCGCCCTTTTGCCCGCATTGTTGCTCCGACCGGGTGTACTCGCCCCGGTGACGGCGTGGGCGACCTCACCGGTCCGATGCTTGCCCTGCGCAAGTGTCCGGCAATAAACTTGTATTGAACAACTAACAGGCAGTACCGGGAGGGTTCCGATGAGCTTCGACGACACCGAGGACGACGTCCGGGTCGAGCTCATGCGCGAGCTCAAAACGGCGTCGCAGCTCCAGCACGCCTGGGTCATGCAGGCCTGGCAGGACCAGCCGGGACTGCACCCCGCGGCCGCGATGCTGCTGTCCGACCTGTCGAAGAACGGCGAGGCGCGGCCGTCCGAGCTGGCGAAACGCCGGTTCGTCGACCTGTCCGTCGTCAGCAGGCAGATCACGCAGCTCTCCGCCGCCGGCTTGATCGACCGCCGTCCCGCGCCCGAGGACGGCCGGGCGACGCTGGTGAGCGTCTCCGAGAAGGGCCGCGACGCGCTGTCCCACTGGCGGACCAACTACCTCGAGTTCATGGAGCAGGCCCTCGGCGGCTGGGACGACGCGCGCGTCACCGACCTCACCGGGCGGCTCGCGGAGATGAACACCGACCTCCGCCGCGCACTCGGCAGCGCCGCGTGCCTCGCTGACACGACCAAGTGACGGGCAGGCAATCGGTCACACCGCCAGTTGCATTCGGCGTGACCGATTGTCTCCGTTCGGTCCTGACTTCCCGGTGCTGCGCAGAGTTAACGTCGATGGGTGACGCGTAGCCGGGTCGCACTGCTGTGCGCGTTGGGGATCGACAACTTCGGCTCAGGTCTTTTTCTCCCGCTCGCCCTGGTCTACGTGACCCAGGCGGTCGGCGTGCCGCTCGCCGTCGCGGGCACGGCGGTCACCCTCGGTACGGTCGGTGGCCTGGTCGTGCCGCCGCTGGCCGGCCGGCTCGTGGACCGCGTCGGGCCGCGCGTCGTCGTCATCTGCGCCCAGCTGCTGCAAGCCGCCGGGGCCGGCGCGTACCTCCTGGCCGACGGCGCCGGGACGGTGGTGTTCGCCGCGGTCCTGCTCGCCGCCGGGCAGCAGCTGTTCTACAGCTCCCTGTTCGTGCTCATCGCCGACGTCGCGGGCGACGTCCCGAAGGATCGGCCGTTCGCCGAGGCGGGGATGGTGCGGGCCGGCTGTTTCGGCCTCGGCGGCCTGGTGGCGGGGGTCCTGCTGACCTGGCGGGGCACGGACGGGTACCGGGTCGCGCTCCTGCTGGACGTCGGCACGTTCGTCGTCGCCGCCGGCATCCTCGGCTTCTGCGTCCGGCTGACGCGGCCGCACCAGCGGGACTGCGACCGGCCCGCGCGGGTGCTGCGCAACCGGCCCTACCTCGCGTTGATCCTGTTCAGCGGCCTCTTCGGGCTCTCGCTGGACTTCTTCCTGATCGGCACGCCGGTGTTCGTCCTCGACCGGCTGCACGGCCCGGCCTGGCTGCCGGGCGCGATCCTCGCCCTGCTCACCGTGCTGACCAGCGTCGGCGGCACGCTCGCGCTGCGGCTGACGGCGAAGCTGACCCGGATCGGCGCGATGCGGGCCGGCTCGGCGCTGTTCGCCGCTTGGTGCCTGGTCAGCCTCGGTGTCCTGCTCGTCCCCGACGACTGGCGGGTGGTCTACCTGCTGGCCTCGACGCTGGTGTTCGCTGCCGGCGACCTGGTCTTCGGGCCGCGATCGGGGGCGCTGGCCGAGGCCGCGGCACCTCCGGACGCCCGCGGGCGTTATCTGGCTGCGTACCAGTACGCGTTCACCATGGCGCAGGTCCTGGCGCCCGCCGTGGTGGCCTTGTTCTCGGTCGCCGACTGGTTACCCTGGGTGCTGGTCGGGGTGTGCGCCGGCCTCGCCGTCGCCGGGCTCGGGACGCTCGCACCCCGGCTTCCGGCGAAAGCGGTCGCACCCGGGCAAAGTTGAGCGGAACAGACTCAAGTCTTCGTGCGTTGTATCAGACGATGGGTCTCGGCCAGGCCTGTCACCAGGACTTTCTTGTAATCGAGCATGAGGTGAGGGATGGACGCTTTCAACCCGACCACGAAGACCCAGCAGGCGATCTCGTCCGCGGCGCAGGCGGCCACCATGGCCGGCAACCCGCACGTTGCGGCCGCCCACCTGCTGGGCGCCCTGCTGGCGCAGGGTGAGGGGCTGACCGCGCCGCTGCTGACCGCGGTCGGGGCCGACCCGGAGGTGGTGCACAAGGAGCTCGAGCCGATCACCGCGGCGCTGCCGTCGGCGACCGGCGCGACCGTGTCGAGCCCGCAGTTCGACACCTTCGCCGTGAAGTCGCTGACGCACGCCCAGAAGCTGGCGACCGAGCTGGGCGACGAGTACGTCTCGACCGAGCACCTGCTGGTCGGGCTCGCCACCGAAGGCGGCCAGGTGGCCGACCTGCTCAAGCGGCACGGCGCCACCCCGGACGCGCTTCGGGAGGCGTTCGCCAAGGTCCGCGGGTCCGCCCGGATCACCAGCGCGGACCCGGAGAGCACGTTCAAGGCGCTGGAGAAGTACGGCGTCGACCTCACCGCGCGCGCCCGCGCCGGCGAACTCGACCCGGTCATCGGCCGGGACACCGAGATCCGCCGGGTCGTGCAGGTGCTCTCGCGGCGCACCAAGAACAACCCGGTCCTGATCGGCGAGCCCGGCGTCGGCAAGACGGCCATCGTCGAAGGCCTGGCCCAGCGGATCATCGCCGGCGACGTCCCCGAGTCGCTGCGCGGCAAGCGCGTCATCGCCCTCGACCTCGGGTCGATGGTGGCCGGCGCGAAGTTCCGCGGCGAGTTCGAAGAGCGGCTGAAGGCCGTGCTCAAGGAGATCACCGACTCCGCGGGTGAGGTCGTCACCTTCATCGACGAGCTGCACACCATCGTCGGCGCCGGCGCGACCGGCGAAGGCGCGATGGACGCGGGCAACATGATCAAGCCGATGCTCGCCCGCGGTGAGCTGCGGATGGTCGGCGCGACCACGCTCGACGAGTACCGCCAGCACATCGAGAAGGACGCCGCCCTCGAGCGGCGCTTCCAGCAGGTGCTGGTCGGCGAGCCGTCGCCGGAGGACACCATCGCGATCCTTCGCGGGCTGAAGGAGCGCTACGAGGTGCACCACGGTGTCCGGATCACGGACGCCGCGCTGGTCGCCGCCGCGACGCTGTCCGACCGCTACATCACCGCGCGCTTCCTGCCGGACAAGGCCATCGACCTGGTCGACGAGGCCGCGTCCAAGCTGCGCATGGAGATCGACTCGCGGCCAGTGGAGATCGACGAGGTCGAACGCGCCGTGCGCCGCCTGGAGATCGAGGAGATGGCGCTCGCCAAGGAGAGCGACGCCGCGTCCAAGGACCGGCTCAACGCGTTGCGCGCCGAACTGGCCGAGAAGCGCGAGGCGCTGACCGCGCTCACCGCGCGCTGGCAGAACGAGAAGGGCTCCATCGAGAAGGTCCGCGAGCTCAAGGAGCAGCTGGAGCAGCTGCGCGGCGAGTCCGAGCGCGCCGAGCGCGACGGTGACCTGGGCAAGGCCGCCGAGCTGCGCTACGGCCGGATCCCGGCGCTGGAGAAGGAGTTCGAGGCCGCGACGGCCGCGAACGAGGCGAGCCAGCAGAACGTGATGCTCAAGGAAGAGGTCGGGGCCGACGACGTCGCGGACGTCGTGGCCGCGTGGACCGGCATCCCGGCCGGCCGGCTGCTCGAAGGCGAGACCGGCAAGCTGCTGCGGATGGAAGAGGAGCTGGGCCAGCGGGTCATCGGGCAGGCCGAAGCCGTGCAGGTCGTGGCGGACGCGGTGCGCCGCGCCCGGGCCGGCGTCGCCGACCCGGACCGGCCGACCGGGTCGTTCCTGTTCCTCGGCCCGACCGGCGTCGGCAAGACCGAGCTGGCCAAGGCGCTGGCGGAGTTCCTGTTCGACGACGAGCGGGCGATCCAGCGGATCGACATGAGCGAGTACGCCGAGAAGCACTCGGTGGCGCGCCTGGTCGGCGCCCCGCCAGGTTACGTCGGGTACGACCAGGGCGGGCAGCTGACCGAAGCCGTCCGGCGCCGGCCGTACTCGGTGGTGCTGCTCGACGAGGTCGAGAAGGCCCACCCGGACGTCTTCGACGTGCTGCTGCAGGTCCTCGACGACGGGCGGCTGACCGACGGCCAGGGAAGGACGGTCGACTTCCGGAACACCATCCTGATCCTGACCTCGAACCTCGGTTCGCAGGCCATCGCCGACCCTTCGCTGGACGAACGCCAGCGGCGGGACGCGGTGCTGAACGTGGTGCAGCGGCAGTTCAAGCCGGAGTTCCTCAACCGGCTCGACGACATCGTCGTGTTCCACTCGCTCGGCACCGAGCAGCTGACGTCCATTGTGGACATCCAGGTGGCCCGGCTGGCCGCGCGGCTGGCCCAGCGCCGGCTGCACCTGGAGGTCACCGACGGCGCCCGCGAGTGGCTCGCCCTCAACGGCTTCGACCCGATCTACGGCGCCCGCCCGCTCCGGCGGCTGGTCCAGTCGGCGATCGGCGACAAGCTGGCGAAGGAACTGCTGTCGGGCGAGGTCCGCGACGGCGACACGGTCCGGGTCGACATCCCGGACATCGAGGCGGGCAACGCGCTGACGGTGACCCGCGTCTGACCTCGTGAGTGGCCGGCCGGGTGCCGGCCACTCGCGACTGTTCACCCGGCCAACCGGCGCTCGCCTTTGTCAGGCGGCGCCGGTTGGCCCGTTTTCGTCCACAGTGGCCGGCTGCGGGGTCGAGGTCGTCGTCACCGACGCGGGACGTGCACCGGCCGCCCGCGCGCGGCCGGTGCACACCGCCGCCGTACCCGCTCACCTGGTCCAACCGCTCGGAAAGGCCGACCGGGCCACGTTCTTCGCGTGCCTTGCAGCCCTGGCCGAATCGCGAGATTAAGCGATTTGTCGACGTAACAGACGAGAAATGCTCCGAACGGGCGCGGCGACACGGGTACCGTCGCTCATCTCTTCGGCGTAGCAGGCGATACCCTGGCGATCGTGGGTATTCCGGCGTGGATCTGGTTCGTCATCGCGGCCGTCGCCCTGGTGGCGGGGCTGGGGCTGCTCGCCGCCGATCGGGCGAAGGAGGGCTCGCGCAACCGCGAGCGCATGCGCTGGGCACAGTTGCGCGGCTGGCAGTTCGTCGAAGAGGACGAGCGGCTGCCGCAGCAGTGGTCCAACGGTGCGATCGGCTACTTCGGCGCGGACGCCGCCGTCAACGTCGTCGCGGGCTCGACCTTCACCTCCGACGGCCGCCGTCCCGTGTTCATCTTCGACATCGAGTCCGAGGGGCAGATCCCGGCGGTCGTCGTCGCCGTGCGCTGCAACAAGAAGCACAAGATCCCGATCGAGATGTGGCTGTCGAGCGTGCCGTTCCAGCGCGCCGACATGCCCGAGATGCTCGGTCCGATCGGCTCTCGCTACGCCTTCGCCGACGACGCCGACGGCGCCCGTGCGGTGATCACCCAGGAGCTCGTCGACGCCGCTGACCAGCTCGGCGGCGACGTCGGCGTGGCGTGGCTCGAGGCCGAGTGGGTGCTCGCCAGCGTCGTCCCGACCGCCGGCCCGTCACGGCTCGAGCGCCTGCTGCGGGACCTCGGCGAGATCGCGGACATCGTCGACCCGTTCGACGAGGACTACGACGCCGGCCGCCACCAGGCGGGTGCGCCGATCCCCGCCGTGGGCACCGCGCCGGGCACCCCGGCCGCCGGGATCCCGGCGCAGCCGCCGCCGCCCGCGGACCAGCCGACGAAGGACTAGAGCACCGGCCGGTCCCGCACGCTCACCGACACCGAAGGGTGCTGGTCGAGCGTGCCGCGCACCGACGTCGTGCTGCCCTGGACGTGGACGACGTGGTCGACCCCGAAGTCGCCGCCGAACGAGCCCGACGTGAGGCTCTGCGACGTCTTGACCAGGCCGGACGCCGGACCCAGCTCACCGCCCACCTCGTGCCTCTGCCCGACGTCGAGCACGCCCCGGAAGCTGCCGATGACGTGCTGCTCCGACGTCGTGCCCACCGCGCCCAGCTGGCCGAGGTCGACGGCTTGCCCGGACGAGCGGCGGGCGGCGATCCCGCCCGTGAGGTCTCCGGTGAACAGCCCGGTGTCGAGCTGCTCGGCGTGCTCGCTCAGGACGTCGATCCCGTGGCCCAGCCAGACGCCCTGGTGAGCGCTCTCGGCGACCCCCGCGCGGTTGCCGCTCGTGGCGACGGCCTCGGTGCGGTCGGAGACGAGCCGGGCGTCCCCGAGCCGCTTGCCGACGACGTCGCGGCGGGTCGCGGAGAGGGCGTCACCGTCGTTGTTCAGCGTGGTGGTGTGCCGGTGGTCGATCGGCAGCGCCAGGTCGGACGGCGCGGCGAACGCGGCGACGGGGGCGGCGAAGAGGAGGGCGACGGGCGCCGCGCCGGCGGCGACCCTGGGCAGATAGCCGCTCTTGCGCCTGCTGTGCTTACCCATGCCGGGGACGATAACCCGGGCGCCAAACGGCTGCACCTCGGGCCCTGACCAGCGGGTATGGTTCACCCACATGACCACCACCAACTTCTTTGCCGGGGGTCCGGGTGGCGGAGCCCCCGGCCCGGGGCGAAGCCCCGGACGTCGCACCGCCGTGATCACCGGAGCCACCGCGGGCATCGGCGCGCAGTTCGCGCGCACGCTCGCCGCCGAGAAGTACGACCTGGTGCTCGTCGCCCGCGACGCCGCGCGACTGGAGGCCTACGCCGCCGACCTGCGGGAACGGTACGGCGTCGCCGTCGAGGTGCTGCCCGCCGACCTGTCCGAAGTGGACGGACGCGCCGCCGTCGAGGAGCGGCTGGCCGCCGGCCCGATCGACCTGCTGGTCAACAACGCCGGGTTCGGCCTGGGCGGCGACTTCTGGACCGTCTCGCCCGACGCGCTCCAGCGCCAGCTCGACGTCAACGTCACCGCGGTCCTGCGGCTGACCCGCGCGGTGCTGCCCGGCATGGTCGAGCGCGGCCGCGGTGACGTCATCCAGGTCAGCAGCGTCGCGGGCTTCTTCAGCGGCCGCGGCTCGACGTACACCGCGAGCAAGAACTGGGTCACGTCGTTCACCGAAGGCATCGCCGCGTCATTGCCGAAGGGCGTCCGGATGATGGCGCTCTGCCCGGGGTTCACCGCGACCGAGTTCCACGAGCGCGCCGGCATCGACAAGCCGGGCCCGAAGATCGCCTGGCTGGGCGTCGAACAGGTGGTCAACGAGGCGCTCGCCGACCTGCGCCGCGGCAAGGTGATCTCGGTGCCGAGCCTGCAGTACAAGGCCGTCGTCGCGATCGGCGGCCTGCTGCCGCGCGCGGTGCTGCGCAAGATCAGCGGCGGCTTCGGCGGCAAGGGCCGCACCTGAGTAGGGCTGTCCCTACCTTCGAAACGCGCGTCTGCACCAGGGAGGTCCGGGCGCTACCTGCCTAGCGTTGTTCCCATGACAACTGGGTGGCACGAGGCAGCCGACGCGGTCCGGCTCGAAGCCGTGCGCAAGGAGTACGGCGAAGGCGTGGTCGCGCTGGACGGGGTCTCGATCTCCTTCCCCCGCGGCGGTTTCACGGCTGTGATGGGCCCGTCGGGCTCGGGCAAGAGCACGTTCCTGCACTGCGCGGCGGGCCTCGACCGGCCGACGTCGGGCCGGGTCGTGCTCGACGGGCAGGACCTCGACGGCAAGAGCGAGACCTACCTGACCAAGCTGCGGCGCGACCGCGTCGGCTTCGTGTTCCAGGCGTTCAACCTGCTCCCGGCGCTGACGGTCGAGCAGAACGTCGTCCTGCCGCTGCAGCTGGCCGGGAAGCGCGCGGACAAGCGGCTCGTCCAGCGGATCCTGACGCACGTCGGGCTCGACGGGCGCCGCAAGCACCTGCCCGGGCAGCTCTCCGGCGGGCAGCAGCAGCGCGTCGCGATCGCGCGCGCCCTGGTCACCGACCCGGCCGTGCTGTTCGCCGACGAGCCGACCGGCGCGCTCGACACCCGCACCGCCGCCGACGTCCTGGGCCTGCTGCGCGAGTCCGTCCGGGCGTCGGGCCAGACGGTGATCATGGTGACGCACGACCCGGTCGCCGCGTCCTACGCCGACGACGTCGTGTTCCTGGCCGACGGCCGGATCGCCGGGCGGCTGTCCCGGCCGACCGCGGCGGCCGTCGCCGAGCGGATGACCCACCTCGGCGCCTGGGACCGGTCGGAGGTGCGGGTCTGATGTTCAAGCTCGCACTGCGCACCCTGCGCCAGCGCAAGGGCGCTTTCCTGGCGACGTTCGTCGCCGTGTTCTTCGGCGCGCTGATCGTCTCGGCGTGCGGTGGCCTGATGGAGTCGGGCATCCGGTCCGAGACGCCGGTGCAGCGGCTGGCCGCGGCGCCGATCGTCGTCGGCGGGCAGCAGACGCTCAAGCTGCCGGAAGACGACCCGGCGACCCTCGACCCCGAGGACAAGCACAAGTTCGAGAACGGCACCCTGGCCGAGCGCGTCCGCGTGGACGCCACACTGGCCGACCGCATCCGCGCGGTCCCCGGCGTCACGAACGTCGTCGGCGAGGTCAGCTTCGCCGCGCAGATCGGCTCCGCGAGCGCCCTCGGGCACGCCTGGGACTCGGCCGTGCTGACGCCGTACACGTTGCAGGGCCAGGCGCCGAAGCCCGGCGAAGTCGTGGCGGACGCCGGGCTGGGGCTCGCCGTCGGCGCCACGCTGCCCGTCGCGGCGCACGGCGAGGTCGCCCAGTACCGCGTCTCCGGCATCGCCACCGCGCCACAGCCGATGCGGGACCCGGCCGTGTTCTTCGCGCCTTCGGACGCCGAACGCCTGGCCGGGCACCCCGGCCGGTTCGACACGATCGGGGTCTTCGGCGGTGACGTCGCCGCGGTGACGTCGGCGGTCGGCGACGCCGGTGTGGTCCTGACCGGCAGCGACCGGGGCCTGCTGGAGTTCCCGGAGGTCGACAAGGGCGGCGAGAACCTCATCGTGCTGTCCGCGGTGTCCGGCGGGCTGTCGGCGTCGGTCATGGTGTTCGTCGTCGCCGGGACGCTCTCGCTGTCGACCCAGCAGCGCCAGCGCGAACTCGCGCTGCTGCGCGCGATCGGCACCACCCCGCGTCAGCTGCGGCGGATGGTCCTCGGCGAGGCGCTGGTCGTCGGGCTGCTCGCGGTGGGGGCCGCGATCGCCCTCGGCCCGGTGCTCGGACGGTGGCTGTTCGACCGGCTCGCGGCCAACCACGTCGTCCCCGACGTCCTGCGTTTCGAGCAGGGCTGGCTCCCGGCGACGGTCGCCGCGGGTGCGTCCTTGCTGGCCGTCGTCGGCGCCGCGTTCGTCGCGGGACGGCGCGCGTCGAAGGTCCGCCCGACCGAGGCGCTCGCCGAAGCCGCCGTCGAGCGGCGCTGGCTGACGCCGATCCGCCTGATCACGGCGATCCTGTGCTTCGGCGGCGGGACGGCCCTGGCCATCGTCACGGTCGCGGTGATGACCGGCCCGGTCGCGGCCAGCACGTCCGGCCCGGCGGTGATGCTGTGGGCGTTCGGCCTGGCGGCGATCAGCCCCGGCGTCACCAAGGTGATGGCGACGCTGCTGCGCTGGCCGGTGCAGGCGATCACCGGCGTCACCGGCCGGATCGCCATGCTCAACACCCGGGTCGTCGCGGTCCGGACGGCCGGCGCGGTCACCCCGATCATGCTCGCCGTCGGCATCGCGACCGCGAACATCTACCTGCAGACCACCCAGGAAGCCGTCTCGAACCAGGCCTACACCGAGGACCTGAGCGCGGACGCCGTCGTCGGTTCGCCGATCGGGCTCGACCCGTCGGTGGTCAGCCGGGTCCGCGCGGTCCCGGGCGTCGCCACGGCGTCGGAGTACGTCACGAGCACGGTGTTCATCGAGAAGCCGTTCGACTCGAACCAGGACAAGGACGGCTGGCCCGCCATCGGTGTCAGCGAGCTGACCGGCAACGCCGTCACCGTGCCGGACACGCTCGGCCGCCACGTCGGCGACACGCTGTCGCTGCGGCTCGGCGACGGCACCCCGGTGGACGTGCGGGTGGGGGCCGTCGTGCGGCAGCGCGCCGGGTTCGAGAACCTCGTCCTGCCCGCCGGACTGCTGGCGCCGCACACGACGATCGGGCTCGCCCCGCAACTGCTGGTCCGCGCCGCTCCCGGCGTCGACCCGGCGACGCTCACTTCGCACCTTCGCGAGGCGACAGCCGGGTTGCCGGTCCAGGTCGGCGATCGGGACGCGCTGATCGCGGCGCACGCGAAGGGCAACGAGGTCGGCGCCTGGGTCAACTACCTGCTCGTCGGGATGATCATCGCCTACACCGTGATCTCCGTGGTGAACACGCTGGTGATGGCGACCGGCAAGCGGCGCCGCGAGTTCGGGTTGCAGCGGCTGAGCGGGTTCACCCGCGGCCAGGTGCTGCGGATGGCCGGTGTCGAAGGCGGGCTGATCGCGACCATCGCGATCCTGCTCGGCACGGCGACGGCGGCCGGCGCGATCGTCCCGTTCTGCCTCGTGGTGACCGGTTCCGTGCTGCCGTCGGGGCCGCTCGCGATCTACCTGACGGTGCTCGCCGTCGCCGTAGTGCTTGCGCTGGTGGCGATCTTGGTCCCGGCCTGGGCGGCGACGCGCGGGCGTGCGGTCGACGCCACATCCATCGGGGAGTGAACCCGGTCGTGTGTAAGACTCACGGCCGTGGCGAACCCCGTTCTGGATCAAGCGGCGAAACTCGAACTGGCCAGGCTGGTCACCGATCTTTCCGTGGTGCACGGAAAAGTGACCCTGGCGTCCGGCAAGGAAGCCGACTACTACATCGATCTCCGGCGGGCGACGCTGCACCACGCGGCCGCGCCGTTGATCGGCAAGCTGCTGCGGCAGCTGACGGCGGACTGGGACTACGTGGCGGCCGGCGGGCTCACGCTCGGCGCCGACCCGGTCGCGCTGGCGATGCTGCACTCCGCGGCGACCGACGGTGTCGTGCTCGACGCGTTCGTCGTCCGGAAGGACACGAAAGCGCACGGGATGCAGCGGCGGATCGAGGGCATGGAGGTCCGGGGGCAGCGCGTGCTGGCCGTCGAGGACACCTCTACGACCGGCGGCAGCGTGCTCACCGCCGTCGAGGCGCTGCGTGAAGCCGGCGCCGACGTCATCGGCGTCGTCACGGTCGTCGACCGCGACACCGGCGCGCGCGAGGCCATCGAGAAGGAAGGCCTGCCGTACCGGTACATCCTCGGCCTGGACGACCTGGGCCTGAAGGGCTGAACCCCGTCAGTCCGTGAAGGCCTCCTTGAGGGACTCAGAGTCCCTCAAGGAGGCCTTCACGGACTTGGGTGACAGCTCACTTCTTGCCGAAGAGGTCCTTCGCCGCGTCCTTGACGTGCTCGACGGCGTCCTTCAGACCGGCCTTCGCCTGGTCGCCCTGGCCCTCGGCCTTCAGCTGCTCGTCGCCGGTGACGTTCCCGGCGGTCTCCTTGGCCTTGCCGCCCAGGTCCTCGGCCTTGTTGCTGATCTTGTCGCCCAGCGACATGGTGTACCTCCCTCACCTCGGCGCCCCGGTCGGGCGCCTGTTGCCGGAAGGACCACCGCGGCGGCCGATCGTCACGGAGTCGCACGAGTGATGGCTGTCACCCACAATCAGGGCGTGACGTTTCCCGGGCTCAGGTGTCCTCTCTCCGAGGAGGTGCCGTGACGACGACCAGCGCGGAACCCGGCACGCCGCTCGACGACGCGACCCTGGTGGGCCGCGCGCGGGACGGCGACGTCCGGGCGTACGAACAGCTCGTGCTGCGCTACCAGGGCCCGATGTTCCGGCTCGCCGCGAAGATGCTCGCCAACCGCGGGGACGCCGAGGACGTCGTCCAGGAGGTGTTCCTCAACGCCTGGCGCAAGCTCGACCAGCTCGGCGAGGACGCCGCGTTCGTCGGCTGGCTCTACCGGGCCACGACGAACCGCTGCCTGAACGTCATCCGCGCGCGCCGGCCCCAGGCCGACGTCGACCTGGACACAGCGGAGTCGCCGCGCGGCGACCTCCAGCCCGAGCGGGCGGCGCAGGTGAGCGGCCAGCTCGCGGCGTTGAACACGGCCTTGGCGCAGCTCACCCCGGAACAGCGGGCGTGCTGGCTGCTGCGTGAGGTGCACGGCCGGTCCTACGAGGAGATCGGCGAAATCGTCGGCGTGAACGGCACCGCGGTGCGGGGCCGGATCGCGCGGGCCAGGGCACAGCTGGCGGAGGTGATGAAGCCATGGCGATGACGGACTACGAACTGCCCTGCGAACGCGATGTCGAGCAGGTGTGGGAGCGGCTCGACGCGGTCGGCGCCGGGCTGGCCGACGAGCACGAGCTGACCTGCCCGCACTGCCGCGCGGCGCGCGAGAGCCTGCTCGCGTTGCGCGAGGCGACGTCGGAACTGGTTCTCGAGCAGGACGCGCCGCCGCCGGACCTGTTCGGCCGGATCATGTCGGCCGTCCGGGCCGAGGTGCGGCGCGGGCAGATGGTGCCGCTGCCGACCCCGGAACCCGGGTTCGTCGAGATCAGCGAGCAGGCGGTGGCGGCGGTGCTGCGGTACGCGGCGGACACCGTCGAGGGCATCCGCGCGCGGCGCTGCCGGATCCGCGACGACGGCGCGGGCGTCGTCGAAGTCGAACTCACCCTTGCGGTGAGTTTCCGGAACGTTACGGGCGGTGAAGCGTTGTCGCTGGTGCGGGAGCGGGTGACCGCGGCGGCCGCGGCCCGGGTGGGCCTGACGCTGGCGAGACTCGACCTGCTGGTGGATGACGTCTACGGGGAGCCAGGGGAATGAGTGTGGAGTACGTCATCGCCGACCCGGTGATCGCCAGCGTGGCGGCCCGGGCGGCGATCACCGCGCCGGGCGTGGTGCGCCTGGAGCCGGGCCTGCGCGGACTGGTGACGGCGTGGACGCGAGCCGCCCGCCAGCGCTGGAAGGGCCTCGACCCGGCCCCGGCCGACGGCGTCCGCGTCCGCACGGTCGACGGCCGGCTGAGCGTCCAGGTGGACCTGGTCGCGTCGGGCATCGACCAGGCGGCGACGGTCGGCCGATCGGTGCAGCGCGCGGTGAGCCGGTACGTGACGTCGCAGACCGGCCTGGTCGTCGACGAGGTATCGGTGTCCATCATGGACATCGAAACGGCGAACCGGTGATCGCGGGCGAAGCGGTCGAGAAGATCGTCGTCGCGATCAAGGGCGTCCCCGGCCTCCGCCCGGCCACCCCGGTCTCCCCCGGGACGACGTGGCTCCCGGTGGACTGGGAGGGCATGGCCGTCGATCTGACACCGGAACTGGTGCAGATCCGCCTGATCGCGTCGCGGTTGCCGATCCCGCCGTTGCTGGACCGCGCGACGGAAGTGGTGCGCCCGGTGCTGGCGGGCACGGAGTGGGAGAACGCCCGGCTGCGCCTGGTGGTCACGGACCTCGACGGCGCGGCTTTCGCCTGAGACTGGCATTCGCCCCCAGCCCGCACATGCGCTCCTGGCGGGGTTCCGGCAACGTCGATCCAAGCGTCCGCCGGCCGTTTCCGGAACGGCGTTCGGGAATGGTCGCTGGGATGTGTCGTCGGCGTAGGTAGGAGCGGATGGCCCGGTTGGAATGGCCCTTGTCCGCCGGCACTCGGCTCGGCCGGGTCGGCGGACGGTCTGGACCCTGCCGACGGAACTCGATCCCGGCCATGGCCTGGGTGAACATTGTGCAGTCGTTGACGTTGCCGCCGGTCGACACGATCGACAAGGGCCGTCTGTGACCGTCGCAGGCGAGGTGGATCTTGGTGGTGGGTCGTCTCGGCGACCACCCGTACCTGTGCCACCGGGACGGGGTGCTGGTGCGTGATCAGCGCCAGAACCGGTTGTGGACCGTCTTCCACGGCCCGTACCGCTCCGGCAGGTCCCGCCAGGCCACCCCGGGCTTGGCCTTGCACAACATCCCGTTGATCACCCGCCGGTCATCGGTCAGCTCATGCCTGCGCACCACAACTCGAGCTCAAAGCAGGTCACATCACCTACTGCGAGGACAGGCCCTAGGGGGGCGTGCCCTTGTCCAGCGTATCGGCGCCCACCGACAGAACCGGTTTCCCGAAGCGAGAACCGCCGAGTTGTCCACATGTGGCTCACCCTGGGGACAACTCGGCCGGAAGGCCACGGATCCGGTTACAGAAAGCAGTTCGGGACGACCGGCGCCGTCGACGAGAGCCGAGACCCACGTCACACGATCGGGGCAGTGACGATCTCCCATCCCCGGTGTCCTTACCTACGAACCAGGCGGAAAGCCTGATTCCCCAGGGCATTTCCGGAACATCCGAGGAGGACCTCATGACCGCGACCGCCGAGAAGACCGTGGTGACCACCGCGAACGACGCCACCAGCGCGCTCGTCTCGAAGCAGGGCACCACCACCATCGCCGACACCGTCGTGCAGAAGATCGCCGGTCTCGCCGCCCGTGAGGTCAACGGGGTGTACGACCTCGGCGGCGGCGCCGCGCGGGCGCTCAGTGCCCTCCGCGACCGCATCCCCGGTGCGTCCGCCAGCGTCGGCCAGGGGGTTTCGGTCGAGGTCGGCGAGAAGCAGGCCGCCGTCGATCTGCAGCTGCTCGTCGAATACGGCGTCGCCATCGCGGATCTCGCGCGGGCCGTGCGCCGCAACGTGATCACCGCGATCGAGCAGATGACCGGGCTGGAGGTCGTCGAGGTGAACATCAACGTCAACGACGTCCACATCCCGGGTGACGACGACGCGCCCGTCGTCAGCGACCGGGTGCTCTGATCGTGAACGGCACCCTGATCGGCCTGCTCTTCGGCCTGGCACTGGGGTTCGCGGCCGCGTTCGGCGGGTTCGGCGCCTTCGTCGCCGTGCTCGTGCTGGGCGGCCTCGGCCTGCTCGTCGGCCGCTGGGCCGACGGCAAACTCGACCTGTCCGCCCTCGTCGGGGCCGCCCGGGATCGGAGGTGACCGTGTCCACGCCCACCGCTCGCCACCGTCGCGACGACCAGACGGCCGACGAGGAAGACGAGCGCGGCGAGACGACCGTCGAACCGCGTGCGGTCGGGCGCATCGCCGCCCGGGCCGCGCGGGAGGTCGACGGCGTCGCCGCCGACGTCACCGCCAAGGCCACAGTGGACGGTGAAGTGACCACTGTGGACATCCGGCTCCCGGTGGTCTACCCGGCGCCCGTCACCGGCACCGCCGACCGGGTCCGGGCCCACCTGCTCGGCCGCACCACCGAGCTCACCGGCCTTCGCACGCAGCGCGTCGACATCACGATCGCGCTGCCGCCGGTCGAACGGCCGAAGGGGCGCGTCCGATGAGGCGGCCACGGCGGAGCGTGCCGGCGGTGCTCACCGCGCTCGTCCTGCTCGCCGCCTGCGCGTTCGTCGTTACGGCGCTCGTCCAGCGGCTGCTCGGCGCGCCGCCGGTGCTGTCCTACGACGCGGTCGCCGCCCGCGTGCACGACACCTCCTGGAACGAACTGCCCGTGCTCGTCGGGGGCGGGGCAGCGGTTCTGGTGGGGTTCGCGCTGCTCGCGGCGGCCGTGCTGCGCGGCCGTCCGGTGGTGCTGCCGCTGGCGCCGGAGCCGGGGTTCGACACCGGCACCACGCGGCACGGCCTGCGGACGTCGCTGCGGGCGACCGCCGCGCGCGTCGACGGCGTCTCGGCGGCCGCGCTCAAGCTGCGCCGCCGCACCGTGCGGGTGAAGGTGAAGACCAGCCGGACGCGCACCGACGGGCTCGCCGACGCCGTCCGGTCCGCGCTCGAAACGCGGCTCGGCCAGGTCGGCCTGGCCACACCGCCGCGGGTCCGCGTCCGCGTGCGAGGTGCGCGATGAACCGGCCCGCCGCGCTCAACCGCGTCCTGCTCGCCCTGATCGGGCTCGTCCTGCTCGCCGCCGGCGGGTTCGCGCTGGCCACCCACTTCGGCCGGCTGCGTGTCCTCGACCCGGCGTCGTCGCTGGTCCCGGGCTCAACGGCGCCGCCGACCTGGGTGTTCTACGCGGCCATCGCGGTCGCCGTGGTGCTCGGCCTGCTGTGCCTGCGCTGGCTGGCCGCCCAGGCGTTCCGGCGGCCGAAGACCGTCTCCTGGCGGGCCGAGGACGTCGACGGCGACACCGTGCTGGACTCGGCCACGGCCGCCGCGCCGGTCGCGGCCGACGTCGAGGGCTACGACGGCGTCCGGTCCGCGTCGGCCTGGCTCACCGGACCGCGCGACGCGCCGGCGTTGTCGCTGGTCGTGACCACCGACCAGGACGCCGACGCCGGTGCGATCCGGGAGCGGATCGCCGGGCACGCCCTCCCGCGGCTGCGCCAGGCCCTGGAAGTGGACGCCCTGCCGGTGCGGCTCGAAGTTCGGCTGACGGCGAAATCCGGCGCTCGCGCGCGGTGATGTGGTGGCCGCCGGGGTTACCGTCGACGGATGGACGAGCAGCCGTCGACGCCCGGTGAGCCGCACCGCCCGGGGGACCCGAACCGGAAGAAACCGGACGGTGCGCCGGATCAGTACCCCCACGAAGAACCGACGAACTATCCGGCGAAACGCCCGCCCGAATTTCCACCCGGTGTGACCCCTCCGTCACCGCCCAGGTGAAGAAGTTGCTCCGGTGGGTTGAACATCACACGCCTGGGCATTCTTCGAGGAGGCCGATTCCGGGCAGCGGAGTAAAGTCGCTGGTAGGGGGATCGGGGTAAGGGGGTGGACGGTGGCGAAGTTCCTGGCCGACGTGACCGTTGCGGTGCACATTCTCGCCCTCTTCCTGATCGGGTTCGGCGGATTTCTCGCGTGGCGCTGGCCCAAGCTGATCTTCGTCCACATGTTCGCCGCGGCGTGGGGCATCCTGGTGAACGTCGCGCCGGTGCCGTGCCCGTTCACCGCGCTGGAGAACTACTTCCGCCACCAGCAGGGCCTCGGTGACCTGCCCGGCGGGTTCAACGCGTACTACCTCTACGACACGGTGTTCCCGCGCACGTGGCTGCCGGCGATCGGGATCGTCGCGATCATCGTCGTCGCCTACTCCTACGTCGGCGTGTACCACCGCCGGCACCGCGACCACCACGAGGACGCCCACGCGCACGCCGTCCACCTGGGTTAGGCGACAATCGACGCCGTGAGCACACCCCACGACGTCGGGCCCACCGAGTGGGTGAGCCGCGAAGAGGTCGGCGTCGGCCCCTGGCCGGGTGACTGGCCCACGGACGAGCGTTACGACCCGGACCTCCTGCGCGACGGCGACCGCCGCAACGTCGTCGACAAGTACCGCTACTGGCGCCGCGAGGCGATCGTGTCCGATGTGGACGCGCGCCGGCACCCGTTCCACGTCGCCATCGAGAACTTCCAGCACGACCACAACATCGGCACGGTCGTCCGCACGGCCAACGCCTTCGCCGCGGCCGAAGTCCACATCGTCGGCCGCCGCCGCTGGAACCGCCGCGGCGCGATGGTGACGGACCGCTACCAGCACCTCCGCCACCACGACGACGTCGCCGGTCTGCTCACCTTCGCGGCCGAGCAGGGCCTCGCGGTCGTAGCGGTCGACAACACGCCGGGGTCGCAGCCGGTCGAGACCGCCGACATCCCGCGCGAGTGCGTGCTGCTGTTCGGCCAGGAAGGGCCGGGTCTGTCGGAGGCCGCTCAGGCCACGGCGTCCCTGGTGGTCTCGATCGCCCAGTTCGGCACGACCCGCTCGATCAACGCGGGCGTCGCGGCGGGCATCGTGATGCACGCGTGGGTCCGGCAGCACGCGGACCTGTCCCAAGCCTGGTGACCAGCGCCTGTTCTAGGCCGGCGCGACCTCGACCGGGATGCCGTTCAGCACCGACGTCCCGGACGGCACGTCCAGCAGCGTCTCGTCGGCGACCAGGTTCGAGTTGACGCCCGGGTTCGCGCTCGCCACCCGCGTGCGCGAACCGGCCGCGTCGTGGCCCCAGCCGTGCGGGATGCTGATCACGCCCTCGCGGATCTCGTCCGTCACCTCCACCGGGACCTCGAGCTTCCCCGCCCGGGAGGTCACCGACGCGAGGCCGCCGTCGGTCAGGCCCAGCCGCGTCGCGTCGCTCGGGTGAACCTGGACCGTGCAGCGGTTTCCGCCGCGGACCAGCGGCGCCAGGTTGTGCATCCACGAGTTGTTCGAGCTCAGGTGCCGCCGGCCGATCAGCACCAGGCCGTCGTCGAGCGGGCGGCTCAGTTCCTCGCGCAGGCGAGGGACGTCCGCGACGATCGTCGGCGGCGCCAGCTCGATCCGCCCGGACGCCGTGCACAGCACCTCCGGGATCCGCGGCTTCAGCGGTCCGAAGTCCATGCCGTGCGGCGCGGCTTCGAGGTCGGCCAGCGTGACGTCGTACGGGCCGCCGCGCAGCATCAGGTCGACCAGCCGTGCCGGGCCCGTCCGGTCTCCGGTGAGCTCCACCTTGTTCCGCCGCGCGGTCTCGGCCGCGACGAAGTCGTCGAGCGCCGCGACGTCCGCCTCAGGCCCCTGACCGGTGACGATGCCGGTGAGCCGCAGCATGGTCTCCCACTCCTGCGGGAGTTTCGACGGCAGCGTCGGCGGTGTCCAGTTGGCGATGTTGCGCACCGAAAGCTGGTAGAAGGCCAGGTCGAAGTGCGGGCGCTCGAGCGGCGACGGCCCCGGCAGGATGACGTCGGCCTGGCGGGACGTCTCGTTGAGGTAGACGTCGACCGAGATCATGAAGTCGAGGCTCTCGATGGCCGCGGCCAGACGGCCTGCGTTCGGCGTGCTCAGGCACGGGTTGCCGCTGACCGTGATGAGCGCGCGGACCTGGCCTTCGCCGGGGGTTTCGATCTCGTCGGCCAGGGTCGCGACCGGCAGCTCGCCGACGACCTCGGGGTAGCCGCGCACGCGGCTGTGCCAGCGCCCGACGGCGAACGGCCGCTTGCTTCCGGTCGGGGTGCACGCGGCCAGCGGGAACATCGCGCCGCCGGGCTCGTCGAGGTTGCCGGTGAGCACGTTGAGGACGTCGACCAGCCAGCTCGCGATCGTGCCGAACGTCTGGGTCGTGGTGCCGATCCGCCCGTAGACCACGGCGTTCCCGGCGTCGGCCAGCTCCAGGGCCATCCGGCGGATCTCGCCGGCTTCGATGCCGGTGCGCGGCGCGACGGCCTCCGGGGTGAACGGCTGGGCCAGCGCACGGACGTCGTCGAGGCCGTTGAGGTGCGCCGCCAGCCGGCCGAGCTGGACGCGGTTCTCCGCGAACAGGACGTTGACCAGCGCGAACAGCAGCAGCGCGTCGGTGCCGGGCCGGATGGCGTGGTGCTCGTCGGCGAACTGCGCGGTGCGCGTGCGCCGCGGGTCGACGACGACGATCTTGCCGCCGCGCTCGCGGATCCCGCGCAGCCGGCCGCGCATGTCCGGCGCGGTCATCAGGCTGCCGTTGGACACCAGCGGGTTCGCGCCGAGGATCAGCAGGTGCCGCGTGCGGTCGAGGTCGGGCACGGGGATGGCGATCGGGTCGCCGAACATGGTGCCGGCGGAGTAGTGCTTCGGCATCTGGTCGACCGACGTCGCGCTGTAGAAGTTCTTGGTGCCCAACGCTTTGTAGAGCACGCGGCTGTAGAGCGTCAGCGCGATGTTGTGCACGCCTGGGTTGCCCGCGTACACGGCGACGGCGTTGCGGCCGTACTGCTCGAGGATCGGCGGCAGCCGGCGCTCGATCTCGTCGTAGGCCTCCTGCCAGCTGACCTCGACGAACTCGCCGTCGCGCTTGAGCAGCGGCGTGGTCAGCCGGTCGGGGTCGTGGTGCAGCGCCCCGAGCGACGCGCCCTTCGGGCAGATGTAGCCCTTCGAGAAGACGTCCTCCTGGTCGCCGGTCACGCGGGTGACCTGCTGGTTCTCGTCCAGCGTCACCTCGAGGCCGCAGGTCGCTTCGCACAGCGGGCAGGTGACGTGTGCCGTGGTCATGAGTACCTCGCAGGCCGTCGGGTCCTTCAACGTACCGAGCGGTATGTCGGTGGGCAAGGCAGGATTGCGACATGGACGTCTCGGCCGCCGAACGCGCGGTGACCTCGCGGCACCTGCGCCGGGTGTGGGGGCTGCCCGGCACGGTCCTCGGCCGTAGCGGCTGGCCGGCGACGCCGGGGCAGCGCCTGCACTGGCACTGGAACTACTGGTGGCAGGCGCACCTGCTGGACACGCTGATCGACGCGCAGCTGCGCGCGCCTTCTCCCGCGCGACTCGCCTTGATCCGTTCCTTCGTCCGTTCGGTGCGGTTGCGCAACTTCGGCCGCTGGACGAACGACTTCTACGACGACATCGCGTGGCTCGGCCTTGCGCTGCAACGGGCTTCGCCACTGGGCATCGACGTCGGCCCGGCCCTGGCGGCGATCGACACGCAGCTGCTGTCGGGCTGGACGGAAGCGGCGGGCGGCGGCATCTGGTGGCGCGTCGGCGACGAGTTCAAGAACGCCCCGGCCAACGGCCCGGCGGCGATCTTCCACGCCCGCTCCGGCAACCTCACGCGCGCCCGCGAGATGACGGACTGGATGACGTCGACCCTGGTGGACCCTTCGACGGGCCTCGTCTGGGACGGCATCCGGACGGACACGGGCGAGCTGGTGAAGCACATTTACACGTACTGCCAAGGGGTTTACCTCGGCGCGTGCCTGGAACTGTCCTTAGTGGACGAGGCGGCGCGGACGGTCCGGGCGGTGGCGGCACACTGCGCCCCGGGTGGCATCCTCCGCGGCCAAAGCGGCGGCGACGGCGGCTTGTTCGCGGCGATCCTGGCCCGCTACCTGGCTCTGGCGGCCCGTTCTCTCCCCGGCCCCGAAGCTTCGGTCGCCCGGTCGCTGGTGCTCGACTCCGCCGAGGCGTGCTGGTCAGGCGCCGCGGAGGGCCTGGTTTTCAGCGCGTTCTGGGACCGCCCGGCGCCGTCGCCGCTGCCGGAAGACGCCCCGGAGCGAGACATGTCCGTCCAGGTGGGCGGCTGGATGCTCCTGGAAGCGGCGGCCACGCTGTCCCAGACGTCGTGAGTGGTTAGGGCGGTTAGAACCGCCCTAACCACTCACGACAAGCCGCGGCAGGATGATCAGCAGCCGCAGGAAGCGCCGTGCAGGAAGCGTGGTGTCAGCTGCACCGACTCCGGGGGCCGGTCCGGATCCGCCATCCGGGACAGCAGCAGCTGCACCGCTCGGCGGCCGATATCGGCGATCGGCTGGACCAGCGTCGTCACCGCCGGGCTCACCCGGCGGGCCCAGTCCATGTCGCCGTAGCCGACCACGGCCAGTTCCGAGCCGATGTGGATGCCCCGGCGGTGGGCCTCGTACTGGACGCCCACCAGCATGGCCTCGTCCGCCACCACCAGCGCCGTCGGGGAGGGCCAGCCGTCCAGGAGCTTGGCCGTCGCGCGGGCCGCGCCGCCCGAATTCGAGAGGCCGGACTCCACCAGTTCGCGGTTCCAGCGCAGGCCCGCCTGCTCCAGGCCCAGGCGATAACCCCGGACGCGCTCGCGGCTGACGTCCAGGCCTTCGTCCCCCGAGATCAGGGCGATCTTGCGGTGCCGGCGCTCCGTCAGGTGCTTCACCAGCCCGCACACCGAGTGGACGTTCTCCGTGCCCACCTGGTCGACGTCGTTGCGCGCGGCGACGCGGTCCATCAGGACCGTCGGCACGCCCATCCGGACCAGGCCGTTGACCACCGCTTCGTCGCCGGGCGTGGGGACCAGCAGCACGCCGTCCACCAGGTCCGCCCGCAGCGCGCGGACGACCGCGGCCTCTTCGCTGACGCTGTCGCCGGTGTCGGCCAGGGTGACGTCGCAGCCGGCCTGCGCGGCGGCGGCTCGGATCGAGCGCAGCAGTTCACCCGAGTAGGGGTGCGCGTTCGCACCCATCGCGACGCCGATCCGGTAGGTGACCGGGGGGTCCCACAACCGGAGCTCCGGCGAAAGTGCCGTCATAAGCCCTCGCAGACGCTCAGCCGAAAGGTATCCGCTGAACGGCCGGGTAGCGGCCTTAACACCCCAGAATCACTGATGTGAGTGAATCGCCGGGCAGCCGCACGACTCACGGTGACGCAGGGTTGGCGGTAGGCGCACGGTTTCGGCCTTGCGGGCCGGGTCGTTGATGCGCGCCAGCAGCAGCCGCACCGCCTGCCGGCCGATCTCCTCGATCGGCTGGGCCATCGTCGTCAGTGGCGGGTCCACCAGGTCCGCCCACTCGACGTCGTCGTAGACCACGACCGGCAGGTCCTGCCCGATCTTCAGCCCGCGCCGCCGCGCTTCGTGCAGCACCCCGACCATCATGCTGTCGTTGCCGACGACCAGCGCGGTCGGCGGTTCGGGCAGCGCCAGCAGCTGGCTGACAGCGAGTGCGCCGCCCTCGTGCGACGAGTTTCCGCAGGCCACGAGGTCGGCGGACCACGTCAACCCGGAGCGGCCGAGCCCCAGCCGGTAGCCCAGCACGCGCTCCTCGCTGGTCGACAGCCCGGGCGCGCCGCTGATCATCCCGATCCGCCGGTGCCCGAGCGTCGCCAGGTGCGCGGTCAGCGCCGAGGTCGCCTGGATGTTCTCCGTGCCCACCTGGTCGACGTCGACGCGGGTGGTCAGCCGGTCGATCAGCACCGTCGGCACGTCGAGGGAAACCAGCTCGCCGATCACCGAGCCGTCGCCCGGCGCCGGCGTGATGAGGAGACCGTCGACACGGCGGGAGCGCAACGTCCGGACCGTCTCACGCTCCGTGTTCACCGTGTCGTGCGTGTCCGCGAGCAGCACGGTGTAGCCGTGGGTGGACGCCTCCCGCTCGATCGCCTGCATCAGCGTCGCGAAGTAGGGGTTCGCGACGAGCGAGATCGCCATCCCGATCGAGCGGGTGCCGCCGGTGACGAGCGAGCGCGCGATGGCGTCGCCGGTGTAGCCGGTCGTCTCGATCGCCCGCAGCACCGCGGCCTTGGTGTCCTCGGCGACCGCGCGCGTTCCGTTCACCACGTGCGAAACGGTCGTGATCGAGACGCCGGCGAGCTCGGCGATGTCCCGCTGGGTCGGCCGCGATGATCTCGGCTGGGGCATACCAATCCTTACTTGGGAGTATCTCGGCAAGCGTTTGCGCAAACGCTTGCGTCCGGGGTTGAGTCTGTCTACCTTCCCGACCATCGGCAAGCTTCGACCTATAAAAGGGTGGGAACTCCATGAGACAGCGAAGTCTCACAGCACTCGCGCTGGCCGCCGTCCTCGCCACGACGACCGGGTGCACCGTGGAACGCCACTGGGGTGGCAACACGAACACCGGTGGCAGTGGGAAGGCGAAGGTCGGCCTGGTCACCAAGACCGACACCAACCCGTACTTCGTGGCCCTGCGCGATTCGGCGAGAGCCACCGCGCAGGCCAACGGCGCCGATTTCAGCGCCCTCGCCGGTCAGTTCGACGGCGACAACGACGGCCAGGTCCGCGCCATCGAGAACCTCGTGCAACAGGGCGCGAACACCATCCTCATCACCCCCAGCTCCTCGACCGGCGTGCTGAAGGCGATCAAGGACGCCCGCGACGCCGGGATCCTGGTCATCGCGCTCGACACCGCGACCGAGCCGCCGGACGCCGTCGACGCCACCTTCGCCACCGACAACTTCGCGGCCGGCCAGCAGCAGGGCGCGTACGTCAAGGCGGCGCTCAAGGGCGCCCCGCCCAAGCTGCTGATGGTCGACGGCACCGCCGGCAGTTCGGTCGACACCCAGCGCCACGGCGGTTTCCTCAAGGGCATCGGGCTCACCGACGGCTCGCCCGAGATCAAGGGGCACACCGCGGCCAACGGCGACCAGAGCCTCGCCCAGCAGGGCATGGAAAACCTGCTGCAGCGCACCACCGACATCAACGCCGTCTACTCGATGAACGAGCCGATGGGTCGCGGCGCGAACGCGGCGCTGAAGGCCCGCGGGCTCACGAACCAGATCGTGATGGGCTCGATCGACGGCGGCTGCGAAGGCGTCCAGAACGTCAAGGACGGCCTCTACGCCGCGACCGTCATGCAGTTCCCCAAGAAGATGGCCGAACAGGGTGTGCTCGCCGCCGTCGAGTACGCGAAGACCGGCAAGAAGCCGACCGGCTTCGTCAACACCGGGTCCGCTGTGATCACCGACAAGCCGCTGCCCGGAGTCGAAAGCCACGACACCGCGTGGGGCCTGCAGAACTGCTGGGGAGGCACGAAGTGACTACGGCCACCGTCACCCGTCCATCCACAAAGGAACGCGAGTCGCTCGGCGAGTTCCTGCTCCGCGCCCCCGCGGTCGGCCCGGCGCTCGCCCTGATCGTCGCGATCGTGGTGTTCTCGCTGTCCACGGACACCTTCTTCGACCTCGACAACCTCTCCACCGTCGTCCAGCAGTCGCTGGTCGTCGGGACACTCGCGCTGGGCCAGACGCTCGTCATCCTCATCGCGGGCATCGACCTGTCCAACGCGTCCTCGATGGTCGTCGCGACGCTGATCATGGCGAAGCTCGCCGCGGCCGGCACGAACGGCTTCGTCGCGCTGCTGGCCGGCGTCGCGCTGACGATCATCGTCGGCATCTTCATCGGCGGGCTCGCGACGCGGATCAAGCTCCCGGCGTTCATCATCACGCTCGGCACGTTCACCATGCTCACCGCGGTGTCCAAGCTGATCGCCGGCGGCCAGGCCGTGCCGGTGACCGACGGGCTGCTGCAGTGGCTCGGCACCAAGCGCTACCTCTTCGGCGGCATCCCGATCACCTACGGCATGACGCTGGCGCTGCTGATGTACCTCGGCGTCTGGTACGCGCTGACAAAAACCGCGTGGGGCAAGCACGTCTACGCCGTCGGCAACGCGCCGGAGTCCGCACGGCTGTCCGGCATCAAGGTCAACCGCACGGTCCTGTCGGTGTACATCGTGGCGGGCCTCGCCTTCGGCCTCGCCGCGTGGCAGGCGCTCGGCCGGACGCCGAACGCCGACCCGAACCAGTTCCAGCTCGGCAACCTCGACTCGATCACCGCCGTCGTCCTCGGCGGGACGAGCCTGTTCGGCGGCCGCGGTTCGGTGCTGGGCACGCTGATGGGCGCGCTGGTCGTGGCGGTGCTGCGATCCGGGCTGACGCAGATGAACGTCGACGGCAACTACCAGGACCTCGCCACCGGGGCGCTGCTCATCGCCGCGGTCGTGGTGGACCGGATCGCGCGGAGGCAGCAGTCATGACCGAACCGATCCTGCAGGCCCGCGGCCTGGTGAAACGCTACGGCCGGGTGACCGCCATCGACGGCGCCGACTTCGACCTGCTCCCCGGCGAGGTGCTCGCCGTCGTCGGCGACAACGGCGCCGGGAAGTCCTCGCTCATCAAAACCCTTTCCGGGGCCGTGATCCCGGACGAGGGAGAGATCAAAGTGGACGGTGAGACCGTCCACTTCAAGTCCCCTTTGGACGCCCGGCAGTACGGGATCGAGACGGTGTACCAGGATCTCGCCGTCGCACCCGCGCTGGACATCGCGTCGAACATGTTCCTCGGCCGCGAGAAGCGCATCGGCGGCGCGTTCGGGCTGTTCCGCAAGCTCGACACCGCCACCATGCGGAGTGAGGCGCAGCGGATCCTCGACGAGCTGGGCATCAACATCAAGTCGATCACCCAGCTCGTGGAGACGCTCTCCGGCGGCCAGCGCCAGGGTGTCGCCGTCGCGCGGGCGGCGGCGTTCGGCACCAAGGCCGTGATCATGGACGAGCCCACCGCCGCGCTCGGCGTCGCCGAGTCCGGCAAGGTGCTCGACCTGATCGGCCGGATCCGCGACCGCGGCCTGCCGGTGGTGCTGATCAGCCACAACATGCCGCACGTGTTCGACATCGCCGACCGCATCCACGTGCACCGCCTCGGCAAGCGCGTCGCGGTCGTCTCGCCGAAGACGCACTCGATGAACCAGGTCGTCGGCCTGCTCACGGGGGCGTTGCGGCTCAACGAGAACGGCGAGATCGAAGAGGCGGCTGCCGCGACCCACGTGGCCGGCTTGAAATGAGGGTGCTGCTGGCGGGTCTGTGCACCGTGGACGTCGTCCAGCGCGTCGCCGAACTCCCGGCCCCGGGCGAGAAGGTGCAGTCGCTGCAGGTGGACGTCGCGGCCGGGGGGCCCGCGACGAACGCCGCGGTGACGGCCGCCGCGCTCGGGGCCGAGGCGACGCTGCTGACCGTCCTCGGCGCACACCCGCTGGCGGCGCTCGCCCGCGCCGACCTCGAAACCCACGGCGTCAAGGTCGTCGACCTGGCCCCTGACCACCCCGACCCGCCGCCGGTCAGCGCAGTCGCCGTCCGCGACCGCGACGGCGAACGCACAGTCGTCTCCCGCAACGCCGAAGACCGCACTTTCCTAGGGAAAGATCCGTTTTTTGGGGCTGGCGAGGTTGGTGGGGCTGATGTGGTGCTGGTCGACGGGCACCTTCCGGAACTTGCGCTTGCTGTCGCGAAGGCCGCCGGGGCCGCGGGCGTGCCGGTCGTGCTCGACGCCGGGAGCTGGAAGCCCGTGCTCGACGAACTGCTCCCGCTGGTCGACGTCGCCGCCTGCTCCGCGCACTTCCGGGCGCCGGCACCCGGCCTCCACCAGCGGGGTGTGCCGACCGTCATCACCACCGCCGGCCCTGGTCCGGTGCGGTGGTCGACCGCCGACGGCGCTTCGGGAGAGGTGCCCGTGCCGGCCGTCGAAGCGCGGGACACACTAGGTGCGGGAGACGTCTGGCACGGCGCGCTCGCCGTCGCCGTGGCGCGAAAACTCACGGTGACGGACCGGATCCGCTTTGCCAACGAGGTGGCCGCCGAACGGGTGCGGTTGGTGGGACCGCGGTCTTGGACGACCGCGATCGCAGGAAGGAACAGGACATGACGGCGTTCGACGATCTGCTCGCCCGGGCCGAGGGACTGACCGTGCGCGGGCAGCGCAACGTGCTCGGCATCATCGGCGCGCCCGCGTCCGGCAAGACCACGCTTGCCTGGGCGCTGGCCAACGCGCTCGGTTCGCGCGCCGCCGTGGTCGGGATGGACGGCTTCCACCTCGCGCAGGTCGAGCTGCGCCGGCTCGGCCGCGCCGAGCGCAAGGGCGCGCCGGACACCTTCGACGCGGCCGGCTACTACCACCTGATCCGCCGGCTCGCCGAAGGCCGCGAGACGGTGTACGCGCCGGAGTTCCGCCGCGAGATCGAAGAGCCGATCGCGGGCGCGGTCGCGGTCGCGCCGGAGGTCCAGCTGGTCATCACGGAGGGCAACTACCTCCTGCTGCCGGATGACCCGTGGAGTGCCATCCGGCCGCTGCTCACCGAGGCCTGGTTCCTCGCGCCGGACGAGCCCGAGCGCATCGAACGGCTGGTGTCGCGCCACCGCCGGTACGGCCGTTCGCTCGTCGAGGCGCGGCAGCGCGCCCTCGGGTCGGACCAGCGCAACGCCGACCTGATCACGCAGACGCGGGAGCGCGCGGACCTCGTGCTGGAGAACCTCCCGCTGGTCAACTTCGCGCTGTGAGCGTCCTGATCGTCACCGGCGGCAGCCGGGGGATCGGTGCCGCCATCTGTGAGCTGGCCGCGTCGCGGGGTTACGACGTCGTGGTCAACTTCTCAGGTGATCCGGCGCCCGCGGAAGCGGTCGCGGCGAAAGTGCGGGCCCTCGGTCGGCGGGCGCAGGCGGTCCGCGCGGACGTCTCCGCCGAGGACGACGTGCACGCGCTGTTCGACGCCGCCGCAGGCCTCGGGACGGTATCCGCGCTGGTCAACAACGCCGCCATCACCGGAAACACCCCCGGCCGGCTCGACGAGTACGAGGTCGAGGTGGTCCGGCGGACCCTCGACGTGAACGTCACCGGCGTCTTCCTCTGCTGCCGCGAGGCGGTCCGCCGGATGTCGACGCGCCACGGCGGCGCGGGCGGCGCGATCGTCAACATCTCCTCGACGGCCGCGCGCACCGGCTCGGCCGGGGAGTGGGTGCACTACGCCGCGTCGAAGGCGGCCGTCGACACCCTGACCTTCGGGCTCGCCCAGGAGGTCGCCGGCGAGGACGTCCGGGTCAACGCCGTCGCGCCCGGGATGATCCACACCGGGCTGCACGAGGCGGCCGGACTGCCGGGCCGGATGGCGAAGTACGCGCCGCAGATCCCGATGGGGCGCGCCGGCCAGCCGCACGAAATCGCCGAAGCCGTGCTCTGGCTGCTGTCGCCGGCGGCGTCGTTCACCACCGGAGCGGTGCTTGACGTCGGTGGCGGTCGGTGATCGGCCGGGTACGGTACGATACGTCGATCTGACCGTCCGTCACCGTTGTCCGCGTACTGGGACGGCCGGAGACGGCGAGATCACGATTGTCCCGGGAACTTGGTCACCGACGTTTTGCCAAGCGAACGCTGTGCAACTCTGGGGAGCCGCCACGCGAAAGGACGGCTTCGAAAGCCATGGCAAAACTCATGTCCGTGCACCACCTGGCGCTGACCGTGACCGACGTCGACCGCAGTGTGCCGTGGTACGCCCGGGTCCTGGACCTCGAGGAGGTCACCCGGCGCGAAGAGCCGGACACGGGACTGCGGAAGGTCGTGCTGCGCTCGGCCGGGGACGAGTTCTCCGTCGTGCTGGTGCAGCACGCCGACACCGGCAGACGTGGGTTCGACGAACGCCGGACCGGTCTGGACCACGTCGCGTTCAAGGTGGGCTCGGCGGCCGAGCTGGCCGAGTGGGAAGGTCGGCTCGCCGAGTTCGGCGTCTCCTACGTGCCGGCTGCGCCGTCCCGCACCTTCGAGGGATCCCGGGTGGTCGTGTTCCGCGACCCCGACGGCATCCAGCTGGAGATCTGGGCCGACCCCGAGCTGTGAGTCACGCTCGGGCGTCGTCGGTCTCCTCGACCTTCTCGATGGGCCGGCGCATTTCCTGGCGGTAGCGCAGCACGCCGTACGCGGTCCCGAACACGAAGAACGCGACGCTGGCCCAGAGTGCGGCCGTCTTCAGCCACGGCAGGACGTCCAGCAGGCCGGCGCCGTAGTAGCCGAGCAGTACCAGCGTCGGCACCCAGAGCAGGCCGCCGAGCGCCGTCGCCAGCATGAACCGGCGCGGATCCATCCGGGCGGCCCCGGCGATGAGCGGCGCGAGCGTGCGGATCCACGGGATCCACCGCGCGGCGACGATCGCGAAGAAACCCCGGCGGTCCAGGAACTCCTGCGCGCGCTCGAGGCTCTGCCGGTTGAGCACCTTCCCGTCGCGGCGCGCGAGCAGCTTGGAGCCACCGGTGCGCCCGATGTAGTACCCGATCTGGTTGCCGAGCACGGCGACGATCAGCGCGGCGCCCGACAGCAGCCACGCGTTCAGGTCCGAGCCGTGCTGGGCCAGCACCACGCCGGCGCCGAACAGCAGCGAATCACCGGGCAGGAACAGCCCGATGATCAGCGCGCATTCCACGAGCACGAAGCTCAGCACGATCACCCAGACGAGCAGGGGCCCGGCGGTGTCCAGCCAGCTCACGCCGACGCCCGCGGCCTCGATGCTCACGACGTTCACACGATGAGCCTACGTGGCCGAGGTGAACGCTCCGCGGCCAATGACCGAATCGAGCTCTCCGGGATATTCACCTCGCACGAACCGTGAAGGCCCCCTCACCAGCGGTGACCCGCGTACTCGAACGGTCGGCTCACGTACCCGGAGCGTCGGCCGGCGTACCTGGAGAGTCGGCTCGCGTACCTGGACGGTCGGCTCACGAACCGACCCTCTGGGTACGCGAGCCGACTGCCTGGGTACGCGAGCCGACCGTCCAAGTACGAAGAAGGCCCCCTCACCAGCGGTGAGGGGGCCTTCGACGAGGTGGCTCAGAACTGCGGCAGTGACTCGCCCTGCACCGCTTCGACGTCCAGCTCGACCTTCACCGTCGTGCCGACCGCCGCGACGCCCGCGCGGACCATCGCGCTGTAGTTGATCGCGAAGTCGTTCCGGTGCAGCGTCGTCTCGGCGTGGAACGCGACGCGCACGCCGCCCCACGGGTCCGGGCCCCAGCCGCCGTAGGTCAGGGCGAGCTCGATCTCGCGGCGCTCGCCGTGCAGCGTGAGGTCGCCGACCAGGGTCCACGAGTCCACGCCGTGCTGGCGCATCCCGGTGCTCACGAACGTGATCACCGGGTGCACGTCGACGTCGAGGAAGTCCGGCGACCGCAGGTGGTCGTCGCGCATCCGGATGTTCGTGTCGATGCTCGCCGCCTTGATCTCGGCGTGCACCGACGACCGCTCGGCCGGGCGGCCGATCTCGATCCGGCCGGACACGTCCGGGAACCGCGCCTTGATGCTCGCGATGCCCAGGTGGCGGGCGGTCGCGACGACCGACGAGTGCATCGGGTCGATCACCCACGGCCCGGCGGGCGGCAGGTCGATCGCCTCGGCGACCGGGGCCAGCACGACGTCGCCGAGCGAGCCGGAGCCGTCCGAGGCGATCTGCGCCATCCGGGCGACCGGGGTGTACCCGGCCGCCGTGACGACGGCGGTGTAGGTGCCCGGCGCGAGCGCGTCGGTGGCCACCTCGCCGCGGACGTCGGCCGCCTGCCGCGAGACTTGCCGCCCGGCCGGGTCGGTCACGGTGAGCACCGCGTGCTCCACCGCCCAGCCCTCGGCCGTGCGGAGGGTGGCGCGCAAGCCGGTCATGACCGGTCGACCAGCTCGTCGAGGGCCTGGTCGTAGCTCAGCCGGACGTCGTGGTCCGCTTCGCCGCCGGTCAGCTCCACCTGGCTGGTCGCCGGCGGGTAACCGCTCGCGACCACGGTGTACGCGCCCGCGGGCAGGTCGCTGACCACGTACCGGCCTTCACCGTCGGTCCGGGCCACGGCGGCCACGTTGCCTTCGGCGTCGAGCACGGTGATCCGCGCGTCCGGGACCACCCGGTCGCCCTCGGTCCGCGCGGTGCCCGCGAGGAGCACCGAGCTGGCCAGTTCGACGTCGTGGCGCAGCACGCCGCTGTCCGGCACGGTGAGCGTCACCGCGACGGGCCGGTAGCCCGGGCCGCTGGCGACCAGGGTGTAGGCCCCGGCGCCGACCCCGACGAAGGCGTAGGTGCCGTCCGTGGTCGTGATGAACGCGCCGTTCACCTCGCCGCGGCTGTCGGTCAGCGTGACCGTGACGTTCGCCAGGGGCGAGCCGGTCGCGGCGGCCTTGACGGTGCCGGTCAGCTCGCCGGACCCGGTGAGCGTGACGTCGACCGTCGCCGGCCCGTTGCTGATCACGACGCTGGAGGCCTGCGGCTGGTGGCCGTGGGCCGACACGATCAGGACGTAGGCGCCCGGACCCTGGCTGGGCACCGAGTAGCTGCCGTCGCCGGCCCCGGTGGCCCGCGCGACCTGGCGGCCGCGCTGGTCGATCAGCGTGAGCGCGGCGCCCGCGACGTGGCTGCCGTCCTGACGGCGCACGTGCCCGACCACCGGCACGCCACCCGCGTTGACGGGGGTGTCGAGCTCGGCGTCCGAGATCGAGTTCGTGATCGGCAGCGCGCCCGACACGGCCTGGTAGTCACCGTGCCCGTTGCTCAGCGCGTGCTTCCCGCCGCCCACGAGCGCCGGTTCGCGGTCGAGCGGGCGGACCGGCTCGACGATCTCGGTGGGCGCGTCCGCGAAGTCGTCGGCTTCGGCCTCGTCGAGGAACGCTTCGCCGCCTTCGACGGCCGCCGCGGCGGGGTTCATCCCGGCCAGCGGGATCTCCTTCATGAACAGCAGCACGATCGTGGCCAGCAGGGCCACCGCGCCCGCGACGTAGAACACCGTGGTGATCGACTCGGTGAAGCCGATCAGCACCGGGGTCTTGATCGCCTCGGGCAGGTCCTGGATGCCGCTGGTGTTCTCGGACAGGTTGCCGATCCCGGCACCCGCGCCGGCCGGCAGCTTGCCGCCGAACGCCTTGGTGATGTTCGGGCCCAGCGTGTTGAACAGGATCGTCAGGAAGATGGCGACACCGGCGGTACCACCGATCTGGCGGAAGAACGTCGCCGACGCGGTCGAGGCGCCCATGTCACTGCGCGGGCCGGCGTTCTGCACCGCGATGACCAGCGTCTGCATGCACTGGCCGAGACCGAGGCCGATGATGGCCGCGGCGACCAGCGGGTGCCACAGCGCCGAGTTGTACTCGACCTGCGCGAAGAAGAACGCGCCGACGGCGATCAGCAGGGTGCCGAGGATCGGGAAGATCTTGTAGTGCCCGGTCTTCGACGTGATCCGGCCGGAGACGATCGAGCTGGTCATGATGCCCGCCATCAGCGGCAGCATCAGCAACCCGGACTCGGTCGGTGTGTAGCCCTGCACGACCTGCATGAACTGCGGGATCATCGTGATCGCGCCGAACATCGCCACACCGACGATGACACCGCCGATGATCGCGACGGTGAACGTCGAGTTCTTGAACAGCCGCAGCGGGATCAGCGCGGCGTCCTTCATCATCCGCTCGATCAGGATGAACGCGATCACGCCGACGCCGCCCACGACGTAGCAGAGGATCGCCTTGCCGTCGCCCCAGCCCCACTTCTGGCCCTGCTCGGCGACGATCAGGAACGGCACGACCGCGACGACCAGCGACAGCGCGCCCCACCAGTCGATCTTCTGGTCGTGGCGCTCGTGCGGCACGTTCAGCACCTTGGCGACGACGAACAGCGCGATGACGCCGATCGGGACGTTGATCAGGAAGACCCAGCGCCAGCCGGAGATGCCGCCCAGGGTGTCGAAGCCGGCGAAGAAGCCGCCCAGCACCGGGCCGAGCACGGTGGAGAGACCGAACACGGCGAGGATGTAACCCTGGTACCGCGGGCGTTCCCGCGGCGGGACGACGTCACCGATGATGGTCATGGCCAGCGACATCAGACCGCCGGCGCCGAGGCCCTGGACCGCGCGGAACGCGGCGAGCTCGTACATCGACTGCGAGAACGTCGAGGCCAGCGAACCGGCGACGAAGATGGTGATCGCGGCCAGGTAGAACGGCTTGCGCCCGTAGATGTCGGAGAGCTTGCCGTAGATCGGCGTGACGATCGTCGAGGTGATCAGGTACGCCGTGGTGGCCCACGCCTGCAGGTCGAAGCCGTGCAGGTCGTTGGCGATCTTGACGATCGACGTACCGACGATCGTCTGGTCGAGCGCCGCCAGGAACATGCCGCACATCAGGCCGCTCAGGATCGTGACGATCTGGCGGTGGCTCAGCTGCGGCAAGGCCTTCGACGGCAAGGGCAGATCGGGTTTTTCGACGGTGGTGCTCATGCAGTGGCCCCCTTGGCCGGTGCAGCGGTCGGCGCCTGCGCGTCGGCCAGCTGTGGAGAGTGTGTCTCGATACCTGTGTTCAGCCGGCCGAAGAGCCGATTGAGGTTCTGGCGGTCCTCTTCCGACCAGTCCTCGAGCACTTCGGCCAGCCACTGATTGCGTTGCTTGCGGTTCTCTTCGAACACCCGGAGGCCCTCGGCTGTCGGCGCGAGCAGGCAGGCCCGCCCGTCCTCGGGGTCGGCCTGGCGTTCGACCAGGCCGTGCTGGACGAGCGAGCTCGACTGCCTGCTGATCGTCGAGATCTCGGCGTGCAGCGACTCGGCCAGCCGGCTGGTGCGCTGCGGGCCCTCGTGGATGAGGGTGAAGAGGATCGCGTAGGCCGCCCGCTCGATCCCGTCCGGTCCCTGCTTGGAGACCTGGGACTTCGCCTTGTTGATCAACCGGATGAAGCGCACGAGCTCATGGCCGAGCGAGTCGGCCAGGTCCAGTTCGGCCTTCGGCCGGGCTGCTGCTGAGCTGTTCGGTGCCATGGTTGATCCTCACGCGGCTTTGGTTGGCGGCTGCAACTAGTTGCCTCAGGCAAGGATGTGCCTTTACGGACGGTTGTGCAAGCGAGGACCTGCTCGATGTGTCACAACACACTTTAGTTGCCGTATGCAAGCAGATTTCCGCGCCCCGGTTTGTCGCTTCTGTGCGGTTCAGTAGCTCTGAGCTGCACTTTCAGGTGACACTCGGCCGTGGCGGGCGCGTCCTCCGCCCTGCGGAACAACGAGAGCGGCGACGGGTTGGAAAGGGTATGACCGACGACACAGCGTTGAGGGATTTCATCACCACGCACCGCCACGGCGTCCTGGCGACCATCCGCCGCGACGGCCGGCCGCAGCTGTCCACCATCACCCACCTCTACAACCCGGAGACGGACACGATCACCGCGTCCATCACCGAAACCCGGGCCAAGACGAAGAACATGCGCCGCGACCCGCGGGTCACCTACCACGTGGGCAGCGAGGACGGCTGGAGCTACGTGGTCGCCGAAGCCCGCGCGGAACTGACGCAGCCGGCTGCCGCGCCGGACGACGCCACGGTGGAAGCCCTGGTCGGCTACTACCGCCGCGCGGCGGGCGAGCACCCGGACTGGGACGAGTACCGCGAGGCGATGGTCACCGACCAGCGCGTCCTGCTGACCCTGCACTTCGACAAGGTCTTCGGCGTGATCCGCTGACCCCCGGCCCGCTGGTCTGCGAGGTGGATTCGAAAGAAGATTTCCGCAGTGCGGACTATTCGGGCTTACCATGAGGTCATGAGCGACGAAGCTTTGGTCACCCGGCTGCGTGAACTGCTCGGCAAGAGCGCCGTGCTCACCGACTCCGACGTCACGGCGTCGTACTCGCGCGACATGATGCCGCTCGCGCCCTCCGGGAAGCCGCTGGCCGTGGTGCTGCCCGAGAACACCGAGCAGGTGCAGGCCGTCGTGAAGGCCTGTGCCGCGGCGAAGGTGCCGATCGTGCCTCGCGGCGCCGGGAGCGGGCTGTCCGGCGCCGCGAACGCCATCGACGGCTGCGTCGTGCTCGCGCTGACCAAGCTCAACGAGATCGTCGAGATCGACGCCGGGAACCGGCTGGCCGTCGTCCAGCCCGGGGTCGTCAACCTGGACTTCCGCAACGCCGTCGAGAAGCACGGCCTCTTCTACCCGCCGGACCCGTCCAGCTACGACTGGTGCACCCTCGGCGGCAACCTCTCCACCAACGCCGGCGGCCTCTGCTGCGTGAAGTACGGCGTCACCACCGACTCCGTCCTCGGCCTCGAGGTCGTCCTGGCGGACGGCGAGATCCTCAGGACCGGACGCCGGACCGTCAAGGGCGTCGCCGGCTACGACCTCGCGCGCCTGTTCGTCGGCAGCGAGGGCACGCTCGGCGTCATCACCCAGGCGACCGTGCAGCTCAAGCCGCTGCCGCAGGCGCCGGCGACGTTCGTCGCGGGCTTCACCAGCACCGAAGCCGCCGGTGAGGCCGTCGCGCGTGTCGTCCGCGAAGGCCTGGTGCCGTCGCTGCTGGAGATCATGGACGCGTCGTCGATCAAGGCGTCCGAGGCCTACCTCAAGACCGACCTCGGCGCGGGCTCGGACTGCCGGGCCCTGCTGCTCGGCCAGTCCGACGCCGGGGGCGAGGTCGCCCGCCGCGAGCTGGCCAAGCTGGAGCAGATCTGCGTCGACTGCGGGGCCGACCTCGCGTACACCACCGAAGACCTCGAAGAAGGCCGGATGCTGCTGCAGGCCCGCCGGGTCGTGCTGACGGCCCTGGAGACCTACGGCCTCTGGCTCACCGACGACGTCTGCGTGCCGCGCACGCGCATCGCCGAGCTCATCCGCGGCTGCGAGAAGGTCAGCGAGGACGTCGGCCTGCGGATCGCCGTGGTCGGGCACGCCGGCGACGGCAACATGCACCCCACGATCGTCTACCAGCCCGACGACCCGGACGAGTTCGCCCGCGCCCAGCGCGCGTTCGACGAGATCCTCGAGATCGGGCTTGCCCTCGGCGGCACGGTGACCGGCGAACACGGCGTCGGCAAGATCAAGCGCGAGTGGCTGGAACGCGAGATCGGCCCGGTCGGGATGCGCGTCCACCGGCAGATCAAGGGGGCCCTCGACCCGGAGAACCTGTTCAACCCGGGCTCGATGTTCTCGATGACCTGATCCCGTGGAACGGCGAAGGGCCCTCACCGCCGACCGGTGAGGGCCCTTCGCCGTTCTCGGGAAAGAGTCAGTCCTTGATGCGCGGGATGCGCTGCGTGACCTCGGGGTCGGACGACGCCATCGTGGCCGACGCCTTCTTCTCGCGGCGCGCCTTGAGGTACTCGATCACGATCGGGACCACCGAGACCAGCACGATCAGCACGAAGATCGAGTCGACGTTGTTCCGGATGAAGCCGATGTTGCCCAGCAGCGAGCCGAGGATCGTGATGCCCGCGGCCCAGAGGATGCCGCCGATGACCGTGTACGTGAAGTAACGCTTCGGATCCATCCGGCCGATGCCGGCGATCCAGGTGATGAACGTCCGGACGAAGGGCACGAACCGGGCCAGCACGACCGCCTTCGGCCCGTGCTTCTCCAGGAATTCGTGCGTCTTGTCGATGTATTCGCGCTTGAAGAACTTCGAGTCCGGCCGGTTGAACAGCTTGGGCCCGGCGAAGTAACCGAGGTAGTACCCGACGACGTTGCCGAGCAGTGCCGCGACCGTGACCAGCACACACACCAGCCACAGCGAGGCGTCGAGGGTGCCGTTCGCGATGAACAGGCCGGCGGTGAACAGCAGGGAGTCACCGGGCAGCACCGGGAAGACGCTGCTCTCGATGAAGATGATCAGGCACAGCACCGCCAGGACCGGGGTCGTCAGGCCGCTCAGCAAGTGCTGCGGGTCCAGCCATGACGGCAGCAGCGACATCGTGTTGACCGTGCTCTGGGCGAGAATCACCTCAAAAACGGTACAGGGTCACCCTGAGTGCCTGATAAGACCCGTTCAGACCAGGGTGAGCAGGCCCACCACGGACCCCGCGGCGAGGCCCAGCAGGACCGCCAGCATCAGGATCCAGTACGCCGGGAGCTGCGCGCCGGACGACGCCGGCTGCCGGAAGGTCTCCGGCTCCGGGCGCGGGGTGAACGTCGTGGCCGCGTCGGCGTCGACGGCGTCCAGCGCCGCCCGTTCCCGTTCGAGGGAGTCCGCGCTGGCCCCGGAGAGCAGCCCGTACGCCGAGGGCAGCTCGGCGGGGGTGGCCAGCGCGTCCGTGGGCACGGCGTCGGTACCCGGCTCGGAATCCCGGGCCGGGGCGGGTGACACCTGCGGGGCGAAGACAGCTTGCGCGCGAAGGGCGTCCGCCAGCAACTGCTCGGGGTCCTTCGGCTCGCTCATCCCGCCCGTCTCCTCGAAGTTGAAAACTAGGTGCTCAAGGTAGCCGTTCCCACCTCGGCGACCCATTGTCCCCGGCGCAGCACCTTGGCCGGCCGCAGGTCCGTGTCGAGCACCACGACGTCGGCCACCTTGCCGGGCGTCAGCGAGCCCGTGCGGTCGGCGATGCCGAGCAGCTCGGCGGGCCGCAGCGACGTGGCGTGCACCGCGTCGAGGATCCCGAGTTTCGCACCGTTGACGAGGTTGCGGAAGGCGGTGTCCATCGTCAGGGTGCTGCCGGCCAGCGAGCCGTTGTCCGCGAGGGTGGCGACGCCGTCGTGCACGTCGACCTCGAGGCGGCCCAGCGTGTAGCGGCCGTCGGCGGCGTCGGTGGCCGACATCGCGTCGGTGATGAGCACCGTCCGGTTGCGGCCGGCGTGCTTGGCGGCCAGCCGCACCACGGTCGGGTGCAGGTGCACCAGGTCGCAGATGAGCTCGATGGTGATGCGCTCGTCGTCCAGCAGCGCGCCGATCGGGCCGGGCTCGCGGTGGTGCAGCGGGCGCATGCCGTTGAACAGGTGCGTCGCGACGCTCGCCCCGGCGTCGATCGCCGGCAGCAGCTGCTCCTCGACGCCGTCGGTGTGCCCGATGGCGGCGATGACGCCCGATTCGGCCAGCTGCCGCACGGCCTTCACGCCGCCGTACAGCTCGGGGGCGATGGTGACCATCCGGATCGCGCCCTGGCCGGCCCGCAGCAGCTTGTCGACCGTGCCGGTGTCGGGCTCGAGCAGCGTCTGCGGGTCGTGCGCCCCGCAGCGGGCCTTCGAGATGAAGGGACCCTCCAGGTGGATGCCCGCGACCTCGCCGTCCTGGACGATCTCACGCAGCGCGGCCACCTGCTCACACAGGATGTCGATCGGATCGGAGACCAGGCTGGCGAGCATGGTCGTGGTGCCGTGGCGGCGGTGCGCCCGCACGGCCGTCAGCAGCTCCTCGGGATCGAGGGAGGTGAACGAAGCACCTCCCCCGCCGTGGCAGTGGGTATCGACGAATCCAGGCACGACCAGTGCCCCGCCGACGTCCACGTGCTCGCCGGACGGCGGGGTCCCCGAACCCACGCCGGCGATCCGCCCGTCGGAGACGGCCAGCCAGCCGTCGTCGAGTACACGGTCCGGGGCGGCGACCCGGCCGCCCATGATCACGAAATCTCCGGCGCCTCTCACGCACCCCAGCATATATTGGTCTGGACCAAGCATGGTGATACGACTCAGTGATCGGGATGGTCCACCCGGGTCACTGTGGGGCCTGCATGGCCTTCTGGAGGGCCTCGAGCGCCCGGCTGGCGGTCGACTTGACCGTACCCTTGGAGATGCCTGCGGCCTCAGAGATCTCGGCTTCGCTCAGCCCGCCGTAGTACCGCAGCACCAGCACCTCGCGCTGGCGGGGCGGCAGCTTGGACAGCGCGCTGACCACGGCCTGGTGCTCGCTGGAGAGCATCGCGAGGCTCTCCGCGGACCGCGCGTTGACCGCGTGCGGCGGCACGTACTCCCGGGCCGTCTTGCGGCGGCGCAGCACGCTGCGCGACCCGTTGACCACGGCGGTGCGCAGGTAACCGACGGCAGCCGCGGCGTCACGCAGCCGGCCCCAGTTGCGGTGCAGGCCGGTGAAGGCCTCCTGGACCACGTCTTCCGCCGTCGCGGGCTCGTCCACCAGCAGAATCGCCAGCCGGACCAGCCGCATCCGGTGCTGGCGGTAGAGGTCTTCGAGGTTCAGCGGCGCCGGCGTCTGCACCGGCGCCGGCCCGTCCATGACCCGCAAGTGGCCGAGGGTCGCCTCGACACTGCGTTCCGCATTGCCTTCGAGCATGAACCCCTGCCTGTCCTCGACCCCGGTTTGCACGGTGTGCCGCGTCAGCAGGTTCACGGTATTCACAGCGCTCACACAGGTACTGACGCACACCTAGCCTATCGGGTTGGCCCCGCGTCGCCAGCGTTCGGATGCTGGGACACAGAGTAGCGTCGGTCGCATCCCGCCCTTCCGAGCACGGAGATCCACATGGCCTGGTACCTCGTCGAAATCACCTACGTCCAGGAGAAACTGCAGGAGGTGCGGCCGCGCCACCGCGAGTTCCTGGCCAAGCTCGCCGAAGAGGGCCGCGTCGCGGTCGCCGGACCGCTCGGCGACGGCACCGGCGGCGTCACGCTCTACCAGGCCGACGACGAGGCGCACCTGCAGGAGACGATCGGCAAGGACCCGTACTACCTGGAAGGCGTCATCGCGCAGCGGTCGGTCCGCGAGTTCAAGCCGGTCATCGGCGCCTGGGTGCCCGAAGGCTCATAACTCCAGCGTCGCGGGGCCGCGGTCGACGCAGAGCCGCATCGACCCGCCGCCGGCCGCCGGCACCGCGCAGGTCCCGCAGAAACCCTGGCGGCACGAGTACGGCGTGTCGGGCAGGACCTCGCGGACGACGTCGAGGGCGGACCGGTCGCCCGGGACGTCCAGCACCCGTCCCGAGCGGCGCAAAGTCAGCCTGAACGGCTCTCCGGCGACTATCGGCGGCGGGGCGAACCTTTCGAAGTGCACCGCGCCCGTGGTCAGGGCCAGGTCGACGCGGACGCCGGTGATCATCGGCACCGGGCCGCAGCAGTACACCGAAGCGCCGTCGGGCATGCCGTCGAGGAGCTCGGCGCCCGAGGCCGGGATGCCGTACTCGGTGTCCGGGCGGATCCAGACGCGCTCGTAGGCCGCCAGTTCGTCGACGAACGGCATCGACGCGCGGCTGCGGCCGGTGTAGACCAGCCGCCAGTCCGCTCCGCTCGCGGCCACTTGGCGCACCATCGGCAGGATCGGCGTGATGCCGATACCGCCCGCAACGAACAGGAACGGCCCCTCGCCGACGAGTGGGAACGCCGTCCGCGGCCCGCGCACGACGACCCGCGTGCCCGGTGCCAGGGCGTGGACCTCGGCCGACGCAACGCCGATCTTCCGCACGGCAATGCGGTAATGGTCCTTTTCGGACGGGTCGCCGCAGAGGGAGTACTGCCGCACCCGGCCGGACGGCAGCACGAGGTCGATGTGCGCCCCCGGCCGCCAGCTCGGCAGCGGCGCGCCGTTCGCCAGGCGCAGGCTCACGACGCCCTCGGCTTCGGGGCGCACCGCTTCGACCGTCAGCGGCAGGTCCCGGTCGACCGCGCGCACCGGCGGCCGCCGCTTCCCGCTGACCTGCGAGAGCCGGCGGTATACCCCGACCACGCCGACCATCGCGGACATCAGCCGGTCGGTCCGGTCGCTGCCGTCCAACCGGGTGGGCCGCCCAAGTCCGGCACTTTCACGTGAAAGCGCCCACCTGGGGGCGGCACTTTCACGTGAAAGTGCCGCTTTCGGCTCGGTCACCTCGGTGCGTCCGCCGCCCGCGCGGCCGGTGAACTCGCCAGGTAGGCCACGGCCTGCTCGGTGTTGCCGGTCTCGGTCGGGTGATACGACTTCCGGAAGTACGGCCGGATCTCGCGCAGCAGCTCGCGCCCGGTCGGCAGCAGGCCCTTCTTCGCCGCTCGGCGATAGCCCCGCAGTGACGCGCGGCCCGGGCGTGTCGGGTCGTTGCGCATCAGGAACCGCGTGCCGCGGGCGAACACCCACGCCAGCACCGGCGTCACCGCGGCCATGCTGCGCACGCGGCGGGTGTAGCGGCCGTCGAGGTGCGTGAACAGGTCGTAGGCGACCGACCGGTGTTCGACTTCTTCCGCGCCGTGCCAGCGCAGCAGGTCGAGCATCACCGGGTCGGCGCCGGCTTCGGCGAGCGGCGCGTCGAGCACCCACTGGCCGAGGAACGCCGTGTAGTGCTCGATCGCGGCGATGATGCCGAGCCGTTCGATCAGCCACTCCTCGGCGGCCTGACCGGTGAGGTCGCGGTCGCCGAGCAGCTTCCGGAACAGCCACTCCATCTGCGCGATGTACGGCCGGACGCGCACGCCGGCGGCTTCGAGGTGCGCCGCGGCACCGTCGTGGGCCTCGGCGTGCACCGCTTCCTGGCCGATGAAGCCGAGGACGTCCTCCTTGAGCCGCTCGTCGCGGATCAGCGGCACGGCCTGCTTGAACACCTCGACGAACCAGCGCTCGCCTTCGGGCAGCGCGAGGTGCAGGACGTTGATGGTGTGCGTGGCCTGCGGTTCGCCGGGGATCCAGTGCATCGGCAGGCTCGCCCAGTCGAACTTGACGTCCCGGGCGTGGAGGACGACCTGTTCGTCCGTCATGACGCGCGCCCGGAAAGCTCGTAGTCGGCGGGGTCCACCTTCCGCGTCTCCAGCCAGTAGCGCCAGGTGAAGCCGGGCCAGATGGTCCGGTTCACGCCCTTGGCGTCGAGGTACCAGCTCTTGCAGCCGCCCTGCGTCCAGACGCCCTTGACCAGCTTGTCCTGGATGTCCTGCTGGAACTTGTCCTGCACACCGGGCCGGACGTCGACCGCGGCGGCGCCGCGCGAGTCGGCGAGCTTGATCGCGTCGACGACGTACCGGGACTGCGACTCGATCATGAACACGACGGAGTTGTGGCCCAGCGCGGTGTTCGGGCCGAGCAGGAAGAACAGGTTCGGGAAGCCGGAGACGGTGATGCCCTTGTGCGTCTGCATCCCTTCGGCGGCCCACTCCTTGGCCAGGTTGCGGCCGTCGACCCCGGTGATGTCCAGGTACTCCAGCGCGTCGGTGACCTTGAACCCGGTGCCGTAGACGATCGCGTCGACCTCGTGCTCCACACCGGCGCTGTCGACGATCGAATGCGCCTTGACCTCCTTGATCCCGGAGGTGTTCACGTCGACGTTCGGCCGGTCGAGCGCCGGGTAGTAGTCGTTGGAGATGAGCACGCGCTTGCAGCCCATCGTGTAGTCCGGGGTGACCTTCTTGCGCAGCGCGCGGTCCTTGATGCCCTTGGTGATGTTCCGCTTGGCGATCAGCTCGCCGGCCTTCATGACGCCCGGGTGGCCGTTGAAGCCGATGGCGCGGGCTTCGAGGAGCCAGTAGAGCGCGTTGCGGTAGGCGCGCTGGGTGCCGGGGACGCGGCGGAACAGCGTCTGCGCCCACTCCGGCATCGCGTGGTCGGGCTTGGGCATGATCCACGGCGGCGTCCGCTGGAAGAGCGTCAGCTCGGCGACGTCCGGGGCGATCTTCGGGACGAACTGGACCGCGCTGGCGCCGGTGCCGACGACGGCGACGCGCTTGCCGCGCAGGTCGTACTCGTGGTTCCACTGCGCGGAGTGCCAGGTCTGGCCCTGGAAGTTCGCGATCCCGGGCAGCTCGGGGACCTGCGGGATGTGCAGGCCGCCGACGCCGGAGACGAGGAACTGCGCGGAGAACTCCCGGCCGTCCTTGGTCGTCGCCGTCCAGCGGCGCTCCCGCTCGTCCCAGTGCGCGCCGGTGAGCTCGACGCCGAAGCGGATCTTCTCGCGCAGCCGGTACTTGTCCGCGACACCCTTGAGGTAGTCGAAGATCTCCGGCTGCGGCGAGAACGACCGCGACCAGTCCGGGTTCTGCTCGTAGGAGAACGAGTACATGTGCGACTGCACGTCACAGGCGCACCCGGGGTACGAGTTGTCGCGCCAGGTGCCGCCCACCTCGCCGGCCTTCTCCAGGACCACGTAGTCCCGGATGCCCGCCTTTTCGAGCTGGATCGCCTGGCCGAGCCCGGAAAAACCGGTGCCCACGATCACGACCTTGAACCGCTCGGTCATCTGTCGGCCTCCGCTGCGCTGGGGGTCTGCCGCAGATGACGTTACCTCAAGTAACAGTTACTTGGAAGTACTACCTACCCGTTAGTACGTCCCGCCGAGCTTCGTGTGGTCCCAGCTGACGATCTTCGTCGGCCGGAAGATCAACCCGACCCGCTTGGGGGCCTGACCTGCGATGAAGCCGCTCAGCTCGGACGGTACGGGGTCACCCGGCTTGGCGCCCGCGTAGCGCTGCATGAGCGTGATCCCCATCCGGGTGACTTCTTCGGTGTCCTCGACGAGCTCGACGTCGGCCTCCAGCGAGACGCCGCGGAGCTTCTCGTAGCTTTCGCCGTCCTCGATGAGCACGGTCGCCTCCGGCAGCCGGCGCAGGTTCTTGGCCTTCTGCGACGTGCCGTAGGTCCAGGTCGCGACGCCGTCCTCGTGCGGGTAGTACCAGAGCGGCGCGAGGTGCGGGCGGCCGTTCGGGCCGACGCTGGCGACGTTGATGACCTTCTGTTCGGCGAAGAACCCGCGGACCTCGTCCTCGGTCATCCTGATCTGGTCGCGCCGTGACATCCGCAGCTCCTACGACTTCGTCGTGGCCGCGCGGCCGCCGTGCCCGGTGACCGCGGACTCGAACGCGCCGCGGGCCTCGATGTCGGCGAGCGCGGCCTTGTCCGCCGAAGGTACCCGGCTGCGGGACCCGAGTTCGATGATCGGCGGCAGGAACGCGCGGATCAGCTTGAGGCCGCCGACCCAGCGCGGCACGTGGATCGTCCGGCCGCGCTTGAGGATCCCGGCTTCGAGGTCGTCGAGGGCGACGTCGAGCGGGTAGGTCTTGCCGATCAGGCCGGGCATCGACGAGCGGAGCTTGCCGAACACCGGGTGTGCGTCGGCGCTCTCGACGAGGTCGGTGCGGATCCACGTCGGGTGCGCGACGCCGACCTTGACGCCCAGGTGGGCGACCTCGGCGCGGAGGCTGTTGGCGAACGCCTCGACGCCGGCCTTGGCCGCGGAGTAGTTCGCCATGCCCGGCGCGTGCGTGATCGCGGCCAGGCTCGAGATCGCGAGCAGGTAGCCCTTGCGGTCGATGACGTGCGGCAGTGTGACGCGGAACGTGCGCCAGACGCCGAGCAGGTCGACCTCGATGACCTTCTCGAACGCGGCCCGGTCGACCGAGCGGACGAAGCCGGCGGTCGCGATGCCGGCGTTCGCGATGACGATGTCGATGCCGCCGAAGTGCTCGACGACACCGGCGGTGGCGGCCTCCAGGGCGTCCCAGCTGGTGACGTCGGCTTCCCAGGACTTCGCGTTCGGCCCGATCCGGTCGGCGACCTTCTGCTGCTCCTCGGCTTCGAGGCCGACGAGGGCGACCTTCGCGCCGCGCGCGGCGAGGCGTTCGGCCAGTCCGGCACCGATGCCGCGGGCCGCGCCGGTGATCAGGACGACTTTGCCGTCGACCTTCTTGGTGCTGCCGCTGAGCAGCGAAAACGGGTTGGCCACGGTGCCCTCCTGGACGTCGCACGTCGCTTCTGAAGGGCACCGTACCCCAACTTACCCGCAGTAAGCTACCCGATAGTAGGTGTCACTTTCACAGGGAAAGTTGCGTCGTCAGGGCCTCGGGACGCATCTTTCATAGGGAAAGTGACGCTACTTCGTCTGTAGTCAGGTCGAGTGTCACTGACGCGATCAGGTCTGTCAGCTGCTCGGGGGTTCGGGCGCTGGCGATCGGCGCGGCGACCGTCGGTTGAACCCGCAGCCAGGCCAGCGCCACCGTGGCGACCGAAACGCCGTGCGCCTGCGCGACCTCGTCGAGCGCCGCGAGCACGCGCTCGCCGTGGGCGTCCAAATAGGACGACGCGCGGGCGGCGCGCGGGCTGTCGACCGTTTCGTCCTTCGAGCGGTACTTGCCGGTGAGGAAACCCTTGGCGAGAGCGAAGTACGGCAGGGTGGCCAGCCCTTCGCGGGCGACGAGCGGCGCGAGGTCGTGCTCGTAGTCGCGCTCGACGAGGTTGTAGTGCGGCTGCAGCACGGCGAACCGCGCGGGGTTGTTCTTGTCCGAAGTGGACAGTGCCTCGGTGAGGCGCTCGGCGCTGTAGTTGGACGCGCCGAGGTGGCGGACCTTGCCCGCGCGGACCAGCGCGTCGAACGCGGTGAGCGTCTCCTCGAGCGGGGTGTCCGGGTCGTCCCGGTGCGCGTAGTAGAGGTCGATGTGGTCGGTCTGCAGGCGCCGCAGGGAGTCCTCGGCCGCGGCCTGGATGTTCTTGGCCGAGAGACCCGGCCGGCCGTCCCACATGCCGACCTTCGTCGCGACGACGACGTCGTCCCGGTTGCCGCGCGAGGTCAGCCAGTTGCCCAGGATCTCCTCGGAGCGGCCGCCACCGCCGTAGAGGTCGGAAGTGTCCACGAAGTTGCCGCCGGCCGCGGTGTAGGCGTCCAGCACGGCGAAGGACTGCGGCTCGTCGGCCGTCCAGCCGAAGACGTTGCCGCCGAGGTTGAGCCCGTACACGTCGAGGTCGGTGTTGCCCAGCTTGGTCATGTCACCACGCTAGCTTTCCCACGAACTGGGAGGGTGGGAGGAAAACGGCCGTCCCACGCGTTGGAGTGTTCCATGGCAATCGAACTGGGCAAGCTCGGAATCTGGCGGTACCACGGGAACGTCGACGCGAAGTTCGCGGCCGACGCGGAGGAGCTCGGCTACGGCGCGATCTGGCTGGGCGGCTCACCCGGCGGCGACCTCGCGTACGTCGACGACCTGCTCGCCGCGACGGACTCGCTGGTCATCGCGACCGGCATCGTGAACATCTGGCAGGACGAGCCCGCGGACATCGCGAAGGCCTACCACCGGATCGCGGGGAAGTTCCCGGACCGCTTCCTGCTCGGCGTCGGCGCGGGACACCGCGAGGCGACCAAGGAGTACAAGAAGCCGTACGCGGCGCTGGTCGACTACCTCGACGGCCTCGACGCGGCGGACGTCCCGGTCGAGGGCCGGGCACTGGCCGCGCTGGGCCCGAAGGTCGTCAAGCTGTCCGGCGACCGCACGGCGGGCGCGCACCCGTACCTGACCACGCCGGAGCACACCCGCGACACCCGCGGGATCCTCGGCGCGGGCAAGCTGCTGGCCCCGGAGCACAAGGTCGTCGTGTCGACCGACGCCACCGAAGCGCGCGCGATCGGCCGCAACACGGTGAAGTACTACCTCGGCCTGTCGAACTACGTCGCCAACCTGCGGAAACTCGGTTTCACCGACGCTGATCTGGAGGGTGAGGGCAGCGACCACCTGATCGACGCGCTGGCCCTGCACGGCGACGCGGCGACGGTGGCCCGCGGCCTGTCGGCCCACCTGGAGGCGGGCGCGGACCAGGTGGTCGTCCAGGTCCTGAACGAGGACCCGTGGCCGGCCTACCGCGCGCTGGCTTCCGAGCTGCGGTGACCCTCGTCCGGCCGCCGGTTCGCCGGCGGCCGGACGCACTCCTTCTGAACCGATTCCACGTGCGGAGAAGTTTCGGAGCGGGGACCGGTGTGCGGCGGCGGTACACCTCGTACGATGCGGTCGGGACCCATCCCTGCCAAGGAGGAACACCGATGCCCATCGCGACCCCCGAGGTCTACGCGGAGATGCTGGATCGGGCCAAGGCGAACGAGTTCGCCTACCCCGCCATCAACGTGACCTCGTCCGAAACCGTGAACGCCGCCATCCGCGGCTTCGCCGAAGCGGAGAGCGACGGGATCATCCAGTTCTCCACCGGCGGCGCCGAATTCGCCTCCGGCCAGAAGATCAAGGACATGGTCGTCGGCGCGTCCGCGCTGGCCGAGTTCGCGCAGGTCGTCGCCGCGCGCTACGACGTCAACGTCGCCCTGCACACCGACCACTGCCCCAAGGACAAACTCGACGGGTTCGTCCGCCCGCTGCTGGAGATCTCCGCCGAACGGGTCAAGAACGGCGGGCTGCCGCTGTTCCAGTCCCACATGTGGGACGGCTCCGCCATCGACCTCGACGAGAACCTCGTCATCGCGCAGGAGCTGCTGGCCAAAGCCGCCGCCGCGAAGATCATCCTCGAGGTCGAGATCGGTGTCGTCGGCGGCGAAGAAGACGGCGTCGAAGCCGAGATCAACGAGAAGCTCTACACCGCCGAAGGCGACTTCCTCAAGACCATCGACGCGCTCGGCTCCGGCGAGAACGGCCGCTACCTGCTGGCCGCGACGTTCGGCAACGTCCACGGCGTCTACAAGCCCGGCAACGTGAAGCTGCGCCCGGACGTCCTCAAGGGCGGCCAGGAAGCCGCGTCGAAGAAACTCGGCCTGGCCGCGGGGTCCAAGCCGTTCGAGCTGGTCTTCCACGGCGGGTCCGGGTCGCTGCCGGAAGAAATCCGCGAAGCCGTCTCCTACGGTGTGGTGAAGATGAACGTGGACACCGACACGCAGTACGCGTTCACCCGCCCGATCGTGGATCACTTTTTCAAGAACTACGACGGTGTGTTGAAGATCGACGGTGAGGTCGGCAACAAGAAGGTCTACGACCCGCGGTCGTACCTGAAGGCTGCTGAGGGTGGCATGGCCGCCCGGATCGTGGAGGCCTGCCAGGCCCTCGGCTCGGCCGGCACCAAGCTCAAGTAAGACGCACACACGAAGGGCCGCCACGGTTTCCGTGGCGGCCCTTCGTCGTGTTCAGACCTCGACGACTTCGAGCTGGTGCCGCTGAGACAGTGGTGGTCGCAGCTCGGCGATCTCCACGCCGTTGCGCGTGACGTGGAAGATCTCGCCGGCTTCGACGGCATCCACGACCGCTGTGAAATCCTCGTCCAACTCCCGCTGGTTGGTGATCTTCACCAGTCAATTGTCGCGTGCTACGCCGTGACCCGCCGGGCCACCCACCGCCGGGTCACCGGCCCGGCCGCCGCCCACAGGACGAACACCGCCACCAACGCCACTCCCGCCGTCCAGTACTCCACCGGGGGTGCCGACTCCGTGTGCGCGTCCCCGAGCACCCACGGCCTGAACTGCGACTGCGCCCACAGCGCCCCGTACCCGAACGCCGTCACCAGCAGCGCTCCCGCGCCCGCCGTCAGCAGGTCGTGACCGCGGCCGATCGTGAACGCCAGGTCCACGGCGAGACCCACGAAAAGCAGGTAGAACGGGATCGTCGAGACCGGGAAGCCCAGGCCCAGCAGCAGCGGCCACATCACCGCGCGGTACACGATGTACGCCAGCGCCACCAACGACGCCGACCAGCGGAAGCCCAGCGTGCGCCGCGCCAGGGCCAGGATCAGCGCCATCACGCCGATGCCCCACAGCGGGTACACCCACTCCGGGATCGGCATCGTGAAGTGCAGGATCGCGGTCCGGTCGACCGGGTGGCCGATCTGGTTCGCGGCGAACGACAGCAGGGACGGCTCGGCCTCCGGGGCGCCGCGTTCCCAGGCGCGCAGGCCGAGGATGCCGTACTCCTGCTGGCCGTTCGGGAAGAACGTGTTCTCCAGGAAGAACGCCCACAGCGCGAGCAGCACGCCGGTGCGGAAGCGGCCCGGCGGCGACGACCGCAGCCAGCCGAGCAGGACGCCCGCCTGCATGATGCCCGTGCCCAGGTAGAGCATCATGTGCGACGGGCTCCACGCGGTCAGGTCGAGGCCGTTGACGCGGTGGTTGATGACGTCCAGCGGCGCCGCGACCAGGAACGTCAGCAGGCCGATCTGCATCAGCCGCAGCGACGTCTTGTCGGCGCCCAGGCCGGTGTAGCTGTGGATCGCCACCAGCACGACGATGATCACCGTGCCGACGGTGTTGATCAGGTGCGGCGGCGCCAGGTCGTCGCGCAGCCACATGAAGTGCCACGACATGTCCCACGACGAGCCGACCAGCTTGAACGCGAACGCCGCGAGCCACATCCCGTAGCAGAACCGGAGCACCCAGCCGGGTGTCGGCTGCCCGGGTGCGCCGCGGTGCCAGTGCCGCGTGAAGAACAGCCGCGTCTTGCCGATGGGGCTGCGCGGGATCACGTCCACGACCGGGACGTCGACTGCCTTGGCCATGCGGACATCATGGCCGTTCATGGTCACGAGCGGGCCAAGACAGTGGTAAACGACGCCAAAATCGGGGTTCACCCCTACGGGTGGACGATTTGCTTTCGGGCTGCGGGGCTTGGCAGGGTGTGCCGCCATGATGCCGAAACGAGTTGTGGCCGCTGTCCTGATCGGCGCGCTGGTGCTGGCCGGCGGCGGGGTTCTGGCGGGCCTGTTCTTCTAGCCGGCGGGCGTGGGCAGAATGGGCGCATGACGCACAACCTGCTCGGCCCCGAGCCGACGCTGCTGCCCGAGCACACCGCCGCCCAGGCCGCGCTCGACGCCGGGAACGACCCGGCGACCGTCGCGGCCGAACACCCCGACTACAGCGAGGCGTGGGCCACGCTGGCCGAGAAGGCCTTCGAGTCGGGCGAGACCGTCGCCGCGTACGCGTACGCGCGCACCGGCTACCACCGCGGTCTCGACCAGCTGCGCCGCGCGGGCTGGAAGGGCTTCGGCCCGGTGCCGTGGACGCACCGGCCGAACCAGGGCTTCCTGCGCGCCCTCGCCGTGCTGGGCAAGGCCGCCGGCAAGATCGGCGAGACCGAGGAGTACGACCGCTGCCGGACGTTCCTCGCCGACTCCGACCCGGCCGCCGCGGAAGCCACCGGCCTCAAGTGACCCCCGAGCCGTGAATGGCCCGTTGAGGGACTCAGAGTCCCTCAACGGGCCATTCACGGCTTTCCGCGTGCCCGGTGAGCAGAACCAGTGAGGTGGGTCACCCATGTCCAGCCCCGCTCCGCGCGGGCGGCCGCGGAAGCTCCCGGTCGGGGAGCAGCGCGCCCGCGTGCTGCGGGCGACGGCGAAGGTCGTCGCGCAGCACGGGATGCAGGGCGCGACGATCGAGCAGATCGCGCGTGAGGCCGGCGTCTCGCGGCAAGCCGTCTACGAACAGTTCGGCGACCGGACGACGCTCTTCGCCGAGGTCGTGGCCGAGGTCGAGGAGCGGGCCTTCGCGGCCATCGCGAGGGCGTCCGCGGCCGACCCGCAGGCCGGCCTGCGGGAGTGGGCGCGGGCCAACTACGCCTCCATGGTCACCTTCGTCGCCGACAGCCCGGAGGCCTACGGCGTGCTCCGGGCGGCGGAACGAGCCGGCGACCCCGCGCTCACGCGGCTGCGGGAGCGGCTGGCGAAGGTCTACGCCGACGCCAGCGCCAAGCGGTGGGCCGCGCACGGCATCGACTCCGGCCGCGCCGACCGGGCGCTCGTCACGCTCTTCTTCGCGATGACCGAGTCGCTGGTCCAGGCGACCTGGGACGGCGAGCCACCGCCGCAGGACGCCCTGATCGACCTGCTGACCGAATTCACCGTCGGCGGCGTCGCCCGCCTGCAGACCAAGGCGAGCGACGTCATCGAGCGGCTGCGCTAAGCGGCCGCCATCGCCAGGGCCGGCGACCCGACCACGCGGTTGCGGCCGCCGTCCTTCGCCGCGTAGACCGCCGCGTCGGCGGACGCCATCACTTCCTCGATGGACGTCCCGTCGAGCGGGTAGGCGGCGACGCCGATGGACGCCGTCTGCCGTTCGATGTCGACGGCTTTGCCTTCGTTGGTCTTGGTGCTGATGATCAGCTCGCTGACCCGTTGCCGGATCCGTTCCGCCGTGACGATCGCGTCGTCCTTGGACGTCGACGGCAGCAGCGCGACGAACTCCTCGCCGCCGAACCGGCCGACCAGGTCGTGCGCCCTGGTCTCCTGCTTGACCACGGCCGCGACCGCCTTGAGCACGTCGTCCCCCGCGAGGTGCCCGTAGGTGTCGTTGATCCGCTTGAAGTGGTCGAGGTCGATCATCATGGCGCCGAAGCTGCCGTTCTCGCGCGCCGCGCGCGAGATCTCCCGCTGTGCGCCGTCCTGCCAGGTGGTGGCGTTGAGCAGCTGCGTCTTCTGGTCGGTGGTGGCGAGCTCCTCGAGCCGCTTGATCAGCACCGACCGCTGCAGTACGTAGAGCGGCAGGATGACCAGTACGGACAGCAGTGGCTCGGTGGTCAGGACCATGACCAGCAGACCGCCGACGCACAGCGTGGCGAGCTCCAGCAGGTTGTCGTCCATGTTGCCGAGGCAGCCTTCGACGGTCGCCTTCTCGGGGGCGGCCAGGTACAGGCCGAGCCCGGTGAGCGCGGTGTTGGTGGCGAAGAAGGCGATGGCGGCGAGCGCCACGGCCGTCATGCCGTGCCCGTGGAGCAGGTCCGCGACGACCCCCGCGGCGAACCCGGACAGGATCATCGTGGTCGCGTTGGCCGCGACACGGTGAGCTTCACCCGGACGGGTTCCGGACCAGCTACGGAACGCGAGATATACGTAGAGCAACGTGCCGAGTACCGCGACCAGTTGCGGCGGTACCAGCAGTCCGGCGGGCAGCAGCCAGACCGAAGTCATGTTGATGTGCGGGCCGTTGCTCAGGATCCGGCGCTGCCGTTCGATCCGCCTGCTGACCTCGGTCTGTGTCACCGCGAGGCCGGTGAGCAGTGCAAACGTCCCCACGTTCGCGAGCGTGACCGGTATCGTCAGTGCTGTGGTGACCGTCCAGGCGAGCATCACGGCGATCGCGGACAGCGTCGCCGCGATCCACGCGCGCGGCCTCGACCACAGTGCCCAATGCGCAACACCGTGTACCGAGTCTTGTCCAGCCTGTTCCCCCGATGTGACCATTTTTCCCCCAGCCCCTTGCGCAGGTACTCAGTGACAATCTACTCACGGACAGTTTCAGTCCGTTTGCCTGCTGTCCACAAGGGCAAGAGGTGTGTACTTTTTTCTTTGACACCGGAGTGAGAGGTGGCCAGCGATGCGCGGCAAAGATCAGTGACCGCACAGCGCACCGCAAGGTCGCGCAGGTCAAGCCCACGCGCGGGGCAGGTTCAGGCAGGTTCTGCGCGTGCGGCTTCTTTGTCGATCCATCGATCAGGCTCTCCGGACAGGGCTCGCGCCCACAGCACGGCCAACGGCAGGGTGAGGACGATCCCCGCGAGGCCGAAGATGCCGACCGTCGAATGCGGGCTCAGCTGATCGGCCAGGACACCGCCGATCAGCGGGCTGATCCCCATCATCGTCGTCAGGCCGGTGTTCGACAGGCCCATCACCTGCGCCCGCTGTTCGTCGGGCACGGCCAGCGTCAGTGACGCGGTCGCCTGCAGCAGGCACACCGTGCCGAACCCGCCGGACACGATGAACAGGATGATCGAGGTGACCGGCCCCGGCACGAGGAAGCAGGCGATCAGCGGGATCGCGCAGAGCGCCGACAGCGGGCCGATCAGCTTCGGCCGGGCCGAAGCCGGGACCCAGCGGGTGTAGACGAACGTCGCGATCACGCTGCCGATCGGGTCCGCCGCGAGCAGCAGGCCGATCGACTCGGGTCCGCCGCCCGCCGCCGCGACGTACGGCGCCGCGATGCCCTCGTAGACCGGCAGCAACCCCATCAGCCAGGTGAACAGCACCAGCGTCCGCAGCGGCGAGTTCGCGAAGGCGGCGCGGCCACCGCCGCCGAGGGTCGCGAAGAAGGACTTGCGCTTCTCGCCGCGCGCCGCGGCCGGCCGGGCGCGCACGCCGAAGCGGACGAACGCCGCCGAGAGCAGGAACGTCGCGGCGTCGATGGCGAGCGCGATGTGCGGGTCGAGGGCGATCAGCAGCGCGCCGCCGCCGGCGAAACCGAGCAGCTGGGCGCTCTGCACGGTCATGCTCCGGATGCCCATGCCGACGACGAACCGGTCGCCTTCGAGCACCTGCGGCAGCATGGCCAGCTGGGACGCCTTGAACGGCGGGTTCAGCAGCGAAACCCCGCCGACGAGCACGCACATCAGCCAGAACGGCATGCCGGGCACGGCGACGAGCAGGATCAGGGCCGCGCGCAGGACGTCGACCAGCACCATCACGCTGCGGCGGGGGAAGCGGTCGGCCAGCCCGGTCAGGAAGATCCCGCCCAGCAGCGAAGGAGCGTAGGTGAGCGCGTAGGTCAGACCGGTGAGGGTGGCCGAGTTGGTGCCGGTGAACACCAGGATGGACAGCGCGACTCTCGCCAGCTGGTCGCCCGCGATCGACAGCAGTTCCCCGAACCAGAGCGCACGGAACTCGGCGATTCCGAACACCTCGCGGAACGTGATCCGATCCGGCGGTGCTGCCATGCGTGTCTCCCGACCTCTTCTGCGGATCGTGCCCCGTGCATGACCGGCGGTGAGGGTGAGGACCGGACGGTCATGGGGTGGTCACGAAACGTGATTTACCCAAGCCAGTGTCCCGTGACTGTTGGTGAATCTCTAGGTGCTTTCGCCGGTATCGAAGGTGTCACGGAGCTTTCCCGAACGTGTCAGACGATAGCCCGCAGTGTCTGAGTGGTCGCCCAGGAGTCACCAATGGATCATTCCGTACCCCTTGGCCCAGGGCCAGAGGCAAAAGTAGCCACCTCGCGCGGGGCGAGGTGGCTACTTGGGGGAACGAGACTCAGCCGTCGACGGCGAGGGCGTCCTCCACGGGAGTCCGGGTGGTTCCGGCGGCCCGGGCCGCGTCGCGCTTGGCGACCTCTTCGCGGACGATCGGGATGACGTACCGGCCGAAGTCGATGGTGTCGCCGAGCATGTCGTAACCCCGCGCGGACAGGATCCCGACGCCGAGGTCGTAGTAGTCCAGCAGCGCCTGCGCGACCGTCTCCGGCGTGCCGACCAGCGCGTTCGAGTTGCCGGCGCCGCCCGTCGCGGCCGCCGTCGGGGTCCACAAAGCCCGGTCGAACCGCTCACCCCGCTCGGCGACCGCCAACAGCCGCTGGGAGCCCGTGTTCTCCGGTTCGGTCAGGTTGTGACGGCGGGTCAGTGGCTGCCCGCCCTTCGTGCGATCCTTGATCGCGCCGACCGTGCGGTGGGCCTTCTCCCAGGCCAGCTCCTCCGTCGGGGCGATGATCGGCCGGAACGCGACCTGGATGCGCGGCACGTCCGTGCGGCCGGCGGCCAGCGCCGCCGCCTTGACCGACTCGATCTGCTCGGCGGTCTGGGCCAGCGGCTCGCCCCACAGGCAGAAGATGTCCGCTTCGGCGCCACCGGCGGCGTACGCGGCCGGCGAGGACCCTCCGAACGAGACGCCCGGCCGGGGCTGCTGCACCGGCTTGATGTCGCTGACGTAGTCCGCGAAGCGGTAGTACTCACCCTCGAAGTCGAACGGCTCGTCCGACGTCCAGGCCTTCTTGATGATCTGGATGGCCTCGCGGGTACGCCCGTAGCGCTGGTCTTTCGTCAGGAAGTCGCCCTCGCGCTGCTGCTCGTGGTCGTTGCCGCCGGTGATGAAGTGGACCGTCAGCCGGCCGTCGGAGATCCGGTCGAGCGTGGCGAACGTCTTCGCGGCGAACGTCGGGTACGAGACGTTCGCCCGGTGCGCGAGCAGGATCTGCAGTTTGTCCAGCTTCGTGGCGACGTACGCGGCCGCCTGCGCGGGATCCGGTGAACCCGAGCCGTAGGCGAACAGCACGCGGTCCCAGCCGAAGTCTTCGTGCGCGCGGGCCAGGCGCAGCGTGTACTCCTTGTCGAACACCCCGCCCGAGCGGGCGTGCGTCTCCGACCCGTCGTGCGTGCCCCCGATGCCCAGGAACTCCACCGGCATGACGTCCACCTTCTCTCGCTTCGCTGCCTCCACGGCTACGCCTGGGCGCACCGCGGCGGCAACGACGTCCGCAGGGTGGAACGGCTCAACGCCGGCGGACGCGTTCGATCACCTCGATCGACGCGCGCACCTGGTCGAAGGTGGGCGGGTCCGCCCGGTTGAACACGACGGTCAGGGACCGGCGCGGGATGACCACGAACTCGACGTCGACCCCGGCTCCCTCGGCGGCGGCCTCGACGACGTCCCGCCAGTGCTGCGGGTCGAGGCCGTCCTGGTCGCCCCATTCGTGTGCGTAGATCGCCCAGTTTCCCTTGAGCAGGGTGCCGACCACGTCCTGCGCGGTGTGGACGCGGTGCGGCGTGCCGATGTCATCGGCCAAGTCTTCGGCGGCCGGGTGACGTCGAGAAGGCCCGGGCGCCTGGGTGGGTGAGGGACAAATCCGCTCCTTTTCGCCAGGTGGGCGGGGCACTGCGGCGGGGATTCGGTGCCCCCGGGCGAAGTGATTGGTCCGGCTCGGATTCCGCTCGGGAATTCCGCACTGTGAGAAGCACGTCCGGCGCTCCGGCTCCGGCGTAGCTTCGATCGCGTGGCCGATCCAGCGCCGTTCACACTCGCCGTCGTGGGCGCCGGACCTCGCGGGGTCGGCGTCCTCGAACGGCTCGGCGCGAACGCCGCCGAACAGCTCGGCGACCGGCGCCTCGAGGTGCACCTGATCGATCCCTTCCCGCCCGGGCCGGGCCGCGTGTGGCGCTACGACCAGTCGCCGTTGCTGCGGATGAACTCCATGCCCGAGGACGTCACGATGTTCACCGACGAATCGGTGAAGATGGCCGGCCCGGTGCTGCCGGGGCCGTCGCTGCTGGAGTGGGCGCGGCAGGTGCGGGACGGGTCGCTCGAGGCCGAAGTACCCGCGGACGTCGGCGCCGAACTCACCGCGCTGGACGCCTTCCACTTCCCGACGCGGCGGCTGCAGAGCGCGTACCTGACCTGGGTGTACCGGAAGATCCTCGGCGACCTGCCCGGCGGCATCGGCGTCGTCGAGCACGCGGCGCGCGCGGTGGACGTCGACGGCTCGCTCGTCCGGCTCTCGGACGGTTCGGAGCTGAACGCGGACGCCGTCGTGTTCACGGTCGGGCACCTCGACGCGGAACCGGACGAGCGGGAGCGCGAGCTGGCGTCGTTCGCCGGGCGCCACGGCCTGGCCTACTACCCGGCCGGCTACACCGCCGACGTCGACTACTCCGGCGTCGAACCGGGGGAAACCGTGCTGGTGCGCGGGTTCGGGCTGGCGTTCGTCGACCTGATGCTGCTGCTGACCGAAGGCCGCGGCGGCCGCTTCGAGGAGCTGGACGGCGGCGGCCTGCGCTACCACCCGAGCGGTGCCGAGCCGGTGCTGCACGTCGGCTCGCGGCGCGGCGTGCCCTACCACGCGAAGATCGGCTACCGGCTGCGCGGGAAACCGTTGCGGCTGCCCCGGTTCTTCGACGCCTACGCGATCGACGAGCTGGCCGGGGCGCCGGGCGCGCTCGACTTCCGCGCCGACGTCTGGCCGCGGGTCGCGAAGGAACTGGCCTGGGGTTACTACAGCGAGCTGTTCACCGGGCACCCGGACCGGGTGCGGCTGGACTTCGCCGTGTTCGCCGACGCTTTCGCCGACCTGGCCTGGGATTCGCCGGGGATGCGGGACCTCGTCGCCCGGGCCGTGCCCGCCGAGGAGGACCGCCTCGACCTCGACCGGCTGGACCGGCCGATGGCGGACCGCGCGTTCGGCACGGCCGAGGAGTTCGGCAAGGAGCTGCGCGAATACCTCGAGGCCGACCTCGCGCGCCGCGCCGACCAGACGTTCAGCGCCGACCTGGGCGCGTTCATGGCGCTGCTCTCGGTGTACGGCCAGATGCCCGCGCTGGTCCAAAAGCGACGGTTGAACGCGGCCTCCCAGGTGTCCGATATGGACGGCTGGTTCCACGGGTTCTTCTCGTACTACGCCAGCGGCCCGCCGCCACGACGGCTGGAAGAACTGCTCGCGCTGCACGAGGCGGGCGTGGTTTCGTTCGCGGGCGCGGAAATGCGGGTGACGGCCGATGCCGAGCGCGGCGTCTTCGTGGCGTCCGGCGCGAGCTACCCGGGCGAGGTCGAGTCCCGCACGTTGATCGAGGCGCGCCTGCCGGCCCCGAGCGTGACCCGCGCGGCGGACGGCTTGCTGCAGCAGCTGCGCGACACGGGTCAGCTGGCCGAGGAGACGGTGGCGGACCCGGAGACCGGCGTGCACCTGCCGTCGGGCCGGATCCACACGCGCGTCTCGGACTCCCGTCTTCTGGACGGCGCGGGCCACCCGCACCCGCACCGGTTCGCGGTGGGCCCGCACACGAGCGCCCGCTCGGCCGCGGCCTTCACTCGGCCGCGCACGAACGCGTCGTCGTTCCGGCAGAACGACGCCGTGGCGCGCGAGATCCTGGCGCTGGTCAACCCGCCCAGTTGACGAGTTCGCCGAGCACCTGCTCCGGCGCGGGCATGGCCGCGATCTCTCGTGCGACGCCCTGGGCGATCTCGCGCGGTTCGGGGTCGGCCAGCAGTTCGCGGGCCGCGGCCGCGATCGCGTCCATCCGCACGGCGTCGCCCACCAGGGACTTCGCCGCGCCCAGGGCGGTGAGCGTCTCCGCGTTGACGAACTGGTCGGCGCCCTGCGGCAGCACCAGCTGCGGCAGGCCGGCGGCGAGCGCGGCGAGCACCGTGCCGGTGCCGCCGTGGTGCACCACCAGGCCCGCGTGCTTCAGCACCTCGGACTGCGGCACGAACCCGGCGGCCCGCACCCCGGGCGGCAGCTCACCCAGCAGCGCGGGATCACCGGGGCCGAGCGCCACCAGCACGTCGGCCGGCAGCCGGGCCAGCGCGTGGAGCGCGCCGCGCAGCACCTGCGTCGCGCCGAAGACGACCGTGCCCAGGGTCAGGTAGACGAACCCGTCGGCCGGCAGCGGCGGCAGCGGGACGTCGGGATCGACCGGCGTCGGACGCATCCGGAACACCTTCGGCACGCCCGCGGTGCCCGGGTCGCGGACGCTGTCGGGCCACACGTCGACGCAGGCGTCGCCGAACATCGCGTCCGCGGGGAGCGTGCCCCAGAGCGGGGCCAGGCGTTCGGTGGCGAGGGCCAGCAGCTCCGGCGGCATGGACCGGCCGATCACGACGGACACGGCGGGGATGCCCGCCCGGCGGGCCGCCACCCCGGCGCCGACGTCGCTCTGCTCGTAGACGACCAGGTCCGGGCGCAGCCGCGGGAGCAGCGGCGTCAGGTCGTCGAGCAGTGCCACCGGCAGCAGCTCGCCGAACATCGTGATGCCGACCTCGGCGAAGCCGGCGTCCTCACCGTGCCGCGCTTTGGCTTCGGTTTCGGCGTCGCTGATGGAGATGCCGGCGCGGTGGACCTCGAAACCGAGGTCGCGCACGGTCGCGAGGAACGCCTCACCGGTGCCGAACACGACGTCGTGCCCCGCCGCTTTCGCCGCGTTCGCCAGCGGGAGCAGGGGGAAGAGGTGGCCGTACGCCGGGCGGCACGAGAAGAGGATTCGCACGCACCCGAGCGTAGTAGTTCAGCGGCTCACGACGGGACGAGTCTCGTCAGACCTCCTGGACCGAACGCCCGGGGATCGCCGCCAGTAGTTCCTTCGTGTACTCCGCCTTCGGCTCGTGCAACACCTGCGCGGCCGGGCCCAGCTCCACCAGCGCGCCCGCCCGCAGGACGCCGACCTGGTCCGCCAGCTGCCGGACCACCGCCAGGTCGTGCGAGATGAACAGGTACGACAGGCCCAGCTCCGCCTGCAGCTCCGCCAGCAGCCGCAGGATCTGGGCCTGCACCGAGACGTCCAGCGCCGACACCGGCTCGTCGCACACCACCAGGTCCGGCCGCAGCGCCAGCGCGCGGGCGATCGCCACCCGTTGCCGCTGGCCGCCCGACAGTTCCGCCGGCTTGCGGCGGGCGATCGACGCCGGCAGTGCCACCTGTTCCAGCAGCTCCGGGACCCGGTCGCGCGGAAGCCCGAACGCCCGTAGCGGCTCGGCGACGACGTCCTCGATCGAGAACTTCGGGTTCAGCGACGCATACGGGTTCTGGTAGACGATCTGCATCCGCCGCCGCAGTCTTCGCAGTTCGGTGCCGGACAACGCGGTGATGTCCCGGCCGTCGAACTCCACCGAACCCGCCGACGGTGTCTCCAGCCGGAGCACCATGCGGGCGGTCGTCGACTTGCCCGAGCCCGACTCGCCCACCAGCGCCAGCGTCTGGCCGCGCGGGATGTCGAACGAGATCCCGTCGACCGCGCGGATGCCGCCGTCGAACGTTTTCGCGAGGTCGCGCACCGACACCAAGGGCTCGGCGGCCGGGGCCGCCGGACGCAACGTGCTCGTCATGCTCGGCGCCGCCGCCAGCAACTGCTGCGTGTACGGCTGCGAAGGCGCGCTGACGATTTCGGCGGTCTTGCCCTCTTCGACGACCGAGCCCTGCGAGAGCACCACGATCCGGGACGCGCGATCGGCGGCGACACCCAGATCGTGCGTGATCAGCAGGATCGCCGTGCCCATTTCAAGAGCCAGCGACGTCAGGTGGTCGAGGATCCGGCGCTGCACGGTGACGTCCAGCGCCGATGTCGGCTCGTCCGCGATGATCAGCTTCGGCCGCCCGGCCAGCGCGGACGCGATCAGCACGCGCTGCCGGAGCCCGCCCGACAGCTGGTGCGGGTACTGCTTCGCGCGCAGCTCCGGCGAGGGCACGCCCGCGCGTTCGAGCAGTTCGACGGCCTGCAGCGCGGCACCGCGCCGGTCCGCGAGCCCGTGGATCTTCAGCACCTCCGCGACCTGGTCGCCGACCCGGTGCACCGGGTTCAGCGACACCGCCGGGTCCTGCGGCACCAGCGCGATCTCGCGCCCGCGCACCCCGCGCCACTGCTTGTCCGACAGGGAAAGCAGGTCCCGGCCGTCGAAGTTGATCGAGCCGCCGTCGACGCGGCCGCCGCGGGGCAGCAGGCCGATCGCCGCGTGCGCCGTGGTCGACTTGCCCGAGCCCGATTCCCCCACGACGGCGACCACCTCACCCGCGGCGACGTCCAGGCCGACGTCACGGACCGCCGGGATCTTCCGGTACGACACGGCCAGGTTTTCGATGCGCAGCAGGGTCATCGCTCGCCTCCATCCAGTGCGCGGGACAGCCGGTTCGCGGAGAGGACCACCGCCGCGACCGTCAGTCCCGGGAAGGTCGTCATCCACCAGGCCGTGGCCAGGAAACTGCGGCCGCCGGCGACGAGTGAGCCCCACTCCGGCGTCGGCGGGGTCGCGCCGAAACCGAGGAAGCTCAGCGCCGACACCTCGAGCACGGCCGTGCCGAGGGTGAGCGTCGCCAGTGCGAGCACCGGGCCCGCCGCGTTCGGCAGGACGTGCCGCAGCAGCACGCCCGACCAGCGCACGCCGCTGGCTCGCGCGGCTTCGACGAAAACGCCGCTTCGCACGCGAAGCACCTCCGCGCGCATGACGCGTGCGAAGGACGCGAGGTTCGCGATGCCGACGGCGATCGCGACGTTCGTCGTGCCGAAGCCCAGCGCCGTGACCAGGGCCAGCGACAGCAGGATCGGCGGGATGGCCAGGAAGACGTCGACGATCCGCATGATCACGGTGTCGGCCCAGCCGCCGCGGAACCCGGCGAGCAGGCCCAGCGCCGAGCCGGCGATCAACGCCGTGAGCACGGCGATCGCGGTCGCGCGCAGCGAGAGCGACGCGCCGTGGATCACCCGCGCATAGACGTCGCGGCCGGTCTCGTCGGTGCCGAAGAAGTGGTGCAACGACGGCTCCTGCAGCCGTTCGGCCGGGACGCCGGTGATCGGGTCGTAGCTGGTCAGCAGCCCCGGCACGAACGCGGCGAGCAGCACGAACGCCAGCACCACGACGGCGATCACGAGCCCGGGCTGCCGGACCGCCGTCCGGGCCGGGGTGGCGAGGTCAACCACGGGCCACCGCCTCGGGGGTACGTGCGATCCGCGGATCGAGCAGCGGGTACAGCAGGTCGACGATCAGGTTGAGCGCCACGAACACCAGCGCGGCCAGCACGATCACCGCCTGCACCACCGGGACGTCCTGCGCGGTGACGGCGGCCGCGGTGACCCGGCCGACGCCGTCGCGCGAGAACACCGTCTCGGTGATCACCGAACCGGCGACCAGGTTGCCCGCCACCACGCCGGCGACGGTCAGCGTCGGCACGGCGGCGTTGCGCAGCAGGTGTCCGAAGTGGACGCGCCAGCGGCTCGCGCCCTTGGCCGCGGCGATCTCCGCGTACGGCTGCTCCTGCTGCGTGGCCAGGCTCTTCGCCAGCACCTGGCCGATGATCGCGCCGGTCGGCAGGGCGAGGGTGATCGCGGGCAGGATCAGCGCCGCGAACCCCTGCGTGCCGAGCGCGGGCAACAGCCGCAGCCGGAACGAGAAGAACTGGATCAGCAGCAGCCCGACCCAGAACGGCGGCAGCGAGATCGCCAGCGACGGCAGGGACAGCAGCGCCTGGCGCAACCAGCGGAACCGCGTGAACGTGCCGAGGAACGCCGAGCCGCCGCCGAACAGCACCGCGAACACCAGCGCCAGGCTCGTCACCGCGAGCGTCGGCGGCAACGCCGTGACGACCATGTGCGTCGCGTCGTCACCGGTCGCGACGCTGCGGCCGAAGTCGCCGTGCAGCGCCGAGACCAGCCGTTTCAGGTACTGCACCGGCAGCGGCGAGTCCAGACCGTACTCCGCGCGGGCCGCGGCGAGCTGCTCCGGCGTCGTCGACGACCCGGCCTCCCCGCCGGCGAGCTTCGCCGAAACGGCGTCCCCCGGCAGCAGGTAGAGGATCAGGAACGACAGCGTGAACGCCGCCCACAGCACGAAGACCGCTTGCGCGACCCGGCGGAGCAGGTAGTTCCTCACGACAGCCACGCGTCGAACAGCTGCAGCCGTGACGACGCTTCGAAGTCGACGGCGTGCGCCTTGGCGCTCTCCGCGACGACCTGGGTCAGCTCGAACACCGGCACCGCGTAGGCGTGGTCGACGATCAGCTTCTGCGCCTCGTCGGCCGACGGCTTGCGCTTGGCGTTGTCCACAGTGGACGACTGGGCGTCGAGGGCGACGTCGAGCGGGTTGCCCGGCGTGAGCCGGCTGCGGTTGCCGGCCTTCGTGGAGAACTGGCCGCGCAGGATGTCCGGGTCGGCGCGGGTCACGTTGTACCAGAGGAAGTCGTAGTTCCCGGCGAGCTGGATCTGCGTGGTCTCGGCGTTGGTGTGCTGCTCGATCTTCAGGTCGAAGCCGATCTTGCGCAGCTGCTGCTGGATCAGCTCCAGCACGCTGCGGTTCTGGTTGAACACCGGCGAGAACACCACGGCCGCGCTCAGCTTCTGGCCGTTCTTCGTGCGGATCCCGTCGGCGCCGGGCACCCAGCCGTCGCCGTCCAGCAGCGCCGCGGCGCCCTTCTGGTCGTAGGCGAGCTGCGCGGACAGGTCGCTGTGCAATGGCGTCGCCGAGCCGAGGATGCTGGTGGCCGGCTTGTAGCTGGGCGTCAGCACGGTGTTCACGACCTCGGTGCGGTCGACGCCCTTGAGCACGGCCTGGCGCACCTTTTCGTCGGTGAGCACGCCGCGGGTGGTGTTCGCGTGCAGGTTGAACACGACGCCGGGGTTCGGCCGGATGTTCTCGGTGAAGCCGTTGCTCGTGAACTGGGGCTCGTCGACCGGCTGGACGTCGGTGATCGCGTCGAGCTGGCCGGAGGCGAGGCTGCCGGTGCGGACACCGGGCTCCGGCACGATCTTGTAGTCGATCTTGTCGAGGTAGGCCTCACCCTGGTGCTTGAACAGCGACGAGCCCCAGGTGTAACCCTTGCGCTTGGCCAGCACGATCTCCTGGTTCTGCTTCAGGCTTTCGAAGACGAACGGCCCGGAGCCGACCAGGCCGTTGCCCTGGCAGCGCTGCTCCGGCGTCTTCTGGAACGCCGCGGGGGCCAGGACACCGAGCGACACGGTCGAGCTGGCCTGCAGGAACTGGGCGCTGGGCGCGGAGAACTCGAGGCGCGCGGTCCGCGGGGCGACGACCGTCGTGCTCTTGTAGGCCGCGAGGTAGCCGAAGCCGAGCTGGGCCTTCGTGCCGAGGGCCTTGATGCCGTCGAAGCTGGTCTTGATCGCGGTGGCGTCGACCGGAGTGCCGTCGGAGAACGTCGCGCCGGCCCGCAGGTGGAAGGTGAACGCCGTCGAATCGGCGTTGCTCTCCCACTTCTCGGCCAGCCACGGCTTGATCTCGCCGGTCTTCGGGTCCTGGTCGGTCAGCGAGTCGACCAGCTGGCGCGCGACGTTGATCGACGCGTTCGTTGCGGTCTGCTGCGGGTCGACGCAGTCGGGCGCGGACGAGATGCCGAGCCGGAGCGTGCCGCCGGCCTGGGGCGGCCCGGAAGCGGCTTGTCCGGTGCCGGCGGCGGCGCAGGCGGTCAGGAGGATGGGCAGGGTGAGCAGGGCCGCGGCGTTGCGGGCACGGGAAAGCGGGGACACCGACGGCCTCCAGCGGGGAGTGGTTGCGTCTTCAAGCGCGACGCTAGTTCCGCCCTTGAGGCCGTCCCACAGAGCGAACCGGGGTCCCATTCCCTGGCACCGCAGGGATTCCCCCTTGACACGCCATGAGGGGCACCCTCAGGGACCTGGAGTCCCTGAGGGTGCCCCTCATGGCGAACCGGAGGTCAGCAGCGGCCGAGCATGTCCGTCAGCGCGCTCTTCTCGGCGGTGTTGACGGTGAGCTTGAACTTGGTCTTCACCGCGACCCACATCTTCGCGTAGGTGCACCAGTAGCTCGTGAGCGGCGGCTTCCACTGGTCGGGCGACTTGTCGCCCTTCGACTGGTTGACGTTGTCCGTCACGGCGATGAGCTGCGGGTCGGTCAGGTCGTTCGCGTACGCCTGGCGCTGGGCCGTCGTCCACGACGACGCCCCGGTGCGCCACGCGGCGGCCAGCGGCACCACGTGGTCGATGTCCACATCGGACGCCGCCGTCCAGGTCTCGCCGTCGTACGGGCTGAACCAGCTGCCGGAGGTGGCGGCGCAGTTCGACCCGGTGACGACGTTCGTGCCGTCGCGCTTCAGCACGACTTCGCGCGTGTCGCAGCTGTTTCCCTGGTCGATCCAGTGCGGGAACTTGTCGCGGCTGTAGCCGGTCTGGGACCCGTCGGCCTTGACGCTCAGCGAAGCCAGCTCGGACTTCGCCGTCGCGGCGGACGGGATGCCCGGCGGGGTGGCGTCGGCGACGCCGGCCAGCGTCCCGGAGAACACCGCGGTAGCGGCGAGGACGGCCAAGTAATGACGAACAGCACGCCTGGTTGGCATATTGCTGCCTCCATGTCAGGTGTGGGGACAGCTCACCCTGATACACCTGAGTGGCGAGTGCAACACGTATAGGTGACATGTTGCTGGCCGTTCGCGAACGCTGAGTGTGCAGATCTGCACTTCAGAGTGAAAAGTGCAGGTCAGACGGCGCCACGAACGAGTCGCAGATCCTCCGTGTGCCGGTACCAGGTCCACTTGTTCACCGCACGGTCGAAGACCACGTCGTCGCTCACCGGCCGCGTGGGGATGCAGCCGATCTGGAACGCGCGCGAGTAGAGCGTCGTCGGCCGCTTGAAGACGGTCCCCTTCACGACCCGGACGGCCAGCCCAGGCCCGCCCGGATCCGGCGTCACCTCGATCGACGCGGCCGGCCCGCGCAGCGCGACCTGCTCGTCGCAGTAGGCCACCCCGCGGACGAGCCGCAGCTGCCCGCGCCCGACGAGCACACCGCCGACGTCGTCGCGGATCAGCGGCACCGGGTCGACCTCGCCGCGCAACGCCAGGGCGAGCGCCTGCAGCGGCGTCTTCGGCAGTCCCCAGAGCGCGGCGACCGACGAGTCCGGCGACGACGGCACGAACCCGACCGACACGCCGGAGATCGCGTCCTTCCGCAGCAGCCGCAGCACGACCGCGGCGAGATCGGCGTCCGTGCCCGACACGACGAGGTGATCGTGTTCGCCCAGCAAGGGGTCGATTTCCGCCTTGCCGGGACGGCTCGGCACGCGGATCGATTCGACGTCGTCGACTTCCTCGAACCCCGCCGCGCCGTCGCCACAGGCCACCACTATTCCGCGCACCCGCGGGTCCTCCGTTACAGTCATGCACCGGCATTTACCAGCGCCACCGGTGTCCGTCCCGGACACTAAACCTCACGTCGTCGAACACCTTGGAGTGTCACATGCCGGCCATCGTGCTCATCGGTGCCCAATGGGGAGACGAAGGCAAGGGCAAGGCCACCGACCTGATGGGTGACCGCGTCCAATGGGTCGTCCGCTACCAGGGTGGCAACAACGCCGGTCACACGGTCGTCCTGCCGAACGGCGAGAACTTCGCCCTGCACCTCATCCCCTCCGGCATCCTCACCCCCGGCGTGACCAACGTCATCGGCAACGGCGTGGTCGTCGATCCGGGTGTGCTGCTGGACGAGCTGTCCGGACTGGAAGCGCGGGACGTCGATACGTCCAAGCTGCTGATCTCCGCGGACGCGCACTTGATCATGCCGTACCACGTGGCCATCGACAAAGTCACCGAGCGCTACCTGGGCAGCCGCAAGATCGGCACCACCGGCCGCGGCATCGGCCCGTGCTACCAGGACAAGATCGCCCGCGTCGGCGTCCGCGTGCAGGACCTGCTCGACGAGAAGATCTTCCGGCAGAAGGTCGAAGCCGCGCTGGAGTTCAAGAACCAGGTGCTGGTGAAGGTCTACAACCGCAAGGCGCTGGAGGCGAACCAGGTCGCCGACGAGGTGCTCGCGGCCGGCGAGAAGTTCGCGCACCGCATCGCCGACACGCGGCTGCAGCTCAACCAGGCCCTCGAGCGCGGCGAGACCGTGCTGCTCGAAGGCTCACAGGGCACGCTGCTCGACGTCGACCACGGCACCTACCCGTTCGTGACGTCGTCGAACCCGACGTCCGGTGGCGCGAGCGCCGGTTCGGGCATCGGCCCGGGCCGGATCGGCACGGTGCTCGGCATCCTCAAGGCCTACACCACGCGCGTCGGCTCCGGCCCGTTCCCGACCGAGCTGAACGACGAGTCCGGCGAGTACCTGCGCAAGCAGGGCGGCGAGTTCGGCGTCACGACCGGCCGCTCGCGGCGCACCGGCTGGTTCGACGCGGTGATCGCGCGCTACGCGGTCCGCGTCAACGGCATCACCGACTACTTCCTCACCAAGCTGGACGTGCTGTCCGGGCTGGAGAAGGTGCCGGTGTGCGTGGGGTACGAGGTCGACGGCTTCCGCACGCAGGACATGCCGATGACGCAGACCGACGTGCACCACGCGATCCCCATCTACGAAGAGCACCCGGGCTGGTTCGAGGACATCTCGGGCTGCCGCACGTTCGAGGAGCTCCCGGCGAACGCCCGCGCGTACGTCGAGCGCCTGGAAGAGCTGTCGGGCGCCCGGATCTCGGCGATCGGCGTCGGCCCGGGCCGCGACCAGACGATCGTGCGGCACCAGTTCGTTTAGGTCAGCTTCGTGCTGACCGGCGTCTCGTTGCGGAACAGGTCGAGCACCGGGCAGTGCTCGTCGACCTCGCGCTTGAGGTCTTCGTAGCGCTCCCGGCTCGCCGGCCCGTCCAGCTCGACGGACACCCGGACGTCCCCGAAACCGGGGCGGGTGTTGAGCGAGAAGCCGAAAAAGCCGTGGAGGTCGAGGTCACCGTCGACGGTGACCTTGATCGAGTCGATCGGGATCCCGCGCTTCGCCGCCCAGAACTGGTACGTGATCACCTGGCACGACCCGAGCGCGGCGAGCGCGAACTCGACGGGGTTCGCAGCCTGATCGGTCCCGCCGAGCGCCGGCGGCTCGTCGACGGTGAACTCGTGCCCCCGCACCTTCACGGCGACTTCGGTCTTGGTGCCGGGCTTCAGGGTGTGGTCCACGCTGAAGGAAGCAGCGGCGTTGTGCGGGTCGGCGTCGACGGCCTTGCGAGTGCCGTCGATGACATCGGTCAGCGACATGGGATCTCCTGAAGATCGTGATCGGGATCTCGCCCAGGGTGGGGGATTCTGGCGCGGCTCGCGCGAGTTCCCACGCGCTGGGAGCGGCGGTTCCCGGGATGCGGAAGCGCTTGCCTGACCGGCCGATGCGGGGATCATGGCGCGGTGGTCCGCCTTCTGGCGTGAGCCGGGTTCGCCGGGCTTGCACGGCCATCCCGCCGCCGAGGCCCACCCCGCCCTTCCCTTGGGGGGCCGGTCCCGTCTCCAGCGTATCGGCACCCCCGGCGCGAAAACGGGTCCGGACGAAATCTGTGGACAACCGAACCCATTGTGGATAAGTCCGCTTCTCAAGCGCTGAGAAGCCGGAAACCGGTGGCATCGCTCGCTAACTTGGAACGCATGACCATCGGAGTCACGCTTCCCTCAGGCGATACCGCCTCCGCGCCCAACCTCGTCGACGAACTCCTGCAACAGGTGCGGCAAGCCGCCGATGCCGGGCTCAAGTCCGTCTGGTTTTCGCAGCTTCCGCTCAGCCAGGACGCCATCACCGTCGCCGCGCTCGCGGGGCGGGAGAATCCCGGGCTCGAGGTCGGCACCTCCGTGGTGCCCATCTACCCGCGGCATCCGCTGGTGGTCGCGAACGCGGCGCAGACCGCCCACGCCGCCACCGGTGGCCGGTTCACCCTCGGGGTCGGGCTCGGCTCGAAGGGCTTTCTCGGGCCCGTCTACGGCGTCGAGTACCCGCCGCCCATCAAGCACCTGCGCGAGTACCTGACCGTGCTCAAGAAGGTCTTCACCGGCGAGGAGGTCGACTTCGACGGCGAGACCGTCCAGGCCCACGCGCCCGGACTGTCCACTGTGGGCGGTGACGTGCCGATCATCGTGGCCGCGATGGGGCCGCAGGCGCTGCGCGTCACCGGTGAGCTGGCCGACGGGACGCTGCCGTTCCTCGCCGGGCCGCGGGCGCTCGCCGAACAGATCGTGCCTCACCTGCCCGCGGGCAAGCGGATCCTCGCCGCCGTGCCCGCGATCGTCACCGATGACCCCGAGGCCGTGCGCGCCCTCGCCGTCGAACAGATGGGGTTCTACGCGCAGATCCCGTCGTATCAACGGATCCTGGCCGCGGAAGGCGTCGATCATCCGGCGGACCTGGCGATCATCGGCGACGAGAAGACCGTCCTGGCCGGGCTTCAGCGCTACTACGACGCCGGCGCGACCGACGTCCTCGTGTCGCAGACCGGCATCCGCTCGTCCGAAGAGCGGCGACGGACCTGGGAGGTGATCAGCTCAATCGGTTCGTGAGCGTCGTCGACACCGACAGCTCCTCCAGGTCCAGCTCACGCAGCATCTTCCCGAGGATCTCGTCGTCGAGCCGGCCCGCGCGGTTCTCCTCGATCATCGCCTTGCGCTGGGTGATCAGCAGCTCGCGCCGGGCCTTCGCGAACTGCGCCTGCGGGCTGCCGGTGCGGTCCTCGCCGGACAGCGTGATCGCCGCCTTGGCGAACCGGTAGCGCGTGTCGACGAGCCGTTCGAGGCGCTCCTTCAGGCGCTGGACCTTCTCCGGCGGCAGGTCCAGCTGGGCGAGCCGGTCGCGGCTGATCTCGTGCAGCCGCGCGTGCGCCGCCTTCTGCGCGACCTCGCGGGCCGCGAGTTCCTCCGCCTCGTCCCGCGAGGTCTCCGAAGGGTCCTGCACCTTCAGCACCCGGATCAGCGGCGGCAGCGTGAGGCCCTGGATGAGCACCGTGCCGATCGCCACCGCGAACGCGAACAGCTGGATCTCCTCACGCCCCGGTGTGCCGGCCGGGACACCGGCGGCGGCCGCGAGCGTGACGACGCCGCGCATGCCGGTCCACGAGATCACCGCGATGGTCTGCCAGTCGGGCGCCCGACGGACCTGGCCGAACAGCCGCAACGTCTTCGGCAGGTACGCGAAGAGGGCCACCGCCGGGATCCGCACCAGCATCGTCACCGCGAGCACGGCCAGCGCCACCAGCGCGAGGGTGCCGTTGTCGCGGGCCGCGTGCGCCGCGTCGTCGAGCACGAACGGCAATTGCAGGCCCATCAGCGCGAACACCAGCGCCTCCAGCAGGACGTCGATCGACGCCCAGACGGATCTGTCCTGCATGCGCGTCGCCGGTGACGCGTAGAGCGAGCGATGGCCGAGGTAGAGGCCCGCGGCGACGACGGCGAGCACGCCGGAGCCGCTGAACTCCTCGCCGAACGGGTGCAGGTGCTCGGCGGTGACGTACGCGCCGAAGGGCACGATGATCCCGAACGCCGACTCCAGCAGCGGGTCGTCGAGCAGCCGCCGGATCCCGACGACGAGCGCGCCGATCGCCAGGCCGACCCCGATGCCCAGCACGGTCGCGACGCCGAACACCGCGACGCCGTGCCCGGCCGAGCCCGCGGTGCCGGCGACGGCGGCCAGCGCGACCTTGTAGAGCGTCAGCGCGGCGGCGTCGTTGACCAGGCTTTCGCCGGTCAGCACGGTCATCACGCGCCGCGGCAGCCCGAGCTTGCGGCCGATCGCCACCGCCGTCACGGCGTCCGGCGGCGCCACGACCGCGCCCAAGACCAGCGCCGAGGCGAACGGCACGTCCGGCAGCAGCAGGTGCACGACCACCGCGACGACCACCGCCGTGACGGCCACCAGCACCACGCCCAGCGCGACGATCGGCCGCAGGTTGCGCTTGAAGTGCGTCAACGAGCTTTCGAGTGACGTCGAGTAGAGCAACGGCGGCAGCACGACGGTGAGGACGAGCTCCGGCTCCAGCTCCAGCCGCGGCACGCCGGGGATCAGCGCCACCCCGAGGGCGACCACCACGACCAGCAGCGGCGCGGACAGGTTGTAGCGCCGCGCGATCGCCGTCAGCGCCAGCGAACCGGCGAGCACGCCCATGAGCACCAGGATCTCCACGCGCGTGATCTTCGCGCAGGTAGACGGCTTGCGCTTGCCTTCCGGTGAATGGAAGCGACCTGGATTACGGCAAACCGGATGTGCATACTTGTGCGCACTACGCACACTTGTGCGGATGACGTGCACCGACGCACATCCGGAGGTTCCCCATGTCCCCTGGCACCCGTTCCTGGGTAGTGCCCTTGGCCTGGACCGCCGTTCTGCTCGACGGGTTCGACCTCGTCGTGCTCGGCTCCGTGCTGCCCGTGCTCCTGCGTGACCACGTCTGGGGCCTGACACCGGCCACGGCGTCGGTCGTCTCGACGGTCGGCCTCGCCGGGATGATGCTGGGCGGGCTGGCGATCGGCACGATCACCGACGTCATCGGCCGCCGGAAGTCCCTGATCATCTCGGTCGCGTTGTTCTCGCTGTGCACGCTCTTGTGCGCGTTCGCGCCCTCGACGTTCATCTTCGGCCTGCTGCGCTTCGTCGCCGGGCTCGGCCTCGGCGGCTGCCTGCCGACGGCGATCACGCTGGTCACGGAGTACGCGCGCCGCGGCAAGGCCGGCAGCGCGACGACCACGGTGATGACCGGCTACCACGTCGGCGCGGTGTTGACGGCGTTGCTGGCGATCGTGCTGATCTCGCCGCTGGGCTGGCGTGCGATGTTCGTCGCCGGCGCCCTGCCCGCGGTGGTGCTGATCCCGCTTATGCTGAAGTTCCTGCCGGAGTCCGAGTCGTTCCAGCGGGTCCGCGAGACCGAGCGGTCGGCCGGGCACGCCGTCGCCGGCCTGTTCCGCGGCGGGCTGCTGCGCGCCACCATCGCGTTCTGGGTGACGTCGTTCATGGGCCTGCTGCTGGTCTACGGCTTGAACACGTGGCTGCCGGAGATCATGCGCCAGGCCGGTTACCCGCTCGGCGCCGCGCTCAGCCTGCTGCTGACGCTGAACGTCGGCGGCATCGTGGGCCTGCTCGTCGCGGGCCGGGTCGCCGACCGCGTCGGCATCCGGCCGTCCGCGCGCGTCTGGTTCATCGCGGGTGCCGTGTTCCTGGCGCTGCTGAGCGTGCGGCTGCCGGCGGTCGGGCTGTATGCGGCGGTGTTCCTGACCGGCTGCTTCGTCTTCAGCGCCCAGGTGCTGGTGTACGCCTACATCGGCCGCGTCTACCCGGACGCGATCCGCGCGACCGGCCTCGGCTGGTCCGCCGGCATCGGCCGGATCGGCGCGATCTCCGGCCCGCTCCTCGGCGGCGCGCTGCTGACGGCCGGAATCGCGTACCCGTGGGGCTTCTACGCCTTCGCCGCGGTCGGCGCCCTGGGCGCGGTGGCGGTCACGGTGGTCCGCCCGGGCCACGAGGTCCGGGTCGAGGACTCCGTCCCGGCACGGGAAGCCCGGACTTCCTGAGTCTGCCGCGGCTTGTCGTGAGTGTTTAGGGCGGTTAGAACCGCCCTAAACACTCACGACAACTTGCACCGAGCGTCAGCCGAGTTCCTTGAGTTCCTGTTCCACGGCCGCGAGTTCGGCTTCGGAGCCCTGGACCTTGGGGCCCTTGAACCACTTCCGGGCCGAGAGCGCCCACCACAGACCCGCGCCGCCGAGCACCACGAGGAACGCGATCGGTGTGTAGTTGAACGAGTCCACCGTCACCGGGGACGCCTGCGGCAGCATGAACAGCACGAAGATCAGCACGACCCAGACCGTCGCGATGATGCCGACCGGCTTGCCCCAGCGGCCGAGGTGCCACGGCCCGCGCTCGAAGTCGTCACCCTGCCGGACCCGCAGGAACACCGGGATGACGTACGCGACGTACAGGCCGACGACGGCGATGGACGTGACCGCGCTGTAGGCGGTGTAGCTCCACAGGTAGGGCAGCGCCAGGATGAGCGCGCCGCCCGCGCCGAGCCAGACGGCGTTGGTCGGCGTCTGCGTCCGCTTGTTGATCTTGTGCCAGAACTTCGACCCCGGGATCGCGCCGTCGCGGGCGAACGCGTAGATCATCCGCGAGTTCGCCGTCACCGACGCCATGCCGCAGAACAGCTGCGCGCCGATGCAGATCAGCAGCAGGAACTTGCCGGTGACCGCGCCGGTCGCGTCGATGAAGATCTGCGCGGGCGGGACGCCGGTGGCCGAGCCGACTTCGCCGGCGTAGTCCTGGATCGCGAACGTCAGGCCGATCAGCAGGATCCAGCCCGCGACGAGCGAGACGACGATCGACATCACGATGCCGCGCGGCCCGGCCGTCGCCGCGCTCTTGGTCTCCTCGGTCATGTGCGCCGACGCGTCGTAACCGGTCAGCGTGTACTGCGCGACCAGCAACCCGATCGCGAAGACGTAGAACGCCGAGCCCCAGCCCGTCTGGTTCACGAAGCTGCCGAAGACGAACGACGCGTCCTGGTGCTTGGCCGGCACGATGATCAGCACGCCGACGATCACCAGCACGCCGATGAGGTGCCACCACACGCTGACGTTGTTGAGGATCGCCACGATCCGGACGCCGAAGGTGTTCAGCAGGCCGTGCACCACGAGGATGATCGCAAGCAGCAGGATCGTGTGCCCCGGGGTCGCCGAGAAGCCCCACTGCAGGTCGAGGAACGCGTTGAGGAACAGGGCCGCGCCGAAGTCGATGCCCGCGGTGACGGCGATCTGCCCGACGAGGTTGAACCAGCCGGTGAACCACGACCACGCGGGGCCGTTCTTCCGCGCCAGCCGCGCCGCCCAGTAGTACAGCCCGCCCGCGGTCGGGTAGCTGGAGCAGACCTCGGCCATGCCGAGGCCGACCAGGATGACGAAGATCCCGACGAGCGGCCAGCCCCAGATCATCGCGGCCGGCCCGCCGGTCTTCATACCGAAGCCGTAGAGCGTCAGGCAACCGGACAGGATGGAGATGATGGTGAACGAGACGGCGAAGTTCGAGAACCCCGACATCGTCCGCTTGAGCTCCTGCGCGTAGCCGAGCTGGTGCAAGCGCGCGGAGTCGTCGTCTTGGGCGGGATCGTGGTCGGGAGTGGTCTGCTGGTCGGAGACATCCATCGGGCACCTCTTGAAAGGTATGCGGCCAGACCATTGAATTCGCCGAAGTTAGCCCTGGTGGGCGAGGGGTGTCAAGGCTTCGTCAAGAACTCGTCCAGCTGCCGGAGCAGCGGTCCGCCGCCCCGGTGGTGGTTCGAGATGAGCGTCGCGGTAGTGCCGTTCGCGTGCGTGCTCCGGAACGAGACGCCGTGGTCGCCGCCTTCCAGCCGCACGGCGCCGGGCCACGGCAGCCAGAAGCCGAGGCCGTACCGGTCCGTGTGCGGGCGCAGCATCCGGGTCACCCACTCGCGCGCCACGATCCGGCCGCCGAGGAACGCGGGCCAGAACTTCCGGATGTCCGGTGCGGTGCTGTAGATCCCGCCGTCGCCGAAGCCCGCGACCGGCAGGCTGAACACGTTGGTGCGGCCGTCTTCCAGGTAGCCGGTGGCGGTCCGGCCGGGCAGCGCGTCCGACCGGAGGAACGCCGTGTCGGTCATCCCGGCGGGCGCGCAGACGCGCTCGTGCACGAGGTCGGGGAACGGCCGGCCCGCGACCCGTTCGGCGAGCAGGCCGAGGACGGCGAACGCGCCGTTGTTGTACCGGAACTCCGTGCCGGGCACGGATCTCTGCGGAAAGCCGTCGAGCGCGCCCAGGTAGTCGGCGGAGGTGGCGAGCAGCGGAGTCGGCGGTGGATCCGCCTCTTCGTCGCAGTAGTCGCCGATGCCGGAGGTGTGCGTCAGCAGGTGCTCGACCGTCACGGCGTCGTCGATCAACGGCAGGTCGGCGCCCAGGATCGAGCGGGCCGTCGTCTCCAGCGAAAGCCGTCCCTCGGCGATCAGCCCGACGACGACCAGCGCGGTGAACCCCTTGGTGCCGCTGGCGATCGCGAACCGCGTGTCGGCGGTGTTCTCGACGCCGTAGCCGCGATGCGCGAACCCGCGCGCCTCGGACACCAGCGTCTCGTCGCCGCGGCTCACCAGCACCACGCCGGAGAACGTCGTGAGGGGCACCTTCATGGACGAAGAGTCCCTGAAGGTGCCCCTCACGGCAAAGGGATTACCGGCCCAGGAACGTGTGCAGCGACTCGAGCGCCGTGTCGGCCTGGTCGGCGAAGAAGCCGTCGACGCCCGCCTGGAGGAACGCCGCTTCCTCGGTGAACACGTCACCGTAGGCGTCCGGCTCGGCCGAGGACCGCAGGTTGGCCGGCAGGAACGGGTTCTCGTTCCGGAACGTGTACGGCTGCACCTTCAGGCCGGCCTTGTGCGCGTCGGCGACGATCGCGGACGGCTTCGTCAGGTTCCCGGCGGCGTCCAGCGGGATGATCTGGCTCTTGTCCGGCCCGAGGTACTTCGCGTACTTCGCGACGTCCTTCAGCCCGGACGCCGAGACGATGTCCGCGTACGTCCGCTTGTCACCGCTCGCGACGAAGTCCGCCGGGGCGCCGGTCGCCGACGTCAGCTGCAGCAGCGGCGTCCGGACCTGCTTGTGCAGCGCGATCAGGTTCGACACCTCGAAGGACTGGATGATCGCCGGCGCGTCCGGCCGGTCGAGGCCGTTGCGCTTCAGGGCCGAGACCAGCTTCGGCTCGATCGGGTTGCCGATCGACTGGAAGAACGTCGAGTGCTTGACCTCGGGGTAGGTGCCGAGCGTCCGGTGCAGCTGCTTGCCGAGCCGCTTGGTCAGGTCGAGCACCTCCTGGAAGGAGGCGATCTGATAGCGCCCGTTGTACAGCGTGTTGTGCGGCCGGTTGACCGGGATCCGCTCGACCGCGCGCAGCGTCTTCAGCTCGGCCAGCGTGAAGTCCTGGGTGAACCAGCCGGTCGTCGAGACGCCGTCGATCACCAGGGTCTTCTTGCGGGACGCGAACTCCGGGTGCCGCGCGACGTCGGTGGTGCCGCCGATCTCCGGCTCGTGCCGGGCGACCAGCTGGCCGTCCTTCGTGGGCACGAGGTCGACGTCGACCCAGTCGACGCCGAGGCGGTAGGCGAGCTCGTACGAGGCGAGCGTGTGCTCCGGCCGGTACCCGGGCGCGCCGCGGTGTCCGATGATCACGGGATCATCGTGACCCCGCCCGTGCGCGGCCGCATCGGCGGACCCGGTCTCGGCCGCGTTCGCCGACCCGATCGCGAATCCGGTGACGCTCAGCAACGCCAGTCCGGCGAGTGCCAGGACGCCGACACGTTTGCGCTTCATCTGGTGACCTCTTTTCACAGGGTGTGCCCTGACTACTCGCGTCACCCTCACGGCCGCAAGCGTCCGAAGGTCGTACCTGGGCGGTCAGCGCGGTAAACGACACGTGGACACCCGTCCCGGGGACGGCGGGATGTCCGGCGCGGAGCCGTCCGGATACGCTGTGCGGCGTGCGCGTACTGGTAATCGGCTCCGGCGCCCGTGAGCACGCTCTCGTCCTCGCGGCGTCCGGCGACCCCACGGTCACCGCCCTGGCCTGCGCGCCCGGCAACGCCGGGACGGCCGCGATGGCCGAGCAGCTCGGTGTCGAGGCGGCGGACCCGGACGCGGTCGCCGCCCTCGCGAAGAGCTGGCAGGCCGACCTGGTGGTGATCGGGCCCGAGGTCCCGCTCGTCGCCGGCGTCGCCGACGCCGTCCGCAAGGCCGGTATCGCCTGCTTCGGCCCGTCGGCCTCGGCGGCCCGCATCGAAGGCTCGAAGGCGTTCGCCAAGGACGTCATGGCCGCGGCGAACGTGCCGACCGCGCGCAGCGAGGTGGTCGACAACCCGGCCCGCCTCGACGCCGCGCTCGCCCGCTTCGGCCCGACCTGGGTGGTCAAGGACGACGGCCTCGCCGCGGGCAAGGGCGTCGTTGTCACGACCGACTACGACGTCGCCCGCAAGCACGCCATCATGCTGCTCGACGGCGGCCACCCGGTCCTCCTGGAGTCCTTTTTGGACGGTCCGGAGGCCTCGCTCTTCTGCTTCGTCGACGGCCACACCGTCGTGCCGCTGCTGCCCGCGCAGGACTTCAAGCGCGTCGGCGACGACGACGCCGGCCCGAACACCGGCGGCATGGGTGCCTACGCCCCGCTGCCCTGGGCGCCCGAAAACCTGGTCGACGACCTGGTCGAGCGGGTCGTCCAGCCGGTCGCCGACGAGCTGGTCGCGCGCGGCGCGCCGTTCTCCGGCCTGCTCTACGCCGGGCTCGCGCTGACGTCCGAGGGCCCGCAGGTCATCGAGTTCAACTGCCGCTTCGGCGACCCGGAGACCCAGGTCGTGCTGGCCCTGCTGCGCACGCCGATCGCCGGGCTGATGCAGGCCACGGCCACCGGCAAGCTCGCCGAGCACCCGCCGCTGGAGTGGTCCGGCGGCGCCGCGGTCACCGTCGTGATCGCCGCCGACGGTTACCCGGGCAAGCCGCGCACCGGCGACGTCATCACCGGCGGCGAGATCGACGGTGTGCTGCACGCCGGTACCCGGCGTCGTGACGACGGCGCGGTCGTGTCCTCCGGCGGCCGCGTGCTGTCGGTCGTCGGCACCGGCAAGACGCTCAAGTCGGCGCGCAAGCACGCGTACGAAGCCGTGGAGAAGGTGCACCTCGCGGGCTCGCACCACCGCACGGACATCGCGCTCAAGGCAGCGAACGGCGAGGTCGGCGCCCCGGTGGCGCAGCAGAACGCGTGAACTGACGCATCGCGGGAACCGGCGGGGGACGAACTTCGTCCAAACTCAGGCTGCTGCTACACCCAGGTTGGTAGCCTCTTGAGGAGTCGGCCGGTCACTGTCGGTTTCACGTCAGGGGAGAGCATTGTCAGGACCCTCGTACGACCTCAGCACGGCCGTCCCGGTGGCGCCGGCCGCCGCGGACGTCCTGGTCCACCCGGACAAGGTCCTCGCCGTCGCCCGGATCGTCGAAGAACAGGCCAACGCCCTCGAAGACCAGCTGCTCACGCGGCTCGGCGAGCTGCGGATCGACGCGCCGTCCGCCGACGTGATCAGCACCCAGTCGATGGCCGCCTGGAACTCCCTGATCGCCGACGGCGACCGCTCCTACGCGGGCCAGGTCCGCGAGTACGTCGCGGGTCTCAAGCGCCTGGTCTCGCAGCTGCGTGACGCCGCGAAGGACTACCAGGTCAGCGAAGACGAGAAGGCGGCGGTGTTCGGTGACCGCGGCAAGCACGGTGCGTAACCGGACCTTGCGGATCACCGGGGGCGTGCTCGCCACAGCGGCGCTCGCCGGCTGCTCGGCGGGCACCGAAGGCACCCCCTACCCGGTCGAGACGGCCGCGACCGCGGCGTCGCAGAGCGCCAAGGCGGCTCAGCTGCCGCAACGGCCCGCCGAACTGACCCTGCAGGGCGTGAACCTGTGCGACGTCTTCCCGCAGGTGCAGCTCGACGCGCTGAAGATCACCAGCACGCCCCGGGAAGCGCCGGAGCAGGACGGGCCGACCTGCGTGTTCGACGCGGACGGCGCCGAGCCGGTGCACTCCTACCACGTGCGGGCGGTGTCGTCCGACCTCGAGCAGTGGATCACCGGCGCCCGCAAGAAGAACAGCATGACCACCGAACCGAAGAACATCGGCGGTTATCCGGCGCTGACGAACTACCGCGCGGCCGGCGAACCGGCCGACTGCGAAACGCTCGTCGGCGTGGCGAGGGGCCGGACGCTGGCCGTCCAGACCTTCGCCATCACCCGCGGCCAGCTCACGCAGCCGCAGCTGTGCGACATGTCGGCGCACGCCGCCGACCTGGCGCTGCAGTCCTTGAAGTCACGCAACTAGGGAGGGCGCGTGGAATTCTCCGAGCTCGCGGCCGGGATCCAGGACCACCGGTTCGACGGCTGGACCAACACCGCGATCGCCGACCAGATCACGCGGATGATCACCGGCGACGGCACCGGCAGCATCGGCACCGCCGTCGACGCGCTGAAAGCCGTCGCGACGGCGCTCGCCCACACCGACCAGACGCTGCGCGCCCAGCTGCTCAAGCTCGGCGTCGAGTGGCAGAGCCAGGCCGGCGGCGCGGCGAGCCAGGTGCTCACCGAGCAGGCCGGGTTCTCCCAGGACGCCACCACGAAGGTCGCGCACGCCGCGGAGATGGTGTTCGAGCAGGGTGAGGCGTTCAACCGCACCAAGTACAAGCTCCCGGACGCCGAAACTGTCCGGAAGGGCGCGGGCGGCTACACCCTCGGCGACGGCCTGCTGCTGAGCCTGATCGGCTTCGAGACCGACCACGCCCGGCAGGTCGAGGCCGCGAACAACGCCAAGGCGCAGGCGACGCAGGCGCTGAACGAGTACGCGCAGGACAGCGGCACCAACCTGCTCTCGACGCAGTCGCTGGCCGACCCGGAGTCGCTGAAGCTGGCCGCGCCCGGCGTCACGCCCGGCGTGCTGGACGTCGCCGCCGCGTCCGTCGCGGTCACCCCGGACGGCAGCGTGCGGCCGGCGTCGGACAAGGTCCGGTCGGTGCACGTCGACCCGCCGGTGGTGCAGCCGGTGTCGCACACCGTCCACGCCGATCCGCCGACCCCGGTCTACGGCACCCCGGTCCAGCAGCAGCAGCAGCAGCCGTCCCGGCCCGTGGCGCCGCCGCCGCGGCACACCGGCGCGACCGCCCCGGTGAGCCAGGGCACGACGCCGAGTTCGGCGACGGCGCCCTCGAGCGCGAAGCCGCCGACGTCACCCGGCCCCGGCTGGGTCAACGCGCCGGGCCGCGGCACGTCCGGGGAGCCCGGCCGGCCGGGTGGATTCAACCCGGGCCTGCCCGGTGGCGGCGACCCGAACACCTTCGTCCCGCCGGGTGCCCCGGGTTCGGCCGGGTCCGGCCAGCTGCCCGGCGGTCCGGGCACCGGCTCGACGGCGACGTCGCCGATCAAGGCCCTCGGCGGCGGCGGTGCGTCCGGCGCCGGCGTGACCGGGCTCGAAGGTTCGGCCGGCGGCGCGAACCGCGGCGCGGACGGCCTCCTGGCGAAGGGCCGCACGGTCGGATCCGCCCCGCAGGCCCCGATCGCCCCGGGGCAGTTCACCGCCGAACGCGGGTTCGCGGCGAAGCCGGGCGCGACCCCGGGCGAGCTGGGCGCGGGCGCGGCGGCGGTCGGCGCGGGTGCCGCCGGTGGCGCGCTCGCCGGCGACAAGGACCGCCAGAAGCGCGGCCAGAGCCAGTCGAAGGGCCCGGTGCGGCCGCTGCCGGTCGGCGAGCTGCCCGAGGAAGAGGCGGCCGCGCTGCGGAAGTCGGAGCAGATCGGCACTAAACAGAAGGGCGAAGATCCGAAGTTCCTGTCGAAGGCCGCGCCGCAGGAGGAGGACGCCGAGCACGTCCGCCGCTTCGGCGTCGACGACCAGGACCTGTTCGCCGACCAGCGGATGGTCTCGCACGACGTGATCGGTGACCACGACGGGGACGGGCACTGACCGTGACACTGGTGCTGTCCGCGCTGGAGTTCGACGTGCTCTGGGAGTCGCTCGAACTGCCCCGCCGGCACGTCGTGCTGGACGTGCCGAGCGGGGGAACAACCCGCACGGAACGTCTCGAGCTGGTGGACGCGGCGTGGGCGTCGCTGGGCGAACGGCGCCTGGCCCGCAACCGCCGCGTGTCCGGCGAGATCGCCGACATGCTGCACCTGCTGGCGCGCCCGCAGTCCGGCATCGACGTGTGGGTCTGGGCGGAGCGCGAGATCCGCGGCCGCGCGGTCAGCGTCCGCGGCCAGGCGGTCCTGGCGGTGCTCGACAACGACGAGGTCTGGCTGATCCCGGCCACGGAGGACGGCCTGCCGGAGGCGGCGGTCTCGGTGACGGGCGACCTGGGCCCGGGCATCGGCCAGACGGTCAGCATCCCGTACGACACCCTGCGCGCGGCCGACGCGGCCGCGAAGGGCGACCCGAAGGCGCTGGTCACGGCGTTGGAAGACCAAGGCGTGGTGCTGTTCCAGGCCCAGGAGCTGTCGGGAATGCTGCTGGGCCAGGAAGCCCGCGGCCAGTTCGGCGCGGAACGCACGGGCCGCGACGGCATGGCCCACCGGGCACCCCGGGTACTGGCGTTCTTCGACACGGACGCGGGCCGCTACCTGTTCCAGGTGGCCAAGGACCGCGACGGCCGCGAGTGGGCGACCGTGACGCCGGCGGACAACGCCCTGCTGGCGACCCGGATCCGCGAGCTGATGGCGGAGGCCTGAGCCCCGCCGGGTGGAAGTTGGCGGAGATCGGTACGCACCGTGCGCGGGACGTCATAAAGTATGCGGGGAACCGTCCTGGTCGTGACGACGTCTGATCGGGCGGACACCAGTTTTCCGAAGGGGATGACGAACCGTGCCTGTCTACGACACCGACTCGATGGCCATCGCGGCCGGCCAGGTGGAGAAGCTGAAGGACGAGTTCGAGAAGTCCAAGCGGAAGGTCACCGGCTTGGACCACGAGAAGGAAAGCCCCTTCGGCGGCATGGACGACAAAGGCGACGCGCACGGCGCGGTCGGCAAGTTCAAGGACGGCGTGCACAGCCAGTTCGACGCCGCGGGCAAGCACATGGAGGCGCTGGGGTTCGCCATGCGCAAGGCCGCCGGCCTGATCGCCGAAACCGACCAGGTCGGGGCGAGCGACCTGAAGCTGCACGTCGACAAATGAGCTGAGCAGGGGGCACGAGAGTGGCATTGAACGGGGTCGGCGCCGGAACACCGGACAATTGGGACGCCTTCATGAAGAAGGTCGACCAGGTCGAAAAGGTCAATCTGCAGAAAATCACCGACGCCGCGACGCAGTTCCGCGACGCCGGGAAGAACGCGGGTGACCACAATGCCTCGCTGAAGACCTCCACCGAGGCGCTGGACGCGAAGGTGTGGGCCGGTCCGGCGGCGGACCAGTTCTTCACCTACGTCCGCCAGGTCCGCGACGCCGGCACGAAGGTGCAGACCCACCTCGAGGACGTCGCCAAGGACCTCGACGACCTGCAGCAGAACCTCGCACAGATCAAGAAGACCGTCCAGGACAAGCAGCTGGCCGCGGAAAAGGCCGTCAACGACCGCAACACCACGGCCGAGACAGCCATGAACAAGGCGCTGGCCGACGCCAAGACGGCGGTCGACAACGGCAAGCCGGCCCCGAGTCCCAGCGCGGCCGAAATCCTCGCCACGGCCAAGACCGACATCCACACCATCACCGCGGGCTACGACGGTGACGTGGCCGGGCTGCAGACCCAGGCCGACACGGCGATCAAGGCCTCGCAGAAGCTGATGTCCCAGCAGATCGAGGGCGGCTACGACCAGGTTCCGCTGCCGGCCAGCACCCCCGCGGCGCCCAAGAGCACCGGCGGCATCCACTCCAACGGCGCGTCCCACGGCGGCGGTGGGGGCGGAGGCGGCGGTGGTGGGGGTGGCGGCGGTGGTGGCCTCGGCCCCAGCGGCGGCCCGCCCGCTTCACCGCCCCCGGGGAACGTCCAGCAGTGGATCCAGGAGGCCATCAAGGCGCTCCAGGCCGCCGGCGTGCCGGTGACCGACGCCGACATCCCCAACATCTGGGCGATCATCCAGCACGAGTCCGGCGGGAACCCGAACGCGATCAACAACTGGGATTCGAACGCGGCCGCGGGGCACCCGTCCAAGGGGCTCATGCAGTGCATCGACTCGACGTTCAACGCGCACAAGCTGCCCGGGCACGACAACATCTACAACCCGGTCGACAACATCATCGCCGGCGTGAAGTACTCGGTCGACCGCTACGGCGGCCTCGGGAACGTGCCCGGCATCAAGGCCATGGCGCACGGCGGCGCCTACCAGGGCTACTGAGCCAAAAGCCGTGAAGGCCTCCTTACCGGCCATAAGAGCCGGGAAGGAGGCCTTCACGGCTTTTCGGTGACCGGGAGCTAGCCTGGCCGCATGGTCGACCTCGGAGCCTTCGCCGGGCCCGCGCTGCGGGCCGCCGTGCCGCCCTTCCACGTCATGGACGTCCTTTCCGCGGCCGGAGCACGGCAGCGCAGCCACGGCGATCTCGTGTCGCTCGCCGCCGGGCAGCCGTCCGCACCCGCGCCGAAACCCGTGCTCGATGCCGCGGAGAAGGCCCTCCGGAGCGGCACCCTCGGCTACACCGAGCAGCTCGGCGTCCCCGAGCTGCGGGACGCCGTCGCGGGGCACTACCAGCGGAAGTACGGCCTCGACGTCTCCGCGCGGGACGTCGTCATGACGACCGGGTCGTCCGGCGGGTTCCTGCTGGCCTTCCTCAGCGCGTTCGACCCCGGTGCCCGGGTCGCGATGGCGCGGCCCGGCTACCCGGCCTACCGGAACCTGCTGTCCGTGCTCGGCTGCGAGGTGGTCGAGTTCGCGACGACCGCCGAGACGAACTTCCAGCCCACCGTGGCCCTGCTCGACGAACTGGGTCCGATCGACGGCCTGATCGTCGCGAGCCCCAGCAACCCGACCGGCACCGTGCTGCCGCCCGGAGAGCTCGCCGCGATCACCGGCTGGTGCGCGTCGCACGGCGTCCAGCTGATCAGCGACGAGATCTACCACGGTGTCTCTTACGGTGCACCGCCCGAGGCACGCTTTCCCGCCGAGGGCGCATGGAAACAGCTTGACTGCGCATGGCAGTTCGGCCGTGAGCCGATGGTGCTCGGCAGTTTCTCGAAGTACTTCGCGATGACCGGCTGGCGGCTCGGCTGGATGCTCGTGCCGCAGCGCCTGCACCGCGCGGTCGACGTCCTGACCGGCAACTTCACCATCTGCCCGCCCGCGGTCTCGCAGTACGCGGCCATCGCCGCCTTCACGCCCGAGGCGTACGCCGAGGCCGACGCGCACGTCGAGCACTACCGCGCCAACCGCGACCGGCTCTTCGCCGGCCTGAAGGGCATCGGCCTCGACAAGCTCGCCCCCGCCGACGGCGCCTTCTACGCCTACGCCGACGTCAGTGCCCACACCGAAGACAGCCTCAGCTGGTGTCAGCGGCTGCTGGCCGACACCGGGCTCGCCATCACCCCCGGCATCGACTTCGACCCCGTCGACGGCGGCAAGTACGTGCGCTTCTCCTTCGCGGGAAGCGCCGGCGACATCGACGAGGGCGTCCGCCGGCTGGGGGCCTGGCTGGGCCAGGGGGAACCCTGATTCATCCCTGAACGTTGCTCTTCCGAGGGGAGTTTCCCCGGCCGAGGTGGCACGCTTGAGTCACCGGGCCGGAGGGGCCACGGGAAGACATCGGAGGAGCCATGTTCTGGAAGATCGTCGGCGGCCTGATCGTCGCCTGGGTGGCGTTCATGGTGCTGGGTGCCGTGATCGGCTTCGTGTTCAAGGCTGTTCTGTGGATCGCCATCATCGGCGGCGTGATCTTCCTCGGCACGGCCGCCTACGGCGCCATCAGCGGCAAGAAGGACCCCAAGCGCATCAACCGCTACTGAGCGGGACGCCGGAGCGGCGCCGGGCGGCTCAGTCGAGCCACGCCCGCGCCGCCTCGGCGCCGTTCCACAGCTGGGCCTTGAGCCCGACCGCCTTCGCGCCGTCCACATTGGACTGACGGTCGTCGAAGAACAGGCAGTCGCCCGGCTCGGCCCCGAGCTGCTCCAGCAGCAGCTCGAAGATCTTCGCGTCCGGTTTCACGCACCGGACGTCGCCCGAGAACAGCGTCACCTTGAACAACCGCGCCCAGTCCTGCGCGCGGACCCACTCGCCGAACACCGACGGCGCGTTCGAGAGCAGGGCCAGCGACGCGCCCGCCTCGGCCAGCGCTTCGAGCAGGTCCTTCGATGACGGCTCCAGGTGCGCCCAGCCTTCGACGTCGATCCTGGTCAGCTCGTCGGAAAGCGCCTCGTCGACGGGCCGGCCCACGGCGTCGCCGACCGCCTGCCAGTACTCCAGCGGCGTGCTGCCCGCGTCGTAGGGGATCCGCAGGTCCCAGTAGGCCTGCTCGAACGCCGGCAGCGGCGCGCCCAGCTTGGCGGCCAGCTCCGGCCGGGCCGCGCTCGGCTTGCTGAGCACGTCGCCGTAGTCGAAGACGATCCAGTTCACTGTTTCTCCATCCGGCGCAGGGTTTCGTCGATGTCGGCCGCGCTCAGGTCCCGGTGCGTGACGAACCGGACCTTGCCCGACATCGGGCCGGTGCGGATGCCGAGCGAGTCGAGCCAGGCCAGCGCCGCCGGGACGTCGGGCACCTCGGCCAGCACGATGTTCGTGTCCGGCGTGTTCGTCGGCCAGCCGTGTTCGTTCAGGCCTTCGGCCAGCCGCCGCGCGTTCTCGTGGGAGGCGGCCAGGTCGGGCACGCGGTCCAGGGCCACCAGGCAGGCCGCGGCCAGGACGCCGCCCTGCCGGACGCCGCCGCCGAGCATCTGCCGCATCCGGCGGGCCCGTTCGACGAAGTCCACGCTGCCCGCGACGACCGAGCCGACCGGCGCGCCGAGGCCCTTGCTGAAGCAGGCCGACACGCTGTCGACCCCGACCGTCAACGCCGCCGGCGGCACCTCCAAGGCCACCGCGGCCTGCCAGAGCCGGGCGCCGTCGAGGTGCACGGTCAGCCCGGCTTCCTTGGCGACGGACAGCAGCTGAGCGTGCTCGTCGGGCGGGGTCACCGCGCCGCCGGCCGCGTTGTGCGTGTTCTCGAGGCAGAGCAGAGATGTCCGTAATGTGAAGTACGGCCCGGGTTGTCCGATCGCCGCTTTGAGGGTGCCCGGCGAAGGGCGGCCCGGGCCGCCGTCGTGCTCCAGCGCCTCCGGCATGCCGCCGGCCAGCCACGCGGCCGAGCCCAGCTCGTTGGCGAGCACGTGCGCGCCGCGCGTCGCGAGGAACCGGTCGCCGCGCTGCAGGTGCAGGCTCAGCGCGACGAGGTTGGCCATCGTCCCGCTCGGCACCCACAGGGCGGCCGGCATGCCCAGGACGTGCGCGGCCCGCTCTTCGAGCTGGGCGACGGTCGGGTCGCGTTCGAGCACGTTGTCCCCGACCTCCGCGGAGGCCATCGCCGCCCGCATCGTGTCGTCCGGCCGGGTGACGGTGTCGGAACGGAAGTCCAGCGGCTGCGGCGTGAAGGTCACGGAGTGATCACATCACACCGGCCGGACGGGGATCAATGAGCCCTTGAGTGGTCGAACCCGGGCCGTCCGTGCAACCGTGGACGCCCCTGATTCCGTCCTACCCACCGACGACAACAGAGCGGAGCACGACAGCGCGTGGATCAGCGCGACGAACAGGAGTTCGCGGAGTACTTCGCCGCCCGGCGGGACGCCGTGCGCCGGACCGCGTACATGCTCTGCGGCGACTGGCACCGGGCGGACGACCTCGCGCAGACGGCGTTCGTCGCGCTGCACCGGAGGTGGAAGAAGATCAGGGATCGCGCGGCGACCGACGCGTACGTCCGCAAGACGCTCGTGCGGGCGACGATCGACGAATCGCGGCGTCCGTGGCGGCGCGAGTGGCAGACCGAGACGTTGCCGGAGCGGGTCGACGACGGCCCCGGGCTCGACGATCTCGTCGCGACCCGGGAAGACCTGCTCGCTGCGTTGGAGGAAGTGCCGCCCAAACAGCGGGCGGTGCTGGTCCTGCGGTTCTTCGAAGGACTGGACGTGACCGGCGCGGCGCAGGCCCTGGGCTGCAGCGAAGGCAACGTGAAGAGCCAGACCGCCCGCGGGCTGGCGAACCTGAAGCAGGTACTCGAACGGGAGGTGGAGACCAATGGATGAGCAGGAGCTGCGCTCGTTGTTCTCCGCCGCGCCCGGTGACGGGCCTTCGGCGGGGTTCACGCAGGAAGACGTCGTCCGCGAATCCCGCCGCCAGACCGTGCGGCGCCGGAACCGGATCACCGCCGGGGTGAGCGCCGCGGCCCTGGTCGTCGTCGGTTTCGGCGCATACGGACTGCTCTCCGGGGGTACCCCCGGGTCACTGACCGCGGCGAAGGACAACGCCGTGTCGGCGCAGTCGGGGCAACCCGGCGTCGGCCCGGCACGTCCTCAAGCCGGTGGGGAGTCACCGAACTTCACGTCGACGCCGCCCCAGCAGGGGGGCAGCGGAGACGGGAAGACCGGCCAGCTGGCCGAAGGCGCCTCCGGGTGCGAAGAGGTGGACGGGGAGCTCGCCATCGCCCTCGCTGGCGAGCTCCCCGGCCACTTCGCCGCTTCCCAGGCGTCCCCGGGCAGCGCCTGTACGACGGCGTCGCGGTCCGCGGGGTTCCCGGTTCCGGGCGGCGAGGTCGCCGCGGCGGTGTACCCGAAGGGCATTCCGGCGGCCTTCAAGTCCCAGCCGGCCGGCACGGTGACGGCGCGGGTGGCCACGGCGTCCGGCGGCACGTTGGTGCTGGTCAGCGTCCCGGACGCGGCGAACGCGGCCCCGTACGCGGGTGACGTCGACCGGTTCGCGAGCGAACTCGCGCCCCGCTTCTGAGCGGCCGGCGGGCCGCTTGGCAGAATGAGCGGCCATGACCGCTGCGGCAACTCCCAAGGGGGAACGACGGCGTGCCGCGCTCGTCGAGGCCGCCGCGAAGCTGCTCGTCGAGGGCGGGTTCGACGCCGTGCGGCACCGTGCGGTGGCCGAGCGGGCGGGGCTGCCGCTCGCGTCCACGACGTACTACTTCGACTCGCTGGAAGACCTGGTCGCGGCGGCCGTCGAGCACCACGGCAACGCCGAGCTCGACACCGGCCGCCGCCGGCTGGAGGAGCTCGCGACCCGCAACCGCGGCGTCCAGGCGATGGTGGAGCTGGTGCTCGACCTGCTGCTCGGCCCGGAGAGCGGCGACGAGGCGGCGGACGCCGAAGCCGTGCTCCTGCGCTACGAGCGCCTGGTCGCCACCGGCCGCCGGCCGTACCTGCGGCCGCTGATGCGGACGCTGTCGGTGCAGCTCAACGAGCTGCTGACGGAGATCTTCGCCCGTTCGGGCACGCCGGTGAGCGAGACCGAGCTGGAGAAGCTCGTGGCGCTGGTCGACGGCGCGGTCGTCAACGCCCTGATCGCCGTCGACCCGGCTCCCCGCGCCGCGGCGGCCCGCATGCTCCAGGCAGCGCTCGACGGCTCGTGAGTGGTTAGGGCGGTTCTAACCGCCCTAACCACTCACGACCGGGTGCGCTGAGCTTTCGCCAGGTCGTCGCGGGACTTGGTGACCAGCGCCAGCATCGCCTGCTCGGCCGCCGCCGGGTCCTGAGCGATGATCGCGTCCAGCACCTTGCGGTGCGACGGCACCGGGTCCTCCGCCGCCGACGCGCCGTGCACCACCTTGTCGCGCTCGGCGAGGCCGATCGCGATGATCCGCTCCATCCGCATCAGGAAGTTGTTGTGGGTCGCGGTCATCAGCCGCCGGTGGAAAGCCAGGTCGGCCTGGACGCTGGCCTCCGGACCGTCCGCCGCGGCCATGTCGTCGAGGGCCTCCCGCAGCGACTCGACGTCCTCATCGGACGCTCGCTCGGCCGCGATCCGCGCCGCGGCCGGTTCGACGACCGCGCGGACCTCCGTCAGCTCGTCGAGCAGGCCCGGGTCGTCGGCGGCCGCGGTCTGCCAGCGCATGACGTCGGCGTCGAGCATGTTCCACTTTTCGCGCGGCTGGACGAACGTGCCGCGCTTCTGGCGCGCGTCGATCATCCCCTTCGCGGCCAGCACTTTCAGGGCCTCGCGCAGCGCGGTGAGGCTGATGTCGAGCTCTTCGCGCAGCGCCGGCAGGTCGAGGACGGTGCCCTCGCCCCACTCGTTCGAGAGGATCCGGCTGGCCAGCGCCTCCACGGTTTGGCCGTGCAGCCCGCGTGGCCGGTGTTCGGTCAATGGAGGAGCCCTCTCAGCTGGCGGCGATCTAGCTGGCTGCATCCTACGCCGCCTGCGAAGTCGTCATAAATTATGAATACATCTTGACGGCGACGGCGCCCGGTTGCACTCTTTGGCAGCAGTTACGCCCGTGCGGACATCGAGACAAAGGGGTCAAGAGATGACGAGTGCCGGCCTGTCCCGCCGTCGTTTCCTGCGCAACGCGAGCTTGGCCGGCCTGGGCGCGATCGGCTCGAGCAGTTTCCTCGCCGCCTGCGCCACTTCCGCGTCCAACGGCCCGGTCAAGCAGGCCGCCGGCGCGGTCACCGTCCAGTCGAACCTCTCTTCGCCCGAGGCGAAGAAGGCGATCGAGGCGCTGGCGAACGCGTTCGGCGCGAAGGGCGGCACGAAGGCGACGGTCAACACCGTCGCGTCGGAGACCTTCCGCACCCAGCTGCCCAGCTACCTCACCGCGGCCAACCCGCCGGACACCTTCACGTGGTACCCGGGTTCGCTGCTGTCGGGCTACGCGCGCAAGGGCCTGCTGCTCGACGTCGGCGACGTCTGGCAGACCATGGGCAACTACAGCGCGGCCTTCCGGTCGCTGTCCGGCGACGGAGCCGGGCACCAGGTCTTCGTCCCGACGTCGTACTACTGGTGGGGCTTCTTCTACCGCAAGTCGAACTTCGCCAAGTGGGGCGTGCAGCCGCCGACGAACTGGAGCGAGTTCCTCGCCCTGTGCGAAACGTTGAAGGGCAAGGGCATCGCCCCGATCGGCATGGGCGCCGGCGGCACCACGCCGTGGACCGCGTCGGCCTGGTTCGACTACCTGAACATCCGGATCAACGGCGCGCCGTTCCACCGCGAGCTGCTGGCCGGCAAGCAGCGCTTCGACGACCCGCGCGTCAAGAAGATCTTCGACCCGTGGCGCCAGGCGCTGCCCTACACCGACCCGAACGGCACCGCGATCGCGTTCCAGGACGCGACGACCGTGCTGCTGCAGGGCCGCACCGGGATGATCCTGACCGGCACGTTCTTCGCCGACGCCGCCCCGAAGGACGCCCTGGACGACCTCGACTTCTTCCAGTTCCCGATCCTCGACCCGGCCGTCCCGGTCGCCGAAGAGGGCCCGACCGACGGCTTCTTCGCCAGCGCGCGCACCCCGCACGTCGCCGAGGTCAAGGAGTGGTTCTCCTACGCCGCGACGGCCGAGGCGCAGGAGCTCTACATCAAGAACTCCTCCGGCACGGTCCTGCCGACCAACCCGGACGCCAAGGACAACGGCACGCCGCTCGTCCGAAAAGGACGGAAGCTGCTCACCGACGCCAAGGAGATCACGCAGTTCTTCAACCGCGACTCCTCCGACGCGCTGCAGCCGACCGCCGACGCGGCCCTGATCCGGTTCATCCAGAAGCCGAACGAGCTCGACTCGATCCTGGCCGACTGGCAGACCGCCGCGCAGAAGGTCTGGCAGTCCTGACATGGCGGTGCTGACCGCGAAACGGCCCGAGACGGCGTTCCCGGCCGCGAAACGCCGGCGCCGCCGGGTCTCGCCCGTGTTGCTGGCGTTTGTCCTGGTTCCCCTCGTCGTCGAGGGGTTCTGGGTGTTCTGGCCCGCGCTGCAGGGGTTCTACCTGGCGCTGACGAACTGGGACGGCGTCTCCGCGCCCGAGTTCGTCGGCCTGGGGAACTTCGCCGAGATGTTCTCCGACGACATCTTCGGCACGGCGGCGCTGGACACGGTGATCTGGATCGTGCTCTTCGGCGGCCTCTCGGCCGTCGGCGGGCTCGCGTTGGCCACGCTCCTGCAGAAGGAGCGTCGCGGCGTCGGGTTCTACCGCGCCGCGCTGTTCACGCCGGTGGTGTTCTCGCTGGTCGCGACGTCGCTGATCTGGCAGGTGATCTACCAGCCGGACGGCGTCTTCAACAAGGTGCTCGGCGCGATCGGGCTCGGCGGCTGGCAGCACGCGTGGCTCGCCGACCCGGATACCGCGCTGTACGCGGTGCTCGTGCCGGCGCTGTGGCGGCAGCTCGGTTACGTCATGGTCCTGTACCTGGCCGGGCTCAAGGGGATCGACCCGGTGCTGTACGAAGCGGCCGAATTGGACGGTGCCACGGCGTGGCAGCGGTTCCGCAACGTCACGTGGCCGCAGCTGCGCACCGTCAACTCCGTGGTCCTGTCGGTGATCATCATCGACTCGCTGCGCTCGTTCGACGTCGTGTGGTCGATGACCAAGGGCGGGCCGTACCATTCGTCCGAGCTGCTCAGCACGTACATGTACGCGACGGCGTTCCAGTCGCTGCGGCTCGGCTACGCGTCCGCGCTGGCCGTCGTCATCTTCGTGCTGGCGTTCGGCGTGATCGTGACGTATCTCGTGCGCGCATTCCGGGAGGACTCGTGAGGAGCTCGCGGACCTTCGGGTTCCACCTGCTCGCCGGCGGGCTGTCGGTGCTGTGGCTGCTGCCGATCGCGCTGGTGCTGACGACGAGCGTCCGGACGTTCTCCGACATCGCGTCGAACGGCCTCGGCGCGCTGCCCGCATCGTTCTCGCTCGACGGCTTCGGCCAGGCGTGGGGCGAGGGCGGCGGCGGGCACGCGATGCTCAACAGCCTGATCGTCACGATCCCGACCGTGCTGCTGTCGCTGCTGCTCAGCGCGGCGGCGGCGTTCGCGCTCAGCCGGTACCGGATCCCGTTCCGCCGCACGATCATCCTGGTGATGCTGTCCGGAAACCTGCTGCCGCCGCAGATCCTGCTGGTCCCGGTGGCGAAACTGGCGGAGCTGCTGGGGATCTACGACACGCTGACCGCGCTGATCATCGTGCAGGTCGGGTTCGGCCTCGGCTTCTACACGTTCGTGCTGCAGGGGTTCATGCGGTCCATTCCGGACGAGATCCAGCAGGCGGCGCTGATCGACGGCGCCGGCGTCGTGCAGATCTTCGCGCGGATCATCCTGCCGATGACCCGCCCGGCGCTGGCCGCGCTCGGCGCGCTGGCGTTCACCTGGACGTTCAACGACCTGCTGTGGTCGATCACTGTGCTGCGCACCGGCACGGTGATGCCGGTGACGCCGGCGCTGCTCGGCCTGCAGGGGCAGTACGTGTCGAACTGGAACGTGATCGCGGCGGGCTCGGTCATCGCGGCCGTGCCGACCGTCGCGGTGTTCCTGCGGTTCCAGAAGCACTTCATCTCAGGGCTCGCGATCGGAGCGATCAAGTGACGTGGACCGTGGCCATGAAGTCCACTTCGTACACCGTGGCGCTGGATCCTTCTTCCCGATGGGCCGAACTCGTCGCCTGGGGGCCGTCCGGGATCGAGGACGGGCCGTCGGTGTTCGCGAACGCGGGCGACTTCCACTTCATCACCGGCGCGGACGCGGCCCCGGTCGAGTACGCGCCGCTGGGCCTGCGCCCGTTCTCCGGCGCGGACGTCTCCGTGCGGGGCGGTTCGTGGTGGCGGTTCGACGGCTCCTCTTCGGATGCCGACCTGCGTCTGTCCTTTGTGGACGAACTGACCGGGCTGCGCGCGGTGCTCTGCTACCGGCCGGTGCCCGAGACCGACGTCCTGACCCGCTGGGTCGAGTTCTCGAACGGCGGTTCGTCGACGCTGGAGTTCGACCGGCTGGGCTCGGCGGGCGTGTGCGTCCCGACGGTCGGCGGCGCCCAGCTGACGTATCTGACCGGCCAGTGGTCACAGGAGTTCACGCGGCGGTCGGTGTCGCTGCCCGCCGGCGGTTTCCGGATGGAGAGCCGGTTCGGCGTGCCTGGCCACGCGTACGTGCCGTGGCTGGCCGTGCAGGACGCTGCCGGCGGCCCCGCATTCGGCGTTTCCCTGGAGTGGCCGGGATCGTGGGAGATCTCCGCCGAGGTAGAACCGTCCGGGCTGACGCGCGTCCGGGCCGGGCGGCTGCCGTCACCGGGCCCGGTGCTTTTGGAACCCGGCGCTTCTCTGTCCACACCGGCGGTCGCCTTGGCGTCCAGTGTGGACGGCCTGTCGGGGTTGGCTTCGGTCTGGCACGACTACGACCGCGTACTGGCCGGCTCGCGGTGGCGGCGCCCGCGTCCGGTGCTCTACAACTCATGGGAGGCCACGGGTTTCGACGTCCGGAGTGCGCATCAGCTGGAGCTGGCGAAATGCGCGGCCGACATCGGCGTCGAGCTGTTCGTGGTGGACGACGGCTGGTTCACCGGCCGCGACGACGACACCGGCGGCCTGGGCGACTGGACCCCGGCGGAGGCGTCGTTCGGCACGTTCGTGGAGTCGGTGCGCGAGCTGGGCCTGGAGTTCGGCCTGTGGGTGGAGCCGGAGGCGGTCAGCCCGAAGTCGCAGCTCTACGCGTCGCATCCGGACTGGGTGTACCGCATCGACGGGCGTCCCTTGACGTTGATCCGGAACCAGCTCCTGCTGGACCTGGGCCTCCCCGCGGTGGTCGCGTTCGTCAAGTCCACTCTGGACACGCTGTTGTCGACGTACCCGATCTCGTACCTGAAGTGGGACATGAACCGCCCGCCGACGGAACGCGGCCGCCCTGGGTCCCCCTTCGCGGACCTCGACGCGGAGCACGTCGCGGGCTACCTCTCGGTCTTGGACCACCTGCGCACGGCGCACCCCCACGTGACGATCGAGGCCTGCGCGGGCGGCGGCGGCCGCACGGACCTGGCGACGGTGGCCCACACGGACGTCGTCTGGCCGAGCGACAACACAGGCCCCCTGGATCGCCTGGCCATCCAGGACGGCTTCCTGCTGATGCACGCGCCGCACCTGATGAGTTCCTGGGTGACGGACTCCCCGGGCGTCTTCGACCCGCGGCCCCGGTCGCTCCGGTTCCGTTTCGTGACGGCGATGGCCGGAGTGCTGGGCATCGGCGCGGACCTGTCGCAGTGGTCTTCCGCGCAACAAGCAGAAGCGGCTTCGCTGGTATCCCTCTACAAATCGATCCGTTCGGTGATCCACCACGGCGCCGCTCGCGTGCTGGCCGGCCCATCCGAACCGACGGCGGCGACCCAATACACGTCCGAGGACGGCGACACGGTGGTCGTCCTGGCCTGGAGCACCGGCCCCCTGACCGGTGCGCCGCTGGTCCCGGGCCGCTCGTCGCGGGTACGCCTTTCGGTGCGTCCGGACTCGTCCTATGTGGACTCGGCGGGGAACCGCTATTCGGGAGCACACCTGAAGCACGCGGGGCTGCCGTTCGACTGGACGGCAGACCACGACGCCGACGTGGTGATTCTCCGTCGAGGGGAGTGAAGGCCTTCACAGCTTTATGGTGCGACGGATCTGGTTGACATAGGCAGGCATTACTCTGCGGATGGCAGCCACGTCGGCGTCGCCTGCGAGCGCGGCGATGGCCATCCGGACACCTGGTGTGTCAGAGCCACCGAACTGTTGTTGCAGGTACCGCAGACCGTTCGTGGCAACTTCGCCGACCCGGTTGTTGCTAAGTGCTGATTCGAACCCCTCAGCTATTTCGCGGGGGCTGATTTTGAGCATGATACGGTAGACGTCTGCCGCGTCTTTATCGCTGAGCCTGTCCGGCTTGGTCGCTTGCTGTTCGAGCCGGTCGTTGATCTTGTACGCCTTGGCCACGAGCAATGCTGTTGGGCCGGCCACGTTGACGGTGATCGCGCGTGAGTCCTGGCTCTCCAGTGCGATGATGGTCAACGGTGATCGATCGACTGCGGCAACTTCCAGACCCGGTACTTTCTTGGCGGTCTTCGGGTCGTGCGGTGGAATGCGGGCGCTACGTTTACCTTGCTTGGGCGCCAGTGTCTCGCCGACCAGCAGGTCGAGTTCGACAGGGACTGGCTCGTACGAACCGGCTACCACCTCGAGGCGACACCACAGGCCGGGCTGGTTCACGTCCATGAGTTCGAAGCCTGCGTCGCGAAGAGCCTGTTCGATCAGTGGTTCGTTCACCAGAAGCAGGGGATCGAGGCTGAGGTCGCCATCGGAAGTGAACGCGGATGTCGCCAGCGGTACATCAGGCGTACGCAGGTACACCGCTTGTGCTCCCACCACGGTGACGGCCGGCAGTTGGGTCGCGAGAGCGGTCAGGCCGTCCAGGAGTACCCGGCGTGCCACGACAGTGAGCTGTTGGTCATCGACGTTTCCCGGCTTCTGTGACATCTCTTCCCGCCTCGATTGAAGGGGAGACAGTAACGTGTCGCACGAGTTCGCGTGAATCACCGATTCAGGCGAACTCGCCAGCTTTCGTCCTCGCTAAGCACCTTCAGGATTGTCTCGCCTTCGGCGGGCATCCGGCCGGTGCCTGTGAGGCTGTCCAGCACGAGCTGGCTATACCCGACCTGCGTTACGCCGTCGACGACGCGGTAGCGGTCGAACACGGCGGTGTCCGGGGCTCGGAGCAAGAGCACGTCGGGGTGTTCGTCCACGCGGATCAGCCCGAGCTGTTCCTGCCATTCGTCGATAACGTGCGGCAGATGGTCGACGTACAGCATCAGCTGGCCGCCGACCGTGTGTGGGGCGATCGTTCGTGCCGCATATGAACCCGTTACCGCGATGTTCGGGCTCCCTGACAACAGGGATGGGACGTTCCGCAGCCTGTCGAGTACGGCTTTCGCTCCGCTGGGAGCGACCATCTGCTCGTGATTTCCGGGACGTAGCAAGGTGTACGCGTCGGCCCTGGCTCGGAGGAGTTCGGGCCAGCGGACCTCGACGATGTCACGCCCTTCCCGTTGGATCAGCAACTGGTCTTCCAGCTGACCGAGCAACCGCGACACCCATGGCGCACTCACGTTCGCCTGGGTGACGATCTCGCTCGCGCGGTAAGGGGGCAGGTAGTCGGCGAGGAAGCGGACGATGCGACCGGCGCGTGGGCCGGCGAGTGTCACGCTCCGGGTGGAAGTTTCCCGGCTCGGTGCTCGCGAGGCACCTTGGGTGTGGATCCGGATCGCCGGGTAGGTAACCGCCAAGGACACGTTCCCGGTCAGATCCAGGTAAGCGATGTCGTGCTTGCGCAGTACCTCCTGCGTGCGGGGGCTGAGCCACGGTGAGATGACGAGCAATGCGACCCTCGACTGCGCTTGCCGCAGCACGGTGATCATGGGGACTGTCCTGTTCAGGACCTCTCGCGGGCTCAGCGGCTTGCTGCGCACCTCGACCAGCAGTTCGGTGTAGGGGCTGCTGTCAGGTGGCGTGACCTGGACTCTGGCGTCGAAAATGGCAGACGGCAGCGCTGACCTTTCATCAGTGAGCTGCGCCACCTTCCAGCCGTGTCCCAGCAGCTGCTCTAGCGCGGCCAGCCCGGCTGCGAGTACCTCTTTAGTGCTCTGGGCTGCAGGTTCGTCGTCGACCACGTGTCAAGCATGCCACATGATCAAGGAGCGTGCGAGGCAAAGTTGCCTCAAAATGCGATTTGCCTCTATGGGGCAAGGTGCGATCAGAGGCAAAGTTAGTTCGAAGCGCTCCTTTGCCTGGTGCAGGCAAAAGTGGTTGGTACGCAAGTTTGCCGCCGAACTGCAGCTCGCGACATCTAGGAAACCTTCACGGCTTCAGGGAAGCGAAACCGGCAGCACGAACGTCGGTGACCCCGTCGGGTATCGGTGCAGCTCCGCGTCCCCGGAGGCCGTCAGCGTGAACGCCGTGATCGCGTCGTCGCTCTGGGCCGCGACGTAACACGTGCCGTCCACCAGGGCGAAGTGCCGCGGGTTCGCGCCGCAGGGCTGGTCGGCGACCGCCAAGGCGTCGTCGAGGGCGAACTCCGTCACGCAGTCCGGGCCGCGGTTCGACACGTACATCCGCGAGCCGGCCAGCTCCAGGTGGGCCACCAGGTTGGGCGTCACCGTAGACAGGGTCGATGCGGCGACCGACACCACCGAGAAAGCGCCCGGCGAAGTCTCGCGGACCGTCACCACCGTCCCGGCCAGCTCGCCCACCACGTACGCCAGGTCGGTGCCCGGCCGACGGACCAGCTGACGTGGGCCCGTGCCAGGTGGGAGAGCGGACACGGCGAGTGGTGACAGCGAGCCCTCAGAAGACAGCGTGTAGCTACGGATCTCGTCCGTGCCGAGGTCGACCGCGCTCACGATGCCGTCGCCGGGAACCGCCATGTGGACGTGCGCTGCCTCCTGGCGGTCGGCGGAAGGGCCGCTTCCGGTGTGCTGCACCAAGGCCGTCCGGGCGACCAAAGCGCCCGACGGAGACAGCGAGAAGATCGCCAGGCTGCCGCCGGTGTAGTTGGCGCACAACAGGAACCGGCCGTCCGGGGTCACCGCCAGGTGGCACGGGTGCGCGCCACCCGTCTCCAAAGTGCCCAGCACCGACAGCTCGCCGGAAGCCGCCACAGCCAACGCGGTCACCGAGCCGTCAGCCGTCTCGTTTGCCGCGTAGATCACCGGCAGCGACGGGTGCCGGACAAGCCACGACGGTGACTCCAACGGCAGCGAAGCGACCTCGGTCAGGTCGCCGGACGACGATCGCGAGAACGTCGTGATCCCGGTGCCGTTCCCCGCGTCGCCGGTGTAGCACCCTACGAAGACCAGCTCAGCCATGCGTGCTCCTCAGCAACGTCTCGACGCGGGCGGAGATCTCCTCGGTGGTGCCGCGGGTCAGCGCCGAGCCGACCCCGCACGCCACCGCGCCCGCCGCCAGCCAGCGTGGCACGTCGTCCGGGCCGATGCCGCCGGTGGGTACCAGCGGCGCCTGCGGCAGCGCCGCCCGCACGTCCGAGATCCACGACGGCGCCAGCGCGGACGCCGGGAACACCTTCACCGCGTCGGCGCCTTCCTCCAGTGCCCGCACGATTTCCGTCACCGAGCCCGCGCCCGGGAACGCCGCGACGCCGTACCGGTGCGCGGTCCGGATCACCGCCGCGTCCACCGACGGTGACACCAGGAACCGCGCGCCCGCGCGGATCGCCAGCACCGCCGACGCCTCGTCGAGCACCGTGCCGGCGCCGATCGTCGCGTCCGGGTACGCCGCCGAGAGTCCCGAGATCGCGTCCAGCGCGCCGGGGTTCGTCAGGGGCAGCTCGACCGAGCGCAACCCGGCCTCCAGAACAGCGCGTGCGGCTTCCACCGCGGACTCCGCGTCGTGCGTCCGTACGATCCCGACGACGCCTTGGCGCAGCGCATTCGCCGTGATCTCCCAGCGGTAGGTCATCGGTCCACCTCCGTGCCGATCAGTGCCTTGGTGAGTTCGCCCTGGTCGGGCAGGCCTTCGAGGTCGGTCCGCGTGCCGACGACCAGCGCCGCGCAGGCCGCGCCCGCGCGCAACGCTTCGGCCGGCGAAGCGCCCCGAAGCCACGCCGACAGGTAACCCGACGTCAGCGCGTCACCCGCACCGACCGGGTCGACGACTCGCGTGACCAGGCTTTCCTGCTTCCACGAGCCCTCCGCCGTGACGGCTCGCGCGATCTTGTCCCGCTGCTTGACGACCACCGTCTGCGCCCGGCCCGCGAGCAGCGCGTCGGGCGTCTGCCCGAGCAGTTCGAGCTCGTCCTCACCGGCGAAGACGAGGTCCGCTCTGGTCAGCAGCGGTCCGACGGTCTCGCGCCAGCGCTCCGGGCTGCCGAGCTTCAGCCGGACGTTCGGGTCGAAGGACACCCAGGCGCCCGAAGCGCGCGCGAGCGCGAAGAGCGCTTCGACGGCTTCGTGTGCTCCCTCGGACAGCATCGCCGTGATGCCGGAGACGTGTACGAGCCGAGCGCCATCAAGACCCGCGGAGCGCACGTACGCAGCTGACAGGCGCGAAGCAGCGGAGCCGCTTCGGTGGTACTCGACCGTTTCGGTGTCCCGGATCAAGAAGCCCGTGGAGCGCTGAGGATCAACCTCGACCTGCGAGACCTCGACGCCGTCCGCGCGCAGTGTCGCGAGCACGTGGGCGCCGGACGGGTCGTCGCCGACGCGGCTCAGCCAGCGGACGCTGTGGCCGAGCCGGGCCAGGCCGACCGCGACGTTCGTCTCGGCGCCGGCGACGGAAGAGGTGAAGGTGCGCGCGCGCCGCAGCGCGACGCCAGGCTCGGCGAGCAGCAGCCGCATCGCCTCGCCGAGAGTGACGACTTCGGTGTTCATCGAGGATGAGCATAGCGCGTGAAATCTTAATTTAGGATTTATTCTTGACGGAGGCTGAGACACCCCGGCATGCTGCTCGACGGCTAGCTCGACGCTGTTTCACTGGAGAAGGGTGTCCAGCAACATGCTCTTGAAGAGATCCCTAGCGGTCGTAGCAGCGGCAACCGCCGCGCTCACCGCCATCGTGATCCCGGCCGAGGCGACACCGGCCGTAGACCAAGGCGCTCCCGACTACTACGACAGCGGGGTCGCCAAGACCCCGTACATGGGCTGGAACACCTACTACGGCCTGGGCGCGCCCAGTGAGGCGTCGGTCGAGTCCGTCGCGGACTTCCTCGCCTCCAGCGGCCTGCGCGACGCCGGTTACCGCTACGTCTGGATCGACGGCGGCTGGACCGCGCCCGACCCGCGTGACGCGCACGGCAACCTCCTCGCGGACCCGGCCAAGTTCCCGAGTGGACTGTCCACTTTGGTCGGCTACCTGCACGCCCGTGGTCTCAAGGCCGGCATCTACACCGACGCGGGCGCGTCGGACGGCAAGAACTGCGCGGCCGGCTCCGGCGGTCACTACGAGCAGGACGCCAAGCGGTTCGCGAACTGGAAGTTCGACGCCGTCAAGGTCGACTTCCTCTGCGGCATCGCCCAGAACCTCAAGCCCGCCGACGCGTTCTCGCAGTTCAGCAAGGCCCTCGCCAAGGCGGGCCGGCCGATGGTGCTCAACGTCTGCAACCCGGTCACCGACGAGTGGGGCACCCCGCACGGACCGGACCAGGTCGCCGGCATCGCCTACAGCTACGGCCCGCTCGTCGCCGATTCCTGGCGCACCAGCACGGACATCGCGTTCGGCACGCCGTACGAGGGGATCTGGACGGACGTCCTGCGCAACATGGACGCCAACGCCGCGCACCCCGAGGCGAACGGGCCGGGCCACTACAACGACCCCGACTACCTGATCCCGATGCGCAAGACCGAGCAGGGCACCTACGAGCTGAACGAGGAGGAGTCGACCACCCAGTTCGTCATGTGGGCGGAGATGGCTTCCCCGCTGATCCTCGGCTCGGACCCGCGCACGCTGCCCGCGTCGATGATCAGCACGCTGAAGAACCCCGAAATCGTGGGCGTCAACCAGGACCGCCTCGGCACGCAGGGCGTCCGCGTCGCGAACAACGGCAGCACCGACACCTACAGCAAGGTCCTCTCGCGAGACGGCGACCGCGCGGTGGTGCTGCTCAACCGCGGTGAGACGCCGACGCAGATGACGCTGGACTTCGCCGACGCCGGGCTCAAGGGCCGGGTGTCCATTCGGGACCTCCGCGCCCGCGCCGACCGCGGCAGCGCGACCGGCTCGTACGCGGTCACCGTCCCCGCGCACGGCACGGCGTTCCTCCGCTTGCACGGCACCGACCTCGTCCCGGGTGACGACCTCGGCGGCGACGCGTCGGCCAGCCCGGCGATCGTCCGCACCGGCGGCAAGACGGTGACGTTCTTCCGGGACCGGAACGGCTCCCTGCAGGTCAAGGGCCTGGACGGCCCGCGTCAGGTCGGGGGCAAGTTCCTCGGCCAGCCCGCCGCCGTCGCCTCGGACGGGAAGATCGACGTCTACGTCCGCGGCCTCGACAACGCCGCCTACCAGCGCACTTACGCGAAGGGCCGCTGGAGCGACTGGAAGCGGCTCGGCGGCACGCTCACCGACTCGCCGTCCGTCACCGCCGACGGGACGGTCTTCGTCCGGGGCGCCGACGGCCAGGTCTGGCAGCGGACCAGCGCCGGTCAGTGGTCCGGTCTCGGCGCGCCCGGCGGCAAGCCGATCTACGGCCGTCCCGGCGCGGCGACGTCCACCAGCGGCACGGTTGTCGCGGTCCGCACCGCCGACGACAGCGTCTGGACGCGCACCAAGACCGGCGGCACGTGGTCGGACTGGACGGGCATCGGCGGCACGGTCAGCAGCAGCCCGACACTCGTCGCGGTCGGCGCGAAGGTCGCACTCACCGCGTCCGCGAGCGACTACTCGCTGTGGGCCAACGAGTGGTCCGGCACCTGGGCGGGCTGGTTCAACCGGCCGGAGTACCCGAGCGGGAGCATCGTGGGAACCCTCGGCGCGGCATCCGACGGCGCGTCGCTGTGGTTCGCCGCCCGCGGGCCGGACGACCATGTCCATGTAGCGAAGTTCTAGGAACGGGAGAGGCGATGTCCACGCGGACAGCGGTGGTGACCGGTGCGGCGTCCGGGATCGGGGCGGCAACCGCCCGGAAACTGCTCGACGACGGCTACCGCGTGCTCGGCGTGGACATCGCCGAACTCCCCGGCGACGTCACCCCGATTCGGGGCGACGTCACCGACGAGGCGACCTGGGCGGCCATCGGCGAGGTGGACGCCCTGGTCAGCAACGCCTACGTGCCCAGCACCGGCGCGCTGCACAAGATCGACCGCGACGAGTGGCGGCGCCAGCTCGACGTCAACCTGACCGGCGCGTTCCTCGCCGTGAAGGCCTGCCTGCCGTCGCTGCAGGAGCGACGCGGCGCGATCGTGCTCGTCTCGTCGGTGCACGCGCACTTCGGCCTGCCGGGCCACCCCGCGTACGCCGCGAGCAAGGGCGCGCTGGTCGCGCTGGCCCGGCAGCTGGCCGTGGAATACGCCCCGGAGGTGCGCGTCAACTCCGTGCTGCCGGGGCCGGTGCTCACCCAGGCCTGGGACCGCATCCCGCCCGAGGACCGCGAGCGCAGTGCCCGGGCGACGCCGGCCGGGCGCCTCGGCACGCCGGCGGAAGTGGCGAACGTGATCGCCTTCCTGCTCTCGGAGGCCGCGTCGTTCGTCTCCGGGGCCGAGCTGACCGTCGACGGCGGCTGGTCGGCCGCCAAGGATTCCGCATGATGGGGACGCAGATGGGGGACACGGGTGAAGATCACCGGGGTTGAAACGTTTCTGGTCGCGCCGCGCTGGCTGTTCCTCAAAGTCAGCACCGACGAGGGCATCAGCGGCTGGGGTGAGCCCGTGGTCGAGGGCCGCGCGGAGACCGTGCGCGCGGCCGTGCACGAGCTGTCCGAGCTGCTGATCGGCCAGGACCCGCTGCGCATCGAGGACCACTGGCAGGTGCTGCGCCGCGGCGGTTTCTACCGCGGCGGGCCGGTGCTTTCCAGCGCCTTGGCCGGGTTCGACCACGCGCTGTGGGACATCGCCGGGAAGGTTCGCGACGCGCCGGTCCACGAGCTGCTCGGCGGCCCGGTGCGCGACCGCGTCCGGGTCTACAGCTGGGTCGGCGGTGACCGGCCGGCCGGCATCCGCGAAGCGGTGGCTGCCCAGGTCGAGGCCGGGTTCACGGCGGTGAAGATGAACGTCGCCGGGCCGATGACGGCGATCGCTTCCCCGCGTGAAGCCGACGCGGCGGTGGCGCGCGCGTGGGAGGCGCGGGAGGCGCTCGGGCCGGACCGCGACCTCGCGATCGACTTCCACGGCCGCGTCTCGCCCGCGATGGCCCGGCGGCTGGTCAAGATGCTGGAAGACGTCCAGCCGATGTTCGTCGAGGAGCCGATCCTGCCGGAGACGCAGGGCGACGCGCTGCGCTCGGTCGTCGAGGCGTCGACCGTGCCGATCGCGGTCGGCGAGCGGCTCTATTCACGCTGGGAGTTCAAGCCGGTGCTCGACGCCGGGGTCGCGGTCGTGCAGCCGGACCCGTCGCACGCCGGCGGCATCTCCGAGCTGCGGCGGATCGGCGCGCTGGCCGAGATGTACGGCGCGTCGCTCGCGCCGCACTGCCCGCTCGGGCCGATCTCGCTGGCCGCGTCGCTGCAGGTCTCGTTCGCGACGCCGAACTTCCTGATCCAGGAACAGAGCCTCGGCATGCACTACCACGAGGGCAGCGAACACTCCTACCTCGTCGACCCGTCGATCTTCACCTTCCAGGACGGCTACGCGGCCCGCCCGCTCGGCCCGGGTCTCGGCATCGAGGTCGACGAGGCCGCCGTCCGCCGGGCCGACGAGATCGGGCACGCCTGGCGCTCGCCGGTGTGGCGCCACGACGACGGCGGCCTCGCCGAATGGTGACCTGGCTCGAACGCGGCGACCTGCGCCTCGGCCTGGTGCCGGAGCTGGGCGGCCGGCTGCTCTCGGTGCGCCATCGCGGCGTCGAGCTGCTCTGGCGCAACCCGGCGCTGCTCGGCGACGACCTGCGCGGCGACCACGTCCCGAACGCCGGGCGGATGGGCGACTGGGTCAACTACGGCGGCGACAAGACGTGGCCCGCGCCGCAGGGCTGGTCCGGCCCGGACGAGTGGGCGGGCCCGCCGGACCCGGTGCTGGACTCCGGCCCGTACGCCGTGGCCGCCGACGGCGACACGGTCACCATGACCAGCGCCCCTGACCCGCGCACCGGCCTGCGGTTCACCCGCGCGATCACGATCCTCGACGACGGCTACCGGCTGGACCTGCGCGCGGAGAACGCCTCCTCGCGGGTGGTGCGCTGGGCGCTGTGGAACGTGACACAGTGCCCCGGCGGCGGCGCGGTCACCGCTGGGCTGCGACGGCCGGACATCGTCGGGCTGGTGGCCGGCACCGGGACCCCGGAGTACACAGTGGACGGTGACCGGCTGGTGGTTCCCGCGCAGGACGTCGTCGGAAAGCTGGGCGTGCCGGGCACGGCGGGCTGGGTGTCCTACGGCGCCCTGACGCTCTCCTTCGACGTCGACCCGGCCGGCGAGTACCCGGACGAAGGCTCGCCGCTGGAGATCTGGCTGGAGCACCCGCTGCCCGCGCCCCTCGCGTCGCTCGGCGACCTGGACCCGCCGGCGCGGATCGTCGAGCTGGAGGTCCTCGGCCCCCTGACGACGCTGGAGCCGGGGGCCTCGACCGCCCTCACGATCCGCGCGACCCTCGCCTGACCTGCACAGGTATCGTGAAAGCCGTGACGGACAAGCCCCGCATTCCCAACGTGCTCGCCGCCCGCTACGCGTCGCCGGAGCTGGTTTCGCTCTGGTCGCCGGAGTACAAGGTCGTGCTGGAGCGGCAACTCTGGCTCGCCGTCCTGCGCGCGCAGAAGGACCTCGGCGTCGACGTGCCCGACGGCGTCGTCGAGGCGTACGAGCGGGTCATCGACCAGGTCGACCTCGAGTCGATCGCGGCCCGCGAGCGCGTCACCCGCCACGACGTCAAGGCGCGCATCGAGGAGTTCAGCGACCTCGCCGGGCAGGAGCACATCCACAAGGGGATGACCTCGCGCGATCTCACCGAGAACGTCGAGCAGTTGCAGCTGCTCCGTTCGCTGGAGCTCGTGCGCACCCGCGTCGCCGCCGTGCTGGCCCGGCTGGCCGTGCTCGCCGTCGAGCACTCCGACACCGTGATGGCCGGGCGCTCGCACAACGTCGCCGCGCAGGCCACCACCCTCGGCAAGCGCTTCGCCACCGCCGCGGACGAGCTGCTGGTCGCCTTCGAGCGGCTCGACAACCTCATCGGCCGCTACCCGCTGCGCGGCATCAAGGGCCCGGTCGGCACCGCGCAGGACATGCTCGACCTGCTCGGCGACGAGTCCACTTTGGACGAACTCGAAGACCGCGTGATGCAGCACCTCGGCTTCAACCGCCGGTTCGTCAGCGTCGGCCAGGTCTACCCGCGCTCGCTCGACTTCGACGTGCTGTCCACTGTGGTCCAGGTCGCGGCGGCACCGTCCAGCCTGGCCAAGACGATCCGGCTGATGGCCGGCCACGAGCTCGTCACCGAGGGCTTCAAGCCCGGCCAGGTCGGCTCGTCCGCCATGCCGCACAAGATGAACACCCGCTCCTGCGAGCGCGTCAACGGCCTCGCCGTCGTGCTGCGCGGGTACCTGTCGATGATCGGCGAGCTGGCCGGCGACCAGTGGAACGAGGGGGACGTCTCCGACTCCGTCGTCCGCCGCGTCGCGCTGCCGGACGCCTTCTTTGCGCTCGACGGCCTGCTGGAGACGTTCCTCACGGTGCTCGCCGAGTTCGGCGCCTTCCCGGCCGTCATCGAACGTGAGCTGGATCGCTACCTGCCCTTCCTCACCACGACGAAGGTGCTCATGGCGTCGGTCCGCGCGGGCGTCGGACGTGAGACGGCCCACGAAGCCATCAAGGAGCACTCCGTCGCCGTCGCGCTGGAGATGCGTGAAGGCCGCGCGGAGAACGACCTGCTCGACCGGTTCGCGGCCGACGAGCGCATCCCGCTCGACCGCGGTGAGCTGGACAAGCTGCTCGCCGACCGGATCTCGTTCACCGGGACGGCCGGGCGCCAGGTCGACCAGCTGCGGGCGCGCGTCGAAGAAGTCCTCGAGCGGTTCCCGGAAGCGGCGGGCTACGCGCCCCAGCCGATCCTGTGAGCTGACGCACGAGTCCACGGACTGGAACGAATCCACACGAACGGGCGAAATCCCTAATCTCGACCGCTGAACCCGGAGCGTCAGAACGTCTACCCGATGAACTGACGTGCTTTTCTCGCGCCACCGGCGCGCCGACCTCTGGAAGAAGCGATGAGATCCACGCTGTCGAAGATCGCCGCTGTCGTCACCGCGGGCGCGCTGACACTGACCCTGGCCGCCTGCGGTGGCTCGGATTCCGCCGCCGCGGGCACCCTGCGCGTCGGCACCTTGGGTGACGCCCCGCCCTCGATCTTCCTGGAGAACGGCCGGTTCACCGGCTACGACAACGAGCTGCTGCGCGACATCGCGAAGCGGGAAGGCTTCGAGGTCGAGTTCGTCGGCACCGAGTTCTCCGGCCTGCTGGCCGGCGTCGCGACCGGCAAGTTCGACATCGGCAGCTCGACGATCTCCAGCACCGAGGCGCGGAAGAAGACGGTCTCGTTCTCCAACGGCTACAACACCGGCTTTACCACGGTCGTGACCAAGAAGGGCGCGAACCTCAAGGACCCGGCGGCGTTCGCGGGCAAGCGGCTCGGCGTCGTCCAGGGCTCGGTGCAGGACGAGTTCGCGGGCAAGACCGCCGGTGCGCAGGTCGTCCGCTTCCCCGACTACAACGCGGGTTTCGCGCAGCTGAAGAACGGCACGCTGGACGGCTGGGTCGTGCCGCAGGACATCGGCCAGAAGTACCTGGACCAGAACCCGGCCGTGCCGCTGGAGCTCGGCTACACGGTCGAGGACAAGGACACGCCGTCGGCGTTCGCGGTCGCCAAGACCAACCCGGACCTGCTGAAGAAGCTGAACGACGGCCTGGCCAAGGCCATCGCGGACGGCACGGTCGCGCGCATCTACGGCCAGTTCTACAAAACGACGCCGTTGTCGACGGAACTCCGGCAGGGCGGCCCCGGCCTGCCCGTGACGAACCTGGGTGCGTGACATGAAGAAGCTGATCGTCACCGCACTGGTCGCGGCCCTCACGCTCACCGCGTGCGGCGGCGGCTCGGACAGCGCTTCCCCGACGTTGCGCGTCGGCACCCTCAGCGACGCGCCGCCGAACATCTACCTCGAGAACGGCAACTACACCGGCTTCGACAACGAGCTGCTCAAGGCCATCGCGGCCAAGCAGAACCTGAAGCTGGAGTTCGCCGCGACGGACTTCTCCGCGCTGCTCGGGCAGGTCGCGTCGGGCCGCTACGACCTCGCCAGCTCGGCGATCGCGCAGACCGACGAGCGCAAGAAGACCGTCGACTTCTCGGCGGCCTACGACTTCGAGACCATGAGCATCCAGGCCAAGCAGGGCACGCCGATCACCGACGAGAAGGCGCTGGCGGGCAAGCGGGTCGCCGTGATCCAGGCGACCGTCGGCGACCACTGGCTGGGCACCACGGTGCCGACCGCGCAGGCCGTGCGCTTCCCCGACTACGCCGCCGCGCTGACCGCGTTGAAGACCGGCGGCGTCGACGCGTACATCCTGGACCAGAGCATCGCGGAGAAGAACGTCACCGCCAACCCGGACGAGAAGCTCGTCGTCGTGAAGAGTTTCGTCACGGACGTGCCGCACGGGTTCGCGGTGAAGAAGGGCAACACGGAGCTGCTCGGCAAGATCGACACCGGGCTCAAGCAGGTGATCTCCGACGGCACCTGGCTTAAGCTGCACCAGCAGTTCCTGCCGACCGCTCCGGTGCCGGCCGGGTTCCAGGGTTAGGAGAACCATGAAGAAGACACTGGTCACGGCGCTCACCGCGACGCTGCTGGCCGCGCTCACGGCGTGCGGCGGGGGCTCGGACAGCGGGTCGGGCACCCTGCGCGTCGGCACGCTGAGCGACTCGAAGCCGAACGCCTACCAGGAGAACGGGAACTTCACCGGGTTCGACAACGAACTCCTGAAGGCCATCGCGCAGAAGGAAGGCCTCAAGCTCGAGTTCGTCGCGACGGACTTCTCCGCCCTGCTCGGCCAGGTCGCGAACGGCACCTTCGACATCGGCAGCTCGGCGATCTCGCAGACCGACGCCCGCAAGAAGACGGTCGACTTCTCGGCGCCGTACAACTACCAGTCCCTCGGCATCGAGGCCAAGGAGACCGCGGGCATCACCGACGAGAACTCCTTGGCGAGCAAGCGGATCGGCGTCGTCCAGGGCACGGTGTCGGACACCTGGCTCGGCACGAACGCGCCGACCGCGCAGGCCGTCCGGTTCCCGAACGACGCGGCCGCGCTCAGCGCGCTGAAGACCGGCGCGGTCGACGGCGCGGTGTTCGACCAGGCCACCGCCGAGGACTACGCGAAGAACAACCCGGACGCGATGCTCAAGGTGACCAAGGCGATCACCACGACCATCCCGCACGGCTTCGCCTTCAAGAAGGGCAACAACGACCTCATCACCAAGGTCAACGACGGCCTGAAGAAGGTCATCGCGGACGGCACCTGGGTGAAGGTGCACGACCAGTTCGAGGCCACCGCTCCGGTGCCGGCGGAATTCAAGGCGGGGCAGTAGCCAGGATGGAAAACTCAGCTGCGCGAAGCGCTTCCGTTGAGGGTGGAGGTGGGTGACGGGTGGGACAGTTCTTCAGCACCTTCCTCGACTGGGAGTACATCTGGCAGGTCTTCCCCGACCTGCTGAAGACCGGCCTGCTCAACACGCTGATCCTGGCGTTCGCCTCCGCGGTGATCGGCACCGTGCTCGGCATGGTCGTGGCCGTGATGGGGCTGTCCACCAAGGCGTGGCTGCGCTGGCCGGCCCGGGTGTACACCGACATCTTCCGCGGCCTGCCGGCGATCCTGACCATCCTCGTGATCGGCCAGGGGCTCGGCACCCTGGCGCGGGGCGTCATCGGCAACAACCCGTACCCGCTGGGCATCCTGGCGCTGAGCCTGATCGCCGCCGCCTACATCGGCGAGATCTTCCGGGCCGGCATCCAGAGTGTCGAAAAAGGACAGCTGGAGGCCAGCCGCGCGCTCGGGATGAGCTACAGCAGGGCGATGCTGCTGGTCGTCATCCCGCAGGGCGTGCGCCGGGTGCTGCCGGCCCTGGTGAACCAGTTCATCTCGCTGGTCAAGGACTCCAGCCTGGTGTACTTCCTCGGCCTGCTGTCCGAGCAGCGCGAGCTGTTCCGGATCGGGCAGGACCTCGCGGCCAACACCGGGAACCTGTCGCCGCTGGTCGCCGCCGGGTTCGTCTACCTGGTGATCACGGTGCCGCTGACGCACCTGGTGAACTACATCGACAAGAAGCTCCGGACCGGGCGGAAGGTGCGCCCGGAGGAGCCGGACGAAGGTGACCCGGTGGAGATCGGTCCCGGCGGAAGGGTGAGCGCGTGGTGACGACGGCGGTGCGATCGTCCAGTGTGGAACTGCGCGACATCCACGTCAGCTTCGGCACGCTGGAAGTGCTGCGCGGGGTCGACCTCAAGGTCGAGAGCGGCAAGACGACCTGCGTGATCGGGCCGTCCGGCTCCGGCAAGTCGACGCTCCTGCGGTGCGTGAACCGCTTGCAGGAGCCCGACTCCGGCGACCTGCTGCTCGACGGCGAGTCCGTGATCAGGTCCGACCCGGACGCGCTGCGCCAGCGGGTCGGCATGGTGTTCCAGCACTTCAACCTCTTCGGTCACCGGAGCGTGCTGGACAACATCGTGCTGCCGCTGCGCAGCGTGAAGAAGCTGAGCAAGGAGGAAGCGGCGGCCGTCGCCCGCGCGCGGCTGGCGGACGTCGGCCTGGCCGACAAGGCGCCGTACCGGCCCAGCGCGTTGTCCGGCGGTCAGCAGCAGCGCGTCGCGATCGCCCGGGCCTTGGCGATGGACCCCGAGGTCATGCTGTTCGACGAGGCCACCAGCGCGCTCGACCCGGAGCTGGTCAAGGGCGTGCTGACACTGATGGCGGGCCTGGCCGAACGCGGGCTGACGCTGATCGTGGTCACCCACGAGATGGGCTTCGCGCGCAGCGTGGCCGACGAGGTCGCGTTCATGGACGCGGGCAAGATCGTGGAGCAGGGCTCCCCGGCGCAGCTCTTCGACGAGCCGCAAAGCCCGCGGCTGCAGCGGTTCCTCTCGCAGGTGCTCTAAAAGCCGGGGCTACCCGGGCGAGTGCCCGGGTAGCCTGCGGACATGGCGAGGATCGCGCGGCTGACGTACTACCCGGTGAAGGGCTGTGCCGGCACTTCGGTGCCGGTCGCCGACGTCGGGCCCGCCGGGCTGGCGCACGACCGGGTCTTCCAGGTCGTCGCGCCGGACGGCGACTTCCGCAGCCAGCGGCGTCACCCGGTGCTGGCCGCGGTCCGCCCGCAAGTACGGGGCGACCAGCTCGCGCTGTCCGCCCCGGGTGTCGAAGACCTCGTCCTCGACGTCCGGCGGGACGGCCCGCGGCACCCGGCGTCGACCTTCTCCTGGCACGGCGACGGCGTCCACCAGGGCGCCGAAGCCGCGGAGTGGTTCTCGACCGTCCTCGGCCTGCCGTCGGTGCTGGTCGGCGTGGCGCCGGACCACGAGCGCGTCACCGGCGGCGAGACGCCGGGCACGGCCGCGTTCGCCGACGGCCACGCGCTGCTCTTCGCCTCCGAGTCCTCTTTGGACGAACTGAACGCCCGGATCCTCGAACGCGGCGGCGAGCCGGTGCCGATGGATCGCTTCCGACCCAACGTGCTCCTGTCCGGCTGGCCCGAACCGCACCGCGAGGACGACGTCCGGGTGATGTCCGCCGGCACCGCGAAGTTCGGCTACGCCCGGCAATGCGTGCGCTGCACCGTGCCGATGGTCGACCAGGAGACCGGCGCGAAAGCCGGCCCCGAGCCGATCCGCACCCTCGCGAGCTACCGCCGGCACCCCGACGGCGGCGTGGTGTTCGGGATGAAGGCCGCGGTGCTCCGGCCGGGTCAGGTGGCCGTCGGCGACGAGGTGATCGTGCACTCCTGGGCCGGGCCCAGCCCGAGCACGGCCGCCGCCGAACCGCCGTTGATCGCGACGGCGAGCCGTCCCGCCGAGTCGGCGTAGAGGACGCTCGCCCCGGCCGGCACGTCCGCGAAGGTCCGCCCGACCGTCGTGGTGACCGCGACCCGCTCGCTGTGCACCGAAACCGCGCCGGTCAGCCCGCTCAGCTCGAGGTCGGCCGGCGTCGCGGCGAGCTGGACGTTGCCGAAGTGGTCGACCGTCAGCACCTCCGACACCAGCTTGCCGGGGAACGCCGCCACGAACGGCTCGGGCAGCTCGACCAGCGTCTCGACGGCGTCGCCGAAGTCCGCCGGCGCGACGCCCAGCGCCAGGTGCGCGGCCGCGGGCGCGAAGACGTCCCGCCCGTGGAACGTGGCCGACGTCACGGCCAGCTGCAGTGACGGCTCGGCCAGCTCGTACGCGGCCCGCACGCCGCCCAGCGCCTGCGCGGCGGGCAGCAGCAGGCCGTTGTCCGGCCCGACCAGCAACCCGCCGCCGGCGACGACGACCACGCCGAGCCGCGCGGTGCCGACGCCCGGGTCGACCACGGCGACGTGCACCGCCTCCGGCAGGTACGGCGCCGTCTGCGCCAGCGCCATGGCCCCGTGGCGGACGTTCTGGGGCGGCACTTCGTGCGTCACGTCGATGACCCGGACGGCCGGCGCCAGCCGCGCGATCACGCCGTGGCAGGCCGCCACGAAGCCGTCGCGCAGGCCGTAGTCGGTCGTCATCGAGACCCATGTCAGCGGCATGTGCAGCATCATCCTCGGTGGCGGAGCGTGCCCGTTAGGGTTCAGCCCGTGACACCCCTCCCCAGACACCCCAAGCTCGCCACCGGCAAGGTCCGCGACCTGTACGACGCGGGCGACGACCGGCTCCTGATCGTTGCTTCCGACCGCATTTCCGCATTTGAACGTGTATTCGCCACACCCGTCCCGGACAAGGGCCGGGTGCTCACGGCGATGAGCGTGTTCTGGTTCGGCGAGCTCGCCGACGTCCTCCCGAACCACCTCGTCGCCTGCGACGGGCCCGCCGTTCCGGACACGGTCCGTGGTCGGGCGATGCTCGTCGAGCGGCTCGACATGCTGCCCGTCGAAGCCGTCGTCCGCGGTCACCTCACGGGCCGCGGTTACGCGGACTACCGCCGTGAAGGTGCGGTGTGCGGCGTCGTGCTGCCGCCCGGGCTGACCGAATCCGCGCGGTTGCCCGAGCCGATCTTCACGCCGTCGACCAAGGCCCGTCCCGGCGAGCCTGACGAGAACATCGACTTCGGCACGTTCGTCTCGATCCTCGGCCGGGCGCTCGCCGAGGAGGTCCGGGAGGCTTCGCTCGAGCTGTACCGCCGCGGCGCCGCGCGCGCCGCGGAGCAGGGCCTGCTGCTGGCCGACACGAAGTTCGAGTTCGGCATCGGCAAGGACGGCGGCCTGGTGCTGGCCGACGAGGTGCTGACGCCGGATTCGGCGCGCTACTGGCTCGCCGACGGCCACCGGCCCGGCCGGCCGCGGCCGGCGGTCGACAAGCAGCACGTGCGCGACTGGCTGATCGACCCGGCGTCCGGCTGGGACTGCGTGTCCCCGCTGCCGCCGCTGCCGCCCGAAGTGGTGACGGCCACCCGGGACCGCTACATCGAGGCGTATCACCGCATCACCGGGCTTTCCCTGGCAGACTGGCCCCGTGATCCTGCTGATCTGCGGCAGCCTGCGAGCAGGCTCGGGCAATGCGGCGGTTCTGGGGACCGTCGCGACCCTCACGGAGAGCACGACGTTCACCGGGCTCGGCGAACTCCCGCACTTCAACCCCGATGACGACCGCGACCCGCTGCACCCCGCCGTCGCGGGGTTGCGGGCGGCCATCAGGGACGCCGACGCGGTACTGATCTGCACCCCGGAGTACGCCGGTGGTTTGCCGGGCTCGTTCAAGAACCTGCTCGACTGGACCGTCGGCGGCGGTGAGATCTACGGCAAGCCGGTCGCCTGGATCAACGCCTCGTCCGTTGCGGCGCCGACTGGCGGCGGCGACGCACACGACTCGTTGCGCAAGGTGCTGACGTACGCGGGCGCCAAGATCGTCGACGACGCCTGCGCACGGATCCCCGTGTCGCGCGCGGTGGTCGCCGACGGCGAGGTCTCCGACCCCGACCTGCGTGGCCGCATCGCCGTGGCGGTCCAGCGCCTGCGTGAAGGCGTCTGACCCTTCCGGCAACGGCCGCCCGCCCGTTCTGCGCAGTTCACGCCGACGTCAGACGCGTGCGTCCCAATGGTGGGGTGGACGCTCAGTTGCTGGTTTCGCTGTCGGGCATCACCCCGCGCACGCTGCACCGGTGCGCCGATCTCGCGGCCGAGCTCGACCGCCGCAAAGTACCGCTGTCGGTGCTGTACGCCGCTCGCACCGGCGAAGGCCCGGTGACGGAGTGGGTGCGCACTCGCGCCAGCACGGGTGATTCCGTGCTGCTGCACGGTTACGACCACGTCGTCACACCCACGCACCGCACCGTGTACCTGGGCAAGAAGGCGGAGTTCGCGACGCTCCCGGCGCACGAGGCGCGGCTGCGGCTGATCGCCGCGAAGGCCGCGCTGGACGCCGCCGGGCTGGGCGTGGACGGCTTCGCGCCGCCGCGCTGGATCGCGTCCCAGGGCACGCTCCAGGCGTTGGCCGAGCACGGCTTCCGGCTGTGCGCGGACCTCGGCGCGGTGCGCGACCTCGTCACCGGCGAGGTGCGCCGCGCCCGCGTCCAGGAGTTCACCAGCCAGTCGCAGCGCACCGAGACGGTGCGCTGTTTCGCGCTGGTGCTGGCGTCCGCACGGGCGGCTCGCCGAGGCGGCCTGGTCCGGCTCGGCGTCGACGCCGTCGACCTCATCCGCCCCGGCCTCCGCCAGGCCCTCCTCGACGCGGTCGACGTCGCGCTGGAGAACCGCGCGTTCGGCGCGACCTACGGCTCGCTGCGCACGGTCGCCGCTTAGAGCTTCACCGGCTCCGCGCGATCCAGCACCTTCACCTCGGTGCCCTCGGGCGCGAGGTTCCCGAACAGGCCGTAGTGCAGGCCCGGGTTGGCGAGCACGGCTTCGTGGATCGGCACGGCGATCCGCGGCGCCACCGCGCGCAGGTAGTCGACGGCTTCGCCGGCCTTGAGCCACGGCGCGCCGGTCGGCAGGCCGAGGACGTCGACCTTCTGCTCGGGCACGAAGAACGAGTCGCCGGGGTGGAAGAACGCGCCGTCGTCGAAGACGTACCCGATGTTCGGGATCGTCGGGATGTCGCTGTGGATCACGGCGTGCTCGCCGCCGACGGCCTTGATCGACGTGTCCCCGACCGCGAAGGCGTCCCCGACGTTGGCGACGTCGAACTCGACCCCCAGCTTCCCGACGGCCTCGGCCGAACCGGGATCGACGATCAGCTTCGCGCCCGGGTTGGCTTCGAGCACCTTCGGCAGCCGCTCGACGTCGAGGTGGTCGAAGTGCTGGTGGGTGATCAGCACGGCGGACAGCTCACGCTCGCCCTCGAAGTCCGTGGAAAAGGCGCCGGGGTCGATCAGGATCCGCTCCGAGCCGGTCTCCAGCAGCACACAGGCATGTCCGAAATGGACGATACGCATCGATGATTCTCCTTCACGGGTCGTCATTCCAGCCTAGTCAGAGTTTGCCCGTGAGCAACGCGTCGCCGAGAGCCGTTCGCCGGTACAGGACCCGGTGCCCGCTGCGGTCCGACGCGAGCAGGCCGGCCGCGCGCAACGCCGTCAGGTGCGCCGACACCGTCGCCGGGGCAAGGGCGAAGCGGTGTGCCAGGTCGGCTGTCGCGGCGGGGACGTCCAGTGTCGCCAGCAGCAGGGCCCGCGTCCGGCCGAGCACCTCGGCCAGCGGTTCCGGGGGCGCCGCCGCCGACGTCCACAGGGAAGCGACGCCGCGGGCGGGGTAGAGCAGCGACGTCTGCCACGGCGGCACCGTCACCACCCCGACGTTCGGCCACGCGAACACGGCCGGGATGAACAGCAGGCCGCGGGAGTCGATCTCCAGCCGTTCCCGGGACCGGACGTCGACCAGCACCGACGTCCCGGTCAGCCGGACCTGCGGGTGGAGCTCGGCCAGCATCGCGGTGATGCCCCCGGAACCGAGCTGCCGCGTCCGGTACGCGATGTCGGCCGCCAGCAGTTCGCGCAGGCGCGGCCACTGCGGCGCGAGCAGTGCGTCCCAGACGATTTCGAGCTGATCGGCCAGCAGGTCGCGCGCGGTCGCCGGGTCGTCCGGGAGCAGCGAAAGGTCGGCGTCGACCATCGCCAGCTCCAGCGCGACCTGGTGCGGTGGCGTCTCGCGGACCACCCGCAGCTGGGCCTCGGCCGTCGTCTCCGGGCCCGCGGGCGGCGGGCTGAGGAACTCCGTGATGTAGTGCCGCGCGCTCAGGACCGCCGTCAGCTCGGGGACGTCGAGCGACGGCGCGCCGGCCACCCACGGCAGGTGCGCCGGGTGCCCGCGCAGCCCGAGCAGGGTCTGGACGGCGCCGAGGACCTCTTCCAGCGGCGAGATCGCGAAGCGGACGCGCTGGCTGCCGGCCGCGCTCAGGACCAGCTCGATCATGACGACCTCACGATTCGCTCGTGCCCGAATCAGTATGGCGCAAACCGTCGCCGTAAGAGCGTGCTCGCATGTCGTTGTTCACCCATCGCGCCTACTGGCGCTGGTCGGCGGGCGTCCAGTTCGCCCGCCTCCCGGCGACCATGGCGCCACTCGCGTTCACCCTGCTGACCACGGCCACCACCGGCTCGTACCGGCTCGGCGGCGTGCTGATGTCGGTCTACGTCGTCGCCGAGATGGCCGGCGCGGTGCCGGTCGGGCGGCTGCTGGACCGCGTCGGCGTGACGCGCGGCCTGCCCGCGCTGCTGCTCCTGACCGCCGCCGGCTTCGCGGTGCTCGCCTTCGCCGCGTCCGCCGGCGCGCCGAACGCCGTGCTGCTCGCGCTGGTCCTGCTGCCCGGCGCCACCGCAGGTGCGTTGTCCGGCGGGTTCCGGACGCTGCTCGCGGACACCGTCGACGACGCGCTGCTGCCGCGGGCCATCTCCGTCGACGCGATGCTGCTCGAAGGCGTGCTGATCGGTGGGCCGGCGCTGGTCGCGCTGCTCGACCTGGCCGGTCCGTTCGTCCCGCTCGCCGCGATGGCCGCCGCCTGCGTGGGCGCCGCGGTGGTCGTCCCGCGGCGCGCGGCCGAGCGCGAGCGAGAGGAAGCCGGGCCGGACGTGCCGCCGGTCGGCGTCGGCACCTACCTGCCGTGGCTGTGCTGCGCGTTCACCGTCGGGCTGCTGCTCTCGACGATCGAGGTCGCGCCGCTGCCGCTCGTCCAGCGGCTCGGCGCGCCCGACACGGCCGCGCCGGTGGTGATCGCGGTGCTGAGCGGCGCGAGCATTCTGGGCAGCGCGCTCTACGCGTGGCGCGGCAAGACCGGCGACCCGCGGCTGTTCCTCGGCGGGTTCGTCGTCGGCGGACTCGCCCTCGCGGGCGACTTCGGCTGGCCGGGCCTGATCGGGTCGGTGGCCGTGATCGGCGGCTGCACCGGGCCGCTGGTGGCCGCGACCTCGGTCAACCTGCAGCGACTGCTGCCGAAGAATCGCAGGTCAGCGGGGTTCTCGCTGTCGTTCACGGTGCAGGCGTGCGGCTTCGGGCTCGGCTCGCTGGCGGTCGGCGTGCTGCCGCTGTGGCTCGCTCCGGTGTTCGGTGTCTTTGCTGCGGCCATCGCCGGTGCAATGCTGGTGGCGAAGCCCGTGGGCGCTATTGGCACTACGTCAGTAACGTCGTAACCTGGGCTGAACCTCGACCCGCGGGAGACGCCGATGACTGCCGTCCAGCCTAAGCCGACGTCGCTCGGCGAGACTTTCGACTCGCTGAGCCCGGCGACCGACGAGGTCGTCGGCACCTACCCGGTGCACAGCGCCGAAGACGTCCAGGCCGCCGTCGCGCGGGCGCGCGTCGCGGCGAAGTGGTGGGCTGACCTCGGCTTCGCCGGACGCGCGGAGCGGCTTCGCGCCTGGAAGGGCGTGCTGACGCGGCGGCTGCCGCAGCTGTGCCAGGTGGTGCGCGACGAGACCGGCAAGCCGATCGCCGACGCGCAGCTCGAGAGCGTCCTGGCCATCGAGCACATCGCGTGGGCCGGAAAGCACGCGAAGAAGATCCTCGGCAAGCAGAAGCGCTCGGCCGGCCTGCTGATGTCGAACCAGGCGGCCACCGTCGAGTACCAGCCGCTCGGCGTCGTCGGCGTGATCGGCCCGTGGAACTACCCGGTGTTCACGCCGCTCGGCTCGATCGCGTACGCGCTCGCGGCGGGCAACGCCGTCGTCTTCAAACCCAGCGAGTACACCCCGGGCGTCGGCAAGTGGCTGGTCGACGCGTTCGCCGAGATCGTGCCGGAGCAGCCGGTGCTGCAGCTGATCACCGGCTTCGGCGAGACGGGCGCGGCGCTGGTCGGCGCCGGCGTCGACAAGATCGCCTTCACCGGCTCGACGGGCACCGGCAAGCGGATCATGGCCGCGGCCGCCGAGACGCTCACCCCGGTCGTCATCGAGGCGGGCGGCAAGGACCCGGTGCTGGTCGACGCGGACGCCGACCTCGACGCCGCGGCCGACGCGACGGTCTGGGGCGCGTTCTCCAACTCCGGCCAGACCTGCATCGGCGTCGAGCGGGTGTACGTCCACGAGAAGGTGCACGACGAGTTCGTCGCGAAGGTCGTCGAGAAGTCGAAGGACGTCCGCGCGGGTTCGGACGAGGCCGCCCAGTACGGCCCGGTGACCATGCCGTCGCAGCTCGGCGTGATCAAGCGCCACATCCAGGACGCCCTGGCCCGCGGCGGCAAGGCGGTGCTGGGTGGCGAGGAGTCGGTCGGGGACCGCTACGCGCAGCCGACGGTGCTGATCGACGTCCCGGAGGACTCCGAAGCCGTCACGGAGGAGACGTTCGGCCCGACGGTGACCATCGCGAAGGTCCGCGACATGGACGAAGCGATCGAGAAGGCGAACAACACGAAGTACGGCTTGGGTTCGACGGTCTTTTCAAAGTCCCGTGGCGTCGAGCTGGCGGAGAAGCTGCGCACGGGCATGACGTCGATCAACGCCCCGCTCTCGTTCGCGGGCATCGCCTCGCTGCCGTTCGGCGGCGTCGGCGACTCGGGCTTCGGCCGCATCCACGGCCCGGAAGGCCTGCGCGAGTTCGCCCGCACGAAGGCCATCGCCCGCCAGCGCTTCACGGCACCGCTGACGCTGACGTCGTTCACCCGCAAGCCGTCGACGGACGCCATGGTCGCCAAGCTGGTGACCATCCTCCACGGCAAGCGCTGACCCGCTCCGGGGTTGTGGACAACTCGCGTCCGCAGCCCCGGAACTGTCGGTAGCCCCCGGTAAACTGGATACCGGGGGCCGCGGCCCGCCCGCCCTCACCGCCCCCGAATGAGGTCCGCCGCCTTCTCCGCCACCATGATCGTCGGCGCGTTCGTGTTCCCGCGCGGCACCACCGGCATCACCGACGCGTCCACCACCCGCAGCCCCTCGACCCCGCGCACCCGCAGCTGCGGGTCGACCACGGCCTGCTCGCCGGTGCCCATCGCGCACGTCCCGACCGGGTGATACAGCGTCTGCGTGTTCTCGCGGATGTGCTCGACGAACTCGGCGTCGGTCAGATCGTGCCGCGTGGGCAGGTACGGCTTGTCGAGGAATCGCTTGAGCGGCCCCGACTTCCCGATCTCGACGAGCGCCTTCAGCCCGGCGATCATCGCGTCCATGTCCTTCGGCTCCGCGTAGTACGCCGGGTCGATTTCCGGCTTCCACAAGGGGTTCGCCGACTTCAGCCGCAGCCGGCCGCGGCTCGCGACGTCCACCACGGTGGCGGCGGAGGTGAACCCGGCGACGTTCGGCTCGCGCAACCCGTTTTCGTAGAACAACGACGGCACGACGTGGATCTGCATGTCCGGCGCGGTCTGACCGTCCACAGTGGAGAAGAACGCACCCGACTCGCCGATGTTCGACGTCAGCGGCCCGCGCTTGGTCAGCTGGTAGCGCACGAGCCCGGCCGGCGTCGCCGCGTCGACCAGGTCGGTGGTGCCGCGGGTGGTCCAGATGATCCCGCAGGCCGGGTGGTCGTGCAGGTTCTCGCCGACGCCGGGCAGCGCGGCGACGACGTCGACGCCGTGTTCGCGCAGGTGCTCGGCGGGGCCGACGCCGGAGACCATCAGCAGCTGCGGCGAGTTGACCGCGCCGCCGCTGAGCAGCACCTCGGTGGACGCGCGGGCCGTGCGCTCGACGCCGTTGTCCAAATAGGACACGCCGACGGCGCGGGTGCCCTCGAAGACGATCCGGGTGGCCGGCGCGGACGTCTTGACGGTGAGGTTCGGCCGGTCCAGCGCCGGGCGCAGGTAGGCGTCGGCGGTCGACCAGCGGCGGCCCTTCTTGCAGGTCACCTGGTAGTCGCCAGCGCCGTCCTGGGTCTCGCCGTTGAAGTCGTCGGTGCGCTTGAGGCCCCACGCGACGGCGGAGTCGACCCACGCGCTCGACAGCTCGTGGGTGAACCGGCGGTCCTCGACGTTCAGCGGGCCGTCGGTGCCGTGCAGCGGCCCGCCGAGCCGCTGGTTGCCCTCGGCGCGCTTGAAGTACGGCAGGACGTCGTCCCAGCCCCAGCCTTCGGCGCCGTGGGAATCGCGCCAGCCGTCGTAGTCGGCGCGGTTGCCGCGGATGTAGATCATGGCGTTGATCGACGAACAGCCGCCGAGCATCTTCCCGCGCGGCCAGTACGCGGGCTTGCCGGTGTGCTTCTGCTCGACGGTCTCGTAGTTCCAGTCCCACCGGGTCTTGAACAGCGACGCGAACGCGGCCGGGATGTGGATTTCGTCGGCGGTGTCCTCGGCGCCCGCCTCCAGCAGCAGGACCTGCGCCGACGGATCTTCGGTGAGCCGGTTCGCCAGCACGCACCCGGCGCTGCCCGCACCGACGATCACGTAGTCATAGGAGTCCACGGTGCCTCCACAGCTGTTGGCGCGATGTCAACGACTCATCATGGCGCAGCGACGCGCCGTCGGCCAGTCTAGGTTTTCCGGTGGCCCTCGACACCTGGGCGGCGGGTCGGCGGACCGGGTGAACTATGCTCGCCGGGTACCCACGACCTGCGTGAATAAGGAGCAGCCTGCCGTGGCCCGAGTCGTCGTCGACGTCATGCCCAAGCCCGAAATCCTCGACCCGCAGGGACAGGCCGCGCTCGGCGCCGCCGGCCGTCTCGGCTTCACCGGGATCAAGGAGATCCGCCAGGGCAAGCACTTCGAGATCGAGGTCGACGACTCCGTCGACGACGCGACGCTCGAGAAGATCGCCGAAGGCTTCCTCGCGAACCCGGTGATCGAGCAGTGGACCATCACGCGGGTCGGCGCGTGAGCGCCCGCATCGGCGTCATCACCTTCCCCGGCACCCTCGACGACGGCGACGCGGCCCGCGCGGTCCGCTACGCCGACGCGGAGGCCGTGCCGCTGTGGCACGCCGACGAGGACCTGCGCGGCGTCGACGCCGTGGTCGTCCCAGGTGGCTTCTCGTACGGCGACTACCTGCGCGCGGGCGTCATCGCCCGGTTCGCGCCGGTGATGACGTCGGTGATCGAGGCCGCGCGGGCCGGGATGCCGGTGCTCGGCATCTGCAACGGGTTCCAGATCCTCTGCGAGGCCGGCCTGCTGCCGGGCGCGATGATCCGCAACCAGGGCCTGCACTTCATCTGCCGCGACCAGTGGTTGCGCGTCGAGAACACCTCGACGGCGTGGACCTCGCGGTACGAGCAAGGTGCCGAGATCCTCATCCCGATGAAGAACATCGACGGCTGCTACGTGGCCGAGCAGTCCACTTTGGACGCGCTGGAGGCCGAGGACCGGGTGGTGTTCCGCTACGTGGGCGGCAACCCGAACGGCTCCCGCAACGACATCGCGGGCATCCGCAGCGAGAACGGCCGCGTGGTCGGGCTCATGCCGCACCCGGAGCACGCGATCGACGCGCTCACCGGCCCGTCGGACGACGGTCTCGGCATGTTCTTCAGCGCGGTGGACGCGCTGGTCAAGGCTTGACGCACCGGCCGGGGAGGGTTTCGCCTCCCCGGCCACCGCGCCGACCCTCCCGGCACGCGACCCGACTCCCCAGGTACGCGATCCGACTCCCCAGGTACGCGAGTCGTCCACTCGAGTACGCGTGTCGTCCCGCTGATTACGCGTGTCGGCTGCTCAATCACAAGCAACACGTCGGCAGTCCGGACATTCCGGACTCAGCTCGCCGCTGCCACCAGCCGGGCGTACGAACCTCCGGCCGCCAGCAGTGCCGCGTGCGGGCCCAGCTCCGTGATGCGGCCGCCCTCGACCACTGCGACGCGGTCGGCCGCCGCCGCCGTGTGGAGGCGGTGGGCGATCGCGATCACCGTGCGGCCGGCCAGCACGCTGTTCAGCGACCGCTCGAGGTCGCGCGCCGAGCCTGTGTCCAGCAGCGACGTCGCTTCGTCGAGCACCAGCGTGTGCGGGTCCGCCAGCACGACCCGGGCCAGGGCCAGCTGCTGCGCGACCGCCGCCGGCACCGGGTACGCGCCCGAGCCGATCTTCGTGTCGAGGCCGTCCGGCAGGGCCGCGACCCAGGCGGACGCGCCCGCCGACGCCAGTGCGGTCGTCAGCTCGTCGTCCGTCCAGTCGCCGCCGGCGCGGCGGGCCGGCAGGGCCAGGTTCTGCCGGAGCGTTCCCGAGAACACGTGGTGCTCCTGGGTCAGCAGCAGGACCTCGCCGCGCAGGACGTCGTCGGCCAGGGCCGAGACGTCCTGGCCGCCGATCCGCACCGAGCCCGCGGACGGCACCGCGATGCCGGCCAGCAGCCGCCCGAGCGTGGACTTGCCCGCCCCCGACGGCCCGACGATCGCCAGCCGTTCGCCCCGCGGGACGCGCAGGTCGATGCCGTGCAGCACCTCGCGGTCGGCCGTGTAGGCGAACCGGACGCCGTGGACGTCGATGTCCCGCCCACGCGGCACCTGTGTCACCTTCGGTGTCTCCTCGACCGCGACCTCCCGGACGCCGAGGATCCGGCGCGCCGCGGCGGCCGCGACCTGCAGGTCTTCCAGCCAGAACAGCGCGGAGTTGAGCGGGTTCGCCATCGCCTGCATGTACAGCAGCATCGTGGTGATCACGCCGAGCCCGGCCCAGCCTTGCGAGTAGGCGAGCAGCCCGAGCAGCAGCATGACGGCCAGCGGCAGCACGTAGCTGATCTCCAGCGACGGCAGCCAGCGCAGCTGCAGCGCCCGCATCCGGCGTTCCGCGAGGATGCTCCGGTCCAGGTCGTCGTGGGCACCGGCGACCCGCCGCTCGGTCAGCCCGAGCGCCTCGACCGTGCGGGCGCCCTCCGCCGTCTCGTGGACGCTGGTCGTCAGGTCCGCCCAGCGGTCCAGCATCCACTGCATCAGCGCCGGGATCCGCCGCTGGTACCAGACGTTGACGCTGATCAGCAGCGGCGCCGCGACGAGCAGGCCGAGTGACAGCAGCGGCGACGTCAGCACCATCGCCGCCACTGTGAACACCACGGTCACCGCCGCGACCAGGATCTCCGGCGCGGCGAACCGCGCCGCGTGGTCGATCCGGCCGAGGTCGGTGGTGGCCCGGCTGAGCAGGTCGCCGGTGCCGGCCGCTTCGACGGTGCCGAGCGGCAGCTGCAGGGCCGTGCCGACGAACTCTTCGCGGGTCTCGGCCAGCACCAGCTCGGCGAACACCGCGCCGCGCAGCCGCGCGACCTTCCGGGAGAGGGCCTGCAGCAGCAGGATCACGACGAACACACCCGCCAGCACGTCGACGTGCGTGGTCGTGGTCCCCGCCGCGACGGAGTCGACCAGCGATCCGAGCAGCTGCGGCCCGGCCAGTCCGATCAGCGTGGACCCGGCGAGCGCGCCGAGCAGCAGCGCGCACTCGCGTTTGTGGGTCGCCGCTGTCCGCAACGCCCAGCGGCGGACGTCCCGCCGGGACGCCGTGGGGAGCCGCTTCATACCGTCACTACCTTCGTCGTGAAAACCTCGTCGGCCACATGTGTCCACAAAGGACTCTGGCTGAACACCACCGTCGTCTTGCCGCGGCGCAGGGCCGCGACGCGCTCGGTGATGCGTGCCTCCGTGTGCGCGTCGACCGCCGACGTCGGCTCGTCCAGCACCAGGACGTCCGCGTCCACGGCCAGCGCGCGGGCCAGGTTCAGCCGTTGCCGCTGGCCACCGGACACCTCGCGGCCGCGTTCGCCGATCACTTCGTCGACGCCGTCGGGCATCGCCTCGACGATGTCGTCGGCGTCGGCCGCGTACAGCGCTTCGGTGATGTCGACGCCGCCCGGCCGAGCCGGCGTCAGCTGCTCGCGCAGCACACCGGAGAACCAGATGTCCTGGTTGTGCGCGTACACCACCCGCCGCCGCAGCTCCACGAGCGCGACCTGGTCCGCCTGGACCCCGCCGACCAGCACTTCCTCGCCCGCGGCCGGGTCGGCGAACCGGGCCAGCCGGTCGGCCACGGCCTCGCCGCCGGCGCCGAAGTCGACGACCGTCAGCTGCCCGGCCGCGACCCGCACGCCGGACTCGGTGTCGACCAGTTCCAGTGGCCCGTCGGGCAGCCGCACCGGCGTCTCCGGATCCGCCAGCGCGGGTTCCAGTGCCAGCAACGCCACCACCTTCCGCGACGCCACCAGGCCGGACGTGAATGACCCGACCGCCTCTGTGGCCGCGGAAACCGGCCAGATGAGGAACATCGAGACGCCGTAGAACGCCACCAGCTGCCCGACGCTGATGGTGCCGCCCACGGCCAGCCGGGCGCCCAGCCAGGTGATCACCACGGTGACCAGGCCGGGCAGCGCGATCTCCGCCGCGGCCAGCCACGACTCGGCCTTGCCGACCTCGATACCGGCCCGGCGCACCCGCTGACTGGTCTCGCGGAAGCGGCCGGAGAACCGCCGCTCACCGCCGATACCGCGCAGGATCCGCAGGCCGGACACGATGTCCGCGCCGAGCGCGTTGACCTCGCCACGCATCTCGCGCTGGCTCGCCTTGCGCTTCTGCAGCGGGGCCAGCAGCGGCCCGATGCCGAGCACCGCGAGCGGCACGCCGACCAGGGCGACCAGGCCGAGCAGCGGCGACGTCGAGACCAGCCAGATCGCGACCACGACGAACGCCAGCAGCGAGCCGAACGCCCGCCCGGCCATCTCGACGGTGTTGCCGATGTGGTTGATGTCGGTCGTGGCGATCGCGACCAGGTTGCCGGTGGTCGTCTTCTCGCGCAGGCCGGCGCCGACGCGCGTGGTGTGCGCCGAGACGAGCCGCTGGGTGGAGCCCGCGCCGTGCAGCCACAGGCCGTAGTTGAGGAAGTGCATCCAGGTCCCGGCCAGGGTCTGGGCGACGCCGAGCGCGGCCGCGGCCAGCGCCCAGCGCCCGACGCCCGCCCCGTCGTGCGCGGTGATGGCGCCGATGCCCTGGCCGATCACCAGGGGCAGCAGGGCGCCCGGCAGCGCCCACACGACGCCGATCGTGGCCGAGCCCAGCACCGTGCCGAGCCGGGCTCGGAACACGGCGAGCAGGAACCGGCTCGCGGTCGGCCGTGCGGGCAGCCGCAGCGGCGGAAGGGGGTATGTGGCGGAAAGCACGATTCCCGACGTTAAGCCGACAACCAGCGGAAGGCGACCGATTTTCGCCCGCCAGCCTGCGGCCGCACCTCCGCTCGGTGGTCACGCACCGGGCCGGTCGCCCGGATGCCGCAGCGCCGGATCAGCCGATCCGGGACCGGAAGAGCTACTCCGCGCGGGCCTTCCGCCGTGGCTCGCGGGTGATCTTCGCCCACTCGGGTTGTCTGCTCCGTCACACCCGGAACGGTGATATCCGGTGGGGCGGCCCAGTGTCCGGGGCACCCGGGCCCGGCACGTATCCTGGCGGCCGTGGCGAACCCTGACACGGACACCGTGACCAGCACCGTTGACACCACCGAGCGGGCCGGGGCGACCCCGGACCACACCCAGCCCTATCGCGAGCTCGGGCTCGCCGACGACGAGTACGCCCGCATCCGGGAAATCCTCGGCCGCCGGCCCACCGACGCCGAGCTGGCCATGTACTCGGTGATGTGGAGCGAGCACTGCTCCTACAAGTCCTCCAAGAAGCACCTTCGCTACTTCGGCGAGACCGCGACCGACGAGATGAAGGCCAAGATGCTGGCCGGCATCGGCGAGAACGCGGGCGTCGTCGACATCGGCGAGGGCTGGGCGGTCACCTTCAAGGTGGAGAGCCACAACCACCCGTCCTATGTGGAGCCCTACCAGGGTGCCGCGACCGGCGTCGGCGGCATCGTGCGCGACATCATGGCGATGGGCGCGCGCCCGCTCGCGGTGGCGGACGCGCTGCGCTTCGGCCCGGCCGACGCCCCCGACACCAAGCGCGTGCTGCCCGGCGTCGTCGCCGGCGTCGGCGGTTACGGCAACTGCCTCGGCCTGCCGAACATCGGCGGCGAGCTGGTCTTCGACCCGTCGTACGCGGGCAACCCGCTGGTGAACGCGCTGTGCGTCGGCGCGATGCGCGTCGAGGACCTGCACCTGGCGTTCGCGTCCGGCGCCGGCAACAAGATCATCCTGTTCGGCGCCCGCACCGGCCTCGACGGCATCGGCGGCGTGTCCGTCCTGGCGAGTGACACCTTTTCGGGTGACGAGTCCTCGGGTGGCCGCAAGAAGCTGCCGAGCGTCCAGGTCGGCGACCCGTTCACCGAGAAGGTGCTCATCGAGTGCTGCCTCGAGCTGTTCGCGGCCGACCTCGTCGTCGGCATCCAGGACCTCGGCGGCGCCGGGCTGTCCTGCGCGACGTCGGAGCTGGCCGCGGCCGGCGACGGCGGCATGCACGTCTACCTCGACCGGGTTCCGTTGCGCGCCACCGGGATGACGCCGGCCGAGGTGCTCTCCAGCGAGTCGCAGGAGCGCATGTGCGCGGTCGTCTCGCCGGAGAACGTCGAGGCGTTCATGGCGGTCTGCCGCAAGTGGGACGTCATCGCCACCGACATCGGCGAGGTCACCGACGGCGAGCACCTGGTGATCACCTGGCACGACGAGGTCGTCGTCGACGTCCCGGCGCACACGGTGGCGCACCAGGGGCCGGTGTACGACCGGCCGATCGAGCGACCGTCCTTTCAGGACGCTCTGATCGCCGACACCTCGGCGAACCTGCCGCGTCCGTCCACTCCGGACGAACTGCGCGCCGACGTGTTGCGTCTCATTTCCTCGCCCAACCAGGCATCGAAGGAATGGGTGACGTCGCAGTACGACCGCTACGTGCGCGGTAACTCCGTGCTGTCACAGCCGTCCGACTCGGGCATGATCCGGATCGACGAGTCGAGTGGCCGAGGCGTCTCGGTGGCGACGGACTGCAACAGCAAGTTCGTCTACCTCGACCCGTACCGCGGCGCGCAGCTGGCGCTGGCGGAGGCGTACCGCAACGTGGCGACCGGCGGCGCGACCCCGGTCGCGGTGTCGGACTGCCTGAACTTCGGCGCGCCGACCGACCCGGGCGTGATGTGGCAGTTCGAGCAGGCCGTGCACGGCATCGCGGACGGCTGCGTCGAGCTGGGCATCCCGGTCACCGGCGGCAACGTGAGCTTCTTCAACCAGACCGGGTCGACGGCGATCCTGCCGACGCCGGTGATCGGCGTGCTCGGCGTGATCGACGACGTCACCCGCCGCATCCCGACCGGCATCGGCGCCGAAGCCGGCGAAACCCTGCTGCTGCTGGGTGAAACGCACGACGAGCTGGACGGTTCGGCGTGGGCCCGCGAGCTGCACGGCCACCTCGGCGGCGTGCCCCCGAAGGTCGACCTCGCCCGCGAGAAGCTCCTCGCGGACATCCTGGTGGCGGGTTCCCGCGACGGCATGATCTCGGCCGCGCACGACCTGGCGGACGGCGGCCTGATCCAGGCGTTCGTCGAGACCGTCCTCATCGGACAGTGCGGCGCCCGGTTCTTCCTCGACGACGGCCAGGACCCGTTCGTCCAGCTGTTCTCCGAGTCGTCGGGCCGCGTGCTGGTGGCGGTCCCGCGCACCGAGGAGCTGCGCTTCACGGAGATGTGCACCGCGCGCGGCCTCCCCTGGCGCAAGACCGGCGTGGTCGACCCGGAGTCGGGCAAGCTGGAGCTGCAGGGCATCACGGAGTTCACGCTCGACGAACTGCGCGAAGCCTGGGAGAAGACGCTCCCGGCCCTGTTCGACTGACCTGGTAGACCTGGGGACAGCTGACCGGAGGGCACCGATTGTTGTCGGTGCCCTCCGCTAGCCTGGAAAACGGGGGCTGCTCAGGGCAGTTTCGTCCCGTCCGGAAAGGTCGCCTCGCCGAAATCGGGCGGCAGCGCGAACTCGACGCCGTCGAACGTCACTTCGTCGTGCACGGTGAAACCGCGGAAGCCCGTGCCCGAACCGAACTTCGTCCGCACGAACTCGACGGGCCCGTGCATTTCCGCGCCGGTGAAGAACGCCGAACTTTCGAACGACGTGTCCACGAACCGGGCCCCGGTGAAGATCTTCATCTGCTGCCCGCCGAGCCAGGCGATCCGCTTGTGCGCGAGGGTGAACCGTTCGAGCCGGGCACCGGAGAGGTCGAGTGCGTACGCCGGCCCGTCCGGCTCGTCGACGTCCGCCAGCAGGGTCTGGACCAGCTGCTGAGCCGTCCGCCGCACCTGCCGCTCCCGCTCGGCCGCGGCGGAATCCTCGACGTCGTCACCGAAGTCCTCGTGGGCGAACGGCAGCCGCAGGTACGCGCACAACACGTCGAGCACGGTCTGCGCGTAGACGTCGGGCCGGGTCCGCGCGAGCCCGGCCAGCGCGTGCATCGCGCCGACCCGGACCTGGTCGGCCTGGTGCCCGAGCAGTTCGACGGCCTTCGCGAAGCGCTCGTCGGAGATCCGGCCGCGTTCCAGCTCGTGCCGGTCCTCTTCGGTGCGCCGGCGGCGGTCGTTCAGCCACAGCCCGTACAACGCCGCGACCGCGCCGCCTGCCAGCCCGGCCGTCTTGAGCGCATCACCCCGGCTGGTCCCGCGGTCGGCGAGCAGCCACACCAGGACACCGGCGAAGATGACGGCGCTGAACAGAAAAGCGGCCACCAGGGGCGAAAAGCGCTTCACTCGGCCACGATCCGCACGCCGCCGTCACGCAGTTTTTCGAGCTTCCAACCGGCCGGCAGCTGAACGTCCTTTTCGGACTGGACGCGCGTGTTGTACAGCGAGACGGACTCGGGCAGCGCGGAGAACCGCAGGTCGGTCTGACCCTCGAAACGGGTTCGGTACAGATCCAGCGAGTAGGTGGCGGAGACGCCGGCGAGCACCACGTCCTTCAGGAACTTGGCGTCCTTGAACGTCGTCGGCCCGGCGAACGTCGTGTTCGTGAAGTCGGCCAGCTCGCCGAAGGTCGTGCCGCTGAACCAGGCGTTGCCTTCGAACCGCGCGCCCTTGCAGCGGAACACCCCGGTCAGGCGGCCGGAGCCGGTGCTCGCGCCGGTGAAGTACGCCTTGCCGGTGAACACGGTGCCGCTGAGGCTCGTGCTGCTGTAGAGGGTCGCGTAGCGGAGCCAGAGATCGCCGAGCCGGCGCTTCGAGAGGTCGAAGTACTCGAGCGCGGCGCCGGTCAGATCGAGGTCGTACGACGGTGACCCGACCTCGGCGGCGGGCGGCAGCAGTCCGACGACCAGCCGTTGCGCGGTCAGCCGGACCTGCAGCTCGCGCTCGTCGTCGGGCTGGCCGACGAGGGTTTCCTGGGTCTTGCGGGGAAGGTCCGACTCGTACCGCGGGTGCTGGAACGGCCGCCGCAGGTAGGAGCACAGCACGTCCAGCACCGTCTGCGTGTACTCCGGGCGGCTCCGCGCCAGCCCCGCCAGTGCGTGCAGCGCCCCCACCCGCACCTGGTCGGCGGCGTGGCCGAGCAGCTCGACCGCCTTCGCGAACCGCTCGTCCGCCACCCGCTCGCGGTCCTGCTCCGCGCGTTGCGACTCGAGTTCGTGACGCTGCCGCTCGATGTCCTGGCGGCGTTCCTCGACGCGGCGGCGGCGGTCGTTCAGCCAGAGCGCGTACAGCGCCACGATCGCGCCGCCGGCCAGGCCGCCGGTCTTGAGCGCGTCACTGCGGCTGGTGGCGGGGTCGGTCAGCAACCAGCCGCCGACCCCGAGCAGCAGCACCAGTGACGCGGCGAACGTCCACGCCAGCGGTGATCGCCACAGCTTCACCAGTTCAGGACACCAGCATGGTGCTGACGCAGAAGCCCTTGTCGTCGAAGTTCGTCGCGCTCAGCGTGCCCTTGACGGACTTGCCCGCGGACGTTCCGGTGACCTGGCCCTCGACGAGGTACTCGTCGTCCGGCACGTCGCCGAGTTCGAGCTGCAGCGGCGACTTGAGGAACGTCTTGAGCCACGAGTCGAGCAGGTCCTTCGAGTCCGAGCAGCCCATCGCGATCGCGGCGTTGTTGTCGCCGGCGTTCAGCTTGTCGATGAAGCCCTGCAGCACGACCTTGCCCTGGCCCGAGCCCGAGCCACCGCCCGGCGTCGAGGCCTTGGTGCTCGGGGTCGTCGACTTCTTCGGGGTGCTCTTCGGCGTCGTCGGCTTGGCCGAGGTGCTCGTGCCCGGGGACGCCACGTTCGTGTTGTCGTCCTTCGAGAGGAAGAACCCGGGTGCCACGAACCCGGTGATGCCCAGGCCGGCCAGCACCAGCACCACGACGGCGCCGACGGCGATCCACATCCCGGTCTTGCTCTGCTTGGGCGGCGCCGGCGGCCCGCCGAAGCCCTGCCCGTAACCACCCTGCTGGTCCCAGCCCGACATCTGGCCGCCGGAGTTCGGGTCCCACGCCTGCTGGCCGTACTGCTGGGCGTTCGGGTCCGCCCACGCCTGCTGCTGCTGCTGCTGCTGCGCGTTCGGGTCGGCCCAGCCCTGCTGCTGCTGGTTGGGGTCACCCCAGCCCTGCTGCGGGTAGCCGGCGGTACCGGGCTGCTGGTAACCCTGCTGGTTCGGGTCCCAGCCCTGCGGGTACTGCTGCGTCGGGTACGGCTGTTGCTGCTGGTTCGGGTCCCACCCGCCCTGCTGGGGATACGGCTGCTGCGGGAAGCCGCCGGACTGCGGCTGCTGGCCGTACGGGTCGGGCTGGCCGGGCTGGCCCGGCTGAGGCGGGTAGGTCATCGGTCATGCCTTCCGGGCGCGGGGTGTTCGTGCGCATCCGACGCCCGGCGGACGCGTGCGGTTCCCCCAGGACGTCGTGAGCAGCATTCTGCAAGCTCGGACGGTACGGCATGAAACCGGCTCCCGGCCGAGACGACGCGAAGTCGTCACGATCCGGGAGCCGGGGGTGGTGCGGGTCAGCCGTTGGCGAGGGCCTGGAGCCGGTCGATGGCACCGTTGAAGGTGTCCTGGTCGAGCGGGCTCGAGGTGTACTGCCAGACGGTGTAGAAGCCCCAGTTGTAGGGCAGGGTGCCGACCGACGACGCGTACCGCGCGACCCACAGCGGGGCCGTGCTGGCGAAGTCGGCGTTGACACACTGGTTCCACCAGCTCTGGGACGTGTAGATCACCGGGTACCGGCCGGTCTTGGCGTGGTAGGTGTCGTGGAAGTCGAGGATCCACGACGTCATCGCCGCCTTGCTCAGCCCGTAACAGGTGGCGCCGTACGGGTTGTACTCCATGTCCAGGGCGCCGGGCAGGGTCCTGCCGTCCCGCGACCAGCCGCCGCCGTGGGCCAGGAAGTAGTTCGCCTGGGCGGCGCCGCTCGCCGTGTTCGGGGTGGCGAAGTGGTAGGCGCCGCGGATGAAGCCCTGGTTGAAGGAACCGTTGTACTGCTGGGCGAAGTACGGGTTGGTGTAGCTCGTGCTTTCGGTGGACTTGGTCCAGACGAACCGCTTGCCCTGGTTCCACCAGCTCGCCCAGTCGACGTTGCCCTGGTAGCTGGCGACGTCCATGCCGGCCACCGTGGCCAGCACCTGGCCGGGGATGGCCTGGGCGGGTTGCGGCTGCTGCGCCGCTTTCTGCGTGTCCGGCGTCGACTTGTCACCCTCGACGCGCCGGATCTGCGAGCCCATGTCGTGGTTGTGCACGGCGATGTCCGCGTTGATCGCGGACACCGGATCGACCTCGGGGGAGATGGTCGCGGCCGTCGCCTGGACCGTGCTGCCGAGCAGGAGCAGCGTGGCGGGGACGGCCAGGGCAGCGAACAGCCGCCCTCTTCGGGAAGTGGACATCGTTGAATCCCTTCACAGATACCCTCGCTGAGGACGGCTTACTGCAGGTAGCCGCCCGAGCACGATTGTTAGCGACGCACCAGGGGTTTGTCACTCAGTTCCGTGAAATTGGGTATACGCGTGGGTGATTTTCCCGGGAAGTTGATCGTCAATTGGTGACTGGTTAACACCTATTACCGCGAACGGCTGAGCCGTTCAGCCGAGCGCGAGCGCCCGCAGACGGGCGGCCGCGCCGTTGAACCAGTTCTGGTCGCCCGGCAGGGTGCCGCGGTCGGCGAACTGCCAGATCGTGTGCACGCTCCAGCCGGCCGGGAGCTCGCCGATGGTGGTGTTGTAGCGGGCGATCCAGAGCGGGTTGGCGCCGAAACCGCCGTTGTTCGCGGTGCACCGCTTCCACCAGCTCGTCGACGTGTAGATCGTCGGGTACCGGCCGGTGGCCGCGCGGTAGGTCTCGGAGAAGTCGCTGAGCCAGCGGACCATTCCGCCGGCGTCCTTGCCGTAGCAGGTTTCGCCGTACGGGTTGTACTCCGCGTCGAGCGCGCCCGGCAGCGTCTTGCCGTCGGCGGACCAGCCGCCGCCGTGGGCCAGGAAGTACTTCGCCTGCGACGCGCCGTCGGAGACGTCCGGCCGGGCGAAGTGGTAGGCGCCGCGGATCAGCCCGGCGTCGTAGGACCCGTTGTACTGCTGGGCGAACTGCGGGTTGACGAAGCCGGTGCCTTCGGTCGCCTTGACGTAGACGAACTTCGCGCCCGCCCCCGCCGCGCCGCCCCAGTCGACCGGCCCCTGGTGACCGCTGACGTCGTGGCCGAGCTGCTGGTCGTCGGCCGCGTAGAGCACGTCCGGGAGCGCGTCGATCCCTTCGACCTTGGCGATCTGCGAACCGGCGTAGTGGTCTTCGGCGCCGTCGTAGAGGTCGACGGCGGTCGCCGGGGCCTGCCCGGCGACCAGGAACACGGCGGCGGCGAGGAGCGGCAACGAACGGCCTCTTCGTAAACGGCCCAGCACCCTCATGCCCCCCACCTGTCCCGTGAGCCTCATCGAGCCTCACGATGCACCCGTGTCGCCGGATCGGCTACCCGGTGACACTCGAAAGAGTGAGGGGCTCAAGGGTGACGCCGTCAGCGCTGCTGTTCGTCCGCCAGCGCCTTCATCAGGTGTTCCGCCGGCACGACGGCGGTGATCAGGTCGTGCGGGTTGATCGCGACCGGGTGACCCCCGAGCAGGCTGACGATGTCGCGGCCGACCACCGCGCGGGCGTGCGGCCACTCGCGCGGCACCAGGGCCTTGCGGGTGTAGGCCGGCACCATGACCCGGCCGTCGGTGTTGTGGAAGCCGATCACCGTGCGCTGCACCGGCGACATCGCGTAGACGAACAGCGTCGAGTCGAGGACGACCTTCGGCAGGTCCGACGGCGGCCGGTGCTCGGTCCGGACGAGCTGCAGCAGCTGCTCGAGGTCGTTCGACGGCTCCGGGAACCCGAGCGCCTTGGGCGAGGGCCGGTAGCGGTCGTTCGCGTGGAAGTCCGCGACGACGTCGCCGGCGTCGTTCACCGGGTACGCGCCGACGACCGCCCACGACGGCACCGGGCCGTTCGGGTCGAAGGCCTCGTCGATGACGTAGAGCCAGCTGTTGGGGTTGGCGCGCGCGTTCGCGCGCATCTCCTCGGTGATCTCCGGCGTGCCGTGCTTGCCGGAGCGCCGGGCCTGCTGGCCGCCTCGCCGCGCCGACCGGCTGTGCTTGCCGTGCTTGCCGGGGCGATCCGGTCCGTTTCCGGCTGGCTGCTGCGAAACCATCCGATCTGCCTCGTCCCGCTGCGCCATCGTGATCCCCACGTTCTCGGGTGTGCCGGAAAACTCTTGGTGCGCCACTCTACTGTTTGCCCATGGCCTCTTCGCGTTCGGTCGACCCCGGACAGTTACGTGCGGCGGTGCAGGCGATTTCCCCGTGGCTGCAGGGCGACGGGCCCGACCCGGCCCGCCCGGAGCTGGCCGCCGCCGTCCGGCTCAGCCTGCGCGCGCTGGCGGCCGACGCTCCCGGAAGGACGGTCGAGGTCCGGGTGCCCCCGTTCGCGGCGGTCCAGTGCGTGGACGGTCCGCGCCACACCCGCGGCACGCCGCCCAATGTGATCGAGACGGACCCGCGCACCTGGCTCGAACTGGCCACGGGCCGATTGGACTGGACCACTGCGGTGGCCGGTGGCCGGGTGTCCGCTTCGGGCTCCCGGGCCGACCTTTCGCAGTGGCTCCCGCTCGTCCGCGTCTAGTTACGGCTTGCGGCCGACGCCGCCGGCGATGGTGCGCTGCGCGACGTTGAGCTCCTTGAGGCGCGGGCCGTCCGGCCACCAGTCGGCGCACAGGGTCACGCCGGGATCGACCATTTCGAGGCCGGCGAACAAGGCCTCGATGTCCTTCTGCGTCCGGAACGTGCCCGAGCCCATCGGGCTGTGCACGAAGAAGTCCTCCATGCGGCGCGCGGTCGCGGAGTCTTCGTTCTCCGGGTCGAAGAAGTGGCTGAGGCCGACGAACGAGCCCGACGGCAGCGCGTCGACGTACTCCCTCATGATCTCCGCCGGCCGGTCGTGGTCGCCCTTGAAGTGGTGCAGGGTGCCCATCTGCAACATGATCAGCGGCTGCGTGAAGTCGATGTGCTCGCGCACGATCTCGTTCTCGAGGATCCGCGCCGGCTCGAAGATGTCCTCGGCGACGAAGTGGGTGTGCTCGTTCTCTTCCAGCAGCGCCCGGCCGTGGGCGAGCACGACCGGGTCGTTGTCGACGTAGACGACCCGGGTCTCCGGGTTGATCCGCTGGACGACCTGGTGGGTGTTCTCGGCGGTCGGGAGACCGGACCCCAGATCGAGGATCTGGGTGATACCCGTCTGGCTCGCGAGGAAGCGGCACGCGCGAATGAGGAAACCGCGGTTTTCGAAGGCCAGGTCCTGCGCTTCGGGAGCGGCCTGCTGCACCTGCTTCAGGACCTCCCGGTCGATCTCGTAGTTGTCCTTACCCAGCAGGAACGCGTCGTAGACCCGCGCGATGCTGGCCCGGGTCGGGTCGACTCCGACGGGAACTCGTTCGGTCCGGGTCGCGGCGTCGGGCATCTTGAACCTCGCAAGTTCTGTGTCGTAAGTCTCGTACTCTACGTAGAGTAGGACTACACAAGCATGCGGTAAACCGGGTCACCTCTTTGCGCAGGACGGCCCAACGTGTACTTTCGGTAGTCGGGCTAGAGCCCCCTGGTGACTGACGCGCGGAAGGTCCGGGAATGAACGCGGTGAACGCGTCCAGTGCTGAACAGAACATCGGCCCGACGGCGCGGCGGATGATCCTCGGCTCACAGCTGCGCCGGCTCCGTGAAGAAGCGGGCATCACGCGGCAGCAGGCCGGCTACAACATCCGCGGGTCCGAATCGAAGATCAGCCGCCTCGAGCTGGGCCGCGTCGGCTTCAAGGAACGCGACGTCACCGACCTGCTGACGATGTACGGCGTCGAGGAGTCCACCGAACGCCAGACGTTCCTCGACATGGTCAAGCAGTCGAACGAACCGGGCTGGTGGCGCCGCTTCGGCGAGACGATGCCGAACTGGTTCACCGACCTCGTCGGCCTGGAAGAGGCCGCGGCCCGGATCCAGATCTGGGAGCCGCTCTACGTCTCGGGCCTGCTGCAGATCGAGGGGTACGCGCGAGCGATCTTCAGCCACGGCCGGCCGGAGATGGCCGACGACCGGGTCGACCAGCTGGTCGCGCTGCGGATGCGGCGGCAGAAGATGTTCAGCAGGCCGGACGCGCCGCGCGTCTGGATGGTGCTCGACGAATCGGTGCTGTACCGGCCGATCGGCGGCGTCAAGGTCCTCAAGCGGCAGATCGAATACCTGCTCGAGATGAGCGCGCTGCCGCACGTGTCGGTGCAGGTCCTGCCGTACTCGCGCAGCGGGCTGTCCGCGGAGCACGCGTTTTCGCTGCTGCGGTTCGGCGAGCCGGAACTGCCGAACATCGCCTACGTCGAGTACCTCACGGGCGCGCACTACATCGAGAAGCGCGAAGAGATCGAGAAGTACAGCCGCGCCCTGGACATGCTCGCCGTCGACGCGGAGACCCCCGACCGGAGCCGCTCGATGCTCGCGAAGCGCCGTCAAGAGATCTGAACGACCCGCGTTCGACAGCATCGACGAGTACCCGCTGAACGGTAACCAGGGGTAGCAACTCGTCCATTCGAGGACGTTTCTGTAGCCCGTTGGATGAAGTGTGACCTGGTGATCCTTCACTGGGGGAGAACTTTGCAAGAAATTCTGCACGTGCATTTACCGCTGCAAGCACACGTGCTAGCGTGCTCTACGCGGGCAAATGCACATGCATCTGCACCGCCCCAGGTTTCCGCATCGAGAGGTTGGGACCATGGCAGAGCGATTCGAGAACGGCATCCCGGCCGATCGGCTGTCCGGTGCCCCGTGGCGCAAGGCGAGCTACAGCGGCGCCGTCGGCAACTGCGTCGAGGTCGCCCCCCTGTCCAACGGCGAGATCGCGATGCGCAACTCGCGCTTCCCGACCGGCCCGGCGCTCGTCTACACGCGCGCGGAGATGGCGGCGTTCCTCGCGGGCGCCAAGGACGGTGAGTTCGACGATGTCCTCGGCTGAGGCTCCCGTCGCTCCCGTCTACGACATCGAGACCGGGCTGCAGGAACTGGTGGCCCGTGGCTACCAGTTCGTCCACCCCGCCGACGACCGGGGCGAGGTCCTCGCCGTCGTCGGTGTGCGAGTGCACGACGACGTCGTGGACGTGGTCCGGCTCAACGCCGAGGACGACGTGGTGGCGACGCGCATGCCCGGTACCGAAGAGAACATCTTCGAACCCGAGCGGTGGCTGTGGCGCCGCAGCGGTGACGGAGCCCGGGTGCTCTCGGAGATTCTCTCGCTGCCGGATGCCTGCTAGCGCACGGAAAAGACTTCAGGCCCTGTCCGAAGTGGTCAGAACCACGTCGGGCGGGGCCTGACTCATGTCCGGACCGTTTACACTGAAACCGGCCTGACCGCGTCTTCCTGGGAGCACCTCGGTGGTTTCCGACCCACAGCTCGTGTCCTCCGACCAGCCCGACCCGGAACCCCGCGAGGAGTGTGGCGTCTTCGGCGTCTGGGCTCCCGGGGAAGAAGTCGCCAAACTGACCTACTACGGCCTCTACGCCCTGCAGCACCGGGGCCAGGAGGCCGCCGGCATCTCCGTCTCCGACGGTTCCCAGATCGTGGTCTTCAAGGACCTCGGCCTGGTCAGCCAGGTCTTCGACGAACAGATCCTGCAGTCGCTGCAGGGCCACATCGCCGTCGGCCACTGCCGGTACTCGACCACCGGCGCCACCATCTGGGAGAACGCGCAGCCGATCTTCCGCACCACCGAGACGGGCAGCGGCCTGTCCTTCGCGCACAACGGCAACCTCGTCAACACGGCGGAGCTGCGTGAGCGCACCATCGCCGCGGGCCTCAAGCCGCACGCCGGGCTGACCGGCTCGTCCAGCGACTCGGACCTGATCTGCGGGCTGCTCGCCGCGAACGCCGCCGACAAGGGCATCGAAGGCGCCGCGATGGAGCTGCTGCCCACGCTCAAGGGTGCGTTCTGCCTGGTGTTCGCCGACGAGAACACGCTGTACGCCGCGCGTGACCCGCACGGCGTGCACCCGCTGGTGCTCGGCCGCCTCGAGCGCGGCTGGGTCGTCTCCAGCGAGACCGCGGGCCTGGACATCGTCGGCGCGTCGTTCGTGCGCGAGGTCGAGCCGGGCGAACTGATCGCCATCGACGCCGAAGGCCTGCGCTCGTCGCGGTTCGCCAACCCGGACCCCAAGGGCTGTGTCTTCGAGTACGTCTACCTGGCCCGCCCCGACACCACGATCGCCGGCCGCGGCGTGCACGCCACCCGCGTCGAGATCGGCCGCCGGCTCGCCGGCGAGCAGCCGGTCGAGGCCGACCTGGTGATGCCGGTGCCGGAGTCCGGTACCCCGGCGGCCATCGGGTACGCGCAGGGCTCGGGCATCCCGTACGGCACCGGCCTGGTGAAGAACGCCTACGTCGGGCGCACGTTCATCCAGCCGTCGCAGACCATCCGCCAGCTCGGCATCCGGCTCAAGCTGAACCCGCTGCGCGACGTCATCCGCGGCAAGCGGCTGGTCGTCGTGGACGACTCGATCGTCCGCGGCAACACCCAGCGCGCGCTGGTGCGGATGCTGCGCGAGGCCGGCGCGCTCGAGGTGCACGTCCGGATCGCGTCGCCGCCCGTGCGGTGGCCGTGTTTCTACGGCATCGATTTCGCGTCGCGGGCCGAGCTCGTCGCGAACGGCGTCGACCTCGACGGCATCCGCCGCTCGATCGGCGCGGACTCGCTGGGCTACATCTCGCTCGACGGCCTCGTCGCGGCGACGGAACAGCCGAAGACGCGGCTGTGCACGGCGTGCTTCTCCGGCGAATACCCGATCGCGCTGCCCGACGACGCGCTCATCGGGAAGAACCTGCTCGAGAGCCTCGACGCGGTCAATGGCGCGGCGACCCCGGTCAGCCCGGCCGGGTACGGTGCCGAGGACGCAGTTCGGCGTCCCTAGCCCTCCGGCTAGTCCTTCCAGTTGGGAGTCCTTCTACCGTGAGCGAGTCCACGAGCGCCACGTACGCCGCCGCCGGCGTCAGCATCGACGCCGGCGACCAAGCCGTCGAGCTGCTCAAGCCGCACGCCGAACGCGCCACGCGGCCCGAGGTGCTGGGTGGCGTCGGCGGTTTCGCCGGGCTCTTCTCGTTGAAGCTCGACAAGTGGAAGGAACCGATCCTCGCCTCTTCCACGGACGGCGTCGGCACGAAGATCGCCGTCGCGCAGGCGCTGGACAAGCACGACACCGTCGGCATCGACCTGGTCGCGATGGTCGTCGACGACCTGGTCGTGACCGGGGCCGAGCCGCTGTTCCTGCAGGACTACATCGCCGTCGGCAAGGTGCACCCGGAGAAGATCGCCGCGCTGGTCGGCGGCATCGCCGAAGGCTGCGTCCAGGCCGGGTGCGCGCTGCTCGGCGGCGAGACCGCCGAGCACCCGGGCCTGATGGGCGAGCACGACTACGACATGTCGGCCACCGGCGTCGGCGTGGTCGAGGCGTCCGCGCTGCTGTCGCCGGAGAAGGTCCGCCCGGGTGACGTCGTACTGGCGCTCGGCTCGTCGGGACTGCACTCGAACGGGTACTCCCTGGCCCGGCACGTGCTGCTGGACATCGCGCGGATGCCGCTCGGCGGCCACGTCGAGGAGTTCGGCCGCACGCTCGGCGAGGAACTGCTGGAGCCGACGCGGATCTACGCGAAGGACTGCCTCGCGCTGGCCGCGGAGACCGAGGTCCGGACCTTCGCGCACATCACCGGTGGTGGCCTGGAGGCGAACCTGGCCCGCGTCATGCCGCGCGGCCTGGTCGCCCGGCTCGACCGCGGCACCTGGTCGCCGTCGGCGGTGTTCGCGCTGATCGGCCACCGCGGCCGGGTCGAGCGCGCCGAGCTGGAGAAGACGTTCAACATGGGCGTCGGCATGGTCGCGATCGTCGGGGCCGAGGACGTCGACCGGGCCCTGGCCATGCTGACCGCGCGGCACGTCCCGGCGTGGGTGCTGGGCGACGTCCAGCCGGCGGACGACGTCGACGGCCCGCGCGCGCTGCTCTCGGGTGACCACCCTCGCTTTTAGAAACATAGTTGAACGCGGCTGTCACACTGGTGACATGGCAGCCGGAGACGTGGTGATCGGCTCCCGGTTCACGATCCCGGGAGCCGAGCTGAACGAGCGCTTTTCGCGGTCGTCCGGCCCGGGCGGCCAGGGTGTGAACACCACGGATTCGCGGGTCGAGCTGTCGTTCGACGTCGCCGCGTCGCCGTCCATCCCGGAGCACCTGCGGGACCGCGTCCTGGCCGGGCTCGAGGGCCGGCTGGTCGACGGCGTCCTGACGATCGCCGCCAGCGAACACCGCTCCCAGCTGCAGAACCGCGAGGCCGCGCGCGGCCGCCTGGCCAACCTGCTGCGCGACGCGTCGGCCCCGCCGCCCGCCAAGCGGCGTCCCACGAAGCCGTCCCGCGGTTCGAAGGAACGCCGCCTGGCGTCGAAGAAGCGCCGGAGCGACGTCAAACGAGGCCGCTCCGGCCGCTTGAACGACTAGCGCCTAGCTCAGCGAGAGGTGCACGCACTCCCCGGCCGGCCGGTAGCCGACCCGGGCGTAGACGTTCCCGATCCCCAGGTCACCGGGGGTGAGGAACGCCGTGTGCGCGCCGGACTCGTGTGCTTCGCGGGTGAGCCGGGCGGTGATCGCCGCGGCGATCCCGCGGCCGCGGTACGGCTCGAGCACGGCGATGCCGACGACCTCGGTGGTGCCGTCGACGATCGCGAGCGTGAGCCCGCCGCCGATGACCGCGCCGGTGGTGGCGTCCTCCGCCAGGAGGTGCCGCACCCCGGCCTCGATCCCGGACCGCAGCCGCTCGACCTCCGCGTCGGAGACCTCCGGTGACTCACCGAACGCCGTGTTCTGCGCCGACCGCAGGCCCCGGATGTCCTCGCCGGACTCCGGCGCGCGCAGCCGGATCCCCGCCGGGACCGGCCGGTCGACCAGTTCGGCGGGGGCGCACGTCATCAACGGCACCCGCCGTTCGAGCTGATAGCCGGCCTCGACCAGGAGTTTCTCCAGGCCGGGGGCGACGTCGGTGAAGTACTCCAGCCGCGGGAGCAGGCCCCGCCGCCGGTACGCGCCGGTCAGCGCGTCGATCTCGGCCGCCGACGGCCGCGCGCCGTCGTCCGGGATCGCGTAGTTGAGCATCGGGTGGTCGTTGTCCGGTGAGTAGGTGGCCAGGAACGGCCCGACCTGTTCGGTCGCCCGGCCGCGGGGCGCCGTCTTGCGGACATACGTCTGAATGGCGGACATTGCTGGTGGAAGCCCTTTCGAGAGCACGTCAAGGAACCGCAGCTCAGTGCGGTGGATCGCTGGGCGTCGGGCCTAGCGGAGGCCGACGCCGGAGACGGCGCCAGGCATAGGCGTTCATTCCTCGAGTCGAAAGGGCTGTTCCAGGCCAGTGTGGCACGGCCCGCAAGCCGGTTACTGCCGGTCGGGGTGGGCGATGGCCGCGTACCGCGCGTCCCAGACCGACCGCGGGACCCGCATGGTGAGGGTCGGGGCTTCGCAGACCGTGCGGCGCTGCTGCGTCGGGATGACCACCGGCGGTGGTGGCGGCGGCGGATCCAGCGAGCGCCAAACGCGCCTGCTCAACGCGGCGCCGAGGATCGCGCCGGTGGTGTTGAGCAGGACGTCGTCGGTGGAGGTCACCCGGCCGGTGTGGATCAGATATTGCGTACCTTCCACCAGCACGGAGACGAGCAGAGCGGCCAGTGCGATCCGCACGAGCGCGCGCAGGCCAGGCAGCCGCAACGGGAGCAGCGCGCCGAGCGGGCAGAGCAGCAGGACGTTGCCGATCACCTGCCAGAGCGAGCCGTCGTCGCCGAACGCGGCGGTGATGTCGGCGCCCGGTACGAGGTCGAGCGTGCTCTGGCCGGACCCGCCGACCGGCATCGTGACCAGGCACAACACCAGAAAACCGACCAGGACGGCGGCGCTGTCGACACCGGCGGTGGCGCTCGCGTAGCGGGGCGGGAGTCTTCGCCGTCGTCGCGCCGCGAGCAAGGGCCACCCGAGCAGCGCGTACGGCAGCGCGATGGCCGAAACCGGAATCATCCCCCAGAAGGCGCGCAGCAGGGTTTCCATGCGCCTCCCTCCTTGAGCACCCAAAGATCGTCTGTGCGCTGGAAACGGCCCTCCCAAGATCACCTTCGCATCACAAGATCGTCTCGGCACGCTGAGGGAGGCGCACTAATCGGTGATCTTTCCGGTGGCGCGACGGAACTTTCCGTGGTTCGGTCGGGAGGCGCACTGTCCACAGTGGATGCTGTGGACAACCCTGTGGATGAATCGGGGGATACTTTCGAAACCCCTTATTTCACAACGGAAACTCTCAGAGGGTGCCTGTGTACTACTTTTCGCCGGCCAGCTCGCGAGCGCGCTCGATCAGGCCCTGCAGGTGCAGGCCACGGCGGACGTCGCAGGGGTGGGCCGTGGTGCCGCTGGCGATCATCGCCGCGAAGTCGTCCAGCAACGCCGTGTAGGACTCCGACGCCGAACCGGGCTTGCGGCCGAGCGTCCGGTAGCCGTGATCGCCCCAGACGGCGACCTCGACGACGGTCGGCTGCACGGGCAGCCGCAGGGACAGCGTGGCGGTGCTGATCACGCTGTTCTCGTGGGCCAGCATCAGGTGCCACAGGTCGCCGGGGCTCCGCCGCGCGGCGACGACGTCGGTGATCGGCCCGAGCGCGGCGTCCAGCAGGTCGAGCGCGTGCGGGCCGATGTCGAACAGCGCGCCGCCGTCGTCCTGGCGCCACTCCGAGGCCGCGTACTGGCCGCCGAGCAGGGCGCCGGACAGCCAGCGCGCGCCGCCGCCGGCCCAGCCGCCCGCCTGGGCGAGGTCGGCGAGCCACTCCTGGGTCTGTGCCGAGTACCGCAGGGTCAGCATGACGAGCGCGGCGACGTCGGCGGCCGCGACGGCGTCGGCCAGCCGCTGCGCGCCGGTCAGGTCGGCGGCGATCGGCTTCTCGAGGATCAGGTGCTTCCCGGCCTCGGCCGCACGGACGCCCAGCTCGGCCTGGATCGACGGTGGGACGGCGAACGCGACCGCGTCCACCTGCGCGAACAGGTCTTCGATGCTCTCGGCGGCGGTCGCGCAGTGCGTGTCCGCAAGCGCTTGCGCCGCCTCCGGGCGCCGGGCCCAGACCGCGGTCAGCGCCGTGCCGGGGTGATCCGCCAGCCCGGGCGCGTGAATCGTCGTCGCCCACGGACCGGCGCCGACGAGGCCGACCCGCAGCTGTCCCTCCGCGATGAGCTGTCCCACGGGCCGCAGTCTAGGTGTGGTCGGCGTCGCGCCGGAACCGCACCTGCGACGGCGGCCGTCCTGGTTAAAGTGCCTGCATGATCACCCTGCCGTCCCGCATCGCCGCGGTCTGTCTCCTGCTCCTGGCCACCTGCTTCGCCGGGGCCGCGCCCGCGTCGGCGACGGGCGCGGACGGCACCTGCCCGGCCGGCGGCGGCGTGACGGTGGTCGTCGACTTCGGCGACCTGGGTCCGCAGCCGCTGATCCGCTGCGCCCCCGGCACGCCCGCGTCCGGCATCGCGGCGCTGCAGGGCGCCGGGATCGACGTCGCGGGTTCGCAGAAGTACGGCCTCGCCGTCGCCTGCCGGATCGACGGCAAACCCGGCCCGGACGTCGAGTCCTGCGCGGGCATGCCGTCGGCGACGGCGTACTGGAGCTACTGGCACGCCCCCGCGGCCGGTGGCACGTGGGAGTCGAGCCAGGAAGGCGCCCAGACGTCGAAGCCGGCGGCCGGCGGGTTCGAGGGCTGGGCGTTCGCGCGGCCGAAGACGGCCAACGACCTGCCGGCGCCGCCGCGCGTGGCGCCGGTCCGCCAGGCCGTCTCGACCCCGGCCCCGGCGCCCGCGGCCGAGGGCAGCTCGTTCCCGTGGGGGCTGGTTATCGCCATCGCGGCGATCCTGCTGATCGGTGGCGCGGCTTGGGTCGCCGCACGACGTCGTCGGACGTGACCGGCAGGGCCCTGCACCCCGGCGCGTGGTGGGCGTGGGCGCTCGCGCTGGCCGTCGCGGCCAGCCGGACCACGAACCCGCTGCTGCTGGGCCTGCTCATCGCGATCATCGGCTTCGTCGTCGCGAACCGGCGGAGTGACGCGCCCTGGGCGCTGGCGTTCCGGCTGTACGCGTACGTCGGCGCGGTGATCGTCGCGACGCGGGTGCTGTTCCGGATCCTGATCGGCGGCGAGGACGGCGGGCACATCCTGTTCACCCTGCCGACGATTCCGCTGCCGGCGTTCGCGGCCGGGGTGTCGCTGCTCGGGTCGACGTCGGCGGAGGAGCTGCTCGGCGGCTTCTACGACGGCCTGCGGCTGGCGACGATGGTGCTCTGCGTCGGCGCGGCGAACGCGTTGGCCAACCCGAAACGCCTGCTCAAAGCCGTGCCGGGGGCGTTGTACGAGGTCGGCACGGCCGTGACGGTGGCGCTCACGGTGGCGCCGCAGCTGGTCGAGAGCGTCCAGCGCGTGCGGCGGGCCCGGCGGCTGCGCGCGGGGCGGACTCGCGGGCTGCGGGCGGTCAAGGGCATCGTGGTGCCGGTGCTGGAGGACGCGATGAACCGCTCGCTGCTGCTGGCGGCGGCAATGGACTCGCGCGGCTACGGGCGGCGCGCGTACCTGAGCGCCGGCGTGCGCGCGGCGATCGCCGGCTGCGTGCTCGGCGGGCTGGTGGGCGTGTGCGTCGGCGTCTACGGCGTGCTCGACGGGACGTCGTCGTGGCTGGGCGTGCCGCTGCTGGCCCTGGGACTGGCCGTGGCCGCGGCCGGGTTCGTGCTGGGCGGGCGGCGGATCCGGCGGACGGCCTACCGGCCGGATCGGTGGCGGTGGCCGGAGACGCTGGTCGTCGCGTCCGGGGTCGGGGCGTGCGCGCTGCTGTTGTTTTCCTCACGGGTCGACCCGGGGAACCTGTACCCGTCGCTGAGCCCGCTTCGCTGGCCCGAGGTGTCGCTGTGGCACGCGGTGCCCCTGCTCATCGGGGTGCTGCCCGCGTTTGCCGCACCCCGTCCCCCGTCGTTGTCGGAGGTGGTCCGGTGATCGAGTTTTCGCAGGTCACGGTGACCTACCCGGACGCTCTCGCGCCGGTGCTGTCCGACGTCTCGCTGCTGGTCGAGGAGGGCGAGCTGTGCCTGGTCGCCGGGCCGACCGGCGTCGGCAAGTCGACTTTCCTCGGCGCGATCAACGGTCTCGTCCCGCACTTCACCGGCGGCCGGCTGGCCGGGCGGGTGCTGATCGACGGCTTGGACACTTCCTCGCACCCACCGCGCGAGCTGGCCGCGGTGGTCGGCGTCGTCGGGCAGGACCCCCTCGCGGGGTTCGTGACCGACACCGTCGAGGAGGAACTGGCGTACGCGATGGAGCAGCTCGCGGTGGCGCCGGACGTCATGCGCAAGCGCGTCGAGGAAACCCTGGACCTGCTGGGTATCGCGGAGCTGCGCCACCGTCCACTTCGGACACTGTCGGGCGGGCAGCAGCAGCGCGTCGCGATCGGCTCGGTCCTGACGGCGCACCCGCGCGTCCTGGTGCTCGACGAACCGACGTCCGCGCTGGACCCGACGGCGGCCGAGGAGGTGCTCGCGGCGATCACGCGGCTGGTGCACGACCTCGGGACCACGGTGGTCGTCGCGGAGCACCGGATGGAACGCGTCGTGCAGTACGCCGACCGGCTGTTGTACCTGCCGGGCGACGGCTCGGTGCGGTCCGGGCCGCCGTCGGAGATCCTCGCGACGGCGGAGATCGCGCCCCCGATCGTCGAGCTGGGGCGGCTCGCGGGCTGGTCGCCGTTGCCGCTGTCGGTGCGGGACGCGCGGCGGGTCGCGGGGCCGCTGCGCTCGCGGCTTCAGTCACATCGTCCGAAATTGTCGGTGGTGGGTCGTACCCTCTCGGTGACCGGTCGAGCACTGGATGTGAGAGGGGTGGTGGTCCGCTACGGAGATGTCCTGGCGGTGCGTGGGGTGGACCTGCGCGTCGGGCCGGGGGAAATCGTCACGCTGATGGGACGCAACGGCTCCGGCAAGTCGTCGCTTCTCTGGGCGGTGCAGGGCAGCGGGCCGAGGTTGGCGGGGAAGGTCGACGTCGGCGGTGTGGATCCTGCGTCGCTCAAGCCGAGAGCGGCCCGTCAGCGTGTGGGGCTGGTCCCGCAGTCACCCGCCGATCTGCTGTACCTCGATTCGGTCGACGCCGAGTGCGCACAGGCCGACACCGAATCCGGGGCCGCGGCAGGCACGGCGAGGGCACTGCTGGACCGCCTGGCCCCCGCGATCGCCGGTGAAGCGCACCCCGGCGACCTGTCCGAAGGGCAGCGACTGGCGTTGGTGCTGGCCGTCCAGCTGGCGGCGGCACCCCCGGTGGTCCTGCTCGACGAGCCGACGCGCGGCCTCGACTACCACGCCAAACGGCGCTTCGCGGCGATCCTGCGAGAGCTGGCCTCGCAGGACCACGCGATAGTGCTGGCCACCCACGACGTCGAGTTCGTGGCGTCGGTGGCCCACCGAGTGGTGGTCATGGCGGAGGGCGAGGTGGTGGCGGACGGCCCGACGAAGGAGGTCATCGTCGCGTCCCCGGCGTTCGCGCCGCAGGTGGCGAAGGTGCTGGCACCGCAGGAGTGGCTGACGGTGGACGAAGTAGCGGAAGCCCTGTCGTGACGACCGCCACTCGACGTCGCTCGCCTGCTGCGCCCTCGCGCAGCTTCGCGCCGCTGGTCGGCTCGCGAGCCGGTGTCGGCGGGTGGGCGCGGTCTCGCGCAAGTTCGTGCGGGTGGCCGCGCGTCGACCCCGCGTGGTGCGTGAGCGCGCCGGGAGCCGCTTCGCGCACCTCCGCCTCGCCGGTCGATTCGCGAGCCGGTGTCGGTGGGTGGGCGCGGTCCCGCGCGACTTCGTGCCAGGTGCTGATGTGACCGGTTTCCTCGACCCGCCGCCCCGGGCCATCCGTCTCCGCCCGCGTCCCGCGCTGGTGCTCACCGTGGCGGCGGTGCTCGGCCTTGTCATGTTCTGCTGGCCGCTCTTCGCGCACCCCGCGCCGAGCGCGTCCGCGCACACCGTCGATGCGCCGTTCGTCTTCATGGCGACCCTGCCCGTGCTGATCCTCGTCGTGCTGGCCGAGCTGTCGCGCGGTGGAATCGATGCGAAAGCGCTGGCGCTGCTCGGTGTCCTGTCCGCGGTGAACGCCGGGCTGCGGCCGCTCGGGGCCGGGACCGGGGGGATCGAGCTGGTGTTCTTCCTGCTCGTGCTCGCCGGGCGGGTGTTCGGGCCCGGGTTCGGGTTCGTTCTCGGCTCGACGTCGCTGTTCACCTCGGCGCTGCTGACCGCGGGCGTCGGGCCGTGGTTGCCGTTCCAGATGCTCGCCTCGTCGCTCATCGGGCTCGGGGCCGGGCTGCTGCCGCGCGCCCGCGGGAAGGCGGAAATCGCCCTGCTCGTGGTGTACGGCGTCTTCGCGGCGTACCTCTTCGGGCTGCTGATGAGCCTGTGGTCGTGGCCGTTCCTCGCCGGCTCGTCGCTCGGCGGTGCCACCGCGGGCCTCGGCTACGTGCCCGGCGCGCCGGTGCTGGACAACCTGCACCGGTTCGCCGTCTTCACCGTCCTGACCTCGACGCTCGGCTGGGACACCGGCCGCGCGATCACCAACGCCGTCGCGATCCTCGTGCTGGGGCCGGCGGTCCTGGCCGTCCTGCGTCGCGCGTCGCGGCGGGCGGCCTTCGACGCGCCGGTGAGCTTCGATCAGGAGCGCGTCAACCCGTCGTAGATGTCGACCAGCTCGGCCATCTTCGGCGCGTCCGGGACGTGGCTCGTGTCCAGGTCGACCACGTGAAAGCGGTTTCCCGGCGTGGCGGCGTCGGCCTCGCGGATCATGCGGTCCTGCAGGGCGAGCGGGATGATCCGGTCCCGCAGGTGCCGGACGTAGACGCGGGGCACCCGGCCCCACCGGTCGCGGTCGCCACGGGCCGGGGTGGCTCCCTTGCCGAGGAGGTCGTCGGGCGCCATCGTGTTGAGGAAGGCGTAGAACTCGGCGTCCGTGCCCTCGGCGACGAACGCCTGCTTGGCCTTCGCGAGCAGCGCGCGGTCCGCCGTGCGCCAGTTGAACCGGACGGCGCCGATCACCGACGGGTCGGCCGCGGCGAACCCGAGCAGATCGCCCACGTGGGTGTCGGCCGCCTCCGGGGTGGCCATGTATTCGTCCGGGGTCGCGAGGGTGGCGCAGCAGAACGCCGCGTCGTAGACGAGCAGGTCGATCAGGTCCGGCACCGCGTCCGCGACCAGGCTGATCGCCGCACCGCCGATGCTGGCGCCGACCAGGATCACCGGGCCGTGTGCCGCCGCGCGGCGGACGACCTCGACGGTGGCCGCCACCTGGTCGGCGACCGTGACGCCGGCCAGCGCCGACGGCTCCGTCGCGAACGCCGCCAGGTCCTGGGGCGCCTGGTAGGAGAGCCGGAACTGCTGTCCCGGCTGATCGACGCCGACCCCGCGGTGGCCGCGCAGGACCAGCTCGTCCGGGGCGGCCGAGACACCGTTGGCGCCCGCGGCGAAGACGAAGGTGGTCACTGCGTGACGCCGTTGCGTGGTGGCGTCCGCGGGCGAAGCACCCGCGAAAGCGGGCGCGACGACGCCGGCGGCGGAAGCGGCGAGGGCGGCACGGCGGCTCAGATCAGGCATGCCTGACAGTCAAGCGAGCCCGGCCGTCCGGCCCAAGACGACAAAGTCGCCGCACGGACCACCGAAAGTGGATCGTGCGGCGACGAAGGTCGCTCAGCCGTAGGAGTAGAAGCCGCGGCCGGTCTTCTTGCCCAGCAGACCCGCGTCCACCATGCGCAGCAGCAGCGGCGGGGACGAGTACAGCGGCTCCTTGAACTCCGCGTACATCGAGTCCGCGATGGCCTTGATCGTGTCCAGGCCGATCAGGTCCGACAGCCGCAGCGGGCCCATCGGGTGGGCGGTGCCCAGCTCCATGCCGCGGTCGATGTCCTCCGCCGAGGCGAAGCCCGACTCGATCATGCGGATCGCCGACAGCAGGTACGGGACCAGCAGGGAGTTCACGATGAACCCGGCGCGGTCCTGGGACCGGATGACCGTCTTGCCCAGGGCCGTTGTCGCGTGCTCCTCCGCGCGGCGGGCGGTCTCCTCGCTCGTCAGCAGCGAGGGCACCAGCTCCACCAGGGGCAGCACCGGCACCGGGTTGAAGAAATGGATGCCGACCACCTGCTGGGGGCGGTTCGTCGCCATGCCCAGCTTCATGATCGGAATGGACGAGGTGTTGGACGCGAACAGCGCGTCCTCCGCCTCGACGATCTTGTCGAGCTGGCGGAAGACGTCGACCTTCGCCTGCTCTTGCTCAAGGATCGCTTCGATGACCAGTTCGCGGTCGGCGAACTCGGCGATGTCCGTGGTGAAACGGAGGCGGCCGCGGGCCGCGTCGGCGTCCTCGGGGGACAGCTTTCCGTTCTTGACGCCGCGCTGGAGCGACTTCTCGATCCGCGCCTTGCCCGCGTCGAGCGCCGGCTGGTTCACCTCGGTGACCACGACGTCCAACCCGGACCGGGCGTGCACCTCGGCGATGCCGGAACCCATCAGTCCCGCCCCGACGACTCCGACCCGACTTACCACCGGCTTGCTCCTTTGTCCGCCTCGTAGCCCAGATCTTGGGCAGCACACAGCGCGCGAGGGCGGTCGCCAGGTTGTGCCCGGCTATGCCCTCGCGCGGTTACGCGTGCTCAACGACGGTACTCGTCGTACCCGTCGTCGTACGGATCTTGATCATTGCTATCGGGCTCCTCATAGTGACCACTAGAGGAACCAGTCGACAGCTCGCGCTGCAAAGCATCGAAGTCGGTTTCGTGCGAGCTGTACTTGAGCTCACGCGCCACCTTCGTCTGCTTGGCCTTAGCCCGGCCGCGCCCCATGGCTCGACCCCCTCGCACAGGGGCGGGGCGGCCGGGGGAATCGGCGGCCCCGCATCGTCTCGACAATTCTTTCCTGCCCACACCGTACCGTGTCCGGGGGGTTCGATGCGACGTGGCACGGTGTGCCGGTGGTGACAGTGTCCGCCGGACACCGGTTACCGGCCGGTCGGTGACGATCGGCGCAGGTCGGCGTGCCACGATCTACTCGTGCTCCGTCCCTTCGTGGCCTATCTGCGGGTGTACGAACCCCTGCTCGCCCTGGGCGAGCCGCCGGACGATCGGCTGCGCGCGGCCGTCGCGGCGGCCACGCTGGGGCGGACCGACGCGGGCCCCCGCGAACAGGCCATGTGGCTCAAGTCACAGGTCGCCGCGCCCCGCCGGTTGCTGCCCGCCGAGCTCGCCAACGGCAAGGCCGCGCCCAGCCTGCAGACCGACGTCCTGGTGCTCGACCCGGCCGACGTGCCGGCCGCCCAGCGGGTGCACGGCCCGTTCGTCTGCCCGCTGGAGCTGCGCGCCCGCTCGGCCGCCGCGCTGGTGACCTTCCTCGGTGACGCGCACCCGGCGCTGAAGAACGTCGTCCTCGACGAAGGCGGCTTCACCCAGGACACGATCCGCGCCCGCACGAAGTCCGCGCTGTCGGACCTCAGCACGTCCGCCGCGCACACGCTGTCGACCACCTGGACCGTCCCGCTGCCGTGGTTCGTGCTGGTCGACCCGGAGGAGCGCAAGCTCGTGCTCGGCACCGGCCGCGACGACCCGAAGCGCGAAATGTCCTGGCGGACCACCCTCGCCGACGCCCAGCACCGGGCGCGCGAGGCCGGTGACCTGCTGGAACAGACCTTCGGCGACTCCGGCCCCGGCCGGGTGCTGTTCGAGACGCGGCGCTGGCTCGACAACTTCCACGCGGACTCGATCGTCGAGCTCGACTACGGCGGGCTCGTGCAGCTGTTCGCGGATTCCATCCTCGAAGCCGACACGACCGCCGACGAGGTGCACGACATCCTGGACGCGCTGCGCTCGGGCAACGTCGAGGAGCTCGCCGAACTGTTCTCCGACCTGCGGGAGTTCTGGGGCGACCTGGCCTCGCGGGAACGCGCCAACTAGGCGCGCAGCTCCGGCACCCGGATCTCGCCGACCGGGCGGCCGCCGCCGAGCACCGAGCCGTGCGCGAGCTCGCCGAGGTCGGAGACGTCCACACCGAGGAACCGCAGGGCTTCGACGGCCAGCGGCGCGCAAGCCCGCTTCGCGCCGTCGTCGATCTTCAGTGCCACCGCGAAGCCGTCCGGCAGCGAGAACGCCTGGACGCCCTCAGCCCCGCCCTTCGCGACGAGACCGTCCACGGCGGACATGAGCTCGGTGTCCTCACGCCCGGTGCCGGCGACCAGCCACGGGTTCGCGCGCATCGCCTCGGCCACTGTCGCTTCCGGACCGCCGGAAGCGCTGCCGACCCGGCCGAACGCGCGGGCCAGCCCGGTCAGGGAGAACGCGAAGAGCGGCGCGCCACAGCCGTCGACGCCGGTGTGCGCGATCGGCTCGCCGGTCAGATCGGCGACGGCGGCCGCGATCGCCTGTTGCAGCGGGTGGTCCGGCGCCTCGTACCCCGCGGTCGGCCAGCCGGCGCGGACGCAGGTGGTGAGCATGCCGGTGTGCTTGCCGGAGCAGTTCATCATCACGCGCCGCGGCTCGGCGGCGTCGCGCATGCTCGGCACGTGCAGCGGGAAGTCGGCCGGGCACGCGAGGTCGTCCTCGGTCAGGCCCGCCGCCTGCAGCAGCTCCAGCACACGCTTGACGTGACTGGGCTCCCCGGAATGGGACGCGCAGGTCAGCGCCAGGTCCTCCCCGGTGAAGTCCAGTCCGGACCGCAGCATGCCGACGGCCTGCAACGGCTTGTTCGACGAACGCGGGAACACCGGCGAGGTGACGTCGCCCAGCGCCAGCCGGACGTCGCCTTCCGGGCCGGTGACCACGAGGGCGCCGCGGTGGACGCTTTCGACAAAATCGGAGCGGACGACTTCGGCCAGGACGGGGTTGGTCACTGAGCCTCGTGCCCGCCTTCACTCTCGAGCAGCTCGTCCACAGTGGCCGAACCCTGCTGGTACCGCTGCGCGATTTCCGCGTTGAGGGTGTCCATGACGTTCTGGACCTCGCGCCGGAACGACGACACCGAAAGCTCTTCGCGGGCGTAAGTGTCCAAAGCGGAGGCGAGCTTGTCGTCGGTCAGGGAGCCGACGTCGGTCAGGTCGGTGTCGCCGATCAGCGCCTCGGCGTGACGCCGGTGCTCGCCGGCGCGCGACGGTTCGAGCTGCTGGTGGCGTCCGGAACCCGCGGCCGGGCCCAGCGCGTTGTCGGCGAGGATCGTGGCCAGCTGGTCGACGATGCTGGACTCGCCGCCGGAGCTGCGCCGGGTCTGCTCGGCGCGGACGATGTCGATCCGGGCGTGCAGCAACCGGCGCAAGTAGGACAGATCGGTCTCTTCTTGGGCGGCTTCGTCGCGCCGCTCGCGGAGCACCTTCAGCGGCAGGTCACCCAAGCCGCTGAGGTATCCCGGGCCGAGCACGCGGTCGATCCGCCGCCTGCCGCCCGGCCGCACTTCGATCACAGCGCAGTTTATCCCGGTTGGGCGTGATCCTGCTGTCAGGGGTTTTTGATCAGCCACGAAGTTGCGCCGCCGCGGCCCGTCCGGGCGCCGGCTGTTCCGACGGCACGGAGTCGGGGTCGATCGCCGCTTGGACGAGCTCGTCGGGGTGGTCTTCGGAGCCGGCCAGCAGCTCCGCGTCCACGGGCGTCGACCGCTTGACCAGGGCCAGCGCGATCGGGCCGAGCTCGTGGTGCTGGATCACCGTGCCGACGCGGCCGACCTTGCGGCCGTCGAGCAGCACCGGGTCGCCGGGCTCCGGGCGGATCTCGGGTGAACCGTCCAGGTGGAGCAGCAGCAGGTTGCGCGGCGGCCGGCCGACGTTGTGCACCTTCGACACCGTCTCCTGACCGCGGTAGCAGCCCTTCGCGACGTGTGCGGCCGAGCCGACCCAGCCCACTTCGTGCGGGATCGTGCGATCGTCGGTGTCGACGCCCAGCCGCGGCCGCAGCGACTCGACGCGCAGCGCGTCGAACACCCAGCTCCCGGCCGCCCGGGCGCCGGCGTCGGTGAGCCGCTTCCACCAGCTTGCGAGCTCGGCGCGCGGTACCGCGAGATCGACGCTGAACCGGCCGGGCCACGGCATCCGCCGCGCGAAGCCGCCACCGGGCAGCGCCGCGACGGCGTACGGCTCCGGCCCGACCTCGGCGCCGACCGCGCTCAGCACGCGTTCGCTGTCCGGGCCGAGCACGGTGAGCAGGGCCAGTTCGTCGGTCGCGTCGCGGATGTCCACCTTGGACCAGAACTTCATGGCTTCGAGGTACTCGCGCAGCGTCTGGGGGCCGCCCTTCGGCAGCGCGCTGGTGACGCTCGTGTCCGGGTCGCTGTCGAGGTACACGGTGCCGTCGAGGTGCGCGACCACCATGTGCGTCTCGACCCGGCCCTGGCTGTCGAGCACCAGCGCTTCGGTGCCGGAGCCTTCGGCGAGCTCGGTCACGTGCTGTGAGATCACCAGGTGCAGCCAGGAGAGCCGCTCTTCGCCGGACACGGCCAAGACCTCGCGGTGTGACCGATCGATCACGACGACGCCGCGCGAAGCGGTGCGCTGCTCCGCGAAGGGGTCTCCCCAGTGCCAGGGGACGCCGGCTTCGGGGTGGTCGTCAGGCGGGGGGATGGATCCGGGCACGTCCAGCAGCGGCGAGCGGTACGGCATACCGCCCAGCCTAGGTGAGTACCGTGTCGGCATGCGCGTGCTCGTCTTCCTCGACGGAACCCTGGCCGACCCGGACACCGCCCAGATCAAGGTGGACGACCTCGGATTGACCCGCGGCGACGGCGTCTTCGAGACGATCCTCGTGGCCGACGGCAAGCCCCGGGAGCTGCGGCCGCACCTCGACCGGCTGGCGCGGTCGGCGGCCATGCTCGACCTGCCGGAGCCCGATCTCGCGGCCTGGGAGCGGGTGGTTTCGCTCGTGCTCGAACAGTGGAGCGGCAGTGCCGAAATGGCGCTGAAACTGGTTTACACCAGGGGTTCCGACGGTGATCCCGACGCGGTGCCGACCGGCTTCGCGCTGGGTTCGGAGGTCGCGCCGTCGATCCTGAAAGCGCGTGCCGAGGGGGTCGCCGCGATCACCCTGGAACGCGGCTTCCCGCCGGACCTCGCCGAGCGCGCGCCGTGGCTGCTGCTCGGCGCGAAGCCGTTGTCGTACGCCATGAACATGGCCGCGCTGCGCGAAGCGCGCCGCCGCGGCGCCGAAGATGTGATTTTCACCGCCGCCGACGGCTCGGTGTTCGAAGGCCCGACGTCGACCGTGGTGCTGGCGAAAGGGCGGACGCTCTTCACCCCGCCCTCGAGCGTCGGCATCCTGCCGGGCACGACCCAGGCCGCGCTGTTCCGCGGCGCCGAGAAGGCCGGCTGGTCGGTCAAGGTGGAGCCGCTGCGCGTGGCCGACCTCGTGGCGGGCGACGGCGTGTTCATGGCTTCGTCGGTCCGCAAGCTGACGCGGGTGCGCACGCTGGACGGCGCGCCGCTGCCGGACTCGTCGGCGGTGTACGCGGAACTGGTGGCGGCTTACGAGGCCGAGTACGCCTGAGTGATCCGCACGACCGCCGGGGCGATCTCTTCGGCCCGGTAGGCGGCGATCTTGTGGTGGCCGTCGAGGATCAGCTCGCGTTCGGCGTCGGCCAGGACCACGGCGACCGGCCGGTGCCCGGTGCGGATCGCGGTCCGGTAGTAGCCGACCCGCGCCTCGTCGGACGGCGGCCAGGTGTCGGTGGGGGTGAGGTCCTGGTCGTCCGGCACGCGTTCCGGGCCGCTGACGCGGTAGTCGCCGTCGACGAGCAGGTCGAGCACCGGGCCGAGCGTGGTGGCCAGCGGACGCCGCAGCTGCCCGGTGGCGAGCGCGATCCGCAACGCCTGGGGCAGCTCCGCCCGCGCACGCCTGTTCACGTCCAGGAAACCCGTGCCACCGCTGATCGTCACCTGTTCCACAGCTATCAGGACGGGCGGCGCCGCGACATGGTTCCAGCCCTTACCCGGACGGGTGCACGGCGTGATCCGGGTCTCACCCGCGTGGCGGTACAGACCTTTCACGTCACCCGGAAGCGCACCCGCGTACCGGGCCGGGCCTGGGCGAGCGCGCCCAGTGCGGCGGTCCGGACCACCGCGGCCACGGGGTAGCCGCCGGTGGTCGGGTGGTCGGCCAGGAACACCACCGGGAGGCCGCTCGGCGGCACCTGGATCGCGCCCGTGACGACGCCTTCGCTCGGCAGTTCCGTCTCGGCGAACTCCTCGGCCCGGCGCAGTGGCGTGCCGTCGAGACGCAGGCCGACGCGGTTCGACTCCGACGTCACCGTCCACCACGCCGACAGGCCCGCGGCCGGGGACGCCAGCCAATCGTCGCGGGGGCCCGGAGTGACCGGGACGACCAGGTCCGGCGGCGCCGCGGCCGGGACGACGACGTCCGCGCCCGCCGGGACTCCGCGCGCCACGCCGAGCGGGAGGACGTCACCGGCGCTGAGCGGCGAGGGGCCGATGCCCGACAGGACGTCGCGCGAACGGCTGCCCAGCACCTCCTCGACGTCGATCCCGCCGGACACCGCCAGGTAGCAGCGCAACCCCACCGCGGGGGTGCCCACGGCGAGCGTCTGCCCGGTCCGCACCGCCACCGGCGCGTGGGAGCCGACGGAACGGCCGTCGACGTCGACCGCGACCGACGGGCCGGTCACCGCGACCGTCGCCGACGTCGTGAAGCGCACCGAAAGGCCGCCCAGCAGGGCTTCGACGCCGGCGAAGCCTTCAGGGTTGCCGACGAGCCGGTTCGCCAGCCGCAGGGAGGCCGCATCGAGAGCGCCCGACGGCGCCACGCCGAGGTGCGCGTAACCCGGCCGGCCGAGGTCTTCGATCAGCGCGTGGGGGCCCGGCGAGACGACTTCCAGCGACCTCACCGGACGCTCCGGAACCGCACCCGGTCGCCCGGTGCGAGCAGGGCGGGCGGGTCGGCGTGGGCGTCGAACAGGGGCGTGGACGTGTGCCCGAGCAGCCGCCAGCCGCCCGGGGACTCGCGCGGGTAGACGCCGGTGAACTCGCCCGCCAGGCCGACCGCGCCGGCCGGGACGCGGGTGCGGGGCGTCTCCAAGCGCGGCTGCCGCAGGGGGGCCGGAAGTCCGGTCAGGTAGCCGAAACCGGGCGCGAAGCCGGTGAACGCGACCGTGTAGCCGGCGCCCGTGTGGAGGTCGGCGACGGCGTCCGCGGAACAGCCGGCGTCCTGGGCCACCAGGGCGAGGTCCTCGCCGTCGTAGTGGACGTCGAGGGTCACTTCGCGCGGGTCGCCGTCGGGCGGGTGCGTGAGGTCGGCGCCGTCCAGCAACGCGCGTACCGCGGCGACCCCGCCGACGACCAGCAGGCTGCGAGCGCCGGGTACGAGGTCGGTGACGCCGTCCGGGCGCGCGGCGAGCACGGTCGCGTGCGCCGCCCGCATCTGGTCAAGCGAATCGCAGTCCAGCAGGGCGGCGTCCTCGCCACACCGCCGCCAGCGCATGCCGGGTGCCGTCAGCCGACCACGCGGTGCAGCAGGGCCGAGGTGTGCGGCTGCAGCTCCTGGCCCATCATCGCGCGCTCCTCGACGTAGCCGAGGGAGCCCTCGATCAGGCCGTACAGCCGCTGAGCGGCCTTGACGTCCTTCGCGCTGGCCGTGCGGATCACCGCGTCGGTGCCCAGCTCCCAGGACGTCTGGTTGCGCGGCTTGCCGTAGTACAGCTCGACGAGCCCGGTGTTGTGCGTGAGCAGCAGCTCGAGCGTGTCGTCCGCCTGCGGCCGCCAGAACCCGGACTCGCGCGCGGCGGGGCGGATGACGTTGCCCTCGTCGTCGAGCAGCCAGGACCGCGACTCGTGGATCAGGAACGGCCGCCCGTCGTGCGCGATCGTCAGCTGCTGCGCGAACTTGCGGGGGCCTTCGATGGTCGGGTAGTCGACCTCGCCCTCACCGCGCCAGACACCGACCATCGGCAGCAGCGCGAGGCAGGCCTCGTTGAGGTCCGGCCCCTCGCGCAGGTTGGCCGTGTCGTTGGGGATGGGCAGGTCGTCCCACAACGGGAGGTTGCGCGCGCGGGTGCTCTGCGCGCGCATGTCCGCTGCTGCGATGGCGTCGTCGCCGCTGTCGGTCATGGGTCAGCGCTGGTCCGCGTAAAGCCGGTAGACGACGTACACGGCGAACCAGGTGATCGCGACGCCGGCGAGCACCAGCAAGGTCGTAAACAGTGCTTCCACGCCCAGCAGGATAGTCCGCCGCCGCTCACCCGGCCCGGCGCAGGGTCACCGCGGTGAGCACGGTCACCGCGAGCAGCACCACGCCGGCCACACCCATCGCCGCGTGCAGGCCGCTCGGCAGCGTCGCGCCGCCGGCCAGCAGCGCGCCCAGCGCGGCGACGCCGAGGGCGGTGCCGGTCTGGCGGGCGGCGTTGACCGTCGCCGACGCGATCCCGCTGCGGTGGCCCGGCAGCCCGGCCAGCCCGACGATGTTCGACGGCGTCACCGACAGCCCGACCCCGGCGCCGGCCATCGCGAACGCGATCGCCACCAGCCAGTACGGGCTCTGCGCGTCCAGTACCAGGAACGCGAAGGAGCCGACGGCCGCGACGAAGTAGCTGATCGGCAGGAGCCGCTCCGCGCCGTAGCGCGCCGAAAGGCGGCCGGCGGCGAAGGCCGCGACGACGTTCGCCAGCACGTACGGCAGCATCTGGACACCCGCCTCGGTCGCCGTCGCGCCGCGGGCCTGCTGCAGGTAGACGCCGATCAGGAAGACCGCCGGGTAGGCCGCGAACCCGAGGCTCCACGCGGCGAAGATGGCCACCGAGAACCGCGTCCGGGCGAACAGCCGCACCGGCAGCATCGGGTGCTCCGCGCGCAGCTCGACCACGATGAACGCCGTCAGCGCGGCGAGCCCGAGTGCCCCGGTGACCAGCACGGACGCGCTCAGCCCGAGCCGCCCGGCCTCGATCACGGCGAACGTCAGCAGGCCGATCCACAGCGCGCCGAGCACCTGGCCGGTCAGGTCGAGCGCGCCGTGCGCCGGGTCGCGGGACTCGGTGATCCCGCGGCGGCCCAGCACGACGGCGACCAGCCCGATCGGCACGTTGAGCAGGAAGATCGACGGCCAGCCGAACGCGTCCGTCAGCGGGCCGCCGATCAGCGGGCCGAGCACCAGCGCACAGCCCGCGACCGTGCCCCACAGGCCCATCACCCGCGCCCGCGCGGCCGGCTCCGGGAACGCGTGCGCGAGCAACGCGACCGAACCCGGGATCACGGCGGAGGCGGCGAAGCCTTGGATGATCCGGGCGACGACCAGCAGCTCGAGCGTCGGCGCGAGCGCGCAGCCGACCGAGGCGACGGTGAACAGCGCCAGTCCGCACAGGTAGACGAGCTTGCGGCCGTAGCGGTCGCCGAGCGTGCCGCCGGAGAGGATCACGGCGGTGAGCGCCACCGTGTAGCCGTCGATGATCCACTGCAGGCCGCTGAAGCTCGTGCCCAGCGTCCGCTGCATGGTCGGCAGCGCGACGCTCACCACGCTGACGTCGAGCAGGGCCATGAAACTGCCCAGGAACACGGCCACCAGCAGGCCGGCCCGGCGCGTCACAGGAGCGGTGAGGGTCACCTGGACAGCTTGCGACCTCAACCCGGCTCGAGGTCAACTCGTCGCATGCGGACCACCGCGTCCGGGCTGCCGCCGAAAAGCCGTGAGGGGCACCTTCAGGGACATGGTGTCCCTGAAGGTGCCCCTCACGGCAGTGCAGAACTCAGGCGACCGAGATGGCCAGCTGGTGCAGGCCGGGGCCTTCGGCGGTGACGGACGCTTCGCCGTTGCCGCTGCGGTGCAGCGCGCGCACGGTCCACTCGCCCGGCGCCGCGTAGAAGCGGAAGTCGCCGTCGGCCGAGGAGACGACCTCGCCCGTGAAGTCGCCGCCGCCGTCCAGCAGCCGGACGAACGCGCCGCCGACCGGCCCGTCCGCGCCGGTCACCTTGCCGGCCAGGACGACCTGGCCCTTGGTGTCGTAATCCGCCGGCGTGGCCTCTTGGACCGGTGCGCCGCAGCTGTCGTCGACCGCCATCACTTGGCTCCCAACTCGACCGGCACGCCGACCAGCGAGCCGTATTCCGTCCAGGACCCGTCGTAGTTCTTGACGTCCTGGTGGCCCAGCAGCTCGTGCAGCGCGAACCACGCGATGGACGAGCGCTCACCGATGCGGCAGTAGGCGATGGTGCCCTTGCCGGCGTCGATGCCCTGCTCCTTGTAGAGCTCGTCGATCTCGCCCTCGGTCTTGAAGGTGCCGTCCTCGTTGGCGACCTTCGCCCACGGCACGTTCAGCGCGCCCGGGATGTGGCCGGGGACCTGGGACTGCTCCTGCGGCAGGTGCGCCGGGGCGAGCAGCTTGCCGGAGAACTCGTCCGGCGACCGGACATCGACGAAGTTCTTCGCGCCGATGGACTGGACGACCTCGTCGCGGAACGCGCGCAGGGACAGGTCCTGGTCCTTGGCCTTGTAGTCGGTGGCGTCGCGCTTGACCTCGTCGGAGTTCAGCTCGCGGCCGTCGAGCTCCCACTTCTTGCGGCCGCCGTCGAGCAGCTGGACGTTCTCGTGGCCGTAGAGCTTGAAGTACCAGTACGCGTAGGCGGCGAACCAGTTGTTGTTGCCGCCGTAGAGGATCACGCGGTCGTCGTTCGAGATGCCCTTCTCCGACAGGAGCTTCTCGAAGCCCTCTTTGGAGACGAAGTCGCGGCGGACCCCGTCCTGCAGGTCCTTGCGCCAGTCGAACTTCACCGCGCCCCGGATGTGGCCTCCGTCGTACGCGGTGGTGTCCTCGTCGACCTCGGCGAACACGACGCCGGGGGTGTCCAGGTTCTCCTCGGCCCACTGGGTGGTGACCAGGACGTCTTCACGGCTCATGGAGATGAACTCTCTTTCTGGGGATCGAATCAACACAGCGGCGCGAAGCGCCTTCCGTTGAGGGTGGTGGCGGGGGCATGGATGGATTCAGGACGACGCGCGGGCGGGGCTGAAGCGTTTGATCAGCAAGAACATTTCGCAGCCGAGGCAGAAGTTGAAGGCCGCGTTGAGGAAGGCCGCGAAGAGCGCGAAGGCCGTCGCGACGATGCCGAGGGGCGTGATCCCGACGGCGAAGCCGAGGGTGCCGACGAGCGCGAACACGAACCCGACGGCCTGGGCGAACCGCAGCGGCGCCGCGTCCTCCCGCTCGGTCGTCGGGCCGAGGCGCGGGGCCACCAGGTAGCGGTACAGCAGCGAGTACGGCGCGGGCCTGAGCCCGGCGAACGCGCCGATGGCGAAGACGACGGTCTGGATCGCCAGCAGCGGCCACCACTGGGTGACCAGGACGACCGCGAGCACGATCGTCGTCAGGATGGCGGCGAACCGCGGGCCACGCGGGTCGACGGCCGGTCCGGCGGACATGGTTCCTCCAGCTGGAGCGGAGAGAGTGCGTGCGAACGGCACGCGTCAGCGTTTTCAGGCTGGCTGGGGACCGAGGCGAAAAAGACGTCGTTCAGCGCCGGTCGGACTGAACCCGACACAGGCTGCTGCGGACGCGGCAGAAGTCCACTGCGCGCCGCTGCGTCAAGAAGGTGGTCAGCCTGGTCACGGGTGCGAGGGTACCCAGTGCTCCCTCAGAGTGGGAACCACGTTCACACCTTGGGACGATTCCCGCCTGTTGAGACCTTCCGACCCCCTGGACGCATCTTTCCTAGGGAAAGTGACGACGTCGTGTGCGAGTGCGAACGGCGGGTCAGGGGGTTCGCGCGGTGAGGTGCGGGCGCAGCGCGTCCAGTAGGTCGGCGCCTTTCGGGACGCCGCCGACGCGCAGCAGCTCCCGGCCGTCCGGGGTCAGCGCGATCGTGGTCGGCGTCCGCAGCACGGCCAGTGCCTGCGCGACCTCCGGCTGGTTCGTGACGTCCAGCTCGACGTGGTGCAGGCCCTCGGTGCGCTCGGCCAGCGGCTCGAGCACGGCCTTCGCGTGCCGGCAGGGCGCGCAGAAGGTGGTGGAGATCTGGACCAGCGTCACAGCGGACGCCGGGTCGAGCGCGGCGGCGACGGGGCCGGGCAGCTCACGCACGGGCTGGGCGTCCCGCGCCTCCCGCACACGGCCGTTGCGCGCCCGCAGCACGAGCCCGGCGGCCGTCCCGGCCACCAGTACCGCCACGAGCACCCACAGCCCCGTCACCGGCCACTCCTACTTGCTCAGGTCCGCGAAGGAGACGTTCGACGCCTCACCCTTGATCGTCACCGATCCGCTCTGCACCCGCACGCCGGTCGGGGTGACCGACAGCGGCAGGTCCTTCGTCGCGATCGACGCGTTGAAGTTCGGCAGCAGTGCCTTCTGCACCGCCTGGGGAACGACGGTGGTCTCCTGGTCATTCCCGAACTGCAGCCGCTTCGGCGCGAAGGTGATCGTCCCTTGCTTCGCGTCCGCCTCGATCATCGCGAAGCAGAAGATTTCCAGATCCTTGCCCGCGAACTGAAGGTGTCCCGAAATACGGACACCCGTGCTCGACTCGTCGACGGGCTGGCCGTCGGCGGCGGTCGTGGTCGTCGGCGTCGGCTCGGCCTGCCCGGAGTCGCCGTTCTGGACGTAGTCCGTGGTCGCGGGGTCGATCCGCAGGTCCTTGATCTTGTCCAGCGGCGAGATGCGGGCCAGGTCGGCGGCCTTGATGGTGACCGCGCCGGTCAGCTTGCCGATGGTGATGGCCTTGGTGTTGCCGTTCGTGAGGTCCGACAGGGGCGCGGTGACGTCCTCGAGCTCGGCGTTCAGCGCGACGTCCTGGAGCTTGTCGCCGACCGGCACGCCGGCGGCCGACACGCTGATGTGACTGTAGTCACCGCCCAGCGCCTGGGTGAGGAACGGGAAGCCGTGGATGGTGACCGACGGGTCGTCGGTCAGCTGCAGCTGCGTGCGCGCCTTCTGCGAGATCATGTGCTCGGCGAACGCGGCGGCCCCGAAATCGGCGCCGACCAGCAGGAGGACCAGTACCACGAGGGCGATCACCCACCGCCGGCCGCGGCGGCCCCGGCGTTGCGCGTCCGGCCTCGGTGCGGGTCGGTCGTCCCGGGCCACGGGCCTGCTCACCATCGCGTCCGTACTCCTGTTCCGTCGGGGTTCATCGGGGTTCGTCGGGCGCACCGGAGGTTTCTCCAGGTGTGATCGATCCAGCAAGGGTTAGGTACCCGGCCGTTCAGCCGCTATTCTCACTTAGCACCGACTAACGCCACCGTGAGGCGACGACTTGAGAAGGCGGTGCGGCTCATGAGCCTGGACCTTCTGGTACTGACTGCGGAAGCGGATGCCACGTCGGTGCTTCCCGCGCTGGACCTGCTGCCGCACACCGTACGCGTCCGGCCCCCCGAGGTGACCGCCCTGCTCGACGCGGGTCACCGGGACGTCATCCTGCTGGACGCGCGCAGTGATCTGGCCTCGGCCAAGAGCCTCTGCCGGCTGCTCAAGGGCACCGGCGAGGACGAGGCCTCCACCCCGATCATCGCCGTCGTCGGCGAAGGCGGGCTGGTGGCGGTCAGCGCCGAATGGCGCACCGACGACATCCTCCTGCCGACGGCCGGCCCGGCCGAGGTCGACGCCCGGCTGCGGCTGGTCACGACCCGCGACGGCGGTTCCGCGCAGGTCGACGCCGAGCTGCGGGTCGGCGAGCTGGTCATCGACGAGGCGACCTACACCGCGCGCCTCAAGCGGCGCACGCTGGAGCTCACCTACAAGGAGTTCGAGCTGCTCAAGTACCTCGCGCAGCACGCCGGCCGGGTGTTCACCCGCGCCCAGCTGCTGCAGGAGGTCTGGGGCTACGACTTCTTCGGGGGCACCCGCACGGTCGACGTCCACGTCCGGCGGCTGCGCGCCAAGCTGGGCCCGGAGCACGAGCAGATGATCGGCACCGTGCGCAACGTCGGGTACAAGTTCGAGCGGCCGGCCAAGGGGGCGCCGCGGGGGAGCGTGCCGGCGCAGGCGCCCGCCGAAGCCCCGGCCGACACCCCCGAACTCGCGCACTAGGTCCCCCACGCCTTCCAGGACGTTCCGCACAACCGTCGCGTTGCTCCGGTCCCGGGTACGGTCACGGGGTGAGCGGAGACGGCGGGGAATGGCGTCAGGACCTGGACGAGCAGCAGCTCGGGCACGTGCGGCAGCTGCTGCTGGCCGTGCGCGAGGCGGACGGGCGGCCCGAGGTCGAACCCGAAGGCGCGCTGCCGGGCGAGTTCGACGGCGGTGAGCACTTGGTCGCCTGCGTCGAAGACGACGTCGTCGGCTACGCGCACCTCGACACCACGGGCGACTCCTTCGGCCACCAGGTCGCCGAACTGTTCGTGCACCCCGCCCACCGCAACCGCGGGTACGGCGCGAAGCTGCTTCAGGCGCTCGACGAGCGTGCCGCCGTCGGGTTCCGCGTCTGGGCCCACGGCGACCACCCCGCGGCCCGTCAGCTCGCCCTGAGGACCGGGCTGGAGCGCAAGCGCGAACTGCTGATCCTGCACGCCGCCGTCGACGGCGCGGACTGGCCGGAGCCGGCGCTGCGCGAAGGCGTCTCGCTGCGCACTTTCGTGCCGGGACAGGACGAGGACGCCGTCGTCCAGGTCAACGCGCGCGCCTTCGACTGGCACCCCGAGCAGGGCGCCCTGACCGCCGACGACATCCGTGCCGACGAACGGCGGCCGTGGTTCGACGCCGCCGGCTTCTTCCTCGCCGAGCAAAACGGTGAGGTGATCGGCTTCCACTGGACGAAGGTGCACGAGGCCACGCCGGGCCGGTTCGGCGGCGAGCGCGTCGGCGAGGTGTACGTCGTCGGCGTCGACCCGGCCGCGCAGGGCGGCGGCCTCGGCCGGGCGCTGACGCTCGCCGGGCTGCGGTACCTCGCGGACCAGGGGCTGCGGCAGGTGATCCTGTACGTCGAGGGGGACAACGCCCCGGCGCTGGCGGTCTACACCAAGCTCGGGTTCACGCGTCACGAGACCGACGTCCAGTACGGTCGGTGACCACGGTGGACGCCGTGCGAGCAGCTCGTCACTGTGGGCATACGCCCAGGTCACGGCCAGGACACGGCATCCTTTCGGAGTAGTCGCACTGCTCACATCCGGGGCCTTGTTCACTTTGCGTTCATTTGTTCACGGCTGACCGTCCACCAGGGCTGCCTAATGTCCGGATCCGGCGCGGCGAAACACGCCGCTGCCGAACCCGTGATGCTCCTGATGGAGGAAATGCAGTGAAGATCATGCGGCCCCTGAGCGCGGTCGGCATCGTGGCGAGCGCCGCGCTCGTGCTCGCCGCCTGTGGTTCCGACCCCGCGGCGACGAACAGCAGCAGCTCGAACTCGGCTGCCGCCCCGGCCGCCACCGGCACGGCCGACGTGGCGTGCGGCGGCAAGAGCCCGCTCTCCGCCGAAGGCTCGTCGGCACAGAAGAACGCGATCGACATCTTCACGCAGCAGTACAGCAAGAAGTGCTCGGGCCAGCAGGTCAACTACAACCCCAGTGGCTCGGGCGCCGGCGTCAAGCAGTTCAACGCCAACCAGATCGACTTCGGCGGCTCGGACTCGCCGGCCACCGGCGCGGACCTCGAAGCGGCCACCAAGCGCTGCGCGAGCCCCGCCTGGAACATCCCGATGGTCGTCGGCCCGGTGGCCGTCGCCTACAAGCTCTCCGGTGTGGACAAGCTGACGCTGACCCCCTCGGTCATCGCCAAGATCTTCAGCGGTGGCATCACCAAGTGGAACGACCCGGCCATCAAGGCGGTCAAGGGCAACGAGAGCGCGAACCTGCCGGACAAGGCCATCCAGGTCGTCTCCCGCGCCGACGAGTCGGGCACCACCGACAACTTCCAGAAGTACCTGGGCGCGGCGGCGAAGGCCGACTGGACCAAGGGTGCGGGCAAGAAGTTCAACGGTGGCGTCGGCAACGGTGCGCAGGGCTCCAACGGTGTCGCGACCGCGGTGAAGGCCGGCGACGGCGCCATCACCTACGTCGAAGGCGCGTTCGCCAAGGACGGCCTGACCCCGGCGCTGATCGACAGCGGTTCCGGCGGCGTCGAGCTGACGTCGGAGAACGTGGCGAAGTCGCTCGACTCGGCCAAGTTCCTCAAGGACGGCACGAACGACCTCGCGCTCGACCTCAACGGCATCTACGCCAGCAACACCCCGGGTGCCTACCCGCTGCTGCTGACGACCTACGAGATCGTCTGCTCGAAGTACGCGAACGCCGACGTCTCGAAGGCCGTCAAGGCGTTCCTGACCGTGGCCGCCACCGACGGTCAGCAGCCGCTGTCCGCCAAGGGTTACGTCCCGATCCCGCAGTCGCTGCAGACCAAGGTCCTCGCCGCGGTCAAGGCGATCTCCTGACGCGGTCTTGCGACTGCTCCCCGAGTTGATACAGGCTGGTCAGAAGTAGCTGATGAGCGAGTCATCCTCGACGCGAACGCCCACCGGCGACCCCGGTGGGCGTTCGTCGTCCGCCACGACGCCCCCGGAGGATCCGATTTCGGAGCAACCCACCTCGACGGCGGTGCCCGAGCCGCCCGCGAGCGAGAAGCCGAAGAAGGTGCGGCCCGGTGACCGCATCTTCCAGAACCTGACCACCGGGGCCGGGATCTTCGTCGTCGCCTTGATCGGCCTGATCGGGGTCTTCCTGCTCATCCAGGCGATCCCGGCGCTGCAGGCCGACAAGGCCAACTTCCTGTTCAACCACGGCTGGTCGACCAACGACCCCGCCAACATGTCGTTCGGCATCCTCGACCTCCTCGAGGTCACGGTGGCGACGTCGCTGGTGGCGCTGATCATCGCGATGCCGGTGTCGCTGGGCATCGCCTTGTTCCTGACCCACTACGCGCCGAAGCGGCTGGCGCGGCCGTTCGCCTACGTCATCGACCTGCTCGCCGCGGTGCCGTCGATCATCTTCGGCCTCTGGGGCATCCTGGTCTTCGCCCCGGCGATCGAGCCGTTCTCGCAGTGGATCAACGACACCTTCTCGTGGTTCCCGCTGCTGGCGCCGGGCAACGTCGCGCCGAGCGTGCGCGGCACGATCTTCACCGCCGGCATCGTGCTGGCCGTGATGATCCTGCCGATCATCACCTCGCTCTCGCGCGAGGTGTTCGAGCGCACGCCGACCCCGCACCTCGAAGGCGCGCTGGCGCTCGGCGCCACGCGCTGGGAAGTCATCCGCACCACCGTGCTGCCGTTCGGCAAGGCCGGCTACATCGGCGCGTCGATGCTCGGCCTCGGCCGCGCGCTCGGCGAGACGATCGCGCTGGCCGTCATCCTGCTGATCCCGCAGGGCCGCAACTTCGACTGGAGCCTCTTCGACGGCGGTTCGACGTTCGCCTCGAAGATCGCCGCCAACTACAGCGAGTTCAACAACGAGATCTCGGCGGGCGCGTACATCGCGGCCGGCCTCGTGCTGTTCGTGCTCACCTTCCTCGTCAACTTCGCGGCGCGGTCCGTCATCGGCAAGAAGGGAGAGTGAGCATGACCAGCACGCTCGAAGCCCCTGCCACGACACCGGCGTTCCAGCAGGTCAGCCTGGCCCGCAAGGTCAAGAACGGCCTGGCGACCACGCTGGTCTGGCTGTCGTTCCTGATCGCCGTCGTCCCGCTGGTGTGGGTGCTGTACACAGTCGTCGCGAACGGCATCAAGCGCATCCCGTACACCAACTGGTGGTCGCAGGACCTGGGCAACTACCTGTCCGACGAGGTCGGCGGCGGCGTGCTGCACGCCATCATCGGCAGCCTGCTGCAAGGCCTCGTCTGCGCGATCATCGCGGTGCCGATCGGCATGCTCGTCGCGATCTACCTGGTCGAGTACGGCCGGGGCAAGCTCATGAAGGCCACCACCTTCATGGTCGACATCCTTTCCGGTGTCCCGTCGATCGTCGCCGCGCTGTTCATCTACGCGCTCTGGATCACCACGTTCGGCTTGCCGCGCAGCGGTTTCGCCGTGTCGCTGGCCCTGGTGCTGCTGATGATCCCGGTCGTCGTCCGCTCGTCGGAGGAGATGCTGCGGATCGTCCCGGACGACCTGCGCGAGGCGTCGTACGCGCTGGGCGTGCCGAAGTGGAAGACGATCGTGAAGATCGTGCTGCCGACGGCGTTGTCCGGCATCATCGGCGGCATCATGATGGCGCTCGCCCGGGTGATGGGCGAGACCGCGCCGCTGCTGGTCCTGGTCGGCTACTCCGCCTACACGAACTGGGACATCTTCAGCGGCGAGCAGGCGGCGCTCCCGCTGCTGATGAACAACGAGCGCGTCACCAACTCGATGGACCCCGGCTCGGTCGGCTTCGACCGGATCTGGGGCGCGGCGCTGACGCTGGTGCTCATCATCGCGATCATCAACCTCCTCGCCACCGTGTTCGCGCGCCTTGTCGCCCCGAAGAAGAAGTGAGCTGTAGCCATGGCAAAGCGAATCGACGTCAAGGACGTGGACATCTACTACGGCAAGTTCCACGCCGTCGACAATGTCTCCCTGTCCGTGCCGCCCCGTAACGTCACCGCGTTCATCGGCCCGTCGGGCTGTGGCAAGTCGACGGTGCTGCGCACGCTGAACCGCATGCACGAGGTCATCCCCGGCGCGCGCGTCGAGGGCGACGTCCTGCTGGACGGCGAGAACATCTACGCCTCCGCCGTCGACCCGGTCCAGGTGCGCCGCACGATCGGCATGGTCTTCCAGCGCCCCAACCCGTTCCCGACGATGTCCATCCGGGACAACGTCGTCGCCGGGCTGAAGCTGGGCGGCACCAAGAACCGCAAGACCCTCGACGAGATCGGCGAGCGCGCCCTGCGCGGCGCCAACCTCTGGAACGAGGTCAAGGACCGCCTCAACAAACCGGGCGGCGGCCTGTCCGGCGGTCAGCAGCAGCGTCTCTGCATCGCCCGCGCGATCGCGGTGCAGCCGGACGTCCTCCTGATGGACGAGCCGTGCTCGGCCTTGGACCCGATCTCCACACTGGCGATCGAGGACCTGATCGGGGAGCTGAAGAAGGACTACACGATCGTCATCGTCACGCACAACATGCAGCAGGCGGCGCGGGTTTCCGACCAGACGGCGTTCTTCAACCTCGCCGGCGTCGGGCAGCCGGGCCGGCTGGTCGAGCTCAACGACACGGAGAAGATCTTCTCCAACCCGGACGAGAAGGCCACGGAAGATTACATTTCCGGCCGCTTCGGCTGAGTAGTCGTTGTTGTCGAAGGCCTTTCTCGCCGGCGCTCGGGGCCGGCGAGAAAGGCCTTCTTCTTTTCTCGGCACAGTGTCCGAAGTGGATGTTCGAGACTCGTTGTCCGGTAATGGAAAAGGCCCCCGACCGGAGTCGGGGGCCTTTCTTCTCGCTCAGGCTCAGATGTCGTCGTCGGAACCGTAGCCCGGCATCTTGCCGGTGACCACGAAGATCATCCGCTTCGCGACCGACACCGCGTGGTCGGCGTAGCGCTCGTAGAAGCGGCCCAGCAGGGTGACGTCGACCGCCGCGGCCACACCGTGGGGCCACTCGCGGTCCATCAGGACCGTGAACAGGTGGCGGTGGATGTCGTCCACCTGGTCGTCGTCGGACTCGAGCGTCTTCGCCGCCTCGACGTCCTTCGTCTTGATGACCACCTCGGTCTGCCGGGCCAGCTTGACCGCGACCTCGCCCATCTCGGCGAAGTACGGCTTCACGGCCTCGGGCAGCACCGGTTCGGGGTGCCGCCGGCGCGCGGCCTTCGCCACGTGCAGGGCCAGATCGCCCATCCGCTCCAGGCTTTCCGCGGCGTGGATCGCCGCGAGCACGGTCCGCAGGTCGGTCGCCACCGGCGCCTGCAGCGCGAGCAGGGCGTAGGCCTGCTCCTCGCACTCGGCGCGGGCGTCGTCGACCTTCGCGTCGTCGCTGATCACCTGCTCGGCGAGACTGAGGTCGACCTCCAAGAGCGACCGCGTCGCGCGCTCCATGGCGTCGGCGACCTGGAGCGACATGGCCGCCAGGTTGTCGGCGAGCTGTTCGAGTTCGACATGGTAAGCCTCACGCATGGCCCAACCCTACGGGCATCCGTGGCCCAATACCGCATCGCCGGGTGAACCGTACGTGAACCCGGACTAACGATCGTCGCGACTCAGCCGGTGGTGCTGGTCTTCTTGCTCGACGAGGTCTTGGAGGTCGTCTTCGACGAGGACGACGACTTCGACGAGGACGACGACTTCGACGAGCCGGTGGGCGGCGGCTGCTCGCTCTGCGGGATCGGCGCGTTCGGGTCGGGCAGCGCGGTGTTGTTGCGCAGCGCGTCGAACAGCGTCTTCGCCTTGCTGCGGACGAGGACCTCGTTGCCGCGGGTGTTGGGCAGACCGACCGTCGGCACCGTGAGGAACGAGATCTTCGACTGGTCGAGGCCCTTCATCGACTGCGCCAGCGTCATCATCTGCTTGACGCCGAGGTTGTCGCCGAAGGTGGCCTTCGCGAACGCCGTGATGAAGTCGCTGAGCTTGCCGGGGTCGAGGACGACGTCGGACGACATGACCTTCTTCAGCAGCGCGCCGATGAACGCCTGCTGCCGCTTGATCCGGCCGTAGTCGGACGTCGGGTCGCCCTTGACGTGCCGCGCGCGGACGAAGTTCAGCGCCTGGTCGCCGGAGATCGTCACGTCGCCGGTCTCCAGCAGCACCTTGCCGAGGATGGTGTCGTCGATCGGGATCTCGTTGTGGACGGTGACGCCGTGGACCGCGTCGACCATCTCCTTGAAGCCGTTGAAGTCGATCCCGACGAAGTGGTTGATCCGCAGCCCGGTGATCTGCTGGATCACCTTCGTGATGCAGGGCGGCCCGCCGACCGCGTACGCGGTGTTGAGCTTCGCGATCTTCTGGCCGGGGACCTTCTCGTCGGTGTCCTTGTTCTGCGCCGGGTCCCAGCGCTGGCAGTCGGGCCGGTCGATCTCGAGGTCACGCGGGAACGACGTGACGACGACCCGCTGCCGGTCGGCCGGGATGTGCGCCACCATCACGGTGTCCGAGCGCGCGCCCGGCGTGCTGTCCGCGGTGCCGACGCCTTCTTCGGCCCCCGCGCCGTCGCGGGTGTCCGACCCGACCATCAGGAAGTTCTCGTCGTTGGCCTGCGCCGCGGCGTCCTGGATGTCGGACGAGTTCTCGTCGAGCGCCGAGATCTGCGTGAACTTCGCGTCGAAGTAGGTCTGGGCACCCCACGCGCCGCCGACGCCGAGGAACACGAGCCCCGCGACGACCGCGGCGGCGATCCGCCCGAACCGGCTCGCCCGCTCGTTCTTGCGCAGCTTCTTCTCCTGCAGCCGGGTCTGCGCGGCCAGTTCGGCGGCGTCGACCTCGGGCTCGTCGGCCGCCACCGGGGTGACGACGCGCTGAAGCGCCGTACGCGTGCTTTCGATCAGGGAAGCCGGGGAGAGCCGCTCACGGCGTTCGCGCCGCTTCGCCTCTTCGGCGTTCCCCTCGTCGTGCGCGGCCGAGAACCGGGCGAGGGTGTGGTCGATCTTGCGGCGGTACTGCGTCGCCTCGTCGATCGCTTCCATCTCGTCGGTCATGGTCAGCGGGTCGAGCTCGGCGCGCGACGGCACCGCGCCCACGGCGGGCGCGTCGGCCTGCGGGTGCCGGAGAGCGGTGGTGTCGGACGCCGCGGCCGCGGGGCGCTGCGCCGGTGCGTCGGCCTGCGGGCGTCGCGGCGCGGTGGTGTCGCCGGTGGGCCGGGCGCGTCCCGGTGCCGAAGATTCCTTGGCCGCAGCGCGCTTGGCGGCCGGCGAGTCGGCCGGCGGGCGCCGCACGGGCGGGGTTTCCCCGGCAGGGCGGACACGTCCCGGCGCCGACGACTCGTTCGCGGCGGCGCGCTTGGCCGCCGGGCCGTCAGCGGGCTTCGGCGGGGCAGTTGGTGGCCGCTTCACCGGAAACGCGTCGGGCCCCGGGGGGCGCTGGAGTGCCGGCGCGTCCGGCCGCGGCGGCACGGCGCCGTCCGGAGCGGGCGCGGGACGGCGGAGCCGGCGGGGCGGCTGCGGCGCGGCCGACGTCTGCTGCGGGCCAGGGTTCGCGGCCGGCGGGCGGCGCTGGAGTGGGGCCTCGGGCTGCGGGGCGGCGGCCGTCGTGCGGCGGGGCTGCCGCGGCCGCGGGGGGCGCGGTTGACGAGTGGCGTCCGCGGGTACTGGGTTGTCGGCGGGCGGCTGTGCCGGCCGAGGCGCACGAGCGCGGGGCGGCTGCGCGGCCCGGGGCGGTGCGGGCGGCTCGGCACTGTGCCCCCGGTGTCCGGGCTGGTCAGTGCGGTCGGGTTGATCACGCTGCGGGACGGGCCGGACGCCGGTGGTCTTGGCGACGACGTCCGAAACGCTGATCCCGCCCTGGTCCTCCATGGACCGGCGTCTGCCGCTTCGGGGTCGCCCTGGACCGTCGGCGTGGCGACCGGTTCCCGGGCTGTCGTGCTCGTCCGGCACTCGGTCTCCTTTCGCGCGATCACTGGGCGGCTCTTCGACTTGGCCGTGTTCCCCCGCGAGAGGTGATCGTTCCCCCGGAGGTTTTCGTTATCGTACGGATACCCCCCGTTCGTGACGACACCCTCCCGGAATTTTCTTCACCTTGAGTCGACGAACGGCCGCCTGGCGTCGACAAACGGGTGAAGGCGGCATTACGCAATCCGGGGTAATCCGGAGTTTACGTTACTCTGAGTGGGTTATTAACCGAGTCGTTTGTTCGTCGTGATAGGCGACTTTGTTCCGCCCGGCACGTTTCGCGGCGTAAAGCAAGGTGTCCGCGCACCGAAGCTGACGCTCCGGGCTGGGCTCCGCGTCCGGTTCGGTCGCGCAGTCGTGGGCAAGCCCGGCACTGATCGTCACGCGCAGTCCCGGCTGAAGTTCTGACCAGGGGTGACGGGCGACGCGCACCCGGGCGGCGTCGACGATGCGAACGGCGGCCCCGACGTCGACGCCGGGCAGCCACAGCACGAACTCCTCGCCGCCGTACCGGGCGCAGAAGCCGTCTTCGGGCAGCTCCTCCTGGAGGAGGTCGGCCACCCGGCGGAGGACGCGGTCGCCGACGAGGTGACCGTACGTGTCGTTGACGCGTTTGAAGCGATCGAGATCGATCAACGCGATCCCCAGCGGCGGCCGCGGCCGGGCGGTCTGGCGGCCGGTGAGCGGTCCGTACAGGCGCTCGTCGAGGTACCGGCGGTTGTAGCTCGACGTCAGCGCGTCGCGCAGGCTGCCGTCGCGGGCGATGTCCAGCGCGGAGCGCAGGTGCTGGTAGGCGCGGCGCCAGTCGCCCTGGGTCGCGAGCAGGCTCGCGACGGTCTCGTGGAGGCGGAGCAGGTCCGGCGGTCGCGGCCCGCCGGCCCGGCGCAGCGCGCCTTCGTCCTCGGCGACCATGCCCACCTCCACCACGCATTGGTTGTCGTCGTAGAGGTGGCCGCGCTTGAGGTGTGGGTACGGACGAAAGTGAATTTCGCTCAAACGGGAGGCCGATGGTGACTCAACGGAGTCGGGTCGTCAGAGGTTCGAGAACGGTGCGATGCCCTTGAGCTGCGCGTACTGGTCTTTGGCCCAGTAACTCACATTAGCCGTCTTGTCGTTCAGCAACTCCGTGTAGTCGCGCCACGGGATCCAGCGCCACCCGCCGACCTCGGCCGGGTTCGGTTCGGGGTCGGTGTCGGCCCAGGCGGCGAACACCGGGCAGAACTCGTTTTCGACGATTCCCTCGAACGGCGGCGTCCGGTACCGGTACTTCGGCAGCACGCACTGGAGGTCGGCCAGCGACGGCAGCCCGATCTCGTAGGCGGCGCGGCGGCGGACGGCGTCTTCGAGGGACTCGCCGGGCGCGGGGTGCCCGCAGACGCTGTTGGTCCAGACCCCCGGCCAGACCTTCTTGTCGTGGGCGCGCTGGGTGATCAGCAGGGCCTGGTCGCTGCGGCGCAGGACGTAGCAGGAGAACGCCAGGTGCAGCCGGGTGTGCTCGTGGTGGCTGGCCAGCTTGGGCCCGGTCTCGCCGGTGGGCACCCCGTCCTCGGTGACGAAGACGACGCGCTCGGTCTCGGTTTCGGTCGCGGTATCCACGCGTCCCAGTGAACACGACCGCCACCGGACGGCCGTACCGCAAGGCGGGTGGCTGCGACGCTCACGGCAGGGTGATCGGCTGTTACCGCGCGTTGAGGTGCTCGACGAGCAGCGTCGTCACGGCTTCGGGTGCCTCCTCGGGCGCCCAGTGCGTGACGTCCTCGAGCATCTCGAAGCGGTAGGGCCCGGTGACCCAGTTGCCGGTGTCGAGCGCGGCGGTCGAGCCGAACGAGACGTCCTCGGTGCTCCAGACGTACAGCGTCGGCAGGTCGATCTTCCCGATCTTCCCGCCGGGCCGGCCCGCGCGGTACCAGTTGAGCGCGGCGGTGAGCGCCCCCGGCTCGGACAGCCGCTGGATGTACTCGTCGACCTTGCCGGGCGAGATCCGCCGCTCGAACATGTCCCGCAGCGCCCGCCCGTTGTTCTCCAGCATCCGGCGCTCGGTGACGCGCGTCTGCCGCCACTCGGTCATGTACTGCGTCCGCAGGTACTGGTCCTCGTCGTTTTTCATCGCGGCGGAGAGAGCGGCGGGATGCGGCGTCGAGACGACGGCAAGACTGCGCAGCCGTTCGGGGTGCGCGTCGGCGGTCCACCAGGCGACGGCCCCACCCCAGTCGTGCCCGACGAGGTCGAACTGCCCCCACCCGAGCTTGTCGGCGATGGCGACGACATCCCCGACAAGGTGATCGATCCGATAGTCGGCGGCCGGTTCGGGCCGCACCCCGGGCGAGTACCCCCGCTGATCCGGCGCGACGGCCCGGAAGCCGAGCACCCCGAGCGTGGCGACCTGGTGCTCCCACTCGACCGCGGCTTCGGGAAAGCCGTGCAACAGCATCACGGGCCGCCCATCTTCGGGCCCGGCGGCAATGGCATCGAAGGAACCGGCTTCGGTGGTGACGCTGATGTGGTCGATCACAGGCCCGAATCTACTGGCCGCTGGGGAACGCCAGGCCAACGGCGTAGGCCCTTCGCTGGTCCGACAGCGCTCCCGGTCCCGACAGGTCGACACCGCGGGAGGCCGGGGACGGTCCGGACCAGGAAGCGGTACAGGAACGCGGTATCGAGGTCGGTCGCGAACAGGTCGTCGTCGGTCAGGGCGGCGCGGTCGAACGTCTCGCGCGCCGCGTCCACCGCGGCGGCCCGCTCGTGCTCCGGCAGAGCGCGGAACTCGACGTCGAGGAACGGCAGCAGCCGGTCGGCCACCCGCGACTCGAGATTGGTGAACAGCAGCCGGAGCTTGCGTCGGTCGTTGAGCCCGGTGACCTGCTTCTCCGGCAGGTCGAAGACCTGGCGTCGGCCGCGATGGTCCGGTCGCCCAGACACCTTCGCGGCCGCTTCACGACTGCGGTGGTCAACACGATCGCCGATGCGTCGAGGCTCCCTGGTCGAGCCTAGCCGAGCACCTCCTCCGACGTGGCCACCTTCACCAGCGGGCCGTACAGGCGCAGGATGTCCAGCGTCTTCGCGTGGCTCTCGTCGTCCACTCCCGCGCACGCGTCCGAGACGACGGTGACCGCCACGCCCGCGTCCGCTGCCGCCAAGGCGGTCGACAGTACGCAGCAGTCCGTCGATACTCCGGCCAGTACCAGGCGTGCGCCGCCCACTCGGGTTGCCAGGCGTGGGGTCCACTTGCCGAATGTGGTCGCGTCCACTGTGGATGTCGGCTGGAACTCGGGGATTACTTGGTACAACGGCGACTCCGGTGGTTGCAATGCGAACGGCCACCGCGCGTAGTACTGCTTCCACGCGCCTTCGGGGCGATCGGGCGCGATGAACCGGGTGAACACGACGTCATTGCCGAACGCCTTCACCAGGCGGTGGATCCGGGGTACCACCTCGGCGAAGCGCGGCGTGAACCATTCGCTCGCCGGGTCGGCGAAGATGTTCTGCAGGTCGATGACCGCCAGGATCGACTTCACGCCGCCTCCTGGGCGCGGATCCGGCGCTTTGTCGCCAGCGTGACGGCGAACCCGAGCACCAGCGCCACCAGGACGCCGAGGTTGGCGAACGCCCACGAGCCGTCGCGGCCGCCGAGGCCGAACGGTTCCAGCAGGTAGCCCTGCCAGTTCAGCCAGCCCGCGGACGTGTTCGTCACCAGGCCCCAGCCGAGTGCCGTCGCCACCAGGATCAGCGCGATCGGCCCGACCCGGACGTCGCCGTAGCGGCCCGCCCGGTCGAACAGGTCCTGCTCGGCGTAGTCGCGGCGGCGCAGCAGGACGTCCGCCAGCATCACGCCGCACCACGCGGCCACCGGGACGCCCAGTGTGACCAGGAAACCCTGGAACTGTCCCAGGAATCCGTCGCTGAAGAAGACGATGTAGATCGTGCCGAGCACCATGAGCACGCCGTCGACGAGCGCCGCGATCGGGCGGGGGATCCGCAGGCCCGCCGAGAGCAGCGCCAGCCCGGACGAGTAGATGTCCAGTACCGCGCCGCCGACCAGGCCCAGCACCGCGACGATCGCGAACGGCACCAGGAACCACAGCGGCAGCAACGTCGTCAGCGCGCCGATCGGGTCGAGGCCGATCGCTTTGCTCAGCTCGGGCGACGAGCCGGCCAGCAGCAGCCCGAACACCAGCAGCACCAGCGGGGCCACCGACGCGCCGAACGTCGTCCAGCCGATCACGCCCCGCCCGGACGACGACCGTGGCAGGTAGCGCGAGTAGTCCGCGGCCGCGTTGACCCAGCCGAGGCCGAAGCCGGTCATCAGGAACACCAGCGCGCCGATCCACTGCTGCGCCGAGCCCGACGGCAGCGCGCTGACCGCCTCCCAGTGGACGTCACCCGCCACGAGGATCACGTAGACGATCGTGAGCACGCCGGTGATCCAGGTGATCCACGTCTGCAGTTTCATGATCGCGTCGAAGCCGAGCACGCCGGCGCCGACGATCAGCACCGCCACCACGATCAGCGCGATCACGCTCGCCGCCGTGCCGTCACCCCAGCCGAGCCGCTTGACGACGGTTCCCGTGGCCAGTGTCGCCAGTGCTGTCAGCACGGTTTCCCAGCCCACGGTGAGGATCCACGAGATCGCCGACGGCAGCCGGTTGCCGCGGACGCCGAAGGCCGCACGTGAAAGCAGCATCGTCGGCGCGGACCCGCGTTTGCCCGCGATCGCGACGAAACCGCACAGCAGGAACGAAAAGACGATCCCGACGAGACCGGCGACCAGTGCCTGCCAGAACGAGATGCCGAACGCGAGCGTGAACGAGCCGTAACTCAGCCCGAGCACCGAGACGTTCGCGCCGAACCACGGCCAGAACAGCCCGCGCGGGCTGCCGCGGCGCTCGGCGTCGTCGATCACGTCGAGGCCGTTGGTCTCCACTTTGAGCTTGCGTTCGGTCGTGGTCATGGCTTTTCCCTGGTCAGTAGGCGGTCGATCGCCGCGCGGTCCGGCGCGGTCGCCGGGCCCGGGCGGGTCACCGAAAGCGCGGCCGCCGCGTTGGCGCGCACGGCGGCGTCGAGGAGGGTACTGCCGCGCAGCAGTTCCGCGGCCAGTACGCCGCAATGCGTGTCACCGGCGCCGTTCGTGTCGACGGCGTCCACGGAGAAGCCCGGGATGTCGGTCGTCCGGCCGTTTTTGTGGACGCGGCAGCCCTTCGCGCCGTCGCGGACGACGGCGACCGGGGGCAGTTCGCCGAGCACCTCGGCTTCGCGCGCGGTGCAGCTGAGAATGTCTACTATGGACAGAAGTTCACGGAGGTCTCCAAGATCAACTTCGGCGATGAGTGGGCCGGGATCGAACAGAATCCTCGAGCCGGGCAGATGAGGCAGCCAAGCGAGGAGCGCGGTTCGATTGATCTCGTGCAACAGACTGTACCCGGTGACGTAGACGACGTCGTCACTCTTTGGGTGGACATGGTCGAGGAGTGCGGGACGCAGCCGTCCTTCCGCGCCGGTGCCGGTCGCGAAGGTGCGCTCGCCCGTCGCTTCGACCAGCACCACGACGACGCCGGTGTCCAGGTCCGGCGTCGGTTCGTGCGCCACTTCGATGCCTTCACGGGACAACGCGGACCGGGCGAGATCACCGAAGGCACCGGTGCCGTGGCTGCCGGCGTACAGCACGCGGGCGCCGGACCGGGCGGCCGCGGACATGACGTTGAAACCGCCGCCTGGCAACAGATCCGTGGACGAAGCCAGGACGTCTCCGCCGCGAAGGGGCAGCGTCGGCACCGCCATGACCAGGTCGAGCACGACCTGTCCGGTGTGCACCAGCCGCCCGGTCACCGCGCGCGCCGTCTCAGGGTGAGCAGCTCGTCCACGAGCGGCCCGAAGTCGAGGTGGTTCACGGCGAGGACGGTCTCGGCGAGGTCCGCCGGGATGGCGGCGACACCGTGCGCGGCGCCGAGCATGGCGCCGCAGATCGCGGCGACGGTGTCGGTGTCGCCGCCGAGCCCCGCGGCCAGGCGCAGCGCCGCGGCCGGGTCGTCACCCATGGCTTCGGCCAGCGCGAAAGCGGCCACGACGGACTCCTGCGACGCGACCGAAGTCCCGATCACCTGGCCGACCGCGTCGGCGACGGCGTCGTGCGTCATGCCCCGCACCCAGCCGCGTGCCCAGCGGATCCGGGCGGCGATCTCCCCGCCGGCCGCCCAGTGCCCGCGTTCCCCGCCGACGACGGCCGCGCGCTCGCCGGCGTCGAGCGCTTCGGGCAGGCTCGCGCCGTCGACCCCGGCGGAGACGGCGGCCGCGACCGCCGCGGCGGCGGCGATGCCGAGGCTGGTGTTGTGGGTGACGCGCGCGGTCGCGACGACCGCGTCGACCAGGGCGTGCAGGTTGCCCGACGGCGTGGCGATGCCGACCGGCGTGACGCGCATGGCGGCGCCGTTGGTGGTCCCGCCGCGACCGGCTTCTTCGGCCGGGACGCCGTCCTGGAGACGGGAAAGCGCGCGTTTCGTCGACGGGCCGAGCAGGTCCGCGGAGCCGCGGCGGACCATGTCCGCCTCCCAGATCAGCAGGGCGTCGGCGAAGACGTGCGGGTCGACGGTGCCGCGGCCGTCGATGAGCAGCCGGGCCAGCAGGATGGCCTGCTCGGTGTCGTCGGTGATCGAGCCGGCGGGCATCGACGGCGCGACCGGCTGCTCGGCGACGGCGGTGAGCAGCCCGGTGACCGGCCCGTAGGCGGCGGCGATGGCGGCGCGGGACATGGACTGCGTCGGCATCCCGAGCGCGTCGCCGACGGCGAGCCCGGTGAACGCGCCGAGCGCCCGGTCCCGCGCGTTCACCGGTGTCCGAAGGTGAGGTGGAACTGGAACCGATCGGGGTCCAGGAGGCTGACGACGCGTTCGACGAGCCGGCCCTCGACGTCGACCGAGGTGCGCTCGGCGCGGAGGAAGAGCTCGCCGATGGCGCGGCCGAGGAGGTCGGCCGCGCAGGCGTCGAGCCGTTCGGTGCTGATCCACTGGTCGCCGCCGGTGGAAATCCGCCCGGCGGCTTCGAGCGTCTTGGTCAGGGAGCCGTCCTGGAGGCCGGTTTCCGGGAGCTCGGCCAGCGGCCCGACCGCGGGCACGGTCGCCGTCTCGAGGGAGATCCCGCGGCTGTGTTCCCGGCGCAGGCGTCGTACCGCGATGTAGTTGTGTTCACCGAATTCCTCGGCGAGGGCCCGGTCTTCGACGGCTTCGATGCCGAGCAGCTCGGTGGTGACGGGCGCCCCGGCGTCGGCGAGCGCGCGGGCCCAGCCGAGCCGCTGGTCGAGCTGGACCCCGTCGAAGGTGACGAACGAGCCGACGCCGGCCTGGGTGGAGATGAGCTCGAGCTGCTGCAGTTCGGAGAGCGCGCTGCGCACGGTGCCGCGGCTGACCTGGTACTGCAGCGCGAGCTGGTTCTCGCCGGGCAGCCGATCGCCGTGGGCCAGCCGCCCGGACCGGATGAGGTCGGAGAGGTCGCCGACCAGCTGCTCCCGCTTGGTGTACATGTACACACCTGTACACCCGTGGTTTCCGCAGGTCAAGCGGCGACGAGCGCACGGTCGTCCGTCTTGGCCTCGTTCGCGACCATCTCGCCGGCCTCGGCGCTCATCGCCCCGGCCACGACCATGATCACGGCGAAGGAACCGATGAACAGGACGGTGCTCAGCCACACCATGGTCTCGACGGGCAGCGTGAAGGCGCCGACAACACGAGCCGCGCTCTCCAGCACGAAGCCGATACCCCAGACGAAGCTGGCGCGACGAAGGACGGTCTCGAACCGGCGGTTACCGGTGAGGCGCTCCCAGGCGCCCTCGTGATCGGCCTTGCCGTGGGTGAGGAACGGGCGCAGTGCCTTGGTCATGATCGGCTGCGCGGTGAACGCGGAGATCAGGATGACGAGCCCGGTGATCCCGCTGCCGATCGAGTCCTTGGCGATCATCATCCGCGCGTCCCCGGCGACGAAGGTCAGCAGCATCCCGACGACGTTGGTCACGAGCACGACCAGCGCGAGGCCGTTGAGGGTCCGGTGCTTGGCGAACTGGAAGAGCGTCCGGGCCAGCGGGACGACCCCGCTCAGCGCGAGCGAGAGGAAGACGCTGAAGCCGAGCGAGTGGAGGCCGTAGTAGACCCCGGTCGGCACCGCGATCTCGACGGCGAGCGTCTGGAGGAGCGAGGCGGGAGCGCTGTTCTTCGTCATGGGAAGAGCTTGGCGCGGCAGGAAGACCGGCGAGGATGCCGTCCGCCACGACTTCGGGCTGACAGATGTCATGGGCGCGCCCGGACGAAGTCCGCGAGGTCGGTGCCGTGGGCTCAGAGCTGCGCACCGGCCGGAGAAGGATCTGGCGCAGCATGAAGAAGAGGCGGCGAACGTCGCCGCGGGGAGGCCGTCAGCCGCCGGAGTGCATGTCTTCGGTCTCGGGGACGCAGTTGTCGTCCGGATCGTCGAGCCAGCCGTGCGGCAGCGTGACCTTGCCCGGGGAACCCTGGCGCCCACGCGGGCCGTCGGCGTTGTCGGGGAACGGGGCGTCGTGGTCGAGGCGGCCGATGAGGTCGTCGAGTTCGGGGAGGCCGGACACCATCGCGAAGCCGCGGCGGAGTTCGGCGCCGACCGGGAAGTTCATGAAGTACCAGGCCATGTGCTTGCGCAGGTCGCGCAGGGCCTTGGTCTCGCCGTCGTGCTGGATGAGCAGCTCGGCGTGGCGGCGCAGCACGCCGGCGACCTCGCCCAGGTTCGGCGGCGTCGGCAGCGAGCGTCCGGCGAACGCGGCTTCGAGCTCGCCGAACAGCCACGGCCGGCCCAGGCAGCCGCGGCCGACGACCACGCCGTCGCAGCCGGTCTCGGCGACCATGCGCAGGGCGTCGGCGGCGGAGAAGATGTCGCCGTTGCCGAGCACCGGGATGCTCGTGACGGCTTCCTTGAGCGCGGTGATCTTCGTCCAGTCTGCCTGGCCGGAGTACCGCTGCGCGGCGGTGCGCGCGTGCAGGCTGACGGCGGCCGCGCCCTCGGCCTCGGCGATGCGGCCGGCGTCGAGGTAGGTCAGGTGGTCGTCGTCGATGCCGACGCGGAACTTCACCGTGAACGGCACGTCCCCGGCGGCCTTCGCGGACTCGCGCACGATGTCGCCGAACAGCTTCCGCTTGAACGGCAGCGCCGCGCCGCCGCCCTTGCGCGTCACCTTCGCGACCGGGCAGCCGAAGTTGGAGTCGATGTGGTCGGCGAGCCCCTCGCCGACGATGATCCGGACGGCTTCGGCCATGGTCTTCGGGTCGACGCCGTAGAGCTGCATGGACCTGGGCTTTTCATCCGCCCCGAAGGTCATCATGTGCATGGTCCCGGGGTGCCGTTCGACGACGGCCCGCGCGGTGATCATCTCGCAGACGTAGATGCCGGCGCCGTACTCGGCGCACAGCTGCCGGAAGGCGACGTTGGTGATCCCGGCCATGGGCGCGAGCACGACCGGCGGATCGACCTCGTACGGGCCGATCTTCAGCGCGGGCTTGCTCAGCAGGGCGGTCACGTCCTCCATTGTCACCTGTGCTGTCGATCACGTCGACCAGGGGCCGGAGTCGGATCCCCGTGAACGGTTCTCGTGGACGCCACGTGTTCGGGGGGTGGAGGCGAGACGCAGGGAGACGGCCGGTCCGAACGCGCCGGTCGGGGTGGATCCGAGCCGGGCCAGCGTCGCGCGGATGTACGACTTCGTGCTCGGCGGGAAGGACCACTACCAGGTCGACCGGGACGAGCTGGGGCGGCTGCAGCGGGTGCTGCCCGAGGTCGCGGACCTGGCCCTCGAGAACCGCCGGTACCTGATCCGCGTCTGCCGGTTCCTCGCCGAACGCGCCGGCGTCGACCAGTACCTCGACTGCGGGTCGGGCCTGCCGACGACGGAGAACGTGCACCAGGTCGTCCAGCGCGTCGAAAAGCTGTCCAAGGTCGTCTACGTCGACAACGACCCGGTCGTCGTCGCGCACGGGCGGGCGTTGCTCGAAGAGAACGACCGGACCCGGTTCATCAACGGCGACATCTTCGCGCCCCGGACGATCCTGGGTCACGATCTCGTGCGCGAGCACTTCGACTGGTCGCGGCCGCTCGCGCTGATGTTCGTGGCCGCGCTGCACCACCACAAGGGCGATCGGCACCGCCCCGCCGAGATCATGCGCGAGTACGTCGACGCGCTGCCCGCGGGTTCGTACGTCGCCATCTCGCACCTGTTCGACCCCGGCGAGGGCGACGACCACGACGCGGTGGCGGCCTTCCAGCAGGCCGTCGCCAGTGGCTCTCTCGGCGGCGCGACCGCGCGCACCGAGCGGGAGATCGAGGAGCTGGTGGCCGGCCTCGAGATCGTCGACCCGGGGATCGTGCTGCTCGCGAACTGGTGGCCGGACGGGCCGAGCCTCAAGCCGCTCAACTCCGCCCAGCGGCTCATCGCCGGCGTCGTCGCGCGCAAGCCCTGACGCGCTATTCCTCGGCGAGCACCTGCGCCGCGCGGAGGAACGCCGCCCGGTCGGCGGGCGGCAGCCGGGCCAGCAGCCGCTCTTCCTTCGCCTGGATCCGGTCCTGCGCGGCCCGCCGCCGTTCCCGGCCCGTGGGCGTGATCTCCAGCAGGCGGACGCGGCGGTCGGCGGGGTCCGGCTCGCGGCTGATCAGGCCGTCGTCCTGCAGCTCGTCGAGCGTGCCGATGATCCGCGTCTTGTCCGCGCCGATCGCCTGGGCGAGCGCGGCCTGGGTGCGCACCGGGGCGTCGTCGAGCGCGCTCAGCACGACGTAGCCCCACATGCTCAGCCCGTGCTCCTCGAGCACCGGCGTCTCCAGCGCGACCAGGCTGCGCACCAGCCCGCCGAGCATCGCCGCGAGATCCGGTCGCTTCGCCATGCGCCGACCTTAACGGCTTGACAGATAATAAGCGTGCGTAGACGATAGGCGTATGCATATCAATGAACTCGACGCCGTCGCCACCCGGACCAGCCTCGATCTTGTCGCCCGCAGCACGCCGGCCGACTTCGCGAGGCCGACGCCGTGCGCGGCGTGGACCCTCTACGGCCTCGTGGCCCACATGACCACCCAGAACCTCGGCTTCGCCGCCGCCGCGGGCGGGGACGGCGACCTCGCCCATTGGAAACTCGTCTCCCTCGGCGACGACCCGATCGCCACCTACCGCGACTCCGTCACGCAGGTCCTGGACGCCTTCGCCGCCATCGACCGCGAGGAAATCCCGCTGCCCGAGTTCAGCACCGAGGTCACCTTCCGGCCGGAGCAGGCGCTCGGCTTCCACTTCGTCGACTACGTCGTGCACTCCTGGGACGTCGCGCGCACCCTCGGCCTGCCGGTCCACTTCGACCAGGACGTCCTCGACGAAGCCCTGCGGATCACCGAATCCGTCCCGGGTGGACAGTCGCGGCTCGTCCCCGGCGCACCCTTCGGGCCGGCGGCCGACGCCGGCGAGCTGTCCGGTTTGGACCGCGTCGTCGCGCTTCTCGGCCGTTCGCCGAACTGGCCGGAGGACCTAGAGTCGGCGGCATGACGACCACACCCCTGCGCTGGGGAATCATGGGCACCGGCGGGATCGCCGGCGCCTTCGCGGAAGACCTGAAGCTGACCGACTCGGGCGTCGCCGCCGCTGTCGGATCGCGCACCGCCGGGAGCGCGGACGCCTTCGCCGACCGGCTCGGCATCAAGACCCGGCACAGCAGCTACGAAGCCCTGGCCGACGATCCCGACATCGATGTCGTCTACGTCGCGACGCCGCACCCGATGCACCACGGCAACGCGCGGCTCGCGCTCGAAGCCGGCAAGCACGTGCTCGTCGAGAAGCCGTTCACGATGAACGCCGAGGAGGCGCGTGACCTCGTCGCGCTGGCCCGGGAGCGCGGCCTCTTCCTGATGGAGGCGATGTGGACGCGCTTCCTGCCGCACATCAAGCACGTCCGGGAACTCCTGCCCCGGCTCGGCGACGTCGTCACGGTCACCGCCGACCACGGGCAGTGGTTCGCCGAGGACCCGGCCTTCCGGCTGTTCGCGCCGGAACTGGGCGGCGGCGCCCTGCTCGACCTGGGGATCTACCCGGTTTCGTTCGCGTCGATGGTGCTCGGCACGCCCGACCGCGTGCTCAGCATGGCGGCACCCGCGTTCACCGGCGTCGACGCGCAGACGTCGATGTTGTTCGGCTACAGCGGCGGCGCGCAGGCGGTGCTGAGCTGCACGTTGCGCGCGGTCTCCCCGACCACGGCGACGATCGTCGGCACGGACGCGCGGATCGAGATCGAAGGCCCGTTCTACGCGCCCGCGTCGTTCACGCTCATCCCGCGCGAAGGTGACCGGAGCCGCTTCGAGTACGTCGACGAGGGCCGCGGCCTGCGGCACCAGGCCGACGAGGTGGCGCTGCGGCTGGCCGCCGGCGAGGTCGAGAGCCCGCACATGCCGCTCGACGAGACGGTCTCGATCATGACCACGATGGACCAGGTGGTGGCCGCGACCAGGACGTGACCGGGGTTTGAGTAGTGCTACGGATCCGCAGGTGGGGGCCGGTGCGTGACGCTGTGCGGTATGACCACCGACGCGAATGTGCTCCTCCGGCTCGCCGGCGAGATCGACGACCTGGGGCGTCGGCTCGCACTGGTGGGTTCCGAACTGCGGACCGCCCAGGGCGAGCCGGCGCCGCCGAAGCAAGCTGAAACGCCGAAGCAAGCTGAAACGCCGAAGCAGGCTGAAACGCCGAAACCGGCCGACGCGCAGCCGCGACCGCGGGCGCCCCGGCCGGAGGAGACGATGCCGCCTCCGCAGCCCCAGCCCTACCCGATGCCCCCGCCTCCGCCGCCCTGGCCGCCGCAGTACCAGTGGCAGCCGCCCCAGCCTCCGCCGCAGCAGCGGTACTTCACGCCCCAGCCGCCGCACCGGCCCGTTCCGCGGCCGACGCTGGGCGAGAAGCTCGGCAAGGAAGGCGCGGGCAGCCGGGTCCTGGCCTGGGTCGGCGGTGGCGTGACGCTGCTCGGCGTCGTCCTGCTGCTGGTCCTGGCCGTGCAGCGGGGCTGGCTCGGGCCGCTGCCGCGGGTGCTCGTCGGCGCCGCGTTCGGGCTGGCGCTGACCGGCGCCGGCGTGTGGCTGCACCGCAAGCCCGCCGGCCGCACCGGCGCGTTCGCGCTGGCCGCCACCGGCATCGCGACGCTCTACCTGGACGCCGTCGCGGCGACGTCGCTCTACGAGTACCTGCCGGTGCTCGCCGGGCTCGCGATCGGGCTGGCGATCACCGTCGGCGGGCTGCTCGTGGCCGTGCGCTGGGCCTCGCCGCTGCTGGCGTCGGCCGTGGTCGTCGGGTGTGTCGTGTGCGCGCCGATGATCACCGGCGGGTTCACCGCGGAACTGGTCACCTTCCTGCTGATGGTCCAGCTCGCGACGACGCCGGTGCAGCTGCGCCGCGACTGGTCGTCGCTGGCGCTGGCCGCCGGGATCCCGCCGCTGCTCGCGTCCGTGATCGCCACCGTGGTCGAGGGCGCCGGCGGCAGCTGGGCCACCACCGCCGCGGCGGCCGGGACGTCGGCCGCCGGGATCGCGCTCGCGCTGATCGTGCTGCGGCGCCGGGAAAACGACCCGGCCGCCCTGTCGCTGCTGGCGACGGCGGTCGTGCCGACGCTCGTCGCCGCGCTGCTGCTGCCGAAGATCCAGGCCGTGCCGGTCGCGGCCGGCGCGGGTGTCGTGCTGCTCGCGGTGTGGGCCACGCGCAAGTTCTGGAGCGGCCTCGCCGGGCAGCTGGCCGGGCTCGCCGGGCTGCTGGCGATCCTGCAGGCGACGGTCACGCAGTTCGACGGCCCGGCCCGCGCCGGGGTGCTGCTGGGCGAGGCGCTGCTGCTCGTCGTGGCCGCGCTGGGCGGGCGCAACCGCCTCGCGCTCGGCGCCGCACTCGGCTTCGCGACCCTCGGCGGCCTGATCGGCGTCTTCTTCGACGTCACGCCGGCGCTGCTGATCCTCCCGCGGCCCCGCACGACAGCCGACCTGGCCGGCGCGCTCGCGGTGTCGCTGCTGATCCTCGCCGTGTCGGTCGCGCTGCCGTGGGCGGCGGCAAGGCTGGAGATCTTCAAGGGCCCGTCCGACGACCTGCCCGTGTGGCTGCTGGCCGGGGTCGCGGCGCTGTACGGCGCCGGCGGGGTCGTGCTGAGCGGGTCCCTGCTGGCGCTGCCCGGCCGCACCGGGTTCCTGCTGGGCCACGCGCTGATCACGGTGTCCTGGACGGTCGCCGCGCTCGTCCTGCTGCTGCGCGGCATCGACCTCGTGGCGCTGCGGGTGATCGGACTGGTCCTGGTCGGCGCCGCGGTGCTGAAGCTGGTGCTGTTCGACCTTTCCGCGCTGGACGGCCTGGCACGGGTCGGCGCGTTCCTCGGCGCCGGGCTGGTGCTGCTGGCGGCCGGCTCGCGGTACGCCCGGCGCGTCGCCTCGCGGTAGAGCGGGAAGAAAATGTCGGTGCCGCGTGGTTACCTGGATCACAAGTCCGACCGATCAGGGGAGCACGAAGCCATGGCAGCACCGAAACTCGCCGACCGCGCCGGGGAACCGATCGGCTGGCTGACCACCGTGACGCCGAAGGGGCGGCCGGCGCCGCGGCCGGTGTGGTTCGTGCTCGACGGTGACGACATCCTGGTGTTCAGCCGGCCCGACACCGCGAAGCTGCGGCACATCGAGGCGAACCCCGAGGTCACGCTGAACCTCAACAGCGACGACCACGGCGGTTCGATCCTGGTGGTGAACGGGACGGCGCGGATCGAGGAGGGCAAGGCCTCGGAAGCGCCCGGTTACCTCGACAAGTACGGCCCCCGCTACAGCGCCATCGGCTTCGAGACACCGGATGCGTTCGACGCGGCGTACTCCGTGCGCATCCGCGTGGTGCCGGACCGTTCCTGGGGCTTCTAGAAGGCGACGTCCAGGCAGGCGAGGCGGGCGCCGGCAGTGCCCGCGTGGCCGGGCTCGGTGTGCGTGTGGGTTTCGTGCAGCACCACGGAGCCCGCGCGCCGCGCGTCGAACTTCCAGTCCACAGTGGACCGGGCGAAGCCGGTGCCCAGCCGGTCGGTGGTGAAGTCGAGCCAGATCTCGTTGCGGGGGTTCGCGTACGCGGGGTCGACCGACGGCTTCACCGGGTCCGGCACGTGCTGGAAGTGCGGCCCGGCGGCGTCACCGGTGGCGCCGCACGGCTGCGCGTGCGCGTGGGCGCCGTAGGAGTGGCCCGGCGGCAGGCCGGTGACGACGAGGGAGGTCGTCGTGCTCGCGTGGGCGCCCGAGAGGCTGAACACGTGGGCCCGGGCGCCGGGCGGGACGAGGTCGGGGCGGTACGTCACCGCGTGCGCGCCGGGGGCGTACGCGGTGAACGTGCCGCCCGCGGTCGTGGTGTGCACGGATGACGCCGCGGCGACACCGGGAACCAGGACAGCGAGAGCGGCGGCCACGACGACGGAGGGGAGAAGGCGCATGGTGCTTCTCTAGCGGGCGCGCGCCGGGCCCCGCCATGATCGTCACGCCAACGAGTGACGCCCTTCTCAGAAGGTGGGCGCTCCCGGGTCCGCGTATCGTTTTGCCGTGCCCGAACACACCGGCGAAACCCGCAACCAGCAGCTGACGCGCAACGTCGGCGAGCTGCTCCAGGAGCTGCGGGTGGCGCAGGCCGGCGTGCAGATCCTCTTCGGCTTCCTGCTGTCGGTCGTGTTCACCGACCGGTTCCACAACGCCAGCGGTTTCGAGAAGTCGCTGCACCTGACCGCGGTGATGCTCTCGGTGGCGGCGACGGCGTTGCTGACCGCGCCCGCGGCGTGGCACCGGCTGCTGTTCCGCACCGGCAGCCGCGAGCGGATCCTGACCGTCGGCAACCGGTTCGTGCTGGTCGGGCTCGTCTGCCTGGCCCTGGCGATCACTTCGACCGTCGCGCTCATCGCGAAGGTGGTCTACGGCGTACCCGCGATGATCGTCGTCGCGGCGCTCACGCTGCTGATCTTCGGCGTGCTGTGGTTCGTCATCCCGTTCCGGCTGCGCCCGCTGACCGGTGACCCACTGGACGGTGACCCGCTGGAGGACGCTCAGCCGACGGGCCCGCCCAAGTAGAGCGTGTCCTCCTGGACGAAGCAGAGCGGGTTGCCGAACGGGTCGTCGGCGTAGAAGGAGCGTTCGCCCCAGAACTGCGTCGCGATGGAGTCGTCGAGCCACCGCGGCCCGGCGGCCCGCACCCGCTCGAAGACCTCGTCGACGTCGTCGACCGCGAGGTAGACGATCCGCGGATCCTTGGTGGGCCGCGCTTCCCGGTGTTCGAGCGGCGCTTCGACGCAGGCGAGGACCACACCGCCGCAGGTGAAGTAGTGCCGGTTGAGTGCGATCCGCTCACCGGGGTCGCCGATGACCCGCGCGTAGAACGCGACCGCCGTTTCGATGTCGTCGACGGGCTGGATCATCCGGAACACCCGTGGACCGCTCATGCCCGGAGACAATACCGGTGATCACCGGCTGTCCGGCGGTCGGTGCGAAGCTCTTGACAGCGGGTGGACAATAAAAAATCGACGTGCTCTCCGAATAAATAGGAGAACCCGCCGAATGTGTTGTCAGTCTAACCGCTGTGAGGGGAACTTGTCAAATCAGGGGTACGACGAGGAATTGCGGGCCGAACGCGCGTACACAGCCGGGCTGTACGCGCGTCTCGACCGCGAACGCGCGCAGGCCGCGGCCCGTTTCCGGGCCGCACTGGGGGAAACCGGGATCGCGCTGGTCGAGCGCGACGCCGACGTGCGCGTGCGGGGGCGCGAGACGGCACGGCTGAACGTCGTCGACAACGGGCTCTGCTTCGGCAGGCTGGACGCCGTTTCGGGAGAACGGAGTTACATCGGCCGGATCGGCATCTTCGACGCCGAAAACGACTACGAACCGCTGTTGCTCGATTGGCGGGCGCCGGCGTCGCGCGCGTTCTACGTCGCCACCGCGGCGTCGCCGGAAGACCTGCGGCGACGCCGGCAGTTCCACACGATGGGCCGCCGGGTCGTCGACTTCACCGACGAGGTGTTCGGCCGTCCTGGTCACGGTCGGTCCGGGGGGTCGTCTCCCCGGGAGTACCACGACGAACGCGGCGACGCGGCCCTGCTGGCGGCCGTCAACGCGCCGCGCGGTGAGGGGATGCGCGACATCGTCGCGACCATCCAGGCCGAGCAGGACGAGATCATCCGGCTCGGCCACGCGGGCGTGCTGGTGGTCGAAGGCGGGCCCGGCACCGGCAAGACGGCGGTCGCGCTGCACCGGGTGGCCTACCTGCTCTACACCCAGCGTGAGCGGATGTCGCGTAGCGGTGTGCTGGTGGTCGGGCCGAGCCCGGTGTTCCTGGACCACATCGGCCGCGTGCTGCCCTCGCTCGGCGAGTCGGACGTCGTGTTCCTGACCACCGGCGGCCTCGTGCCGGGCCTGCGCGTCACCGCCGAGGACCGGCCGGAAGTGGCGAAGCTCAAGGGCTCGCTGAAGATCCTCGACGTCCTCGCGGCGGCGGTCGCCGACCGGCAGAAGGTGCCCGACGAGCCGGTTCCGGTCGAGCTGGCCGACGTCACGGTCGAGCTCGACGAAGACGTCGCCGACGAGGCGAGGACCGAGGCGCGGCGGTCGGGGCTGCCGCACAACGAAGCCCGTGCGGTGTTCCGCGGGGCCGTCGCGCAGATCCTCACCGAGCGGGCGGCGGCGGTGATCGGCGAGGGCTGGCTGAGCCGGGAGGACCGCGGCGCGTGGGCGAACCTGTGCGCCGACGTCCGCGAAGAACTGGCGGAGCACGAGGAACTCGGCGCCGCGCTCGACGCGTTGTGGCCGTCGCTGACGCCGGAGACGCTGCTGGCGCCGCTGTACCTGTCCCCGCGCCGGCTGCGGGCCGCCGGGGCCGACCCGTCGCTGGCCCGCGCGGACGGCGCGGCCTGGACGGTTTCGGACGTGCCCCTGCTCGACGAGCTGGCCGACCTGCTCGGCCGGGACGAAGCCGCCGAACGCGCCGCCGCGAAGCAGCGGGCGGAGGAGGACGCCGACTACGCCGCCGGCGTCATGGACCTCCTGAAGCTGGACCGTGAGGAGCTGGACGAGGACGTCCAGCTGGTCGCCACGGACCTGCTCTACGCCGAAGACCTCGCCGGCCGGTTCACTGAGCGCGACACCCGTGACGTCGCCGAACGCGCGGTCGAGGACCGCGACTGGACGTACGGGCACGTCGTCGTCGACGAGGCGCAGGAACTGTCCGAAATGGACTGGCGGGTGCTGATGCGGCGGTGCCCGAGCCGGTCGTTCACGATCGTCGGCGACCTCGCGCAGCGGCGGTCGGCGGCCGGGGCGACGGCGTGGGCGCCGGTGCTCGCGCCGTACGTCGCCGATCGCTGGCAGTACCGGGAACTGACGGTGAACTACCGGACGCCGGCGGAGATCATGACCGTCGCGGGCAAGCTGCTCGCGGAGTTCGCACCGGACGCCCGGCTGCCGGAATCCGTGCGCGCGAGCGGGGTCCGGCCGTGGTCCAGACAAGTTGCGGACGGCGACTTGCAAGCCGCCATCGACGAATTCGACAGCGTCGAAGGCGGCCGCGAAGGAACGAGTGTCGTGATCGGCCCGGCGGGGGTGCCGGGCACGGTCCCGCCGTCGGCGACCAAGGGCCTGGAGTTCGACGCCGTTCTCGTCGTCGAGCCCGGGCGGATCCTGGCCGAGGGGCCGCGTGGCGCGGCCGAGCTGTACGTCGCGCTCACCCGCGCCACGCAGCGCCTCGGTGTCCTGTACCGGGACGCCCTGCCGTCGTCGCTGGCCGGGCTCGCGGAAGCCGGGGTACCGGTTTCCGCCGGCTATCGGCGGTTCCTCTAGCGGGCCGGGGGTGGCGGGCGGGGTCTCGGCTCGTCATCCCCGGCTGCTACGCGGTGAGCCGGCCCCAGGCGTAGTTCTGCTTGGCCAGCTTCAAGTACACGAACAACTCGGTGCCGGAGACGCCCGGGATCTGCCGGATCTCCTCACCGAGCACTTCGAGCATGTGGTCGTCGTCCCGGCAGACCAGTTCCGCGAGCAGGTCGTAGCGCCCGGCGCACAGCACGACGTAGTGGACGTGCGGCAGTTCGGACAGCTTGTCCGCCACCGCACGGGGATCCGCGCCGTCGACGCTGATCCCGACCATCGCCTGCCGCGTCAGATCGACGTTGGCCGGGTCCGTCACCGCGACGATCTGCATCAGGTCGTCGCGCAGCAGCCGCTGCACCCGCTGGCGGACGGCACCCTCCGAAAGTCCGACCGCTTTGGCGAGCGCGGTGAACGAGGCCCGGCCGTCCTGCTGAAGCAGAGCGATCAGCGATCTGTCCGTATTGTCCAGTCCTCGCGCACGTGATTCTTCACCCATGCCGTCCCTCCCTGTGTTTCGGCATGTGATTTGTCAAGTGCGCAGCGTATCGAGACCTGACCAGAAAGCGAGAGTCCCAGGCCAGCTTCACGTGATCCGGCGTGCACGCCGCGATCAGCCGAGGAATCGGTGGCCTGCGGCGAGGAACACGAGTCAATCCGAGGCGCGTCCGGGCGCCCGCGCACGGCGCGGGGTGCCCGCGGGCCGCCGTCGGCCACTGTCCGGCCGCACGTCGTCACCGAACCGGAACTCCAGGAGGACCAACGCATGCCGCGCGGCGGCGGCGGCCTTACCCGAGATCCCGCCGGCTGAGGTCTTCCTCGGTCTCACGGCGCACCAGGAGCGTCGCGACGCCGTCCTTCACGCCGACCAGCGGCGGGCGGCCGACCTGGTTGTAGTTCGACGCCAGCGAGTGGTGGTAGGCGCCGGTGCACGGCACGGCCAGCAGGTCACCGGCGCGCAGGTCGCCGGGCAGCAGGATGCCGTCGGCGAGGACGTCCCCGGATTCGCAGTGCCGGCCGACGACCGTCATCGGCGTCCGCTTTTCCCGCGACCGCCGGCCGACCAGGCGCGTCGTGTAGCGCGCGCCGTAGAGGGACGGCCGCGCGTTGTCGCTCATCCCGCCGTCGACCGCGACGAACGTGCGGCTGCCACGCTTGACCGCGCACACGCGGTACACCGTGATCCCGGCCGGCCCGACGATCGCCCGGCCCGGCTCGATCGTCAAGCGGGGCAACGGAAAGCCGTGCGCCGTGCATTCGTAGCCGAGCGCCACGCGCAGGCGTCGCGAGTAACCGCCGAGGTCGAACGCGGGATCGCCGCCGGCGTACGGGACCGCGTGCCCGCCGCCGAGGTCCAGTTCCCGCAGCGTGACGCCGTGGACGTCACGGATCCGGACGAGCACCTCGGCCATCCGCCGCGCGGCGGCCTCGTACCGGTCGACGCGGGAGACCTGCGAGCCGATGTGGCAGTGCAGGCCGACGAGCCGCAGCCCGGGCTGGGCGAGGACGGCTTTCACGGCCGCGTCGACGTTGTCCGGGACGCCGTCGAGCAGCGAGAAGCCGAACTTCTGGCCCTCGGTGCCGGTGCTGATCGCCGCGTGCGCGCCGGCCGCGACACCCGGCGTCACGCGGATCATCACCTGCTGCGCGCCGTGGGCGAGGGCGCCGAGCTGCTCGATCTCGTCGAGCGAGTCGACGACGATCCGGCGGACGCCGTACTCCAGCGCGGCCTTCAGGTCTTCGGGTGTCTTCGCGTTGCCGTGCAGCAACATGCGTTGTGCCGGGAAGCCGACAGAGCGCGCGACGGCGATCTCGCCCGCGGAGCACGTGTCGAGCGACAACCCCTCTTCGGCGACCCAGCGCAGCACGGACCGCGTACACAGCGCCTTGCTCGCGTACGCGACTTCGACGTCCGGCAAGGCGCGCCGGTATTCGCGCGCGGTGTCGCGGATCTGCTGCTCGTCGATGAGGTAGGACGGCGTGCCGAAGCGGGCGGCGAGGTGGCTGACCTTCGCGCCGGCGAGGAGCAGCTCGCCGTCTTCGCCGAGTCGGGTGCTTCGCGGCCAGAGTCCTGGCTCGAGGTGATCGGCGGCTTCGCAGCCGAGGCTGGGAAGAAGCTCGCTGAGCGTCACGGTGTGCCTCCGGGCATCACGGCGGATCGGACTCCGTCAGGACACCTCTGCTTCGTGGTTCGCGGAGTACCTCCGAATGCCGCCCTGACGGGTTTCCGATGCCCGCTGACGTGTTTTTAACGCACGAGTAACTTCGGCCACACCCATGCTGACCTGCGAAGAGCTGACTTCCGGTGGCGGCGGGCGTCACATGGGGCATGGTGACTGTCGAGATGAACGAAACCGAGTTCGCGGACCTGACCGAGCTACACCGGAGTGAGCTTCGGGTGCACTGCTACCGGCTGCTGGGGTCGGTCGACGAGGCCGAAGACCTGGTCCAGGAGATGTTCTTGCGGGGGTGGCGCGCCCGTGACCAGTACGCGGGGCGGGCGAGCCTGCGCGCGTGGCTGTACAAGATCGCCACGAACGCGTGCCTCGACTTCCTCGGTCGCACGTCGCACGTTGTGCCCTTCGTCGATCTGCCGCCGGCTTCGAGTTCACATCTGGCGCCCCGGCCCGCGGCGGCGGTCCCGTGGCTCCAGCCCTGCCCGGATGACCTTCTCGACGCGGTTGTCGCGCGCGAGACGGTCGAGCTGGCGTTCCTCGCGGCCGTCCAGTACCTCTCGCCGCGGCAACGCGCGGTGCTGATCCTTCGCGACGTCGCCGGTTGGACGGCGAAGGAGACCGCGACGACGTTGGAGACAACCCCGGCTTCGGTGAACAGTTCGCTTCAGCGGGCGCGCGCCGAGCTGAAAGAGCAGCTGCCTTCGCGGCGCACGGAGTGGCGCGTCGAGTCGAGCGGTGACGAACGCGCGGTCGTCTCGCGGTACATCGCGGCGATCACGGCCGGGGACGACCAGGCCATCGCGGCGGTCCTGCGTGACGACGTCCGCTGCAGCCACCAGCCGGGCGCCGGCGGCCACGTCGGCACCACTCCGACGTGGTACGGCGGGCTCGCGACGGTCCTCGAAGGCTGGGCTCCGGTGCTGCGCGGGCCGGACTCGATGGAGCTGCGGATGCGGTTCGTGCGGGCCAACGGTGGCCCCGCCGTCGCGACGTACCTCCGCCACGACGGCGCGTTTCACGCGTTCGGCCTGAACACGCTCCTCATCGTGGACGGTGCGGTCGCCGAAGTGACCACGTTCGTCCCGAGCGTGTTCGAGGCGTTCGGCCTGCCGGCCGTGCTGCCGGACTGAGCGTCAGCGGACGGGCTCGGGCACCGTGTCGAGCTCGTGCACCATCCGCACGGCCAGCGCCAGTGCCTTGGTGTCGTTGAGCTTCGTGTCTTCCATGACGATGTTCTTGACGCGCTCGACGCGCAGGTCGTAGCGGCTGTGGTAGGAGGTCGACGCGGTCATCGTGATCCTTGTCCGGTGCTCTGTTTTTTCTGGTGGTCCTGTGCGGTACCGCAGACGCAGCCGCGGTCGACCCCCTGGCCGGCCTCGGTGGCTGCGCAGTAGCGGCGCGCGATGGCGTCGTGCGCGTCGAGGGAGTGCGGGCAGTTGGGGCACTGCGGACCTGTGGCGGACACTTCGAGAGCGTCCGGGGCGGGGGCTGTCACGCCATCACCTTCTTCGCTCGTAGCGGTTCGCCCGCCTCGTGGAGGTGCTGCAACACGTAGCCGTACGACCGGGCCCAGCCGCACTGCGCGTAGGAAATCCCGTGCCGGTCGCAGAACTCCCGGACGATGACCTGCGCGTGCTTGAGGTTCGGCCGGGGCATGCTCGGGAACAGGTGGTGCTCGATCTGGTAGTTCAGGCCGCCGAGGGCGAAGTCGACCACAGGGCCGCCGCGGACGTTGCGCGAAGTGAGCACCTGCTTGCGCAGGAAGTCCAGCTTGTGGCCGGCGCTCAGCATCTCCATGCCCTTGTGGTTGGGCGCGAACGAGCAGCCCATGTACAGCCCCCACAGGAACTGGTGCACCAGGATGAAGATGATCCCGGTGAGCGGCGAGAGCACGATGAACACGGCCGCGAGGTAGGCGATGAGGTGCGCGATCAGCAGCGCCGACTCCAGCTTGCGCTTGCGGATGTCCTTGCGCAGTACCGCTTTCACGCTGGAGACGTGCAGGTTGAGGCCTTCGAGCAGCAGCAGCGGGAAGAACAGGAACGCCTGGTACTTCGCCATCCAGCGCAGGAAACCGCGTTTGCGCGCGCTCTGCGCCTTGCTGAAGGCGAGCGCGGCGATGTCGACGTCCGGGTCCTCGTCCTCGTGGTTCGGGTTGGCGTGGTGGCGGGTGTGGGTGCCCATCCACCAGCCGTAGCTCAACCCGGTGAGTCCACCGTGGACGAATCCGGTCGCGTCATTCGCTTTGCGGGTACGGAAGATCTGCTTGTGGCCGGCGTCGTGCCCGATGAACGAAAGCTGCGCGAACATCATCGCGAAGAACGCGGCGAGGAACAGCTGCCACCAGGAGTCGCCGAGGTAGACGAACGCGACCCAGCCACCACCGAAGGCGGCGAGGTTGAGCCCGATCCGCATCGCGTAGTAGCGTCGGCGCCGCTCGAGGAGGCCTGCGGCCTTGACGAGCCGGGCGAGTTCGGCGAAGTCGCTGCCGGTGGTCACAGGGGTATCCGGAACTTGGGTGGCACTCATCGGCACAACCGCTCTGGGTAAGTCGTAAAGGCTTGACCAGCAACGGTTTCCGGCCCCGACAGGGTCCGGGCCGGTCCGGGAAAAGGGCACTGGGGCCTGGTCGCGGTGGTACCGCGTCCTTAGGTAAGCCTCTCACTCCGCCGCCGTATTGGCAATTCCCCGCAGGTTGCCGCCGAGGTGTACAGTCGGCCACATCGGGATGACGGTGATGTACCGCACACCCGGGATCTTCCGGTCGTGAAGTTCGTCGGCCGGGGACAGGAGCCGTGCCGGGCACGAGCCCGCGTGTAACGCAACCATGCCAGCCGTTCGGCTGGCGAGCAGCCGCCCGCAGTCGCGTGGAGTGACGCCCGAGGCGCCCAGTTGGGTTGCTACAGCGAGGATCGCGTCCGGCAGACCCTGTCACAGGTGGTTCGCCGGCGAGTCGGAGTTCGGTGTCACCGTGCTTCGAGCCCGTCGGCGTGCTGCCTGTGCTTCACGAAAGTCCCCACGACGAGAGCAGGCCGAAGAGCCGTTCCCGTTCGCCCGCCGTCAGCAGGCGGCTGGGCGGCCGCACGTCCGGCCGGCACAACCCGAGCTGAGCGAGCGCGTCCTTGACGACGCTGACGTTGTTGGCGTTCCCGTTGGCCGCACGGAGTTCTTCGAACGGCCGGATGCGTTCCCAGACGGCCATCGCCGCCGGATAGTCCCCTGTGGACAGTGCCTGGAACATGTCCAGGGAGATCGCCGGGTCGACGTTCACCAGTCCCGACGTGAACCCGGTGGCGCCCACTGCGAAGTAGCCGGGGGCGGAGAGCTCGGCCAGCCCGGCGATCCACACGAACCGTTCGAAGCCGGCGTCCCGGGCGACCGAGCCGAAGCGCACCGGGTCGGGCACCGCGTACTTCACGCCGATGACGTTCGGTGCCGCGACCCCCAGCGCGTGCAGCTGTTCACCGCTGATCGCGGGGTTGCGCACGTAGAGCACCACGCCGAGTTCGGGCACCGCGCCGGCGATCGAGGCGTGGTAGTCGACCCAGCCGTCACCGGAGACGTACGGGTGCACCGGCTGGTGGATCATGATCATGTCGGCGCCGGAGTCCCGCGCGTGCTTGGCGGCCCGCGTCGCCGACGAGACGTCGTGCCCGATCCCGGCGAGCACACTGGCCCGCCCGGCCACGGCCTCGACGGTGACCTCGAGGCAAAGCCGGGCCTCGTCCGCGTCGAGTGCGTAGAACTCACCGGTGTTCCCGTTGGGTGTCACGACCTCGATGCCGCCGGTGACCAGCCGGTCCACGAGCTTCGCGTAGGTCTGGCCGTCGACAGCGCCTTCGGCGTCGAACGGCGTGACCGGGATGGCCACCACCCCGGAAAGCCGCCGCCTCTGCTGCTCGAACGTCATCGGGCCCCTTCCGGATCACGGTCACCGCGGTCGTCCCGGACCGCCCGACAGGAAGCGAAAGTGCTCGCCAAGGACGTGTCCGATCTGATATATGATGCGACATACAACATTATCACGGGCAAGGAGCAGCCATGCAGGGTCGCAGCGGCTTCCGATTCCGACGAGTGCTGCTGGCGGCGAGCCTCGCCGCCGGCCTCACGGCGTGCGGCGCCCCGGGAGGCGACGGTGGCCAGGCGGCGGCTCCCCAGGCCGTGCCGGACAAGCCGAGCAAGCCGGTCGAGCTGAACATCCTCGACATCGCGGGCAACCTGCAGCTCACCAAGCAGATGATCGAGAACTTCAAGACCGCGCACCCCGAAGTGCTCGCCAAGGTCACCTACTCGACGGCCCCCGCCCCGAGCATGGCGGGCAAGCTCAAAGCCGAGCAGGACGGCGGCGTCTCCCAGACGCACCTGGTCCTCAGTGGCACCGACGGGCTGTCCGCGGGCATCGCGAACGGCACCCTCGCGAAGGTCCTCCCGGACTTCGCCGGCCGGTTCCCGAACCTGATGCAGAACTACCTCGAGCCCGCGGCCAAGATGCAGGACCTGGCCAACGGCTACGGCGTCGAGATCGTCTACTACCCATCGGGCCCGCTGCTGGAGTTCAACCCGGCCGCGGCCGCCACGCCACCGGCGTCACCGCAGGAGCTGCTCGACTGGGCGAAGGCGCACCCGGACAAGTTCCAGTACGCCCAGCCGTCGAACTCCGGCCCGGGCCGGACGTTCCTGATGGGCCTGCCGTACCTCCTCGGGGACAAGGATCCGAAGGATCCGGACAAGGGCTGGGACAAGACCTGGGCGTTCCTGCAGGAGCTGGGCAAGTACGTGAAGTACTACCCGTCCGGCACCACGGAGGCGATGAAGAACCTCGCCTCCGGCTCGGTCGACATGGTCATGTCGACCACCGGCTGGGACATCAACCCGCGCAAGCTCGGCACGGTGCCGAACACGGTCAAGACCGCGATCATGCAGCCGATGCACTGGGTCACCGACGCCCAGTACGCGCTCATTCCCAAGGGCCTCTCCGCCGACCAGGAGTCGGCGATCCTGCAGCTGATCGCGTGGATGCTCAAGCCCGACCAGCAGGCCATCGCCTACGACGACGGCTACTTCTACCCGGGCCCGGCCGTCAAGGACGTCACTCTCCAGATGGCGCCCCAGAAGAGCCAGGACACGATCAAGCAGTTCGGCCGCCCGGAGTACGAGCAGTGGATCGCCCAGTACCCCAAGGAGACGTCGCTGCCGGCCGAGCAGCAGGTCAAGGCGTTCGACAAGTGGAACCAGCTGGTCGGCGGCTCGAAGGTAGGCAAGAAGTGACGTTCGAGCAGCTGCGGCTGGACGGTGTCTCGCGCAGCTTCGGCACCGCGAACGCCCTGCAGGGCCTGGACCTCGCCATCACCCGTGGCGAGTTCGTGGCCCTGCTGGGCCCGTCCGGCTGCGGCAAGTCGACGGCCCTCAACTGCCTCGCCGGCCTCCTGCCGCTGACCGGGGGCAGCATCTGGCTCGACGACACCCGCATCGACGGCCGGCCGCCGGAGCAACGCGGGTTCGGGATGGTCTTCCAGAACTACGCGCTCTTCCCGCACCTGTCCGTCCGCGCCAACGTCGGCTTCGGCCTCAGGATGCGCAAGGTCGCCCGCGCCGAAGCCCGCCGGCGCGTCGACGAGGCACTCAGGCTCGTCCAGCTCACCGACCACGCGGCGAAGTTCCCCGCCCAGCTCTCCGGCGGGCAGCAGCAACGCGTCGCCATCGCCCGCGCGGTCGTGCTGGAACCGGCGGTCGTCCTGATGGACGAGCCGCTGTCCAACCTGGACGCCAAGCTCCGCCTCGAGATGCGGATGGAGATCCGCCGCCTCCACCAGACGCTCGGCCTCACCACGGTCTACGTCACCCACGACCAGGAAGAGGCGCTTTCGCTGGCCGACCGTCTGGTCGTGCTGCGCGAGGGCGCGGTCCAGCAGATCGGCACCCCCGAGGAGGTCTACGCCCAGCCGGTGAACAGCTACGTCGCCTCCTTCATGGGCTACCGCAACCTCCTGGACCTGACGATCACCAGCGCCACCGGCCTGGGCGCCACCAACACCGACCCCGGCACCGCCGGCGACGTCACCGCCACCAACAGCGCCACCGCTGCGATCGCGACCGGCGCCGCCAACACCGCCGCCAACACCGCCACCGCCAACACCGCCACCGCCACCGCTGCGACCGCGACCGGCTCGTCGCCGAGTGGCTCGTCGGCGACCGGCTCGTCGCCCGTCGGCGCATCGGCCACCCGCGCACCGGTCACCCGCTCGTCGCTTGCCGGCTCGTCGGTCACCGTCGAAGGTGACGGCGTCCGCCTGACCGGCACCAACCGCGACGACCTGTCGGCCGGCCCGGTGAAGGTCGCGATCCGGCCCGAAGACTTCGTCGTGGGCGAAGGCACCGAGAACGCCCTCGACGTCACGGTCGAAATCGTCGAGTACCACGGCCGCGAGCTGTCGATCTCGGCCCGCCTGGCGAGCGGGCTGCCGGTGTACTTCCGCACCGACAAGCGCCTCGCCCCCGGCGACCCGGTGAAGATCGGCGTCCCGGCCGAGCGGGTCCTGGTGTTCGCGCCGTGACCGCCGTGACGACCGCGGCGCCGGCTCGTCCGGCCCTGCGTCACCGCCTGGCCGAACGGGGCATCGACCGCGTGCTGCTGCTCCTGGTGCCCGGCTTGCTGGTCACCGCGTGCCTGTTCCTGTATCCGTTCCTCTACGGCCTCCAGTTGTCGTTCGCCCCGCGCCAGGGCGGGGTCTTCGCCAATTACGCCAGGTTCTTCGGCGATCCGTACCTGCGCGACACGATCTGGACGACGCTGGGCATCGCGCTGCCCGCGACGTTTATCAACGTCCTCGCCAGCATCCCGATCGCCTACGTGCTGCGCGGCCGCGTGCGCGGCAAACGCCTCCTGACGACGATCCTGGTCGTCCCGATCACGCTCGGCACGGTGCTCACCGCGCAGGGCCTGATCATGTACGGCGGCCAGTCGGGCTGGCTGAACAAGGTGCTCACGGTCCTCGGGATCACCGACGAGCCGCTGCCGCTGATCCACAACTACACGGGCGTGCTCCTGTCGCTGGTCATCACCGGCTTCCCCTTCTCGTTCCTGCTGACGCTGTCCTATCTCTCGGGCATCGACCCCTCCTTGGAGAAGGCGGCCGCGACACTCGGTGCCAACTGGACCCAGCGCTTCCGGCGGATCACGCTGCCCCTGCTCGCACCCGGCCTGGCGATCACCTTCTGCCTCTCGTTCGTGATGGCGTTCTCGGTGTTCCCGTCGGCACAACTCGTCGGCGACCCGGCGAACGAGACCCGCGTCATCTCGATCGCGGCCTACCACGCCGCGTTCGAGGAGTACGACTACTCGATGGGCTCGGCCGTCGCGATGATCATGGCGGTGCTCATGCTGATCGTGATCGGCCTGGTCATGGCGTGGCGCGGCACGCTGTACCGCGGAGCGACCGGAGGCAAGGGATGACCGGTTGGGTCGCGCGTCCCGGACGTTGGGTCGTCTGGGCTGTCGTCGCGTTCTTCTTCGTGAACCTCGCCGGCGTGGTCCTTTCGGTGGTCGTTGATTCGTTCGGTGTGCAGTGGTTCGGCACCTGGCTCCCGGACGGCTTCACCACCCACTGGTACGCCGACGCCTGGCGCGAGTTCGGCCTCTCGGACGTCCTCCTCACGACGGCGATCGTCGCGCTGGTGGTGATCGCCGTGTCGGTGGCGGTCGGTGTCCCGGCCGCGTATGCGCTGGCCCGCCGGAAGTTCCCCGGCAAGCGTCTGGTGATGCTGCTGTTCGTGCTGCCGATCCTGATCCCGCCGATCACCTACGGCATCCCGCTGGCGACGGTGCTCTACAAGTTCCACCTGGCCGGCTCGATGACCGGGGTCATCCTGGCCAACCTCGTGCCGTCGGTGCCGTTCGTGGTGCTCACGATGACGCCGTTCATCGAGCAGATCGACCCGAAGATCGAAGCCGCCGCGCGCATGTCGGGCGCGCGGACGCTGTCGGTGTTCACCCGGATCCTCGGACCGCTGCTGCTGCCGGGCATCCTGGCCGCGTCGATCCTGGTGCTGGTGCGCACGGTCGGCATGTTCGAGTTGACGTTCCTGACGGCCGGCCCGGACTCGACGACCCTCGTGGTGGCCCTCTACAACTCCGTGTTCGCCGCCGGCATCCGCGCCAACCAGTCGGTCGACGCGATGGCAACGATCTACACCGGTTCCATGGTGTTGCTCCTTGTCGTGGCGTTGCGGTTCGTGAATCCGACTCAGCTGGTGACCCGGATCCGCGAAGAAACCTGACTTGTCCCCTGGCAGCTCGCGAGCAACCATGAACCGTGGGCAGGTCAGTGGTCTGGGAAGGTTTTTTCAACACCCGGGACCTGGGCGGGCTACCGGCCAGGTCCGGCGAGACCGCCTACGGCGCCTTCTTCCGGGCCGCGGACCTTCGCTTTGTCTCTGATGCGGGTTGGGCCCAAGCGCGCGATGCAGGCGTTCGTACCGTTGTCGACCTCCGCAATGAGGATGAGATCCGGCCCCGGACGGAACCGCGGACCGTACAGGCGGGTTCGACGCAGTTCGCCGTATCCGCCGCGGGCCCGGCGACACCGGCCGGCATCGATCGGCTCGAAGTGCCGCTCGACGACATCGGTGACGTCGAGTTCTGGCGGCAGGTCAACCGCGAACACCTCAACGGCACCCCGCTCTACTACCCCCTTTTCCTCCAGCGGAAGGCCGGCCGCTGCACTGCCGTCATCAAGGCGATCGCCCACGCCGCCCCTGGCGGTGTCCTGTTCCACTGCGGTGCCGGCCGAGACCGCACCGGCCTGATCACGCTCCTGCTGCTCGCGCTGGCCGACGTCGAACCCCGGGCGATCGCCGCGGATTACGACATGTCGGCCGAGGCCCTCAAAGCGCTGTTCGCCGCAATGGGCACCGACGACCAAGGTCCGATCATCGAGGCCATTCTCGCTAATCGAGGCACCACGACCGGAGAAGCCGTCTTGGCGACCCTCGACGGTTTCGACGCCGAGCAGTATCTGGTTGATGCCGGTGTCACCCGCGACGAGCTCCGCAGCATTCGCCGCCGGCTTTCGGGATCGCAATCCGACTGACGTACGCGGACAAGCTGCCGCACATCGGATATTTCCGCGAAGCGAGCCACGATGACGCTGGATCAGACCTCTCCGAATGCGGGAGAATCGCGCGTATGGCCGGCCGAACAGGCCGCCGCCCACGACGAGTGGAGGCGCACCTCATGCCCATCGACGAGCGAACCGAAATGACCTGGCGCAAGAGCAGTTACAGCAACGCCAATGGCTGTCTGGAAGTCTCCCTGTCCGTCTCGTCGGTGGTGGTCCGCGATGCGAAAGCGCTCTCGTCGGGCAATCTCGCTCTCGGCTCGCAGGCTTGGCGGGCTTTTCTGATCACTGTCGCTTCCACGTGATCGACTTTACCGCCGATCGTCGAACATGTGATCGACACAATGGGGTGAAGTCGGGCTTGCGCCTCCTCCGGGGGGAGGTGCCACGCTGACCGGCATGCGGTACTCGATCGGCGACCTGGCCCGGCGGACGGGACTCACGGTCAAGGCCGTGCGCTTCTACTCCGACCGCGGTCTCGTGCCGCCGTCCGAGCGCAATTCCGCAGGTCACCGCCTCTACGACGACGCCGCACTCGCGCGGCTCGACCTGATCCGCACCCTGCGCGAGCTGGGGCTGGACCTCGCGACGATCCGGCGGATCGCCGACGGCGAAGTCGCCGTCGCCGATGTCGCGGCGACGCACGTCGGAGCCCTGGACGTCCAGATCCGGGTGCTGCGGTTGCGTCGCGCTGTCCTGGCCGCTGTCGCGGAGCATGGTTCGTCACCCGAGGAGACAAGTCTCATGAACCAGTTGGCCCAGCTGTCGGACACCGAGCGTCGCCGGTTGGTCGACGACTTCCTCAGCGACGCTCTCGGCGACCGTCCCGAACTCGCGGGCATCGCGCGCACGTTGACGCCAGAGTTGCCCGGCAACCCGGCTTCCGCGCAGGTCGAGGCCTGGATCGAGCTGGCCGGGCTGGCGCAGGATCCGGAATTCCGCGCGATCCTGCGCCAGCTCGCCGACCAGCACGAAGGCGGCCTGCGCCGTGACTTTGCCGCTGAAGTGCGCGACGCCGTCACGCCGGCGCTCCAGGCCGGGGTGACGCCGGATTCGCCCGCGGCCGCCGCGATCGTCGGCGGTCTCGGGCGCGAACCCGGCCGGCTGCGGGAATGGCTCGACGTCGTCGGCGATCCACGCCGTGAGCGCTACCTGGAACTGCTCGCCGTCATCAACGGCTGGGCGAGTCCGGAAAGCCTGACGCCGGTGCTGGATTGGCTGGCCGAAGCGGTTTCCTGATCTCTTCGGCCAGCGAAGCCAGCGCGTCCGCCGCCGGTCGCGCCGCCACCTGGCTTCCGTCGCGCAGCCGCAAGGAAAGCGAGCCCGACAAAACCTCCCGAGGCCCGATCACGGCCTGGTAGGGCACCAGCCGTCCCTCACGAATGCGCGCGCCCAGGCTGCCGCGGGACGCGTCGACGACCTCGATGCGCAGGTCGTCGTGCTGAATCCCTTGTGCATAAGGCAGTTCCGCGTCGGACAGGGGCAGCAAGCGCAGCTGTACCGGCGCCAGCCAGGCCGGGAACGCGCCGCCGTGGACCTCGATCAGCTGCGCCATCGCCCGCTCGATGCTGCCGATGATGCTGCGGTGGACCATCACCGGACGGTGTTTCGCGCCGTCCGCGCCGACGTACTCCAGGCCGAACTGCTCCGGCTGGTGGAAGTCCACCTGGACGGTCGACAGGGTCGCTTCGCGGCCGGCGCTGTCGACGACCTGGACGTCGATTTTCGGGCCGTAGAAGGCCGCTTCGCCTTCGACAACGTCGTATGCGAGTCCACTGCGGCCGAGGACCGAACGGAGGATTTGTGCCGCCCGCGACCACATTTCGCCGTTGCCGACGTACTTCCCGGAGTTGTCGGCGAGCGAGAGCCGGTACCGCGCCGGGCTGATACCGAGGGCTTCGTAGGCCCGCCTGATCAGGGCCAACGCGGCCGCGGCTTCGTCCTCGACCTGGTCGAGGGTGCAGAAGACGTGCGCGTCGTTGAGCTGGATCGCGCGCACGCGGTTCAGCCCGCCGAGGACCCCGGACAGCTCGGCGCGGTACATCCCGCCGAGCTCGGCCAGGCGCAGCGGCAGCTCGCGGTAACTGCGGCCGCGCGACCGGTAGATCAGCGCGTGGTGCGGGCAGAGGCTCGGCCGCAGCACGACCTGCTCACCGCCGAGATCCATCGGCGGGAACATGTCGTCGCGGTAGTGCGACCAGTGCCCGGAGAGCTCGTACAGCTCGCGTTTGCCGAGCACGGGCGAATGGACGTGCCGGTACCCCGCGCGGCGCTCGACGTCGCGGACGTACTCCTCCAAGCTGTGGCGGACGAGCGCGCCGTCGGGCAGCCAGTACGGCAGGCCGGCGCCGAGCAGCGGGTCGGAGCCGAACAGCTCCAGTTCGCGGCCGAGCTTGCGGTGATCGTGCATTGTGGACTCCTCGGGACGGCGAGGCGGCTGACCACAAGACGAAGCCCCGGGGCAACCGCCCCGGGGCTGGAAAACGTCGTTCAGCGCGCCGGGACACTCTCCGGCGTCGTCGTCATGGCGCGCTTCATGCGTCCACGGTAGCCAGCGGAGCCGCCCTCCGCGACGGAATTACTCCGTCGCCAGCCGGAACGTGTCGTGGCGCGGCTTCCCGGCCGGGCGCAGCACCAGCACGTTCGCGCCCGACGAGGTCCGGCGCGTCTCGACGTGCTCGAACGACTTCGGCGCCACGCCCGCCGGGAACAGCTTGCGGCCCTTGCCCAGGACCACCGGGTAGAGCCACAGCCGGTATTCGTCCACGAGGTCGTGGGCGATGAGCGTCTGCAGCAGCTCGCCGCTGCCGTGGACCTGGATCTCGCCGCCCGGCCGCGCCTTCAGCTCGCGGACGAACTCGACGACGTCGCCGTCGACGACGGACACGCCGGACCAGTCCGAACCCGGCAAGGTCCGGGACACGACGTACTTCGGCAGGTTGTTCATCGCGACCGCGATCGGGTCGTCCGGGTCGGTTGCCTTCGGCCAGTACTGCACGAAGATGTCGTAGGTCCGGCGGCCGATCAGGAGCGAGCCGGCCTGGCCGAGCCACTCGGCGGCGTAGGCGGCCATGTCGTCCTCGTAGAACGGCGTCACCCAGCCGCCCAGGTCGAAGCCGCCGGACGTGTCCTCCTCGACGCCGCCGGGGCCCTGGTAGACGCCGTCCAGGGACAGGAACGTCGTGACGATCAGCTCGGCCATCGTGCCTCCTCGAATCGGGGATCTCGAAGACGCGTCGTCCGAGGCCGGCGTCGGATCGACAAACCCGTCCGGGGAACTTTCAGGAGGCCAGGAACAGCTCCAGCTGCTCGACGACGAACGCGTGGTCGTCGGCCTGCGGGAGGCCGGACACGCCGACCGTGCCGACCGGTCCGACGCCGCGGACCAGCACCGGGAAGACGCCGCCGTGGGCCGCGTAGACGTCCGGGTCGAGGCGGGAGTCCTTTTCGAACGTGCCGCCCTTCGCGCGGAACTGGGTGCCGATCAGGAACGAGCTGTGGCCGTAGCGGTCGACGACGCGGCTCTTGCGCTCGATCCAGGCGTCGTTGTCAGCTGACGTCCCGGGCAGCGCGGCGTGGAAGAGGCGCTGGCCGTTCCGGCGGACGGAGATCGTCACGGCCAGCCCGCGCTCCCGCGCGGCGGCCAGCAGCTGGGCGCCGAGGGCGAGCGCGGTCTCGTTGTCGAACTTCGTGAACTGGAGGCGTTCCTCCTGGTCAGCGAGCTGGGCGAGGCGTTCGGCTTCGGTCATGGCCCTATTAAATCAACAGTGTTGTTTAATGGCCAGTGAACTCGGTCAGAGAGAGCACGTTGCCGTCAGGATCGCGGAACCAGGCGATCCGGCCGCCGGGCGTGGTCCAGATTTTGTCGGTGTCCTGTGGCAGGTTGTCGAAGGTCAGGAACTCGACGCCCCGGGCGCGCAGTTCGGCGACGGACGTGTGGATGTCGGCCACCGCCCAGCCGAGCACGGTGAACGGGTGCGGCGTGAACTCCTGCACGGCGGTGACACGCAGCATGGTGCCACCGCTGCGGAACACGCAGGCGAAGGGAGACTGCTCGATGAACTCGAGCCCGGCGACATCCGTGTAGAAGGCACGTGAGCGCTCCAGGTCGGTCGACGGTGCGAAGGCGACCAGATCCGCTGAGCCGAGCATGGCTCCACCTCTTTCTCGGCTCTCCCCGCGGTGAAGGTACTCCTTGTCCGCGCCGCTGACGTGCGGAAAGCTCGCGCCGAGGAGGTGGGCATGGGCCGGATCCGGCGGCGGACGGTGCTCGGCGGCGCGGCCGCGGTGACGGTGGCCGGCGCGCTGCCCGCGGCGTGCGCGGTGCCGGCGTCGCGCACGGGCACGATCGACGACGTCCGCCACGTCGTGGTGCTGATGCAGGAGAACCGGTCGTTCGACCACTACTACGGATCGATGGCCGGGGTGCGCGGGTTCGGTGACCGCGCGGCCCTGCGTGACGTCTTCCGCCAGCGTGGTGCCGGCGATCCGGTGCTGCCGTTCCGGATCGACACGTCCGTGGTGGACGGCCAGGATCTCGGCGAGCTGCCGCACGACTGGAACAGCACGCACCGCGCGTGGAACGGCGGTGCGTACGACGGCTGGATCGCCGCGAAGAGCCCGATGACGATGGGGCACTTCGCGCGTGAAGACATCCCGTTCCAGCGGGCGCTGGCGAGCGCGTTCACCCTGTGCGACCACTACTTCTGCTCGATCCAAGGGCCGACACAGCCGAACCGGCTGTTCCACTGGACCGGCACGATCGACCCGGACGGGGTCGCGGGCGGTCCGGTCACCCACAACTTCCCGGACTACGAGCCGTCGTTCCGGTGGACGACGTACCCGGAGCGCCTGGAAGCCGCGGGGGTTTCGTGGCGGATCTACGCGAACGACGAGGAGCGCGGCGTCCCGGAGCACTTCGTCGGGGACTACGGCGACAACCCGTTGTGGCTGTTCCAGAACTACCACGACGCGTTGTACTCGATGGACCCCGTGAAGCAACGGCTTGCCGAGCGCGCGAACCTGCGCACGAAGCTCAAGCGGGACTCCGGCCGGGGCCAGGACCTCGACCACGTGCTGGCCGAGTTCCTCGCGGACTGCGCGGCCGGGACGCTGCCCGCGGTGTCGTGGGTCGTGGCGCCGTACGGCTACTGCGAGCACCCCGCGGCCCGGCCGGTCGACGGTGCCGCGTACGTCCAGCGGATGCTGAAAGCGTTGTGGGACAAGCCGGATCTGTGGGAATCCACCGTCGTGTTCATCAACTACGACGAAAACGACGGGTTCTTCGACCACGTCCTCCCGCCGACCCCGCCACCCGGGACACCGGGCGAGTTCCTGCCGGGGAACCGGCCGGCGAGAGGCGCGCCGTCCGGGCCGCCGGCGCCGATCGGGCTGGGGCCGCGGGTGCCGATGACCGTGATCTCACCGTGGAGCCGCGGCGGCTGGGTGAACTCGCAGGTCTTCGACCACACGTCGGTGCTGCGGTTCCTCGAGACGTGGACGGGGGTGAAGGAGCCGAACATCTCGGCGTGGCGCCGCGCGATCTGCGGCGACCTGACCAGCTGTTTCGACTTCCGAACGCACGACACGACGATCCCGCTGCTGCCGGACGTCGCCGCGCTGCGCGCCGAAGTGGACCGGACGCAGGCACGGCTGCCGAAGCCGGGGGTGCGGCCCGGCGCGTTGACGCAGGAGTCCGGCACGGCGAAGGCGCGTCCGCTGCCGTACCAGCCGGTCGCGTGGGCCACGGTGGAGCCGGGCGGGCTCAAGCTGCACCTGGCGAACCACGGCACCCAGGCGCTGCAGCTCTCCGCGCACGCCTACCACGCGGGCGGGTCGGTGCAGCGCTTCGACGTCGCGCCGAGCGGCGTCGTGACCGGCGACGTCGCCTACGGCGCGTCCTACGACGTCGCGATCCACGGCCCGAACGGCTTCCTGGTGGAAGCCTCGGGCAGTGGGCCGGGCCTCGACGCCGCCGTCGTTTTCGAGGCGACGCCGGCACTGCGTGTGACGGTGACCAACACCGGAGTGGCGCCCGTCGCGCTGAACGGCGTCACGCTCCCGCCGGGCGGCGAGCACGACTTCCCGGTGGTGACGGCGAACGGCTGGTACGACGTCACGTTCGAGGTGCCGGGGTGGCGCCGGCGCTTCGCCGGGCACCTGGAGGACGGCCGCCCGTCGCGCACCGGGCCCTAGCGAAGGGCGTCCAGGGCGAAGGCCGCCAGCATCGCGACCCCATTCGGCATCGCGTCTTCGTCGAAGATCACGCGGTTCGAGTGGTTCGCGGCGGCCTCCGCCGGATCGACGCCGGGCGGGCACGCGCCGAGGAACGCGTACGCGCCCTGAACGCGTTGCAGGACGTAGGAAAAGTCCTCGGCGCCCATCAGCGGGTCGGCCATCAGCTCGACGTTCTCCGGACCCAGCACAGCTTCGCCGATCGTCAGGACTTCGGCGGCGACGCGGTCGTCGTTGACGGTCACCGGGTAGCCCGGCTCGACGTCGGCGACGACGCGGCAGCCGTACGCCGCGCCGACCTGCTCGCACACCTTCGGCAGCTCGGTGCGGACCAGCGAGCGCGTGTGCTCGGACAGGGTGCGGATCGTGCCCTCGAGCTCGGCGGTCTCCGGGATGATGTTCGACGTCGTGCCGGCCTGGATCCGCGTGACCGAAAGCACGGCCGGGTCGAACACGCTCACGCGGCGCGTGATCATCGTGTGGAGCGCGCCGACCATCGCCGCGGCCGCCGGCACCGGGTCGATCGTGTGCTGCGGCGCGGAACCGTGCCCGCCCTTGCCGGTGACGCGCACGTGGAACGAGTCCGCCGACGCCATCTGCGGGCCCGGGCGGACCGACAGCAGGCCACTGCGCAGGTTGGCGAGGATGTGGACGCCGAACGCGCGCTCGACCCGCGTCCCGGCGGCGTCGAGCACGCCCTCGTGGATCATGAACCGGGCGCCGTGGTGGCCCTCTTCGCCCGGCTGGAACATGAACACGACCGAGCCGGCCAGCCGATCCTTCCGCTCGGCGAGCAGCCGGGCCGCGGAAGCGAGCATCGCGACGTGGGTGTCGTGTCCGCACGCGTGCATCGACTCCTCGTCCTCGGACGCGAAGTCCAAACCGGTCTCCTCGGTCAGCGGCAGCGCGTCCATGTCGCCGCGCAGCAGCACCGCCGGGCCGGGCCGCGAGCCGCGCAGGACGGCCGTGAGCGACGTCGTGGCCTTGCCCTCGGTGATCTCCAACGGCAGGTCAGCGAGTGCTTCCCGGATGGCCGCCTGGGTGATCGGGAGGTGGAGGCCCTGTTCCGGCCGGCGGTGCACGGCCCGCCGCAGCGCGACGGTGCGGCCCTGCAGCGCCCGCGCGTCGTCGAGGAGGCCGGCGAACGGGGTGCCGGGCAGGGTGGGCAGGTCAGTGGGTCCGGTCATGCTCCCGATAGTGGCCCATGAGGCGCTTCGGGCGCACCGTGCGTGCGCTCGGTCGAGCGGCGGAATACGGTGTGCGCATGGCGGTGGATGAGCCGGTCACGGGCTTCGCGGTAGCCGTGGTCCGGGAGGACGGTCGGTGGCGGTGCAGTGCGCTCGACCCGGGGGCGTTGACAGAGCTGGATGCGGCGATCACTGAACTGGGCAAACTACGTTCCACCGGCGCGGCCTTCGGGCTACTGGCGGTCGACGACGAGTTCTTCGTCCTCGTCCGGCCGAGCCCGAGGGGACCGGCGTTGCTGCTTTCGGACGCGGCGGCGGCACTCGACTACGACATCGCGGCGGACGTCCTCGACGTCCTGCGCGTCGATCCACCGGACGAGGACGACGACTCGGTCTGGCCCGAAGGTGATCTCGAGATCCTCGCGGACCTCGGGCTGCCGGCGCCGGAGCTGGAGGTGATCGTCGGCGAGGTCGACCTGTACCCGGACGAGCAGCTGCAGATGATCGCGCAGCGCGTCGGGTTCGGTGCCGAGTTCGCCAAGCTCCTGGACGAGCTCTGAGACGCCCGTCCGACACCGAGGCCGTGGAGGCGGCGCTGGAGGCCGCGCGCGCCCCCGGCGCGGACGTCCCGATCGGCGCGGTCGTGTTCGGCCCCGACGGCCGCCCCCTGGCCGCGGCGCGCAACGCGCGCACCGAGCTGGGCGACCCGACGGCGCACGCGGAGGTCCTGGCGTTGCGCGCGGCCGCCCAGGTGGTGGGCGACGGCTGGCGTCTCGAGGGCTGCACGCTGGCGGTGACGCTGGAGCCGTGCACGATGTGCGCGGGCGCGCTGGTACTGGCGCGCATCTCCCGGCTGGTGTTCGGCGCGTGGGAGCCCAAGACGGGCGCGGTGGGGTCCCTGTGGGACGTCGTGCGCGACCGCCGGCTGAACCACCGCCCGGAAGTCCACGGCGGAGTGCTCGTGGCGGAATGTGCGTCCCTGCTGGAGACGTACTTCGCGACGCGTCGCTGAGTCCTCCGGTGGGTACCCCCTTGGTGAGGTCCCCGTCGAAGGAGGAACGTCGTGACGATGAAGGACAAGGTCCAGCAGGCAGTCGGCGGCGCTCGCGAGAAGCTCGGAGACGTGACCGGCAACGATCGTCTCAGGGCATCGGGCCGAGCCCAGCGAAGGACGGCCCAGGTCCGCGAAGTGGCCCACGACCTGCGGGACAAAGCACGAGGCGTGATCCGCGACGTCCAGACGCGACGTCGTCCCGGCCGCCCTGCTGACCCCATGTGAGGCCGGGAAAGGCCCTCCGGTATATTTCTCGGCGGTGGCGTGTCCGAGCGGCCGAAGGAGCACGACTCGAAATCGTGTGACGGCTAATCCCCGTCCGTGGGTTCAAATCCCACCGCCACCGCGCATCCGGACCCCCGGTCGGCTCAGCCGACCGGGGGTTTCGGCTTTTGCGGGGAGACCGCGTGGGCTCACCACGATCCGTGGGTCGTGTGCCACCTACCGATCTCGTAGCCGAACAGGTGCACGGAGCTGACTCCGGTGGCACGCAGCCAATCCAGGCCGGCGTCGAGCATGGTCTCGCAGTTCGGATCCGTCAGGTGCTCCGACGTCAACAGCTCCCAGACCACACGAGCGCCGCCGCGAGAAGCCTCGCCGCCGGCCGGCAGAACCGCGGACGCGAGCTTCTCGATGAAGAACGCGGGATCGGCTTGCGCGGTCGAATGCAGGCTGTAGATGAGACCGGGAGCGTCGAACGATGCGGGCGCGTTCGGTGAATGCGCCTCGGTCCGGATATAACCGACGACCCGGTCGACGATGTCTGCGGGCAACGGAGAAGCCTTCCGTTTCCGGCTGAACAAATCCATGCTGTTCCCTCCTGCGATCACCTCGGAGCGTGTGACGGCACCTTCCCGGTTCGCGAGGAAGCCGGTCCTTGTTGCAGGGCGGGTGAACAATCACTCGAATGCCTCAGGCTTGACTTGAAGGGCTCTTGAAGTGTGACCGTGGTCGGGTAACCGACCCTTGAGGGAGCACACCATGACCGTCCTCGTCACCGGAGCTACCGGCCACACCGGTCGGCATGTCGTCCGCGGCTTGCTGGACGCCGGCGCCGACGTCCGCGTCTTGGTGCGAGACGTGGCCAAGGCGCCGGCCGACGTCGAGGTCGTCCAGGGCGACATCGCTGATCTCACCAAAGCCGCCCAAGGTGTCGACGCCGTCTACCTTCTCTGGCCTTCCTTCGACTCCGAAGGTATCGAGAGAGCTCTGAAACCGTTGGAAGGCAAGAAGATCGTCTATCTGTCCGCGATGAGCGCGGACCACGGCGGCGTCTGGGGAGACGTCGAAAAAGCCGTCGAGAAGGTCACTGACGACTGGACCTTCCTGAGGGTCACCGGCCTCGCCACCAACACCCTCGGCTGGATGGACCAAGTCAATAACGGCGTCGTCCGGGGGCCCTATGGCCAGGCCAAGAGGTCGCTCGTCCACGAGCGCGATGTTGCCGACATGGCCGTCGAAGCACTCCTCGAGAACCACTCCAAACAGGTCTACCTCGTCACCGGGCCCGAGGCACTTACCCAAGCAGCGCAAGTAAAAATCATCGGGGACGCCTTGGGTAAGCCGGCGGTGTGGGAAGAACAGCCGATCGCGGAGGCGAAAACGCAGCTGAGTCAACAAATGGGTGCGGAATTCGCAACCAGTGCCCTGGGTTATTGGGCGTCGCTCGTGGCGGAACCGGAGCCTGTCTCGCTCGACGTCGCCCAGGTGACCGGGCATCCCGCGCGGCCCTTCGAAGAGTGGGCCGGGGAGCACTTCAGCTGAGGTCGACCGCCGGGGTGGTCAGTGGTTCCACTTCTGCGGCAAGGGAAGTCAGCGACGCCACCTTCTCCTGGACCGTCCGGACCACCGACGCGCACGCGCGGCTGACCGTGCTCACCACCTCGGCCGACCGGTCGTCCGCCAGGACCGCGGACGCCGCCACTTCGGCCGCTTCGGCGATTGCCGTGACCTCGGCCGACGTCGACAGGGCCAAGGCGTCCAGTTCCGACGCGATCCGGAGACCCAGTGCCGCCGTCGTGGCCGCCGCGCGCGCTGCCTCCGCGTACTGACCGTCCACTGTGTCCGCCCAGGTCGCGAACGTGTCGGCGCCGCCGCCGGTTTCCGCCAGCTCGACTCCGGTGCGGAACTCCGTGGACGCCGACGTCACCACCACCGAACCCGCGTCCACCTCCGTGGCGGACGCGCGGATCGCCGAGGGCGAGCAGTCGACGTGGCGCAGCGCCGCGACCGGGTCGGCCGCGCCGATTCGGCCCGCGGCCGCCCGGAGCGTGGCCAGCCGGGTCGCGGCTGTCGTCAGCGCCGGGTGTTCGAACAGCTCGAGCGTCACGGGGCCACCGCGATCCGCCCCCGGAAGCCCGAACTCCTCGTGGTGTCGGCCGCCATGCGGAGCCGGCCGGCCAGGTCGGACGTCGCGTCGCCGAGGACGCGCGCGTCCGCTTCGCGGGCGGCCAGCGCCGCCTGCCAGCGTGCCGCGAGTTCGCGGGCCTGGGCCGAGATGCCGAACGGCGTCGAGTCGACGCGGGCCTCGGCGAACCGGCCGGCGGCCTTGTCGTCGGCGGCCGCGGCCTGGTCCAGCTGGTCGGCCGAGGCGCGCAGCCGGTCAGGCCTCTTCGGGGGATTCCGGGTGGTCCCGAGGCGAAGCTCCGGGAAGTCCCTCTTCGGCGGCTTCCGGGTGGTGGAGCCGCCGGCCCCGGGGCGGAGCTCCGGGACACCGCTGTCGATCCGCGAGCCTCTGCCTTCCGGCATGGGGAGACCTCCGTCGTCAAGGGCGCTCACTCGATCGTGCAAGATCTTGCCTCATCGGCCCGCGCGCCCCGCATCGCGGTGACCTGCGACGTTGGGGCGTTCCACCAAGTGGACGTCTTGACCGCAGGGCGGGACTAGGTTGACCATGGGCGCATGCCCGCCACCTCGGAAAGCACGCCTATCCGGTGGCACGACCGCGCCTCCAAGCGGTCGGTTGGGGAAGGCACCGTGGAGCTGCTCCTGCGCCGCGGCCGCCTGGGCTCACCCCCTGCCTGACGCGAGCCCGGCGTCCGAATTCTCCCGAAAACCCTTGGAGCACAACCATGTCCGTAGACCTGCCTGCCCGGATTCAGCTACGCGAGGCCGTGACGCCCGCCGACGGCATCGTCGAAGGCCCGCGTGTCCTGCAGCAATCCCCGCGCGAACCCCACGAGCTGTTCACCCTCCGCCCGCTCGGCCGGGTGATCGGCGCCGAGATCGACGGCGTCGACCTGGCCGAGCCGGTCACGCCCGCGCTGCGCGCCGAGCTCAACCGCGCCCTGCTCGAGTGGAAGGTCGTTTTCTTCCGCGACCAGCGGATCACGCCGGCGCAGCAGCGCGCGTTCGCCGCGAACTGGGGCGAGCTGGAGACCAACCCGTTCATCCCGCGGGGCGAGAACGACGAGGTCACCCGCTTCGAGCGCACCGCCGCCATGCCCGGTTTCGAGAACATCTGGCACACCGACGTCACCTGGCGGCCCAACCCGGCGCTCGGGTCGGTGCTGCGGCTGATCGAGGTGCCGCCGGTCGGCGGCGACACGATGTGGGCCGACATGGCCGCCGCCTACGACAACCTGCCCGACGACGTCCGCGCCCGCATCGACGGGCTGACCGCGGTGCACGACTACCTCCCCGGCTTCGACCGGTTCGCCGACCCGGCACTGCTCGCGCAGTGGCAGGAGCGGTTCCCGCCGGTCGAGCACCCGGTGGTCCGCACGCACCCGGAGACCGGGCGGCGCACCCTGTTCGTCAACCAGGCGTTCACGACGCACATCGTCGGCCTGGACCGGGCCGAGAGCGACCGGCTGCTGCGGTACCTGTTCCTGCAGGCCCACACGCCCGAGTTCCAGGTGCGCTTCAGCTGGGAGCCGAACTCGGTGGCCTTTTGGGACAACCGCGCGACGCAGCACTACGCCGTGAACGACTACCACCCGCACGTCCGGATCGCGGAGCGCGTCGCCATCGCGGGCGACCGGCCGTTCTGAGCCTTAGCCTGAGGGCATGACCGAAGACCCCCAGGCAGTGGTGACCGGTTTCCTCAAGGCCCTCGAAGACCTCGACATCGACCGCGCGCTGACGTTCGCGGCGAGCGACATCGTGTACCAGAACGTGCCGTTGCCGCCCGCTCGCGGCGTCGCGGCGGTCGAAAAGCAGCTGCGGCTGATGGCCCGGTTCGGTTCCGGGTTCGAAGCGCGGACGCACCACATCGCCGCGGACGGCAACATCGTCCTCACCGAACGCACCGACGTCCTGCGCCGCGGCGCGTGGGAAGCGGAGTTCTGGGTGTGTGGCACGTTCGAGGTCGAAGGCGGCCGGATCGTGCTGTGGCGCGACTACTTCGACTGGACGACGGTGCTCGCGGCGAGCGCTAAGGGCGCCGGGCGGGTCGCGCTGGCCGGCGCGCGGACGCTCATCGGCCGTTATCGGGCGAGGTCCGCTGTGCGTTGACCCGGGTGCTGCCGCGGTCGTGGGCCCGAAGGTCCACGACCGCGGCGGTCCCCAGTACCAGCACGAACACGCAGCTGAGAACGATCAGCCCCCACATGATCATTCTCCCTCCCCCCGTGCCGTGCTGACTCTTGCGCCTCCGGATGGTGGTGTGCGCCACTTTTCCGGCGGCTCACGCAGACCGTACCTCTGCTTCACAGCGGTGACTCCGGTCCTTGACCTGCATTTAAGGCAGATGCGCCGGATGGGTGACAGGCGTAACGCGAGCTGTAACTCCTCGCGCGCGATCCGTTACGCCCCAACGCCCAAGCCCGCCACGGACGCGATCCCGTCCCGCACGGTCACCGCGGTCGCGCGCTGCGCGGAGACGTCCGTGACGTAGCGCAGCACCCGGTCCGCTTCCTCGCCCGAAAGCGGTTCGCACTCGTTGTCGGCGTTGCGCCGCACCGGGATGAGCTCGAGCCGGGGTTCGTCGCCGAAGATGCAGCCGGCCAGCAGTCCGTCGACGTGCCGGCCGCGCATCGCGGGCCAGTCGAACACGAGGTTGCCGAGGCTGTAGAGGATCGCGCGGCCGCGGTACACCTCGACGGCCTGGATCGTGTGCGGGCCGTGTCCGGCGACCAGGTCGGCGCCGGCGTCGATCGCCGCCCGGCCGTAGGTCACCTGGTACTCCGCGAGTTCCGCGCCGGGCAGGCCCCAGTGCATCGAGACGACGACGTGGTCGTTGGCCGCCTTCGCCCGGCGCACGTCGGCGACTAGCCGCTCCAGGTGTTCGGGTACCGGCGCCGTGCGCACGATCGGCGGCCGTCCCGGGACGTCGGCGACGCGCGGATCCGGCTGGTAGGACGTCGTCGCAAGCGCTTGCGCGACGCCCGGAGCCGTCACCTGCGCCGCCTGGCCGAACGGCCAGCAGAGCGACGTGTACGCGAGGAAGGCGACCTTCTTCCCGGCGCGTTCGAGCACGGCCGGCGCGTGCGCGGCGGCGAGGCCGGTGCCGGCGCCGCAGTGCGCGATCCCGGCTTCGTCGAGCACGGTGAGGCTCGTCATCGCGGCGGCCGGCGGGTAGGTGACGTCGTTCGCGCACGAGACGACGTCTACGCCGGCGACCGTCAACGCCTCGACCATCTCCGGCGCGGAGTGGCGCCAGTTCGGTTTGTGCGGGATGTCCGCGCCGCCGGAGTTCCCGGCGGTGCCCGACAGCGGTCCTTCGAGGTTCACGAACCGGATGTCGGCGCCCTGGAGCAGGGGATGCAAGTGTTCGAAGGCCTTCGACGGTGTCGTGCGGCCCTGAACGTTGACGTCTCCGCCAAGTACCAACGTGATCACGAAGCCTGCTCTGCCGATCGAGTGACGACGAAAGTAGTTGTTACGAATCGTTGCATCTTTGTCTTCCTGCTCCTCATCTGTTCGGGGGACTATGCCACGACTGTTCAAGCACAAAGGGGACTCAGGGTGACCAAGACCCACAGATCCAAGGCCGCGCTGACGGTGGCCGTCGCGTCGGGCCTGGTGCTCGGCGGGGTGGCCGCACCAGCCGCGCTCGCGACGCCCAGCGCCGACGCGGTCATCGCCGAGGTCTACGGCGGTGGCGGCAACTCCGGCGCCACGCTGACCAACGATTTCGTCGAACTCGCGAACCACGGTACTGCGGCCACGAGCCTCGCCGGTTTCAGCGTCCAGTACCTGCCCGGTTCGGCGAGCGCGTCGAGCACCTGGCAGGTGACGCAGCTGGCCGGGAGCGTCGCGCCGGGCGGGCGCTACCTGGTGGCCGAGGGCAAGGGTGCCGGGGGCACCGTCGCGCTGCCCGCGCCGGACGCGACCGGCACGATCGCGATGTCGGCGACCGCGGGCACGATCGCCCTCGTCTCCGGGACCACCGCGCTGACCTGCAAGACCGCCGCGGACTGCGCGGCCGACGCCCGGATCAAGGACCTCGTCGGGTTCGGCGCCGCCACCGTGCGCGAGGGCAGCCCGACGGCCGCGCCGGCCAACGCGACGTCCGTCGCGCGCGGCACGGCCCTGGCCGACACGGACGACAACGCCGCCGACTTCACCGTCGGCGACCCGACGCCGACCAACGCCGCGGGTGAGACGACCGGCGGCGGCACCGGGCCCGGCGAGCCGGGGACCCCGGCCAAGATCCACGACATCCAGGGCACCACGCGGATTTCCCCGCTGAAGGACCAGAAGGTCAGCGGCGTGACCGGCGTCGTCACCGCGACCCGGACGTTCGGCTCGTCCCGCGGGTTCTGGCTCACCGACCCGGCCCCGGACAACGACCCGCGCACCAGTGAGGGCCTGTTCGTGTTCACCGGCTCGGCCAGCCCGGCCGTCGCGGTCGGTGACGCCGTCACCGCGACCGGCACCGTCCGCGAGTTCTACCCGGACACGCCCTCGACGTCGGTCTACCAGTCGCTCACCGAGCTGAGCAGTGCACAGTGGACGGTCGACTCGCACGACAACGCGCTGCCCGCGCCGACCGTGCTGAGCCCCACGACGGTGCCGGAGACCTACGCACCGTCACCCGGCGGGAACATCGAGGCGCTGCCCCTGGAGCCGGCGAAGTACGCGCTGGACTTCTGGGAGGCGCACGAGAGCGAGATCGTGAGCGTCACCGACGCCCGCGTCGTCGGCCCGTCGAACTCGTTCAACGAGCTGTACGTGACGACCAAGCCGGACCAGCACCGCTCCGTCCGCGGCGGCAGCGTCTACCTGGGCTACGACAAGCTCAACAGCGGTGTCCTCAAGGTGCAGTCGCTGATCTCGTTCGACCAGCGGCCGTTCCCGAAGCTCAACGTCGGTGACGCGCTGACCGGCGTCACGTCCGGTCCGGTCGAGTACAGCACCTTCGGCGGCTACACGCTGTTCGCCAGCGTGCTCGGGGCCGACAAGGACAACGGGCTGCAGGCCGAGACCACGCGCAAGCAGCGCACCGGCGAGCTGGCCGTGGCCACCTACAACGTCGAAAACCTGGCGCCGAGCGACTCGCAGGCGAAGTACGACCGGCTCGGCGAGGCGATCGTGACCCACCTGGCCACGCCGGACATCGTGAACCTGGAAGAGATCCAGGACAACACGGGCGCGACCGACGACGGCGTCGTCGTCGCGGACCAGACGCTGCAGAAGTTCACCGACGCCATCGTCGCCAAGGGTGGCCCGCGCTACCAGTGGCGTTCGATCGACCCGGTGAACGACCAGGACGGCGGCCAGCCGGGTGGCAACATCCGCGTGGCGTTCCTGTTCAACCCGGCTCGCGTGTCCTTTGTGGACCGTCCGGGTGGCACGTCGACCACGCCGGTCAGCGTGACGAAGGACCACGGCAAGGCGCACCTGTCGGCGTCCCCGGGGCGCGTCGACCCGGCCAACGAGGCCTGGACGGCCAGCCGCAAGCCGCTGGCCGGCGAGTTCGTCTTCCAGGGCCGCACGGTGTTCGTCATCGCCAACCACTTCAACTCGAAGGGCGGCGACCAGCCGACGCACGGCCGCAACCAGCCGCCGGTGCGCAGCTCCGAGGTGCAGCGGGCCAAGCAGGCGACGGTGCTGCGCGGGTTCGTCGACTCCCTGCTGGCGGCCGACAAGAACGCCAACATCGTGGTGGCGGGCGACCTGAACGACTACCCGTTCTCGCCGGCCGTCCAGACGCTCACCGCCGGTGGCGCGCTGAAGGACCTGATCGCCACGGTGCCGGAGGCGGAGCGCTACAGCTACGTCTTCGAGGGCCAGTCGCAGGTGCTGGACCACATCCTGGCGTCGAAGGCGCCGCGCGGGGTGGACTACGACGTCGTCCACATCAACGCGGAGTTCGCGGACCAGGCCAGTGACCACGACCCGCAGGTGATCCGGTTCCGGCCGAGCACCGGCAATGCGATCCAGGACGCGCTGTACGACCTGCTCGACTACCTGGAGCAGCTGCTCGGGAAGTACTTCCCGCAGCCGTGATCCAGTTTGGAAGGCCGCCATCGGGGTTGCCCGGTGGCGGCCTTTCTCATGCCTCCTTCGGGTGACATTGGGTGACTCCGAAACCGCTCTGCGTGTTCGGTCGTCTTACTGGACGACGGGGACCACAGGGAGGGGCGGCGTGGACGGCTACGCGGTGAAGGTCGAGGAGCTGGGCAAGCTCGTCGACGACCTGGGCACGGCGGCGGACAGGATGGCCGACGCGAACAGGAAACTCGGCGGCGGCGGGGCGTTCGGTTCCCTCGGCCACGCGGACCTGGGCCGGGCGGGCGTGGAGTTCGAGGAGGCGTGGGGCTACGGCATCGGGCGCCTCGGCGACGCGGCTGCCGGGATCACGGAGCGGCTGAGGCAGGCGAAAGGCAAGTACGAGCAGATCGAGGCCGAGTTCGGCGGGAAGCTGGGGAAGTTCGGGTCCGCGGTGTTCGGCTCGGGTGATGGGCCGGTGGGTGGCGGGATCACCGGCGGGATGCCGGGTGTGGGGGAGCCGGCGGACCCGGACGAGCGCCCGGTCGGCGGGGGCTACCCGGGTGACGTCGCCGGGATTGACGGCCTGGCGGAGCCCGGCAACCGCCCGGTCGGTGGCGGTGCGACCGGTGGCATCACCGACCTCCTGAACGGCCTCGGCCGATGAGCGCCCGCGACTTCCCGGCTTTGGGCTTCGATCCGGCGCCCGGCGATCTCGACGGCGTCACCGAGCTGGCCGGCAAATACCGTGTCGTGAGCCGCGATCTCGCCGAGGCGAACGTTTCGCTGCGCGAGATCGTCACCAATCAGGGTGTCTGGCAGGGCGAAGCGAGCGAGGCGTTCACCCGGCGCGTCGGACCGCTGCCCGGGTACCTCGACGGCGCGGCCAAGTCGATGGGGCAAGCTGCCGACGCGCTGGACGCGTGGTGCCGCGACCTCGGTGACCTGCAGAAACGCGCGGCGGACCTGGAAGCCCGCGCGGAAGCGGCGGCGCGCGCGGCGGAGGAGGCGCGGGCGAACCCCGACCTCGCGCTGGCGAACCGGACGTTCCCGGACCGGCCGTCGTTGCAGATCGCGCAGCGGCTGCTGGACAACGCGGGTCAGCAGCTCGAGAACGCGCTCGACGGCTGCCAGAACGTCCAAGACGCGGCGAAGCAGCTGCTGACCGAGCACACCGACGCCGCGGGCCGGGTCGCCGAGCTGCTGCGGAAGGCGAAAGAGCTGGCGCCGGACGAGCCGGACCTGCTGGACAAGCTGGGCGACGCCGTGGGCGGCGCACTGACCGACCTGTCGAACACGCTGGCCGACTCGGTGGAGGAGGGCTGGAACTTCGTCCAGGACCACGCCGAGGTGATCTCGAAGGTCTCCGATGTCACGGGCGACTTGGGCAACATGCTCGGCATCGTCAGCGATTTCCTGCCCGAGCCCGCCGACATCGTCATGGGTGCGATCGCCACAGGATTGGGAGTCGGGGCTCTGGAGGGCCACTTGGTGGCGAAGGCAGCCGGTGCCGATGTGGCTCCTGAGACCCTGACGTTCGATGCCCTGGGCGCGGTCACTTCGCTGGTAGGTGTGGTTCCCGGCGTATCGGAAACCGTAGCCAAAGCGGCCACTTTCGCCGGCTGGGGACTGCTCGGGGAACAGGTGGGAGGCGAGCTGGCCGCCGACGGCATGGGCAAGGAGTTCGAAGGCCCGATCGGCGACCTCAAGCAGTACTGGGTGCCGAAGAACGCCGGCCAATGGAGCGTGGTCGCGGCTTCGCCGGCCGGGGTCGCGTACTGGAACGCCGTCGATGCGGGGACAGCAGCCGACAACGCGCCTGACCGTCGTCGTGAACGGGCGGAAGACGAGGTGTGGAACTGATGCCGCTGCAGATCGACCTGCCGCCCGGGTTCGCCGGGATGCCGGTGGGCAGTGACGACAAGATGAACCGCGGGCACGCCTGGACCGTCGCCGGGAACCTGGCGTCCGGAGCGGGCAAGAGCATCGAGGAGTTCGGCAGTTACCTGATGGCGCTGGTGCCCTCCATGCAGGCCAACGGTATCCGCGTGTTCGGCAAGTTCGCCGTCGGACCGCGGCAGGGGGACGTCGCGACCCTGACGCTGGGCATGGCGCAGTGGCCGGAGCACGCCGGGAACCCGGACGCCGTCGTCGCGGCGATGGTCACCGAGTACCGGGTCCGGCATCCACGCGCCGTGGCGCATCCGGTACGGCTGCCGATCGGCCCGGCCGTGGTCGCGATCAGCGGCGGTGAATACCGGTTTCCGGAGCGGGACGTGCGCACGCAGATCAAGGCGGAGTACCAGATCCCGTTGCCGGATGGGCGATCCGTGGTGATCCTCGCGGTGGTCGCGGAGTCCGAGGACGCCTGGCCCGCCGTCGCCGAGGCGACGGCGAAGGTGGCTTGGAGCCTGCGCAGCGAGCAGCAGAACGGAGGCCCGCGGTGATCGTGGCGGCCGGATCCGAAACGCTGAAGTCCGTGGCCGCGTACGTGGTCTGGGGCGGGCTCATCGGCGTCGGCATGACGTTCACCATCATCCGGTTCGCGCGATCCCGGAAACCACGGGAAGAACAGATGGCGCGACTGGCGGTGCGGCTCAACGGCGAACGGCAGGTCTACCTCCGGATGGAGGAGAACGGCCTGGACCACGCCGATCTCGTCCGGGTCGCCGGCAGCCGGGGGTACGGGCTCATCGTGCACCGGTTCGGGAAGTACTACGAATTCGTCTACGCACCACACCGCTTCACGCCGACGTTCCGGAGGCCGACTTGAGCAATCCGCAGTTGATCGAGGAACTGCGCTGGCAGCTCAAGCAGATCGAAGAGCGCAAGGCCGAGAACCAGCGCCTGCTCAGCGGAACCTCGCCGGACCGGGTCGTCACCGTGGTCGCCGGGCCCGGCGGTGCGATCAGTGAGGTGCGGCTCGCGCCGGAGGCCATGCGGTTCGACGCCGTCACCCTTGGCCAGGCCATCACCGCGGCGATTCGGGAAGCCGCCTCGGCGTCGCAACAGCCGCGGCGTCGACAGGTTCCAGGAGGCGATGACGAGCCCTACGACACCGTCTTCGACGTCTGAGCTAGGCCTGCGGCGGTTCCACCCCGCGCTTCGCCGCCGCGCGCTTGGCCCGCCAGCCCAAGCCGAGGACCGCCTGCACCAGCTCCTGGTAGCTCGGCTTGACCTCCTCGAGGTACCGCTCGAGGTACGCCGCCCGGGCGGTCGTGACCGGGCGCGGGTTGTCGCCCGGGGGGAGCCACGTCAGGTCCTGGATGTTGTGCAGTGCCATCTTCCACCAGCGCGTCGCGCGCTCGGCCGCGCGTTCTTCGCGCTCGGCCGCGACGGCGATCGCGTTCGTCGCTTCCTCGATCTCCGCCTCGATCGACTCCGCGCGCGCGAGTTCCCAGGCGCGCAGGTTCTCCGCCGAGCCCCGGGACAGGGCGATGATTTCCTTGTACCGCATGGCCGCGGTGGCGCCGTCGTCGGTCATGACGCGTTCTCCGGACGCTGGAACGGGATGATCACTTCGGGGGCGCCGTGCGTCGTCCGGTCGAAGAACAACGCGCGGCCCGGGCGGGGTGACCAGTGCACGACCTGGCCCGCGGCGAACGGCGCGAGCTCGTTGCCCTGGACGTCCAAGGCCGCCCAGGCGCCGATGTCGTCGTTGCCGTTGAAGCCGAGGGTGTCCTTGAGCCGGGCGATGCTGCGCCACCAGCCGATCGTGTGGATGCCGTGGCCGGGGCCCTGCTTCAGGATCACGCGCAGGTGGTCGAGCCCGCTCTTCAGCTGCCCGACCGCTTTCGCCTCGAGTGAAGGCAGGGCCGCGTCGACGCCGTAGAGCAGCAGGATCTTCGCGCCGCCGGACATCGCGCCCGTCATCGACTCGAGCACGCCCGTCAGGTCGTCGACGAGGGTCGCCGCGTGGCCGTCGTGGCGCAGCCGCTCGGTCAGTTCCAGCGCGGCCGGGGCGCACGCCTCGATCGGGCAGCTCAGCAGGAACTCGACTTCGCCGGGGTCGTACTGCCGGGACAGCGACCGCGCCGAAGAGTCCATGATGGACAGTGCCTCGGCGGTGGCGGACCCGAGCACCGCGACGTTGCGGCCCGGCGCCCGGGGCAGTTCGACGCCGCACGCCGCTTCGGTCACGTCGATCGACTGGCCCAGCAGCGCCCGCGGTTTGGACGTCGGCTTGAGGTCGAGGAACGCCGGGAACTGTTCCAGAAAAGGCGAGTGCGCGCCGTCGAACAGGCGCGGCCGCGGGAAGCGGCCCTGGTACTCGTCCCACAGCCGGTGCTGCAGCCGGACGAACACGTTCTTGGTGCTCGCGTCCGGCACATGGGACAGCTGGTTGCCGTGCGCGATACCGGAGTCGTGGTTGATCACCGCGTGCCACTTCGGCGCCGACACCGCCGCGTTGTTCGTCTCGGCCAGCACCCGCCGCGCCTTCGGCATCGCGATCCGCAGGGTGCACTGCTCGAACACCGCCGGCTTGCCCCAGAACGCCTCGATCCCGGCGACGTCCTGGCTCGCCAGCACCATGTGGATGCCCTGCGACCGGCCGCGGCGGGCGATGTCTTCGAGCAGCTGGGTCGCCGTCGCGGTCACCTGGTCGCGCCCGGCGAACAGGTACTGGAACTCGTCGATCACCGCGACGATCCGCGGCCAGTGCCCGCCGGGGTCGGCTTCGCGCAGGTCGGCGAGGTTGGTGACCTCGTGCTCCTTCGCCGCCGACGAACGCCTTCGCAGCTCGTCGGTGAGGAACCGCAGCAGCGCCAGGCCGAACTCGCGGTCGGTGTTGACGTTGACGCCGACCAGCCGCGCGTGCGGCAGCCAGGTCTGGTCCTTGCGCCCCGGCGCCAGGCCGGCGAACGAGACGCCTTCCTTGAAGTCCAGCAGGTACAGCGCCAGCTCGTCCGGGGCGTAGCGCGCCGAAAGGCTGCCGAGCAGCGCGTAGAGGAAGTTCGTCTTGCCGGACCCGGACGGCCCGCCGATCAGCGCGTGCGGGCTCGCGTCCCCGATCACGACCTCGACCGGTTCGCCTTCGAAGAACCCCACCGGGGCACGGAGTTCGCGCGCGGAGCTGTGGTGCCCGAGCTCCGGCGGGAGCAGGTCGTCGAACGACCGCGGCCCGCCCTGCTTGGCGATCAGCGCGTCCGCGATCTTGCCCGCCGCGCGGATGACCTGGCCGGACGGCATCGGCGGATCGAGGTCGACGAGCAGGTCGGTGCCGGTCATGCTGCTGATCGCGTGCCGGTCGTCGGTCAGGCTCAGCGTTTCGACCGACGCGCTGACCGCGGTCGGCACGTCGATCATGATCAGGCAGATCCCGGCGGCCAGCGCGCCGCTCGCGACGCGCTTGAGGTCGCGGGCGCGTTCCGGCTCGAGGGTTTCGCCGTTGCCGTAGAGCACGGCGATGCGGAACGGCTCGATCCGTTGCCCCTGCGCCTTCCGCAGCTCCCGCAACGACGTGTGGCCCGCCTGCATCCCGGTGGCGTGGATGCGGCGGATGTGCCCGGCCAGCTCGTCGAGGAGGTCCTCCAGCCGGCCCGGGTCGTACAGCGAGAGCGCGCTGGTGCGGCTCAGCGGGTAGAGGTCCGGCAGGATCGCGGTCAGCTGCCCGACGTCCCACAGGTGGATGCGCACCGCGCCGGGTTCGAACGTCGAAAGCACGCGGATCAGCAGGTTCTGGACGATGCCGTCGATCGTGGGCCGGGTCTTGGGCGCCGAGGTGATCGCCAGGTGCGACTCGTCGAGCAGCGGGACGGCGACGTCGAAGGTGCGGGTGGCGTCCCCGCCGGCCGCCGTCGCGGAACCGACGCGCCACAAACCGGGCGCGGTGATGCCGGCGTTGTGGCCGACGCGGCCGAGCCACTCGCCCGCCGGTTGCCCGGCCGGGCCGGGTGCGTTCTGCGCCACCAGTTCACGCAGCGTCGACGGACCTTGGCTCCAGTCCGTGTAGTAGGCGCTGCGGACCGAGCCGAGCGCGCCGAAGACCTCGTGCGCGGCGGGGTGGCGGGACCAGTCGTTCTGCTGCTCGGCGCTGGCGTGGTTCATGCCGACGCGGACGATGTCGCGCTCCAGCTCGAGTTTGGCCAGGTCGGCTTCGGCGGCTTGACGGGCTCCGGCCGCCGCTCCCAGCACCAGCCCGATCTGATGGCGGACCCGGTCGAGTGCGGTTTCGACGCGGTTGCGTTGCTCGGCTGATTTGTTGGCCATCGGCGTCCCCAAGAAAAAGGTGTCCCGGAAAGGATTACAGGCGCGACCGGTATCCGCTCACCAGATCCTCGGCGGAGGCCAGCCGGCCGAGGAGCTGATCCAGCCCCTCGCCGGCCTGCGCGTACTGCGAGGGGAGCCAGGGATCGGCCTTGGCCTGGGCATCCACCAGAGCTTGCCGGGCTTCCCCGAGCAGGCTTGTGGCCCGCTCGGAATGGGCGCGCGCGTCGGCGAGCCCGGCCACGACCGCGGTGAGCAGCTGGTGAAGTTCGGCGAGTGTCATCCGGCTAGAGACGCGCCGAGTACGAGTCGGCAGACGAAATGCTGGCCTGGATGGTGCTCTGCATGCCGCTGATGTCGTGCAGTGCCTGGGCCAGCAAGCCGTGGGCCTGGCTCACTTCGTGCTGGCTGCTGCCCTGCGTCGCCTGTGAGAGCGACTGCTGGGCTTCTTCGAGAGACTGCGCTGCTTGCTGGAGGGCGGCGATGCCTGCGGACGCCTTTTCGTTGGCGAGCGCGATGCCAGCGCGGATCTCTTCGACTCCGGCCATCGGGCCTCTACTCCTCGAGTCTGGTTGGTCTTGCGGGGACGGATTTCTATTGAAACAGATCCAGCGACTCACCGTGATCATCTGATGATGCCCAGTGATCGCGAGCCCGGAATCAGCAAGGCCCCGGACGCAGGAACGTCCGGGGCCTGGCCGATCACGGTGCGTGCGGGGGTCAACCCGGCACAATTGCCGCACACTGGCGTCGGTGACCTACGTTGCCCCAGCTCAGAGCGATTTTCGTGCCACTTCGGGCCTCTCTGAACGCGGGCGGTCGAGGTTGGCCGAAGACTATCGCGGACTGATCGACGGGCTGCGCTCAGCCCTGTCCGTAACTCCCTGCCACCACGCAGAAAACTTCAGTTCGTTTTGGTGAAGACGACTCACGTTAGGCCTGGTGGCCGAATGGGTTCCGGGCCCGGAACGACGAAACGCCGAGCGGCCCGTGAAGGCTGCTCGGCGTCTCGCCTGATCAAGTGCGGAGGATACAGGATTCGAACCTGCGAGGGCGTGAACCCAACACGCTTTCCAAGTCTGCGCAGCGCCGTACGCGAGGGTCCGACAGGCTGCGACCTGCAGGTCAGGGCGTTGTGTGTCCCTAGGTGGACCTCGGCGGACTGGAGTGAACGAGACTAGAACTGAGACTAAGTTCGGGGCCTGTCCGTTGGGGTGACAGAGCCTGTATGCGCCAAGCTAGGGTCATGACTTCCCAGTCCGTCCCTGGCGAGCAGGCGGCCAACCGCCTGAGTGACCTTGCTCACACGAAGTTGACCCCGAACTCGCTTGTCGGCTCGTACTTCTACTCCGACGCTGCACGCGGGTGGCGCGGGTGTGTCGTGGCGGAGCCCTCGCCCGGCGTGTACTTGGTCGAAGTGTTCGGCTGGTTGAGCTACGACTCCGTCGAACAAGTCTTGATCAACATCAAGGACATGGTCGACTGGCGCTTCTACGACAACGTGACGTGGCTTGACAACTCTCTTGACGATGCGCGCCGTCGGTGGGGTGCCCACGTGCCGGCGGCCGACGAGTGACCGCTCCGTGTGGCGCGGTGGCTACCTAGGGTCCGGGTCGCGAGCTGAAAGACTATCCTCTGCGGGTGAGTGATGCTGCTCACTGGGTAGAAGCCGAAGGAACGGGGTTGCGCCGGTGGGCACGGTAAGCGCTGTTTATCTTGCGCTGTCACTGTGGCGTAAGGAAAAGCGTGGCGGCCATCGCGAACATGCTTCCCACATTTCTGCCTAACTGGATTCAAGTCGTGAAGGTGGTCGCGCACACGGTTGCGAACCGCCGATGGCCTCACGCGCGACCGCACAGATCATCTCCCAGGCGGTGTCTACGCAGCGGCCGTAGTCATCCAGCACGGCCCGTCGACGCGACCGTGCGCAAGCGCTATGGCCAAGTGAGCGCTAAGCTGTTTGTTACTTTGAACGCAGCGGTTAGGAGTTGAAGTGGCGACTGAAGGACGACGGCCGTTGGCTGGGCCGCGCGACGGTCAAACATGGGCAACTCCGACGACGCCCGCGATCAAAGACATACTTGGCGAGATTGACAGAGGGCGTCTTGCGCTGCCCGACTTCCAAAGAAGTTTCGTATGGGATCCAGCCGACACCCAAAAGCTTCTCGTGTCGATCATCGCCCGATACCCAGCGGGAACATTGCTCTTCTGGGAGCAAGACGATAATCAGATTCGAGCGCGGGCCTTTGAGGGCTACGAAGTCGAAATGAAGAAGAATCCAGCCCTCGTCTTGGATGGCCAGCAACGACTAACAGCAATCATCCAAGCTCTTGCCGGGGAAGGTTTGCACTTATTCTACGCGGACCTAAAGAAACTTGAGATTGCACACCGGGAAGGATCTGAAGAGCTAGACGCGAGCCGGCTAGACGACGTAATTGTCTACCGAGAGGTCAAAGCGAGAACAAAGGCTAAGCGTCCACCTGCCGATCGTAGAGAAGAAGCCGAACAGGATCTCTTTCCGCTCAGCTTGGTGGGTGGCGACGAAATCGAAGATTGGGTCGACGAGATCGAAAATATTGACATCTACGCTGACAAAAAAGCGGAGCGGAAGCGAGTTCAGAAGCTCATAAAAGAGTACTTGCGTCCGATTCGCGAGTACCGCTTTCCGGTCGTCGAACTCCCTGGCTCTACTCCTCTGGATGCGGTTTGTCGAATCTTCGAAACACTCAATCGCACCGGCATTAAGCTTACGGTCTTCGAACTGTTGACCGCGAGGTTTTGGCCTGCGGGGATCGACTTGCGTGGGGCATGGGAGAAGGCAAAGAAGAAACATCCTATTCTGATCGAATATAAGATTGACCCCTACAGCTTATTGCAAGCGGTCACCCTAAACTCCACGCGAGCAAAGTGGCGAAAGACGTCTGCTGTAAGCAGGCCTACCGCTTCCGCGCAGCGGAGCGACGTACTTGAACTCGGCCCTGCTGAGTTCAATCAGTACTGGCCGGAAGTTGTCAGCGGAGCAGCGAAGGCCCTCACCATGCTTCGAACAGACTGTGGCGTCTTAAGCCCTAAGTGGCTCCCTTATTCTATGTTGGTTGTACCGCTGGCGGCTGCCTGGCCCCTGGTTGAAGAGCAGAGCGGAGCGAATGTAGCCGCAGCAAAGGCAAAGCTTCGCCGTTTCTTCTGGTGTTCCGTCTTTATGCGCAACTATGACCAGGGTGGCAACAGTCAGGCCGGTCGTGACTTTGTCGACATCGAAGGGTGGCTAACAGGGGAAGGGGCTCCCCCTGAGGCTGTTGCGGACTTCGTGGTCCCCAGTGAGACCCTAGACACTGCGAAGGTGAACCTTCAAGCTCTCTATAAGGGTGTCATTGCCCTCACGTTAAGCGCCGGCGCACGTGACTTTCATACCGGTTCACAGATCGTCTCCGAGTCACTTCAAAAAGATTCAATTGATGCTCATCACGTTTTTCCGAAAGCCTTCTTGCAAGAATTTGGTGCGAAGGATGCGCCTTCTGAGTTGATCCTCAATCGCGCACTGATCGACTCGACTACCAATCAGCGCCTTGGCAGGACTGGCCCCTCGAAATACTTCGAGGTGATTGAGGAATCTCTTGGGCAGGAGCAATTGACAACAATTCTTGATTCGCAACTCCTTCCGTCAGACGATTCGTCTGGCCTGTTTGCTAACGACTACGACAAGTTTCTTAGTGAACGCAAGAAGCTGGTTGTTGAACAAATAGTCCGAGTAACGTCGTAAGGCGTTTGCTAGTGCGGACTAAATATATTTCTCAGTTCTTCAACTCGTGGGAACAGTTTCCTGATTAGCAGGTAGCTGTCGATCGCTCTTTGGCAGCTTTCCATGTTAGAAGTAAATGGCGGACCTTCGAGAGATTTGATCATTTTGGTTTCGATTTGTTGCTGTACCTTATCGATAATGGCCTGAAGTTCTAGCAGGGCCGCACCCTTGGGCGCATACGGAAACCCCTCCGCCTTTAAGGGTAAGTAGTTCTCCGCCGCGAGCCATCGACCATCTAGTTCTTGAATTCTGGGCCTGACGTATTGATCCAGAGATTCCCAGGCTGCGTCGTACATTAGACACATCGTCTTGTTCAATGTTTCTCCGGGAAGGGTCGAACTCATTTTCTCGCGCAGTTCCACAATCTCAACCTCGAATCGGCGAAGTTCGTCAATGTACAACGAGTCCGCCTCTATCGAGCCGCCCATTGGGCCAGTTCCAGGGCCCACATTAGGAAGTAGTACCTTAGCGCGTGAAATACAGTACTTGAGTAAGCTTATGCAGTCTAGAAGTTCGCCGTCAGGAGATTTGTAGCTTGTAGCAATTGCGAAACGCATCTGTCGAGTACAATCTTCAAGAATTCGAGCAGTGGAGCTCCATTGCCGTCGCTCTTCTTGTAGAACGGTGAGTCGCTGAATGATGCCCACGGCAACGGGAATTCCAAGGCAGGCTCCCGTAGCGGTGGTTAAGATATTGGTGGCATACGGTCGAGTTGACCAGAATCCAGTCTTGTCGCCGTACAGTCCAGCGGCGAGCAAAATGAAGAACCCGCAAGGTAGGACCCAAAATATCAGCCCACGCCACAATGGTGGAAGGCCGAGCCTTCGATGCGTTTTCGAGATTTTGCGACGAGCTGATGCTTTCCTGGGGTCACCGGTATATGTCATTATTAAAGTAGTTTCTCACGGAAGCGCCACGCGCGTTCCAGAATGCACGCACCTGGCGAGGCCATAGGTTCCTGTGTGAGCAGTCGTGCAACGTTCTCTGCTGTGAATGGAACACCCTCGGATACTGATGATGACTCTGAGGCAGTTACGAGGACGCCTTCGGCATTGACGTCGACCGCGTCTCCGAACAGATCGTCAAAGACGTCGTCGTCCATAACGACGACAGTCAGGATGGTCGCGGTGAGTGTAAGAGTATCGAGTCCGATACCGAGGCAGTAAGCGGTGACGTGTTCCCTCTTGCGCGCTGTCTGGAGATCGCGGTACAGCGACCAGTTCTCATAGTCGAGTGGCTCGCCCTGGCTGCCGTCGCGTTCCGGCTCGCCGAGGATCTCCTCGGAGTACTCCCGGACCATGCTGCGCCACAGGTCGAAGTCGTTCTCCTTGTCCCAGGCTCCGACCGATGACGGCTGGAACTCGCCGGCCGGGATGAGGCCGTAGATGCCGGCGGCCGTCGCGACCTTCGCCGGGTCGCGCCAGTGCAGTAGGAACGTGGCCTTGCCGGTGTCCCGCTGGCGGCGGAGAGTCAGCGTCTCAATCGCGGGCATGACCGGTCGGCGCTCCAGGTCGAACGGGTCGCCGATCAGGCCGCGCAGCGGGAGTTCCGACCAGTCCGCGCGCGGCATCTTCCGGTTCGGTGCCTGCGCGACGGCCAGCTCGTGCGCGATGGCCTCGGATAGGTCGAGCTTGTCGAAGTACGTCGCCAGGCCGAACGTCATCCGCTCGTTCGACGGCGTCAGGTCGACGTCCAGCAGCCGGTAGCTCGTCCGGTTCTCGAACAGCGACGGCGGGTCCAGGTACTTGATCGCCGATGTGTAGCGCTCGAAGCGGCGGCCGGGAGCGCGGAGCGGCAAAGCCTTGTCCGCCTCGGGTTCGGTGCCAGTGACGGTGATGGGGACTCGGTGGTCCGCCCACTCAAGCTTGATGTCCTCCAGGCGCACGGGTGCTGGCGGCATCCACGCCCGCCGGGCGATCAGCGGAGCCTTTCCGATGCGCGCTTCCGGCCGGTAGAGCGACGCGGCCGCCTCGGCGAGGTCGCGCCGACGGCTGTTGAGCTCGCGGCGCATCCGGCGCCACTCTTCCTGGCTCACCGCGACCGGGTCGACCTCGTTGACCAGTGCAGACGTCGACGGGGGAGCTACGGGCTGCAGCAGCTCCTTGGACAGCCCGAGGCGTGAGGGGGAGATGCTGAGCTGGTTGGCGACTCGCAGCAGAGTGTCCAGATCTCGGACCTGTCGTTGGCCGGTCTCGATCTTCGAGATGTACGACTGGTCCATGTTGAGGATCTGGGCCAAATCCGCCTGGTTGAGACCGTTGGTCTTCCGGTACTCCTTCAGAACCTCGGCAAGCAGCCCGGTGTTCAGTTCGACCTCGGTTGTCGACCTCGGCGAGAGCCACGGCTGGTCTGCTTCCACTGGGGGCAAGTCCCTTCGTTTCGATCTTTTTCGGCTGCGATCGGGCGGACTAGATAGCGTTTGAACTGCGGTTATGCCTGGCTGTCATGCGGGAGCGGCGTTAGGACTGTCCGGCCTTGGACTGTGGTGGTGCTCACGGGCGAAGCTAGCTCCATGATCACGAACCAAGGCCCGAACGGCCGGACATCACGAACGCTTCTCAAGCTCCTCTACCCGGCGACGGAGGTCGGCAACCTCGGCTCGGAGAGCTGCGACGTCATCGGCGGGCGCGCTCTCATCCGGGAAGCTCCGGACGAACGTGCCTCGCCCGGCGGCGGACTCGAGCACGCCGGCGTGCTGCAGCTCCCGGATGGCGTTGTGGACGGTCAGCTCGGCGACGTTGTACGTCCCGGCCAACGCCTTGAGCGACGGGATCTTCTCCCCGAGGGCGAACTCGCCGGCTCGGATGCGACGGACCAGGTCATCCCTGATCTGTGCGCCTAGCGGCTGCGCTCCCTGCTGATCGATAGGCATCTGGCCAGCGTACGCAGAAAACCAACATCACCTTAATGCGCCACACGTGCAGCCTTGACTTACCTAAGTACTATAAGGTGCACTAAGGCACAGCAAGGCACTCGATCGAAAGGTTCCACATGAAGTCCGCGCACATCATCAACCGGGTTGTCCATTTCGCTGCTGACGGCGTTTCCGCTGCTCACGGGCACTGCCCTGACGGTCTGGACGAGTCCGCCATCGACGCACTGATCGCCGAGGTCGACCAGGAGTTGACCGCCGCGACGGCCGTGGCCGAGACCCGCATCCGGCACACGTTCACCGATTCGCAGCACGCCAACCGCACTCGCCGGCGCACCAGCCGCGCGGCGCTGCGGGTCCTGCCGGTCCGCCTCGACATGGCCGAGACGGCGGAGAGCGGCGAGGCCGCATGACTGTCCGACTCGTCATCTCCGCATTTGGCCCCGACACGGCGGCTCATCCCGCCAAGAACGCGCACGCCGCGTCGGGTCTCCCCAACCACCACGCAGGTAGCTACTCGGAGAGGTCTCCCATGGTAAGCACCCTCACCCCTCGGGCGATCGAGCGTTTGGCGATCCGCCGGTTCACCGACACCGGCCGGTCGTGGGCCAAGGCACCGGCCGCCACGCGCAGCACCTGGCTCGCGGACGTCGAGCCGATCATCCGCGCCGAACACGGCATCGCGCTCGACGCGGTCTGGCACGGCGGCGGCTGGCAGGCACCCGGTCAGACCGACCTGTTCGACGTGTCGGAGGTGGCCTGAGATGTCCACGCAGATGCTGATGATCCTCGGTGGCCTCGCCCTGGTCGGCGTGTTCTCCGTGTGGCGCTCCGGCCGCAAATCCGCGGTACGCGCCCAGAAGGGCGTCCGCGAAGTCACCCGCATGACCGGCAACACCATCCGCCTGGTCCTGGCCACGGCGATCATCGCGTTCGTCCAGTGGCTGGTGATCGTGAAAATCCAGAACACCACCGCCACCTGGATCGCGCTGCTCGTCCCGGCGCTGCTGGCCGCCGCCACGATCGTGCGGCTGATGGCCATCACCGAAATCGTCCACACCACCCGTGGGGGTCGTCGCTGATGTTCGGCAAGAAGAAGACCGAAGACGACGCCATCGCGGCCGCCGTCATCCACACCCTCCTGTCCGGCCTCAAGCCGGAACACCGCAGCGGCGTCCTCGGCGAGCTGACCGACGACCAGCGCCGCCAGGTCCTCGCCGCCGAGCTGGAAGGCCGCAAGGACCGCTGGAACCGCACGCACGACACGAACTGGGGGCAGAGCTGATGAGCACCGACACCTTTACACCGCAGGACGCCAAGCACCAGCCGCTGACCGACGCTGACAAGCTCGCCCAGGACGCCGCCACCGCCGCGAAGGTCCGCCGGCTGTCCAACCACCCGGACGTGGTCGCGCTGCGGGTGGAGAAGGTCCGCACGCAGATCGACACCGTGATCTGGCTCGGGATCTTCCTGGGCTTGGCGTTCACCATGGTCAACGTCCAGAGCTTCGCCGCCGCCGGCGCGGCCACCTGGTCACTCGGCTGGCTCGCCGGCTGGCTGCTGGACCCGATGGTGTCGCTGGTCCTGGTCGCGGTGCTGCGGGCGGAGCAGGTCACCGCCCGGTACCAGGTCGAGACCGGGGCGTGGGCGCACCGGACGAAGTGGTTCGCGTTCCTGGCCACCTACGTCATGAACACCTGGAAGTCCTGGACGCACTTGGACGTGGCCGGGGTGGTGCTGCACTCGGTTCCGCCGGTGCTGGTGTTCCTCGCGGCGGAGACGGCGCCGGTGCTGCGGGACAAGCTCACCGAGGCCGTCATGGCCGCCGCCGGCACCGCGTTCACCGGACAGCCCGCCACCGACGCCCCTGCCGCCGTGCCCGCTGCTGCGGCGGAGGACAGCGCGGGGGAGACGCCCGTCCCGGTCACCCGGCCGCGTCGCCGTCCGGCCCGCAAGCCCGCCGCCAAGCCCGCCCGGAAGCTGCGCGGGGACTACCTGGCCGACGCCCGCACCGCGTGGACACCCGGCATCGAGATCACCCCGGCGTGGGTCCGGTCGGTCTGCCCGGAGATCTCGCGCGGCACCAGCAAGAACGTCGCCGACGACCTGATCGCCGAAACCACCCGCCCGGCCATCGCGCCGGTGCCCGCCGACCAGCCCGTGACCGTCGATGAGGAGGAGGCCGCCTGATGTCCACCACCGCCGATCACACCCCCGAGTCCGTGAACGGACCCGACCCCGAAGGGCCCCTCTCCGTGAACAGCACGCCCGACCCGTCCACGAACACCCCGACCGACGCACCCGTGAACGCCACCGACGACACCGCCGCGAACACCGACACCGCAGTCACCCGTGGCGGGAACGTCGTCCCGATCCGACCCGACACCGCCCACACGCCTGAGGAGATCCCGGAGCAGGACCGGCCCGCCGCCGACGACGCGGCGGAGCCCGGCACGGTCGTCCGGCTGGTCGACCCGCCCGCGACGAAGGCGACGTGGTGGGAGACCGCCGGCCACGCCACCGCCCGGCCGCTGGTCGCGCGCTGGCTGACCTCCGCCGAGGAGTTCAAGTCGCGGGCCCGGTTCCTGGTCCGCTACGCCGCCCACACCACCGCGTTCCACGCGCTGCGGGTGCCGGTGTACGTGCCGACCGCGTTCTTGCGCTCGTTCGGCGCGACCGGTCGCCTGGTCGCCCGGCTGCGCGCGTGGGTGTACGACGCGGAATCCCACCCGGTCCGTATGAACGCCCGCGACCGCGCCGACGCCGAGCTGTACATGAAGCTGCGCGAGATCCGCAACGACACCGTGCGCCGCCGCATGGGACCGGTGATGTTCGCCGTGGTCGTGCTCCTGGCCATCGTCTACCTGTGCATCACGTTCGTCACGCCGTTCTGGAACTGGACCGGCCTGGTCGTCGCGATGACGCTCGTGGGCTGGTGGGGCGCCCCGGCCGACAAGCCGGTCGCCGGCCGCGCCGTGGACGCGGTCAAGACACCCAAGCTGACGTCGTCGATGATCGAGGACGCGCTCTGCTCTCTCGGGATCGGTGGCCTGAACCAGGCCTATGCCAAGGGCAAGCGCATCGAGTTCCCGAACCCGATCGCCCGCGACGGCGACGGCTGGCGCGCGGACGTCGACCTCCCGCTGGGCGTGACGGCTGGGGACATCATCGCCAAGCGCGACGAGCTGTCCTCCGCACTGCGCCGCCAGATCGGGTGCGTGTGGCCGGAAGGGGACGCGAAGGTCCACGAAGGACGGTTGGTGCTGTGGGTCGGGGACACCGACATGTCCAAGGCCAAGCAGAAACCGTGGCCGCTGGCCAAGCCGGCCGCGACCGTGGACCTGTTCACGGCCCAGCCCTTCGGCACCGACCAGCGCGGCCGCTGGGTGCCCATCACGCTGATGTTCGCGTCCATGGTGATAGGCGCGGTCCCGCGCATGGGCAAGACCGTGACCCTGCGGGAACTGCTGCTGATCGCCGCCCTCGACCCGCGCGCGGTGCTCTACGCCTACGACCTCAAGGGCACCGGTGACCTCTCGCCGCTGGGGCAGTGCGCGCAGGCCTACGGCGTGGGCGATGACCCCGAGGACATCGAACGCATGGTGGTCGAGATGCGGGAGCTGCGCGAGGAGATGCGGCGGCGCACCAAGGTGATCCGCAACCTGCCGGAGTCGGTCTGCCCGGACAACAAGGTCACCCCGGAGCTGGCCGCGCGTAAGGACTTGCGGCTCGCACCGATCGTGGTCGGGGTGGACGAGTGCCAGGTGTGGTTCGAGCACCCCGAACACGGCGAGGAGCTGGAGGAGATCTGCACCGACCTGGTCAAACGCGGCCCCGCCTTGGGAATCACGCTGATCCTGGCCACGCAGCGCCCGGACGCGAAGTCGCTGCCCACGGGCATCTCCGCCAACGCCATCCTGCGGTTCTGCCTCAAGGTGATGGGGCAGCAGGCCAACGACATGGTTCTCGGGACGTCGCAGTACAAGTCCGGGGTGCGGGCCACGATGTTCGCCCGCTCCGACCGGGGTATCGGCTACCTCGCCGGTGAAGGCGACGACGCGCAGATCGTGCGCAGCGTCTACAAGGACGCCACCGACGCCAAGAAGATCGCCGCCGGCGCCCGCGCCCGGCGGGAAGCGCTGGGCAACATCACCGGCTACGCCGCCGGTGAGGCCGTGGACGTCGAGGCCGCGCGGTTGGACCCGCTGGCCGACACCGTCGCGGTGTTCGCCCGTGGTGAGGACAAGCTCTGGTCCGACGCCATCGTGACCCGGCTCGCCGAACTGCGGCCCGGCCAGTACCGGGGTTGGACCGCGCAGAACCTCGCCACCGCGCTCAAGCCCTACGGCGTCAAGCCCAAGCAGGTGTGGAGCACCGACCCGGACACGGGGAAGGGCGCTAACCGCAACGGCTACACCCGCGACGCCCTCACCACCGCCAAGAACAACCGAGCGTAACCAGTATCGGAGGCTAGGGGCGGTGCGCGTCCTAGACCGGACCGCCCCTAGACCTAGACCCCTCCTCTAGACATTCGCAGCAGTCGTGACCAGCGCACTAGCGCCCTAGGTCCACCTCGCTCCGACCTGCGGAAACACCCGGAAAACCAGGCTAGCGCCCTCACCGCCCGGCCCTAGCCCTGCCTGAACACGCCCACACACTGTCACCCTGTGTGACCGACGTGAGGACCCGCCTTGACCACGCATACCACCACCGCCGGCCCGGCCACCCGAGTCACCATCCCCTTCACCGAGTACCGCGCGCTCACCCTCGACGCCGCCGCCTGGCGACTGCTCAACACCAGCCCGCACATCGTCGAACTCCTGGCCGAGTGGGTCGAGTGGGACCGCCGCCGCACGCTGCGGGAGACCTCTAACGCCGTGTCGGCCGCCGCCGACTGGCGCGCCCTCGCCGCCGCGCCGACCTACGCCGAACTCGAACGCCGCCGCGCCGCCGTCACCCGGCCCGCCCTGACACCGCACCAGATCCGCGCACAGGCCGCCGCGTCGTGGGCGCGGGTCGAAGCCTGGATCGCCACGCGAGAGGCCGCCTGATGACCACCACGACACCGAACGACGGGGGAGCACCGATGGGCACTCACGACCTCGAACCGTCCACCCCGGACGGAGCCGCATTACTCGACTCGCTGCGGGCTTCGCTGACCCGATACGTGGCCCTACCCACCCCCGAGACCGCCGACGCCATCGCCCTCTGGATCGCCGCCACCCACGCCCAACCCGCGTGGGCGCACGCCCCGCGCCTGGTGATCCGCGCCCCGGAGAAGCGCTGCGGGAAGTCCCGGCTGCTCGACATCGTCGAGGCCACCTGCCACAACCCTTTCATCACCGTCAACAGCTCCCCGGCGGCGGTCTACCGGTCGGTGTCTGAGGACCCGCCCACGCTGCTCGTGGACGAGGCGGACACGATCTTCGGACCGAAAGCCGAGGGCAACGAGGACTTGCGCGGGCTGCTCAACGCCGGGCACCAGCGCAACCGGCCGGCCAAGCGCTACGACGCCACCAATCAGCGCGTCGAGTCCATCCCGACCTTCGCCATGGCCGCGCTCGCCGGGATCGGTGCGATGCCCGACACCATCGAGGACCGCGCCGTCATCGTGCGGATGCGCCGCCGCGCGCCCGGCGAAAGCGTTGCGCCGTACCGGCACCGGCGGGACCGGCCCGCGCTGCGGGTGCTTGCCGACGACCTGCGGGCGTGGTTGCGCGCTGATCTGTCCACTTTGGAAGCCGCTGAACCGGAGATGCCCGTGGAAGACCGCGCCGCCGACACCTGGGAACCGCTCGTGGCCGTCGCCGACCACGCCGGTGCCGGTTGGGGTGACCGCTCCCGCGCCGCCGTGCTCGCCCTCACCGCCACCGCAGAGGAAGACGACGGCAACTCCGACCGCCAGCGGCTACTCGTCGACTGCCGGACCGCGTTCGGGGACGAGACCGCGTTGCCCACGGCCGAACTGCTGCACCGGCTGCGGGCGATGGACGAGTCGCCGTGGCGGGAGTACGGCGCGACCGGGCTCACCGCCATGAGGCTCGGGACGCTGCTCAAGGAGTACGGCATCCGGTCGGACACCATGCGGTTCCCCGGTGCCGGGCAGGCCAAGGGTTACCGGCGCGGCGACTTCGCCGACTCGTGGGAGCGCTACTGCCCGGACCCGCCGACGTCACCGGCCGACCGCGATGGCGAGGCCGTCGGGGGAGCGATTCCGTTGCGCCGGGCGCGGTCGGCCTGACACCCGCCGGGCGGGGTAGCCGTACCAGCCGTACCAGCCTCGTTTTCGCAGGTCAGACCTGGTACGGCTTCCCCGCCTGGTACGGCTCAAGCCGTACCACCGCAACCGCCCTGGTACGGCTCAAGCCGTACCAAGAATCCAAGCCGTACCGCGTCTGACCAGGCAAAACGAGGCTGGTACGGCTGGTACGGCTTACCCCCTCAGCACCGACAACCGACCACATCAGACCCGAGGAAAGCCCATGCGCATCGCCGCCACCGACAGCACGACCCGAAGGGCTCACCACCAATGGCTACCGCCAACGACATCGCCCAGCTTGCCGCCGGCCTCGCACAGCTCGCCGAACGTCTCGCGGCCCGCGACGCCGACGCCCCACGGCCAGCATCCCGCCCGCTGCCGCCACGCGTGCTCCTGACTGTCGAGGAGGCCGGAGAACGGCTCGGCATCGGCCGTACGACGGCCTACAGCCTGGTCCGCTCCGGCGCGTTGGAATCCGTCCGCATCGGCCGACTCCGCCGCATCTCCGTATCCGCCATCGACGCGTTCGCCGCCCGCCTGGTCGCCGGTTCCGGCGAAGAGGCCGCCGCCTGAGGAAGGACTTTCAATGGCAAGGAAGAAGCGCCCCGAGGGCACGCGCGCTCCGAACGGCGCGAGCAGCGTCTACTTCAGCCAGACGGACGGCCACTGGCACGGCCGCGTGACGGTCGGCCGTAAGGACAACGGGAGGCCGGACCGCCGGCACACCATGTCCAAGGATGAGGCCAAGGTCCGGAACAAGGTGCGGGAGTGGGAGAACGAGCGCGACGAAGGGCGCGTGCGGAAGGCTGGGCAGAACTGGACTGTTGAATCTTGGCTGACCCACTGGCTTGAGAACATCGTCGCGCCACCGACCATCACTGAGAACGCGTGGGACGCGTACGAGGTGGCGTGCCGGGTTCACCTCATCCCGGGCGTGGGTGCACACCGGCTTCAGCGTTCGCACACGGGCGACAGGCTGGAACCCGACCACCTGGAAAAGCTCTACCGCAAGATGATGCGTGAGGGATCCGCCGCCGGCCGGGTGCATCAGGTTCACCGCACCATCCGTACCGCGCTCAAGGAAGCCAAGAAGCGCAAAATCATCACGGACAACCCGGCGGAACTGGCCCGCGCCCCGAAGGTGGAGGAGCAGGACTACGAGCCGTACGACGTCGACGAGATCCAGCGCATCCTGGAAACCGCCGCACGTAAGCGAAACAGCGCCCGGTGGGCTATCGCCCTCGCGTTGGGTCTCCGCCAGGGTGAGGCCTTGGGGATCCAGTGGCCCGACGTGAACTGGGACCGCTGGGACCGGGCGTGCAAGAAGCACAAGTCCCCGTTCTGTGCCGAGTGCTTCGAGCGCCACACGCCCGAAATCGGCGTGCGACGGAACCGGCTCCGGCCGAAGTACAAGCACGGTTGCTCGACGCCGTGTGGCCGGAAGTTCGCTGGGTACTGCTCTCAGCGCGTCTCGACGCGCCGGGAGACCGCGCCCACGAAGTCGCGAGCCGGTAAGCGGTACATCGGGCTGCCCAAGCAACTCGCGCTGCTGCTCGTGCGGCACCAAGCGGCCCAGGCCCAGGAACGCGCCCTGGCCGCCGACCTCTGGGAGGAGACGGGCTACGTCTTCACCAAGCCGACCGGTCAGCCCCTGGTGCCGAACACCGACTACCACCACTGGAAGGAGCTGCTGCGCGACGCCAAGGTGGGAGAGCGGCGGCTTCACGACGCCCGGCACACCGCCGCGACGGTCCTCCTTCTGCTGGAGGTCCCGGAACGGACGGTCATGTCCATTATGGGGTGGTCGAGCACGGCCATGGCCGCTAGGTATCAGCACGTGACTGACCGCATCAGGCGCGGCGTGGCCGGCCGGGTTGACGGACTGATCTGGGCACCGCAGGACGACGGTATGGACTAGATGGCGAAGATCAGTTTGTAGGCGAGCCCACCTTGGCGCGGCTGTGAAGATCGCGGATGCTCAGGACCCGTCGAACAGTGTCCTGAGCATCCGCGACAACGGGGTTTGACTCCGCGGATTAGCCTTGGAGTCCTCCTGGGCGGCACCCGCTATCCATGCTCGGCGCGATGTGGACGGGACCAATATCAACCTTGGAGTCGAGCGCCCGTGCAGTGCCCAGCAGGAGTACGGCCGGGACGCTGACCAGCAGGACGACCCGAGCCAGGGCTCCCCAGGAAGCGATGCTCCAGTCGATCAAGCGACAGAGGATCCGATCGGTGGTTGTAGCAGGCCGTTTACGTCGTTTTCGGGGTGGTTGAACGGCCTGTCCGTGGCGTATGGTCGCCATGCAGACTCCTTCGTCTGAGTTCACTCGTCCGGAGCAATCGATTAGCTTGCAGGCAGTGGATCGCTCCGAGCGCGTTCGGACGGAGGTCCGAACGGCCCCCTGGTCTATCCAGGGGGCCGTTCCCACTCTGGCCGCATCGACGCTTGTCGTCTAGGTGCAACCTCATTACCGTAACTTTGAACGACTCCTGGAATTCAGCGCGACCGGTCGATTAGGCCTTGGCGCAGTCGGTAAACGGCTCATGTGGGACGTTTAACGGCATCAATCGTCTTCGGTCCGGGTTATCGCATTGCAGGCAAAGAAGATCAAATTGACCGCTCGTCGCGTGTCGGATTAGCTCCAGCTTTTTTTCAAAAGGCGCGGAAGGTATCACACCTTGTCAAGTCCCCGCTTATCGTCCAACTCGACTATTCCCCAGTTTGACCAATGGCCACTTGCCTCGCCAGAGGCCCGCCTACAGAATTCTTCTTGCGCAAGAGCAGGGTGGCGAGTACAGGACGATAGGAAATAGTCTGAAAGAAGTAGAAGCCGACAGTAATAGTCGACATCACATAGCGTGTTCATGAGCCTATCGGTGAACTGCGCACGAATCTGCGGAGTTGGGCAAGTCCTGTCTTGTGCATCCAATGTGGACGGATAAATCGATGAACGGTCGGACGCCGTGTAACGCATTGAACCAATAGTGATAAGGTATTTACAAAGAGTCATCATATTGGAGTCTGCCGGCGTCGCCTGGTGCTCACCGGGAGCGCGCCGACATGTAGTGGTGTGGTGCCGACCACCACGGCTGCGGGGATCTGTGCAGACGAAGGCGCCGTCGTGTTGGATGGCGCCGAACTCGACCACTGGGAGTGGGTCTCGATCCGCCAGCCGGACGGGTGCTCGGCCCCGCAACTTGATCGCGGGTGGTGAAGCGAATGCGGCCAGTTGTCTACTCAGGCAGGGACTCGACCGGGTGCGTCCGGCTCTCGCACCGCTCTGACCAGCGGCAACTGAGACTAGAACTGAGACTAAGACGGAAAACGCCGGGTGTCCCGAAGCGGGGCACCCGGCGTTTTGCCTGATCAAACGGCGGAGGATACAGGATTCGAACCTGCGAGGGCGTGAACCCAACACGCTTTCCAAGCGTGCGCCTTAGGCCGCTCGGCCAATCCTCCGCAGGAGACGATACCGGATGCCCTTACGTGCCTGCGAAGGCGGGTCTGACCGGTCCGGTCAGGGTGCGACGTCGGCGACCACGCACGTGATGTTGTCGGGGCCGCCGGCTTCGTTGGCCAGGCGGATCAGCTCCGTGACCAGTTCGGCGGGGGCGGTGCCGCTCGCGAGGGTGTCGCGCAGGGTGGGTTCGCTGACCGGGCCGCTGAGGCCGTCCGAGCAGAGCAGGTAGCGGTCGCCCGGCTTCGCGGTGAACGTCGAGATGTCGGCCTCGCTCGAGCCCGCCGTCTGCAGGGCGCGCATCAGCAGGGATCGACGCGGGTGGGAGTCGGCGTCTTCGGCGGCGACGCGGCCGTCTTCGACCAGAGCTTGGACGAGCGTGTGGTCGCGGGTCAGGCGGCGCAGGTCGCCGTCGCGCAGGAGGTAGCCGCGGGAGTCGCCGATGTGGGCCGTGGCGAACGTGATGCCGTCGAACAGCAGCGTGGTGAGGGTGGTGCCCATGCCTTCGGTCGCGGGTTCCTGCGACGCGACTTCGGTCAGCCGCTCGTCGATCGACTTGACGACACCGGCCAGCGTCGGGATCAGATCGATGGTCGTGAGGTCGATCCGGCGCAGGTCGACGTCGAGTTCGCGCAGCACGTCGACGGCGGTCGCGCTGGCCACTTCGCCGTGCGGCTGACCGCCGATGCCGTCGGCGACGGCGAGCAGGCGGGAACTCGCGTACAGCGAGTCCTCGTTGATCCGGCGCCGCCTGCCGACGTCCGACCCCGCGGCGTACCGCAGGACGTACCGATCGTGTGTCATGCTCCCATGAAAGCATTGGTTGACTGAGTTCACAAGCATGTCGGCTGAATGGACCATCCTCCGATAGGGTCCTCGCCATGGACGACGACGCCACGGTCAGCGCGGCAGACATCGCGCGCCTCGGCGGGGTCGGCCGGGCCGCGGTGAGCAACTGGCGCCGCCGGTACCCCGACTTCCCGCAGCCGGTCGGTGGCACGGCGTCGAGCCCGCTGTTCGGCCTGTCCGACGTCGCCGGCTGGTTCCACGCCCGCGGCAAGAAGTTCGAGCTGTCCGCGGCCGAACGCGCCTGGCAGCGCCTGCGCGCCCTCGGGGACGACCTCGACCTCGCCGAGCGCGTGAACCGCGCGGGCGTCTTCTTCGCTTTCCAGGCCGGGATCGTCGACACCTTCGACCGCAAGCTCGCCGACGCCGAACTGCTCACGCTGCTCAGCGAGATGACCCACCGGACCGGGCCCGTCGACGCGTTCGAACTGTTGTGCCGCAGGTACTTCGAAGCGCATTCGCGTCGGTTGTCGATGACGCCGGAGCCGGTCGCCGAGCTGATGGCCCGGCTCGTCGGGCCGGTGCCGGTCATCCTCGACCCGGCCTGTGGCTTCGGCGCGCTCGCCCTCGCGAGCGGCGCGAAAACCTTGCTGGGCCAGGACAGTGACCCGATGACGGCGTCGATCGCGTCGCTGCGGCTGCGGTTGCGCGGCGTGGAGGCCGAGGTCCACGCGGTCGACGCGCTGCGCGAGGACGCGTTCGCCGGCCGGACCGCCGACGCCGTGCTGTGCGATCCGCCGTTCAACGAACGCGCTTGGGGACACGACGAGCTGGTCGGCGACGCGCGCTGGGAGTACGGCCTGCCGCCGCGCGGCGAGCCGGAGCTCGCCTGGGTGCAGCACTGCCTGGCGCACGTCGAACCCGGTGGCACGGTGGCGATCCTGATGCCCGGCGCGGCGGCCGGGCGGCGCAGCGGGAAGCGGATCCGCGGCAACCTCCTGCGCGCGGGCGCGGTCCGCGCCGTGGTCACGCTGACGTCGGTGGGGCCCGATCTCTGGCTGCTGCGACGGCCGGTGGCCGGCGAGCGCCCGCCGTCCACGGTGCTGCTCGGCGAGGCGGGCGACGATCTGTCCACAGTGGAGGTCGACTGGCTGGAGTTCCTGGCGCGGCCGGAGTCCGGCGTCCGGATCATCGACCTGCTCGACGACGACGTCGACCTCTCGCCGGCCCGGTGGCGGGCCCGGGACGAGGACCCCGGGCAGGCGTTCCAGGCCGTGCGGGAGCGGTTCGACGAGCTGGCGCCGCAGCTGCCGCCGCTGGCGACGGCGGACGTCGAGCAGACGTTCACGACCATCGGCGAGCTGGTGAAGGCCGGCGTCGTCGAGGTCCGGCACGCCGCGCGGGCGGACGCCGAGCCGCCGGTCGCGGCGGCGGGGGACGTCGTCGCGTCGGTCACCGGCATCGCGTACGTCCACAGTGGACCGTCGCTGCCGGTGGGGGCGGGGCTCACGGTCTACCGCGTCGACCCGAACCGGCTGGACGCCGACTTCCTCGCCGGCTGCCTGCGCGCGGCCGATCTGCCGGCTGCGTCGGCGTCGACCCGGATCGACAGCAGGCGCGTGCGGATCCCGCGGTGCCCGCTCGACGTCCAGTACCGGTACGGCCTGGTCTTCCAGCAGCTCGCCGAGTTCGACGACGTTCTGCGTGAGGCGGCGGAAACGGGCCGTGAGCTGGTCCGGCTAGGCTTCGCGGGACTCGTCGAAGGACGGCTGCGCCCGGGAGGGCAATGAGCCCGAGGGGAACGGATGCTGATCGCCGACCGCTACGAGCTCGACGAACTGCCGCTCGGCCGCGGCGGGATGGGCGCGGTGCACGGCGGGCACGACCGCAGGCTGGGCCGGCGCGTCGCGATCAAGCTGCTCAGGCTCCCGGGCCGCGACGAAGAGCTCGAAGCCCGCTTTGCCCGCGAAGCACGGATTCTGGCGACGCTCGACCACCCCGGCGTCCCGGCGTTGTACGACTTCGGCACCCACGACGGCCGGTTGTTCCAGGTCATGCAGTTCGTCGAGGGCGTGACGGTCGCCGACCTGCTCGCCGAGCACGGGCCGCTGCCGGTGCCGTGGGCCGCGGCGATCGCGGCGCAGGCGTGCGCGGTGCTGACCGCCGCCCACGCGCTCGCGGTGTGCCACCGCGACCTCAAGCCGTCGAACCTGATGCTGGGCCCCGACGGCGGTGTGAAGGTGATGGACTTCGGGCTCGCGGTGCTGCGGGAAGCCGATACCGCGCAGTTCACCCGGGCCGGGCAGCTGCTGGGGACGCCGTCGTACATGGCGCCCGAGCAGATCCAGCGCGGCGGCGCCGAACCGCGCAGCGACCTCTACGCGCTCGGCTGCGTGCTGCACGAGATGCTCACCGGCCAGCGGCTCTTCGACGGCCCCACCGCGTACGCGGTCTTCGAACGGCAGGTCAAGGAGCTGCCGCTGCCGGTGCCGGGGATTCCGAAGCACCTCAACGCGTTGCTCGCCGAGATGCTCGCGAAGGATCCCGAAGACCGGCCGGCCGGCGCGGCGGTGCTGTACGACCGGCTCGGGCCGTTCGTCGCCGGGCTGCCGCCGCTGCCGGGGTTCCTGGCGCCGCCGTCGGTGGCCAGCCCGGGCCGGATGTACGCGCGGATGCTGGGGCGCGTCAGCGGCTGAGGGCCGCCGGGCTCCGCTCGGCCAGCGGCAGACCGGCCAGCCGCACGCGGCGGTAGGTCGTCGCGTTCTGCACCGCGATGCTGACGCCCAGGGTGAGCGCGATCGACGCCGACGTCAGCGGGCCCGCGACGCCGAGCGCGGTCGCCAGCGTCACCAGTCCGATCCGGACGGCGATGGTGAGCACCCAGAGGCCGAGGGTGACGGCCGAGCCTTTCTGGAACGTCGTGCCTCCGCGCGCGGTCAGCGTCGTCGTGGTGCTGCGGAGCACCCCGAGCCCGGCGAGCACGACCAGGTCGACGCCGAGGAAAGCGAGTTCGGCGGCCGAGCTGCCGGGCAGCGCCCCGATCGTCAGGTAGCCGCCCACCGCCACGAGGACCAGCGGCAGCGTCACCAGCGACTTGCGGTCGAGCAGCGTGCCGCGGAGCTGCTTGTAGACGACCCGGTAGAGCACGAGGCCGGCGACGGCGACATAGAGGAGGACGGTGGCGAAGCTGGACATCGGAGGCTCCCGGTTTCGAAGGTGCCTCCAGCTTCGGCCGACGGCCGCCTCATCGCGTCGGCGTGCGGATCGGTCCCGGGTGGAACCCGGCCTCAACCCCCGGGTTGACGCGCTACTCCTCCCAGACCGGCTCCGGCGGCAGGCCGCGCTCGGCGCGAGCCGCGTCGGACAGCTCCTGGATGAGGCCGGTCTTCGCCCGCGTGTAGGCGTCTCCGGTCATCCCGGACGCGGCCAGCTTCTGCTTCAGCTCGCCGTACCGCCGCGCGGCTTCCGGGTACTTCCGCAGGTGGGCGGCCAGGACGCGCTCCTTGTTGTACTCCCAGTTCGTCGGCGGGAAGACGTGCAGGTGGTGGGTGCGGACGTCGCCGGCGCGCCGGACGAACAGCAGCCGTCCCGGAGCGCCGAAGTCCTCGGCGCGGTAGCCGAGGCCGTCGAACAGGCCGGGCGGGACGGCGTCGAGATCGGGCGCGAGCGCGGCGATGTCGATGATCGGCTTGGCCGGCAAGCCGGGTACCGACGTGCTGCCGACGTGCTCTACCTCGGTGAACCGGTCGCCGGCGACGGCGAGAATCTCGGCGCGGGCCTCGGCGAAGCGCTCCGGCCAGGCTTGGTCGTAGGAAGAAACGATCACCATCGGGTCATCATCTACCCAATCGTGACCTTCGTGGACGAACCTCGGGCGGGTGACTCCCGTCTTTACGGGTGTCCGACAGGATCGAATCTTCTGGGGGTACCGGATCGTGAAGAGGCTTCTGGTGGGAGCGGCCGCGCTGGCCACGGCGTTCGTGCTGGCCGCGTGCTCGGGCGGGGCGGCCGGTTCCGGTGGGCCGAACGCCGGCGGCGGGGCCGTCGCGGCGGGTGCCGGCGGCGGTGCGCCGACGACGTCCGCGAGCACGTCCACCGCTCCGCCCACCACATCGGCCAGCGCGACGCCGGCGCCGGCGCCGTCGACGACCAAGGCGGCGCCGAGCAGCACCACCCCGAAACCGAAGCCCAAGCCGAAGCCGGCTCCGAAGCCCGCCGCCGACCCCGGCGTGCCGTGCGCGGCCGCCGCCGCGTCCGCGGGCACCGCCGCCTGCGTCGACCTCTCGGCGCACAAGACCTGGATCCTGCAGGGCGGCAAGGTCGTCTACGGGCCGGTTTCGATGCTGCCGGGCCGCAAGGGCTACGCGACCCCGACCGGCACGTTCCACGTGCTGTCGAAGGAGAAGGTGCACCTGTCGAAGGAGTTCGACAACGCGCCGATGCCGAACTCGGTCTTCTTCTACCCGGGTGACGCGTTCCACACCGGCAGCCTGTCGGTGTACTCGCACGGCTGCATCCACCTGTCGGCGAGCTCGTCGCTGAAGTACTTCACCACCCTCCACGTCGGCGACGTCGTGCAGGTTGTTCCGTAACGCGTCATCAACCGATACGGACAGTAGATCACGGTAGAGTAACTTCACTCGTAAGAGTGCAACTGGCCCCCCTGTTCAGGCGATAAGAAATCGCTTGGGAAGGGGGGCCAAATGGCCTTGGGAAAGCTTCGAGCACTACGTCACGCTCTCGTGGCGGTCGTGCTCACGGGGGCATTGCTGCCGGCCGTGACCACTGGGGTGGCAGCGGCGGCGACACTCCCGCAGGGATTCGTCCTGCGGGACACGGACACCGGACTCGGTCAGTACCAGCTGACCGACTTCGCTTATCTGCCGGACAATTCGATCCTCGCCACCGGGAAGAGCGGCAGCGTCCGCTGGTTGCCGGTGAGCGGGACGGGCAAGACGATCGCGTCACTGCCGGTCCGCACGGACGAGGACCTCGGTCTCGTCGGGCTGGCCGTCGCACCGGACTACGCGACTTCGCACACCATCTACCTTTCGCGGTCGATCAACGTCACCGGCGGCTTCGTCATGCGGATGTCGCGGTTCACCGTGACCGTGGACACCGCGGGCGCGCCGACCGGGCTGACCGGTGAGCAGACGCTGTTCGAGGTGCCCGGCATCTTCAACGTCCACGGCATCAACGGCATCAACGCCGCGGCCGACGGCACGCTCTGGATGTCCATCGGCGACAACGGCGACTTCCGGAAGGTGGACCCGGGCTCGCTGCGCGCCCAGGACATCAACCAGCCCTACGGCAAGGTCTTCCACCTGACGGCCGACGGCAAGGGCGTGCCGGGGAACCCGTACTACGACGCGACCAACCCGGCGTCGACCGCGAGCAAGGTGTTCGCGCGCGGCTTCCGCAACCCGTTCCGGTTCAGCATCGACCCGAACCTCGGCCTGCCGATCGTCGGCGACGTCGGCTGGAACACGTGGGAAGAGGTCGACGTCGTCCAGCGCGGCGCCAACCAGGGCTGGCCGTGCTGGGAAGGCAACCACCCGACGCCCGGCTTCAGCGGCCTCGCGGAGTGCGCCGGCGTGGCGAACCAGCCGCCGATCTTCGAATACCAGCACGGCAACGGCACCATGCAGGGCAACAGCGTCACCAGCGGGATCGTCTACAACGGATCCAGCTACCCGGCCGCCTACCGCGGATCGTTCTTCTTCGGCGACTACGTGACGAACAAGATCTGGACGATGCGGTACGACGCCCAGGGCAAGCTCACGCAGGCCCCGGAGAACCCGCCGGCCTTCACCGGCATCGGCGGCCCGACGAAGTTCGCGGCGGCGCCCAACGGCGACATCGTCTTCGCGGACATCCTGTCCGGCAACCTGCGCCGGCTGACGTACTCGGCCGGCAACACCGCGCCGGTGGCGAGCGCGTCGTCGACCACCGACCCGGACACGCGGACCGTCTCCTTCGACGGCTCGGCCTCGGTCGACTACGACAACGACCTGCTGAAGTACGACTGGGACTTCGGGGACGGGACGACCGCCGCCGACGCCGGCCCGAAGGTGACCCACACCTACGCGGCGGGCACCGAGTCGTTCACCGCGAAGCTGACGGTCCGGGACCCGCTCGGGGCCACCGGCACGACCACCGTCGCGGTCGCACCCGGCAACCACACCCCGCAGCTCACCCTGACCACGCCGGGCGACACCGCGACGTTCGCGGTGGACCAGCAGGTCGCGCTCAGTGCCACCGCGACGGACGCGGAGGACGGCGCGCTGCCGATCACCTGGACCACCGCGGTGCGGCACTGCCCGAGCGAGGCGACGTGCCACTCGCACCCGGGTGTCGGCGGCACCGGGGCGGACTTCGCCCAGCCGTTCACCGAGCACCCGGACTCCCGGCAGGAGTTCACCGCCACGGTGACCGACAGCGCGGGCGTGTCGACGTCGAAGACGTACGTCGCGCAGCCGCGCCGCCACCGCCTGACCCTGCTCAGCACGCAGCCCGCGGCGCTGAGCATCCCGGTCGAGGGCGGTGTCAGCACGTCGCTGGTCACCGAGGGTGCGAACTTCGACGTCGAGGCCGCGCCGCTGGGCATCGACGGCGTCTCGAAGTTCACCGGCTGGCAGGGCGGCCCGACGGACACCACGTGGGTCATCACGGTCGGCACGGGTGACATGACGCTGACGGCGAACTACGCCACGCCGATCGACCAGCGCTACGACGCCGACCCGGCGGTGCGGACGCTGCTCGGCGCGCCGACGGCGGCCGAGGTCACCGACGGCACGGTCCACTACCGGACCTACGCGAACGGCCGGCTGTACTGGAGTGCCGCGACCGGGGCGAAGTACGTGACCGGCCCGGTGCTGGACAAGTACGTGTCCTACGGCGGCCACAGCGTCCTCGGCCCGCCGACGAGCGACACCGCGTCCACGCCGGACGGGGTCGCGCAGTTCAACCACTTCATCAACAACGGGAACGTCGGTTCGATCTACTACACGGCCGCGACCGGCGCGCACGCGATCTACGGCGAGAACCGCAAGAAGTGGGCGGCGCTCGACTACGAGCGCGGGCTCGGCTACCCGACGACCGACGAAGCCGGTACGCCGGACGGTGCCGGCCGGTACAACCACTTCATCAAGGGTGGCAACGTCGGCTCGATCTACTACACGAGCGCGAACGGCGCGCACGCGATCTTCGGTGAGATCCGGAAGAAGTGGGCGGAGCTCGGGTACGAGCGCGGGCTCGGCTACCCGACGACCGACGAAGGCGGCACGCCGGACGGCCTCGGCCGGTTCAACCACTTCAGCCTCGGCCACTCGATCTACTACACGGTGGCCACCGGAGCGCACGCCGTGAAGGGCGAGATCCGGAAGCGCTGGGCCGCGCTCGGCTGGGAGCGGTCGTACCTGCGGTACCCGACGACCGACGAGTACGTGACGAACGGGGTGTACCGCAGCGACTTCCAGGGCGGCTACATCACGTTCACCCTCGCCGGCGGGGCGGTCGACCGCCCCTGGTGATCGGGAGCTGAAACACGACGCGGGCCGTCTCCGGGAATTCGCCGGAGGCGGCCCTCGTCGTTTCACTCAACCTTTCCCACCCCCCCCCGCGCGTCTTTGTCTTCAGAATGCAACAACAGGGATTTTGGGGGAGAACATGCGGATTCGTCGTGCGGTGGCCGGTCTGTCCACTTTGGTCGCCGCGGCGGTGCTGACCGCGTGCTCGGCCGGGGGTACCGCGGATGTCCGGCTGGCGGCCGAGACACCGAAGTCCACTTCGGACATTACGACGGCGCCCGCCACGACGACGCCGGCCAAGCCCGTGATGGCGGCCGGGGTGCCGTGCACGATCACCGCGACGGCCTGCGTTTCGCTGTCCGGCAAGCAGGCCTGGCTGCTCGACGAAGGCAAGATCGTCTACGGCCCGGTGAAGATCATGCCCGGCAAGAAGGGCAGCACCACGCCGCTCGGCACGTGGCACGTGCTCTACAAGGAGAAGATGCACCTCAGCCGGGAGTTCGACAACGCGCCGATGCCCAACTCGGTGTTCTTCTACAACGGCGTCGCGTTCCATGAGGGCAGCTTGGCCAAGTACTCCAACGGTTGTGTGCACCTCTCCGCGCCGGCGTCGCTGAAGTTCTTCTCCTCGCTGAGCAAGGGTGACGAGGTCCAGGTCGTCAGGTGAGCAGGTCCGCCGGCCTCGTGCCGGCCGACGTCAACGGCAGGCCGAGGGCGACGCGCTCGGTGAGCCACGGGCTCGGCCGGTAGCGCGGGTCGCCGGTGGCGGCTTCGAGACCGCGCAGGATGCGCAGCACGACGTCGCCGCCGACCAGGTCACCCCAGGCCAGCGGGCCGCGCGGGTAACCGAGGCCGAGGTGGACCGCCGTGTCGATGTCCGCCGGGCTCGCCAGGTGGTGGCCCGCGATGAAGCACGCCGTGTTCACAATGGACGCCAGCAGGCGCTGGGCGATCGGGGCCGGGCCGTCGCGGACGACCGTCACGGGTTTGCCGGTGGCTGCCAGGGCGCCCCAGGCCGCGCGGCCCGCCGCCGGGTCGAGACCGGGGTGCACCGACAGCGTCAGCCGTCGTTCGTAACCGCCGAGGGGGTCGACGCCGGCGACGCGCGCGAGCGGCAGTCCGTCGCGGGTGGCGGCATCCACTGTGGACTCGCCGTAGAGCGGGACGAGCAGGACCGCGTCCGGGTAGGCGTCCGACACCACGTGCACGCCGGCCGCCGACAGCACGCGGGCGAGGTGCTCGTCGGCGGTGAACACCGGGCCCGTCGGCTTCGGCGGCGCCGCCGGCTCGTCCGGGTTCTGCTGCTTGCCCTCGACGTGCCGGTAGAAGCCTTCGCCGTTCTTGCGGCCGAACAGGCCGGCGGCGACGCGCGGGCGCGTCAGCCACGACGGCCGCAGCCGCGGGTCGCCGTGGAAGCCGCTCCAGATGCTCTCCAGCACGGCGTGCGAAACGTCGAGGCCGGTCAGGTCGAGCAGCTCGAACGGGCCGAGCTTCAGGCCGAGCACGTCCCGCGCGACGCGGTCGACGTCGGCCGGTTCGGCGAGCGCCTCACCGAGGATCTGCAGTGCTTCGGTGCCGAGCCCGCGCCCGGCGTGGTTGACCAGGAAGCCCGGCGCGTCCTTCGCGAGCACCGGCTCGTGGCCCCAGCTGCGGACCAGTTCGAGCGCCTCGGCGGGTAGCCAGTCGTACGTCCGCGTGCCCGGGATCACCTCGACCAGGCGCATCAGCGGCACCGGGTTGAAGAAGTGCAGGCCGACGAGCCGGCCGGGATCGGCCAGTTCGGCGGCGATCTCGGTGACCGACAGCGAGCTGGTGTTCGTCGCGAAGATCGTCTCCTGTGGACAGACGCGCTCCAGGCCGGCGAACAGCGCCCGCTTCGTCGCGAGATCCTCGCGCACGGCTTCGACGACCAGGTCGACGCCGTCGGCGGGCGCGTCCGGCGCGTCGAGGGGGACGAGCCGGTCCTTCACTGCCTGCGGTTCCTCGGTGAGCTTGCCCTTGGCGGCGAGCTTGTCGACCATCCCGCCGACGAATTCGATCGCCTTCGCGACCGCTTCGGGCCGGACGTCGGCCAGCTCGACGGTCACCCCCGCGGTCGCGGCGAGCTGGACGATCCCGCGGCCCATCACCCCGGTCCCGATCACCCGGATCCTGCCGACCTTCCCGGCCCACCCCGTCACGTCGTGCCCGCCTTCCGCTGTTGCCCGTCCGGGCGACGGTACCGTCTCGGCCGTGGCAGGGAAGCGCCTGACGCGGGCGGAAAGCCGCGAACGGACCAAGGAGCGGCTGCTCGACGCGGCGGCCGCGCTGTTCGCCGAGCGCGGCGTCAACGGCACGTCGGTCGAGCAGATCGCCGAACGCGCCGGTTACACGCGCGGCGCGTTCTATGGCAACTTCGAGGGCAAGCACGAGCTGGTCGTGGCGCTGCTGGAGCAGCGACGTTCGCAGGAAGCGGCCGAGGTGAGGGGCTTGTCCGGCGACGTCCTGGCCCGGCTGAAGGAGTGGCACGCCGAGCGCGCCGAGCACCTGCCGGAGTGGTTCGCCCTGCGCACCGAGCTGACGCTGTACGCGCTGCGCAACCCCGGGGCCCGGCCGGCGGTCGGGGAGAACGAACGCGCGGCGCGCGAGCTGATCGAGTCGGGGGTGCGGGCGACGTTCGCCGCGCGCGGGGTCGAGCCGCCGGCCGATCCGGCGTTCCTCGCGCTGATCATCCACGCGCTGGAGGACGGCCTGCTCCGGCAGCGCTACCTGAGCCCGGAGGGCACGAGCGACACCGTGATCGTCGACGCCGTCGAGCTGCTGCTGCGGACCTGGCTGCGTTAGAGACCGACGAACTCCGCCATCCGCTTCGCCGTGTGGGTGAAGAACTCGTCGGCCGGGTCGACGCTGCCGACGTACTGGCCGAACAGGTCGAAGTTGATCGCGCCGAACAGCTGGGTCCACGCCATGAGCAGCCGGGCCACCGTCTCGGGTCCGGCGACGATCCCGAGGACTTTCGTGAGCGTTTCGGCCTGGGCCCGCAGCTTGGGCGCGACGTCGCCGTCGACCGCCCGCAGCTCGGTGTGCGTGAGCACCTTGACCAGGGCCAGCGCGACGCGGGCGGCCGGCGCGACGGTGTCCTGCGGGGCCTGGTAGCCGGGGATCGGCGAGCCGTAGATCAGCGCGTACTCGTGCGGGTGCGCGCGGGCCCACTCGCGCGTCGCGTGCCAGATCGCGAGCCACCGGTCGCGTGGTTCGCCCTTCCCGGGGTCGGCGCCCTCGGCCGCCTCGCCGATCGCGTTGTAGGCGTCGACGATCAGGTCGGTCAGCAGCCGGTCGCGGCTGGGGAAGTAGCGGTACAACGCGGACGAGACCATGCCCAGCTCACGCGCCACGGCGCGCAGGGAGAGCCCGTTCGCGCCGACTTCGGCGAGCTGGCGGCGGGCCTCGTCCTTGATCTCCTGGGTGAGTTCGGCGCGGGCACGTTCGCGCGCGGTCCGGGTCGCGGTCATGGCCGCCAGTGTGCCACGCGTGAGAGCGGCGCACAAAATCGAGAGCACCGCTCTTGACTCGTCGCGACAATAGGTGTTCACTGCTCTTAACCGAGAGCACTGCTCTCCCGAAACTTCGGAGGACATCATGACCGAGACCCGCTACCTGAAGCCCGCCAAGTCCACCAACGTCTTCAACGAGCTGGTCGCGAGGCTGACCAAGATGGGCGTGAGCGTCCTGGGCAGCCGGGTGCTCACGGTCGTCGGCCGCAAGTCCGGCGAGCCGCGTTCGACGCCGGTCAACCTGCTGACCATCGACGGTGTCGACTACCTCGTCGCCGCCCGCGGCGAGACGCAGTGGGTGCGCAACCTGCGCGTCGCGGGGCAGGGCCAGCTGCGCGTCGGCCGGCGCGACGAGACCTTCACCTACCGCGAGCTGGCCGACGACGAGAAGCCCGCGATCCTGCGCGCCTACCTCAAGCGCTGGAAGTTCGAGGTCAGCGCGTTCTTCGAGGGCGTCGACGCCAAGGCGTCGGACGAGCAGCTGCGCGAGATCGCCCCCGGCTACCCGGTCTTCGAGATCATCACGAAGTAGGTTTGCGCCGGGTCAGGTTCGCCGCGGCCAGGACGATGCCGACCAGGAACGCGACGAGCCCGATCAGGAACCACAGCTTCTGGCCGGTCATGAAACTGCCGGTGATGACGCCGAGGCCCTGCAGCACCCAGACGGCGCCGACGAGCACGAGCACGATCCCGACCGCCAAGGTGATCCACCGCTTCATCGCGTCAGTCTCCCACGGCCGGGGTCAGTCGCCGGGTACGAGTTTGTGCTTGTAGGCGTAGACGACGGCGTGCACGCGGTCGGGCAGCCCGAGCTTCGCGAGCACCCGCGACACGTGGGTCTTCACGGTCTCTTCGCCGACGTGCAGCTGCCGCGCGATCTCGGCGTTGCTGCAGGCGTCGGCGAGCAGCAGCAGCACTTCCCGCTCCCGCGAGGTCAGCCGCGCGACCTCGGGCGGTTCGACGGCGGCCGGCTCGAGCACCGACGTGAACTTCGCGACCAGCCGCCGGGTCACCGACGGGTCGATCAGCGCGTCGCCGCGGGCCGCGACGCGGATCGCCGCCACCAGCTCCTCCGGCGCCAGGCTCTTCAGCAGGAAGCCGCTCGCCCCGGCCCGCAGCGCGCGGTAGACGTACTCGTCGGCGTCGTAGGTGGTGAGCACGAGGACGCGGGTGTCGTTGCCCGGCGCGGCGAGGATCGCCTCGGTCGCGGCGAGGCCGTCGAGGCGGGGCATCCGGACGTCGAGGACCGCGACGTCCGGGCGCAGCCGGGCCGTCTCGGCCACTGCCTCCCGGCCGTCGGACGCCTCGCCGACGCAGGTGAAGTCGGGCTGGGTGTCGAGCAGCGCGCGCATCCCGGAGCGGAACATCGCGTGGTCGTCGGCCAGCAGGACGCGGATCATGTGCTCTCCACCGGGAAGGTCGTGCGGAGCTGCCAGCGCGGGCCGTCTTCGCCGTAGGCGACCTGGCCGCCGAACAGGGTGACGCGCCGGCGGATCCCCGCCAGGCCGCGGTGCGGGTGCTCGCCGCGGGAGGTGCGGCCGGGTCGCAGGCCGTTGGTCACCGTGAGCACGATTTCGGTGCGGCCGTGGTTTAGTTCGACTTCGACCGGGCCCACACCGTGGCGCAGCGCGTTGGTCAGGCCCTCCTGCGCGATCCGGTACAGCGCGACGTCGAGCGAGCCGGGCAGCTCGCGGGGTTCGCCGAGCAGCGTCAGCCGGGTCGGCAGGCCGGCCGCGCGGACGGTCTCGACCAGCTCGTCGAGGTTGTCCAGACCGGGCTGGGCGGCGTCGGTTTCGGCGTGCAGGAGGTCGAGCAGGCGGCGCAGGTCGGCCATCGCCGAGCGGCTCGCGGACTCGACCGCGCCGAGCGACTTGCGCACCGGCGAGTCCCCTTCGGGCAGCCCGAGCCGGGCCGCGCCGGCGTGCACGCCGATGGCGCTGACGTGGTGGGAGATGACGTCGTGCAGGTCGCGCGCGATCGTCGTGCGCTCCTCGGTGACGGCCCGTCGCACGGCCGCTTCTTCGTGCTGACGGCGTTCGTCCGCTTCGCGTTCGAGGTCGGCGATGTATGCCCGCCGCGCCGTCGTGTACCGGCCGACCAGCCACGGCAGGAGCGCGCTCACGCTGACGCTCACCGCCATCAGCCGCAGGTCGTTCGCGGTCCGGCCGCCGCCTTCGACGCAGCCCGCGGTGACGCCGGCGACCATCGCCAGGAGCGCGAGCACCGCCGGTTTCGGGCGCAGCCAGGCGCCCGCGCGGTACCCCGCGATCAGGACGCCCGCGTTGTTGCCGACGACGTACCCCGCGGTGGTGCTGATCAGCAGCGGCGAGGCCGCGAAGAGCAGGGCGTGCGCCAGCGAGACCCAGCCCGAGTAGCGGGCCGGCCCGGCGAGCGCGGCGTTGACGGCGACGCCGCCGAGCAGCACGGCCCACGGCTGCCAGTGGCCGTTGCCGAGCGGTCCGCGCACGCCGAAGAGGACCGCGTCACAGACGACGCAGACCACCGCGACGAGCAGCGACTGCCGCCGAAGTGACCCCCTGATGTCGTACACGCCCGCAACTCTGCCCTAACCCGGCCGCCGGGGTCCGCAAAAGCCGTGAAGGCCCCCTTCCCGGCTCTTATGGCCGGTAAGGAGGCCTTCACGGCTTTGGGGCGCTGGGGGGCGTTAGTTGGTGGGGCGGGCCGAGTAGTCGCCGCCGCGGCGCTGGCCCGGCTGGCGCTGGCCCGGCTGCTGCATCGCCTGGCCGAGGGACGTCGCCGTCGCGGTCTGGCCGTCGACCTTCGCCACCACCGTCACGTTCGTGTCGCCGGTCTTGACGTCGCCCGTTTTCTGCGTCGAGCCGTCGAGCGTGTACGTCTGCTTGTAGCCGTCCTTGCTGGTCAGCGTCACGGACGTGGCGCTCAGCTCGGTGACGTCGCCGGTCTGCAGCCGCTCGGTCGTGTAGCCGCCGTTCGGGTTGGCGACGACGAAGTCGCCGTGCAGGGCCTCCCGCAGCGCGGCCATGCCGCCGCCGAAGTTCCCGCCGGCGCCCTGGCCGCGGAACTGGCCGCCGCCGGGACCGCCCGGACCGCCGAAGCCGCCGGGGCCGCCCTGCTGCGCGGAGTTGTCGGCGCTGCTGGTGCCCGCCCAGATCGCCGCGCCGCCGCCGGCCGCGATCACCACGGCGATGCCGGCCGCGATCGCCGTCTTCTTGCCGGACCAGCCCTTCTTCGGCGCGGCCGCCGCGGGGTCGCCCCAGTTCGCCGCGGCCGGTTGGCTCGCGGGTGCCGGCCCGCCCTGCGGCGGGGTGTTCGGCGTCGGCTCGGTCGTCATCGTGTCCTCCGGTCGTACCCACACTGGTCCAGCCCAGGCTCACCGCCGTGGCTGTGTTTGAGCTGTGCGAGGCGTCAGCGGGTCCTGTGGCTCCCTTACCCATCCGAACGACCTCACAGGGAACGCACAGCGAGCCCACAGCGAACCCGGTGGCGTGGCCGGGAAGATGGCACTATGACCGCTATGAACGCCACGTCACCCGGCCCCGGCAAGGCCGACCTGCGCCGCGCCGACGGGAGCCCCGTCCGGGTCCTCGTCGTCGACGACGAGGCGACGCTGGCCGAGCTCGTCTCGATGGCCCTGCGGATGGAGGGCTGGGAGGTGCGCAGCGCGGGCGACGGCACCGAGGCCGTCCGGATCGCGCGCGACTTCCGGCCCGACGCGGTCGTCCTCGACGTCATGCTCCCCGACTTCAGCGGCCTCGAAGTGCTGCGGCGCATGCGGTCCGAGGCGCCGCACCTGCCTGTGCTGTTCCTGACGGCGAAGGACGCGGTCGAGGACCGCATCGCCGGGCTCACCGCGGGCGGCGACGACTACGTCACCAAGCCGTTCAGCCTCGAAGAAGTCGCGCTGCGCCTGCGCGCGCTGCTGCGCCGGGCGGGCGGGGTGACCGGCGCGAGCGGGTCGTCACTGGTCGTCGGCGACCTCACGCTGGACGAGGACAGCCGCGAGGTGCACCGCGGCGGCGACCTGGTGCCGTTGACGGCGACCGAGTTCGAGCTGCTGCGCTACCTCATGCGCAACCCGAAGCGGGTGCTGTCGAAGGCGCAGATCCTGGACCGCGTGTGGAGCTACGACTTCGGCGGCCAGGCCAACATCGTCGAGCTCTACATCTCCTACCTGCGCAAGAAGATCGACGCCGACCGCGAGCCGATGATCCACACCATGCGGGGCGCCGGGTATGTCCTCAAGCCAGCGGGCTGAGCGGCGGCGGTTCGGGACGCAGCGGCCGTGGTCGTTGCGCCGTCGGCTGATCTTCCAGCTCGCCGCGCTGCTCGCGCTCGTATGCCTGGTCGTCGGTGTGGTGACGGAGTTCGCGCTCAGCGAGTTCCTGGTGCGCCAGCAGGACGACCGGCTCGCCGCGGCCACCGACCGCGCCAAGCACGGCGGTGAACGGCCGCCCTGGACCTACGGTGACGCGCCGCCGCCGGACCCGCTGCGGGCGCTGGGCCAGGGCGAGGGCACGCTCGCCGCCGTCCAGGTCGGTTCGCGGGGCACCGGGGCCGTGCTCGACTCCAGCGTGGGCTCGCCGACCAAGCGGCGGGCGCCGTACCGGCAGCTCGACGAGGGCCAGGTACGGACGCTGCTGGCGTTGCCGTCCGACGGGAAGCCGCACAGCGTCGTCCTCAGCGGCAGCCTCGGGGCCTACCGCGTCGTCTCGACGGCGTCTCCCAGCGGCGACAAGACCGTCATCGGCCTGCCGCTGAAGGACGTCAACGAGACGCTCTGGCGGCTGGGCTTCATCCTCGGCGGCGTCGCGCTCGCCGGGATCCTGGTCGCGGGCGCGGTCGGCGCGGCGACGATCCGCCGCACGATGCAGCCGCTGGACCGGCTGGCCGCGACCGCCACGCGCGTCTCGGAACTGCCGCTGGACCGCGGTGAGGTCGCGCTGTCCGAGCGGGTTCCGGAGGCCGACACCAACCCGAACACCGAGGTCGGCAAGGTCGGCTCGGCGCTGAACCGGATGCTGCAGCACATCGCGAACGCGCTGACCGCGCGGCAGGCGAGCGAAAGCCGCGTGCGCCAGTTCGTCGCGGACGCGAGTCACGAACTGCGGACACCCCTGGCCGCGATCCGCGGGTACGCGGAGCTGACCCGGCGCAGCGGCGAGCAGGTGCCGCCGGACGTCGCGTTCGCGATGAGCCGCGTCGAGTCGGAGTCGCGGCGGATGACGACGCTGGTGGAGGACCTGCTGCTGCTCGCCCGGCTGGACTCGGGCCGCGCGGTGGTGCCGGAGTGGGTCGACCTGTGCCGGCTGGTGGCCGACGCGGTCGCGGACGCGCACGTCGCGGGCCCGGACCACAAGTGGCTGATGGACGTCCCGGGTGAGCCGATCGGCGTGCTCGGCGACGCGGGTCAGCTGCACCAGGTGGTGATCAACGTGCTGGCCAACGCCCGCACGCACACCCCGGCGGGCACGACCGTGACGACCACACTGTCCACTTCGGACGGTTTTGTGCGGTTGCGGGTGGCCGACGACGGCCCGGGCATCCCGCCGGAAATCCTCCCGGACGTCTTCGAGCGCTTCGCCCGCGGCGACAATTCGCGTTCCCGCGCGGCGGGCAGCACAGGCCTCGGGCTGGCGATCGTGGCGGCGGTGGTGAGCGCGCACCGCGGCCGGGTCGGAGTGCAAAGCCGTCCAGGCCGCACGGAGTTCGAGATCGTCTTCGCGGAGGCCCCCGCCCCAGACTGACGCCGCCCACGCGCCGCCCACTCCGCCCACTCCGCCCGCTCCGCCCAGTTGTCCACATCCCCCGAATTCCCTCCACAACCCCGCATCTTTCGTAGTGAAAGTGGCGTCTTGGGGGTGCCTCGCGCGATCGTGGGGGATGCACAGCGGGGGCACAGGCTCGGCACAAGTTCACCACAAGTGGCGCCGAGACGGTGGGGATCATGACGACCACCCTGTCGGCGCCCGAACACGCCCAGCCCGCGCCCCAGGCCGCCTCCGAACCGCGGTGGATCAAGCCTTCCGTGGGCGCGCTGCTGCTCGGGACCGGGCTGCTGTACCTGTGGGACCTGGCGAAAACGGGCTGGGCCAACGACTTCTACGCGATGGCCGCACAGGCCGGGACCTGGAGCTGGAAGGCGCTGTTCTTCGGCTCGCTCGACCCGGGCAACGTCGTCACGGTCGACAAACCGCCGTTCTCCCTGTGGGTCATGGGGTTGTCGGGACGGCTCTTCGGGTTCTCCAGCTGGAGCCTGCTGGTGCCGAACGCGCTGGCCGGCGTCGCGTCGGTCGGCCTGCTGTACCTCGCGGTGCGCCGGCTTTCCGGGCCGGGTGCCGGGCTGCTGGCCGGGGCCGCGCTCGCCTTGACGCCGGTCGCCGCGCTGATGTTCCGCTACGACAACCCGGACGCCTTCCTCGTGCTGCTGCTCGTCGCCGGCGCGTACTGCGTCGTGCGCGCCCTCGACAAGGCGAGCACCTGGTGGCTGGTGCTCGCCGGGTTGGCGATCGGGTTCGGGTTCCTCGACAAGATGCTGCAGGCGTTCCTCGTGCTGCCCGCGTTCGTGCTGGCGTACGCCGTCGCGGCGCCGACGTCGCTCGGGCGCCGGATCGGCCAGCTCTTCGCGGCGGCCGGCGCGGTGCTCGTCTCCGCCGGCTGGTGGGTCGCGGCCGTCGCGCTGTGGCCCGTCGCGGACCGGCCCTACGTCAGCGGCTCGACCGACAACACCGTGCTGGAGCTGGCTTTCGGCTACAACGGGCTCGGCCGGATCTTCGGTGAGGGCCGCGGCGGCGGAAGCGGCGGCTCCACCCCGCCGGCAGGCGGCGGCTTCGGCGGCGGTGCTTTCGGCGGCCAGACCGGGCTGACGCGGTTGTTCGGCGGCGAGTTCGGCGCCGAGGCGTCGTGGCTGCTGCCCGCCGCGCTGCTCGGCCTGGTCGCGGGGCTGTGGTTCACCCGCCGCGCGCCGCGCACCGACGGGACCCGCGCGGCCCTGCTGCTGTGGGGCGGCTGGACGGTCGTCACCGTGCTGGTGTTCAGCTACATGAGCGGCATCATCCACCCGTACTACACGGTCGCGCTGGCGCCCGGGATCGCCGGCACGCTGGGGATCTCCGCGCGTGAGCTGTGGCGGGGCCGGGCCAACCTCGCGGCCCGCGCGGTGCTGGCCGTCATGCTCGCGGTGTCCGCGGTCTGGGGCTTCGTGCTGCTCGCCCGGACGCCGGACTGGCAGCCGTGGCTGCGGTACGCGCTGCTCGTGCTGAGCGCGCTCGCCGCGTTCGCGCTGCTGTTCGGCGCGGACCGGTTCCGGCGGCTCGGCCCGGTCGTCGCCGTGGCCGGCCTGTGCGGCGCGCTGCTCGGGACGGCGTCCTTCACCTTCGCGACGGCGGCGACGGCGCACTCGGGCGGCACGCCGTCGTCCGGTCCGGCGGTCGCGAGTGGACGCGGCTTCGGCGGCGGACGCGGTGGGTTCGGAGGGTTCGGTGGGTTCGGCGGCGGACAGACCGACACCGCCGTGATCGACCTGCTGAAGGCCACGACGACGAAGTGGGCCGCGGCGCAGAGCGGCGCGATGCAGGCCGCCGGGCTGGCCCTCGACAGCGGCCGGCCGGTGCTCGCGATCGGCGGGTTCAGCGGCAGCGACCCGGCGCCGACGGTGCAGCAGTTCGAGCAGTACGTCGCCGCCGGCGACATCCACTACTACGTCGCGGGCGGACGTGGCGGCTTCGGCGGTGGTCGCGGCACCTCGGGCGAAATCCAGACCTGGGTGGAGCAGAACTTCCCGGCCACGACCGTCGGGAGCGCGACGGTTTACGACCTCACGAAATCGATCGACTGATAGAAATAGCAATTGTTTCGGCCGCGTTAACAGTTGCGGAACCCTTCGACGAGTTCGCTGTCCGTGCGGTATTCGCGGATGCGGACACCTGTTCGAACAGGACGCCACTGGACGGCACATTCCGAACGATTGTTCGCTCGTCGGCGGGGGCCTCGATGATGATCGCGACACCCCGTGCCGACGTGTAACAACGCGGCCCTGCCGCCCGCGCGCCTGCACGGGCGGATCTCTTCGGGAGTGCTCGGATCTTGGCCGGACGGCCGACAGAAACTCCCGCGTACTTGATCTTGCGGACCCGTGAAGGCGCTGGTTGGCCCGGCTGAGTGTCACCCTTTCGGAGGCACTGGGAGGGCGTTGTGGGGATCTTGTACTTCTCGCTAGAGTCTCCGCCGGGAGAGGGACAAGGGGTGACTGATCCGGTGCGTGCGGTGCCGGGTTTTCACTGGGCGTAGGTACGCCCTGTCCGACTTCTCTCGCCTTGACCCGATCAGGTGCGTCTGGAAGAGAGCAGCGATGACCGTGCGCGGTGGCGCAGCTTTGCCCGAACCACCTCTTCGTCGTCGCGGTAGGTAGACCCCGTTCCCCCTTTGGTGTCGCTCCACTCCACTTCCCCCGCCATCTGGAGTTTCGCTGTGACTTCCCGCTCTCGTCGTCTGCTGACGGCGCTCCTGACACTGCTGACCCTTCTCGGGGTCACCGCCCTGTCCGGCTGCAGTGACAGTTCCGCCTCCGGCGACGGCGGCAAGATCACGCTGGGGTTCAGCGCCTGGCCGGGGTGGTTTCCCTGGCAGGTGGCGCAGGAGCAGGGACTGTTCGCCAAGAACGGCGTGAACGTCGACCTCAAGTGGTTCGACAACTACACCGACAGCATCAACGCGCTTTCCAGCGGCGCGATCGACGCCAACAGCCAGACCCTCAACGACACGCTTTCGTCGGCTTCGGGCGGCGCGAAGCTTTCCATCGTGCTGGTGAACGACAACTCGACCGGCAACGACAAGATCATCGCGCGGGACGGCATCACCGCCGTCGCCGACCTCAAGGGCAAGAAGGTCGCCGTCGAGCAGGGCACCGTCGACCACTACCTGCTGCTGCTCGCGCTGCAGGAAGCGAAGCTGACCGAAAAGGACATCCAGCTGGTCAACCTCCCGACCGACGCCGCGGCCGCCGCGTTCGTCGGCGGTCAGGTCGACGCCGTGGGCGCGTTCGCGCCGTTCACCACCAAGGCCCTCGAGCTCCCGGGCAGCCGCGCGATCTCGTCGTCGACGGAGTTCCCCGGCGCCATCCCGGACCACCTGGTCACTTCGCAGAAGCTCGTCAAGGAGCACCCGAAGGACGTCCAGGCGCTGGTCAACACCTGGTTCGAGACGCTGACCTGGATCAAGAACAACAAGGACGCGGCGGTCAAGATCATGGCCGAGCGCGGCGGGGTGTCCGACGCGGACTACAAGACCTACGACGCCGGCACCACGATCTTCACCCGCCAGCAGAACCTCGACGCGTTCACCCCGGGGGTCACCGCGCAGCACCTCGACTTCCAGGCGAACAAGATCGTCGACTTCATCGTGAACACCGGCCTCGCCCAGCAGCGGCCGTCGCTCGACGGCCTGTTCGACGACCAGTTCGTGAAGGCCGCGCCGCAGTGACCGGTCCCACCCAGCGCACCACCTCCGATGCCTCGGCCGACGCACGCGCGGCCTCGGAGGCCGAGGCGCTGGAGGCCGAGCAGGGGCTCGCCGAGCGTGTCCAGGCGGGCCGGGGCCGGGCGGACTGGACGCCGTTGCCGCGCCGGGCCGCGCCGAAGCCCGCGTCCCCGCTCTTCTCCCCGCGCACGCCGATTTCGGCGTCCACGCGGTGGACGCTGGCGGTGCTGTCGTTCGCGATCCCATTCCTCGCCTGGGTTGTGCTCAGTGTGAGCGGCGCCGTCGACTCGACGTTCCTGCCGTCCCCGGTCGCGGTGTTCCGCGCCGGGTTCGACATGGCGAGCACCGGCGAGCTGTTCGACGACCTGTGGGCGACCACGCAGCGGGTGCTCGAAGGCTTCGGCCTCGCGGTGCTCGTGTCGGTGCCGCTCGGCATCCTCATGGGCGGTTTCACCGCGGGGCAGGCGTTCTTCGAGCCGCTGATCGGGCTGCTGCGCTACCTCCCGGCGAGCGCGTTCATCCCGCTGCTGATCATCTGGCTCGGCATCGGCGAGCCGTCGAAGATCGCCATGCTCTTCATCGGGACGGTCTTCTTCAACACCCTGATGACCGCGGACGTCGTGCGCGCGGTGCCGAACGCGCTCCTCGACGTCTCCTACACCCTCGGCGCGCGCCGGGGCGAGGTGCTGCGCAAGATCGTCGTGCCGCACTCGCTGCCGGGCATGATCGACGCGATCCGGATCAACGCCGCCGCGGCGTGGAACTTCGTGGTCGTGGCCGAACTGATCAACTCCCAGGCCGGCCTGGGTTTCCGGATCGTGCGTGCGCAACGGTTCCTGCAGACGGACACGATCTTCGCGGTGCTCATCGTGATCGGCGTCGCCGGGCTGACCATCGACGTCGTGCTGCGCCTGGTGCGCACCCAGGTCGGGAAGTGGGCGGCATGACGCTCGAACTGCGGAACGTCGCCAAGGACTACACCGTGCGCGGCCGGGTGACGCGCGCCCTCGACGGCGTCGACCTCGAAGTGCTGCGCGGCGAGTTCGTCTGCGTCGTCGGCGCGAGCGGCTCGGGCAAGTCGACGCTGTTGTCGCTGGTGGCCGGGCTCATCGGGCCGACCGAGGGCGAGATCGTGCTCGACGGCGTCCCGGTGACGGGCCCCGGCCCCGACCGCGGGCTGGTGTTCCAGTCGGGTGCCCTGTACCCGTGGCGCAGCGTCGAGAAGAACGTCGCGTTCGGCCTCGAACTGCTCCCGATCGACGCGGCCGAGCGTGCCGAGCGCGTCGACTGGTACCTCGCCGAAACCGGGCTCGACGCGGTGCGCCGCTCGCTGCCGAAGCAGCTTTCGGGCGGCCAGAAGCAGCGCGTCGCGATCGCGCGGGCCCTGGCGTGCGAGCCGGAAGTGCTGCTGCTGGACGAACCCTTCGGGGCCTTGGACGTCCAGACCAAAGAGGACATGCAGGTGCTGATCCGCCGGATCTGGGCCGACACCGGCACCACGGTGCTGATGGTCACCCACGACGTCGAGGAAGCGGTCTTCCTGGGCGGCCGGGTCGTGGTGCTCGCCTCCGACCCGGGGCGGATCGCCGCTGACGTCGAGGTGGCGCTGCCGGCGGAACGGGACCTGGCGGTGAAGCGGGAGCCGCAGTTCCTCGCGCTGCGCGCCCGGATCGAGGACCTGGTCCGGGAGCAGCACCGCGGCCACGTCAGCCGGGTGGCCGCGGCCGAGTGAGAACGTGTTACGGGAAGGTGGCGGGATGAGGCACGGCAGGTCGACCGCGGAACGGGCGAGCGGCGGGGGTTTCCTCGCGCGGCTCGGCATTCGCGGCAAGCTGAACCTGCTGCTCCTGCCGCCGTTGGCCGCGGTGGTCCTGGTTTCGGTGCCGTTCGTGCTGACGCAGGCGAACAGCGCGACGGCGGCGTCCCAGTCGGCGACCGTGGCGCGGCACACCCAGCAGCTGGGTGGCCTGGTCTGGCAGCTGCAGCGGGAACGGCTGCTGACCGGCGCGTTCGTCGCTACGCCGTCGATGTCGCCGGACGAGATGACGACGCAGCACCGGGTGGTCGACACCGCCGTCGAGGACGTGCGGTCCTCGCTCGGCACCGACGCACCCGACGAGCTGTCGGCGGCGCTGACCCGGATCGGCTCGCTGAACGAGCTGCGGCAGAACGCCGAACGGCGCGGGGTCGCGCTCGACAGCGTGGCCCGCACCTACCACGCCGTGATCGGCGCGGTCATCGACTCGCTGCGGCTGGTGCCGCAGCTGACCAGTGACGCCGAGGGCACCCGGGAGCTGACCGCCCTCGAAGCGCTGCTGCGCGCGAACGAGGAGAACTCGTTGCGCGGCATGGCGTTGATCGTGACGGCGGTCGCGCCCGACGCCGGCAAGTCCATCCTGGACGACGCCACCCAGCAGGCGCCGATCTTCACCGACCGGTTCGTCCAGCAGGCCGACGACGCGTCCGACAGCGAGCAGGCCGCGCTGGTCGTCAACGTCGAGCAGAGCGAGGCCGGCCGGCGCATCGAGGACCTCGCCGCCCAGATCGACAACCCGCGTGACGCGGCCGCCACCGGCAAGTACGTCACCGACGTCCTCAGTGCGGCGGAAACCCAGGCGGGACAACGCAAGCTCGTACAGGAGAAGGTCACCGGCGAGATCGCCGACGCGGCGACCGGGCGTGCCGACTCGGCGACGCGGCTGGCCTGGACGGTCGGCCTCGGCGCGGGCGGGCTGTTCCTGCTGGTCGCGTTCCTCGCCGTCGCGGTGTCCCGCTCGATCGCCCGGCCGCTGCGGCGGCTGACCACCGCGGCGACGTCGGTCGCCGACCTGGCCGGCACCGAGCTCGTCCGCGTGACCGACACGGAGGAGGCCGAGGAGCAGGTCCCGCGGCTGGCCACGATCGACGTCTCCTCCGACGACGAGCTGGGCAAGCTCGCCGCCGCGTTCAACCGGGTCCAGACGACCGCCGCCGAGCTGGTCGAACGGCAGGCGCTCACCCGGCGCAACACCAGCCTGATGTTCGCGAACGTCGCGAAACGCACGCAGAACCTCGTCGGCCGCCAGCTCGCGCTGATCGACGAGGTCGAGCGCAACGAGCAGGACACCCGCCTGCTGGCCAGCCTCTACCGGCTCGACCACCTCTCCACCCGCCTGCGCCGCAACGCCGACAACCTGCTCGTGGTGTCCGGCACCCGCGACGAGACCCGCATCGCCGGCCCGATCGAGCTGTCGACGGCCCTGCGCTCGGCGCTCGCCGAGATCGAGGACTACCAGCGCGTCAAGCTCGGTGTCGTCGCGGAGATCCTGCTGTCCTCGACGCTCGGTGCCGACCTGGTGCTGGTGTTCGCCGAGCTGCTGGAGAACGCGACGTCGTTCTCGCCGCCGGGTTCGACGGTCGAGGTGGACACGATGTTCCTCGCCGACGGCTCGTGCCTGGTGAGCATCGTCGACCACGGCATCGGCATGACCGAGGAGAAGATCTCCGCGGAGAACAACCGGCTCGTCGAGCGTGAACGCCTGGAGCTCGCGCCGACCAGCGTGCTCGGCCTGTTCGTGGTCGGCCGCCTCGCGCGGCGCCACGAACTGGGCGTCGAACTGCTCGCGACGCCGACGACCGGCGGCGTGACCGCGCGGCTGACGATCCCGCCGCCGCTGTTCAGCTACCGCACCGGACTGCTCCCGAAGGCCGAACCCGCGCCGGCGATCCCGGCGCCGGCGGCACCCCCGGTGGCCAAGCCGAAACCGCGGCACGCCGCCCCGGCGCCGGCCCGGCGCAAGTCGTCCACTTTGGACATGTTCCGGCCCGTCGAGCCGGAGCGCCAGAAGGAACTGCCGTCGCCGGCGATCCCGGCGCTGCTCGGTGCCGGGCACGCCAACGGGTTCGGCTGGTTCAACCAGCCGGCCCCGGTGTGGCCGGACGGCGAACCCGCCGTCGCCGCCCCCGCCGTCGCCACGCCGGCCGCCGAAGAAGAACCCGGGGCCGAGTCCCGTGGCGGCCTGCGCCGGCGCGTCCGCGGCGCGCAGCTGCCCAGCCCGGGCACGACCGCCGCGGAGGCCGGCGACACCAAGCCGCGGCACGACCCGGAGGCGACCAAGGCCGCGATGGACGGCTTCCAGGAGGCGTTCGCCAAAGCCGCCGAGTTCGCCAAGGGCGTCGAGGGCGGCGCCGCGGTCACCGCGCCGCCGACGGTCGTCACCGCGCCTGTGTCGGCGAACCCGGCGCCGCCGACGGTCGTCACCGCGCCTGTGTCGGCGAACCCGGCGCCGCCGACCGTCGTCACGTCGCCGGTGCCGGCGACCCCGGCCCTTCCGGTGCGCGTCCCCGGACCCGACCGGATCGCGCTCTCGGCCGCCGTCGCCCCGCCGCCGGTCACCGCCCCGATCTCGCGGGACGGCCTGACCCGGCGGGTGCCCGGCGCCCAGCTCGCCCCGGGCCTGCGCAAGCAGGAAGCCGCGGGCCGGCCGGCCGCCCGGCCCGTCGTCAACCGCACCAAGCGGGACCCGGCGGCCGAGCGTGCGGCGTTCGACTCGTTCGCCGCCGGCCTGGCCAAGGCGGACGTGCTTACGGCAGACACCCCGCCGCCAGGTGTGGTCGCCGGTCGTGTGATGGAACGAGAAGAAGAGAGCAGGAAATGAGCATCCCCGCAGCAGGTGTCAGCGTCGAAGCCCAGAACTTCAACTGGCTGGTGAGCCGCTTCGCGCAGCACACCGCGGGCGCGATCGCCGCCATCGCGGTCTCGGCCGACGGCTTGCTGATCGCGGTGTCCTCGGAGCTCGAGCGCTCCAACGCCGACCGCCTGGCCGCGATCTCGTCCGCCATGCTCGGCCTCGCCCACGGTGTCTCCGACAGCCACCCGCTCGGCGCGCCCGACAAGGTGATCATCGAGCTGGAGCACGGTTACCTGCTGGTCTGCACCATCAGCATCGGCTGCTCGCTCGGCGTCCTCGCCAACAAGCAGGCCAGCCTCGGCACGATCGCCTACGAGATGGCGATGTTCGCCAACCGCGCCACCGAGGTCCTCACGCCCGGGCTCATCGAGGAGCTGAAGAACAGCGTCGGTTCGTGATGGCCGAAGACCCCGACACCTCGCTGCTGCGGCCGTACCTGATGACCTCGGGGCGGGCGCAGCCGGTCGACCAGAGCCTCGAGATCGAGGCGCAGGTCATGACGTCCCGTCTCGGCGCGGCGTCGCACCCGAAGCTCACCTTCGAACGCCAGGAAATCGTCTCCCTCTGCCGCAGCACCATGTCGGTCGCCGAAGTGGCCGCCATGCTCGGCCTGCACATCGGCGTCGCGCGCGTGCTGGTGGCCGACCTCGCCGAGCTGGGCTACGTCGTCGTCCGCCGGCCGGGGAACCACAACTCGCACGACCTCGGCATGATCGAAAGGGTCATTCGTGGACTCGAAGCCATTCACTGAACCGGCCGCCCGCCCACCCGCCCCGGTCAAGATCGTCATCGCGGGCGGCTTCGGCGTCGGCAAGACGACGGCCGTGTCGTCGATCTCCGAGATCAAGCCCCTGACGACCGAAGCGGCGATCACGTCGGTGGCCGCGAACGTCGACCGCACGGGCCACGTCCCGGCCAAGACCACGACGACGGTCGCCCTCGACTTCGGCTGCATCACGATCGACGACGAGGTGAAGCTCTACCTGTTCGGCACACCCGGCCAGGACCGCTTCGGCTTCATGTGGCAGGACCTGGTCCAGGGCGCGCTGGGCGCGCTGGTGATCGTGGACACCCGCCGCATGGACGACTGCTACCCGGCAGTCGACTACTTCGAGAACGCCGGCCTCCCGTTCGTGGTCGCGGTCAACATGTTCGACGGCGCGCTCGGCCACAACCTGGAGGACATCCGCTGGGCGCTCGCCGTCAGCGAGGACGTCCCCCTGATCACGTTCGACGCCCGGCAGAAGCTCTCGGTGCGCGACGCCCTGCTGGCGGTCCTGCACAACACGTTCAAACGAGCCCGAGCCCAGGCTGGTGCGGGAGCCTGAGCACCTACCGCTACACTGATCCACGGACCCCGCGCGGCGTCCACCCTGTGAACTTCCCCAGGGCCGGAAGGCAGCAAGGATAAGCAGGCTCTGACGGGTGCGCGGGGTCCCCTTCTTTTCGGCCTCCTTGCTTCGGGGCTTCGCCCCTTCGCCGGGGCCTTCACTTCGTTCTTTCTCCCGGGGGCCGAGCCCCCGGACCCCCACGGTGCCTCACTCATGGCCTGACAGCGCTGCCGTGGCCGTCCCCGCGGCCTGATTGCGCTGCCGTGGCCGTCCTCGCGGCCTGATTGCGCTGCCGTGGCCTTCCTTGCGGCCTGCGTGTGCTGCCGGGGCCTTTGTCGTGGCCTCAGAACACGCCCAGGATGTCTTTGGGGGGGTTTGGGGGTGGGGGTTTGTCCTCGTCTGTGATCGGCTTGGCTTTTCCGGCCAGTTTGGCCAGCTCGGGGCCCTCTACGCACCTTGCCGGGAAGGCCGCTGAGGCTGTTCGGGAGGCCAGTGCTGCTGTGGGGACGCCTGTTGCTGAAGCTGCGAACACCAGGTTTCCGAACCGGCGTCCCCGGAGTACTCCTGGGTCGGCCAGCAGGGCTATCTGCGGGAACACCTCTCGCAGCGTGGCCAGGAAGCGGCGGGCGAACGGGAGGCCCGCGCCGTCCGTGATGTTCGCCAGGTAGGTGCCCGTGGGGCGGAGGATTTCCGCTATCGCCCGCACCGACTCCAGGGTGGCCAGGCCGCCGGCCAGGGTTGCTTGCTCGAACGCGTCCACCACCACCAGGTCCGCGGTGTTCTCGCGGCGGGTCGCTAGGCCCTCGCGGCCGTCCGTGATACGGACTCGCAGGCCTGGAACCTTCAGGCCCAGCTGGCTGCGGACCAGGTCCACCAGCTCGGCGTCGGCGTCGAAGACCAGCTGGCGGGAGCCCGGGCGCTTGGCCGCCACGTAGCGCGGGAGGGTGCAGGCCGCGCCGCCGATGTGGAGTGCCTCCACCGGGCCTGGTGGGAGGAGGTCGACGACGTCGCCGAAGCGGCGGACGTAGTCGAACTCCAGGTGGCTCGGGTCGTCGAGGTCGACGTACGACTGGGCGACCCCGCCCACCGACAGCAGCCACGCGTTGCCGCGGTCGGCGAAGCGCTGGAGTTCCGCCGTCCCGAACCTCACCGGGTACTGGCCCGGAATCGGTGCCGGCTTGCCTGTTCGACTCACGAAACCGAAGCGTAGTCGCGGTCGGAAACATTCTTGCCGGGCCGGCGATAAGGGAGCGGAAGATCAACGATCCGAGGGGGATCACCTTGCGTGTGAACGCAGTTCTCGTCGCCGCGGCCCTGGCCGTCGGCGTACTCGCGACGCCCGCTTCGGCGGACGTCCTGCCCGACCGGGCCCAGGCCGTCTCGCTGCTGGAGACCGGCGGCCCCGGCGTGGCCCGGGCCGCCGAAACGGCGTTGCTCGGCTCGCCGGCCGACCTGCAGGCCTTCCTGGCCACCGGCCGGTACCAGGCGAAGGACGACGACGACCGGGTCCTGGTCACCCAGGTCCTGTCGACCGGCGGCCCGGTCGCCAAGCGCGCCGCCCAGCAGGCGCTCAGCGGCACCATCGAAGACGTCCGCGCGTTCCTGGCCACCGGCCTGCCCCGGGCCCGGGTGGCCGACGACCGGATCGCCGTCGGCCAGGCCATGAGCACCGGCGGCCCGACCGTGAACGCGCGTGCCCAGCAGGCGCTCGACGGCACGGCCGAGGACGTCCGGGCGTTCCTCGACCACGGTCTCCAGGCGGCGAAGGACGTCGACGACCGCGTCCTGACCGCCCAGGCCATGGCCGCGGGCGGGCCCGAGGTGAAGGCCGCCGCGCAGACGGCCCTCGACGGCGCCCCGGCCGACGTCCGGTACTTCCTGGCTCTCTGGAAGCAGGTCGCCGCGGCCGGCGACGCCGAGCTCACCGCGGTCCAGGGCCAGGTCGACGGCGCGAAGGCGGCCAAGGCGCGGCACAACGGCGTCGCGGTCCAGATCGCGGCGAACCAGGCCGCGAAGCTCGCGTCGGACGCGCGGAAGGCGAACGCCGACCGGCTCGCCGCCCAGCAGACGAAGAACCAGCAGGACGGTCAGGCCGCGGCGGGCGCCGAGGCCACCGCGCAGCAGCAGGCCAAGGAGGCCGCGGCCCGCGCCGCGCGGGCCAAGGCCGACAACGACAAGCTGCTGGCCAACGCCGCCGACCCGGCGCTGACGGTGCCCAACGGCCGTCGCGCGTCGGTCTACCTGCTGCGCAACGGCGGTGCCGCGGTCAAGGACGCCGCCCGCGCCGCGCTCAGCGGTACGGACGACGACGTCGTCACCTTCGTGCACAGCGGGCTCGCCGCTGCGCAGGAGATCGACGACCGTGCCGCCGTCGCGGCGATCGCGGCGGACCCGAAGGCCCGTCCGGGCCTGCGCCAGGCCGCTCGGGACGCGCTCGCGGGCCCGTACGCCGGCGTCGCCGCGCTGCTGCGCACCGGCGACTACCCGGGCCGCGACACCGACGACCGCGTCGAGGTCAACCAGATCCTGGCGGCCGGCGGCCCGTCGACGAAGCCGGCGGCCCAGAAGGCCCTCGACGGCACCGTCGCCGACGTCCGCGAGTTCCTGGCGCACGGCCAGTACGTCACGCACCTGATCGACCTGTCGGTGTACGCCACCCGGACGCTGTCGGAAGGGCCCGAGGTCGTCGCCGTCGCGCAGGGTGTGCTCGACGGTCCCGACTCGGCCCTGCAGGCGTATCTGGACGGCGAACTGCTCAAGGCACGGGCGCGTGACGCGTTCACGGCGCAGCACGTCGCCAAGGTGAACGCCCTGGTCGCCGAGGCCGCTGCCCTGGCCTGACCCGCACGGCGAAGGTTGTCGGACGGTCCCGGTAGTCTCGCGGCGTGGCTCTCGCGCTGTACCGCAAGTACCGTCCGGCAACCTTCGCCGAGGTCGTCGGGCAGGAGCATGTGACCGAACCCCTCCGCACGGCGTTGTCCGCCGGGCGGATCAACCACGCCTACCTCTTCTCCGGCCCGCGCGGCTGCGGGAAGACGTCGAGCGCGCGGATCATGGCGCGCTCGCTGAACTGCGTGAAGGGGCCGACACCGGACCCGTGCGGCGAGTGCAACTCCTGCAAGGCGCTCGCGCCGGAGGGTTCGGGCAGCGTCGACGTCACGGAGCTCGACGCCGCCAGCCACGGTGGTGTCGACGACGCCCGTGAGCTGCGGGACAAGGCGTTCTACGCCCCCGCCGAGTCGCGCTACCGCGTGTTCATCATCGACGAGGCGCACATGGTCACCACGCAGGGCTTCAACGCCCTGCTGAAGATCGTGGAAGAGCCGCCCGAGCACGTCATCTTCATCTTCGCGACCACCGAGCCGGACAAGGTGCTCACCACCATCCGCTCGCGGACGCACCACTACCCGTTCCGGCTGATCCCGCCCGGCGCGATGCGCACGCTGCTGGAAAGCAACGTCGCCGCCGAAGGCGTCGAGGTCGAGCCCGCGGTGTACCCGCTGGTCATCCGGGCCGGCGGCGGTTCGGCGCGCGACACGCAGTCGGTGCTCGACCAGCTCCTCGCCGGCGCGGGGCCCGACGGCGTGAGCTACAGCCGCGCGGTGTCGCTGCTGGGCGTCACCGACGTGGCGCTGATCGACGACATGGTCGACGCGCTCTCGACCGACGACGCCGGCACGGTGTTCGGCACCGTCGAGAAGGTCGCCGAAGCCGGGCACGACCCGCGCCGGTTCGCGACCGACCTGCTCGACCGGCTGCGCGACCTGGTGCTGCTGCGCGCGGTCCCGGAGTCCGCGGGTGGCCTGGTGTCGGCGCCCGAAGAGGAACTGGCGCGGATGGTCGGCCAGTCCGAACGTCTTGGCCTCGGCACGCTTTCGCGGTACGCCGACATCGTCCACAATGGACTTCTGGAGATGCGGGGCGCGACGTCCGCCCGGCTCGTGCTCGAACTGCTGTGCGCGCGGATGCTGCTGCCGTCGGTCACCGAGGCGGAAAAGGCGCTGCTGGCGCGGATCGAGCGGCTGGAACGCCGCGCGACCGTCGCCGCCGGCGGTGGCGCGCCCGCCGAAGGTGGCGTCGAGCCGCCGATGCGGGCCGCGCCGGAGAAGGAGTTCTCGAGGCCGTCGCAGCGCCCGGCGTCGGCCAGCCCGGCGCCGGTGGCGATCCCGGAGCCGCCGGCGGACGGACCGAATCCGCCGGCCCGGCCCGCTCCCGTGACGGCCGCTCCGGCTCAGCCCGCTCCCGCTGCCGCCCCGCCGGCTCATCCCGCGCAGCCTGCTGCCGCCCCGGCACCGGCCTCCGAACCGGCGTCCGCGAACGGCGGCTGGAGCACACCGCGCACGCCGGGTGGCGGGATCCCCGCGCAGCCGGCCGCGGCAGCCGCCGCGCCGAGCGACGCCAGCGGCTGGGGCGCGACCCGGACGCCGGGTGGGGACGCCCCCGCCCCGGCGGCTGAGCCCGAACCGGCGGCCGCCGCCGCACCCGCGGCGTCCGGTGCGCTGGACGCGGCCGGGCTCCGGAACATCTGGCCGCAGCTGATGACGGCGCTGCGCAAGTTCACCGGCGGCCGCAGCCTCGAGGCGATGCTCACGCAGGCCACGGTGGCGACCGTCGAGGGCAACGCCGTCACGCTGACCCACAAGTCCGAGCCGCTGGCCCGCAGGCTGTCCGACCAGGACAACGCCCGCAAGATCGCCGGCGCGCTGACCGACGTCCTCGGCGGCGACTGGCAGGTCCGCTGCGTCCACGGCAACGCCCCGGCCGCCGCGCCCGCGGCCCGCGCCCAGCAGGCGGCGCCCGCGCCGAAGCAGTCGTTCACCCGCCAGTCGGCGGCCGCCCCCGCGGCGCCCCCGGCCGAGCAGCCCGCCCGCCCGGCGGCCCCGGCCACCCCGCCCCCGCCGGCGCGGCCCAAGGTCACGACGGCCGAGCCGGACATCCCGCTGCCCCCGGAGCCCTCCGACGAGGATGACGAGGACCTCTACAACGAGGACGCCAGCCCGGCCCCGCCGCCACCCCCGCCCCCGCCGGACCAGGACCCGGACGAGCTGGCCCGCCGGCTGATCTCGGACCACCTCGGCGCCCGCCCCCTGGACTGACCAAGGTCCGTGAAGGCCTCCTTACCGGCCGTAAGAGCCGGTAAGGAGGCCTTCACGGCTTTTCGGCCTGCCCCGCCCGCAGAGCCTGCCGACTCTCTGGGTCGGGGTCAGGAGGCCCAGGGGCCGATGCCGGTGACCCGGTCCGCCCTGACGCGGACGATCACCGCGGTCGGCGAGCCCTGGTTGCCCAGCAGGTACTTCTCGACGCCGAGGTAGCGCTGCGCCTGGCGGTCCATCAGCGCCGTGAACTCGTCGGCGATGTCCGGGCCGACGATCGACGCCGTGCCGCGGACCAGCAGGTACTGCGGCAACCCGCGGGCGTCGTGGCCGTCGTGGTCCTCGATCAGGACCGTCACGCGCGGGTCGTTGCGGATGTTGCGCACCTTGGGCCGGCGGCCCTCCATGCCCATCACGATCTCGCCGCCCTCGCGGCTGGCCCAGACCATCGACGTCTGCGGGGAGCCGTCCGGGTTGATCGTGGTCAGCACCGCGTTGAAGGGCCGTTCGAACAGCCGGTGGCTGCTTTCGGGGAGTTCCATGTCCCCGAGACTAGGAAGCCGGCAGGTACTCCTCGGTACCTTGGTTCCCATGGGGTGACTTCCCGGGTGACGTCTTCCTCGCCGACTGCCCGGCCCGGCCGGCGATCGAGATCATCGCCGACAAGTGGGCTGTCGTCGTGGTGTTCGCGCTCAGCGGCGGCACGGCGAACTCGTCGACTACAGCCTGACCGACCTCGGGCAGACGCTCGTCGAGCCGATCGGCGTCCTCACGAAGTGGGCGACCCGGCACGGCGAGGCCGTCGTCGAGGCTCAGGAGGCCAGGTAGGCCTCGATCGCCGCGGCGATGGCGGACGCGAACTGCTGCCGCCCTTCGGCGCTCGACATCCGGGCCGCCTCGGCCGCGTTGCGCATGTTCCCGCACTCGACGAGTGCGATCGGCCGCGTCGAGAGGTTCAGGCCGCCGAGGTCCGAGCGCGCCGAAAGGCCGTTGCCGCCGATGTAGTTCGACACGCTGAAGCCGCCGGTGCGCATCGTGTCGCGCAACGTCTGGGCCAGCCGCGTCGACGGCGGGCCTTGCGCCGCGTTCAGCGGCGGCGACGAGTAGGCGACGTGGAAGCCGTTCGCCCCGGGCGAGTTCGAGCCGTCGGCGTGGATCGAGACGACGGCGTCGGCGTTCGCGTCGTTGCCGGCCGCCGCCCGCTTGTCGACGCACGGGCCGACGCCGGTGTCGTTCTGTCGCGTGTAGACGACGCGGATCCCCTTGGCCGACAACGCTTCCCCGACCCGCTGGGAGACGTCCCAGGTGAACGCGTGCTCGGGGTAACCGGCGTTGGTCGACGTCCCGGTGGTGTTGCACGGCTTGGTCTGCCCGCGCCCCGCGGGCACGAGCCGGTTGATCTCGGAGGGGTGCGAGCCGTTGCCGCCGTTGTGCCCGGGATCGAGCACGACGACCTTCCCGGAAGCCACCGGCGGCGCGCTGGAAGGCGGCGCGGGTGGTGCGACCGACGACGGCGAAGGCGTGACGGTCGCCGGCGTGGGTGTGACGGTCCGGGTGACGACGGGAGCGGGCGCGGGAGCCGCCGGGGTGTCTTCTTCGCAGCCGGTGAGCAGCAGGGCACCGGCCAGCAGGAGGGGAGCAATCGCGCGTCGCACGGCGACCACGGTGCCACAACCCGGGCCCGCCCGTGGCGCGACTACCCTGGTGGTGACACAGGCGTGCAGAGAGGACCGAGTGCGATCATGGTGCAACCCGGCGGCGGCTTCGACATTTCCCAGCTGATGCAGCAGGCCCAGCAGATGCAGCAGAAGCTCGTCGAAGCGCAGGAGGAACTCGCCAACACCGAGGTCACCGGCACGGCCGGCGGCGGGCTGGTCACCGCGACCGTCTCCGGTGACAGCCAGCTGAAAGGCCTCCAGATCGACCCGAAGGTCGTCGACCCGGACGACGTCGAGACCCTGTCCGACCTGATCGTGGCGGCGGTCCGCGACGCGTCGGCGAGCGCCCAGAAGCTCACCGAGCAGAAGCTCGGCCCGCTGGCCGGCGGCCTCGGCGGCGGTGGCGGCATGCCGGACCTCGGCGCCCTCGGCTTCGGCGGCTGACGAACTTGTACGAAGGTGTCGTCCAGGACCTGATCGACGAGCTCGGGCGGTTGCCCGGGGTCGGGCCGAAGAGCGCCCAGCGGATCGCGTTCCACCTGCTGGCCGCGGACCCGGTGGACATCTCCCGGCTGCAGGACGTCCTCGGCAAGGTCAAGGAGGGCGTGCAGTTCTGCGAGGTCTGCGGCAACGTCTCCGAGCAGCAGAAGTGCCGCATCTGCCGCGACGAGCGCCGCGACCTCACGGTCATCTGCGTGGTCGAGGAGCCGAAGGACGTCCTGGCGGTCGAGCGCACCCGCGAGTTCAAGGGCCGCTACCACGTTCTGGGCGGCGCCCTGGACCCGTTGTCGGGCATCGGCCCGGAGCAGTTGCGGATGCGCGAGCTGCTCAAGCGCATCGGCGAGGCGGACATCACCGAGATCATCATCGCGACGGACCCCAACACCGAAGGCGAAGCGACGGCGACGTACCTGGTGCGCATGCTGCGCGACTTCCCGGGGTTGAGCGTGACGAGGCTGGCGTCGGGGCTGCCGATGGGCGGTGACCTGGAGTTCGCGGACGAGCTGACCCTGGGCCGCGCGCTTTCGGGCCGCCGTGTCCTATGAAGGCCTGCCGGTCGAACCGGTCCGGACGCTGCTCGCGTTCCAGCGGCGGCGGCGGGAATGGGAGTTCGTCGACGTCCGGGACTGCACCAAGCTGGCCAAGGTGCGGCACTCCGCCGACCTGACCGGTGTGATCGAGCTGACCGTCGGGCAGGTCTCCCTCCTGGGTCCGAGCTGGGAGTCGGACATCGAGCTGCTGTGGCTCTCCGTGGCCGATCTCGTGGCCTCGTACCGCCGCGACGGGCGCGCCGAGGTGAGCTTCCCCGACCAGCCCGCGGACATCACGCTCGAACCCGTGCCGCCGGGGCTCATCCGGATCACCGTGGCCGGCGGCCCGTACCGCGAGACCGCGGTCACCGGTGAGGAGCGCCTGCTTTCCGCGCTCGCTGCGGGCGGCGTCGAGTTCTTCGAGAAGTTCGCGGAACTGACCGGCCGGAACTTCGACCGGGGCATCCGGAAGCTCACCGGTCGAACCGCCTCAGGTCGTACAGGTCCATCAGCCTGATCACCTTGTTCGCGTACTCCGGGTCGGTGGCGTACTTCCGCGCCACCGCCCGGATGAACGCGTCCGGTTCTTCGCGCGCCGGCAGCGCCGCCGCGTAGTTCGAAGAAGTCGTCAGCAAGCGCCCGTAATCACGGAATGAGTCGTCCACCGACGCGTACGAGCGGAAAAACGCGTCGACGGGATGGCACGGCGCCGGAACGCATTCGGACGTCTGGTAGCGCGCGCACCGCAACGCGATGGGGCCCGGGCTCGTCGGCCGGACGCACTTGAAGCCGAAGTAGTTCAGCTCGGCCGTCGAGAGTTTGCTGCGGCCCCAGTTCGACTCCAGGATCGACTGCGCCACCGTGACCGACGCCGGGATGTCGTACGCGGCGCGGATCCGCAGGGCGATCGGGGCCGCCGTGCCGACGTACGCCTGCTGGTAGCCCGCGTCCAGCGCGGCCGCGCGAACCGAGCCCTGGTCGATCGGCGGGAAGACCAGGAGGACGGCCGCCAGCCCGAAGTGGATCATGGGGGCAAAACTGCCCGATCCGCGCCCGGCCGGCGACCGGCGTCACTCCAAAGAGGCGTCAGCAGTAGCCGAGCTGCGCCAGCGTGTCCACGATGATCTCGGACGGGTGGTACTTGTCCATCCAGGACTCACCGCGGCGGTTCTGGTAGGTGTCGAGGAAGTTCTGCAGCTTGTCGCCGCGCATTTCGGTGAGCACGACGGTCTCGCCGAGGTGCTGCGGCGTCTCGGTGCGCTCGCGGTGCACCGCGCACGGCAGGCCGAGGTAGTAGCACTCCGCCGAGAGACCACCCGAGTCGGTGACGACGTACTCGGCGCGCGCGACCAGCGGCAGGAACTTCAGGTACCGCATCTTCGGCTGCGCGATGAACTTGTCGTCGAACAGGTTGTCCAGGCCCAGCGAGCGGATCTTCTCGCGCTCGGGCGCGCCGGCCATGTACAGGATCGGCATCCGGCGGCTCTGCTCGCGCAGGATCTCCAGCACCTCGCGGTACTTGTCCGCGCGCGAGACCAGCTCGAAGCGGTGCAGCGTGGCCAGGCCGAACTTCTCCGGCAGGTTCGGCACGTCCAGCGGCTGGTTGATGGCCAGGCGCATCGCGTCGATCGCGGTGTTCGCCTCGGTGTCGACGACGACGCCGCGAGCGTTGCGCAGGTTGTTCACCTCGCGGATGCTCGGTGCGAAGTGCATGTCGACGATCTTCGCCGCGATCTTGCGGTTGAGCTCCTCGGGCAGCGGCGACAGGATGCTGCCCGAGCGCGCGCCGGCCTCGACGTGCCCGACGCGGGACTTCAGGATGCGCTTCCCGATCAGCGAGCCGTACGGCGTGGTGAACGTGTCGCCGTGCACCAGCACCAGCGGCGGCCGGCCGTCTTCGGTCAGGGCGGCGCGCAGCTCGTGGCGGCGGCTCCAGGCGGTGCGCATGACCTGCGCGGCCCAGCCCGGGACCTGCGACGGCGACTCGAGGTTGTGCGCCTTCTCCTCCGGCACCAGCCAGACGTCGGGTGCCGGCATGTCCAGGTCGGCCAGGACGTCGGCCACCTCGTCGACGTGCTGCGCGGTGAACCAGATCTTCGGCCGCATCCCTCGCTCGCGGATCCCGTGGTAGACGGGCGCGATCTTGATCAGTTCCGCGGTGGTGCCGAGAATGAAGGAAATCACCGTGAAGGCCCATTTCTGGTCGGGTGCGGTGGCGCAAGGATACTGGCCGACCCGCCGCGGAGGCCGCCGGGTAGCCTCGGCCCGGTGAGTGCGAACCCGCTCCTCCCCTCGCTCAGCGTCGTGATCCCGGTCTACAACGAGCAGGACTGGATCGAACGCAGTGTCGGCGCGCTGCTCGCCTCGGCCGAGGCGGCGAACTGGCCGATCGAGGTCGTCGTGGTCGACGACGGCAGCACCGACGCCACGCCGTCCCGGCTCGACGAGCTGCGCGAACGCCACGGCATCACGGTGCTCGGCCAGGCCAACAGCGGCCGGTTCGAGGCCCGGCGGGCGGGGATCGCCAAGGCGTCCGGGGAGCGGATCCTGCTGCTCGACAGCCGTGTGGTCGTCGACGAAGGCGCGCTGACGTTCCTGCGTGACCAGGTGGTCGACCACCCGGAGCGCGCGGTCTGGAACGGCCACGTCAACGTCGCGTCGGAAACCAACCCGTACGCCGGGTTCATGGCCGGGCTGGTGAAGATTCCCTGGCGCCGCTACTGCGCGGATCCGCGCCTGATGTCCTTCGGCATCGACGAGTTCGACCTGTTCCCCAAGGGCACCGGTTTCTTTTCCGCACCGCGCGAGGTCCTTGAGAACGCTTCGGACGCGTTCGTCTCGCTCTTCGACGACGTGCGCTTCGCCAGTGACGACACCGGTGTGCTGCGCTGGATCGCCGAGCGCCACCGCATCTTCCTCGCGCCGGAGTTCTCGGCCACCTACCACGGGCGCGACAGCTTCAAGAAGTTCGTCGCCCAGTCGTACTTCCGCGGGACGACCTTCGTGGACTCCTACCTCGGCTCGCCCGGGCCGGCGCGCAACGGCCTGTTCGCCGCGTTCGGCGTCGGCCTGCTCGGCCTCGGCGTGGCGCTGCGGCGCCCGAAGACGGCCGTCGCGCTGGCCGCCGCCGGGTCGGCCGCGGCCGGGGTGGCCGTGACCCGCTTCGGGGCGACGACCGCCGAGGCCAAGGCCGTGGCCCGGCTCGCGCCGGTGTTCGGCGCCGGGTTCGGCGCGGGCGCCGTCCGCGGCCTCGTGATGGCGTTGCGGGCCCGCCGCAACCGGCGATGAGCAGCCCGGTGACCGGCGATCGCGAGCTCGCCAAGGAGACCGGCCGCTCGGCCGGGAAGATCGGCGTCTCGCTGCTCGTCGCGATCGGGCTCGGGTATGTCCTGACGCTGCTCGCGACCCGCTGGCTCGGGCCGGAGAACAGCAAGGTCTTCCTCTCGTTCTGGGGCATCCTGATGGGCCTCGGCAGCGCGCTGTCGCCGCTCGAGCAGGAGCTGTCCCGCCAGTCCGCGGTGGCCGCGCTCGACGGCGGCCGCGCCGGCCGCCCCGCGCTGCGGGCGCTGACCGTCGGCGCCGTGACGGTCGCCGTCGTCGCCGTCGTGACGCTCGTCGTGCCCGTGCTTTCGGACCGTCTCTACGCCGGCAACACCGCCCTCGGCGTCATCGTGCTGTGCGGGGCGATCTCCTTCGCCTGCCAGTTCGCCGCCCGCGGCCTGCTCGTCGGGCAGCAGCGGATCCGCCCGTACTCCTGGCTGGTCATCGCCGAGGCCGCGGTCCGCGTCGTCGTGCTGTTCGGGATCGTCGCCGCCGGGCTCACCGGCCTGACGTCGTTCGCGATCGCCGCGGCGGCCGGGTCGTTCGCCTGGCTGCTGTTCGTCCGGCCGGTGACCGGGCTCGTCGACCCGCACGCCGAGGGTGAGGGCTGGGGGCCGGTCACCGCGCGGATCCTGATCCTGATGGCCGGCGCGGGCCTGACCGCCAGCGTCATCACCGGCTACCCGGCGATGGTGAGCCTGCTCGCGCCGGGCGGGTCCGACGCCGACGTCGGCGTGCTCTTCGCGACGCTCACCGTGTCCCGGGTGCCGCTCCTGCTGCTCTCGCCGCTGCAGGCGCTCGCCGTCCCGACGGTCGTCCGGCTGTCCGGCACGGCCGAGGGCATGCACCGCCTCCGCCGCCTGCTGGCGCTGGGCGCGGTCGGCACGGTCGTCCTCGGCGTCGTCGGCGCCCTGGTCGGCTTGCTCATCGGGCCGTGGCTGGTCGAGCTGCTCTACGGCGCCAAGTTCGTCGCGCAGGGCTGGTGGGTCGCCTGGATGGTCTGGGGCGCGGTGGTGCTCACGGCGCTGCAGCTGATGACGGCCGTGCTCGTGGCCCGCAAGCAGGCGAACAAGGTGCTGGTCACCTGGGCGGTGGTCGCGGTCGCGACCGCCGTGACGCTGCTGGTGGTGCCGGGTGACCCGATTCTCAAGGCCGTCGCCGGCCTGGCCGCCGGTCCCACGCTGGGATTGGCCGTCGTTCTGGTGTTCGTCTTGCGGCGCCCGGGCAACTTGCCGGCCGGTTCGAACGTCACAGTAGGGTGACCCGGGGCCGGACCACCGGGACTGGATCGGCGTGAAGCGCCGGTGAGGTTGGACAGCGTAAAACCATGAACGTATTACTGGTCGTGCTCGCCTTCTGGCTGCCGGGCCTCGTCCTGGGTGCGGCCATCCGGCTGCGCGGGTGGCTGCTGGCCGCGGCCGCGCCGCTGCTGACCTTCGGCGTCGTCAGCCTGGGGGTGCCGGTCCTCGGTGGCCTCGGCATCCGCTGGAACATGCTCGACGTCGCGCTGTGGACGCTGCTGCTGTCCGCGGCCGGCTTCGGCCTCGCTTTCGCCGTGCAGCGCCTCACCGCGCGCCGGCACCCGGACTGGGCCGGGCTGGACGCCGACACGGCGCGCCCGCGCCGGACCCCGCGCGAGCACCTGCTGATGGGCGCCGGCGTCTTCGTCGGCTCCGCGGTCGGCATCGTGACGTTCCTGCGCGGCGCCCGCGGCCTGAACCAGGTCCAGCAGGGCTGGGACGCGCCGTTCCACGCGAACCTGGTGCGCTGGATCGCCGAGCACGGCGACGCCCGGCCGTCGACGGTCGGCACCATCGCGAACCTGCCGAACCAGACCGACTACTTCTACCCGGACACCTACCACGCCCTGCTCGCGCTGGTCTTCGACAAGGCCGGGCTGGCGATGATGCCGACGCTGAACATGGCGGCGCTCACGGTGATCCTGTGCGTGCCGATCGGCGTCGCCGCGATGTGCCACGTGTGGCGGATGCCGCCGCTGGGTGTCGCCGCGGCCGCCGCCGTTTCGGTGTCGTTCACGAACTTCCCCTACGACTCGCTGTGGCGCGGTCCGCTGTGGCCCTACGTCGCGGGCGTGGCCTTGATCCCGGCGGCCCTCGCGCTGGGCCGGCTGCTGCTGGAGCCGCGGGGGATCGCCGGTCCGGTCGCGATCGGCATCGGCGTCGCCGGGCTGATCGGGCTGCACACCAGCGTCGCGTTCGTGGTCGTCGTGTACTTCCTGCTGGTCCTGCTCGCCGTGCTGTTCCGGTTCGAGCGGATCGACTGGCGCCGCTCGGCGCCCTCGCTGATCGCCACCGTCGGCCTCGCCGTCGTCTGCGGCCTGCCACTGGCGTTGCCTTCGCTGTACAACGCGGGTGGCGTGACGAGCGCGTTCTGGGCGTCGGAGGCCACCGTCAGCGGCGGTCTCGGCGAGACCATCACGTTCTCGCCGATGGCCCCGTTCCCGCAGTGGTGGATCGGCGTGCCCGCGTTCATCGGGATCTGCCTGATGGTCAAGCACCGCCGGATGCTGTGGATGGTCGCGGCCTACGTCGTGTTCGGCGGGCTCTTCGCGGCCACGGTGTCGATGGAGACGCCGCTCATCCACACCCTCACCGGGGTCTTCTACAACGACCACTGGCGGATCGGGGCCCTGGTCCCGCTGGCCGGCGCGGTCGCCTTCGGCGAGTTCGCCGAGACCGCGGCCCGCTGGATCGCGCGCAAGGCAGGCGGCCGGCTGCCCAACCTCGGCCCGGCGACGCTCACCACGCTCGGCGTGGTGCTGCTGGCCCTGGTCATCGGCGGCCTCAGCCGCGGCGGCTACATCGGCCGCAACGCGGCCCGGCTGCAGCTCAACTACAGCGGCGGGCCGACCGTGAGCAACGACGAGCGCGAGGCCTTCACGTGGCTCGCCGCGCGCGTCGCCCCCGGCGAGCACGTGATGAACGACAAGTCCGACGGCTCGGTGTGGATGTACGCGCTCAACGGCATCCAGCCGGTCGAGTGGACCTTCTACGGTGCCGAGCCGCTCACCCCGGCGGGGTACCTCAGCGTCTACCTGAACGACATCGACAAGTACCCGGCGGTGCGCAAGACCCTCACCGACCTCAAGGTCCGCTACGTCTTCGTCGGCAAGGGCAAGGTCTCGGCGACGACCCCGAGCGCGGTCGGCCTCGAGCACCTGGACGCCGGTACCGGTTTCAAGCTGGTCTTCCACAATCCCGGCGCTTCGGTGTACGAGATCGAGGGCCAGCAAGGCGTCGTCGCGGCCGGGGCCACCCCCGGGTCCGCCGCCGGCAACGGGAACTGAAGGGCTAAAGTGATCGCGTGTCCGCGTCTCCGTTGACCTCCGTGACCAGCCGCCGGGTGCTGATCGTGATGCCCGCGCTGAACGAGCAGGCGAGCGTCGCGTCGGTTATCGAGCACGTGAAACGGGCTCGGCCGGACGCCGACCTGCTGGTCGTCGACGACGGCTCGGTCGACGACACCGCCCGCCTGGCCCGCGCGGCCGGGGCCGAGGTGGCCCGGCTCGCGGTGAACCTCGGTGTCGGCGGCGCCATGCGCACCGGCTTCCGCTACGCCGCCGCCCGCGGGTACGACGTCGTCGTGCAGGTGGACGCGGACGGCCAGCACGACCCGGACGAGCTCGAGGCGTTGCTGCGCGGCCTGGACGACGCGGACATCGTGATCGGCTCGCGGTTCGCCGGCAAGGGCTCCTACAAGGCCAGCGGGCCGCGCAAGTACGCCATGGTGGCGCTCTCGCTGGTGTTCTCGCGGCTCGCGAAGAGCAAGCTCACCGACGTCACGTCCGGGTTCAAGGCGATGGGGCCGCGCGCGATCCGGCTGTTCGCCGGCTACTACCCGGCCGAATACCTCGGCGACACCGTCGAGTCCCTGGTCATGGCCATCCGGGCGAACCTGACCATCAAGGAGATCCCGGTCATCATGCGCGAGCGCGCGGGCGGCACGCCCAGCCACTCGCCCGTCAAGTCGGCCGTCTACCTGGGCCGCGCGGGTCTCGCGCTGCTGCTGGCCCTGGTGCGCCGCCGGCCCGCGGTCGACTCCTCGGATTCGGCGTAAGGGGAACTGGAAATGGCCGGTTGGCGCATCCTCAGCATCATCGTCGCCTGCGTCGTGCTGTTCGTGGTCATCGAAATGATGCGGCGGCGCAAGCTGCGGGAGAAGTACGCGGGCGTGTGGCTGGTCGTCGCCGTCGGCGTCGTCGTCCTCGCGGTGCTGCCGCAGGCGGCCGAGTTCCTCGCCAAGCACACCGGCGTCCAGACGCCGTCGAACTTCGTCTTCCTGCTCGCCGGGGTCGTGCTGGCGCTCGTGTCGCTGCACCTGTCGACCGAGGTCGGGCACCTGGAGGAAGAAGTGCGCACGTCGGTCGAGGAGACCGCGTTGCTGCGCTGCGAGCTCGAAGACACCAAGCGCGAGCTCGAACGCCGGATCGGCGAGCTGGAAGCCCGGATGTCGGCGCCGGACGACGTCAAAGGACTTCCCGAGGTCGAGCGCGTCAGCAAGTGACGCCCTGATCGAGGCGCTGCTTTCCGCGCCCGCGCGGCTCGGCGGGGTTCGGGTGCTGGCCGTCGACGGGCCGTCGGGTGCCGGGAAGTCCACGCTGGCAGGCGAAGTCGTCGATGGGCTGCGAGCCCGGGGTTGCCGCACCGCCCTCGTGAGCACCGACGCCTTCGCGACGTGGGACGACCCGGTCGGGTGGTGGCCGCGGCTCGTCGAAGGTGTGCTGAAGCCCCTTGCGGACGGCGTGGACGGCGCTTACCGGCGGACGGACTGGTCGTCCGGGGTCCCACGGCCGGGGGATCTCGTCCGGGTGACAGTTCCGGACGTCCTGGTGGTGGAAGGCGTTTCGAGCGGCCGGGCTTCGGTAAGACCCCTGCTTTCCCACCTCTGCTGGATCTCCGGCGGCACGGAGGCCGAGCGGCTGACCCGGTCCGTGGCGCGCGACGGCGAGGCGTCGAGGGCGGAACTGGGCCGCTGGCAACGGTTCGAGCGCGGCTGGTTCGCCGTCGACGGCACCCCCGAGGCGGCCGGAACCCGACTTTCGTAGGGAATGGATTGCTCACGCTCCGTGCCCGCGCCGCTCCGGATCGATCAAGCGAGACCGGACCGTGAACACTGCTGGTCTAACGGCGGTACCGCCATCTGAGTCAGGGTTCGGGCACTCGGCGCAGCCGTGGACCACAAATGGTCACATTCTGTCGTGATTTACGGACACATTGCGGTCAAATCGACGCCCACGTAGCGCGATCGTAACCTCACGTGCTTAAGTGCGAGCCGAGTTCCCGCTAGTGTCGGCGAGCACACCGATCGTCCGGGGTGTTCCTGACCGACCGGACGGTGACTTAAAAACCCGAACATCTCCCAAGGGGTGCCAGATGCAGCAATTGCGGCTGACCCGAACACGCCGCGTGGCCCTGATCGGGCTCACCGGCGCGCTCGCGGTTTCGCTGTCCGCCTGTGCGGATTCGAAGCGTGACGAGGGCGCCGGAGGTGGTACCGGAGGCACGATGATCTTCGGCGCCGCCGGAAACCCGAAGATGTTCGACCCGGCGTTCAACGACGAGGGCGAGACCTTCCGGATCACCCGTCAGATCTACGACACGCTGATCCAGAACAAGCCGGGCACCGCCGACCTCGAGCCGTCTCTCGCCGAGAAGTGGGAGCCGAGCAACGACGGCAAGACCTGGACGTTCACCCTGAAGTCGGGCGTCAAGTTCTCCGACGGCACCCCGATGGACGCTGCCTCGGTCTGCTTCAACTTCGACCGCTGGTTCAACATGAAGGGCGCCGCCGCCCAGAGCCAGATGATCTACTACGGCGACGTCTTCGAGGGCTTCGCCAAGAACGAGGGCGACGCGACGGGTGACCCCGTCTACAAGAGCTGCGAGGCGAAGGACCCGGCGACCGCGGTCCTGAACCTGAACAAGCCCAAGGGCGCGTTCCCGTCGGCGTTCACGCTGCCGTCGTTCGCGATCCAGAGCCCGACCGCGCTCAAGGCGCACAACGCCGACACGGTCACCCAGAGCGGCGACTCGTTCACCTACAGCGAGTACGCGAACAAGTTCCCGGTCGGCACCGGCCCGTTCAAGTTCGAGAGCTGGGACCAGGCCAAGGGTGAGATCACGCTGGTCAAGAACGACAGCAGCCCGACGCCGCCGAAGCTCGACAAGCTGATCTTCAAGGTGATCCCGGACGAGAACGCCCGCAAGCAGGCGCTCAAGGCCGGCGACATCAACGGCTACGACTACCCGAACCCGGCGGACTACGGCCTGCTGCGCAACGACGGTGAGCAGGTCCTCATCCGCCCGTCGTTCAACGTGCTGTACCTGGGCATCAACCAGGCCAACAACCCGAAGCTCAAGGACGTCAAGGTCCGCCAGGCGCTGGCCTACGGCGTCAACCGCGAGCAGTTCGTGAAGTCGAAGCTGGCCGAGGGTTCCGAGGTCGCGACCGAGTTCGTCCCGAAGGTCATCTCGGGTTACACCGACGACGTCACCAAGTACCCGTACGACCCGGAGAAGGCCAAGCAGCTGCTGCAGGAGGCCGGGGCGACGGATCTGACGCTGAAGTTCTACTACCCGACCGAGGTCACCCGGCCGTACATGCCGAACCCGGCGGACACCTTCACGGCGATCTCCGAGGACCTGAAGAAGATCGGCATCAAGATCGAGACCCACGCCGAGCCGTGGAACGGTGGTTACAAGGACGACGTCCAGAAGGCCGGTAAGCAGGACCTCCACCTGCTCGGCTGGACCGGTGACTACAACGACGCCGGCAACTTCGTGGGCACGTTCTTCGGCCGCGAGAAGAAGGAGTTCGGGTTCAACAACCCGCAGCTCTTCTCGGCTCTGAGCGCGGCGGACGCTTCGGCGGCCGGTGACGCCCACGCCAAGGCGTACCAGGAAGTCAACAAGCAGATCATGGACTTCCTGCCGGCGATCCCGATCGCGTACCCGACTCCGGCCATCGTGGTCGGCCCGAAGGTCAAGGGTCTGGTGGCGAGCCCGCTCACCGACGAGCGCTTCAACACCGTGACTGTCAGCTGATCTGAATTTCGGCCAGGCAAGGGGTGGGCGCTACCGCGCCCACCCCTTGCGCCTAATCCCGGGCTGGCTACGAAGGACTGCACGTGCTCCGTTTTCTCGTGCGTCGGTTGCTACAAGCGATTCCGACGCTCTTCATCCTGTCCATCCTGATCTTCGCCTGGCTCCGGTCCCTGCCCGGCGGCCCCGCCGCCGCGCTGCTGGGTGACAAGGCGACGCCGGAGAAGATCGCCAACCTCAACCACGTACTCGGGCTCGACCAGCCGATCATCCTGCAGTACTTCGGGTTCCTCGGCCGGGCGTTCACCGGCGACTTCGGCAACTCCCTGGTGTCGACCCAGCCCGTGATGGGCGAGATCGTCACCTTCCTGCCGGCGACCATCGAGCTCGGTCTCTCCGCGATGATCATCGCGATCGTCGTCGGCATCCCCGCCGGTTACCTGTCCGCGCGGTTCCGCGGCGGGCCGGTCGACAACCTGGTCATCGTGCTCAGCCTCATCGGCGTCGCGGTGCCGGTGTTCTTCCTCGGCTACATGATGCAGGACCTGCTGGCCTCCCCGCTCGGCTTGCCGTCGCAGGGTCGCCAGGCCGCGGGTCTCGACGCCACCGCCATCACGAACTTCGCCATCCTCGACGGCATCATGACCGGCGAGTGGGACGCCGTGTGGGACGCGATCAAGCACCTGATCCTGCCCGCGTTCGCGCTCGCCACCATCCCGCTCGCGGTGATCACCCGGATCACCCGCGCGTCGGTGCTGGACGTCCTCAACGAGGACTTCGTCCGCACGGCCAACTCCAAGGGCCTGACGCAGCAGGTGGTGCGCACCCGGCACGTCCTGCGCAACGGCCTGCTGCCGGTGGTCACGACGATCGGCCTCCAGACCGGCGCCCTGCTGGGCGGCGCGGTGCTGACCGAGCGGGTGTTCAACTTCCGCGGCCTCGGGTTCCTGCTGGCCGAGGGCATCGAACGGCGTGACTACCCCCGGCTGCAGGCGCTCCTGCTGTTCGGAGCGGTGGTGTACGTGCTGGTGAACATGCTGGTCGACGTCTCTTACGGGATCATCGACCCGAGGGTGCGTGTGCGATGAACACTCTGCTGAACAAGAAGAAGGAACCGATCGACAAGCTCGCCGCGGCGAGCGGGCGCAGCCTCGGCGGCGAAGCCGTCCGCCGGATGCTGCGCAGCCCGGTCGCGATCACCGGCGGTGCCATCACCGGCCTGTTCCTGCTCCTGGCGATCTTCGCGCCGCTGCTGGCCCCCAAGGACCCGCTCGACCGCTCGTTGCAGGACCAGGTCCAGCTGGGCCGGGGCATCATCCCCGGTTCGATGCCGGGTTACCCGCTCGGCGTGGACGACTTCGGCCGCGACTTCCTGTCCCGGCTCATCGTCGGCGCCCAGCAGACGCTGCTCGTCGGCGTGCTGGCCACCGTGATCGGCGTCCTCATCGGCGTGATCATCGGCGGGATCGCGGGCGCGTTCGGCGGCTGGGTCGACACCGTCCTCATGCGGCTCGTCGACGTCATGCTGTCGTTCCCCTCGCTGCTGCTGGCCATCTCGATCGCGGCGCTGTTCGCGAACCCGAGCCAGTGGACGGTCATCCTGGCCGTGTCGATGGTCGGCGTGCCGATCTTCGCCCGGCTGCTGCGCGGTTCCATGCTGGTGCAGCGCGACGCCGACCACGTGCTGGCGGCGACGTCCCTGGGCGTGAAACGCGGGGCGATCGTGTTCCGGCACATGCTGCCGAACTCGCTCGGCCCGGTCATCGTGCAGGCGACGCTCACGTTGGCCACTTCGATCCTCGAGGCCGCGGCGCTGTCGTTCCTCGGCCTGGGCGATCCGGACCCGTCGCGCGCGGAGTGGGGGCTGATGCTGGGCAAGGCCTCGCGCCAGTTCCTCGACATCCGCCCGGAGCTCGCGTATTACCCGGCGATCGCGATCATCATCGTCGCGCTCGGGTTCACGCTGCTCGGCGAATCCCTCCGCGAAGCCCTCGACCCGAAGAACAGGCGGTGAGAACCCATGGCACTCCTTGAAGTCCGAGACCTGACGGTCGACTTCGTCCGCCGTGGCGAGCGGCCGTTCACCGCGGTGGACAACGTCAGCTTCGACGTCGAGCCGGGCCAGACCGTCGGCCTGGTCGGCGAATCCGGCTGCGGCAAGTCCGTGACGTCGCTGGCGATCATGCGGCTGCTGGCCCGGCGCGGCAACAAGGTCAGCGGTTCGGTGCGCTACGAAGGCACCGATCTGCTGAAGCTGTCGGACCGCGAAATGCGCGACCGGCGCGGCCGCGACCTCGGCATGGTGTTCCAGGACCCGCTGTCCTCGCTGAACCCGGTCATCCCGATCGGGCTGCAGATCACCGAAGTCCTGGAGCGCCACCGCGGGATGTCGCGCAAGGCGGCGTCCGTCGAAGCGACGGACCTGCTGGACAAGGTCGGCATCCCGGACCCGGCGCGCCGGCTTTCCGAGTACCCGCACCAGCTTTCCGGCGGGATGCGGCAGCGCGCGCTGATCGCGATCGCGCTGGCGTGCCGGCCGCGGCTGCTCATCGCCGACGAGCCGACCACCGCCCTGGACGTCACCATCCAGGCGCAGATCCTGGCGCTGCTGCGGGAACTGGTGCAGGACACCGGAACCGCGCTGATCATGATCACGCACGACCTCGGCGTCGTCGCCGGGCTCTGCGACGAGGTCAACGTGCTCTACGGCGGCCGGATCGTCGAGCGGGCGAAGCGGCACCAGCTGTTCGCCGAGCCGCGCCACCCGTACACCCACGGCCTGCTGGCCTCGATCCCGCGCCTGGACGCGGGACGCGGCGAGAAACTGGTCCCCATCAAGGGATCCGTGGCCGACAACATCCCGTGGGAGGGCGGCTGCGCGTTCGCGCCCCGCTGTCCGAACGCGCTGCCGGTCTGCCGCGAGGTTTCGCCGCAGCTGGTGCCCGACCACGGCGGGCTGCTGCGCTGTCACAACCCCGTGCGGCCGGCGGTCGTGGCGGGAGGAGGGGCCCGATGAACCAGCCTGCTGGTGACGTGCTGCTCGAGGTCGACGACCTCAAGGTGCACTTCCCGATCAAGAGCGGCGTCGTGTTCGACCGGACGGTCGGCCACGTCTACGCGGTCGACGGCGTCGACCTGGCCATCCGCCGCGGCGAGACCTACGGCCTGGTGGGCGAGTCCGGCTGCGGCAAGTCCACGCTGGGCCGGGCGATCCTGCGGCTCAACGAGCCGACGTCGGGTTCGGTGAAGTTCGACGGCACCGACGTCGCCAAGCTCAAGGGAGAGGAACTGCGGAAGGCCCGGCGCCGGATGCAGATGATCTTCCAGGACCCGATGTCCAGCCTGGACCCGCGGCAGTCGGTCGAGTCGATCCTCGTCGAAGGCATGCACGCGCACGGCCTCGACAAGGACAAGGAAGCCACCCAGCGGCGGCTGCGTCAGCTCCTGTCGGCCGTCGGCCTCCCGGAGTCGTCGCTGCGGAAGTACCCGCACGAGTTCTCGGGTGGGCAGCGCCAGCGCATCGGCATCGCGCGGGCGCTGGCGGTGGAGCCGGACCTGATCGTCGCGGACGAGCCGGTCTCGGCGCTGGACGTCTCGGTGCAGGCCCAGGTGGTGAACCTGCTGGAGGACCTGCAGGACCAGCTCGGCCTGACGTACGTGGTGATCGCGCACGACCTCGCGGTGGTGCGCCACATCTCCGACCGCATCGGCGTGATGTACCTGGGCGCGCTGGTGGAGGAGACGGACGCGGACTCGCTCTACCGCGACCCGCTGCACCCGTACACCCGGGCGCTGCTGTCGGCGATCCCGGTGCCGGACCCGCAGGTGGAGGACACGCGCGAGCAGATCCTGCTCGCGGGCGACCTCCCGTCACCGGCCAACCCGCCGTCGGGCTGCCGCTTCCACACGCGTTGCCCGTGGAAGCAGGCGAGCCTGTGCGACACGGACCGCCCGCAGCTGCGGGAGATCGGCGTCGGTCACCGGGTGGCGTGCCACTACGCGGAGGACATCCGCGACGGCCGCATCCAGCCGCACGAGGTGGAGCCGGAACTGGTGGAACTGACCGGGGCGTTGAACCCGGACCTGGGCCCGCCGGACGTGGGGACCTCAGCGGAGATCCTGTGAACCGATGATCTCGTGAGCTTGTGATCCGAAGACCGGCCGGGCAGTCGCTGCCCGGCCGGTCTTGTGTCCGGGGTCCGGTTTCCCTTTGCCCGAGGGAAGTTCCGGAACGTCCGCCGTCCACCCGGCCTCGGTAGGAGATGGCGGTCTTGTCGAACCGAGTGGCGGTGGCACGGAACTGTTTGAGGCGGTTGAAACTGTTCGACGATGTTGCGGCGTCGGTAGGCGGTGCGGTCGAAGGCCGGCGGTCGGCCGCCGACCCGATCTCGGCGCGGCCGGTTGGCCTGCTGATCACGGCGTTGGGGAATGGTCGCTGGGATGTGTGGTCGGCGTAGGTAGGAGCGGATGGCCCGGCTGGAATGGCCCTTGTCCGCCGGCACTCGGCTCGGTCGGGTCGGCGGACGGTCTGGACCCTGCCGGCGGAACTCGATCCCGGCCGTGGCCTGGGTGAACATTGTGCAGTCGTTGACGTTGCTGCCGGTCGACACGATCGACAAGGGCCGTCTGTGACCGTCGCAGGCGAGGTGGATCTTGGTGGTGGGTCGTCTCGGCGACCACCCGGACCTGTGTCACCAGGACGGGGTGCTGGTGCGTGATCAGCGCCAGAACCGAGGGCGGGGGGCGCTGTCGCTTGGTCCCGCGGCATACGCTGCCGAGCGGGGGCGACGACGTGGAAGCCCGTTCGGGAGGCGCTCGTGAAATATGTGGTCCTGATCTACGGCAACCCCGAATCCCGCCAGGCGTGGGAGGGGATGAGCGACGAGCAGCGGGCCGCCGGGCTCGCCTACTACCAGCAGCTCAACGACGATCTCGACGCGTCCGGTGAACGGCTCGTCTCCGAGCGGCTCGCCTTTCCCGAACTGACCAAGCAGGTCAGCGTCGGCGACAGCGGGCCGCAGACGACCGACGGGCCCTTCGCGGAGGCCAAGGAGTTCCTCGCCGGCTTCTACCTGCTCGACTGCGAAGGCGAAGAACGCGCGCTCGAGATCGCCGGGCGGATTCCGGAGGCGGCGTTCGGGGTGGTGGAAGTGCGGCCGGTGATGGGGCTGCACGGGACCGAGCTGTGATCGAGGGTCTCCTCCGCGAACTCGCCCCGCAGGTCCTCGCCGCGCTGGTCCGGCGGTACGGCGGGTTCGACACCTGCGAGGACGCCGTCCAGGAGGCGCTGCTCGCGGCGTCGCTGCAGTGGCCTGTCGAGGGCTTACCCGATCACCCGAAGGGGTGGCTGATCACGACGGCGTCCCGGCGCCGGATCGAACAGTGGCGCAGTGAGACGGCGCGGCAGCGGCGCGAGGAGGCCGTCGTGCTCGCCGAGCCGCCGGAGCCGGAGCCGGCCGCCGGCGTCGACGACACGCTGACGTTGCTGCTGCTCTGCTGCCACCCGTCGCTCACCCGGCCGTCGCAGGTGGCGCTGACGCTCCGGGCGGTCGGCGGCCTGACGACGGCGGAGATCGCGCGCGCGTTCCTCGTCCCGGAGGCGACGATCGGCCAGCGCATCAGCCGCGCGAAGCAGACACTGCGCGGTGAGCGGCTCACGCGGTCCGAGAACCCCGAGCGTCTGGCCGCGGTGCTACAGGTGCTGTACCTGATCTTCACCGAGGGTCACACGGCCAGCTCGGGGGACGCGCTCAACCGCGTCGAGCTGACAACCGAGGCGATCCGCCTGACCCGGCAGCTCCCGCCCGGCGGCGAGGTCACGGGCCTGCTGGCCCTGATGCTCCTGACCGAAGCCCGCCGCCCGGCCCGGGTCGACGCGACCGGCGCGCTGGTCCCGCTGGCGTCGCAGGACCGGACGCGCTGGAACGCGGAGCTCATCACCGAGGGCGTCGCGCTGATCACGAGCGCGTTGTCGACGTCCCCGGTCGGCCCGTACCAGCTCCAGGCGGCGATCGCGGCGGTCCACGACGAGGCCCCGACCGCGGCTGACACGGACTGGGCCGAGATCCTCACGCTCTACGACCTGCTGCGCGTGGTCGCGCCGGGGCCGATGGTGACGCTCAACCGCGTCGTGGCGTTCGCTCAGGTCCACGGGCCGGAGGCGGGCTTGGCGGAGCTGGCCGGCGCCGACCTGGAGGCCCACCACCGGGTGGACGCGGTCCGGGCGCACCTGCTGGAGCTCGCGGGAGACGTCACCGGGGCGCGGGAGGCGTACCTGGCGGCGTCGCGGCGGACGTTGAGCCTGCCGGAGCAGGCCTACCTGCAGTCCCGGGCGTCCCGGCTGGCGTGAGTTGTCCACATGGGGGCACACCTGTGGACAACCTGGGGAAGGATGAGCGCGGACGCCGTTCGTGCGGGAGGATCGGGTCATGCAGGTCACCGTGCTGGGCGCGTCGGGGCGGACCGGGTTCCACATCGCACGGCTTCTCGCGGCCAGAGGGCACACCGTCCGGGCCGGGTTGCGCAGCCGCCGCCGGGCCGAAGTCCTCCGGGAACTCGACGTCGAACCCGTCGTCGCCGACGTCACCGCGGATCCCGACGACCTCGTCGAGGCCTTCCGCGGCTCGGACGTCGTCATCACCGCCATCGGGGCGCCGGATCCGGAACCGGCGTCGGTGAACCTCGTGGACCGGGACGGCTCCGTCACGGCCATCCACGCGGCCGAGAAGGCCGGCGTCGCGCGGTACATCCAGGTCTCCGCGCAGTTCGCCGACTCCCCGGACCAGGGCGATCGGCTCGTGCGGTCGATCCTGCTCGCCAAGCAGCTGTCCGACCTCGCCCTGCAGAAGTCCGCGCTGACCTGGACCATCGTCCGGCCCGGCACGCTCACCGACGGGCCCGCCACCGGGCGCGTCAAGGTCGCCGGGCACCTCGAACCCGGACGGGTGACGCGGCTGGACGTCGCCGCCGTGGTCGTCGGGGTGCTCGGGGAGCCGCTCACCGAAAACCGCGGGTTCGACGTCGTTTCCGGCGAGTTCCCGGTCGGGCCGGCGCTCGCCGCTCTCGGGTGAAAAACGCTACCTAAGGTGTACCCGGAGGGATACCTGAGTGGGGCTCCCGGTGCGGACCGGCCCCGGTACCCTGCGGTGACGGACAAGGCGATATCCAGGGGGTACGGGCAGTGCACATCGACCAATGGCTGGAGGCGATCCCGCCGCTTTCGGTGTACCTGATCGTCGGCGCGGTGATCATGATCGAGAGCCTCGGCATCCCGTTGCCGGGCGAGATCGTGCTGGTCAGCGCCGCGTTGCTGGCGTCGTCGCACAGCAACCTGAGTCCCCTGTGGATCGGGATCCTGGCCAGCGCGGGCGCCATCATCGGCGACAGCATCGGTTATCTGATCGGGAAAACCGGTGGCCAACGGCTGTTCGCCTGGGCGGGCCGGAAATTCCCGAAGCATTTCGGGCCGACGCACATCGCCAACGCCGAACGCATCTTCAACAAACGCGGCATGTGGGCCGTGTTCCTCGGCCGGTTCATCGCGTTCCTGCGGATCCTGGCCGGCCCGCTCGCCGGGTCGCTGAGGATGCACTACCCGAAGTTCCTGATCGCCAACGCGCTCGGCGGCATCGTCTGGGCGGGCGGCACCACCGCGCTCGTCTACTACCTCGGCGTGGTCGCCGAGAAGTGGCTCGGCAACTTCTCCAAGTACGGCCTGATCGCCGCGATCGTCATCGGTGTCGTCGTCTTCTTCGTCATGAAGAAGCGTCTCGGCCAGAAGCACGAAGGTGGAGAAGAGACGCCGCAGGAGAAGCAGGAAGCGGCCTCCTAAACCGGCACTTCCTTCGGCAGCAGCTCGGGATCGGGCTTGCGCGCGGACTTGAGCGAGCCGAGGAGAACGCCGCCGATCACCACCACGGCGGCGGCGATCTCCAGGCCGCTCGGCCGCTCGCCCAGGATCAGGAACGACGCCGTCAGCCCGACCACCGGCACCAGCAGCGAGAACGGCGAGACGACGCTCGCCGGGTTGCGGCGCATCAGGGTCGTCCAGATCCCGGACCCGACGATCGTGCCGAACAGCACGACGTAGGCCAGCCCGCCGAGCGCGGTCAGGCCGGTCGGCGTGCCCAGCGTCGTCAGCGAGTGCCACTGCGCCGCCGGGCCCTCCATGACCAGGGACAACGCGAACATCGGCAGCGGCGGCACCACGGACATCCACAGCGTGAAGTGCAGCGGGTTGTCCGGCTCCGCCCGCCGCGTGCTCAGGTTGCCGAACGCCCAGCTCAGCGCGGCCAGCACGGTGAGGATCATCGGCAGCAGCGCCGCGTGCCCGGACTGCTGCCACGCGATCGCGGTCATCCCCGCGACGGCCAGCAGGATCCCGGCCAACTGCCGGCCCGTGACGCGTTCCCGCAGGAAAACGGCCCCGAGCAGCACCGTGAACGGCGCCGACGCCTGCAGCACCAGTGACGCGAGCCCGGTCGGCATCCCGGTGTCCATCGCGATGAACAGGAACGCGAACTGGCCGGTGCCGAAGCCGAGCCCGTACCCGAGCAGGTACCGCACCTTCACCTTCGGCCACGGCACGAACAGGATCGTCGGCACGGCGATCACGGCGAACCGCAGCGCGCCCGCGAACACCGGCGGGAACTGCCCGAGCGTGGCGTGGATGGCCAGGAAGTTCAGGCCCCACAGGACGGCGACGAACATGGCCAGCAGACGGTCACGGGTGGGCATGCCTCCACTCTGACAACCTCGACCGTGAAGGACCAGCGAGAATATCTGCAGGAATCGTGTAGCTGTCCTTCACGTACGCTGACGTCGTGGATCTGGGTCGCCTGCGCACGCTGCGGGAGTTCGCCGACCGCGGGAGCGTGACGGCCGCCGCGCGGGCGCTGCACTGCACGCCGTCCGCGGTGTCACAGCAACTGCGTGCCCTGCAAGGCGAAGTCGGCCTGCCGCTCACCGAACCGGCGGGCCGCGGCCTGCGGCTGACCGACGCCGGTCGCGCGCTGGTCGCCCGGGCCGACGAGGTGCTGGCCGCGCTGGAGCGCGCCGAGTCCGAACTGGACACCTACCGCAGCGCGCCGCGCGGGCGGGTGCGGGTCGCGATCTTCCAGTCGGCCGGGCTGATGCTGCTGCCGGGCCTGCTGACCCGCATCGCCGGTCACGACGGCCTGGAGATCGACGTCCGGGACGTCGACATGACGCCACCGGAGGTGCCGGGCCTGGTCGCGGACTACGACGTCGTCGTGGCTCACCGCGACGAGCACGCGCCGGAGTTCGACCAGGACCGCCTGGACGTCGTGCCGCTGCTGCGCGAACCCCTCGACGTCGCGCTCCCGGCCGGGCACCGGCTGGCGAACCGGCGTCGCGTCGAGCTGCCGGAGCTGGCGGACGAACGCTGGATCAGCGTCGACTTCGGCTTCCCGGTGGACGACGTGCTGCGCTCGCTGACCGTCCGCACCGGCGTCCGGCCGGTGGTGGTGCAGCGGATCAACGACTTCCGGATCACCGAACGGCTGGTCGCGGCCGGCCACGGCATCGCGCTGCTGCCGCGGTACACGATGGACACCCGCCGCGGCAGCGGCCTGGTCGGCCGCCCGCTGGCCGGCATCCGCGCGGCCCGCCTGGTGGAGGCGGTCTGCCGCACCGGCGCCCTGCAGCGCCCGGCCGTGGCCCAGGTGATCGAAGAGCTACGCGCGGAGGTCGCCCAGCTCACCGGCTCGTGAGTGGTTAGGGCGGTTAGAACCGCCCTAAACACTCACGACGTGCTGTGGGTGCGGAGGTGGGCGACGGCGATGTGCAGCGCGTCTTCCAGAGCCGTCAGGTCGCCGCGGATGTGGGCCAGCAGCAGGCCGCCCTGGACACACGCCATCGCGGCCTGGGCCAGCCGCGCCGGGTCGGCGTCGGCCGCGAGTTCGCCCTGGTCCCGTAGCTGTTCGAGGCCGCGCGTCAGGTGGGACTCCCAGGTCCGGTAGGCCTGGTCGAGCAGCGGCCTCACCTTCGGGTCGTCGCCGAGTTCGCCGGCGAGGTTGCCGAGCGGGCACGGGATCGGCGCCGCGGCGCGGCGCTGGACGTCGAGGAGCTGCTCGGTCCACGTGTCGAAATCGGCCCACGACGCCAGCGTGAAGATCGCCGGCTGGTTGTCGAGGATCTCCGTCAGATAGCGGTCGATCACGGCCTCGACCAGCTGATCCTTGTTCTTGAAGTAGTGGTACATCTGCGATTTCCCGGCCCCGCTCGCGGCGAGCACCTTGTCGAGGCTCGTGCCCGCGACGCCGTGGACGTACATCAGCTGCGCCGCGGCGTCGACGATCGCGTCGCGGGTCCGCTTGCCCCGTGCGGTCGTGGCCGCCGCTTGCGTCTCCATGTACCGGATAGTACAGTCCGTCGTACTGTACCGATCAGTACAACGAATGGGGATCAAGGTGGGGAACGATCTGAAGAGCGGGCTGGAAGCCGCCAAGGACCACGGCCGGAGTGCGCTGCCGCCCGAGGTGTTCACGGTTTTCGAGGCCGACATGGCGCGCGCGGCCGACGAGACGAAGTTCGCCGAAGCCGGGGTCACGGTCGAGGACTTCGCGCTGCCGGGGGCGGACGGTGAGACCGTCAGCCTAGGGCAGCTGGTCGCGGACGGGCCCGTGGTGCTCGTGTTCTACCGCGGCCAGTGGTGCCCGTTCTGCAACCTGACGCTGCGGACGTACCAGCAGGAAGTCGTCCCCGAGCTGGCGAAGCTCGGCGCGACGCTGGCCGCGATCAGCCCGCAGACCGCGGACGGCTCGCTGACCACACAGGAGAAGAACGAGCTCGACTTCACCGTGCTGTCGGACGTCGGGAACGTCGTTTCGCGGCAGCTCGGGCTGACGTTCCGGGTGTCGGACGTCGTGCGGGAGGCGATGAGCTCGATCGGCACGGACCTGGGCCAGGTCAACGGCACCGGCGAATGGGAGCTGGTGTACCCGGCGGTCGTCGTGGTCGACCGGGACCGGACGATCCGGTACGTCGACGTCCACCCGGACTACACGACGCGTACCGAACCAGTGCAGATTCTCGACGCCGTCAAATCGCTCTAGCCGCTTCAGGGGGTCCGGGTGGCGGAGCCCCCGGCCCGGGGCGAAGCCCCGGTTGTCACAGCGCCGCGTTTCACGCTGTAGGTGATCACCGAACCCAGGACCAGGGCGACGCCGAGGGAGAGCAGCATGCTGATCCCGGGTTCGGTGATGAGCTGGCCGCCCGCGTAGCCGAGGAAGGCCACGTAGGACGTCCAGAGCGTGACGCCGATAGCGGAGGCCGTGAAGAACTCCGCCATCGGCCAGCGGAGCGAGCCGGCGAGGAGGGCGCCGACCGTTCCGCCCGACGGCAGCCAGCGGGCCACCACCAGCACCGGGCGCGGGTGGCGTTGCAGCCGCCCGTCGAGCCAGCCGATGCCGGCGGCGATCTTCTTCCGCCGGCTCAGCCGGTCCAGCGCCGCCCGGCCACCGAACCGGCCGAGGGCGTAGAGCGCCTGGTCGGAGACCAGGCACCCGGCCGTGGCCACGGCGATCACCAGCGCCAGTGACGTCCCGCCCTGGGCCGCGGCGATGCCCATGCCGAGGAGCGTCACCTCGGTGGGCAGCAAGGGCACCAGCGAGACGACGAACAGCACCAGCAGTCCGGCCGTAGTCGCGTCCACACCTCCATTAACCGCCCGCGGGCTCCGGATGAATCCCGATCAAGGGGGACTCACAGGAAGCCGACAGCTCTTCCACAGATCGGGTGACTGTGGCGGCCGGGATCCGGGGTAACCGTGCGGGTATGGACACTTTGTCGGGAAAGGTCGCCCTGGTCGCGGGCGGGACCCGCGGCGCGAGCCGCGCGATCGCGGTCGAGCTGGGCCGCGCGGGCGCCTTCGTGTACGTGACCGGCCGCAGCAGCGGCACCAAGAAGTCCGAAGTGGACCGTCCGGAGACCATCGACGAGACCGCCGAGCTGATCGAGCAGGCGGGCGGGCGCGCCGAGGCCGTCCGCGTCGACCACCTGGAGCCGGCCGAGGTCGCCGAGCTGGCGAAGCGAGTCGACGCGGCGCACGACGGCCTCGACATCCTGGTCGACGGCATCTGGGGCGGTGACCAGCACCTCGGCTGGGGCAAGCCGGTGTGGGAGCACGACCTCGACGCCGGCCTGCGGATGATCCGCCTCGGCATCGACGCGCACCTGATCACCGGCCACCACCTGCTGCCCCTGCTGATCCGCCGCCCGGGCGGCCTGGTCGTCGAGCTGACCGACGGCACGGCGGAGTACAACGCGAACTACCGCGAAGGGACGTCGCTGCCGTTCTACGTCGCGAAGGCGTCGGCGCACCTGCTGGCGAAGGGTGAAGCCGCGGAGCTGAAGGAGCACGGCTGCACGGCCGTCGCCTACACCGCCGGCTACCTGCGCTCGGAGATGATGCTGGACCTCCACGGCGTCACGGAGGAGAACTGGCGCGACGCGCTTGAGGAGAACCCGCACTTCGCGATCTCGGAGACGCCGACGTTCGGCGCCCGCACGATCGTCGCGCTGGCGAGCGACCCGGACCGGCGGCGGTGGTCGGGGCAGACGGTCAGCAGCGGTCAGCTGGCGAAGGAGTACGCGATCGATGACGTCGACGGCAGCCGCCCGGACGCCTGGCGCTACATGACCGAGGTGATCGCCCCGGGCAAACCGGCGGACACGACCGGCTACCGCTGACCCCAGAATGCCGTGAAGGGCACCTTCAGGGCTTAGAAGTCCCTGAAGGTGCCCTTCACGGCAGTTCGCTACCGGTTGGCGCGGTTCACCGCCGAGACGACGGCGCGCAGCGACGCCGTGACGATCGACGGGTCGATCCCGATGCCCCAGAACACCCGGTCCGAGATCGCGCACTCGATGTACGACGCGGCGCGCGCGTCGTCGCCCGGCGAGAGCGTGTGTTCGGAGTAGTCCAGCAGGCGCAGGTCGAAGCCCACGGTCGAGAGCGCGTCGAAGAACGCCGCGATCGGTCCGTTGCCGCGGCCGGTGACCTCGTGCTCGTCGCCTTCCACGCGCACCGTCGCGGTGATGTCGTACTCGCCGTCCCCGTTGTCGCGGACGTGCTGGCGGACCAGCTCCAGCGGCGTCTTCAGCTCCAGGTACTCGGTCGCGAAGGCGTGGTACATCGTGGCCGGGTCGACCTCGCCGCCCTCGGTGTCGGTGTAGCGCTGGATGACCTTCGAGAACTCGATCTGCAGGCGCCGCGGCAGGTCGAGCTGGTGCTCGGCCTTCATGATGTAGGCGACGCCGCCCTTGCCGGACTGCGAGTTCACCCGGATCACGGCCTCGTACGTGCGGCCGACGTCCTTCGGGTCGATCGGCAGGTACGGGACCTCCCACGGGTACTCGTCGAGCGGTACGCCCTGCTTGCCGGCGGCGTCCTTCAGCGCGTCGAGGCCCTTGTTGATCGCGTCCTGGTGCGAGCCCGAGAAGGCCGTGAAGACCAGGTCGCCGCCCCACGGCGAGCGCTCGGGCACCGGCAGCTGGTTGCAGTACTCGACCGTCCGCTTGATCTCGTCCATGTCGGAGAAGTCGATCTGCGGGTCGATGCCCTGGCTGTAGAGGTTCATGCCCAGCGCGACCAGGTCGACGTTGCCGGTGCGCTCGCCGTTGCCGAACAGGCAGCCCTCGATCCGGTCCGCGCCGGCCTGGTAGCCCAGCTCGGCGGCGGCGATGCCGGTGCCGCGGTCGTTGTGCGGGTGCAGCGACAGGATCACCGAGTCGCGGCGCGCCAGGTTGCGGCTCATCCACTCGATCGAGTCGGCGTAGACGTTCGGCGTGGCCATCTCGACGGTCGCCGGCAGGTTCAGGATCACCGGCTTCTCCGGCGTCGGCTGCCAGATTTCGGTGACGGCGTTGCAGACCTCGAGCGCGTACGACAGCTCGGTGCCGGTGTAGGACTCCGGCGAGTACTGGAACCGGAAGTCTGTGTCGGGCTGCTTCGCGGCCAGCTCGACGACCAGTTCCGCGGCCTGCGTCGCGATCTTCTTGATGCCTTCGCGCTCCTCGCGGAAGACCACGCGGCGCTGCAGGATCGACGTCGAGTTGTAGATGTGGACGATCGCGCGCGGCGCGCCTTCGAGGGCCTGGAAGGTCCGCTCGATCAGCTCGTGGCGGCACTGGGTCAGCACCTGGATGCTGACGTCGTCCGGGATGGCGCCCTCTTCGATGATCTCGCGGACGAAGTCGAAGTCGGTCTGCGACGCGGCCGGGAAGCCGACCTCGATCTCCTTGTAGCCCATGCGGACGAGCAGGTCGAAGAACTTGCGCTTGCGCGCGGGCGACATCGGGTCGATCAGGGCCTGGTTGCCGTCCCGCAGGTCGACGGCGCACCACAGCGGCGCGCGGTCGATGCGCTTGTCCGGCCAGGTGCGGTCGGGGACGTCGATGTTCTCGATCAGGTCGTACCAGGGGCGGTAGCGGTGCACCGGCATGGACGTGCCGCGCTGGGTGTTCCAGGCGGGCTGATCAGCGGGCGCGGTGCGAGAGGGTTTGCGGATGCGCGAACTCATGAAAGGGGTGTCTCCAGCTCGACGGGTGCGACCGGCACCACGAAGCCCCGCGACGGGGAGCCGGTCCGGTCAGGCCCCGTCGCGGCAGCGAAGCAGGAGAGCACGCGCCACGTGCCCACCATAACCATCGGGCGAGGCCGGGGGGAAGTGAGGGCGCGATCCAACCGTTACGTGGGACGGCCCATCCGAGTTACCAGCGGGTAGCAATCGGCCCAGTGCCGTGCGAAACTGCGGGCATGGCTGAACACGCAGAGTCGTCGGCGTCTTCGGCGTCTTCGGAGGACACGGAGACGCGCGTCGCCCGCCGAGCACCCGTCGACTGGCGCGGTGCCGGGGGCAAGGTGGCCAACGCGGTGGCGTCGATCGTCCGCTGGGTGGGCTTGGTCTTCGCCGCGATCCTGGTGATCCACGTGATCTTCACGGTCGGCTCGGCCAACCCGGACAACGGCATCGTCTCGTTCGTCCACTCCTGGGCGGACGGCTTGGCGCTGGGCTTCAGCGACCTGTTCACGCCGAGCGACGCGAAGCTGCGAGTCCTGGTGAACTTCGGCATCGCGGCGATCTTCTGGCTCGTGGTGTCGGGCATCCTCGCCAAGGTGATCCGCCGCGTCGGCGGGGCTTCCTGATTTCGCGGTGATCACGATCGGCTGATCCCGGGCGGAGGCCCGTAACGCAGTGTCGCCGCCGGGCGACATCAGCACGCCGGAAGGGGTGCTGAACATGTCCGTTTCACAGCCTGTCGCGACGACGCCGAGCGCGGTCGCTCGCATCGGGAGCCGTTGGTACTTCGTCGTCACCATCGTTTCGTTCGGTTTCTTCGCGTGGGTTCCGTTCGTGCACGCCGCCCTGCGGCTGGGCCGGAAGTCGCTCTACGTTCGCGCCGTGGCCTTCGGGGCGGCCGCCGCGGTCGTCGGCGTGCTGATGTCCCTGGCGCCCAAGGACACCGCGGGCAAGGCTGTCGGCACGACCGGGAACCTGCTCACCTCGCTCGGCGTGGTCGTGGCCCTCGCCGTGGTCGCGGTCGCCTGCGTCCAGCAGTCCAGGCTGCGCCGCGAAATCCTGCACCACGTCCCCGGCGAGCGGCTCGACGGCCCGGACCCGGCCCTCGCCGCCGCATTGGCCGCGCGGGAACGCCGCGTCGGGGCCCGGAAGCTCGCCGCCGAGGAGCCCCTCATCGCGCGGGACCTCCGGATCGGCCGGCCCGACCTCGCGCGCGACTACGACGACGGTGGTCTGGTCGACCTCAACAACGCGCCGGCAGGCGTGATTGCATCGGTTTGCGGGCTGGATGCGGCGACCGCCGAAGCCATCGTCGACATCAGGACGACCGTCGGCGGCTTCGTCGCCGTCGACGATGTCAGCACCGTCGTGCCCTTCGGGACGCTGGACCGCATCCGCGACCGGGCCGTGGTCCTGCCGGTCTAGAGCGCCGGGGTGCCCCACTTGCCGGTGAACGCGAACTCCTCCAGCGGGATCCGCGCCCGGTCCGCCTTCTCCTTCTCGATCCGCCAGTCCTCCTCCAGAACGGCAGGATCACCCGGCGACCCGACCGCGATGGCGACCCGCGGCTCCGCGTTGTCCGGGAGGTCGAACGACGACCGGACGTCGGCAGGGGAGAAGCCCGCCATCTGGTGGGCGATCAGTCCCAGTTCCACCGCCTGCAGCACCAGGTTCTCCGAAGCCAGCCCGAGCCCGTATTCCGCGTACGGGACGTCTCCCTTCGAGTTCGAAGTCACCATCACCCCGATCAGCAACAGACCCGCCCGGCGAGCCCACGCCTGGTTGCCCGAGTTGAGCGTCGCCAGGATCGCGTCGAACGCCGAGGTTCCGCGGACGCCCACCAGGTAGCGGGCCGGCTGGGTGTTGCCGAACGACGGTGCCCAGCGGGCCGCTTCGAGGAGGGCCCGCACCTGGTCCGGGGTGACGACGGCGGACGCGTCGTAGGCCCGGGGACTCCAGCGCTCGGCCATCAGAGGGGCGATCGGGATGCTCGTCACAGCTGGTTTGCGCACGATCACCACGGTACCCAGGAGTGCGCTGCATCACTCGAAAGGAAGTGCTCCGCGCATTTCCTTGGTGTTACGGAAGATTTACTTCCGTAACTGGCCCGGACCGGTGGCCGCCGCCACTCAATAGTGTGGCGGGCCGCTGAAGCCCCGGTAGGCTCCTTCTCAACTATGGGACGCGGGGGCTCTCCGGTGCCCACCAGGGAGCAGACCCGGCCCGTCGAGGAGGTTCGGGCGTGGCCCTCGTGGTCCAGAAGTACGGCGGATCGTCGCTGGAAAGTGCCGACCGGATCAAGCGCGTCGCGGAACGGATCGTCGCCACCAAGAAGGCCGGCAACGACGTCGTCGTGGTCTGCTCGGCGATGGGTGACACCACCGACGAGCTGCTCGACCTGGCGCAGCAGGTCAACCCGGCGCCGCCGGAGCGGGAGATGGACATGCTGCTCACCGCCGGTGAGCGCATCTCGAACTCGCTGGTCGCCATGGCCATCGCGGCCCAGGGCGCCGAGGCGTGGTCGTTCACCGGCTCGCAGGCCGGCGTCGTCACGACGTCCGTGCACGGCAACGCGCGCATCATCGACGTCACCCCGAGCCGGGTCACGGAGGCCCTCGAGCAGGGCTACGTCGCGCTGGTGGCGGGCTTCCAGGGCGTCGCGCAGGACACCAAGGACATCACCACGCTGGGCCGCGGCGGTTCGGACACCACCGCCGTCGCGCTGGCCGCCGCGCTCAACGCCGACGTCTGCGAGATCTACTCCGATGTGGACGGTGTGTACTCCGCCGACCCGCGGATCGTGCCGGACGCGAAGAAGCTCGACGTCATCCCCTACGAGGAGATGCTGGAGCTGGCCGCGAGCGGGTCGAAGATCCTGCACCTGCGGTCGGTCGAGTACGCGCGCCGCTACGGCGTCCCGATCCGAGTCCGTTCTTCCTACAGTGACAAGCCGGGCACCACGGTGACCGGTTCTATCGAGGAGATCCCCGTGGAACAAGCGCTGATCACCGGTGTCGCGCACGACCGCTCCGAAGCCAAGATCACGGTCACCGGCGTACCGGACCACGCCGGTGCCGCGGCCCGGATCTTCCGCGTGATCGCCGACGCCGAGATCGACATCGACATGGTGCTGCAGAACGTGTCGAGCACCGTCTCCGGCCGCACCGACATCACGTTCACGCTCTCGAAGGCCAACGGAGCCAAGGCCGTCAAGGAGCTGGAGAAGGTCAAGGCCGAAATCGGCTTCGAGTCCGTGCTCTACGACGACCACGTCGGCAAGGTCTCGCTGGTCGGCGCCGGGATGCGCTCGCACCCGGGTGTCACGGCGACGTTCTGCGAGGCGCTAGCCTCCTCCGGCGTCAACATCGAAATCATCAACACCTCCGAGATCCGCATCTCCGTGCTGATCCGGGACGCCCAGCTCGACGACGCCGTGCGCGCGATCCACGCCGCGTTCGAGCTCGGCGGCGACGAAGAAGCTGTGGTCTACGCGGGGAGTGGTCGCTGATGGCGGACGGGCTGCGGGTCGGGGTGGTCGGCGCGACCGGCCAGGTCGGCGCGGTGATGCGCAAGCTGCTGGCGGAGCGGGAGTTCCCGATCGCCGAGCTCCGGTACTTCGCCTCGTCGCGTTCGGCGGGGTCGAAGCTTCCTTGGCGTGACACGGAAATCACGATCGAAGACGCGTCCACGGCGGATCCGTCCGGTTTGGACATCGCGCTGTTCTCCGCGGGCGGCACGACGTCCAAGGCGCAGGCGCCGCGGTTCGCCGACGCCGGCGTCACGGTGATCGACAACTCCTCGGCGTTCCGGATGGACCCGGACGTGCCGCTGGTCGTCAGCGAGGTCAACCCGGAAGCCATCAAGGAAGCGCGGAAGGGGATCATCGCGAACCCCAACTGCACGACGATGGCCGCGATGCCGGTGCTCAAGCCGCTGCACGACGAAGCGGGCTTGGTCCGGCTGGTCGCGTCGACCTACCAGGCGGTGTCCGGCAGCGGGCTGGCCGGCGTCGACGAGCTGGCCGGTCAGGTTCGCGCAGGAGCGGAGCACGCCTCGCTGCTGACGCACGACGGCGCGGCGATCGACTTCCCCGCGCCGAACAAGTACGTCCGCCCGATCGCGTTCAACGTCCTGCCGATGGCGGGGTCCATTGTGGACGACGGTGAGCTCGAAACGGACGAGGAGAAGAAGTTCCGCAACGAGAGCCGCAAGATCCTGAGCATCCCGGGGCTGGGCGTGTCCTGCACCTGCGTGCGGGTCCCGGTGTTCTCGGGGCACTCGATCTCGGTGAACGCGGAGTTCGCGCAGCCGCTGACGGTCGAGCGCGCGACGCAGCTGCTGGGCCACGCGCCGGGCGTCGAGCTGTCCGACGTCCCGACGCCCCTGCAGGCAGCGGGCAACGACCCGAGCTACGTCGGCCGCATCCGCGTCGACCAGGGAGTCGGCGGCGGCCGCGGGCTCGCGTTGTTCATCGCCAACGACAACCTCCGCAAGGGCGCGGCGCTCAACGCCGTGCAGATCGCGGAGCTGATCGCGCAGCAGTAGCTCGGACGACGTCGAAGGCCCCCTCGGTCGTCGAGGGGGCCTTCACGCGTCTCGGGTCGCGTTTCGGCAGGCCCGCGAACTGCTTGACGGGGTTCGCGGATCGCTTGACGTCGGTGTCGAAGTTCCGCACGTGGCCGCCGGAATTGGGCGACGGCTTCGTCGTGGCGACCGTCGCGGTGCAGCGCGTAAATGGCGTAACCGCGGTCTTCCCGGGCGCCTTCGCCGTCGAGCCGGGGCAACGCCAGGTCGAGGGCGTCCCGGACGTAGCGGCTTCGCCAGATCGGGTTGCCCGCCATGGCCATCTCGAAAGCTCGCAGGAGCAACGGCGTCAGGGCCGCGGCCCCGTCGCGAAGTCGAGCAGCCGCTCTTCGGTGCCGTGCCATTTCGGCCACCGGTAGCGCAGGGCGCGCTCGTGTCCGGGCCGGTGGGCGGGCGCGCGGACCAGATCCCCGTCGAAGGGCTGGTCACGGACGTTGAGCCCGATGGCGACGGAGACCAGGGACGCCCACGGTGTCGGATCCGTCTCGGCGAGTTCGGCCGCCCGCCAGGCGGCGGCCTCGGCGTGCTCCAGCAGCTGCACGAACGGCTGACGGCTGGTGTGCGCGGCGGCGGCGCTGCCTCGCCAGGGCTACGAGTCTGCGCCTGCACGACGGGCGGCGTCGGGATCGTCTTCCCTCTCGGCGAGCCAGTCTCGTAGCCATTGGCGTTCGGTGGTGGCCGCGAGCGGTTGATTCGGCACGGCCCCGAGTTGTGCGGGCGACAAGACCAGCGGTGGGTCCCCGCGCGACCAGCGCACCACCAGCTTGTCCACAATCGAAAGCCGCTGTGGACAACTCGGCGCCTGAAGCCCCGGTCGGCAGTTTTCGTCGGTAGCCGCCGATAGACTGGACAAGGGCACGCCCCCCAGGGAGGGCGGGGAGCTGCCCGGGGGCGCGTTCCTCCACAGTGGACATCTGGAAATCGCCTTGCTCGAATCCGCGCCACGGGGGACTCTGAGCCTCGCAAGCACTTCCAGGGGAGGAAATCATGTACACCGCCGTCGACGGCGCCCGCGTGCCGATCCGGATGTGGGCCGATCCCGCGTCCGTCGAAGACCAGGCCATGCGGCAGCTGCACAACGTCGCGAACCTGCCGTGGGTGCACGGGCTCGCGGTGATGCCCGACGTGCACTACGGCAAGGGTGCGACCGTCGGCAGCGTCATCGCCATGCGCGACGCCGTTTCGCCGGCCGCGGTCGGTGTCGACATCGGGTGCGGGATGAGCGCGGTGCGGACTTCGCTGACCGCGGCCGACCTGCCCGACGATCTCGGGAAGCTGCGCCGGCGCATCGAAAACGCCGTGCCGGTCGGGTTCGGGCTGCACAAGACGCCGGTGAACCCGGCGAAGGTGCACGGCGTCGGCGGCTGGGACGAGTTCTGGAAGGGCTTCGGCGAGCTGCACACCGGTGTCCAGGAGCTGCACGACCGGGCTGCGCGCCAGATCGGGAGCCTCGGCGGCGGGAACCACTTCATCGAGGTCTGCCTCGAGCAGGGTGGTGCCGACGAAGGCCGCGTGTGGCTGATGCTGCATTCGGGCTCGCGCAACATCGGCAAGGAGCTCGCGGAGCGGCACATGGCCGTCGCGCGGAAGCTGCCGCACAACGCCGACCTGCCCGACCGGGACCTCGCCGTGTTCGTCGCGGGCACCCCGGAGATGCGGGCGTACCGGCGCGACCTGTTCTGGGCGCAGGACTACGCGGCGCGCAACCGCGCCACGATGGTCGCGCTGGTGAAGCTGGCGCTGGCGGAGGTCGTGCCCGGCACGACCTTCGACGACGCGATCTCGTGCCACCACAACTACGTCGCCGAAGAGACCTACGACGGCGTCGAGCTGCTCGTCACCCGCAAGGGCGCGATCCGCGCCGGCTCGGGTGACCTGGGGATCATCCCGGGCAGCATGGGGACCGGTTCGTACATCGTGCGCGGGCTCGGCAACGAGTCGTCGTTCCAGTCGGCGTCGCACGGCGCCGGCCGCCGGATGTCGCGGACCAAGGCGAAGAAGCTGTACACCGCCGAGGACCTCGCGGCGCAGACGGCGGGCGTCGAATGCCGCAAGGACACCGGCGTCGTCGACGAGATCCCGGCGGCCTACAAGGATATCGACTCGGTCATCAAGGCCCAGACCGACCTGGTCGAGGTCGTCGCCCACCTCAAGCAGGTGGTCTGCGTCAAGGGCTGAGCGGTACCTTGGGTGATATGACCAGTTGGGGGAGGACGGCCGCGTCGCTGGCCGCGGCCGCACTGCTGTTGAGCGGGTGCGACCAGGTCGGTGACGCGGTCGACCAGGGCAGCAGGACGGCGGACAAGGTCGGCGCCTGCGCCGAGGCGCTCGGGCTGGCGGACCTGAATCCGCTGGTCGACCCGCAGAAGCTCAAGGAGCGGGCCGAGGACAAGGAACAGCGGCTGCGCGCCCTGGCCGGGAACGTCGCCGACCAGGACGTCAAGAACGCGCTGCTCGGCATGGCCGACTCCTACGTCGAGGTGCAGAAGGAACGCATCGAAGACGCCGGCGTCGTGGCCAGGTGGGCAAAGCGCAACGTCGCCAAGCTCGACGCGCTGCGCACCGCCTGCAGCTGACGCCCGCCGCGCTTCTGCGCACCTGCCTCCGAAGTCCGTGAAGGCCTCCTTGAGGGACTCAGAGTCCCTCAAGGAGGCCTTCACGGACTTGCGAGTGGGGCGGGGCGGCGGCGCTAGCAGGGGGTTTCGGCGAGCGCGGGTACCGGGGCCGGTTCGGGTGTGCGGCGCCGCCGCCACCGGATCAGGCCACCCGACGCGACCACCAGGCCGCCGAGGCCGGCCGCCGCGAAGCCCCAGGCCGGGCTCGAGTGGTCGATCGCGAAGCCGACCACCGGGCTGCCCACCGCGAGGCCGAGCCGGGTGAACGAGTCCTGCAGCCCCATCGCCTCGCCGCGCACCCGCGGCGGCGCGATCCGGCTGACCGTCTCGGTGGTCGCCGCCAGCGTCGGCGCGCAAAGCAGGTTCGTCGGGATCAGCACGAGCATCAGCAGCCACCACGGCTGTTCGGCGAGCCCGACCGGCACCACCAGCAGCGCGAGCAGCAGCATCAGTACGCCTTGGGGCAACGACCGCTTCACCGAGCCGTGCACGATGCCGCCGGCGATCGACGCGGCGCACATCACCGCGATGACCAGCCCGGTCACGCCGATGTCGCCGTGCTCGCGCAGGGTCGCGAGCGTCGCCAGTTCGGTGCCGACGAGCACGAACAACGCCCCCGCGGCGACCAAGAGCGTGCCCACCAGCCGGCCGGTCAGCCAGCTGCGCAGCGGCGGCCGGACCTCGGAAACCCCCGGCTCGACGGCGTCGCGGATCGGCGGGTTCACCAGCCAGATCAGGAACGCCGTGCCGCCGAACAGCACGCCGAGGGCGCTGAGCGTCCACGTCGGCGAAAACGCGGTGATCGCCGCGATCCCGGCCGCGGGGCCGATCATGAACGTCGCCTCGATCGAGATGGTGTCGAGCGAGTACGCCGCCCGGCGCTCCTCGGCCGGGACGAGCGTGGCCAGGACCTGCCGGGCCAGCGAGCCCGCGGGCACCGAGAGCATCCCGGCCGGGACGGCGACCGCGGCGAGCGCCTCGAACGGCAGGTGCGGCGCGATGATCCAGAAGACCGTCGTGCCGATGCCGCAGACGGCGACGACGGGGCGCAGCCCGTACTTGTCGAAGGCGCGGCCGATTACCGGCGCGCCGAGGGCCATCCCGAGGGTGACGCCGGCGCCGACCAGCCCGGCGGCGCCGTACCCGCGGCCGAGCCCGGTGACGACGTACAGCGTCATCAGGACGCCGTTCATGGTCATCGGCAGCCGAGCCAGGAACATCAGGGCCATCGTCGAGGGGACGCGGGGGACGGAGAGCACCCGGCGGTAGGGCTGCAGAGGCACGTCTCGATGAGAACCCAAGGTGGTACGCGCGTGCAACTTATTTCTCGAGCCGGCCACCCCTGGCGCCCGAATATTTCGAGAGCTACTCTCATTTGGTAGTCACTACCAAATGGGGGTTGCTATGAATCAGCTGTATCCACGCAGGTGGTGGGCGCTCGGAGCGCTCGCGGTGAGCCTGTTGACCGTCGGTCTCGACCTGACCGTGCTGAACGTGGCCGTGCCGACACTGGCGGTCGACCTCGGCGCCACGACCACGCAACTGCAGTGGTTCGGCAACGCGTACACGCTGGCGCTGGCCGCGCTGCTGCTGCCGGCGGGCCTGCTCGGCGACCGGTTCGGGCCGAAGAAGCTGCTGCTCGGCGCGCTCGCGGTGTTCGGGCTGGCGTCGTTGTGGTGCGCCTACGCGGGTTCGCCCGGCGAGCTGATCGCCGCCCGGGTCGTGCTCGGCGCCGGCGCCGCGTTCCTGATCCCGCTGTCGCTCTCGCTGCTGAACATCCTGTTCCCGCCGGAGGAGCGGGCGAAAGCGCTGACGACGTGGGTGCTGGCGACGTTCGTCGGCATCCCGCTCGGCCCGCTGCTCGGCGGCTGGCTGCTCGACCACTTCGCCTGGGGCTCGGTGTTCCTGATCAACGTCCCGCTGACCGCCGTCGGGGTGGTCGCGGTGCTGTTCCTGGTGCCGCTCACCCGCGGCTCCGGCCGGGGCGGGATCGACTACCCCGGCATCGCGCTGTCGGCGGCCGGGCTCGTCGCGCTCACCTACGGCTTCGTCCACGCGGGCGAGCACGGCTGGACCGACCCGGTCACCTACGGGCTGGTCGCGCTCGGCGCCGTGCTGCTCGCGGTGTTCTGCTGGACCCAGACGCGCGTGGCCGCGCCGCTCACCGATCTCGCGTTGTTCCGGGAGCCGCGGTTCGTCTGGGGCGCGGTGCTTGCGACCGTCGCGTCGTTCGCGTTGATGGGCCTGCTGTTCGTGCTGCCGCAGCTGTTCCAGGCGGTGCAGGGCGCCGACGCGTTGCAGACCGGCGTGCGGCTGCTGCCGCTGATCGGCGGCATGCTGATCTCGGCGAAGATCGCCGAACGGCTCGTCACCGCGTTCGGTGTCCGGGTGGTCGTCACGGGCGGGTTCGTGCTGCTCGCGGCCGGTCTGGGCTGGGGCTCGACGACGTCGGCCGCGTCCGGGTACGGCCTGACGATCGGCTGGGAGACCGTCATCGGCCTCGGCACCGGGTGCACGCTGCCGCCGCTGATGTCGATGGCGATGGGCGCCCTCACCGAGGGCCGCTCGGGAGCCGGTTCGGCGCTCATCCAGGTGCTGCGCCAGGTCGGCGGCACGATCGGCGTCGCGGTGCTCGGCACGGTCCTCAACGGCGTCTACCGCGACGGCGTGGACGTCCAGGGGCTGCCCGCACCGGTGGCCGCCGCGGTCCGCGGCAGCGCGTCCGCCGCGGTCGCCGTCGCCGGGAAGCTCCACCTGCCCGGGCTGGCCGAGTCGGCGCGGGCCGCGTTCACCGACGGCATGGCGGCGACGCTGTGGGTCTGCGCCGGGCTCGGCGTGGCCGGCGCGCTGCTGGCGGTGGTTGTCCTGCCCGGGCGTGCGGTGGCCGCGGCCCAGCCGCGAGAATCGGAGCATGACGTCGTCGCCGGCTGAGCCCACGGGGTTGCGAGAGCGGAAGAAGGCCAAGACGCGGGCCGCGATCCAGCGGCACGCGTTGCGGCTGTTCCGGGAGCGGGGTTACGCGGCCACGACGGTCGACCAGATCGCGGCCGCCGCGGAGATCTCGCCGAGCACCTTCTTCCGGTACTTCCCGACGAAGGAGGCGACGGTCCTCTACGACGCCCTCGACCCGCTGATGGTCGAGGCCGCGCTGGCCCAGCCGCCCGAGCTGAGCGTGATCGGCGCGCTGCGGGCGACGTTGCGCGACGTCTACGAGGCGCTCCCGGAAGACGCCTGGCAGGACGAACGCGAACGGCAGCTGCTGGTCTTCAACGAGCCGGAGCTGCGTGCCCCGATGCTGGAGCAGTACGGCGCCGGCATCGACCTGCTCGCCGACCTCGCGGCCCGCCGCGTCGGCCGGTCCGCGACCGATTTCGAGGTGCGCAACTGGGCGGGCGCCGTGGTCGGCGTCGTGCTCGCGGCGTTCTACACCGCCGGCGGCGACCCGGACCTGCTCCTGAACTCACTCGACGAGGCTTTTGCGCACCTGGAGGCGGGCCTCCCGCTCTGAAGCATTTTCCGGTTCGTGCTCCCACCACGGGGAACGGCGTTTTCCGGCGCACCTTGTGGGTGGCGGTGCCGGCGTGGGGGACGCCCTTCTGGAGCAGTTGCGACACGCGGTCCCACGGAGTGATGAGGCCAGAAGATCACCGTTTACACCCGGATGAGTGGCCGAACTGTTCCATAGTGGACGGTCGTAACCCCTGGTGACAAACGGGATCGGTCCGGATGATCTTCAGGGGTATTGGCAAGGTTTCGGCGTTAATCAATTGCGGGCGAGTTCGCCGCTTCCGCATCCGGCACGTAAGGGTTGGAAAACGTCACCAACCGGTGAGAGGGTGGCTTATCTCCGATACGGCGGGTATCGCTTTAACCCGTCAGGTCTCCCGAGGCCAGGAGGTAAAAGGTATGAAAGGCAAGTTCGGGCGGTCCATCGCCCTGGTAGCCGCCGGCAGTCTGCTGGCAGTCGCGACGGCCGGTGTCGCCGCGGCGAGCCCGGACGGGGGCAAGGGTTCCTCCAGCACCCAGGCCCTCGCCGCACAGGTGCTGCAGATGCGTGACGACCTGACCAAGGTGGCTTACGCGGGCAACGTCGGCGCGACCCGGTCCGACCTGGGCCGGATGAGCCCGGTGATGTCGGACATCGCCGCCGGAAAGCGCTACACGATCCAGACCGACACCCAGCAGCTCGCCGGGCTGGCCAAGGGCCGCGCGGACGAGTCCGTCCGGCTCCTGACCGACCCGACGGCCAAGGCGCGCCAGCTGCCACCGCTGCCGTTGCCGATCCCTTCGCTGCCGGACCTGCCGGGACCGCTGAAGATCGTCAGCGACCTGGTGAAGGCCCTGCTGGGCGCGGTGACCGGCATTCTGGGCGGCCTGCTCGGCGGGCTCCCGGTGCCGCCGCTGCCGCTTCCGGTCCCGCCACTGCCCGCGGGCTGAGCAGGGCTATCGGAGAAACAGGGGGGCCCGGAGCCCGGCCGCGGACATTCCTCCGCGCCGGGCTCCGGGTCGTTTCCCGGTTCGCGCCGCCGGTTCGGTTCGTTCCGGCGTCCTGGCGCGGGCTATCCCGCAGCGAATGCCTGCGCCGGGCGGAGAAGTGCCACTCGGTCGGCGGATGGCACGGCGCGGGCTATTCCGCGGCGGACGTGTGCGCCGCCGGAGGAGCGGCGCCGGTCGGCACTGCGCGGCAGGGTCAGGCCGACTCCAGCGCTTTGGCACGCGCTAGTTCGCGGCGGACGTTTGCGCCGGTCGTGGAAACGCTGCCGGGAGGCGCCGCGCGGGCGGGGCAGGTCGGTCCCAAGTGGACAGGCCCGGGCCGGGGTCAGTCGCGAATGGACAGACCTTGCCGCAACGCTCCCGCTGTCTCGGCGAGGGCCTCGCGGAAGCGGGTGCCCACGCCCGTGAAGTTGATGAAACCGTGGATCAGGTCCTCGTGTCGGCGCAGCGCGACCTCGACGCCGGCTTCGGCGAGCTTCTTCGCGTACGCCTCGCCTTCGTCGCGTAGCGGGTCGAACCCGGCCGTCACGACGAGGGCCGGGGGGAGGCCGCTCAGGTCTTCCGCGCGTAGCGGGGAGAGCCTGGGGTCGGTCAGGTCGCTGCCCTTCGGTACGTAGTGGCCCTCGAACCACTTCATGTGCACGTCGGTGAGGAACAGGTTCTCGGCGAACAGGTCCTGCGAGCGGTAGCGCTGCGCGAAGTCCGTCGCCGGGTAGATCAGCAGCTGGAACGCCGGTGCCGGGCCGCCTCGCCGGACCGCCTGCTGGGCCGTCACCGCGGCCAGGTTGCCGCCCGCGCTGTCGCCGCCGACCGCGATGCGGGACGGGTCGGCGCCGAGGTCGCCCGCCTTGGCGTGGGCGAAGTCGAACGCCGCCAGGGCGTCGCCGGTGGCCGCCGGGAACGGGAACTCCGGGGCCAGCCGGTACTCGATCGACAACACCCGCACCCCGGCGTGCTTGGCCAGGAAGCGGACGGCGTTGTCGTGGCTGGCGCGGGTGCCGACGACCCAGCCGCCGCCGTGGAAGAACACCAGGAGCGGCGACTTCTCGGGCAGCCCGACCGGCGTGTAGAGCGTCGCCGGCAAGTCACCGTCGGGGGTCGGGACGGCGATCTCGCGCACCGAGACGGGTTCGATCGGCTTGCCGCTCACCAGGTGCCGGCCCACGTCGAGCAAGGCGCGGGAGCTGTCGACCGAGCCGCGGACCAGCTCCGCGCCGGCGAGCTTCTGCAGTCGCAGCAGCAGCTGTGCGTCGAGGGCGAGGTCTTGGCCGTCGATGCGCACCGGTCGGCCGGCCACCGCCCGCCGTACCGGCTCGGGCAGCCAGAACGCGAGCTGGGACGCGGCGGCCTGGACGCGGACCGGGAACGGGATCGCCATCGTTGCCTCCTGTGCATCGGTGCCGACCAGACGTTACTTGTCAGTAGGTAACAGGTCCAGTGGGACTTCGGGTGTGACCGGGACCTCCGTCCCAAACTCTGGTCCTCCAGTTAAGTGGAGGGGTTAGCCTGGAAGGCGTGACTTCAGCCAGGACGGTCAATGTGCTCGGGATCGGCGGCTCTCTGCGCGAGGGCTCGCAGTCCGAACGCGCGCTGCAGATCGCGCTCGACGCCGCGGCGGAAACCGGCGTCCGGACCAGGCTGCTCTCCGGCCCGGACCTGGTGCTGCCCTTCTACGACGCGGGCGAGCTGGAGCGCGACGAACGCGCGAAGACGCTCGTCGACGCCGTCCGCCACGCCGACGGGCTCATCGTCGTCTCGCCGGGTTACCACGGCGCGCTGTCCGGCCTGGTCAAGAACGCCCTGGACTACGTCGAGGACCTCCGCGACGACACCCGCCCCTACCTCGACGGCCGCGCGGTCGGCCTCGCCGCCGTCGCGTACGGCTGGCAGGCCGCGGTCACCACGCTCGAGCAACTGCGCACGATCACGCACGCGTTGCGCGGCTGGGCCACCCCGCTGGGCGGTTCGATCAACTCGGCCGAGACCAAGTTCGACGACGGCGGTGGCGCGTCCGACGAGAAGAGCCTCCGCACGCTGCGGTTGATCGGCCGCCAGGTCGCCGAGTTCGCCGTGTCGCGCCACTCCTGACGTTTCGCCCGGGCGCCGCCGGGTAGCCGAAGCACGTGATGCCTGCCATGTAGGGGCACTGTTCCGCGGATGCGGGATGTTGCACCCGATGAGACGCTCGACGCCGAGCGTCCCCGAAAGAAGGCAGGCGAAGCATGGGTCAGGCGATCTACACCGCGGTGGCGACGGCGCGCGGAGACGGCCGCAACGGCGAGGTCACCTCGTCCGACGGCGTCATCGACGAGTCGCTGGCCATCCCGAAGGAGATGGGTGGCCCCGGCGGGGACAAGACGAACCCCGAACAGCTTTTCGCCGCCGGCTACTCGGCGTGCTTCCACAGCGCGCTGCAGCTGGTCGCGCGTCAGGCCAAGGTGCCGCTGCACGACACGACCGTCACGGCCGAGGTCAGCGTGCTCAAGCAGGACGTCGGGTTCGGTCTCGGCGTCGCGCTGAAGGTCTCGCTGCCGGGCGTCGACCAGGCCCAGGCCGACCAGCTGGTCGAACAGGCCCACCAGGTCTGTCCCTACTCCAACGCCACCCGCGGGAACATCGAGGTCGCGCTCTCCGCGACCGTCTGATCCCCGCCTCCGTCCGAGGAAAGGATCACCGCACATGACCACCTCTCCGATCAAGAGCCCGCTGTCCGACGCCGACAAGGAGATCACCGGCAACGCCCTCCAGGCGACGCTGGTGGACCTGGTCGACCTCTCCCTGATCGCCAAGCAGGCGCACTGGAACGTAGTCGGCGCGAACTTCCGCAGCGCGCACCTGCAGCTCGACGAGCTCGTGACCACCGCGCGCGAGTACGTCGACCAGGTCGCCGAGCGGGCGAACGCCATCGGCGTCTCGCCGAACGGCAAGGCCAAGACCGTCGTCGAGAGCTCCGGCGTCCCCGACTACCCGGACAACTGGCAGTCGGTCGAGTCGACCGTCGCCGCGATCGTCGACATCCTCTCGGCCCTCGTCGAGCGGCTGCGCAAGCGCATCGACGAGACCGACAAGAGCGACCTCGTGACGCAGGACCTGCTGATCGAGATCACCCGTGCCCTCGAAGAGGCGCACTGGATGTGGCAGGCCCAGCAGGCCTGATCCTCGTCCCCGCGTACGGCCGGTTCCTCCGGGAGCCGGCCGTTTCGCGCGCTCAGTGGTGAAATGCCGTCGCCTTGGCCGGGTCCTTGGGCCGCCCTCCTTCCTTCGCCAGTTCCGCGACGACCCGGGCCACGTCGGCCAGCAGCAGGTCCGCCAGGTCGTGCGTGAAGCCGTTGCGGACCACGATCCGGAGCACCGCCAGGTCCGTGCGGTTGTCCGGGAACGTGTACGCCGGCACCAGCCAGCCGCGCTCGCGCAGCCGGCGGGACACGTCGAAGACGTCGAAGTTCACGCCGGGTCCGGTGGTGACCGCGAACACCGGCAGCTGGTCGCCGCGGGTCAGCAGCTCGAACGGGCCGAGATCGGCGATGCCGGCCGACAGGTGCGTCGCCACGTCACGCGAGGCCTGTTGCACCGCGCGGAATCCGTCCCGGCCGAGTCGCACGAACGTGTAGTACTGGGCCGCGACTTCGGCGCCGGGGCGGGAGAAGTTCAACGCGAACGTCGGCATGTCGCCGCCCAGGTAGTTGACGTTGAACACCAGTTCCGACGGCAGCGCCTCCTTGTTCCGCCAGATCACCCAGCCCACCCCCGGGTACACCAGCCCGTACTTGTGGCCGGACGTGTTGATCGACGCCACCCGCGGCAGCCGGAAGTCCCACTCCAGCTCCGGGTCGAGGAACGGCGCGATCATCGCGCCGGACGCGCCGTCGACGTGCACCGGGATGTCCCAGCCCGTGCGCTCCTGCAGCGCGTCGAGCGCCGCCGCGATCTCCGCCACCGGCTCGTAGCTGCCGTCGAACGTCGAGCCGAGGATCGCCACGACGCCGATCGTGTTCTCGTCGCAGCGCGCGACCGCCTCCTCGGCGGAGAGGTGGTACCGGTCACCCTCCATCGGCACCAGCCGCGGTTCGACCTCCCAGTACTCGCAGAACTTCTCCCAGCACACCTGGACGTTCACGCCCATCACCAGGTTCGGCTTCCCGGTGCGGCCGAGCTTGGACCAGCGCCGTTTCAGCGCCATCCCGGCGAGCATGCAGGCCTCGGACGACCCGGTCGTCGAGCAGCCCATGATGTCGGCGAGGTCGGGCGCGTGCCACAGGTCGGCGAGGATGTTCACGCAGCGCCGCTCCAGCTCGGCGGTCTGCGGGTACTCGTCCTTGTCGATCATGTTCTTGTCGACGCACTCGGCCATCAGCTCACGCGCCTGCGGCTCCATCCATGTCGTGACGAACGTGGCGAGGTTCAGCCGCGCGTTGCCGTCGAGCATCAGCTCGTCCCGCACTAGCTGCAGCGCCGTGTCCGGTGGCAGGGACGTGTCGAGCAGCTTGTCGTGCGGCATGACGAAGCCCGCCGCGAGCGCCGGGTTCGCTCCGGCGTACATCGGATTCGTGCCGCCGACGCGGTCCGGGCGGTCGGTTTTTCCCTGGTGCAGAACCATGAAACCGACGGTAGCGCCATCCGCCGACAGCCGCGTGCGCGAAAGGTCGGTCCCGGTCCGAAAGAGACCGGAACCGACCTTTCGCGGCAAAAGTCAGGCCCGGAAACCGCGTGATCGGACCCGGGACTCGCGTGAGTTACGGGGTCAGTGCCAGGACTTGGCTCGCGCGTACTGGTTCGGCCACGGCACGTCGGCGTCGAGGACGTTCGCCGCGCGCAGCGGCCAGTGCGGGTCGCGCAGCAGGGCGCGGGCCAGGAACACCGCGTCCGCCGAACCCGACGCCACGATCTCCTCCGCCTGCTCCGGGTCCGTGATCATGCCCACCGCGCCGGTCGGCAGGCCCGCCTCGGTGCGGATCCGGGCGGCGAACGGGACCTGGTAACCCGGGCCGACCGGGATGTCCGGGTTCGGGGTGTTGCCGCCCGAGGACGCGTCGATCAGGTCGACGCCCCGCTCGGCCAGGAGCTTCGTGAGACGCACCGAGTCCTCGATCGTCCAGCCGCCCTCGGTCCAGTCCGACGACGACAGCCGCGCGAACAGCGGCACGGACGAACCCACCTCGGCACGGACCGCGTCGGTGATCTCCAGCGCCAGCCGGGTGCGGCCCTCGAAGTCGCCGCCGTAGCGGTCCGTGCGGGAGTTGGACAGCGGGGACAGGAACTGGTGCACCAGGTAGCCGTGCGCGAAGTGCAGCTCGAGCAGGTCGAAGCCGGCGTCCAGGGCACGGCGGGCACCTGCGGCGAACGCCTGCGGGAGCGCGCTCACCTCGTCCGTCGCGAGCGGCCGCGCCGGGGCGTACGGGCCGAACGACTGCCGGTCGGCGCCGACGCTCTGCCAGCCCCCGTCCGCGGCGGCGACGCTGCCCGAGCCCTCCCACGGGCGCTTCGTCGAACCCTTGCGGCCCGCGTGGGCCAGCTGCATGCCGATCGCCGTGCCCTGGGCGTGCACGAAGCCGACGATCCGGCGCCACGCGTCGGCGTGGGCTTCGCTCCAGATGCCGGTGTCCTGCGGGCTGATCCGGCCCTCCGGGGTGACGGCGGTCGCCTCGGTCAGCACCAGGCCGGCGCCGCCGGTGGCGAACTGGCCCAGGTGGACGAGGTGCCAGTCGCCTGGCAGGCCGTCGGTCGCGGAGTACTGGCACATCGGGGACACCCACGCGCGGTTCGGCAGCGTCAGGCCGCGGACCGTGATCGGGCTGAAGAGTCGGCTCACCTCTCGATCAACGACACGTGCCCGCGGTCTCTTCCCGTCGCCGACGCGGGTACCGGCGAGTAGCGTCACACCCATGGGTGTCGCTGCTGACGAACGCCAGGCGTTGAGCTCGCTCTTCGAAGACCTCGGGCCCGACGCGCCGACTTTGTGCGAAGGGTGGACGACGCGGGATCTCGCCGCGCACCTCGTCGTGCGCGAGCACCGGATCGACGCCGCGCCGGGCATCGCCGTGCCCGCGCTCGCCGGGTACACGAAGAAGGTCCAGGACCGCTACGCCGCGAAGCCGTGGGCGAGCCTCGTCGACCAGGTGCGCCAGGGGCCGTCGAAGTTCTGGCCCACCTCGATCGGCCCGCTCGACGAGCTGACCAACGGCGCCGAGTTCCTCGTCCACCACGAGGACGTCCGGCGCGCGCAGCCGGACTGGAAGCCGCGGCCCGCCGATCCGGCCCGGGACGCCACCGCGTGGCGCTCGGCGAAGGGCGCCGCGAAGCTCAACCTCCGCAAGTCGCCGGTCGGCGTCACGCTCCGGACCGCCGACGGCCGCGAGGCCGCGGTCAAAACCGGGCCCGACCCCGTGACGGTCGTCGGGGACCCGGTCGACCTGCTGCTGTTCGTGTTCGGCCGGGACGCCGTGAACCTGGACTTCCAGGGCGACCCGGCCGCGGTCACGAAGCTTCAGGCGGTGAAACGGGGCCTCTGAGCGCCCGGTTCACCCACCGCCCCACCGGCAACGCGACGACGATCGCGGCCAGCACCAGGTGCACGGCCATGAACGCCACCGCGGCGGGCACACTCGGCGGCCCGCCGAGGAACACGATCATGTGTGACGCCCACTTCAGCTCGGTCGGCTTCGTGCCCGCCGCCCAGACGTCGTTGAGCGCCCAGAACGTCAGGTCGTTGACGCCCGAGATGACCACCAGGATCGATGCGACGCCGGCCTTGAGCACGTTCGCCGTCCGGCCGCCGCCGAGGCGGTAGGCCAGCAGCGCGAACAGCACGATGAACGTCGTCACGAACAGCTCGAACTGGTACACCGGCTGGAACGCGTCGTCGTTCGTCGCCGCGTCGCGGGCGAACGCCTGGACCCGCATCACCAGTTCGGTGTCCAAATAGGACATGTAGACGAAAACGGCGAACACGATCAGGGCCGGGCCCAGCTTCGTGCGCGGGAACAGCGAAACCGTGAGCACCGCGAACAGGAACGGGCACAGCTTGAACGCCCAGTCGCCGACGTTGTCCAGCGTCTGGTCCGGCGGCAGCACCACCATGATCAGCAGCGTGGTCACCACGGCCGGCACGGCGGCGGCCAGCCACAGCCACCGCCGTTGCCGGTAGAGCGCGCCGATCCAGTTCGGCGCTTCGACTGCAGGTGCGATCACAGTTCCTTCTCCACCCAGAACGGACCGAGGGCCAGCGCGTCGACGTCGGTCTTCAGGTAACACGCGATGGCGTCGGCCGGGCTCGCCACGATCGGCTCGTTGTTGTCGTTGAACGACGTGTTGACGACCATCGGCACGCCGGTCAGCTTCTCGAATTCGCTGATCATCTTGTAGTACAGCGGATTGTCCGCCACGCTGACCGTCTGCACGCGCGCGGTCCCGTCGACGTGGGTGATCGCGGGCACTTCGTCCCGCTTGTCCGGCAGGACGTCGAACACCAGCAGCATCACCGGCGACGGGTAGTCGCTGACGAAGTACTCGCCCGCGCGCTCGGCCAGGCACGAGGGCGCGAACGGCCGGAACGCCTCGCGGTGCTTGACCTTCTCGTTCATCCGCGTCTTCGACTCCGGGTCGCGCGGGTCGGCGACGAGCGAACGGTTGCCCAGTGCCCGCGGCCCGCACTCCATCCGGCCCTGCACCCAGCCGACGATCTTCCCGTCGGCGATCTTGGCGGCGGTGTGCGCGGCGATGTCGTCGACGCGGGTGTACTCGACGCCGGCGTCCTGCAGCGCCACCTCCATCTCGGCCTCGGTGTAGTCCGGGCCGGTGTAGGTGTAGCCGTCCCGCGGGCGCGGCTTGCCGTACTTGCCGACCGACACCTCCAGGGCCGCGCCGAGCGCGCAGCCGTCGTCGGCCGCCGCGGGCTGGGCGAAGAAGTCCTCGAACGGCGTCTCCAGCAGGATCCGGCCGTTCATGACGCTGTTGAGCGCGACGCCGCCGGCGACGCACAGCCGCTTCGAACCGGTCTCGCGCTGCAGCCACCGCGCCAGGTGCAGGCCGGCTTCCTCCAGCGTCACCTGCAGCGCGTACGCGATGTCGCAGTAGTGCTGGGGAACGGGATTCGCCGCCGTGACGCGGGTCTTCGGCCGCGCCGGGCCGAAGGTGTCGCTGAACTTCTTCGCCATCACGTGCTTGCCGGTGCGGTGGTGGGCGAACCAGCTCAGGTCCAGTTCGAAGCCGCCGTCGTCGTCGAGGTGGATGAGCTGCTTGAACGCGTCGACGTAGGTGTCCTCGCCCAGCGGCGCGAGGCCCATGATCTTGCCCTCGTCGCGGGTCGGGTAGAAGCCGAGGTAGCCGGTGACGCCGGCGTACATCGCGCCGAGGGAGTGCGGGAACTTGATGCGCCGCAGGTCGACGATCTTGTTGCCGCGGCCGTGCGCCAGGTACGTCGCGGTGCCGTCGCTGCCGATGCCGTCGAAGGTGAGGACGGCCGACTCGTCCCACGGCGAGATGAAGTAGCCGCTGGCCGCGTGCGCGCGGTGGTGGTCGACGAGGTGCGTCTTGAACTTCGTCGGGCCGGTCCACTCGACGGCGTCCTTGACGTCCTGCTCCAGCGTGTAGGACCGCTTGATGTGCGCCAGGACCGCGCCGCCGACGTGGTAGTCGTCGTGGCCCGAGCCGCCGCCGGTCATGAAGGTGTCGACCATGCCCGCCGAGCGGCCGCCTTCGTCGCCGTTGGTGTTGCGGAAGACGTCCAGCGTGCCCGGGAAGTAGCGCGCGAACACCTTGGCCGCGTGGATCCCTTCCTTCCAGCGCTGCCAGTAGTAGGCGACGTGGTCGACGTCGGCCAGGGTGATCCCGGCGCGCTCCAGGCAGAACTTGATGGCTTCGGCGGGGAAGTCGCCGTCGTGCTTCTTGCGGGTGAAGCGTTCCTCCTCGGCGAAGGCGATGATTTCGCCGTCGCGCACGAGTGCCGCCGCCGAGTCGTGGACCCTGCTGATGCCCAGTACGTACATGATTCTCCCAGTTCAGAACGAGTGACGGCGGTGGAGCAGGCGCCGCAGGACGGCCGCCTTGACCGCGAGCGCGAGGACCAGGGCGGCGAACCCGCCGACCGGCCCGAGCGGGGGCACGAGCAGCGCGGCGCCGACGGCGGTGGCGGCGAGCGCTACTACGGCGGTGCCCGAGGTCAGGGTCAGCACCTTGCTGTTGGTGTTTTCGATGAGGAAGCTCGCGTAGAGCCCCGTCGCGTACAGCGCCGTCTCGACGAGCACGAGCACCCCGAGCACGACGTAGCTGTCCTCGGTCATGAGCAACGCGCGCGTCGACGGCACGGCGAGACCCGCCCCGAGCAGCACGGCGAAGCCGATCCCGGCCCGTTCGACCAGCTTCAGCAGCTCCGACGCGCGGGCCCGGCCGGCCACCGCACCCGTGCCGCGCATCCGCCGGGACGCCGTCGGCTGGTGCAGTTTCAGCTGGTAGAACAGCAGCGAGCAGAACGCGCTCGACACCAGCAGCGCCAGGTAGAACGGGCCACTGTCGGTCGTCCGCCCGGACAGCGCCAGCACACCGAACACGACCGACGTCGAGATCACGTCGAGCAGTTCGGTCAGGCCGAGCAGGACCGTGCTGCGCCCGTACGCCGGCAGGAGCCGGTGCCCGGGCACGCCGCCGCCGCGCAGCCACGGCCTCGGCAGCAGGGCCACCGACGCGCCGAGGATCACGACGAGCCCGGCGAGCAGCAGCGCGAGGTGCGTCTCGGGGGACCACCGCACCGCCCAGGTCACGCACGTGACGATCCCGACGACGACCGAGCCCGCGGCGAACGCGAGCGCGTCCAAAATGGACTTGTCGCGCAGCCGGTGCAGACCGGACACGGTCATCAACAGCCCACCGGCGATCGACCACGCGGCCGCCGTCAGGTACAGCGCCGCGTCCGATTCCGGCGCGACGACCAGTGCGACGACCATGGCGGCCAGCACCACCAGCACCGGCACGGCGGCGATCCGGACCGCGAGCGCGGCGACCGCGTCCCGGGTCAGGCGCAACCGCGGCAACGCCTTGAGCGCGGACTTCTCCGCCGCGGCCGGCGCGAAGTTCAGCCACGTCATCAGGCCGAGCGCGTTCGTGAAGCGCCCGTAGTCGTGGGCGCCCCACGCGGTGATCAGGACCAGCCCCATCACCTGCACCGACAGCCGGAACACCCCGCGGCCGGCGAGCAGGCGCAGCACCACCGCCGGCCGCGGCGGAGCCACGACCGGCGGGGCGGCGGGGGACAGACCCGTCACGGCAGGGGTACCGCCATGTCCTGCTCGTGGAGCAGGAACTTCAGCGTGCCGCGCACCTCGTTCTCCGCGGCGAGCACCTCGGGCACGGACCGGGCGGTGAGCACGACGTAACCGAGCTTGTAGCCCGCCTGCTCGTACGGCTTGACGTAGGACCCTTCGTCGGCGAACAGGTGTAGCCCGACCACGCCGGGCATCGCGGCGACGTCCTCGACACCGTCCACTCGGGACAGATGCCCGCCGCGGTCGGACGCGAGGATGTGCACCAGCGTCGGCTTCGCCGCGTGCAGGTCCAGGCGGACTTCGTCGCCGGTGGCGGCCGCGATCCCGGCGGCGATCAGGTCGGCGCCGTAGCAGTGCTGGATCGCCTCGGCGAGGCCGTTGCCGCCCATCCGCGCGCCCATCTCGATGAGGTAGAGCTGCCCGTCGCGGCCCAGGACGGCGTCCAGCGTGAGCGGCCCGGTCCGGTAGCCGAGCTCGGCGCAGATCAGGTCGAGCGCCTCGATCAGCCGCAGCTCGGCGTCCGCGGGCAGTTCGCCCGGCAGCAGGTGCGACGACGTCACGAAGAACGGCGGCGGCGTGAGCGTGCGTTCGGTGACGGCGTGGAAGACGATCCGGCCGTCGACGACCAGCGCTTCGATCGTGTAGTGCGTGCCGTCGAGGTGCTCCTCCACGACCAGCCGGCCGGACGGTGAGAACGCGAGCGACTCGGTGAACGCCTTGGCCAGCCGGCCGGGGCCGGAGCACGAGACGACCCCGCGGCTGCCGGACGAGTCGACCGGCTTGACCAGCGTCGGGAACCGCAGCTGCTGGGCGGCGTTGACCAGCTCGGGGCCCGGGCGCCCGGCGACACTGCGGTAACCCGGGAGTCCTAAGTGGTCACACAGCGCGCGGAAGACGGACTTGTCCGTCGAGGCCTGGACCGCGTACTCGGGCAGGGGATCCGGCAGGCCCCAGTGCCGGGTGAGCCACGCCAGCGTCGGCAGGCCGACGTCGCTCGCCGGGCAGAGCACCCCGGCGATGTCGCGACGGCCGTCGAGCGCCGCCGCGATCTGCTCCGGCGCCCGCACGCTGACCTGCAGGAACTCGTCCGCGAACGCGACCCCCGGCGCGCCGGGGCGGACGTCGACGCAGATCGTGCGGAAGCCCAGCTCGCGGGCTCGTTCGTAGGTGCTGACCGCACCGTCCGCGCCCCCCAGGATCACCAGGGTTCTCGCGGAGCCTCTCTCGGAACTTGTCACGCTGAAATGCCTTTCCCCAGTTGCACATCGATCCGCCGGGGCCCCTCGGGGTCCTCGGTCGTGAAGAGCCGGTCCTCGACGTCGACCACGACGTTCGCCTCCCGGATGTAGAACTGCCGCGGCTTCGGCTGCCCCGCGCCGACCACGACGAGGTAGCGCACGGTCAGCGACAACACCAGCAGCAGCACGGTGAGCAGCATGAAGAGCGTCACGGCCGTGGCACTCGCGCCGAGCAGGCCGGACGCCGCCGCCGCGGCGGCCAGCACCCCGAAGCCGGCGGCGAACAGCGCGGTCGCCGAGGCCGCGGTGGTCAGCCGCCGGGTGAACCCGACGAAGAGCTCGATCGCGTGCGACGACAGGAAGCTCATGCCCACTTTGGACTCACCGCGCTCGCGGGCCCGGTGCGCCACCTGGACACAGGTGTAGCGGCTCGTCAGCCGCGGGACCGTGGCCAGGAAGTACGGCGTGCCGAGCCGCAGGTCCACGATCTTCCGGGCCAGCTCGGCCCGGACCAGCCGGAACGCCGTGGCGCCCGGCGGGATCTCGATGCGCAGCAGGCGGGCGCCGATGAAGTGGAACGCGGCGGTGCCCCACCGCCGCAGCCGCGGGTCCTGCCGGTTCGTGCGGACGCCGAAGACCGCGTCGTACCCCTGTTCGGCCGCCGCGATGAGCTTGTGCGACTCGGCGGCGGGGAACTGCTGATCGGCGTCGATGTGCAGCACCCAGGGCGACGACGCGTACCGGTAGCCGGCCGAGAAGGCCGCTTCGAAACCGAAATTGCGGCTGAAGGATACATACCGCACACGCGGGTCGGACTTGGCGAGTGAACGGATCTTGCCCAGTGTTCCGTCGGTGCTCCCGTCATCGACGTAAAACAGTTCCAGTGAATAGTCGGCCAGTTCGTTGGTTATTTCCCGATAGGACGGTCCGACGTTGTCGACTTCGTTGAAGCACGGAATGACTACGGTGAGTCCGCATGCCGCCGGACCGGGGAATGCCCTGGTCATCTGCGGCGCCCGCGGGGCCGTACCGGATTCGTGTCCGTACGGTCACCGACAGTGCGAATGGTGCTCATGAATACCCCAGTTGGATCCGGTAAGACCGCTTGCCGATGCGCGGCGTTGCGGAGTTATAAGCAGATGCATCGACCCTTGGGGACGGTTTTTCTACGAATTCCTCCGTTCAGACCCAGACCAAAGTAGTAACCCATCCGTCATTCGGGGTGTCTGCGGACGAAGTCCTTCCGCTACGGCCCGCGATGGCGCAGACTCCCCGGCCATGTGGAGTCTGGGGGCAGGTGTCGGGTGGCGTGCTGCCCATGTGCGGGCGGTGCGCTCGGCGTTCGCCACGGTGCCGTTCTACCGCGAGCGCTGGGCGCTCGACGGCCGCGAAGATCCAGTGCTGGTACCGGGTCGCACCGGGACGAACGGCGGTGCGGCGCCGCTGCCGGAAGCCGTGCACAAGCTCGTGGACCTGGTCCCGCTGGCCGGGGGCGCGCAGCGGACCGACCCCGCGCGGGGTCTCGGCCGGGTGCTGCGGACGGCTCGCCGGCCCGCGCCCGGGAGCTTGATCGTCCTTTTGGGACAAGACGATCTCCGTCCCCCGTCCGACCTGCCGAAGGACGTGCGCGGCTGCGTCGCCGATCCCGACGCACCGAGCGCGTCCGTGCTCCGCGAGCTGACGGCCGTGCTGGCGCGCGGTCACCGCGTGCTCGCGGTCGGCGACGACAAGGCGATCACCACGTTCACGGCCGCGCTGCCCGAAGAGAGCGCGCACCGTGTCGAAGCCGTGCCGCACCGTGAACTCGACTCGCTGGACGCCGGCCCGTACGGCGTGCTGCACGACCCGGCGCTCGGGTACCTCGGCGCGCTGGGCGGCTGCGGCCGGTGGCACCTCGACTGGCCGCACGTCTACGCCCGGCCGACGGCCGGCGGGCTCGCGTTCACCTTGCTGCGCCAGAAGTCCCCGCGGTTCGTGGACGTCATCCCGGCCGGCGGGGTGCTCGGCCGGATCGAGTCGTGCCCGCGGCACGGCACCCCGGTCGTCGTCGCATGAAGTTCGCGTTCCACGATCCCCGCACGGACCCGGCTCCCGCGGGCTGGGCGGAGTTCTCCCGGACCGCGCGGCTGCACCCGGTGTGGGATTACGGCTTGATGGGTCTCGAAGCCTGGGGCGCGCGCAACCCGCAGCTGGTGGCCGTCGCCGTCGAGGGGGACGAGATCGTCGCGGGAATGTCCGTTCTGGTCTGTCGCCTGCCGTGGTCCTCGCGGTTCGCGCCGGCGCCGGGACGTCGGTCGCCGCGCCCGTGCTGGGCCGAGGTCTACCAGCCGTGGCTGAGCGGCTTCCCGGGCATCGTGTTCGCGCCGGACCTCCCGGCCGCCGACCGGCAGCCGCTGGTGCGCGCCTTCGAACGGCAGCTGCGCCGGCACCTGGGCCCCGGGCTGCTGGGCGTGGTCTACCGCGCGATCGGCGAGGAGTTCGCCGCCGGTGTCGGCGGCCGGGCCCGGCTGGTCAAGCGGACCGACCCGACGACGGTGCTGGAAAACCGCTTCACCACCGAAGACGACTGGCTCGCGACGCTCCCGTCCGGCCGCCGGTCGAGCCTGCGCCGCCGCGGCCGGCGGATCGCCGAGGACCCGGCGCTGGTGGTGCGCGGCGGCCCCGGCCGGGACGACGTCGACGGCGTCGAGGTCGCGTCGCTGATCAAGGTGCACCGCGAGCGGTACGGGAAGCTCCCGCTGGACACGCGCACGATGCCGTCGGCCGGGTTCCTGCACCGCTACGTCCGGCGCCCGGACGTCCACACGCTGACCTACCGCGACGCCGACGGCCGGCTGCTGGCCGTGAACACCATGCTCGACCACCCGGACAGCCCCAGCCTGCAGCACTGGGCGGCGTTGCCGCTGGACGAACGTGGCCGGGGCGCGGGTTTGTATTTCGACGCGTATGTCCGCGCTGTCCGATTCATGGCGCGACGCGGCGCAAAAGAACTTTCGGCGGGCCGGGGCATGGTCGAACTGAAACAGGAATTGGGGTTCCGGCCGCGGGCGCTCTTCACCGCGGCGGTACCGAGGCCGGTGCTGGGCCGATGACCGCGACGGTGACCAGAGTGTCGCAAGTGGACGTCCACGACCCGCGGATCGACCCGGTTCCGGACGGCTGGGCGGCGTTCCGCGCTCGCTGCCTGCCGCCGGTGTGGGACTACGAACTGCTGCGCCGCGAGGCGTGGTTGGCGAAGAACCCACCGGTGCTCGCCGTCGTCCGCGAGGGCGACCGGGTCGTCGGCGCGCTGTCGGTGATGGTGTGCCGGGGTTGGCGCGCCCGGGAGTTCGGCCCGCTGTCGGGCGGCCGGCTGCGGCCGCGCTGGGCCGAGGTCTACCTCCCGCTGCTGAGCGGTTATCCCGCGGTCGTCTTCGACGACGGCGTCGACGAGCATGCCGCCATCCGGCAGTTCGAACGCGCGTTGCGCGACCACGTCGGACCCGGGCTGCTCGGCGTGATCTACCGGGCGATGAACCCGGAACTGGTGCCGGCGCTGGCGGGCCGCGGCCGGGTGGCCCGCGAGATCGACCCGGCCGCCGTGCTGCGCAACACCTATTCCACAGTGGACGAATGGGAGCGCGGGCTGGCTCCCGGAATCCGGCAGCACCTCCGTCCGGACGTCGGCACCGAAGCGGGGTTCGGCCGCACCGACGTCGACCCGCACGAACTCGCCGTGCTGCTCAACGCCCACCGCGCCCGGCAGGACGAACGCGCGTGGGCGGGCGGCCAGCGGTCGCGGATCGGCGGGCTGCACATGGACACCCGAAGCCCGATCTCGCCCGGGTACCTCGACGCGCTCGTCCGCCGCCAGGACGTCCTGACCCGGACCTACCGCGACGACGCCGGTCGCCTGCTCGGCTTCAACACGATGATCGACCACCCCGCGGGCTGCGCGGTGCACCACTGGGCCGCGCAGCCGAGCGCCGCCGGGGGCCGGAAGGGGCTCTATGTCGACTGTTACGCCCGCTGCGTGGCGCACATGATCGCCGAAGGACGGCCGGAGCTGACCGCGGGCCGGGCGATGCTCGCCGAAAAGACCGCGCTCGGCTTCGACACGCGCTCGTTGTGGTCGGTCGCCGTGCCCCGCCCGGTGCTGGGCCGATGACCTTCACCGTGCGGGTGCTCGACCCGCGCACCGATCCCGAGCCCGCCGGCTGGGCCGCCTTCCTGCACGCCCAGCAGGCGCCGTTGACCTGGGACTACAGCCTGCTGTGCACGGAGTCGCGGCACTCGCGCAGCCCGTACCTGCTGACCGTGGTCACCGACGGCGCCGCGATCGTCGCCGCGGTGCTCGCCATGCTGTGCCGCCCCGGTTCCGCGACCCACCCGGGCCCGGTCGGCGGCGCCGCGAGGTGGGGGCCGCGCTGGCTGGAGGTCCAGCACGCCTGGCTGAGCAGCTATCCGGCGTGGCTGTTCGCCGAAGACGTCGACCCGGCCGGGCAGCGCGAGATCCTGCGCCGGTTCGAGCGGGCGGTCTGCCGCGTCGCCGGGCCGGGCTGCCTCGGCGTGGTCTACCGCGCGGTCGCGCCGGACGCCACCGGACTGGTGTCCGGGCGGGGCCGGCTCGTGCGTGAGATCCAGCCGACGCTCGTGCTGGAGAACACGTTCACCGACCTCGACGGCTGGCTCGCGACGCTGAGCCGCAACCGCCGGTCGAGCCTGCGCGGCCAGATCCGCAAGATCGCCGCCGACCCCGGCCTGACCGTTCGCGCCGGCACCGCCCGCGACGACCTCGACGGCGCCGAACTGGCCGCGATGCTGCACGCGCACCGCGCGGCCAAGGGCCCGGTGAAGTTCGACCAGCGCGGCCCGGTCACCGGCGAGTACCTGGACGAGCTGATCCGGCGCCCGGACGTCGTCACGACGACCTACCACGACGCCGACGGCCGGCTGCTCGCCTTCACCGACCTGCTCGACCACCCGGTGATGCCGCTGCACCAGCACTGGGCCGCGCTGCCGCCCGCCGAGGGCCGGCCGAAGCACCTCTACTTCGACGTCGTCGCGCGCGGGGTCGGGCACATGATCGAGCACCGCCGGAAGTTCCTGTCCCTGGGCCGCGGGGTCACCGACCTCAAGACGTCGCTGGGGTTCTCCCCGGCCCCGATGGCCGGGGCCGTCGTGCCGAGGCCGGTGATCCGATGGTGACCGACGTGCTCGACCCGCGTCACGACGCGGAACCCGCGTACTGGACGGCGTTGCGCGAGCGTGCCGGGCTCCGGGCCGACTGGAGCTGGGAGGTGCTCAGGACCCAGGCGTGGGCCGCGCGGACCCCGCAGCCGATCACCGTGCTGCGCGACGGCGACGAACCCCGTGGCGTCGTCTGCGCCGCGTGGGTCACCGGCCGGACCCGCCGTTACCGGTTCGCCTCCGCGACCGCGCGTCGCGGCCTGCTCGGCGGCCTCGACGTCCGCGGGCCCGGCGCGAGTTCGCAGCCCGGCTGGTGGTTCGCGGACGCCGGCGACGACGGGGGCGTGACGCGGCTGCTCGAGGCGTACGTCCCGGCGATCCGCGCGGAACTCGGCCGCGGGTTCCGCGGGATGCTGCTCCGGCAGGTCGGCGAGACCGGGCTGGACGCCGTCGGCGGCCGGTTCCGGCTGGTGCGGCGGACCGAGGACATCGCGGTGCTCGACGTCAGCGCGTTCGGCTCCCGCGACGACTGGATGCACTCGCTGGCCCGCAAGCGCAAGCAGAACCTGCGCAAGATCTTCCGCACGTTCGACGCCGACCCGAGCGTCGAGGTGCGGTGCGTGCCGGGCAAGGAAGCCGACCCGGTCGCCATCGCGGAAGTGTTGCGGCACAACGAACGCAAGCACCACGACGTGCCGATCGTGCCGCTGCCGCACTTCACCGGCTACCTGACCGAGCTGCTGCGCCAGCCCGACGTCACGGTGATCGAGTACCGCGACACCGCGACCGGACGGCTGCTCGCCGTGGCCACCCTGCTCGACCACCCGGAGCTCCCGATCGCGCGGCACTGGGGCGCGCTCGGGCCCGAGGCCGGCGGCCGGCCCAACCTCTACTTCCACTTCTACGGCGAGGCGGTGAGCTGGGCGATCGCGCACGGGCGGTCGTCGGTGGTGTTCGGCAAGAAGATGACCGAGATGAAGGCGACGCTCGGCGCGCGGCTCGTCCCGCAGTACGCGGCGGCCGTCCCGGTTTGCTAGCTTCGCGGCGTCTCACCCGCCGCGCCTCAGGAGAGCCCCGCCATGCCGATGATCAGCGTCTCGATGTTCCCCGGCCGCACGCCCGCGCAGAAGAGCGCCCTGGTCCGGGAGCTGACCGACGCGTTCGTCCGCACCTGCGGCGGCAAGCCGGAAGGCGTCCAGGTGACGCTCGTCGAGGTCGGCGCGGACCACTGGGCCACCGGCGGCGTCCTGCACTCCGAACGCTGAAAAGCCGTGAATGGCCCATCAAGGGACTCTGAGTCCCTCAATGGGCCATTCACGGCTTTTCGCTGGGGTCAGCGCAGGCCGAGGGCCCGCTGGGCGAAGTTGACCTCGATGGCCGTCTGCTTGATCGTCTCGGCGATCACCAGCGAGCCGTGGCCGGCGTCGTACCGGTAGAACTCGTGGTGCAGTTCGCGGCCGCCGAGCCGGTCGAGGTAGTTCTCGATCTGCCGGATCGGGCAGCGCGGGTCGTTGTCGCCGGCCAGCACCAGCACCGGCGCCGTGACGGCGTCGACGTAGGTGATCGGCGAGCACTCCGCGTACACCGCGGGCACGTCCTCGGGCGAACCGCCGAAGAGGGCGCGGTCGAACGAGCGCAGCTGCTCCATCTCGTCCTCGTACGCGGCGACGTAGTCCGCCACCGGCACCCCGGCGACGGCCGCCGCCCACCGCGTCGGCTGCGTGCCGATCGCCAGCAGGGACAGGTAGCCACCCCACGAAGCGCCGTTCACCACGCACTTCTTCGGGTCACTGAGTCCACTTTGGACGGCCCAGTCGTGCACCGAGGCGACGTCTTCCAGCTCGGTCAGCCCCGGCCGGCCCTCGATGGCGTCCCGCCAGGCCGAGCCGTAGCCGGTCGAACCTCGGTAGTTGACCTCGACCACGGCGAACCCGGCGTCGAGCCAGGTCGCGCGGTACGCCGAGAAGCGGTCCTCGTCGGCCGCGTGCGGGCCGCCGTGCAGCGAGAACACCGTCGGCAGCGGGCCTTCGGGCGCTCCGGACGGGCGCGAGACCAGCGCGTGGATCCGGCCGCCGACGCCTTCGACGAACGCGTCGGTCACCGGCTCCGACCCCGGCGCCCGGTCGCCCGGGGGTGCCAGCAGCACCGAGTCGGCGCCGTCGGCGGTGCGGGCCCGGACGGCGGCCGGCTCGGCCGCGCTCGACCAGGAGTACTCGACCGTCCCGTCGGGACGGACGCCGGCGCCGCCGATCCGGCCCGCCGGAGTGTCCACTGAGGACAGCTCGGCCGAGTCGAGGTCGTAGCGGTACAACGAGCTGCGGCCTTCGTGGAAGTGCACGACCAGCAGGGCGCGCCCGTCCGGGTACCAGCCGGCGACGACCTCGCCGGGCAGGTCCAGCTCGATCTCCGTCTCGGTGTCCTCCCGGACGTCCCAGACCAGCAGCTCCTCGCGGCCCCGCCGTTCGTGCAGCACCAGCAGGCGCTGGTCGCCGGGCAGCGGGGAGAACTCGAGAGCGGACAGGCCCTTGCCCTCGCCGTCCCACTTGTCGGCGACGGTGGCGAACCCGCCGGTCGCGAGGACGCGCAGCGCCGGGTGACGCGAGTCGCCGTGTTCGGAGTGCGAGATGGCGATCAGGCTCTCGTCGCGCGAGAGCGACGCGATGCCGGCGTCGTCCGCGTGGCTGTAGAAGCGGTGCGTCTCGCCGTCGATCCGGGCGAACAGCTCGCTGCCGTCGTCGGTCGAGACGCCGACCGCGACGAGGCCGGCGCCGATCTCGAGGCCGGCCGGGTAGCCGTCGTGGACGTCCGGCACCGCCTTCTCGGGCTTGCTGCCCTCGGTCGCGGCGAACGGCTCGCGCACCCACGAGCCGAACTCGTCGCCGTCGGTGTCGTCGAACCACCAGATCCACTCGCCGTCCGGCGAGGGCGTGGCGTGCATGGTGCCGTTGGGCCGATCGGTGACGCGTCGGTGCTCGTCGGTCGCCCGGTTCCAGGCGTAGACCTCCCAGACACCGCTTGAGTTGGAGACGTAGACGCATCGATCGGGGGCGTCGCGGGCCCAGTCGGGCACGGAAATGCGCGGCGCGTGGAAGCGGGCGCGCCAGCGGGCTTCGGTCTCGGCCTCGTCGAACAGCCGGTCCGGGACCACCGCGGGCGGATATTGGTTGGCTGACTGCGTGCTCACCCCTCGATCCTGCCACCTTCTGGCCGTACTGTGTGCGGGGTGCTGGAGGGTTACGCGCCGGGCTACGGGCGAGACGCGGTTTCGATGATGTCCGCGCGCACGGCTGCCGAACGCGCGACGTTCGCCCAGCCGCTGTTCGGGCCGGGGATGTGGGTGGTCGACCTCGGCTGCGGCCCGGGCTCGATCACGCTGGGGCTGGGTGCGGAGTCGCGCGTCACCGGGGTCGACGTCGACGCCGGTCAGGTCGCGATGGCCCGCGACGTCGCGCGCCGTTCCGGCCGGTCCACAGTGGACTTCGTGGTGGCGTCGGCGTACGCGTTGCCGTTCGACGACGGCAGCGTGGACGTCGCGTTCTCGCACGCCCTGTTCGAGCACCTGGCCGCGCCGCTGGACGCGCTGCGGGAGCTGCGCCGGGTCCTGAAGCCGGGTGGCCGGCTCGCGCTGTCCACTTCGGACTGGAGCAAGGCGCGGCTGCGCCCGAAGACGGCGAACGTCGACGCGGCGCTGCGCGGCCACTACCTGCTGCGCCGCCGGGCGGGCGGCGACCCGTTCGCCGGCCGCAAGATCGCCGACCACTGCGCGGCGGCGGGGTTCGCCGAGATCGTCGCGCGCCCCCGCTACCGCGAGGACATGACGTACCGGGACCTGGCGAAGTACGTCGAATCCCGGTTGGACGCGGCGATCGCCGACCCGGACTACGGCCGCGACCGCGACCAGCTGGCGAGCGCGGCCCGCTCGGCCTGGACGTGGCTCAGAAGCGGTGACGGCGACTTCAGCCAGTGCTGGGTGGAACTGACCGCGACGAGAGTGTGAGAAGCCCGGAAACCAGAAGAGCCGGTGTCCGAAGACACCGGCTCTTACTCGTCGGGGTGGCGGGATTCGAACCCACGACCTCCTCGACCCGAACGAGGCACGCTACCAAGCTGCGCCACACCCCGAGGTACTGCTTAACGGGTCGTGGAGAAGTCTAGCGGACGTTGTCACGGGCTTTCCGGCGGGCTGCCTTACGCGGTTCTGAAGCCTCCGAGCCGCGCGGGACCAGCGTCAACAGGCTCGCTTCCGGCGGGCAGGCGAACCTCGCCGGCGCCCACGGCGACGTCCCCAGGCCGGCCGAGACGTGCAGCCACATGTGCGCGCCCCAGCGCGAGGCACCGCGGGCGCGACTGCGATCCAGGTCACAGTTGGTGACGAGCGCGCCGTAGCCCGGGAGGCGCAGCTGGCCGCCGTGGGTGTGGCCGGCCAGCACGAGGTCGTAACCGTCCGTGGCGAACGTGTCGAGCACCCGCGGCTCCGGCGAGTGCGTCACGCCGAGGCGGACGGCCGCGCCGCTGTCGGCCGGGCCGGAGATGTCGGCGTAGCGGTCGCGGCGCAGGTGCGGGTCGTCGACGCCCGCGGCGAACACCCGCTGCCCGCCGACGTCGATCATCCGGCGCACGTGCGTCAGGTCGGTCCAGCCGTGCTCGACGAACGCCGCGCGCAGGTCGCGCCACGGCAGCTGGACGCCGTGGATGCGCTTCTTCTTGCCCTTCGGCATCAGGTAGCGGGCCGGGTTCTTGGGTTTCGGCGCGTAGTAGTCGTTGCTCCCGAAGACGAACACGCCGGGCCGGTCGAGCAGCGGGCCGAGCGCGCGCAGCACCGAAGGCACGGCCTGGTGGTGCGACAGGTTGTCACCCGTGTTGACGACCAGGTCCGGGTTCAGCTCGTTCAGGGCCGCGACCCAGCGCTGCTTGCTGCGGTGGCTCGGCAGCATGTGCAGGTCCGAGACGTGCAGGATGGTGAACGGCCGCGACCCGGGCGCCAGTACCGGGAGCTCGGCGGTGCGCAGGGTCCAGTGGCGCCGTTCGATGCCGACGGCGTAACCGAGGGTCGCGGCGCCGAGCGCCACCGTCCCCGCGGCGAGGCGTGCCGCTTTCGCCCCGGACGTGGATTTGTTACTGAGCGTGCTCACAGGGTCCAGGATACGTGCTCAACGGTTGGATGACTTCGCCCCCGTTCCGGGGAACCTGCCGCTTAGCATTTGCGTCGGCCCTGTCACACGGGTGTCGAGCCGGGGGGCTTGGGGAGAGCGATGGAGCAGTTCGGGCCGTACCGGATCGAAGGCCTGCTGGGTCGAGGCGGCATGGGCGAGGTCCACCGCGCCTACGACACGGCGCACGACCGCGTCGTCGCGCTGAAGCTGTTGTCCGACCCGTACGTGGCGGACGAGGCGTTCCGCGCGCGGTTCCGCCGCGAGTCGCAGATCGTGGCGCGGCTGCGCGAGCCGCACGTGATCCCGATCCACGCGTACGGCGAGATCGACGGGCAGCTGTACCTCGACATGCGGCTGGTCGAGGGCAAGGACCTGAAGGAGCTGCTCGAGGACGGGCCGCTGACGCCGGATCGCGCCGCCGGCATCGTCGAGCAGGTGGCGGGCGCGCTCGACGCGGCCCACGTGGACGGCCTGGTGCACCGCGACGTCAAGCCGTCGAACGTGCTCGTCACGAGCGGCGACTTCGTGTACCTCGTGGACTTCGGCATCGCACGCTCGATGAGCGGCGAGGCCACGTCGCTCACCGGCACCGGCAACGTGATCGGCACGCTCGACTACATGGCGCCGGAACGCTTCGGCGACGCCCCGATCACCGGCCTCGTCGACGTCTACGCGCTCGCGTGCGTGTTCTTCGAGTGCCTCACCGGGCACCGTCCGTTCCTGGCGGACGGTGCGGCCGCGCAGATGGGCGCGCACCTGACCGCGCCGCCGCCGGTGCTTTCGCAGGAGCGCCCGGGCGTGCCGGTCGCGCTGGACGCCGTGGTGGCGCGCGGGATGGCGAAGAACCCGGCCGACCGCTACCCGACGGCGGCGGCGTTCGCGGCCGCCGTCCGGAACGCCCTGGCGGCGCCGGCCGCGGCACCGATCCCGACGTGGCAGAAGACCCTGCCCGGTCCGGTGACCCCGGCGCGGCCGATGCCGACGCTGCAAGCGCAGCACGGCATGTCCGCGCCGGTGACCCCGCCACGGCCGATGCCGGCTCCCGCTTACGCGGGCCCGCCGACCGGGCCGTACCCGGGCCCGCCGACGGGGCAGTACGCCGGCCCGCCGACCGGCCCAAGGTCGATGACCGGGCCGGCCCTGCTCACCGCGTCGTCGCAGCCCCGGCCGTCGAAGTCCCAGCGGGGCCGGTGGATCGCGTTGTGCAGCGCGCTCGCCGGGATCGTCGTGGTGGCGTTGCTGGTCACGTACTTCGTGAGCAAGGACAAGACGACGCAGACAGGCAGCCCGTCGCCGACCCCGCCGGTCACGGTGCCGCCGGGTTCGTCCTCGTCGCCGCCGCCCTCGGAGACGTCGCCGCAACCGTCCACTTCGGAATCTTCGCCACCGAAGCAGGAACACGACATGGCGCTGTACAACGCCCTTCCGGCTGTCTACAAGCAATACACGTGCGTCGACGCGGCCGCGCCGGCAGGCACAGCGGCTGCGGTCGAGTGCACGGATTCGAACGTCGGCGACGTCCGGATCGGCAACGTGGTGTTCCCCCAGCCGACCGGAGCGAAGTTCTACCGGTTCGCCGACGCGGCCGCGATGGACGCCTACTTCCAGAACATCGTCAAAACCCAAGGCCTCACCCGCAACGACGCACGAGGCGCGTGCCGCCCGGAGACGTACCCGAAGATCTGGGGCACGTATTACCGCGCGGAGGTCCCGAACCCGATCCCGGGCGAATACCTGACGTGCTTCCTCGGCGACCCGGCGCAGCTCGTGTGGACGGAGAAGAAGAGCTTGATCGCTGGAGTGCTGCTGTCCACGAAGGTCGCCGACACCAACCAGCTGGACATGCTCTACCAGTGGTGGAACACGGAGGTCCTGTCGGAGATGCCGAAGAGCTGAGTTGATGTCGACACCAGAAGAATTGACTGCCGGCCTTGCGTCGTTGGTGCGTGCAAGGGTCACGGATTTCAGCCGGACCCTGAATATGGCAGAGGTCGGATTTCTGCGCGACGGCGTCGTGTGGCGGTTGCACGCACAGTGCCCGTTCCGTGTTCGGCAGGGTGATCGGATTCTCGTCGGCACGGTCGATATGAACTATCCGGTCGACCCGGAGGCCGATCGGATGGCGGCGTTCGACCAGTATGCGATGATGTTCGATCGTAATGCGAAGAAACTCACCGCCCTCTTCCAGCAGACGGCAAGTTTCGTTGATTCGGCTGTACTGGGCCCTGCCGGAATAGTGACGTTGGCGCTCAGCGAGTCTGTCGTGATCGAGGTCATGCCGGCTTCCGCGGGGCTGCGTGTCGAGCAATGGCGGATATTCGAACGTGGTTCGGACACCCACTACGTGTTTCCTGATTCTGCCGACCGGTGAACCGGTCGGGATGCGCCGGTGGGGCAAACGGTTTCGTCGGCATTTCGGACGACGGTGCCGCCGGCTACCACAACGGCCAGCAGATCCTCACCGGCTGGTTCTGACCGCAGGTACGTCGAAGGGGGGCCCGCGGGCCCCCCTTCGACGTAGTGACAGCTAGCGGCCCGGTCCGCCCATGTACTGCGGGTCGGGCTGCGGCAGGTCCATGTGCGGCTGGCTGGCGTCCATGATGTTCTTCATCGCGCCGAACCACGTGCGGGCCGGGGCCTTGCCACCGAACATGTTTCCGCTGCCGCACACCCGGACGTTGCCCGGGCCGGCGTCGCAGAGGCCACCCGAGCCGCCGCCGCCGAACTTGAACGTCATGGCCGCGCCCGCGAGCTGCGGGGTGCCGCCCACGAACGTCGCCGAGACGTTGCCCTGGGTCGTGCCCGTCTTGCCGATGATGGGGCGGTCCCAGCCGACCGCGGCGGCCGCGGCCGCCGACGTGCCGCCCGGCTGGTCGTCCTTGCTCATGCCGACCGCCAGGGTGTTCGCCAGGCCCTCGGGTACCGCCTGCTCGCAGCCGGCTTCCTTGATCGGGATCGGCTGGCCGTTGCGGTCGGTCACACCGGCGATCGGCGTCGGCGGGCACCAGACGCCGCCGGAGAGGATCGTCGCCGCGACGTTGCCCAACTCCAGCCCGCTCAGCGGCGAGAAGCCCAGCGTGAACGCGCCGAAGCCCGCCCAGCCTGGCCGAGGACCGTAGTACTCGGCCTGGCTCTGGCTCTTCTCCGCCTTGTCCGCCTTCGGGTCGACCGTGCCGCCGCCGATGTTGCTCGCCATGGTGTCGCGCATCCCGAGCCGCTTGGCCATGTCGATGCCGGGGGCCGTGCTGCCGAGCCGGTCTTCCAGCTCGACGAACGCGGTGTTCGGTGACGTCGCGAGCGCGGTCTGGACCGTGGCGCCCTGCGCGATGCGGCTGTAGTCGCCCGCGTTGCCGACGCAGTACCAGTTCGAATTGCCGGCCTTCGGACAGGTCTTCGCGCCACCTAGGAACACGTGCGAGGTGTAGGAGTCCGGCACGTCGACCGGCGAGTAGATCCCCGCCACGCCCTTCTCCATCGCCGCGGCCGTGGTGAAGATCTTGTACGTCGACCCGGCGCCACCGGTGTTGTAGACACCCGCCGGCAGTGCGTACGTCGTCTGACCCTGATCCGGGTCCTGCCCGTAGTCGCGGTTGGCCGCCAGCGCGACCACCTCGTGCCGGTTCTTGCCCGGTCTGATCAGCGACAACGTGTTCGCCACGTACTGCTGGGTCTTCTTGACCTGCGTCTCCGCCGAGACCTTCGCCTCGTGGTTGGCGCGCTGGTCCAGCGTCGTCTTGATCGTGTAGCCGCCGGTGTAGAGCTGGTCCTTGCTCATCCCCGACTTGATCAGGTAGTCCTCGACGTACTGGCAGAAGAACCCGGCCTCCGGGCCCGCGCCGATGCAGTTGGCCGGCGGCTTGGCCGGGAAGTCCGCCACGACGCCCAGCGGTTCGCCCTTGAAGCGGTCGGCGTCGGCCTTGGCCAGCTTCTTGTTCTCGACCATCCGGTCGAGGACGACGTTGCGGCGCGCGGTCGCCTTGTCCGCGTGCTTCCACGGGTCGTTGTTGATCGGGTTGTTCACCAGGCCGGCCAGCAGCGCGGCCTGCGGCACGGTCAGCTTCTCCGGCGTGGTGTTGAAGTACGCGTGCGCGGCGGCGCCGATCCCGTAGATCTGCCGGGAGAACTCGACGATGTTCAGGTACCCGGCGAGGATCTGCTGCTTGGTCAGCTTCGTCTCGAGCTGGATCGCGATCCGCGCTTCCTTCAGCTTGCGGGCGATCGACTGCTCCTGGGCCTTCTTCTGCCCGATCGGGTCGGTCCGGTACACGACGTTGATCAGGTAGTTCTTGACGTACTGCTGCGTGAGCGTCGACGCACCCTGCGTGTCCGCGCCGGTGCTGTTGCTGACGGCCGCGCGCAGCGTGCCCTGCCAGTCGACGCCGTGGTGGTCGTAGAACCGCTTGTCCTCGACCGAGACCAGGGCCCACTTCATGGCCTCGTTGATCTGGGTCTCGTTGATCGGCAGCCGGTACTGGTCGTACATCGTCGCGATCGGCGTTCCGGCGCTGTCGGTGACCGTCGTGACCAGGGGCGGCGGGATGTCCGCGAGGTCGGACGACGTCTTCTCGACGGTCTCGCTCGCCTGGTTGGACATCACACCTGCGGCCCCCACGACCGGGAAGAGCATGCCGGCGACGAGCACCCCCGCGAGCAGACAGAGGCCGATGAGCTTGAACAAACCATCTGCTTTTCGCACGAGGGCCAGCCTACGCGGGGCGGGTCAGGCGCCGGTGACGCCGTGTCCCCGAAGATGTGAATTCAGTGACAAAAGCGACCCCCTTCGGTGACATCTGGTAACGGAAGGCATTCTAGGTCTTGGCGGGGGGAACCGAGGGCCCCTACAGTCCGTCAACGTCTCACGAAGAAAAGCCGACGGATGGATCAACGCGAGTGGGAGCTCGCCTGGTCCGAACGGAGGCACCGGCACCGGGGAGGTGTCCGGCAACCGACGTGAGCTGAGGGAGACACGCTCGCGGGGGCAAGGAGCGCAGTGCCTTTCCCCGCTGGTGCGTCGATCACCAGGGTAGGGAGCTGGGGGTATGGAAACCAACCAGTCGAGCTGGCGAATCAACGCGTCCTGCCGGGACGCGGACCCGGACGGCCTGTTCGTCCGGGGTGCGGAGCAGAACCGGGCGAAAGCCGTTTGCATGGGCTGCCCGGTCCGCACGGAATGCCTCGCCGAAGCACTCGACGGCCGGATCAACTTCGGTGTCTGGGGTGGCATGACCGAACGGGAACGGCGGGCGCTGCTGCGCCGCCGTCCCGACGTGGAGAGCTGGGCGGACCTGCTCGAGGCGGCCAAGAGGGACGCCCTGGAGCGGGTCGAAGTCGGCTGACCGAGGCGGCACTTTCATGGGGAAAGTTCGCGTAGGCCCCTCGGCGACGCATCTTTCCCTATGAAAGTGACGCTTTGCGTCGCAAAGCCGGGGGTCAGCCGGCGAGCTTGGTGCCGATGTCGCGCAGGCCCTTCAGGTCGTGCACGTCACCGGCCAGCGCGGGTACCCGGGCCAGCGCCACCTCGGGGTGGGCCCGGGTGAACCGCGCGAGCAGCCGTTCTTCGCGGGCGGCGAGGTCGACGCGGTCGGCGTGCAGCCGCAGCACGGCTTCGGCCAGCGGCGCGTTGGCGTCGCCCTCCTGCAGGGACTCGGCCGCGGCCAGCGCTTCGGAGCCGGACAGCTTCGCGAGCACCGGGTGCGTCCGGTTCGCGATCAGCCCGCCCAGCGGCATCGACTCGGCCGAGAGCCGCTCGACGAAGTAGGACGCCTCACGCAGCGCGTCCGGCTCCGGCGCGGCCACGACCAGGAACGACGTCCCGGACGAGCGCAGCAGCTCGGCCGTCTTGCGGGCGCGCTCGCGGAAGCCGCCGAACATGCTGTCGAAGGCCTGCATGAACGCCGACGCGTCGGTCAGCAGCTGACCGCCGATGATCGTCGACACGGCCTTGGCGAACATCGAGAACCCGGCGTTGACGACCTTGCGCAGGCCCCAGCCGCCGGCCTTCGCCGGGCCGGTGAGCAGCCGGATCATCCGGCCGTCCAAAGCGGACGACAGCCGGGTCGGCGCGTCGAGGAAGTCCAGCGCGGAGCGGCTCGGCGGGGTGTCGACGATGATCAGGTCCCAGTCGCCGGTGGCCGCGAGCTGCCCCAGCTTCTCCATCGCCATGTACTCCTGCGTGCCGGAGAACGACGTGGAAATGGTCTGGTAGAAGGGGTTCTGCAGCAGCTGTTCGGCGCGTTCCGGACCGGCGTGCACGCGCACCATGTCGTCGAAGGTGCGGCGCATGTCGAGCATCATCGCCCACAGCTCGCCCTTGGGCTCGAAACCCTCGACCTGCACCTGCCTCGGGTGGTTGCCCAGCTCACGCAGGCCGAGCGCCTGCGCCAGGCGCCGCGCGGGGTCGATGGTGAGCACGACCGTCTGGCGGCCGCGTTCGGCCGCGCGCAACGCCAGCGCCGCGGCGGTGGTCGTCTTCCCGACACCGCCGGACCCGCAGCAGACGATCACGCGGCTCTTCTCGTCGTCGAGCAGCGCGTCGATGTCGATGGTGGTGGTCACAACCGCACCCCCTGGTCGGTCAGAGCCTCGGCCAGCTCGTAGAGCGCCCCGACGTCGACGCCGCCGGTGAGGTCCGGCAGTTCGAGCGTCGGCAGGTCGGCTTCGGCGAGCTGCTCGCGGGCCCGTTGTTCGGCGGCGACCCGCACCGCGTGCTCGACGGTCTCCTCGACCAGCGCGTCCAGCGTGGTGTCGGGCAGCTTCAGCCCGGCCGACGCGAGCCCGGTGCGGACGCGGGAGGCGTCGACGCGCCCGTCGGCCGCGGCCAGCACCGAGCGGGCCGGCAGCCGCGGCGGGCGGACCCGGTTGACCAGCACCGCGCCGGGGCGCAGGTCGGCGCCGTCCAGCTCGGCGACGGCCTCGACGGTCTCGCGGACCGGCATCTCCTCGAGCAGCGTGGCGATGTGGATCACGGTCTCGCCGGAGTGCAGCAGCCGGACGACGCCGTCGGCCTGGCCGCGGATCGGGCCGGTCTTGGCGAGGTCGGTGAGGGCCTTGGTGACGTCGAGGAACTTGACGACCCGGCCGGTCGGCGGCGAGTCGACGACGACGGCGTCGTAGGTGTGCCGCCCGTCGGACTCGGTGCGCCCGACGCACTCCTTGATCTTCCCAGTGAGCAGGACGTCCCGCAGGCCCGGCGCGAGCGTGGTCGCGAACTCGATCGCGCCCATCCGCCGCAGCGTCCGGCCGGCGAAGCCCAGGTTGTAGAACATCTCGAAGTACTCGAGCAGCGCGGCCTCGACGTCGATGTGCAGCGCGCGCAGCTCGCCGCCGCCGGGGACGGACGCGATGCGCTGCTCGGCGTAGGGGAGCGGCTCGGTGTCGAAGAGCTGCGCGATGCCCTGCCGGCCCTCGACCTCGATCAGCAGCACCCGGCGGCCTTCGCGGGCGAGCGCGAGGCCGAGCGCGGCGGCGAGCGTCGTCTTGCCGGTGCCGCCCTTGCCGGTGACGAAGTGCAGCCGGGCGCGGGCAAGCTCGTCGGTCCAGCCGGCATGGGAAGTGGTCACTTCTTCACCCTAAACCGGTGTTCAGCTGGCCAGCAGCATGACGCTGACCGCAGCCGCGACGGCGGCCACCAGCAGCCAGGTGGCGAGCCCGGGCAGCACCGTGAGCATCAGCACACCGAGGACGACCAAGAGGGTGAAGGTGACCACGCCGCCGAGCGCGACCTGCCCCGAACTCCGCGTCCGGTCGCGCACCTTCGCCATCACGACCAGCACGAGCGGCAGTCCGGCCGCGGCCAGCAAAGCCGTCGCGATCACCCGCCACGTTTCCACGTGCCCACGCTAGCGGTCCGCGCCCCGATGTGAGGTGACCCACAACGAGTGATCGTTCACTCGGACGGGGTCACCCGGACGTCAACCCTTTCCGGGGCGCTTTTCCGGCGGCGGCCCCCGGCGCCCTTGCCCGCTTGGCTACGCTCCCGGGCTATGAGCGCCACCAAGTGGGAGTACTCGACGGTCCCTCTGCTGATCCACGCCACGAAGCAGATCCTCGACCAGTGGGGCGAGGACGGCTGGGAGCTGGTCACCGTCCTGCCGAACCCGACGGGCGAGCAGCACGTCGCGTACCTCAAGCGTCCGAAGGGCTGAGCCGGTGAGCTGGAGCGAACGGCTGAAGGAGCTCGGCGTCGAGCTGCCCGGCGTGGCCGCACCGCTGGCCGCGTACGTGCCCGCCGTGCGGAGCGGAAACCACGTCTACACGTCCGGCCAGCTGCCCTTCGTCGACGGCGTGCTCGCCGCGACCGGCAAGGTCGGCGCGGAGATCAGCCCCGAGGAAGCCAAGGGCCACGCCCGCACCTCGGCGCTCAACGCGCTCGCGGCCGTGCACGCTCTGGTCGGCATTGACAACGTCACGCGGATCGTCAAGGTTGTCGGCTTCGTGGCTTCCGCGGAGGGCTTCACCGGTCAGCCCGCGGTCGTCAACGGCGCGTCCGAGCTTTTCGGCGAGGTCTTCGGCGACGCGGGTGTCCACGCCCGCTCGGCCGTCGGCGTCGCGGAGCTGCCCATCGGCTCGCCGGTGGAGGTCGAACTGATCGTGGAGGTGCAGTGATGGACCCGGACATCGAGCAGTCCACCCACGAGCTGCTGCTCCGGCTGGCCGGGCGGCTGCCCGACCAGCTGCTGTGGCGCTTCCGGGACTGGCTCGGCGAGGGCGCGATGGGCACTCTCGCCCGGACCCTCCCGAGGTCTTTGCTTAAGCACAGGATTGACCTCGACCAGACGGAGTACCGCCTGCTCGTGGCCGGGCTCATCCCGCACGGCGCCGACTGGCACCAGGTGAGTTCGACCCTGGGGGTAGACGACGTCACCGAGAACAGGTACACATTCACGTCGAGTGCGCCCGAATGGGTTAACTCGGTCGACTCCGTGTCCGTGTTGATCCACGCAACGTTGCGGGGACGCCCGGACGTGGGGGAAGTGCGGCAGAGCTGGCGGCACGTCGGTGTCGTCGGGCAAGGGACGGCCAAGCGTGTCCTGCTGATCACCGCGCTGTCGGGGCTGCCGAGGTTGACCGGCGAACTGCAGCGGGTGCTGCGGGTCCTGGGTGACGAAGAGCCCAGCGTCGAGGTCATTCCGCCGCGTTTCGACCTACCGGGCTACCACCGGGCCGCGCTGGCCGATTCAGAGCTGGTCTGCGTAGGCGCGGTGGCGGGCACCCGGCTCGTAGCCGCTTAACGCTCGCTCCGCCAGCGAGCCGGGAGGGAGCAAGGCAATGGTGGAGGTCCACGACGGCCCGCCCATGGACGGGTTCTCGGTGCCCCTGCGCCTGCACAACCTGTTGCTGGCCTTGGCGGGCCGGATCGACGACAGCGCGCTCACCGAAGCGCGCGAGCTGATCGCTCGCGCGCACATCGACGAAGCGGTCGAGCTGACCACCGGCACGCTCATCGCGGGCCGGATCCCGGTCAGCTCCGCCGAGCAGCGTGAGCTGGCGCTGGTCCTCGAGATGAGCCGGTCGGACGCCACGCTGGCGAACGACCTGCTGGTCGACGAGGCCGAGCCGGTCAGCACGCACCGGTTCACCGGTGAGAACTCCCCGGAGTTCGGCATCGCCGAGGCCCTCGACCGGACGCTGCAGGTGCTGCCGGACGTCCGATCGGTGCACGCGGTGTGGCGCAACACCCCGGCCGGGAGCGTGCCGGGCGCGCTGCCGCAGCGCGTCGTGCTGGTCGAGCTGGGCCCGGAGGGCAACCCGCCCGCCGTCGCCTTCCGCGTCGACACGGCGTTGCGCCGGGCCGGCATCCACTCGGTCGTCGAGGTCAGCGGTCCGGGCGTCGCGCACTCCGAGTACCACCAAGCCGCTTCGGCGGCCGCGTCGCCGGCCTGGGTGACCGGGAGCGCGACGTCGACCACGTCCTCGTACCGGCCCGAGCCGGTCGCGAAGCCGGCGCCCGCGGTGTCGGCGGAATCGGTCGCGGAGTCGGGCAGCAGCCGGCACAGCATGCGGTCGAACGCCCCGACGACCACGGCGCCGGAGCCGGTCGCCCCGGTGGTGCCGATCGTGTCGCCGCCGCCACCGGCGCCCGAGCCGCCCCGCAAGGCGCGGTCGTCGGAACGGGCCGAGACGCGCGCGGAGCGCACGGCCGACCTGACCCCGGCCGAGGTCGCGCAGCTGCGGCAGGCGCTGGCCGAAGACCCGGAGAAGGGCCGCGAGATCGCCGCGGGCAAGCCGTCGATGCACGAGGTCGTCGAGCTGCCGGCGCTGGACCTGGACGACCCGAGCCTGAGCGAGCGAGACCGGGCGCTGCTGCGTGAGCTGCACGCCGAGCTGGCCGAGCGCGAGCGGGCCGAGGCGGCGAAGATGCGGCTCAACGGCGCGTCCCGCTCCGGTGGTGACCAGCGAGGCTGGACCGCCCCCTGAGGTTTGCGGGACAAAGCCGCACTTTCGCTATGAAAGATGCGTTTCTTCCAGTGTCTGGGAAACCACAACCATAGGGTGGGACGGCGGGGCCGGAGGTATGTTTCCCGGGTGGAGCAGCCCAAGGAGTTCGTCTTCGACATCCCCGTCGGCGCCGGGGTAGCCACCCGCGCCAACACCGACGGGCCGCCCGCCGTCCCCAAGGACGCGGCCACGGTGATCCTCGTCCGTGACGGTGCCGAGGGCGTCGAGATCTTCCTGCAGCACCGGGTCAAGGGCATGCCCTTCGCCGGCGGCATGACGGTCTTCCCCGGCGGCGGCGTCGACAAGCGGGACGCCGACGCGTCCGTGGCGTGGGCCGGCCCGGCGCCGTCGTGGTGGGCTTCGCGCTTCGGGTGTGACGACGCTCTCGCGCGGGCGTTGACGTGCGCGGCCGTGCGCGAGACGTTCGAGGAGTCCGGCGTGCTGCTCGCGGGCAGCGCGGACGAGGTGCTCGTGGACGTCACGCCGTACGCGGCGGCGAGGCAAGCCCTGGAGACCCGCGAGGTGTCGCTGGCCGGGTTCCTCGCCGACGCCGGGCTGACGCTGCGCGCGGACCTGCTGCGCCCGTGGGCGCACTGGATCACGCCCGAGCAGGAGCCGCGCCGCTACGACACCCGCTTCTACGTCGCGAAACTGCCCGACGGCCAGCAGGCGGACGGCGCGACGTCCGAGGCGTCGAGCTCCGGCTGGCAGCGTCCGGAGGACGCGATCGCCGACGCCCGCGAAGGCCGCCGGATGCTGATGCCGCCGACCTGGCTGACGCTGAGCGAGCTCGCCGAGTTCGCGACCGCCGACGACGTGCTGAACGCGCAGCGGGAGATCGTCCGCATCGCGCCGACGCTCGTCCGCGAGAACGACCAGGTCCGCGTCGTGCTGGAGCGCCGATGAGCGCCCCGGCCTACGGCGTCCTGCGGCCAGTGACGGCGTCGGCGTCGGTGCTGCTGGAGAACAACCCGTCGTCGATGACGCTCGAAGGCACGAACAGCTGGGTGCTGCGGGCGACGCCGGAGCGGTCGGCGGTCGTCGTCGACCCCGGCTACCGCGATCTGGACCACCTCGAACTGCTGGCCGGTGTCGGTGAGATCGAGCTGATCCTGCTGACGCACTTCCACCCCGACCACGCCGAGGGTGCGCCGTGGTTCGCCGAGCGCGTCGGCGCGCCGGTGCGCGCGTTCGACCCTTCGCTCTGTCTCAACGCGACGTCCATTGAGGACGGTGAGCTGATTTCGGCCGGGGGCTTGGAGATCCGCGTCCTGCACACGCCCGGGCACACCGGCGATTCGGTGTCGCTGGTGCTCGACGGCCAGGTGCTGACCGGCGACACCGTGCTCGGGCGCGGCACCACCGTGCTGCACGACCTCGGCGACTACCTGCGGTCGCTGCGCAAGCTGATCGAGCTGCCGGCGGGCACCCTCGGGCTGCCGGGTCACGGTCCAGAGCTCCCCGATCTGCCCGCGACCGCGCGCGAGTACCTTGCCCATCGGGAACAGCGACTCGACCAGGTGCGTTCCGCCTTGAAGGTGCTCGGGGCGGACGCCACACCGCGCCAGGTGGTCGAAGTCGTCTACGCCGACGTCGACCGGGCACTGTGGGCGCCCGCCGAATGGAGCGTGCAGGCGCAGCTGGACTACTTGCGGTCGGAAGGACAGGGATGAGCAACGTCGAGGTGGAGTTCTACTGGCGGCCCGGGTGCGGGTTCTGCGCCGCGCTCGACCGGCCGATGTCGAAGAGCGGCTTCAACATCCGCAAGATCAACATCTGGGAGGACCCGTCCGCGGCCGCGCGCGTACGCGAGGTCGCGAACGGGAACGAGACCGTCCCGACGGTGATCGTCGGCTCGGTCGCGATGGTCAACCCGTCGTTCGCCGAGGTCGAGGCCGCCGTCAAGGCAGCTCAAGCGGCCTGAGCGCGTCCCACTCCAGGCTGGGCCGCTTTCCGTGCAGGAAGGCGGCCCAGACTTCGCGCAGCCCGGCCTCCTCTTCGAGGCCCTTCGGCGCGCCTTCGAGCATCGGCGCGGCCCAGACGTCGTGAGTGCCGAACAGGAACGGCAGGTCGACGCAGTGGCACGCGCCGAACTTGTTCCCCGGTGCCTGCCAGTCGACGCGGTAGACGAACGCGTCGAGCTTGCCGGCGAGCCGCGGGATGTCGCCGGCGAAGAACGTGCTGGTCGCTTTGTCGACGACGTCTTGGGGCGCGTCGGGGACGAACGCGCGTAGTTCGTCGCGCGTCCAGCTGATGAGCGCTTCGCCGTGTAGCGCTGCTTCGATGAGGTCGTCCGCGACGAGATCGCCGTCGGCGACGAGCTGGAACGGCGGTTCGAGCGAACCGGGCTTCGCGGTCTTCGCGACGACCTTGAGCTGAGCTTCTAGCAGCTGTTCTGTTGTTGCCGTGTGGATGTCTGCTTCTTGCCGCAGCAGCAAAGCATTCTGGTTCGCATCGTCCCAAGTGGACGGTCGCATCCCGAGCGGCGCGCTCTGCAGGGCGATCCGCTTGACGAGGTTCTTCGTCCGCGGTGACGACCACAGCGCGAGCGTCGACTGCGCGCCCGCCGACTGTCCACCCAGGGTGACTTCGGCGGGATCGCCGCCGAACGCGGCGATGTTGTCGCGGACCCATTCGAGGGCGGCGAGCTGGTCGGCGATCCCGAGGTTCGGCGGAACGCCCTCGGCGGCCAAGAACCCCAGCGCGCCGAGCCGGTAGTTGAGCGTCACGACGACGGCGTCCGCCTCGCGGGCCAGTCGCGTGCCGGTGTACCAGACCTGGCCGCCCGAGCCGCTGGAGAACCCGCCGCCGTGGATCCACACGAGCACCGGGCGGCGGCCGGTGACCGACGGCGTGAAGACGTTGAGCGACAGGCAGTCCTCGCTCTGCAGCAACGGCATCGGCCCGAGCGCGTGTTCGAGCCGCGACGGCGGTTGCGGCGCCGCGGGCCCGGGTTCGAAGGCGTCGCGGACGCCGGTCCACGGCTTGGGCCGCGTCGGCAGCTCGAAGCGGTTTGCCTCCGCGTAAGGGATTCCGCGGTACGCGCCGTTCCGTCCGCGGACCTGCCCGCTGGTGGTTTCGACGATCATCAGGCCTCCTCTTCGAAGAAAACGGCGGCGCCGTACGCGTCCTCGGCGCGGACGAAGAACCCGCGGTCGCGGGTGGTGGTCGGGACGTGCTGCCCGACCAGGTTCCGCGCCTTCTCCAGATCGTCCACCGCGACCCCGTGCGCCGCAAAGTACGGCAACCGCGGAGCCGTCTCACCGGGCAGGACGACGTCGAGGTCGCTCGCGCCGACGATGTCGACAAGCTGCTCGCCGCCGGTGGTCACGTCGTAGCGCGTGCGGTAGGCCTCGACCTCGTCGTCGGCCACGACCAGCAGGATCCCGGCGACCCGGCGGGCGCCGTTCGGGTGATCGAGGTAGCGCGTCTGGTGGACGTACTCCGGAGTGAGGTGCTCGGCGGTGTGCAGGATGCCTTCGGGCGTCTTGTCCCGGCTGATGTGGACACTGCGGAACCGCGCGGTGCGTGTGCCTTCCGGCAGTTCGACGTCGCGCTGCAGCGAGAGCACACCGGACGTCGAGAGCCCGGCTTCGCGCAGCCGGCGTTCGGCTGCTTCGGAGTCGTCGCAGCCGAAGGAGACGCCGTGGAGGCCGTCGCCGCGGTCGTCCAGGATCGGCAGCACGCGCCACGGGTCGCCGGCGGCCTCGTCGACGATGCCGATCAGTTCGAGGAAGGAGCCGCCGAAGTAGGCGCACCGGTTCGCCGTGCAGCTCGGCCGCAGTTCGCCGCCTTCGCTGCGGGACGCGAAGTGCCGTGACGGCGGGCTGAGCGTGAAGCCGAGTTCTTCGTAGCGCTGCCAGGTTTTCTCGTAGTTCCGGGTGAGGAAGACGGTGTGGTCGATGTTCATGCCCCCAGCGTGCGATCTTTCGGGCAGCCACTCCATCCGTGGTGGGATCGTGCGCGAAATCCGACGTTCTCTAGGCTGATTTGATGGATTCCGACCTCTTGGACGAGCTGGGTCGCCGGCTGGCGCACGCGCTCCAGCTCGACGGGCGGGCGTCGTTCAGCACGATCGCCGCGGTGCTCGGCGTCTCGGACCAGACGATCGCGCGCCGCTACCGCAAGCTGCGGTCGTCCGGGGTGCTGCGCGTGGTCGGTGTCCCGGAGGCGGCTCCGCTGGGCCAGGTGCACTGGCTGGTGCGCCTGAGGTGCGTCCCGGACGCGGCGGCCCCGATCGCGGCGGCACTGGCCCGGCGCGCGGACACGCAGTGGGTGAGCCTGATGTCCGGCGGGACGGAGATCGTGTGCTTCATCCGCGCCCCGCAACGGGAGGAAGCGGACGGCCTCCTCCTGGGCCAGCTCCCGCGGACGCCGCGAGTGATCTCGATGACGGCGTACCGGCTGCTACGCCGCTTCGCGGGTGGCCCGGCAGGCTGGCCGGGCCGGTCGAGCGCGTTGCCGGAGCCGGCGGTGGTGTCGCTACGCCGTCTCCCTCTCGGGATTCCCTATCGCCCGGAGCCGGAGGACCCGGCCCTGCTGGCGGCCCTGGCCCACGACGGTCGCACCGACATGTCGACACTTTCCAGTGCCGTGGGTCGCTCGGAGTCGACGACCCGCCGACGCCTGGAGCACCTGCGTGACGCGGGAGCGCTGTACTTCGACGTCGAGATGGACGCAGCCCGCCTCGGCTACCCGTTGACGGCGACGCTCTGGCTCACTGTCGCCCCCTCGGCCCTGTCGTCAGCGGGCCGCGCGCTGGCGAGCCACCCTCAGGTCGCCTTCGCCGCGGCGACCACGGGCCCGTCGAACCTGGTGGTGAACGTGGGCTGCCGCGACGACGCGGCCCTGTACGAGTATCTGGCCGACGACCTGGGTGGACTGTCCGGAGTCCAGCAGGTGGAGACGGCCCCGATGATCCGCACCCTGAAACGCTTCGGCACCCTGGACCCGGTGTAGCAACGGCCGGCGAACGAGCGACTCAGTGCCTATGGACGATGAGCGCGCGATCGACTTTGTCCTCAACGGCGAGCGGCACCACCTGAGCCGCGCTCAAGTGCTGGCCGCGGCGGCACGCGGCGGACCGGAGCCGATCCACAAGCACTGGGTATCCGTCGACGATCGGCAATGGCCGCCGAGGCAGCTGTTCGAGCGGGCCACCGGGGTGGCCCGCTCGGAGTTCATCTCGCACGCTGCGATCCGGCACCTCCGCCGGCTCGGCTTCTCGACCAGTCCGCTGCCTCAAGAGTCCGAAGTCCCGGCAGACCCGAGGCCCCGCGAGCCGAAAACCACCCCGCCACCACCGCCGATCGACATCGCCTCGGCGGTCACTTCCTTCATCGAGTTGCTGCGGTTCTTCGGCGACGAGGACTTGTCCAGCCGCGTGCTGCGACTGGAGGACCGGCTGGAAGGTGCCGACCGCGAGAATGTCGACGACCGGGTGGCGGCCGAGGGGATGACCGACGGCCTGCTTCAGGCGGCGCTGCTGGTGCGGCAGCACGCCGGCCGGATCAACGACCTCATCCACGCGGCGATGATCGTCCGTGCGCTGCCGAAGATCCTCGAGCCGGACGAGCGCATCGTCCGGCGGCCATCGCTGGCCGCCGGGAACGATCCGAGCCGGAAGTTCGACCTCGAGACGAGTCTTCGGGTGGCGGAGTTCAAGGCGGGCCAGTGGAAGGGCCGCGACGCCATGCGCAAACGCGGGCTTGTGGCCGATTTGGTCGGCTTGGTGCTCGGCCGTGGCGATCGTCGTGCGGAGCTTTACGTGCTCGGCCGCCTGCCCATCGAGTTCCTGCGCACCAGCAACTCGACCTTGGAGTGGGCACTCGGCCGCTCGTCGCCCCACCTCCGGCGCGCCTACGAAGACCGCTTCGGGAAGGCGTCGTTCACCGTGCGCCAGTTTGCCGAGGGGCCGGCGGCGGATGTGGGTTTGATCGATCTGGCCGAGGTGCTCAAGGCCGCGTGAGTCAGCGGGCCAGCATCGGCATCAGGTAGTACGTCAGCTCCACCTCCCCCTCGACGACCTCGGCCGCCCGGAGGATGCACGCTCGCATGCCCGGCTGGATCGACAGCTCCACCCGCTCTCCGGCGAATGCGCTCAACGCGTCCAGCAGATATCGAGCCTGGAACGACGGCGACGTCCGGCCGCCGCTGACGTCCGCCTTCAGTGTTTCCTCCGCCTCGCCCGCGTCCTGGCGCGCACTCGCCAGGCGGACCTGCGCGTCACCGACCTCCAAAGTCAGCACCCGGCGGTCCTCCGCGTACACGCCGACCCGGCGGACCGCCGCCGCGAGGGTGTTCGCGTCCAACGTCACCTTGGTGTCGACCGCGCCTGACGGGATTGCCTCCTCCGACAGGAAACCCGCGTCGAGGACCGCTGTGCCCACCAACCCGCCTGCCCAGCTCACACCGAACCGGCCCGGTCCGGTGTGGAGGCCGACGACACCGCGCGCCTGCCGCGCCGCCTCCGTCAGCAAGGCCGCAGGTACCAGGACATCCAGCGAACCCGGCGACCGCAGCGGCAAGCGGGCCACCGCCATCCGGTAGCGGTCCGACGCCGTCAGCGTCAGCCGGCCGTCGGCGGCCTGGACGCGGACGCCGGTGAACAACGGCAGCGGATCGTCCTTGGCCGCCGTGCCGGCGACGATCCGCAGGGCCGACGCGAACGCCGGTCCGTCCACTTCGGACACTTGAGGTGAAACAAAAGCCGGAGAAGCGGCCGGAGAAGCGAGCAACGGCAACGCGAACCGCGCCTGGTCCAGCCGCAACGCCAGCCGGCTGCCTTCGACGACCAGGCGGACCGGCGCCGCGCCGAGCATCTTCAACGTCTCGGCCAGCGGGGCTGCGGGCACGGCCACCTCGCCGTCGGTGTGGGTGGTCGCCGGGCAGTCGAACCGGACGGCGAGGTCCGGGTCGCTGCCCGCGACCGTCAGCCCGGACGCGTCCGCCCGCAGCCTCAACGCGGCGCGCGCGGGCAGCAGGCGGGAGGCGGCGGAGACGGCCGCCGAGAGGCGGTGGGCAGGCGCGGTGACGTCCATGCCCGCAAGCTAGCGGGCACCACCGACAAAAACGACGCCGTCGCGGAGGGCGTCGAACAACCGCTCCAGCCGGACGCGGTGGTCGTCCGCCACGACGTCCGGCGATTCTCCGGCGACGAGACGACGCGCGGTCTCCGTCAGCACCGCGGCGTACCCGGCGATGAAGAAGGCGGCGAGCAACGTCCCGCCGTCGCCGAGTTCTTCGGCCAGGACTCCTTGGAGCTCGGCGGCGATCTCCCGGGCGCGCGCGATCAGCGCCGGCGAGCCCGCGACGGTCCGGAAGAACGGGATCGAGTGGTCGTTGACGCCGGAGAGCGGGTGGCGGTCGTCGAAGAGCCGGAAAGCCGTGTCGCGCAGGGACGTCAGCACGTCGACGCCCGGGGCGCGGTCGCGCACCGCCGCGCGCAGGAACTCGACGGCGTCGTCCGCGCGGTCCAGGAAGAGGTCCTCCTTGCGCGGGAAGTGGTTGAAGACCGTCACGCTCGAGACGCCGGCCACCTTCGCGATCTCGGCGACCGTGACCGTGTCGTACCCGCGCTCGAGGAACAGCTGAGCCGCGACGGCCGCGATCTTCGCGCGCGTCTGCGGCCCGCCACGTTCACTCGTCCTGGGCATCCGGACCTCACTCTCTTGTGTAACTAAACTTAGTCGCTTAACCTAGTCGCATGCGCACCGCACTGACAGCCCGCTCGCCGCGGTCGTTGCGGGAAGCCTGGGTGGCCCTGGCCGGGCTGTCCGCGGTCTTCCTCTTCGAGATGCTGGACAACTCGATCCTGAACGTCGCACTGCCCACGATCGGCCGCGAACTGCACGCGTCGACGACCTCCCTGCAGTGGGTGACCGGCGCGTACTCGGTCGTCTTCGGCGGGCTGATGCTGGCCTTCGGCGCGCTCGCCGACCGGTACGGCCGGCGGCGGATCATGCTCATCGGGCTGGTCCTGCTCGGCCTCGCGAGCCTGGCGACCGCCTTCGTCGGCAACGCGGAACAGCTGATCGCCGTCCGGGTGCTGATGGGGATCGCGGCCGCGATGACGACGCCGGGCTCGATGGCGCTGGCCTTCCGGCTGTTCGAGGAGGACGGCCTGCGCGTCCGGGCGACCACGCTCATCTCGACCGTGGGCCTGGTCGGGCTCGCGATCGGCCCGACCACGGGTGGTCTCGTGCTCGCGATCGCGCCCTGGCAGGTCCTGCTCCTGGTGAACGTGCCGATCGCCGCGCTCGCGATCATCGGCGTGCGGGCCGGCATCGCCGCGGACGACCCCGCTGACCTCCACCGCGACCCATTGGACGTCCTCGGAGCGGTGCTGGGCACGGCGACGATCGTACTCGCGCTCGTCGCGCCGACTCTGTTCGTGAACGAAGGCACCGGATCGTGGGTGCCGTGGACGGTCACCGCCGCGGCCGTCGCCGGGGTGATCTCGTTCGTCGTCCGCGAGCGCACGGCCCGGTTCCCGCTGCTCGACCTGAAGCTCGTCGCCCGCCCGCTGGTGTCCAGCGGCCTGGCGTTCAAGTCCGCGGCCGGGCTGGCGACCGCCGGCCTCGGCTACCTGGTGACGCTGCAGCTGCAGCTCGACTGGGGCTGGCCGCCCGCGCTCGCGGCGATCGGGCTGCTGCCGCAGGTCGTCGTGCTCGTCGCGGGCGGCCCGTTCGTCGGCCCGTTCGTGGAGAAGGTCGGTCTCGAGCGGGCCGCATGGCTCAGCGCCACGGCGGTCGTGTGCGGGCTCGCGTTCTACGCGCTGCTCGGCCGGCTCGGCTACGTCTGGGTCGCGCTCGCCCTGGCGCTCGTGGCCGCCGGGCTGCGCGTGGTCGGCGTCGTCGCGGGGGTCAACGTCCTCCGCGGCCTGCCGGAGAACCGCACGACGATCGGCGCGGCCCTCATCGACACCGCGTCCGAGGTCACCACGGGCGCCGGCATCGCCGCCGCGGGCACCATCCTCGCGGCGCTGTTCACCGGCAGCATCGCCACGTCGAACTGGACCGCTCGGCAGAGCGGCGAGTTCGAAACGGCGGTCACGATCGCGGCCCTGGTGCTGACGGCGGCGGCCGCGGCACTGGTCGGCTGGGGTTTCGCCAGGTCGCGACGCGCCACGACCTAGCGCCGACGCCGACCAGTTCGGCCAGTTCGACGGCTGCGGCCGGACGACTCCCGCGAGCGCTCGCCCGGTCAGACCCGCGCCACGTCCTAGCGACCCACCCCGACCAGCTCGGTCTGCTCGGCCGCACCCGTTCGCACCGGCCGGACGGTGCCGCGCAGCAGCCAGACCACCCCCGCCAGCACCAGCCCGGCGACGCTCGCCGTCAGGAAAGCCGTGCTCGGGCCCGCGTGCTCGACGACGTAACCGCTCACCGACTGGCCGATGGCCAGCCCCAGCGTCACCGCCGTCAGGACCCAGCCGAACGCCTCGGCGGCCGTGCCCTCGGGCGCGACCACCTCGATCGCCGCGGAGTGGGCCGTCGACTGCGGGGTGATCAACGCCCCGGCCACCAGCATCGCCAGCGCCAGGCCCCACAACGACGACGGCCACGCGAGCAGCGCCACCAGCGCGCCGAAGCCGCCCAGCAGCACCGGCAGCCGGACGCCGAGCCGGCGCGGCCACGGTGACAGGCTGTACAGGACGCCGAACGCGACCGAGCTCAGCGACCACGCCGAGAGCAGCAGGCCACCCACCGAGGCGTGCCCGGCTTCGGTGGCCGACGCCGGCACGGCGACCTCGACGAAGCCGATCACGATGCCGAAGCCGAGCGCGGCCAGCGCGAGCGTCCGCATGCCGGGGCTCGAGAGCGCGCCCAGCAGCGAGCCGCGCGAAGCGGGCGCCGGGCCCCAGGCCCGGACGGCCGGGCTCAGCGCGAACAGCACGGCGCCGGTGAACTGCAGGGCGACGCCCAGCACCAGGCCGGTACCCGCCCACGGCGCCAGGACCAGCAGCCCGGCCACGCCGGGACCGAGGATGAAGAAGACCTCCATGCTGATCGCCTCGTACGAGAACGCCGCGTTGCGCGCGCCGCCCGGGGGCAGCAGCCGCGTCCACAGCGCCCGCGACGCCGACCCGACCATCGGTTCCGCCAGCCCGGTGGCCGCGCCCAGCGCGACCAGCACGGCGGTCGGCGCGTGCGCTTCGATCGCGGTGACGAGGGTGGTCATCATCAGCGCCAGGAGGACGGCGACGGTGAGCAGTGGCCTTGTCGGCCCGAACCGGTCGATCAGCCTGCCCTGGATCACCGCGCCCACCGAGACGCCGGCGAGCGAGCCGGCCGAGACGAGCCCGGCGGCGGCGAACGAACCGGTTTCGCGCTGGACGTAGAGCAGGGCCGAGATGCCGATCATCGCGATCGGCAGGCGGGCGAGCACGGACGCGAGGGCGGGCCGCCGGGCCGCGCGGGTCGTCAGCGCGGTGCGGTAGTCGGCGAGGGACGTCCGGCTTTCGTGGTTCGAGACAGACTGGGACACGCGTACCAGTATGCCGCAGAGTGGTACGTCGGTACCAGTTATTTACCGGTCAGGTTCATCACCGGCAGACGGGGTACGGATCTTGGTGCCGGAGCGAGAAGTCTCGATCCGGTAACACTCACGACATTCTCCGTGGGCTCCTGCAACGAAACGGCGCAGACAGCGTCCTTGAGAGTGAATGGCCTTGAATTCGTGGGTATGGGCCGTGATGGTTGAACAACAGCACAGAACCCAGCTCCCTCCGGCATATGGGTCGGGGCCTGGCCCGGAGGGCGGGGAGCGCGGATCGTCGGGGGATGGTCCGCGCGACAAACGAAGAGCCGGTGCGCCACGTCGGGGGTGGCGCCCGGCTCTTTGTTTTAGGTCGAAAGTCATGAAGAAGGCCTCCTGACCTGCGGGTCAGGAGGCCTTCTTCATGCGTAGAGCCGGATCAGCGGGCGCGGCGGGCCAGGCGCTCCGGGTCCAGGATCAGGACGCTCTTGCCTTCCAGTCGCAGCCAGCCGCGGTGCGCGAAGTCGGCCAGGGCCTTGTTCACGGTCTCGCGGGAGGCGCCGACGTACTGGGCGATCTCTTCCTGCGTCAGGTCGTGCGTGACCCGCAGCAGGCCCGCCTCCTGGCTGCCGAACCGCTGCGCGAGCTGCAGCAGCGCGCGCGCCACGCGGCCCGGGACGTCGGTGAAGATCAGTTCCGCGACCATGTTGTTCGTCCGGCGCAGGCGGCGCGCGACCACGCGCAGCAGCTGCTCGGCGATCTCCGGGCGGGTCGAGATCCACTGCCGCAGCGCCGGGCGGTCCATCGTGACCGCGCGGACCTCGGTGACCGTGGTCGCGCTCGACGTCCGGGGGCCGGGGTCGAAGATCGACAGCTCGCCGAACATGTCGGACGGGCCGAAGATGCCCAGCAGGTTCTCGCGGCCGTCCGGGGACTTGCGGCCGATCTTCACCTTGCCGGACTGGATGATGTAGAGCTTGTCGCCGGGTTCACCCTCGTTGAAGATGACATGGCCGCGGGGGAACTCCACGGATTCCAAGGTCTGGGCCAGCGCCTCCGCCGCTGCCGGCTCCACACCCTGGAAAATGCCCGCACGGGCCAGGGTTTCGTCCACCTCGGGTGCCTCCTCGTCGAAAAACGATCACGCTCGGCGTCGGTCGCAGAGCGTGACGCCAGTCACTTGCGCGTCAGTCTAGGGCGTACAGCCGAGATCGCCCGCCGGGCGCGCGGCCCGGCAAACGATCTCGTCCGAACGTGGAGCCTAACTCCGCACGCGACGCGCGCGTAGCCTGGCTGCCCGTCCGCCCAGCCTACGCAGCCGGAACAGCTCCAGCGCACGGCCGATGCCGTGCCCGTAGAGGGCCCGGACCTCGTTGGGCTGCGCCTGCTCGAGGAACTCTTCGACCTCGTTCTCCTGCACCGCGACGTGCTTCAACCGGCTCTCCACCCGTTCCATGAACAGGGCGAAGAACATGATCACCAGGGGGACCAGGATGACGAACCAGACGGTCATGGCCGGACTCCTGAACACAGCCGGAAACACTCAGTGAAAAGCATCTACTCCAGATCCTCGCTCATGGCGGCCGGAAACTGCGCCGAGGTGGTGCTCTGGCGTGTCGGTCGTCCACCGGTGCTGTGCCCGGCCCGTCCGACGGCGCCCGTAGGCTATCGGGGTGCCACCTGCCACCACGAACGCCCCCCGTGAGGGCGCTGGTGAAAGCCGGTTAGCTCTGGTGAGACGCGCCAGGCGGATGAAGCGTTGCCTCGACGACGTGTATCCGGACGCCCACTGCGAGCTCGACTTCACCACACCACTGGAACTGCTGGTCGCGGTCGTGTTGTCCGCCCAGACCACCGACGTCCGGGTGAACCTCGTCACGCCCGCGCTGTTCAAGCGCTACCGGACCGCCGCCGACTACGCCGGCGCCGATCGCCCTGAACTGGAGGAATACCTGCGTTCGACCGGCTTCTACCGGGCGAAGGCGAACTCCGTGATGGGGCTCGGCGCCGCGCTGGTCGAGCGCTTCGACGGCGAGGTGCCCGGCAAGCTCGCCGATCTCGTCACCCTCCCCGGCGTCGGCCGCAAGACCGCCAACGTCGTGCTCGGGAACGCCTTCGACGTGCCGGGGATCACCGTCGACACCCACTTCGGCCGGCTGGTCCGGCGCTGGGGCTGGACGGCGGAGGAGGACCCGGTCAAGGTCGAGCACGTCGTCGGCGAGCTGATCCCCCGCAAGGAGTGGACGATGCTGTCCCACCGGGTGATCTTCCACGGCCGCCGCGTCTGCCACGCCAAGAAGCCGGCGTGCGGCGCGTGCCCGCTCGCCAAGGACTGCCCGTCGTACGGCACCGGCCCGACCGGGTTCGAGGAAGCCGCGAAGCTGGTCAAAGGCGTCGAAAAGGACCACATCCTGGCGCTGGCGGCGCCCCGGTGACGACCGTCACCAAATGGGCGCTGGCCGCCGCCGTGCTGGTGGTGGCGCTGATCGTCGCGCTGCTGCCGCGCGGGGGTTCGGACACCGCGGCGAAGCCGTCGGCCGACCTCGCGCCCGCGCGGTCGGCGGCGGCGCTGCGGCCGTGCCCGCCGGCGAGCCCGGCCGCGCCCGTGGAACAGCTCGACGGCGTCCGCGCCGACTGCCTGGGTGACGGCACGAGCGTCGACGTCGGCAAGGCCCTCGCCGGGGCTCCGGTGCTGGTCAACGTGTGGGCGTCGTGGTGCGAGCCGTGCAAGACCGAGCTGCCCGTCCTCCAGGACTACGCGAAGCAGGCCGGCGCCGTGCGGGTCCTCGGTGTCCAGGTCCAGAGTCCGGCGGAGGACGGCTTGAACCTGCTGGCCCGGCTGGGCGTGCACCTACCGTCGGTGTTCGACGGCGACGGGCGGAGCGGGCCGGTCCGGACCGCGCTGAAGGTGCCCTCGGCGTTGCCGGCGTCCTACCTGGTCACCGCCGCGGGCGCGGTGCGGTTCATCGCGAATCCCCGGACCTTCCGGAACACTGACGAGGTGCGCGTGGCAGTCGAGGGGGCATCGTGATCGGACCGCTGGTCGAGCCGGAGTCGGTCCCGGAGTGGCTCCGGCCGCTGGTCAAGGTCAGCGGCGAGGTCGATTCGAAGACGTTCACCCGGTTCAGCCCGCCCGACGGCGCCTACACGCGGTCCGCCGCGGTGCTCATCCTCTTCGGCGAGCGTGAGGCCGACGGCGAGCCCGACGTCCTGCTGCAGCGGCGCGCCGACACGCTCGGCTCGCACGCCGGCCAGGTCGCCTTCCCGGGCGGTGGCGCCGAGGACGGTGACGGCGGCCCGGTCGGCACGGCGCTGCGTGAGGCCGAGGAGGAGACCGGGGTCGTCCCGTCGGGCATCCGGCCCGTCGCGATCCTGCCCGAGCTGTTCGTCCCGGTGTCGGCGTTCGCCGTGACGCCGGTGCTGGCGTACTGGGCCGAGCCGTCGCCGGTGCACGCGGTCGACCCGGGTGAGACGGCGTCCGTGGCGCGCGTCCCGGTGGCCGACCTCGTCGACCCGGCCAACCGGTTCACCGTGAAGAAGGCCGGCGCGCCGTGGAAGGGTCCGGCCTTCGAGGTTTCGGGCCTGTTCGTGTGGGGGTTCACCGCCGGGTTGCTGTCCGTGTTGCTCGGCCTGGGAGGCTGGGAGCGCGAATGGGACTCGGGCGACGTCCGGGACCTCGACGCGGCGCTGGCCGCGTATCAGGCGCGAGTAGCAGCGTCTCACCGGGGCTCCGCCCCGGGCCGGGGGCTCCGCCACCCGGAACCCCCCCAAAGCGGGATGAGCGAGGAGTGACACCGTGAACTGGGTCGATGTGCTGGTCCTGCTGCTGGCCGTGCTGGCGGCGGTGTCCGGCGCATACCAGGGCGTGATCATCGCGCTGCCGTCGCTGGTCGGCGTCGTGCTCGGCGCCGTCGTGGGCATCAAGATCGCGCCCGTGGTGGTCTCGTTCTTCGACGACCAGGTGTGGAAGGTCGCCTTCGCGGTCGCGACCGTGGTGTTCATGATCGCGCTCGGCGAGGCCCTCGGGGTGTACGTCGGCCGCAGGCTGCGGCAGAAGATCAACCCGGACAAGCTCTCCGGTATCGACAAGACGCTCGGCGCGGTCGTGCAGGCCGCGGTCGTCTTCGTGGTCGCGTGGCTGGTCGCGACGCCGCTGACGACGGTGTCCGCCGTGCCCTGGCTGCCCAAGGCGATCAACAACTCGGTGGTGCTCGGCAAGGTCAACGACGCGATGCCGGAGGCCGCGCAGGGGCTGCCGAGCCAGCTGCGGAAGCTGCTCGACGCGTCCGGCTTCCCGTCGATCACGGACCCGTTCGAGAAGGCGCCCACCGCGGACACCTCACCGCCGGACCCGGCCCTGCAGAGCAGCGGCGTCGTCCAGCAGCTGCACGGCAGCATCGTCAAGATCCGCGGCACGGCCAGCTCCTGCTCGCGGTCCCTCGAAGGCAGCGGGTTCGTGATCTCGCCGCAGCGCGTGATGACGAACGCGCACGTCGTGGCCGGCACGGACACCGTCGGCATCGAGACGACGCAGGGCGACTACCCGGCGCGGGTCGTCTACTTCGACCCCGAGGTCGACATCGCGGTGCTCGCCGTGCCGCGGCTGAGCGCCCCGCCGCTGCAGTTCGCGTCGGAGACGGCCCGGGCGAGCGACAGCGCGGTCGTGCTCGGCTACCCGCTCGACGGCCCGTACCGCGCGACCCCGGCCCGCGTGCGCGGCCGGATCAACCTGCGCGGCCCGGACATCTACGAGGCCAACACGGTGCAGCGCGACGTCTTCACGGTCCGCGCGGAGATCCGCAGCGGCAACTCCGGCGGCCCGATGGTGACGCCGGACGGGCGCGTCATCGGCGTCGTGTTCGGCGCGGCGGTGGAGGACCCGGAAACCGGCTTCACGCTGACGGCCGAGCAGGTCCGCGCCGAGGTCGACGCGGCACCGTCCCAGTCGACGAACGTGTCGACCGGCTCCTGCGCCGCCTAATACCTGCTGCCGCGGCCCGTCGTGAGTGTTTAGGGCGGTTAGAACCGCCCTAAACACTCACGACCCCGTACCGCAGCGCGAGGCCGTCCAGCAGGGCGCGCAGGCCCGACTCGAAGACCTCGTCCAGGACGAGGTCGTAGCCGTTCGTGCTCAGCTCGGTCATCATCCGGGCGAAGGTCGGGTGGCCGCTGACCATCGCCGCCATCGCGGGCGCCTGGTGGTCGATCCACTGCTCTTCGGACAGCCCGGACGCGGCCAGCGCGTGCTGCTCGCGTTCGAGGTGGATCGCGACGCCCTGGACGTAGCTGAAGAACAGCACGTGCAGGTCGCACAGGGTGGCCGCGTCGCCGTCCAGCTCGGCCAGCGCCGAGAGCGCCCATTCCGCGTGCGTCGCCAGGTTGCGCAACGGCAGCGGGCGGGTGATCGGCGTGAGCTGGGCCAGCCACGGGTGCCGCCGGTGGAGCGACCAGAGGGTCCGGCCGGCCAGCGTCAGCCGCTCGCGCCAGCCCGCCGGCGCGGTTTCCGGGTAGCCGCGCTCGCCGTACGCGGTGTCGGCCATGAGCAGCACGAGCTCCTCCTTGCCGCGCACGTACCGGTAGGGCGCCATGGCCGCGACGCCGAGCCTCGCCGCCACCCCGCGCATGGACAGCGCGGCGAGCCCTTCGGCATCGGCGATGTCGATCGCCGTGCGCACGATCCGGTCCCGCGTCAGGCCCCGGTGCCCGCCGCGGTGGTCACGACCCGCGACGACCGTGCCGGACCGCGGCTCCGCGCGCACCAGCCCTTCCTGGTTCAGCAGGGCGAGCGCCTTCGCCGCGGTCGCCGGCGCGACGCCGTGGTCGGCGGCCAGCCGCCGGGTCGAGGGCACCCGCGCGCCCGGTGGGAGTTCGCCCCGCGCGATCCGGCCGCGCAGCTCCTCGGCGATGACCACGTACTTCACGGCGGTCTCCTGACCTAGTACAGCCAGCCATCTGTGCTAGTACAGAATTGGCCATCGAACTGCGAAAACTCCAGTGTGGCGCAGGCAAGCGTACAACTCTGGAGGATGCATGCGGAACGTACTGATCTCGGGGGCGGGCGTCGCCGGGAGCGCCGTGGCCTGGTTCCTGGCGCGCGACGGCTGGACGGTGACCGTCGTGGAACGCGCGCCCGGGCCGCGCACCGGCGGCCAGGCGGTCGACGTGCGCGGCGTCGCGCTCGACGTCGTCGACCGGATGGGCCTGGGCGAGCGGTTACGGGCGAAGCGGACGCGGATGCGCGGGATGTCCGTGCTGGACGGGACCGGGCAGGAGCTGTACCGGTCCGAGGAGTTCACCCACAGCAGCGGCCGGCTCGACAGCGCCGACTTCGAAATCCTGCGCGATGACGCCGTCGCGATCCTGCACGAGGCGGCCGACGTCGAGTACGTCTTCGGCGACTCGGTCACGGCGTTGGCCGAGGACGCGCACGGCGTGCGCGTGGAGTTCGAGCACGGCGGCTTCCGGACGTTCGACCTCGTCGTCGGCGCCGACGGCCTGCACTCGGCGGTCCGGCGGCTGGCTTTCGGTCCGGAGGAGCGGTTCAGCACGCACCTCGGCCAGTACCTGGCGATCTTCCCGGCGCCCAACTTCCTCGGTCTCGAGGACTGGCAGATGTGGTTCCGGCACGAGGAGACCGGCGGCGCGATCTACCCGGTGCGGGACAACACCGAGCTGCGCGTGACCCTCGGCTTCGGCTCGGCGCCGCTGCCCCCGATGACCGTCCCGGAGCAGAAGCGCCTGATCGCCGAGCGGCTGGCCGGGGTCGGCTGGGAGGTGCCGAAGCTGTTGTCCGCCATGGCCGAAGCCGACGTCTTCTACTTCGACGCGATGGCGCAGATCCACCTGGACCGCTGGTCGGCGGGCCGGGTCGTGCTGGTCGGTGACGCCGGCTACTGCGGGTCGGCGCTGTCCGGCCAGGGCACCAGCCTCGCGCTCGCCGGCGCGTACGTCCTGGCGCAGGAGCTCGGCCGCGCCGAACACGGGGAGGCGTTCGCGGCGTACGAACGCCGGATGCGGCCGTTCGTCGCGCTCAACCAGGCGCTGGCCACGGAGAACCCGACGGGCGGACCTTCGGAGGAATCGCTGGAGCAGGCGAAGAACGCGCTCACGCTCGGCTGAGGAAGTCCACCAGGGCCGCCGACGTGCGGTCCGGCACCTCGAGGTGGGGGAAGTGCCCGACGCCCGGCCAGAACTCCGGCTCGGCGTGCGGGCCCGCCCAGCGCGCGGACGACGTCGCCGTGTCGGGGAGGATGCAGGTGTCGTCGGCGCCGTGCAGCTGCAGCGTGGGGGCCGCGATCCGGCGGCCGACGGCGTCGGTGAACCGGCGGCCCTCACCGCGGAACTGCGCGCGGAACGCCCAGCGGTAGTACTCCAGCGCGCTGTGCGCGACGCCCGGCACGAGCATCGCCTGCCGGAACGCCGTGGTGCTGTCGGCGAAGTCCGAAGTGGACCGCCAGGCCTCGCCGGCCCACGCGTCGAACAGGTCCTCGACGGCCTGGGCGTCCGCGCGGGTCAGCCACTTCTCCGGCGCCATCGGCATCTGGAAGCGGAACAGGTGCCCGGCCGCGCGGCCCTGGCCACGCCAGAGCGTGCGGGCGATCGACGACCGCAGCGCGAGCGGGTGGGCGCCCCCGATCGCCGTCACCGACGACACGAGCCGGGGGTGCAGCGCGGCGACCGTCCAGGCGAGCATGCCGCCCCACGCGTGTCCGACCAGGTGTGCGCGCCGGGCGCCGAGCGACTTGATCAGCCCGCCGATGTCGCCGGCGAGCGTCCAGGCGTCGTAACCCCGCGGCGGTTTGTCCGAGTCGCCGTAGCCGCGCAGGTCGACGGCGACCGCGCGGAACCCGGCGTCGGCGAGCGCCCGCAGCTGGTGGTGCCAGGTCCACCAGAACTCGGCGAACCCGTGCAGCAGCACCACGACCGGGCCTTCGCCGAGTTCGGCGATGTGCAGCCGGATGCCGTTCGCGGAGACGTCTCGGTGCGCCCACGGTCCGTCGATCCGGACGATCGACGGGTCGGGGGACGGGTGCAACGAATTCAGTCGCGCGTGGTGGTCAAGTCGGCTTCGGGCGCCTTCTGCGGCTTCAGCGCGGCGGCCGTCTCCTTGACGCTGGCGATCGTCCGCTCGGGTGCCTTGAACTTCTTCACCTTGCGGTAGCCGAGGAACCCGGCCGCGACCGCGACGAGCAGCATCACGACGAACACGATGCCGAACGCGCCCCAGCGGTGCAGGGACCGGAACCAGTCCGCGAAGCCTTCGGCCAGGAAGAAAAAGAAGAAGAACGAGCTGTACAGCAGGACGGTCAGCGCGATCAGGAAGTAGACGGCCCCCTTGAGGCCCTTCTTCACCTCGCCGACCAGCTCGGACTTCGCCAGCTCCATCTCGGCCCGGACCAGGGTGGAGATGTGCTGGGTCGCGTCGCCGACCAGGCGGCCGAGGGACTGGTCGCCGGGGACGTCGGTGTCGGAGGACAGCGGGAGGTAAGGCACGGCCCCCACGCCGTCGGGGCCGGTGCGTTCGTGTTTGGGGCTGCTCACCGGGTCATCGTGCCATGACGCCGTGAAGCGGGCGCGGCGGCGTGTCCGAGTGTCGGCGATCAATCCGCTTCGGCGTGGACCTTGCTCCGCCGCAGGAGCATCACCGCGGCCAGCAGGGACGCGATCCCGGACGCGATCAGCACCGCCGCCTTGGCCAGTTCGCTCGCCTCGGCGGGCAGCGCGAGGTCGGCGATCAGCAGGCTGACCGTGAAGCCCACGCCGCCGAGCAGCGACAACGCGCCGATGTCACGCCAGCCCACGTCGCGCGGTTTCTCGGCGAACTTCAGCTTCACCGCCAGGAAGCTCGCGCCGAAGATGCCGACGACCTTGCCGCCGAGCAGCCCGGCGAGCACCGCGAGCGGCAACGCCGTCGTGAAGACCTTGCCGAGCGAGTCGCCGCTGACCGAGATGCCGGCGGCGAACAACGCGAAGAGCGGTACGGCGACGGCCGCCGACCACGGCTGCAGCCGGTGCTCCAGCCGCAACGCCGGGGCCTCGGCCTCACCCTCGTCGGGCCGGACGCGGGTGAGCAGGCCCAGCGCGACGCCGGCGATCGTCGCGTGGACCCCCGCCGAGTGCACCGCGACCCAGGTGACGAGCGCGAGCGGGACGTAGATCCACGGCGTCCGGACGCGGCGGTGCTGCAGGAAGGCGTAGAGCGCGAGGGCCACGACGGCGACGGCCACGGCGACCAGGTCGAAGCCGGTCGTGAAGACCAGGGCGATGACGATGATCGCGCCGAGGTCGTCCACCACGGCCAGCGACAGCAGGAACACCCGCGCGCTCGAGGGCAGGTTCGACGCCGTCAGCGCGAGGACGCCGAGCGCGAACGCGATGTCCGTCGCGACCGGGATCGCCCACGCCCGGTCGATCCCCGGCGTCCCCCAGCCGACGCTCAGCGCGACCAGCGCGGGCACGACCATTCCGCCGATCGCGGCGACGACCGGCAGCACGGCCTGCTTGAACCGCGACAGCTCGCCGATGACGAGCTCGCGCTTGAGCTCCAGCCCGGCGACGAAGAAGAAGAGCGCGAGCAGGCCGTCCTTGGCCCAGTCACCGATGGTGAGGTTCAGGTGGAGGAGCTCCGGGCCGAGCCGGAGGTCGCGCAGTGCGTGGTAGCTGTCGCGCAGCGGGGAGTTGGCCCAGACCAGGGCGAGCGCCGTCGCGCCGAGCAGGATCATCCCGCCGGTGGTCTCGGTGCGCAGGTAACGCGCGAATTCGCTCAACGGGCGGGACACGGCGGCTCCTGGGGTCGCTGATCACTGTTGCCGACCAGACTTCCCGGCGCACCTGACGTGATTTTAACGCCGTTCGTCACCGACCGTTATGGCGGGGACCACACCTCGTGCCGGTGGTGGGTCACACGGTGGGCTCATACCATGCGAACCGACAACGAAGTCCAGACAAAGGATGACTCAGTTGTGAGCACCTCCACCGAGGTCCAGCAGGACAAGAGGTTCTTCGGGCACCCACGAGGGCTGGCGAACCTCTTCGGAGTCGAGATGTGGGAGCGCTTCTCCTACTACGGGATGCTCGGCATCCTGCCGTTCTACCTGTACTACGCGATCGACCAGGGCGGACTCGCCCTGCCCAAGGCGCCCGCGCTCGGCATCGTCGGCGCGTACGGCGGCCTGGTCTACCTCGCGACCGTGCTCGGGTCGTGGGTCGCGGACCGGCTGCTCGGCTCCGAACGCACGTTGTTCTTCAGCGCCGCGCTGATCATGGTCGGCCACATCAGCCTGGCCGTGATCCCCGGCGTCGCGGGCCTCGGCGTCGGCCTCGCGTGCGTCGCGATCGGCAGCGGCGGGCTGAAAGCGAACGCCACCGGCATCGTCGGCACGCTCTACGCGCCGGACGACGAACGCCGTGACGCCGGCTTCACGATCTTCTACATGGGCATCAACCTCGGCGCGTTCGTCGGGCAGATCCTCACCGGCCTGGTCTGGGACCAGGCGGGCTTCCACTTCGGCTTCGGCCTGGCCGCCGTCGGCATGGCGCTGGGCCTGGTCCAGTACACGCTGGGCCGGCGCAACCTGCCGGACAAGGCGAGCGAGGTGCCGAACCCGCTGCCGGCGTCGAACCGCCTGCTGGTCGTCGGCGGCGTGGTCGTCGGCATCGCCGTGATCGTCGTGTTGGTGCTCACCGGGGTCGTCCGGGGCGACAACCTCGCCGACGCCGTGCTCTGGGCGGTCGGCGGGATCTCGATCGTCTACTTCGCGGTGATCCTCTCGAGCCGCAAGGTCGACGCCGACGAGCGCAGCCGGGTGTACTCGTTCATCCCGATGTTCATCGCCAGCGCCGCGTTCTTCTCGCTGTACCAGCAGATCTTCACGGTCCTCGCGACCTACGCCGACACCCGCCTCGACCGGAAGATCTTCGGCTGGGAGATGCCGATCCCGTGGGTCGGCTCGGTCGGACCGGTGTTCGTCATCCTGTTCTCGCCGCTGTTCGCGCTGCTGTGGACGAAGCTGGGGACGCGGCAGCCGTCGTCGCCGATCAAGTTCGTCATCAGCACGATCATCATGGGCGTCGCGTTCCTGCTGTTCCTGCCGTTCACCGGCACCGGCCCGAACGGCACCCCGCTGATCGCGATGGTGCTCATCCTGGCCGTGTTCACCCTCGGCGAGCTGGGGCTGTCCCCGGTCGGGCTGGCGCTGGCCACGAAACTGGCGCCGAACGCCTTCCGCACCCAGATGGTGGCGCTGAACTTCCTGTCGATCTCGTTCGGCACGGCGATGTCCGGCAAGCTCGCCGAGTACTACTCGGCAGACCACGAGGGCGCGTACTTCGGCACGGTCGGCGGCGTCGCCATCGTCATCGGCGTCCTGCTGTTCGTCGCGTCGCCGTTCATCCGCCGGATGATGAAGGGCGTGCACTAGCCGATCGTGACGCCGAACAGCACCCCGACGAAGTAGGTCACCACCATGGTGAGGGCGCCGACGCCGACGTTGCGGAGGATCGCGCGCCCCACCTTCGCGTCGCCGAGCCTCGCGCTGATCAACCCGGTCAGCGTGAGGCCGACGACGACCGCGGCGGCGCACGCCCACACCCTCAGGGAGACGCCGCCCCAGGCGATGGCCAGCAGGGGCAGCAGCGCGCCGACGGAGAACGCGATCAGCGACGCCCACGCCGCCTGCCACGGGCTGGTCAGATTGTCCGGATCGATGCCGAGTTCGGCTTCCGCGTGCGCCTGCAGCGCGTCGTTTTCGGTCAGCTCACGGGCGACCTGCCGGGCCAGCTCCGGCGAGAGACCCTTCTGCCGGTAGATGTCGGCGAGCTCCTGCTCCTCGGCCTCCGGCATGGTCTTCAGTTCCTGTTTCTCCAGCCGGATCAGCGCCTGCTCGGTGTCGCGCTGGGTGCTCACGGAGACGTATTCCCCGCCGGCCATGGAAAAGGCCCCGGCGACCAGCCCGGCGATGCCGGCGGTGAGGATCGTGGTGGCTTCGGTGGTCGCGCCGGCCACCCCGACGACGATTCCCGCGACCGACACGATCCCGTCGTTCGCCCCGAGAACCCCGGCCCGCAGCCAGTTCAGCTTCCCGCCGACACCTTCGTGCGGCTCGTGGGCGTGCGGCGTGGCGATGGTTTCGGTCACCTGACAAGTGAAACACGAACGGGAACATCCGGGCAGCCCGGTTTGCCTTGCCTAAGTTCCTGAGAGAGTCCTCAGTGGACGTCTCGCTCACCGGGACTTTCGGTCATGATGGTCGGCATGGACGAGCAAGTGTGGCAGCCGCTGGTCACCGTCGAGGGCCTGCCGCTCAACGGGGGCGAGGGCCGGTTCCGCCTGCTGGAGAGCGCGGACAGCGGCCTGGCGTACTTGATCCACTACCCGGCCGGGGTGTCTTCACCGCCGCACGAGCACGACCATGACTCGATCGTGTACATCCTGTCGGGCCGCGTGCGAGGCGTCGTGGACGGCGTGGAGTCGGTCCTGGAACCGGGCGATTCGGTGGTGCACCCGAAAGGGGTCTCGCACCAGGTGGAGGCGCTGACGGACTCGATGTGGGTGGAGTTCAAGTCCCCGCTGCCGGCCCGTCCCCCGATCGCCTGACGCCGTGTCCACTCGCTGTCAGGTACGAGAAACACTCCTCGACCTCGTGGAGGGACGGCTCACTCCCGGGCAAGTCTCCGACTGGGCAACTCCCTGGCACACGGAGGAGGCCGGCGACATCCAGGACGACTTGGTGTGGGACGCGATCGAGGGCTTGGTCGTCGCGGACATGCTGGTCGCCCCGGGGCAGCACCTCTACGGGCCGCTCGACTTCCAAGCATGGCCGGCCGACTTCGACGCACGCCGGAAAGCCGGCGATTGATCGGCGCCGGAAGCCGCCCCCGAGTCACGCAAGCTGACCCTCCAGGCACGCCGCCCCGAACCCACAAGTACGCGTGTCGACTCCCCAGTCACGCGTGTCGGCTGCCCAGTCACGCGTGTCGGCTGCCCAGTCACGCGAGTCGGCCGTCCAATCACGTGTGTCGGCCGTCCAATCACGCGTATTGACCGTCCGGTCACGCGAGCTGATCGCGTAGACCGCGGCGGCGAACGATCCCACCCACGCGAGCCGATCTCTGGCCGCGCCGGACATCGGCCCTACCGGAATTCGAATCACGACGCAAACGTCCATCCACAGTCGCACAGGTTGTCCACAGATCGCCGAGCGGCCGGTTTTTGCAGGTGGTGACCGGTACGCTGGGATCGGGGACGCCCCCCAGGGAAGGGCGGGGGCTGTCTTCAGGCCGTCGAGGCGCGACAACTCCGCGAAAAGGTTTCACGAAAAAGTCCTGCGCACAGCGGAAACGCCCGGCCCCGCTCAAGGCGGAACCGGGCGCTTCCTGGAGAGAAAGCTGAAACTCAGGCGTCCAGCTCGGCGAGGGCCTGCTTGGCCTTCTCGAGCTCGGCTTCCAGCGCGGCGACCTTTGCGGCCTGCGCCTCGCGGGCCTGGTTGATCACCTCGTCGATCGGGCCGGAGAGGTCGGCGTGCAGTTCCTTCGCCGCGCGCGACACCGCGGCGGCGGGGATCTCCAGGCCCTTCGCGACCCACTTGGAGCCGTTCTTCAGCTCGGCCTGCCACTCGCCATCGGCGGTGCCGGTGACGGTGAGGATCAGCTCGACCGTGCGGGTCTTCTTCGCCGTCGACGCGGTCGCCGCACCCTTCGGGCGGCCTCGCTTCGGCTTCGGTGCCTCTTCGGCGGCGGGCTCAGCGGAAGCAGAGTCCTCCGAAGGAGCAGCAGCCTCCGAAGAAGCAGCAGCGCCCTCCGAAGAGGTGGACGCGGACTCGGTGACGGTCGTCGCCTCGTCAGTGGCAACGGCGGGCGCCTCAGGGGTCGCCGAAGCCGTTTCCTCGTCGTGCGTCAGGACATCCACGGTCATCGTCGTGTCGTCTCCTTGCCCGGGAAGGGGGTGTGGTTCGCGGCACAGTGTAGAACATGCGTTCGAAGTGCGCCGCTCGGGGGGTTCATGAAAGAGCCCTCCCGGCGCGAAGCCGGAAGGGCTCTGACACGCAAGACGCTAGCTCACTCCTCGGACTTGCCCGTCTGCAGGCCCGACGAGATCAGGTCCATCACGGTCGAGTCGGCCAGTGTGGTGACGTCGCCGACCTGCCGGTTCTCCGCGACGTCGCGCAGCAGACGGCGCATGATCTTGCCCGAGCGCGTCTTCGGCAGCTCCGGCACGACCATGATCTGCCGCGGCTTCGCGATCGGCCCGATCTCCTTCGCGACGTGGTTGCGCAGCGCCTGGATGGCCTCCTCGCCGCCGTCCACCGCGTTGCCGCGCAGGATGACGAACGCGACGATGCCCTGCCCGGTCGTCGGGTCGCTCGCGCCGACGACCGCGGCCTCGGCCACCGTCGGATGCGAGACCAGGGCCGACTCGACCTCGGTCGTCGAGATCCGGTGGCCGGACACGTTCATCACGTCGTCGACGCGGCCGAGCAGCCAGATGTCGCCGTCGTTGTCGTACTTCGCGCCGTCGCCGGCGAAGTAGAAGCCCTGGTCCTTGAAGCGCGACCAGTACGTCTCCTGGTAGCGCTCGTTGTCGCCCCAGATGCCGCGCAGCATCGACGGCCACGGCTGGTCGAGCACCAGGTACCCACCGCCGCCGTGGGGAACTTCGGACGCCTGGTCGTCGACGACCTTCGCGGAGATGCCCGGCAGCGCCTTCTGCGCCGAGCCCGGCTTGGTGGAGGTGACGCCCGGCAGCGGCGAGATCATGATCGCGCCGGTTTCGGTCTGCCACCACGTGTCGACGATCGGCGCCTTGCCCGCGCCGATGTTCTCGCGGTACCAGATCCACGCCTCGGGGTTGATCGGCTCGCCGACCGAGCCCAGCACCCGCAGCGACGACAGGTCGTACTTCTCCGGGATTTCCGCGCCCCACTTCATGAACGTGCGGATCAGCGTCGGCGCGGTGTAGTAGATGGAGACCTTGTGCTTCTGGATGATCTCCCAGTGCCGGCCCTCGTGCGGGGTGTTCGGCGTGCCTTCGTAGACGACCTGCGTGACGCGGTTCGCGAGCGGGCCGTAGACGATGTAGCTGTGGCCGGTGATCCAGCCGATGTCCGCGGTGCACCAGTAGACGTCTTCGCCGGCCTTGTGGTCGAAGACGTTGTGGTGCGTGTACGCCGTCTGCGTCAGGTAACCGCCGGAGGTGTGCAGGATGCCCTTCGGCTTCCCGGTGGTGCCGGAGGTGTAGAGGATGAACAGCGGGTGCTCGCTGTCGAACGCCTCGGGAGTGTGCTCTTCGGACTGTTCGCCGACGAGCTCGTGCCACCACAGGTCGCGGCCGTCGGTCCACGGGACGTCGCCCTCGAGCTGGTCGCCGGTGCGCCGCACGACGATGACCTTCTCGACGCTGTCGGCGCCTTCGAGCGCTTCGTCGACGTTCGCCTTCATCGGCGCCGCCTTGCCGCGGCGGAATTGGCCGTCGGAGGTGATCACGATCTTCGCGGCGGCGTCGTCGACGCGGGCGCGCAGCGCGGTCGGCGAGAAGCCGCCGAAGACGACGCTGTGCAGCGCGCCGATCCGGGCGCACGCGAGCATCGCGAAGATGGCCTCGGGGACCATCTGCAGCTGGATCGCCACGACGTCGCCGGCGGTGACGCCGAGGGACAGGAGGGCGTTGGCGGCCTTGGAGACCTCGGTCTTCAGCTCGGCGTAGGTGATGTCGCGGGTGTCACCCGGCTCGCCGACCCAGTGGATCGCGACCTGCTCGCCGTGGCCGGACTCGACGTGCCGGTCGACGCAGTTGTACGCGACGTTCAGCTTGCCGCCGACGAACCACTTCGCGAACGGCGCATTGGTCCAGTCCAGTACCGTGGTCCACTTCGTGTCCCACGTCAGCCGCTCCGCCTGCTTCGCCCAGAAGGCCTCGCGATCGGCGTCCGCCTCGGCGTAGAGCTCGGCCTGCGCGTTGGCCTGAGCAGCGAAATCGTCACTGGGCGGGAAAGTACGGCTCTCGGTGAGCAGGTTGTCCAGGGCTGGGGACTGCTCGGTCATGGTTGCAAGGCCTCCTGTAGTGCGCCGATCACCGGCTAGCGGCACGCTAGCGACGTTAGTCCGCCTTGTAAAAGGTTGCACCCACGTTGCCCCGGGGTTTCACCGAGGCAGGCGAGCGCCGGTGACTAAGCGTTCAGTCAGCCGGGCCTTCGCGGCCGGCCATTCCGGCGCGAGCATCGAGTAGGTGACGGTGTCGCGCGAAGAGCCGTCCGGCCGGATCCGGTGCGCGCGCAGGACGCCTTCGCGAAGCGCGCCAAGTCGCTCGATGGCGCGTTGTGAGCGCAGGTTGCGGATATCGGTTTCCCAGCAGACCCGTTGTGCGTCAAGGGTTTCGAACGCGTGCGTGAGCAGCAGCAGTTTCGACTCGGTGTTCAGCCCGGTGCGCTGCCAGTCGGCGCCGATCCAGGTGTGCCCGATCGAGAGGATCCGGTGCTGCGCCACGACCTGGTAGTACGACGTCGTCCCGGCGACCCGGCCGGACGTGACGTCGAGCTGCGCGAACGGCCGCCGGGCGGGGTCGGCCAGCGCGTCCGAGATCATCCGTTCGGCGGCCGGGACGTCCGCGGGCTGCCGGACGCTGAGCCAGGCCCAGATGCCCGGGTCGGCGCCGGCCTCGAACAGGCCCTTGGCGTGCTCGGGCGTCAGCGGTTCCAGGCGGACGTGCTCGCCGGACAGGGTCGGCAGGGTGCTCCAGTCGCTCACAGGACCACCGTAAAGCCGTCATTGGCCGTTCGTGATAGCCAATTTCGGAGCATTTCCGGAGGCCACTTCGGCGTTGCCTATGCTCGGTCGACCACGATCGAAGGGCGCGAACGATGGCCGAAGAGCGGGAAGAGCTGAGCTGGGAGCTGTTCGGCACGGCAGCGCGTGAACTGGCTCACACGATCGCCGACGACGGCTTCGCGCCCGACCTCATCCTCTCCATCGCCCGCGGCGGCCTGTTCGTCGCCGGCTCGCTCGGGTACGCGCTCGACGTGAAGAACCTGCACGTGATGAACGTCGAGTTCTACACCGGCGTCGACCAGCGCCTCGACCTGCCGGTGATGCTGCCGCCGGTGCCGAACGCCGTCGACCTCACGAGCAAGAAGGTGCTGATCGCCGACGACGTCGCCGACACCGGCGCCACCCTCAAGCTCGTCCGCGACTACTGCCTCGACCACGTCGCCGAGGTGCGCTCGGCCGTCGTCTACGAGAAGCCGCATTCGACGGTCAAGTGCGAGTACGCCTGGCGCCGCACCGACAAGTGGATCAACTTCCCGTGGTCGGTGCTGCCGCCCGTGGTCAAACGCGAAGGACAGGTTCTCGACGCATGAGCGACCCGCTGAAGCCCCTGCTGGACCTCGAAGGTGTGGCGGCGGCGGCGAAATCCGCGCAGGACGCCGTGTTCGCGGTGCACCGCCTCCCGGCGAACCTCCGTGGCGGCGCGGCGACCGCGGCCGAAGCGTCCGTCCGCGCGGCGCGCGCGTCGGCGGGGATCGAAGGCGCCAATCCGGAACTGCCGGCCGACGGCGGGGTCACGGACCCGGTGCTGGCGGGCGCGCTGCGCGTCGCCGAGACGCTGGAGACCCTGCTGCCGACGTGGCGCCGCGCGCCCATGCAAGCGTTGGCACGCATGCACGTTCTCGCCGCGGCGGACCTCGTCAGCGACCCGGATGCGTTGGGGCGCCCGCATTCTGGCGGTGGCCGCTTGGAGATGCTGGCCCAGCTGGTCACCGGCGCGACCTCGGTGCCGGGCCCGGTCCTGACGGCCGTCGTGCACGGGGAACTGTTGGCGCTCAAGCCTTTCGGCAGCGCGGACGGCGTCGTGGCGCGGGCCGCGGCGCGGCTGACGATGGTCGCGACAGGCCTCGACCCGAAGGCGTTGAGCATTCCGGAGGTCGCGTTCTTCCGTCGCGTGCCGCGTTATCTCGAAGCGGCGGAAGGATTCGCGAGCGGGACGTCGGAGGGCGTACGCGCGTGGCTGCTCTTCAACTGCGAAGCGTTCGAAGCCGGTGCGCGCGAGGCGAAGAGCATCTCGGACGCGGCTTCTTAAGCCAGCACAGCTTAAGCAAGCACGGCGTCCAGCAGGCCGGGGAACCGCGCCTGCAGGTCGTCACGCCGTAGTTCGACCCAGCGCCGGCGTCCGTCGACGAACGTCGTCGTCAACCCGGCTTCGCGCAGTACGCGCCAGTGGTGCGACAGCGTCGCCGCCGTGATGTCGACGTCGTACGCCTCGAGCGAGCAGCTGCGCGGCTCCGTCACCGTCGACAGTTCGCGGATGACCTCCAGGCGCACCGGATCGGCGAGCGCCTGCAGCACCGTCACGATCTCGATCGCCTCGCGCGCCGGCTGAGGCAGCGTCCTGGCCACCGCGGCCTCCCAACAGTTGGATCGTTTGACAACGATCGAAGTATAGCTCCATCATGACCGTATGACGATTCGACGATCATCTAATGATCGGCTGGGGATCCTGCTCGTCCTCGCGGTCGGCACGTTCACCGTCGGCACCGACGGGTTCGTGCTCAACGGCCTGCTGCCCACCATCGCCGCCGACCTGCACGTGACGGAGTCCGTCGCGGGCCAGCTCACCACCGTCTTCGCCCTGACGTACGCGGTCGCGTCGCCGCTCATCGCCGCGTTCACCGGCACCTGGGACCGCCGGTGGGTGCTGGCCGGCGGCATGGCGCTGTTCACCGTGGGCATGGCCGGGCAGGCGCTCGGGACGTCGTTCGCGGTGGTCGCCGCGGCCCGGCTGCTCGCGGCGGTCGGCGCGGCCGCGTTCCAGTCCAACGCCTACGTCCTCGCCGGGGCGCTCTCGTCCGAAGAACGCCGAGGGCGGGCGCTGTCCACGGTCGCCGCCGGGATGAGCGTGTCGATGGTGCTCGGCGTCCCGATCGGCGTGCTCGCCGGGCACTGGTTCGGCTGGCGCGCGGTGATGTGGGGGATCGGCGTGGTCGCGGTCGTCGTCGCGGCCCTGATCCCGATCATCCCCGAGGTCCGCGTGCCCGCCGCCGGGCTGCGCGAACGCCTCGCCGTCGTCGTGCGGCCGGCGGTCGCCCGCGTCCTGGTGGTGACGGTCTTCGGCACGCTCGCCGGGTTCACCGTGTTCGTCTACCTGCCGGTGCTGGTCGCGCCGGTCGCGACCGGCGCGGTGCTGTCGTGGGTGCTGGTCGGGTTCGGGCTCGGCCAGCTCGCCGGGACGACGTTCACCGGCCGCGCCACCGACCGCCTCGGCCCGGCACGGGTCCTCGCGCTTTCGCTGGCCGGCACCGCCGTCGTGCTCGCCGTGCTGGATCTCGCCGTGCTGACGCTGCCCGGGGCGTTGCTGCTCGCGCTGTTCGCCGGCGCGTTCGGCGGGATGATGATGGTGCCGCAGCAGCACCGGCTGTTCACGATCGCGCCGGACGTCCCGACCGTCGCACTGGGCGTCAACGGCTCGGCGATCTACGTCGGCGGCGCGCTCGGCTCGGTGCTCGGCGGCGTCGTCCTCGCCGAAGCGGGCCCGGCGTGGGTCGGCCCGGCCGGCGCGCTCGCCGCCCTGGCCGCGCTCGCGCTGGGCGTCACCCCAGCTTCGCGGACCACTTCTCCTCGATCCGCCCGAACCGCCACACCGCCAGTGCGATCACCCAGGTGAGCACGAACAACCCGACGATCCCGAACCCGACGTAGTCCAGGTCGACCGACGCGATCGCGGCCAGCGGCCCGGACGTGATGTCGAGCTTCTCGGCGAGGATCGACACCAATTCGATCGTGCCGATCAGCAGCGCGACGGCGACCGACAGGGCCGTCACCGTGAGGTTGTAGAAGATCTTGCGCACCGGCTTCGCGAACGCCCAGCCGTAGGCGAAGTTCATGAAACAGCCGTCCACGGTGTCGAACAGGCTCATCCCGGCCGCGAACAGGATCGGCAGCACGAGGATCGCGTACCAGGGCAGGGCGAACGTCGCGGCGCCCGCGGCCAGCACCAGCAGGCCGATCTCCGTCGCGGTGTCGAAGCCCAGCCCGAACAGCAGGCCGACGGGGTAGATGTGCCACGGCTTGCGCACGGCTTTCGTCGCCCCGCGCAGCAGCCGGTTCATCAGGCCCCGGTTGTCCAGCTGGTGCTCCAGCGCGGCCTCGTCGAACTCGCCGCGGCGCATCCGCTTGAAGACCCGCAGGATGCCGACGAGCACCACGAGGTTGAGGATCGCGATCACGTACAGGAACACGCCGGACACCGACGTTCCGATGAGGCCGGTGGTCTTGTGCAGCGCCGACCCGTCGTCCTCGACCTGCCCGGCCAGCGCCCGGACGCCGAGGGAGAGCAGCAGGCACAGCACGAAGACGATCGTCGAGTGCCCGAGCGAGAACCAGAAACCGACCGACAGCGGCCGCTGGCCGTCGGCCATCAGCTTGCGGGTGGTGTTGTCGATCGCGGCGATGTGATCGGCGTCGAAGGCGTGCCGCATGCCGAGCGTGAACGCCGTGACGCCCAGCCCGATCCCGAACACGCCGGACGTCCCCAACGCGTAGTGCTGGGGTGCGACGAAAGCCGCCAGCACCACCCAGCCCACGACGTTCAGCAGCAGGATGAACCCGGCCATCCCGCCCACGGAGACCCATTCACGGCGGGAAAGCCGTGAACCGGTCGTTTCGATCGTGCCACCCATCGCCACCGCCTTCACTCTCATCTGAGAGGTTAGACAGGTGAACAGATGAACGGCAATCAGTCTGTGACAGCCGAGGGTTCGCCTCGGGCCGGGGGCTCCGCCACCCGGAAGCCCCTAACCGCGTGCTAGCTGGCGCGCGCCCTCACCAAGTCAAGAGCCTTGCGGACGTGCCCGCCGGACGTGTGGAGCGCCTTCGCCGCGCTCGTGACGTCCACCCCGGACAGCAGGTGCACCAGCGCCACCTTGAGGTCGCCCCCGGCCTCGGTGAGCGCGTCGGAGCAGTCCGCCATCGTCATGCCGGTGGCTTCCTGCAGGATGCGGATGGTCCGGCCGCGCAGCTTCGCGTTGGTGGCCCGCATGCTGACCATCAGGTTGGAGTAGGTCCGGCCGAGCTTGATCATCGTCGCCGTCGAGAACGACGTGAGGATCATCTTCTGCGCCGTGCCCGCCTTCATCCGGGTCGAGCCGGCGATCGCCTCCGGCCCGGTGTCGACGGCGATGAGCACATCGACGCCCGGCGGCTTGGCGGCCTTCGCGTTGCCCGACACGAGGCCGGTGTGAGCGCCCTGGCGCTGGGCGGCGAGCAGCGCGCCCAAGACGTACGGCGTCCTGCCCGACGCCGTCAGCCCCAGCACGAAGTCACCCGGCTGGACCATGGCGGCCATCTCGGCCGCGCCGGCCCCGTCGTCGTCCTCCGCGTTTTCGACGGCTTGGCGCAGAGCGCGCTCGCCGCCGGCGTGATGCGCGATGAACCAGTCACCCGGCACGTTGAACGTCGGCACCAGTTCGGCCGCGTCCAGCGTGGCGAGACGACCCGATGTCCCCGCGCCGACGTAGTGCACCCGGCCACCGGCCCGCAGTGCCTCCACCGCGTAGTCGACCGCCCGTGCCACCTGCGGCAGCACAGCGGCGACCGCGCCGGCGACGGTGCGGTCCTCGGCGTTGATCGCGCCCAGGATCCCCGAGGTGGACATCAGGTCGATGTCCGTGGTGCGGGGATTGCGGGTCTCGGTCGGCGAATCGACGTGCACCGCCTGCGTGGGGACGGTCATCATGCGCCTCACATTTTCTCCGGTCATTACTTGCCGGTTTCCCGAGGACGGCGGCGACCGTCCGGCCTGACTCCCAGGCGGTGCGAGCCGACCGCGTCCCTGGTGGCGTCCAGGGCGTTGACCGACGCGTCCATGTGCCGCTGCGCGACGCCGATGAACAGGCAGTCGATGACGGTGAGCTGGGCGATGCGGCTCGCCGTGGCCCCCGAACGGAAGGTGGTTTCCCGGGCGGCCGTCGTCAAAACGTAGTCGGCGACCTCCGTGATCGGGGAGCGCGGGAAGTTCGTCACGGCGATGGTGATCGCGCCGTGCTCCCGGGCCACCCGCAGCGCCTCGACGGTGTCGGTGGTCGCGCCGGTGTGCGAGACGCCGATCGCGACGTCACCGGGGCTCAGCACCGCGGCCGAGGTGAGCATGATGTGCGTGTCCGACCACGAGAAGCACACGCGGCCGATGCGGTGCAGCTTCTGCTGCAGGTCCGCGGCGACGAACGCGCTGGCGCCCACGCCGTAGACGTCGGAGCGGCCGGCGTTGGCGACGACCTCGATGACGCGCTGCATCGTGGCGACGTCGAGCTGCTCGGCCGTCTCTTCGACGGCGCGCGCGTCGGCGAAGCTGACCTTGCTGATCACGGCGGCCAGGTCGTCGTCCGGGCCGATCTCGCCGCCGAGGTTGCGCGAGCTGCGCGCCTCGGTGCGGGCGGTGTCCGCGGCCAGCGCGATGCGCAGCTGCGGGTACCCGCCGACGCCGACGGCCTTGCAGAACCGCGTCACCGTCGTCTCGCTCGTGTTGGCGGCCAGCGCCACCTCGGTGATGCTGCGTCTCGCGACGTGCGCGGGATCCTCCAGCACCACCTTGGCCACGCGCTGCTCGGCGCGGGCCAGTCCGGGGAGCAGCGACCGGATCCGGACCAGCGGGCTGGCGTCGGCGTCCCGTACGGCCGACTGGACCGGCACGGCTTCGGACGGTGCCGTTCCGACTACGGATTCGGTATCAGTCACCGTCGGAAAGTTACTAACCGTTGGCATTTGCGACAAGGTTACCCACACCCTTCGGTACGATCGCAACCCGTCCGTGTCTGCGGATCTCGATTTGCGATTAATCGTTGACCAGAAAGTCGCCAACAGGGTCGACCTTGTTAACGAGGTCAAGCTAACGACTTGGCAACTTAGTGTCGCGACGCAAACGGCTTGGTACCGCTCAGCGGTACCCGGATGTCGGCGTTCGGCGACCGAACGGTCACCGTGCGCTCAACTGGAAACCTTCAGCGGTGAAAGCAGACGATTCCCGCTCACCGTCGAGGAGTGATCGGCCGCGTTCGGTGACTTTCACACCGTCGACCGAAACTCCGCGGCCGGTGTAGTTCGGATCGGTGCCGTAACGCCACCTGAGGCTGACCGCGGCGGCCTGGGGCAGCGTGGCCGTCACCTTCCACCAGGCACGGTGCCCGTGTCCGGAGAGCGACGTCACATCTCCGGACGGTGCACCCGGCCCGGATACCGATAGGGCGATCGGTTGCCAGTTCACCCCGTCGGTGCTGGTCTGCAGCTGTAGTGGATCGGTGCTTCCCTCGGTGTCCACGAAGGCGTAGAAGGACACGCGTGCTTGATCACTTTGCGTAGTAATGGGCCGCGTACTCAGCGTGGCAACCGCATTGTTACCCAGCGTGCTCGTCCAGGCGTCCTTCCCGGCGGCCGGCTTCACGGCCATCGCCCGCGCCAGCGACGTCGCCCACACCTGGCGGGCGGTGTTGATCGAACCCCAGTTGCGGCTCGGGTGCACGCGGTTCGTCAGCAAGATCGCGAACGAGCGCGACTCCGGGTCGATGACCAGCGTCGTTCCGGTGAAACCGGTGTGCCCGGCGGTGACCGGCGAGGCCAGCGCGCCCATGTACCAAGGCTGGTCGAGCTCGAAGCCGAGGCCGTGCGAGTCGTCCGGGAACTGCTGGTTGTAGTTGGTGAGCATCAGACGCACGGTGTCCGGGCTCAGCACCCGGTGCCCGCGGTAACTGCCGCCGTTGAGGATCGTCTGGGCCAGCACGGCCATGTCACCCGCCGTGCTGAACACCCCGGCGTGCCCGGCGACACCGCCGAGCGACCACGCGTTCTCGTCGTGCACGCTGCCGCGCACCATCCCGCGCGGCGGGTTCGCCTCGAACTCCGTCGCGGCGATCCGGTTCAGCTTCGACGCGGGCGGGTTGTACCCAGTGTCGGTCATGCCCAGCGGCGCCGTGATGCGGTCGTGCACGACCTTGTCGAGCGTCTGCCCGGTCAGCTTCTCGACGATGAAGCCGAGGGTGAGCAGGTTGATGTCGGAGTAGAGGTACGTGGTGCCCGGCTTGTTCTTCAGCGGGCTGTCGAGCACGGCCTGCCGGCGCGACGGGATGTCCGGGTAGCCGGCCCACAGCGACGGGATCGGGTCGGCGTCGAACCCGGAGACGTGCGTGAGCAGCATCTTGATGGTGATGGCGGCCTTGTCGCCGGTCGCGAACTCCGGGAAGAAGCGGCTCACCGGGGTGTCGACGGTCAGTTGCCCGCGTTCGATGAGCTGCAGCACGGCGATCGACGTGAACAGCTTGGAGATCGACGCCATGTCGAAGATGGTGTCGCCCCGCATCGGGACCTGCTGGTCGGCGGGCAGTTCGGTGCCCGCGGCGTCGGCGTACCGCAGCGCGCCCCCGACCGCGTACCGGTCGACGACGACGCCGTCGTGCGCGAGCAGTCCGACCGCGCCGGAGAAGTGCGGGTGCCCGGTGGCGTCCGGCTTCGTCCAGCTCGCCAGGAAGTCCTCGGCCGACTTGATCGGCGCCGGGTCGAGGTTGACGTCCTTCGGCGGTCCGTCGCGCAAGGTCGTCCACGACGGCGCGAAGCCCTGCTGCGGCCGGTCGAACCGGCCGGCGTCATCGTGGCGTCCGGCGGGGGTGGCGATGGCACTGGCTCCCGAGGTCAACGTGGTCAGCGCGACCAGCACTCCGGTGGCCGCGGCGATGACCTTCCTAGCACGCACGACTCTTCCTCTCAGCGGTAGAGCAGGTGACGACGACGTCTGCGGTCGAACTCGGCCAGCTCGGCCCGCCAGGCGCCGGTGACCTCGTCGACGCCGGCACCGGCGTCGACCATCGTCCGGAGCCGGTCGGACCCGGAGAGCTTGTCGATGTAGTTGTCGGGACGCCAAGCGAACTTGTCCGGGTGCAGCGCCTTGGCCGTGACGAGCATGGCGACGGCGGTCCGGATCGCGTCGAACGCCCGCGGATCGCTGACGCTCACCTGGACGCCGCCGCAGGTCTCGTTGACGAACTTGCCGAACGTCGGCACGAAGTAGATCTCCCGGAACTTCGCACCGGGCAAGTAGAGCTCTTCGAGCTTCTCGCGCCAGCGCCAGTCGAGCCCGGGCGCGCCGATGATCTCGAACGGCCGGGTCGTCCCGCGGCCCTCGGAGAACACCGTGCCTTCGAACATGCCGGTGCCGGGGTAGACGAGCGCGCTGTCCGGCGTCGGCATGTTCGGGCTCGGCAGCACCCAGTTCAGCCCGGTCTGTGCGAACTGGACGTCACGCTGCCAGCCGCGTACCTGGACGACGTCGAGCTTCGCGAGCTGGACGCCTTCACCCGGCAGGAACTCCGCGGCGAAGTAGCGCGCGAGTTCGCCGACGGTCATGCCGTGCTGCTGGGCGATCGGCTTCTTCCCGATCCCGGAGGCGAACTTCGGGTCGAGGACGGGCCCGGCCAGCCGGCCGCCGATCGGGTTCGGGCGGTCCAGGACGAAGACGGCGACGCCGGTCTTGGCCGCGGCCACCATCGCCGTGTAGAGCGACCAGATGTAGGTGTAGAAGCGCGCGCCGACGTCCGCGATGTCGAACACGAGGGTGTCGATGCCCGCCTTGGTGAACAGCGAAGCGAGCTTCGTCGCGTCGGCGCCGTACGCGTCGTACACGGGCACGCCGGTGCGTGGGTCCGTGTAGTCGCCCTCGGAACCGCCGGCCTGCGCGCTGCCGCGGAAGCCGTGTTCGGGCCCGAAGGCCGCGACCGGCTTGACGCCGGCCGCGACCATCGAGTCGACGATGTGGTCCCCGCTCAGCAGCACGCCGGTCGGGTTCGACAGCACGCCGAGCTTGCGGCCCTTGAAGGCCTGCCAGCCCTGTGCGGCCAGTTGCTCCGCGCCGGTCAGCAGCCGGCCGTGGCTCTGCGCCTCGGCCGGCTCCGGCTGGGCCCCGGCCGCTGGGGAACCGCCCCCGAGCGCCGGGATCGCGAGGGCGCTCGCACTCGCGCCGAGGAAGTGGCGCCGGTTCAGGTTCACCAGGTGAGCCCGTGGCCGAACGGGTACTTGACGGTCTGCAGGTCGGCGCCCGCCGGGATGTCGACCGGCAGCTTCCCGACCGGCTTCGCCTCGCCGAGGATGACCTTGGTCAGCGCCTCCAGCGTCGGGCTGATGTAGCCGTAGGTCGCCAGCCAGGTCGGCACGGCGTTCGCGTAGCCCGCGTCGTACGGGATCTGCGCGGCGACGGCGACGACCGGCTTACCGGTGGCCTGCAGGGCCTGGAGCAGCTTGGTCTGCAGGGGGAAGCCGCCGATGTTGTTGGTCAGCACGACCACGAGGTCGACGTTCTTGGCGCTCGCGGCGGCTTGCGCGATCTGGGCGTCGGTCGGGGCCTGCCCGGTCTGGTACGCGGTCGCCGCCGTGCCGTGCGCGGTGAGCTTCTGGGCGAGCGTCGCCGTCGTGGAGACGCCCCAGCCGGTCACGAGCGCCGTCGCGGGCTTCTGCTTGAGCGGCAGGACGCCGGCGTCGTTGGCGATGGCCGTGATACCGCGGTCGGCGATGTCCTGCGCGGTCTTGAGGTTGGCCGGCGTGCCGACGGTCTTCATCACCCGGTTCGCGTCGACGAACGGCGAGAACAGGATGCCGCGCTTGAACTTCAGCTTCAGCACGCGCAGCACGCTCTGGTCGATCCGCTGCATCGACAGGTCGCCGGTCTTCACGGCGTTGAGCACTGCGTTGATCGCGACGTCCAGGTGCACCGGCATGAGCAGCTGGTCGATCCCCGCCTTCAGCGCGAGCACCGGGATCTCGGCGTCGCTGTGCATTTCCCGCACACCCTGCATTTCCAGTGAGTCGGTGATGACGACGCCGTTGTAACCGAGTTCCTTGCGCAGTTTGCCGGTGATGATCGGCTGCGACAGCGTCGCCGGCTCGAGCGACGGGTCGAGGCTCGGGAACTGGATGTGCGCGCTCATGATCGAGTCGATGCCCGCCGCGATCGCGGCCTTGAACGGCGGCACGTCGATGTCCCGCCACTGCTGCTCGGTCCGGTCGATCCGGGGCAGGCCGGTGTGGCTGTCGGTGGCCGCGTCACCGTGGCCGGGGAAGTGCTTGGCCGTCGCCGCGACGGTCTTCGTCGGGAAGTCCGAGTTCTGGTAGCCCTTCACCTCGGCCGTGACGAACTGGCTCGCCAGCCCGGGCTGCCCGGCGAAGGAGCGGACGCCGATGACCGGGTTCGCCGGGTTCGAGTTGACGTCCGAATCGGGCGCGAAGTCCTGGTTGATGCCGACCGCGCGCAGCTCGTGCCCGAGGATCGTCGCGGCCTTCGTCGCCCGGCCCGTGTCGCGGCCGGCCGAGATGGCCATCGAGTTCGGGAACTCCGTGGCGGGCGCGCCCATCCGGGTGACCGTGCCACCCTCCTGGTCGGCGCCGACCTGCAGCGGGATGTGCGCCCCGCTCGAGACGGCGGCCTTCTGGAGGCCGTTGGACAGCTTCGCGACCTGGACGGGGTCGTCGAAGTTGTCGCGGCTGTCGTTGTTGAAGTAGATGACGCCGCCCAGGTGGTACTTCTGGATCACTTGCGCCGGGGTGTCGACACCGAAGTCGGTCTGGTTCTTCGGGTTGACCTCGTCCGCGGACTTGCCGTTCACCCAGGTGACGAACAGCTGCCCGACCTTCTGCTCGAGCGTCAGGCCACGCAGCGCCTGCGTCGCCGCGGCGTCCGCCTGCGCGTCCGCGCTCACCGCCGGTGCGCTCGCCGCGGTCGCGACACCCACACCGGTGAGGGCGAGCAACCCCGCGACGGGCAGCGCGAGCGCATGGAACCTCCGATTTCGGGTCGTCACGACCAGCCTCCCAGAAAGTTGCGGGCGCCCGGTGCGACGTGAGAAGTCCACTCAGAGGCGCCAATATCGGGAAGCTACTCACCGAATCCTTCGATGTCCATCGACCGACCGCAGCAACGGTCGAGTTAGTACCCGGATCGGTAGGAAATTCGCCGCTCGCAAGATGCAGCTCACCCGAACGGACCGGTGGGAGGGGAGACCCGAACGGCCCAGCCTGCTCGCGGCGGCTCCGGACCGGGGTACCCACATGACGAGGCGGCGCCCGTGGCCAAAGGCCAACGGGCGCCGCCTGCAAAGCGCGAACATCTCGGGCGACCAAGCGTGCAACTCTGGTCGTACCTACATGGACTCGGCGTGTGGCGTCCCACTACGCAGTCCCTAGACGACGAGCCTCCCGCGGCGCGCTGCGCGTGGGTACCCGGAGTCCGCGCACGGAGATTCGCCGGGGTGGAACAGGCTTCTCTTCTACCTGTTCCCTGGCCGACCGAACGTCCGCACCTTCTTTCTACGCCGTGAGCCCGGTCACTTCAAGTGCGCGGATGGGTGCACCGGTACAGAGGCTGGATCGGGTGACACGGGCACCCTCAGCGACGGACAATTCGGGGCTGGGCCAAGCAAAGCGGACGCCGTACGGCCGTGTGGGTGGTGGAGGTGCGCTCAGCGGGACCGACGGCGACGGCTGAGGCCGTACCAGGTCGCCCCGGCGGCCATCGCCCCGACACCCAGGGCCACCATGCCGGCCGACCGGGTCGGGATCCGGCTGCGCAGCGACATGGGCCGGTCGAAGGCCAGGATCGGCCAGCCGCGGTCGAGCGCCTCCCGCCGCAGCAGCTTGTCCGGGTTGACCGCGTGCGGGTGCCCGACGACCTCGAGGAGCGGGATGTCGGTGCTCGAGTCGGTGTAGGCGAAACACTCGGCGAGGTCGTAGCCGTGGGTCGCGGCGAGCTGTTTCGCGGCGACGGCTTTGTTGGCGCCGTAGCAATAGAAGTCGACTTCGCCGGAATAGCGGCCGTCGACTATCTGCATCCGCGTCGCCACGCTCCGGGTCGCCCCGAGCATTTCCGCCACGGGTGCGACGACCTCTTCGCCGGTCGCCGAGAGCACGATGACGTCGTGGCCGTCTTCGCGGTGCTGCGCGATCAGCTCGGTCGCCTCCGCGTACACGAGCGGGTCGACGACGTCGTGCAGGGTTTCCCGCACGATCGCCGAAACCTGCGCGACGTCCCAGCCGGTGCACAGCGCGGAGACCTCCGCGCGCATCCGCTCGGTCTTGTTCTCGTCGGCGCCCGCGAGCGAGAACACCAGCTGCGCGTAGGCACTGCGCAACGCGGCGCGACGGTTGATCAGTCCCTCCTTCAGCAATGGTTTGCTGAACGCCAGTGCGCTCGACGAAGCGATGATCGTCTTGTCCAGGTCGAAGAACGCGGCCACCGCGTGCTCCGGGCCCGGGTTCCGGATGCGCGTCGGCGCGCTGATCGGTTCGGCCACGTGTCCAGGATAAGAGCTTGATCGCGACGCGTCCCGTTGATCCACCACACGTGCGTCGTGTCGCCGGAAAATCCATGACAGGAAGGGACTTTCGACGCGCGATGCCGTTACCGAACTGTGCGCATCGCCCGGCGGGCGATCCGGCGTCCGGCGGAGTTACAGTGAGGGAGTCCGGTGTCCAACCGGGCCGGTTCAGTCCGACCCCCCGGGGCTGAACCCTTGGCGGCCCCCGTCCCTCCCCCCTGGCGGGGGCCGCCTTCTTAACCTTCCGCTTGCCTTGCGCGAGCAGGGTTCCGAATCACCGGACAGTTCTGTCGCGCCTCGCGCCGGTCCGGAAATCTCCGCACGCGTGCGCCGCGATCTTGTCACGCCCCACCGACAGAATCGGCGCGCGAGCCGTTTCCCCGCGGCAGTTGTCCACATCACCCCGGTTGTCCACAGGCCGCGTCTCGCCCCGTTGTGCCCCCGCACCCTCCGCCGCGACGGTGGAACCCGGGCCATCCGAGGCCCGCACCGACGACGGGGGAGGAACACATGGCGGGGGAACGACCGCTCGTGGTCGCCACGGACGAAACCGTGCTCGACGAGATTCTGCGCGTGGCCGCGGTGGCGGGCTGCGAGCTCGACCGAGCCCCGGACCTGACCGCGGCCGGCGGGCAGTGGGCCCGGGCGCCGCTGGTGGTCCTCGACGAGGAAACGGCACTGCTGCCACCCTCGCTGCCTCGGCGCGCCGGGATCCTCCTGGTCTGCAAGGGCGCCCCGGAACCGAGGACGTGGGAGCACGCGTTCCGCGTCGGCGTCGAGCGCGTGATCTCGTTGCCGGAGGAGGAGACCGAGCTCGCGGGGGCGTTCGCGGACGTCGTCGAGACGCCGGCCGACGAAGCCGGGCTGGTGCTCGGCGTGGTCGGCGGCCGCGGCGGCGCGGGCGCGTCCGTCTTCGCCGCGACGCTCGCGCTGGCGGCCGACCGCGATCCCGGTGGCGCACTGCTCGTGGACTGCGACCCGCTGGGCGGCGGGCTGGATCTGTTGCTCGGCTTGGAGAAGACGCCCGGCCCACGCTGGTCCGAAGTCCGGTTGAGCGGCCGGGTGTCGGTACCGGCGCTGGCCGCAGCACTGCCCCAGCGACGTCACCGCGGTGGCAGCCTGCCCGTGCTGGCGTGCGGTCGCGAAGGTGAGGGCCCGGCGGTGGAGTCCCTGTCGGCGGTCCTCTCCGCGGGCCGCCGCGCGGGCCGCACGGTGGTCTGCGACCTCCCGCGCACCCTCGGCGACGCGGCGGCGGAAGCGGCCACGGTGGCCGACCTCGTGGTGCTCCTGGTCCCCGTGGAGTTCCGCGCGTGCATGGCGGCGAAGCAGGTGCTGCGCCGGCTGTCGGAGCTGACGGCCCGTGTCGGCGTGGTCGCGTGTGGACGGTCCCGCTCCGGAGTCTCACCCGACCGGACGGCAGGCCTGCTCGGCCCGCCCCTGCTGGCGTCGATGCCCCCGGAGCGAGGCTTGCCGGCCGCCGTGGAGCGTGGCGAGTTCCCGGCCAAACAGGCCGGGCCCTTGTCCGCCGCGGCAGCGGACGTCCTGTCGGTCGCCCGCCGCGAAGTCCGGGCGGCGACCCGGTGACGCCGCACCCGCCGACGTCCCCGATCCGGGTGGGCGACCTCCTGCTCCCCACGATCCTCACCCTGGCCGGCCGCAACACGGCGAGCGCCAGGCAGTTCCTGGAGCTGTTCCCGCCCGGGCCGCGCTCGCCGTCGAGCACCTGTCCGCTCATTTCTTCCCAGCCCAAGGCGGCGAACCCATGACGACGGCCCTCGCGGACCGACCCCGCGCTCCGTTTCCCCAACGCCGACGGTGTTCACCGACGGCCAGTCCGTCTCCGAGCAAAGCGGTGAACCCATGACGACCGACTTCGTGGACCGCGTCCGCAACCGCCTCGCGGGCGATCGCCGCCAGGCCGATCCGGTCGCCGTCGCCACCGCCGTCCGAGCCGAGGCGGGCGGCGCCCTCGGCCACGACGCGGTGCTCGACGCCGCCCGCCAGGCCCGCGACGAGTTCGTCGGCGCCGGCCCGCTGGCCCCGCTCCTCGACGACCCGTCGACCACCGATGTGCTCGTCACCGGCCCCGACGAGGTCTGGACGGACGGCCCGCACGGCCTCACCCGCGCCGAAATCCGCTTCGAAGGCGAAGAATCCGTCCGCCGCCTGGCCCAGCGCCTCGCCCTGGCGGCCGGCCGGCGCCTCGACGACGCGCAGCCCTATGTGGACGGCTGGCTCCCCGGATCCGGCCCGCACGGCCGCATCCGCGTGCACGCCGTCCTCCCGCCGGTCGCCGCGAACGGCACCTGCCTGTCGCTGCGCGTCCTCCGTCCGGCAACGCACGACCTCGCAGCCCTGCAAGAGCTCGGCGCGTTCGACGCGAGCGGTGCGAAACTGCTGCAGCAGGTCGTCGCGCGGCGGATGGCCTTCCTCGTCACCGGGGGCACCGGCGCGGGCAAGACCACCCTGCTGGCCGCGCTGCTCGGCGCGGTCGACCCGGGCGAGCGGATCGTCTGCGTCGAGGACGCCGGCGAGCTGCATCCCGCGCACCCGCAGTTCGTCGGCCTCGTCGCCCGACCGGCCAATGTGGAGGGTGTGGGTGCGGTCGGCCTGCCCGAACTGGTGCGGGAGGCGCTGCGCATGCGTCCTGACCGGCTGGTCGTCGGCGAGGTCCGCGGCGCCGAGGTCGGCGCGCTGCTCACGGCGTTGAACACCGGCCACGACGGCGGCGCCTGCACCCTCCACGCCAACTCCCCGGCCGAAGTACCCGCGCGCATCGAGGCGCTGGCCGCGCTCGGCGGCGTGGGCCGCGACGCCGTGCACAGCCAGCTCGTCGCGGCGATCCGCGTCGTGCTCCACATGCGACGCGAACCAGGCGGCCAACGCCGTCTCGCCGAGGTCGGCGTGCTCCGCGGCGAGCGCGGACGCGCACGAGTGGTGCCCGTGTGGCGCGCGGGCCGCTGGACGGTCGACCGGCACCTCTTCGTGACGTCGGGAGCGCTCGGGTGCTGATTCTCTTTGCTGGACAACATTTCCCGCGCGGCCGAAGGAGTGCGCGATGATCACCGCGTGGTTCCCGCTGTGCGTCGGCGCGGCTCTGGCGTGCTGGCCTGCGGCGCCCGACCGGCTGCAAACCGTGGTGGAACACGCTGCGACACAGTCCCGCGTCCGGCCCCCCGAGTTGTGGCGGATCGTGCGCTGGCTGCTCCCCGCCGCGCTCGCCGGGCTGCTCGCGGGAGTCGGCGGCGCCGTCGCCGCCGGTGTGCTGACGCTGGCGTGGCGCCAGGAATGGCAAGCCCACCGCCGCGCGAACCGGGACCTCGCGATGGCCTCGCACACGGCGACCGCGTTGCGGACGATGGTCGCCGAGTTGCGCGCCGGAGCCCACCCGGTGACCGCGGCGGAGGCGGCCGCCGACGTCGTCCCCGCGGTTTCGGCGGACTTGCGCGCCTTGGCCGCCGCGGCCCGCCTGGACGGCGAGCTACAAGCGCCGGCGGTCCCGGAACTGGCCACGGCGTGGACCTTGGGCAGGCGCTACGGCCTGCCGATGGCCGACGTCCTGGACGCCGCCCGCCGCGACGCCGAAGCCGGCTTGGCGTACGCCCGCCGGATGCGCGCGAAACTGGCCGGCCCCCGCTCGAGTGCCGCGGTGCTCACCGGTCTCCCGGTGCTGTGCGTGCTCCTCGGGCAGACGATGGGCGCGTCACCGCTGTCGGTGTTGGTCGAAAGCACACCTGGGCAGCTCTTACTGGTCGTCGGCAGTGTCCTGCTCTGGGCGGGAACGGCTTGGTGCCGCGCCCTGACCGGCCGAGTGCGGCTCCGATGAACGCGGCGGCGTTACTGCTCTTCGCCGGCGCAGTCGTCATCTGGCCGGGCGACGCCGCCGTGGCCCGGCGGTTCGCTTGGCTGACGGCCGGCCGGACCCCCGAGCCCGCGCGCAAGTGGCCCGGCGCGGTCCCGCACATCGCGACGACGCTGGGCGGCGTCTCGCTGGCGGTGCTCATCGGCGGCCCGGCCGGGATCGTCGTAGGTGCGATCGTGACCGCGGCCGGCTGGTGGGCGATCCGCCGTTCCCGGCGACCAGCCGCGCCCACGGCCGACATCGCCACCAGACTCCGGCTGGCGGGCACACTCGATCTCCTGGCCGCCTGCCTGCGGGCGGGCCTCCCGGTGCCGACGGCGCTCGACGCGGCGTCCGGCGCCGCACCCACCGAGACAGCCACGGCCCTGCGATCGACTGCGGCCCTGCTCGCCCTCGGCTCGGAGGCCGGCGAGGCCTGGGCGCCGGTGCAGGCGGTCCCCGGCCTCAATGAACTGGCGGTCGCGGCGATCCGCACGTCCCGCTCGGGCGCCGCGTTCGCCACGGCCGCCGGCGACCTCGCCGAGCGGTTCCGCGACGAGCTGGCCACCGAGGCCGAGGAACGCGCCGAACGGGCCGGAGTAGCGCTCGCCCTGCCGGTGGGTCTGTGTTTCCTGCCCGCCTTCTTCTGCCTCGGCGTGCTGCCGGTCGTCCTCAGCCTGGCCGCCCGTCTCGGCCCCCTCTTCTGACCACGACCACCGAAAGGAACTCCTCATGAGCACATCCCACCGACGTCCTGCCGCCGACGACGGCTCCACGACGGTCGAATACGCCATCGTCACGGTCGCCGTAGCGGCTTTCGCGGCTGTCCTCTACACCCTGCTCACCGGCGACTCGGTCGTCTCCTGGCTGACGAGCCTGGTCATGAAGGCCTTGTCGGTCCCGTCATGACCCGCCGCGACGACGGCTCGGTCACGGTCGAAGCGGCGCTCGGCTTGGCCGGCCTCACGGTGGTGACGGTGTTGCTGCTGGGCGCCCTGACGCTCTTGACGGCCCAGCTGAGCTGCACAGACGCCGCCCGTGAGGCAGCGCGCCTCCTGGCCCGGGGCCAACCCGCCCAGGCCGAGGAGGCGGTCCACCAGATCGCCCCGGCAGGAGCGACCCTCGACGTCCAGCACACGGGCGAAGAGATCACGGTCAGAGTGGCAGCCCGCCCAGCCGGCGGCCTCCTCCCGGCGATCGACCTGAAGGCCACGGCCTACGCCCTGGCCGAGCCAGGCACCGATGCAGCCCGCTGACCAGCGCCGCCCCCGGACGCCAGACAAACGAGCAGATGCGCCATCCACCGGACGAACGCTCGTCGGCAGCCAGCTGACCGCCTCCCGGATGCGGCAGACCGGTCCAGTCACGGAAGCGGACAGTGGAGTGGCCACCGTCTGGACGGCCATGGCGGTCGCGGCCGTGACAGGAGTGGCCGTGCTCGGCTTCTGGCTGGGCACGGTGGTCATCGCCCGGCACCACGTGGAATCGGCCGCCGACCTGGGCGCCCTCGCCGCGGCATCACACGCGTCGGAGGGCCCGGATCGGGCCTGCGACCGCGCCCGGTGGGTCACCGACCGCATGGGAGTCACGCTCCTGACCTGCCGCTGGCAACGCCTGGACGCCCTGATAGAGGTCGAAGCCCCAAGTTCGACGTTCCCCGGCCTACCCGGCCTGTCCGCCCACGCCCGAGCAGGCCCCACCGACCAACCACCGTGACCATCGGCGAACCGGCCGGCCCATGAGCGGAAACGAGCCGAAAGGCAGCGGATCGCAGTGGCGAGCACTTGACCGCGAGGTCTGGCCTAGCCAGCCTGCCACGAATACTGCGGCGGCTGGCAGCGATCGGGCTCGGTCGAGAGGCTTCGCCCTGCCTCTCGACCGCGATTAACTGCGGCGGCTGGCAGCGGTTGGGCTCGGTCGAGCCGCGAGGCCTTGCGGCTCTGCCGCGGATATCTGCGGTGGCTGACGGTTGTCGAGCAAGATCGAGAGGCTTCGCCTTGCCTCTCAGCCGCGATTAACTGCGGCGGTTGGCAGCGGTCGGGCTCGGTAGAGAGGCCTGGCCTTGCCTTGCCTCTCTGCCGCGGGTAGCTGCGGCGGCTGACAGTTGTCGGGCTCCGTCGAGAGGCTGGGGCCTTGCCACTCTGCCGCGGAAACCTGCAAAGACGGCGGCGGTCGGGGCTCGATCGAGAAGCCTGGACCTGTCTCTACGGTGAATAGCTGTCGCGGCTGGCCGCGATCTAGCTGCTCCACCGAGAGCTGGACAAGCCTCTGCCATGAGCTGCTGCGATGGCCGGTCTCCGGCGGGCCTCCGATCGTGAGGTGTCGTCCGAGTTCCACCTGCCGTGAACGGTGCCTGGACACCGCCCGGGCCGCTGGATCCAGAGGCCGAGCCCAGGTCACTCGCGGTGGCCAAGAACAACGCCCGGCTACCGCTCAGTGGTCTGAGCGAATGGCCGTTCACCAAGGCGTCGACCGCCGAGGCCTGCCGTGCCCGCAACTTGCCAGCCGGAATCACAGCTCGCCGTCCAGCGGCCTGACCCGCCGGTGCGGTCGACCGGCGGACGCCGACCGGTCGGTATGCGGGGGTGACCGGCTCCTCCACCGGGCCGCGCGATGAGCGGCGGTTGGTCACGCGCAGCGGTCATCAGCGCACGGCGAGCGGTCAAAACCCCCGTCCACCTGGGCCGATGATGGTGACTCTCGGCCCCTATGGGCCCTCTGGCGGGCGTCTATCCTGGGGTTCTTCGCGACGAGCGGTCCTTGTTTGCCTGCCGTTCACCGTCGAACGCCTGCTTGTCCGTTCGGTCCGGCGGTAGGGACTACCGGGCGCTCATCGCCCCGTAACCACCGGTTGTCGCGTGGGGGTTCCGGGCAATGTGCAACTTGCCGTTAAGTGAGACGTGCGACACCACGGCAGGGTCTCGGGGGGTCGCGACGAACCAGACCTCACAGGCAGGAAAGACATGTTGGACGCGAATTGGCCGGACAGCTGGCGCGGCGCCTTCCGCATCGAACTGCGGGCGGAGGCGATCGGTCTCGCTTGGCGTGGCTGGCCGGTGCTGCCGGGCGCCAACCCCGCGCCGCTCACCGACGGTGACGACCTGACCTGGCGCCGTCCCGTCCCGGCCAGTGACAACTGGCGCGAGCAGATCGGCACCCACGCCCACGAGGTCGCCACCTGGTTCTCGGACCGCACCCACAGCCTGCTCGTCGCGACCGGCACCGTGCTCGACGCCATCGAGGTCGACGACGAACTCGGCAAGCGTGCCTGCCGCCTCCTCCGCGCCCTCGGCCACCCCGCGCCGATCATCGCGCTGCCGAACGGCCGCTGGCTGTTCCTCACCACCGTCGCCGACCACGTCCCGGCCGAACTCGCCTCCCGCGCCACGATCCAGTGGCACGGCAAGGACAGCTGGATCCCGCTGCCTCCCTCGCCGTTCCAGCACGGTGTTGTGCACTGGCGCGTCAAGCCCGAGGTGTGTGGCTGGCAGCTGCCGGACGCCACCGAGGTGCACGACGTTCTCGTCCGTGCCCTGGCCGGCTCCGACGCGGCGCTGCTGGTTCAGACCACCGCGGCCTGAGTCACCCCGAACCACCGCCCCTGGCCGGTCCCAGCCCGGCCAAGGCGGAGCAGGACACAACTCCATGGACCACTGTGTGGCTGTTCTAGGCGCTGTGTTGACGCAATGCCCCGAGCACGGTTCCCAGAACCGCCACCGCCCCCGCCTTGTCCAGCGGTTCGTTGCCGTTCCCGCACTTCGGCGACTGAACGCAGGACGGGCATCCCGTCGGGCACTCGCAGGAGACGATCGCCTCCCGCGTTGCGACCAGCCACGGGACAATCGCGGCATAACCGCGCTCGGCAAATCCCGCACCCCCGGGATGGCCGTCGTGCACGAACACCGTTGCCTCCCCGGTGTCTTCGTGCCACGCGGTACTCACCCCGCCGATGTCCCATCGGTCGCACGTAGCAAAAAGCGGTAGCAGGCCGATCGCCGCGTGCTCGGCGGCATGCAGGGCACCGGGGACCCGTGCCGGAATCAATCCGGCACCCCCCGGTGTCCTGCCACCCTCGTGAACGGGCCCCCGACCGTTCGCCAGGGTCTCCTCCCCGGTCCCCACCGTCCCCGCAGATTCGGTCCCCACCCGATGGCCCCCGGTCCCCGCCTCGCCATCGGCCCCAGATCCGCGGACGCCCCCAGTCGACCCGGCCACCACCGGCCGGCCGTCGGCGACGGTCTCGCGATTGACCGCATGGTGGGCGGCCAAGTTCCGGTCGCCCGGGTCCCGTCCGGCTGCCGCCCGATCGCCCGATCCCCGAGCGATCGCGCCACGGTCATCCTGCTCCCGCCCGGACGAATCCCGCCCGCCCGCGCGTGGTGGTTCGGCAGGGCCGAGCAGGTGCGACGAGATCGTGTACCAGACCGCCCGCGTGTGGAGGCTCTGCTCCGGCAGGTCCAACGGCGTCGAGTCCAGCACCTCGCCCGACGGGCGTCGTCGCAGGTAGCCCACCACCTGGGATGTCACCGCCACCTCGCCCAGGCACACGCTCACTCCGCCGAAGTCCTGCTTCTCCTGGGTGCTCAGCACCGAGATGTCCACGATCTCGCGCGGGGTCGTCGTCCAGTCCGGGTTCTCCGCGTGCACCAGCGCCAGGCCTTGATCCAAGTCCAGCTCATCCACGACGTACGACGAACCCTGGTGCAGGTAAACGGCGCCGGGGTGCACCGCGAAGCACGCCGAGCCCGGGTCGACCGTGCCCAGCATGCGGCCGGAGTCCGACTCGACCACCGCGATCTGCTCGCCGCCCGTGCCGCGGATGCCGACGTCGGCGTGCGGGCGATCCCGGGACGTCCAGTACCAGCCGCTCGATCGGCGTCGCAGCAGTTTCTGTTCCGCCAGTTCGGCCAGCACCTCCTGGGCTGCCGCGCCGCCGAACATCTCCAGTTCGGGCACCGTCAACGGCAGTTCGGCGACCGCGCACGCCAGCTGCGGTGCCAGCACATACGGGTTCGACGGGTCGAGCACCGCCGACTCCACCGGCCTGTCGAGCAACGCCGCCGGGTGGTGCACCAGGTACGTGTCCAGCGGGTCGTCGCGCGCGACGAACACCACCAGCGCCGAGTCGCCCGAACGGCCCGCCCGGCCGGCCTGCTGCCAGAACGACGCGAGGGTGCCCGGGTAGCCGGCCAGCACCACCGCGTCCAGCCCCGCGATGTCGACGCCCAGCTCCAGCGCGTTGGTCGTCGCGACGCCCAGCAACCGGCCCGACAGCAACGCCGCCTCCAGGGCCCGGCGCTCTTCCGGCAAGTAACCAGACCTATACGCCGCAACGGTTCCCGCCAAGCGCGGGTCCACTTCGGACAGTATGCGACGCGCACCCAGCGCGGCCAGCTCCGCGCCCCGGCGCGAGCGGATGAAGGCCAGCGATCGCGCGCCTTCGACGACCAGGTCGGCGAGGATCCGGGACGCCTCCGCGCCGGCCGACCGCCGGACCGGCGCGCCGTTTTCCCCGGTCAATTCCTCCAGCAGCGGCGGCTCCCACAACGCCACCGTCCTGGCGCCACGCGGTGAAGCGTCATCGGTGACGGCGACACATGGAACACCGGTGAGCCGCGAAGCGAACGAAGCTGGCGAAGCCGTTGTCGCGGACGCGAGTACGAACACCGGCGAAGCACCGTAGTGTTCCGCCACCCGCCGGAGCCGGCGCAGCAACAGGGCCACGTGCGAGCCGAAGACGCCGCGGTAGCTGTGGCACTCGTCGACGACCACGCAGCCGAGCCGCCGGAAGAACGGCGCCCACCGCCCGTGCGCCGAGAGGATTCCGCGGTGCAGCATGTCCGGGTTGGTGAACACCCAGTTCGCGTGCGCGCGCACCCAGTCGCGCTCGACCATCGGCGTGTCCCCGTCGAACGCCGCCGCGCGGACGCCGGGCACGTCCAAAGAGGACACCGACCGCAGCTGGTCCGCGCCCAGCGCCTTGGTCGGCGACAGGTACAGCGCTGTCGTCTTCTCGCCCGCGGCGAGCCGGGACAGCACCGGCAGCTGGTAGGCGAGCGACTTGCCGGACGCCGTGCCGGTCGAAATCACGACATGACGACCCTCGTACGCGTGCGACGCCGCCTCCGCCTGGTGCGCCCACGGCGACGGGACGCCGCAGTCACGCAGCGCGTTCACGACCGCCGGATCCGCCCATGACGGCCACGCCGAGAAGCGCGCCGCCCGGCCCGGCAGGTCCGCGACGTGCGTGATCGGGTCTTCGCGCGCCGGGATGCCCGCGGTCACCCGCCCCAGCAGCCGCCGCCCACGTGATTCGTCCACTCGCCGAGCTTGGCACAGGGGTCCGACAGTTCCGGCGCATCCCAGCAGGGCCAACGGATCGGCGTCAGAGTGATCGATCAAGTGAGGAGGCTCACAAGGTAACGGATTGTACCGTCCCCGGGACGGCTTGTCGGGCCTGGGTGCAGTACCAATACACTCCCGCAATCCACACTCTCTGTGGTGAGCGTCATGTGAGACGTGCGTTGCTGCCCGGCTAGCGTGTCGCTCGGTACAGGGTCCAAGCCAGCGTCGGCCGTGTCGAACCTCGGCCTGCCGTCGACGCTGGCGCATGTCGACGTCTCCTGGAGGACGAATGGCACGGCAGTTCCTCGCGGAGGGCGGCAACATCACGCTCTCCGGAGGTGGCTACACGATCGTCGGTGTAGTCGCCGTGGTCGCGCTTGCCGCACTCGTCATCGGCTACGTCTTGCTCAAGGAGGTGCTGGCCGCGGGCCAGGGCACCGCCAAGATGCAGGACATCGCCAAGGCGGTGCAGGAAGGCGCGGCCGCTTACCTCAAGCGGCAGCGGAACACTCTCGCCATTTTCGGCGCGATCGTGTTCCTCCTGCTCTTCGCACTTCCCGCCGACGACTGGAACGAGAAGATCGGCCGCTCGCTCTTCTTCCTGGTCGGCGCCGGCTTCTCGTTCGCGATCGGTTACCTCGGCATGTGGCTGGCGACGCAGGCGAACCTGCGCGTGGCCGCCGCGTCGCGTGAGGAAGGCGGCCGCGAGACCGCTATGCGCGTGGCCTTCCGCACCGGTGGTGTGGTCGGCATGATCACCGTCGGCCTCGGCCTGTTCGGTGCCGCGGTCGTCGTGCTGGTGTACACCGGCCAGGCGCCCAAGGTCCTCGAAGGCTTCGGTTTCGGCGCCGCGCTGATCGCCATGTTCATGCGTGTCGGCGGCGGCATCTTCACCAAGGCCGCCGACGTCGGCGCGGACCTGGTCGGCAAGGTCGAGCAGGGCATCCCGGAGGACGACCCCCGCAACGCCGCGACCATCGCGGACAACGTCGGTGACAACGTGGGTGACTGCGCCGGCATGGCGGCGGACCTCTTCGAGTCCTACGCCGTCATGCTCGTCGCCGCCCTGATCCTGGGCAGCACCGCCTTCGGCGTGCACGGCCTGATCTTCCCGCTGATCGTGCCGGCCATCGGCGTGATCACCGCGGTGATCGGCGTCTACATCACGAAGGCACGCGTCGGCGAGCCCGGTCTCGTCACGATCAACCGCTCCTTCTACATCTCCGCGGTGATTTCCGCGGTGCTGTCGGCGATCGCGGCGTTCGTGTACCTGCCGAGCAGCTTCTCCGACTTCGGTGCGGGCTTCGAAAACGCGGGCAACCCGGCGGTCATCGCGACCATCGCGGTGATTATCGGCATCGTGCTCGCCGCGGTCATCCTGAAGCTGACCGGTTACTACACCGGCACCGAGTACAAGCCGGTGAAGGACGTCGCGCAGACGTCGGAGACCGGCGGCGCGACCGTCATCCTCTCCGGCATCTCGGTCGGTTTCGAGTCCGCGGTGTACACCGCGCTGGTGATCGGCGCGGCCGTGTTCGGCGCGTACCTGCTCGGCGGCGGCGTCGCGCTGTTCGCCGTGGCGCTCGCCGGTACCGGCCTGCTGACCACCGTCGGCGTCATCGTCGCGATGGACACCTTCGGCCCGGTTTCGGACAACGCGCAGGGCATCGCCGAGATGTCGGGCGACGTCGACGAGAAGGCCGCGCAGATCCTCACGGAGCTGGACGCGGTCGGCAACACCACCAAGGCGATCACCAAGGGCATCGCGATCGCCACGGCGGTGCTCGCGGCGACGGCGCTGTTCGGCTCCTACTCGGACGCGATCGCGAAGACGCTGGCCGGCATGGGCGCCGGTGTCGCCGACGGAATCTCCGGGGCGAACTCGTTCGTCAACACGATCGTCAGCCCGAACACCCTCGTCGGCGTCATCGTCGGCGCGGCCGTGGTGTTCATGTTCTCCGGTCTCGCCGTCAACGCGGTCTCCCGCGCCGCCGGCGCGGTGGTCTATGAGGTCCGTCGCCAGTTCCGCGACATCCCCGGGATCATGGAGGGCACCACCCGTCCCGAGTACGGCCGGGTCGTCGACATCGTCACGCGCGACTCGCTGCGTGAGCTGACGACGCCGGGTCTGCTGGCGGTCTTCGCCCCGATCGCGGTCGGCTTCGGCCTGGGCACCGGCGCACTCGCCGGCTACCTGGCCGGCGCGATCGCGTGCGGCACCCTGATGGCGATCTTCCTCGCCAACTCCGGTGGCGCGTGGGACAACGCGAAGAAGCTGGTCGAGGACGGCAACCACGGCGGCAAGGGCTCGTCCGCGCACGAGGCCACCATCATCGGTGACACCGTGGGTGACCCGTTCAAGGACACCGCCGGCCCGGCGATCAACCCGCTGATCAAGGTGATGAACCTGGTCTCCGTGCTGATCGCGCCCGCCATCGTGCAGTTCTCGATCGGCCCGGACCAGAACACGGCCGTGCGCATCATCATCTCGCTGGTCGCGGTCGCCGTGATCGTCGCGGCGATCGTGGTCTCGAAGCGCCGTGGGACGGTCCTCACGGACACGCCGACGGAGATCAAGGCCTGACCCTCGCAGTACCCGTTCCCGGGCCCGGCACGCAGCGTCGCGTGCCGGGCCCGGGGCGTGTCGGGACATCCCACACCGGGCCGGCGACTTGCGAAGCGGCACCGAGTCGGTACCGTCGGGCTCTCCGGGACGTCGTCTAGCGGGAGGTGTTCAGGTGCGGCCGCGGTCAACCGTCTTCGCCGCCCTAACCACGACGATCACGATCGGCCTCGCCGGCTGCGGGCAGCAAGCCGCCACGCAGTCGCCGGCGCGGGACCAGGGTCTGTCGGTGACGACCGTGGTGCCGCAGGCCGATCCCGCGGCGAGATGGGCGGACGCCTACTGCGGCGCGGTGAGTGGCCTGGTCCGCACGCTGGCCGCGCTCCCGGCCGTCGATCCGAGCACCCCGCAGCAGGCGTCCCGGACCGCCGGTGACCTGCTGTCGTCGGTGGTCGGCGGGCTCGACCGGAGCCTCGCCGGGCTGACCGCGCTCGGCGCGCCGCCGGTGCCCGCCGCGGACGGCGGCCGCGAGGACGTCATCGGGCAGTTCACCGAGATCCGCACGCAGGCCGAGAACGCGCGCCGCCGCGTCGACGCGGTCCACGGCGACGCGTCGGCGACCAAGGAGGCCCTCGGCGAGGCCAGGGCCACGCTGGACCGCATCGACGCGCTCGACTACCTCAGGGGCCTCAAGGACGTCCCGGCCCTGGAGGCGGCCCAGGAGCGGGCACCCAGCTGCCGTCAGCTGGACCAACCGCCAGGCTGAAAGATCCCGTGACCCTCGCCACGAATCGAACTTGTGTTCTAGTATGGCGCGGTGGATCGGACGATCTCGCTCTTCTCCGCGGAGGCCAGCGGGCCCGGCCTGGGCGACCTGGCCGGTCTTTTGTGCTGCCACGGCCAGATCACCGGTTTCGGGCGCACCGCCGCGCGGCTTTCGGTGGTCGTCGAGGAGCCGTGGCGGGCGCACATCCTCGCGCGTGAGCTGCGGCAGCGCGGCGCGGACGCCCAGGTCTCCAAGGCCGACTGCGGCAACCCGCAGGTCCGGACGTCGTTCCGGGTGGACCTGCTTCCGATGGCGGTGAAATGGCTGCGTACGGGCTGCGCGGGGCCGGTGGAGGACGACTCGGGCAAGGCGGTGCCGGACGGCTTCCGGCTGAGCGGCGCGATGCTGCGGATGTGGGCGCTGGCCGGCGGGCGGCCCGGCACCCAGGGCTATCTGCTGGCCGTCGACCCGCTGGCGCCCGGGATGCACGAGCGGCTGGTCGAGGCGCTGACACCGCTGGGCGTCCTGGCGCGGCTGACCGGCCCGAAGGCCGAGGTCCCGGCCGTGAAGGTCACCGGGAAACGCCGGTTGGAGGCGTTGCTGGAGCTCATCGGCGAACCACCGCCGGGTGCTGAAGCGGCGTGGCCCGGGGCGGCGGTGCCGGAGGCGAACCCGCACCCGGAGGCCGTGACGAGCACGGCCTGACCGGGTGCGGCAGCCGCGTCAGGGCCGGGGCAGGGTGCAGCCGGCCTGGGTGAGCGCGATTTCGTTGGCCGCGGTGAGGCAGGCCGGGATGCCGTAGGTCTCTTCGCCGTAGTTCGTCAGGTGGTGCACGGTGACGTTGCCGGCCTGGTCGACCTCGCACGGGTTGTTCTCCGTGCAGCGCTGGCCGTCTTCGTTGCCGGTGTTGTTGACGCCGACGACCTTGCCGCCGGAGATGATCGGCGAGCCCGAGGTGCCGCCGATCGTCTGGCACGCGGAGGTGTAGCGGATCGAGTCCTTCCAGGTCCAGCTGCCCTCCTTGAGCCGGTAGACGAACCCGTCGATGTTGCAGGAGTAGACGCGCTTCCAGTAACCGGAGACGACGTCGATCGCCGAGCCCGCGGTGGGGTGCGCGTTCGACAGCTCGAGCGGCGAGATGCCGTAGCTCGACTTGATCTGCGCGTAGGTGGTGGTGAGCTGGTAGAGCGACACGTCGGTGTCGGTCATCGTGCCGTAGACGATCTTCTTCGCCCGGAGCGTGGCCTTGTTGCTCCCGCTGGCCGTGAGCAACGTGAACGTCCGGCTGGACGCCTGGTTGGTGATGACCTGGCCGGGGCCGGGGAAGCCGCTTTCCAGGCAGTGGCCGTTGGACATGACGAGCGCGGGTGCGGTGTCCGGCGTCGCGGCCGGCTTGACCACCGAGCCGGAGCAGTTGGACAGCGCCACGGTGCCGGCGAAGTTCGCCGCGGCCGCGTTCGCCGGAGTGACTCCCAGTAATACGGTGGCGGTCACGGCGGTGAGGACGGCGCCGAGCAGGCGTCGGGTCATGGCGGATCCTTTCGGCTGGACGGGGAAACCAGTGAAGCGTTGACCTCCCCGCGCCCACCACCGTCGAACGGAGGGTATCCGGATGGTCACGCGCTAGGCTGCGCGGGACGTGGCCGAAATCACGTGCCCGGTGTAGAGAGGAAACATCGCCGAGGTCAGCGGCGATGCGGTGGACACGGGCCCAGCGGCGTGTTGGGCCACCTCCACGCCCTCCGGGCTCGGAGGGCGTGCACACTGACAGGTCGAGACGCGGGCTCGGGCCCCCCGTCAGGGGTCCAGACGTGGTGCAGTCCCGCGGCGGCGGGACGAGATGAGCGGAGAGCAGGACAGCGTGGCAGGAGCACGGACCAAGAAGAACGGAGCCGGGGCGGACAACGGCGCCGGGCACCGGCGGCTCGTTATCGTCGAGTCACCGACCAAGGCCCGCAAGATCGCCCCCTACCTCGGCGGCGGTTACGTCGTCGAGTCCTCCGTCGGGCACATCCGCGACCTGCCCCGTGGAGCCGCTGACGTCCCCGCCCAGTACAAGGGCGAGTCGTGGGCACGGCTCGGCGTCGACGTCGACAACGGCTTCAAGGCCCTCTACGTGGTGACCCCGGACAAGAAGTCCAAGGTCACCGAACTGAAGAGCCTGCTCAAGGACGTCGACGAGCTCTACCTCGCGACGGACCCCGACCGCGAGGGCGAAGCCATCGCGTGGCACCTGCTCGAGACGCTCAAGCCGAAGGTCCCGGTCCGCCGGATGGTCTTCCACGAGGTCACCGAGCAGGCCATCCTCGCGGCCGCCGACTCCACCCGTGAGCTGGACGCCGACCTCGTCGACGCCCAGGAGACCCGCCGCATCCTCGACCGCCTGTACGGCTACGAGGTCTCGCCGGTGCTGTGGAAGAAGGTCATGCCGAAGCTTTCGGCGGGCCGCGTGCAGTCCGTGGCGACCCGGATCGTGGTCGAGCGGGAGCGCGAGCGGATGCGCTTCACCTCGGCGTCGTACTGGGACATCTCGGCGACGATGGACGCGGGCGAAGAGGCCTCGCCGCGGAACTTCGCGGCCCGCCTCGTCGCCGTGGACGGCGCGCGCCTGGCCACCGGCCGCGACTTCGGCTCGGACGGGCAGCTCAAGGCGTCGAACAACGAAATCCGCGTGCTGGCCGAGGCCGACGCGCGACGTCTGGCCGAGGCGCTGAAGCAGCGTGACTTCAAGGTCTCGAGCGTCGAGGAAAAGCCGTACACGCGGAAGCCGTACGCGCCGTTCATGACCTCGACGCTGCAGCAGGAGGCGGGCCGCAAGATGCGGTTCACCTCGGAGCGCACCATGCGGATCGCGCAGAAGCTGTACGAGAACGGTTACATCACTTATATGCGTACCGACTCGACGACGCTGTCGGAGTCGGCGATCTCGGCGGCGCGCAGCCAGGCGACGCAGCTGTACGGCAAGGAATACGTCTCGCCGTCGCCGCGCCAGTACACCCGCAAGGTGAAGAACGCGCAGGAAGCGCACGAGGCGATCCGGCCCTCGGGCGAGGTCTTCCGCACGCCGGGCCAGGTCGCGAGCGAGCTGGACACCGACGAGTACCGCCTCTACGAGATGATCTGGCAGCGCACGATCGCCTCGCAGATGGCCGACGCCAAGGGCACCACGATGTCGGTGCGCATCGTCGGCAACGCGACCTCGGGCGAGGAGTGCACCTTCGCGGCTTCGGGTCGCACGATCACCTTCGCGGGCTTCCTGAAGGCGTACGTCGAAGCGGTCGACACCGAGACCGGCGGCGAAGCCGACGACAAGCAGAGCCGCCTGCCGGTGCTCGAGAAGGACCAGGACCTCACCGCGACCGAGCTGAGCCCGGACGGGCACACGACGTCGCCGCCGGCCCGCTACTCCGAGCCGAGCCTGGTCAGCAAGCTGGAGGAGCTGGGCATCGGCCGCCCGTCGACGTACGCGTCGATCATCAAGACCATCCAGGACCGCGGCTACGTCTGGAAGAAGGGCTCCGCGCTCGTTCCCTCGTGGGTCGCGTTCGCCGTGATCGGCCTGATGGAACGGCACTTCGAGCGGCTGGTCGACTACGACTTCACCGCCGGCATGGAGGACGAGCTCGACCGCATCGCCAACGGTGACGAGCAGCGCGGGCAGTGGCTGTCGAAGTTCTACTTCGGCGGCGACATGGGCGTCGACGGTTCGATCGGCCGTCTCGGCGGGCTGAAGAAGCTGGTCGAGGGCAGTGTCGAGGACATCGACGCGCGGGAGATCAACTCGATCCCGCTGTTCAACGATTCCGAAGGACACAAGGTCGTGGTCCGCGTCGGCCGCTACGGGCCGTACCTGGAGCGCGAGGTCGACGGGAACTCGCAGCGGGCGAACCTGCCCGAGGACCTGCCCCCGGACGAGCTGTCCCTGGAGCTCGCGGAGAAGCTGTTCGCGACTCCGCAGGAGGGTCGCTCGCTGGGCGCCGACCCGGTGAGCGGGCACGACATCGTCGCGAAGGAAGGTCGCTTCGGGCCGTACGTCACCGAGGTGCTGCCGGAGCCCGAGCCGCTGCCCGAGACCGCGACGGCCGCGCAGAAGAAGGCCGCGAAGGCGAAGCAGCCGAAGCCGCGTACGGGCTCGTTGTTCAAGTCGATGGACATCGAGACGGTGACCCTCGAAGACGCGCTGAAGCTGCTTTCGCTGCCGCGCGTCGTCGGCAAGGACCCGGAGTCCGGCGACGAGATCACGGCGCAGAACGGACGTTACGGGCCGTACCTGAAGAAGGGCACGGACTCGCGTTCGCTCGCGACCGAGGACCAGCTGTTCTCGATCACCGTCGAAGAGGCGCTGAAGATCTACGCGGAGCCGAAGCAGCGCGGCCGGTCCGCCACGGCGAAGCCGCCGCTCAAGGAGCTCGGCGAAGACCCGGTGTCGAAGAAGCCGATGGTGGTCAAGGACGGCCGGTTCGGCCCGTACGTGACCGACGGCGAGTACAACGCGACGCTGCGCAAGGGCGACGAGATCGACGAGCTCACCGCCGAACGGGCGTCCGAGCTGCTGGCGGAGAAGCGGGCGAAGGGGCCGGCGCCGAAGCGGAAGGCGCCGGCGCGCAAGCCCGCGTCGACGACGGCGAAGACGGTCAAGGCGGGCACGAGCAAGACCGCCAAGGCCGCGGCCACGAAGTCCACCGCGACGAAGACCGCCCCGAAGCGCACCACGGCCACCAAGGCGAAGTAGCGCTCTCAGGAAGTCCGTGAAGGCCTCCTTACCGGCTCTTATGCCGGCGAGGAGGCCTTCACGGCGTTTCGGACCGCTCGCCGACCGCTCGGCGACTCGTCTCGCCTGTTCGAACGTATGTGCGAGAAATTGTCGGTGCCAGGGTGTTCAATCTAGGGGTGAACAACTCAGTCGCGGTCTTCGACGTCATCGACGAGGTCATCGCCCCGCTCTCGGCCGAGGTCCCGGAGCGGCCCTCCGTGATGGAGTTCTACGACCCCGAGTTCGAGATCCCGCCGGTGCTGGCGGACACCGAACCCCGCTTCTCGCGCCGGGAGGAGCGGCCGCGAAGCCTGGCCGACGAGGTCGAGCAGTACACCCGGTTCGTCGCCGGGATGGCCGCGATCGGCCTGGCGCCCGGCGGTGAGGTCACGGCGGAGGCGGTCGGGCTTTACCGGGCGTTGCGCGGTGGCTTCATCCGCGGCGTCGTCACCGGCGTCTTCCCGGCCCGGCGCGAGCCGTGGGAGGTCCGGTTCTTCGGCGACGAGGACTACACCACGGTGCTGCACAAGCTGGGCAACCGCGCGCGGCTGCGGTCCGGCTTCCTCAGCGAGCTGCCGGGCTGGGTGTTCGACGGCCTGCCGGACCGGCCGCCGGGGCCGGGGCCGGAGGTCCGCATCGAGACGGACGAGGGTGGCCTGATCCCGCGGCGGTGCGAGGAAGCCGTCGAGCGGATCCGCGAGTGCGCGGCGCGGCCGCGGCTGGGCACGGTGCTGGTCGACCTCGCGGTGCGGAACTCGATCCTGGCCGAGTACCCGCACGGCGCGTTCGGCCTGGTCGACAACGACCTGGGCCGTTACCAGTTCAGCGCGGCCGTGGGCCGGAACGGGCGCTGGACCGTCACCTGGGGTCCGGCGTCGCGAAGCACTGCGGAGCAGTGGATCGTCGAGGCGGTGCAGAGCCATGCCTGAGCCGGCGGCCCGGCGGGATCTCACGGTGCGCGACGCGATCCTGGCCGCGGTCGAGCAGAACAGCGGTGTGCCGGTCTGGCGAGGTGTGGCGCCCGTCGGCGAGCTGCCGGTCGAGCCCGGTTCCGGTCGGCCCTCGGTCAATCCGCCGATCGAGCGGGGCGGGGCGAGGCTCGAGGTGCCCGCGGCCGATCGGGATGCGGCGCGGCAGGGCGAGCGGAGTGCGGGGCCGGTCGCCGGCCGGAGCGAGGTGCGGCGTCATGCCTGAGCGCACCGCGGCGCGGGAGCTGCTGGAGCTGGCGGCCGGGCCGGTGCTGCTGGCGATGCCGGATCGTGAGCCGGTCGACCGGCTCTACAACCCGGACGTCAGCGACCACGACATCCTGGTCCACGGCCCGGTCTCCGACGATCCGGCGGACCTGGCCGAAGAGGTCGAGCGGCACGTGGCGTGGGCCGCCTGGATCGACGGGACGCCGTTCGGCGAGGACGGCGAGCTCAACGACGTCGGCTTCGAGGTCGTGTCGCTGATGCTGCGCGGTTCCGTCCGCGCGGCGCTGTGCGGCGTGTTCGACGAAGGGCCGGAGACCGCGGACATCCGGTGCTACGCCGACGGCGAGCGGGCCTTCATGATGGGCTCGCTGCCCGGCCGCACGGCGATCCACCTGGCCGACTTCGAAGAACTGCCGGAGATGCTGGTGGCGGAGCTGCCGGAGGTGCCGTTCGGCAGCCCGCGCCGGGCGATCTGGGTCTCGGTGGACGACGACGGCCTGGTCCACGACGGCCAGGACGACGACGTCGGCGCGATGCGCGAGGTCCTGGCCCGGCCTCGCTCGGGTACGGCGGTCCTCGACATGCTCGCGTTCGGCGGGCTGTGCGCGGAGTTCCCCGACCACGGCTTCGTCCTCGTCGACACGGATCTCGGCCGCTTCGCGCTGGCGGCGCTGGACCGCGGTGACGGTCGTCGTCAGCTGGTGCTGAGCCCGTTCAGCCGCGAAATGCTCCGCGACTGGTGCCGGAAGATGATCGACCTCGGGCAGGAGGAGATTTCCTGACCGGTGACCGGGGAGCGGCTGCTCCATCCGGGCTCGATCGCCACGCGCGAAACTGGCCATCTTGACACCCTGGGTATGACCAGCTCCCAGCGGTCGCTGTCCGTGACTGTGATGGGCTTCACTACGATCTGTCACCATTGGCGGTCGACCGAAGCCTCGGCGGACTGGACACTGCTGGGGGTTCGGGCGTGGGCTTGCGCTGCGTGACGAACCCTCCTTTGGAGACAGAGCCATTGGGCGGATGCGTTATCCGCCTTGGTCGCTACCCTGGAAAGGCGAGGACATTCAGTAGTGAGGTGGTCACCATGAGCGCGAACGGTGAGGCTCCCTTCTTCAGTGCCCCCGAGCTCACTCAGCGCGACGGCACACTGTCCGAAACACCAGGCGAGATGTTCGCGGACCCGGTCTCCGGACTGGTCACCACGGACCCCGAGCCCCGCACCGCGATGCCGAACGGCCACGAGCCCGCCGCCATCTCGGTCGCCGGGCCCGTGCAGCACGACGAGGAGGTCGTACGCCGGATGGTGGAGGAAACCCTCCGCGAAGACGGCGTGACCGGGGCCCGGGCCCCGGGAGCGATCCCGCCCGCCGGCACCACGGGCACGCTCGGCGAAGACGTGACTCCGCCACTCGGGGTGCTGCCACGGCAACGCAACCGGCAACGGACCTGGCCGAAGCGGGCACCGCAGATGCTCCGGCCCGTCCGGCAGCAGCCGCCGCCCGCCGAGGACGACTTCGACGAAGATCTCGAGGTCGTGCCCGTCAAGCGGCGCAAGCTGCCGAAGATGCCGGCGATGTCGATGCCGGCGATCGGCCGGCCGTCGTCGAGCGCGTCGGGCGTGATACTCGCGGTGGTGCTGCTGATCGTGTTCGGGTTCGTCGCCATCGAGATGGTGTCGAGCCTGGTCAGCAGCGTGACGGGGTTGTTCGACTGACGTTCACCAGCTGATCCCCACCCCACTGGGACCTCGGGGTCGTCCGCGTGCCAGAGGCCGATCGGGCTACCCTGGCTACACGGTCGGGCTAACTCACGAGGGTGCCCGGCACCGCGGTGACTAGTGGGGTGGGCGTATCAGCGAGGGCGTGCGATCGGTACCCGGGTCCGGCCCGGGCGGGTCGTCGGGCGCCGAGGCGTCCACGATCAGCCGGGTCCGGCGGGTGCTGGCGATCAAACCGTTCCGGCGCCTCTGGGGCGTCACGTACTTGTGCAGCGTCGCCGACTGGCTGAACATCCTGGCCCTCACCGGCCTGGCCACGAAGCTGACGAACAACTACTTCGCGCAGAACTTCGCTTTTGTCGGCGTCGTGCTGACCGGCCTGGCCCCGGGGCTGCTGTTCGCCCCGGTCGGCGGGCTGCTCGCGGACCGGTTCGACCGCCGCAAGGTGATGGTCGTCGCCGACCTCCTGCGCTGCGGGTTCCTGCTGTCCATCGCCTTCGTCAGCGCGCCGTGGTGGCTGCTGGTCGGCAACTTCCTGGTCGGCAGCGCGGCGAGCATGTGGATCCCCTCGAAAGAGGCGGCGGTCCCGAACCTGCTTCGCCGCCCCGACCAGGTCGAGACGGCCAACCAGCTCGGCATGGTGATGACCTACGGCCTCGCCGTCATCACCGCGGCCGGCGCGAACGCCATCCTCACCGGCATCAACACGAACTTCCTCCACGTTCCCGGCGAAGACACCAGCCTCCGCATCGCGAAGCTGGTTGTCATCATCACCGCCTTGCTCTACCTGGCCAGCGCGATCCTCATCGCCACCCGGATCCCCGAACTGTCGCTGCGCAACGTCCACGCGCTGCCGGAGCAGAAGGTCAAGCAGGCCGACGAGGAGAAGCTCGGCGTCGGCCGGATGATCGCCGACGGCTTCCGCTTCGTCCGCAGCACGCCACTCGTGCGCGGGCTGCTGGTCGGCGCGTTCGGGGCCTTCGCGGCGGGCGGTGCCGTGATCGGCTCGGCCAAGCCGTACTCCTCGAGTCTGCTGGCCGGCGACTCGGCGTTCAGCCTCCTGGTGCTGGCCATCTTCCTCGGCCTCGCCTCCGGCATGGCGTTCGCTCCCAAGCTTTCCCGGCGGCTCCCGCACGACCGGCTGTTCGGCGTCTCGATCATCGCTGCCGGGCTCTCGCTCGCGCTGGTCGCGTTGTCGCCGCACCTGTCGGTCTCGCTGGTCACCGTGGTCCTGGTGGGGTTCTGGGCCGGGACGGCGTTCCTCACCGGCGTCACGATCATCGGCTCCCGCGTCGAAGACGCCATCCGCGGCCGGATCAACGCGATCTACCAGCTGATGATGAAGCTCGTGCTGTTCGGCACCACGGTCACCGTCCCGGTCCTGGTCGGTGTCGTGGCGACGCGCACCATCAACGTCTGGGGCAGCCCGGTCACGATCGACGGCACCCGGCCGATCATGCTCGTCGGCGCCGCGCTCGCCCTGATCGCCGGCTTCTTCGCCTACCGGCAGATGGACGACAAGCGCACCGAGCCGATCCTGTCCGACCTGCGCAACGCGCTGCGCCGCACTCCGCGGCGCGTCAACGGTTTCCTCATCGCCGTCGAGGGCACCACCGCGATCAACACCGCGATCCAGGCCGTCAACCTCGCCGACTGGATGCGCGGCGGGACCCGGCCGGTCGTAGTCGCCGCCGACCCGGCCCTCGACGACAAACGGCTGACGGCGCTGGTTTCCGGCGCGTCGCTGACCGGCGCGCGCGCCCAGGCGCTGGCCGCCGCCGCGGTGCGGGCCGACATCGTCGAGCGGCACGTCCAGCCGGCGCTCGACGCCGGTTCGGTGGTCGTGATGGAGCGCTTCGTCGACTCGCCGCTGGCGCACCTGTCCGCCGTCGCGGGCCTCGACAGCGACGAGCTCGAAGGCCTCGCCGACTGGGCGACCGGGCGGCTGCGCCCGGACCTGACCGTTCTGCTCGACGCCGCTCCGCCCGGGGCGCCGCGCGACAAGGCGGCCACGATGAACGACCAGTGGCGCGTCCAGCACCTGCTCGTCGAGATGGCCGCCGCGGACCCGGAGCGCTACGTCGTGATCGACGCCGACGGCACCGACACCGAGGTCGCCGAGCGGATCCGCACCGCGCTGCGCGCGGTGTTCGTCGGGCGCCTTTCGGCGCTGGCCCCGGCAGCTTCCACAGCGTCCACACCGTCCATATCGGACAAGCCGGCGACCCTGCCGCTCGACGTCGAAGACACACTGGCCGGGGAAGCCCTGACCGTGCCCGTCGAGACCGCGGAAGAGTCTCGCGTGGAGGCGAAGTGACGACGACCGAACGCATCGGCGTCTGGAACCACGTGGTCGGCCAGGAGGCCGCGGTCGAAACCCTGATGTCGGCCGCGTCCGCCGCGGCGAAGATCGTCGCCGGGGAGCCCGCGCCGCCCGGCGCGATGACGCACGCCTGGCTGATCACCGGGCCGGCCGGATCCGGCCGCTCGGTGGCCGCGCGGACGTTCGCCGCAGGCCTGCAATGCAGCACCGGCACCGGTTGTGACTCCTGCCCCGGCTGCCACACGACGATGGCGGGCACCCACGCCGACGTCCGGCTCGTGGTGCCGCAGGGCCTGTCGATCTCGGTCGCCGAGATGCGCGCGCTGGTCCAGGCCGCGGCGCGCCGCCCGACCACCGGCAGCTGGCAGGTCGTGATCATCGAGGACGCCGACCGGCTCACCGAAGGCGCGTCGAACGCCCTGCTGAAGGCGGTCGAAGAACCGCCGGACCGGACGGTGTTCCTGCTCTGCGCGCCGTCGGACCACCCGGAGGACATCTCCGTGACGATCCGGTCGCGCTGCCGCCTGGTGACGCTGCGGACGCCGCCGCCGGCGGCGATCGCCGACGTGCTGATGCGCCGGCACCACGTCGACCCGGATCAGGCGCGGTGGGCCGCCGCCGTCTGCGGCGGCCACGTCGGCCGCGCCCGGCGGCTGGCCACCGACGAGGCCGCGCGCCAGCGCCGCGCCACGGTCCTGCGGATCCCGCTCGGCCTGCGCCGCCCCGGCGACGTCTTCACCTGCGCCGACCAGCTGATCAGCGCGGCGGAGGCCGACGCCGGCGAGGCGAGCAAGGGCCGCGACGAGGACGAGCGCAACGAACTGCGCACGGCGATGGGCGGCGACGGCATCGGCAAGGGCGTCGCGGGGGCCAAGCGGGCCGCCGAAGCAGCGGTGAAGCAGCTGGAGAAGAAGCAGAAATCCCGCGCCACCCGCACCCAGCGCGACACGCTGGACCTCTCGCTGATCGACCTCGCGGGCTTCTACCGCGACGTCCTGGTGACGTCGACCCGCTCCGGCGCGACCCTCAACCACCCCGACCACGGCGACCAGATCGCCGAGGCCGCGTCGGCGTGGACCCTGGAGTCGACGCTGCGCCGCCTCGAAGCGGTGCTGGAATGCCGTGAGGCGATCGACCTGAACGTGAAGCCGCGCATCGCCGTCGAGGCGATGGTCACGACGCTTCGCCAAGGCTGAGCACGAAGAAACCCCGTCAGGAGCCGGGCTCCTGACGGGGTTTCTCCATGACCCCGGGGCGGTCTCAGGTCACTCGCGCGGCCGCGGTGACGGCTTGAACGGCTTCTCCTCGGCCGATACGGCCAGCGGACGACGACGCGAGCCCGGCATCGCGGCCACCATGACCACACCGAGCAGGAGCATCGCGGTGCCCGACCAGAACAGCGGCACCGTGTCGTACGCGCCGCCGGTGTAGGCGAGGTTCTTCACGGGGCCCTTGGGCGCCTCCCCGCCCGCGGGCGGCGGTGTCGTCGTGCTCCCGCAGATCACGCCGCCGGTCGGCGCGTAGGCCCGCGCGATCTGCTCGCCGATCGACAGCTGCGCCAGCGAAGACGGCAGGTTGCTCGCCGCGTCGCCGGGCAGCAGGCTCTTGAGCTTCGTCGTGGGCAGCAGCTGCAGGTCGAACATCCGCGCCGACGCGCCGAGCTGGAAGCCCTTGAACGGCGTTGTCATCGCCGCGCTCTTCTGGTCGAGCCCGGCGATGCTCAGCCGCAGCACACCCAGGTCGAGCACGGTGCCCGCGGTGTTGCCGATCTGCTGGAGGGGGCCATCGAGCGGGGCCAGCAGCCCACCGACCACCGGCAGGTCCTTGAGCGTGCCGAACTGGTCGCTCAGCTGCTTCAGCGGCAGCCCGATCGGGATGTCCTTGGTCGGGTGCGCCGCGTCCAGCGTGTACAGCACCTTGCCGCCGGCCTCGATGGTCAGCACCGGCGCGGTGTACTCCACTTTGGACGTCTTGGCGTCGCCGGTGGAGGTCACCTTCAGCGTCGGCTGGCTGGCCACCTTGATGCTCAGCGCGAGCGGCGTGCCCTTGAGGATCTCGATGTCCGCGCCCTGCAGCGTCGACGTCGACTGCACGGCCTTGTTCTTCGAGCCGGGGAGGTCGACGAGCTTGACCTGCGAGCGCGACGAGAGCGTGTTCGGCAGGCTCAGCAGCGAGCCGGTACCGCCGGCCGCGGTCTGCCCGCCGCCCTGCAGCAGGCCACCGAGGCTCTGCAGGCCGTTCTTGAGGTCGAAGCCCTTCGCCAGCGTCGCGGGGTCGAGCGCCAGCTTGTCGAGCCCGAGGTTCGGCAGCGACGGGATGACGTTGAGCAGCGACAGGCTCGCGACGGACGTGCTGGCGTCGGCGATCGTGTCGACGCACGGGCCGAGCGTCGGGCTCCAGCGCGCGTGCGCGGAGCCGTTCAGCACCCCGACGTTCAGCAGCGGGTTGGACGGCGCGTTGAGCCCGCCGCTGATCGGCTGCGGGTTGTCCGGCAACGCCGTCTGCACCACGCTGCCCGGCGTCTGCGGCGCGTTCCCGCTCACCGACAGCCCGAACGGCGACGCCTGCGCGACCGCTTTCTCGTAGCTCAGGTAGGCGTCGGAGTTCGCGGACGCGCTGGACAAGCCCATCCCGGCCTCGAGCGCCGACTGCTTCGGCAGAGTGTCCCCGAACCCGGGCAGGATCGTGCTCGTCGGCACGGCGTTGGGCAGCAACCGGACGATGCCGAGCGCGGTCCCGGCATCCCCGACGGCCTGCCCCAGCGGCTGCGGCCCGATCGGCGCCGAGATGGGCGCCTGCCCGGAACTCGCCGGCTGCGGGATCGGCGTCGTCGGATAAGTCGGATCGGCGCTCGCCGGCGCCGCGCTGAGCAGGAGCAACGCCGCGGCGGCGGGCAGGGCCGCCGAACGGGGCAGTCTTCGCCGCATGTGCCAGTGCCTCCAGGTAGGTCGATCGTGGTGTGAGATCGACGTCATAGGGCCCTAACGACAGTGCCCCGGGAAAGTGACGCTGACAGCCTCCGCTACACTGGTTCCCGTCGCCAGCGCGAGCCGGTGACATGCCGCCTTAGCTCAGTCGGCCAGAGCGATTCACTCGTAATGAATAGGTCAGGGGTTCGATTCCCCTAGGCGGCTCCGCAGGTCAGGCCCCATCCGAGACACCTCGGCTGGGGCCTGAGTCGTCTGGTGGGTGACTAAGTGGGTGACTAAGACGCTTGGTCGGCGGGCGAAGAAACCTCCGCAAGTTCACCCATCGCGGGGAAAAGTCGGTCCTTCGCGGCCGCGGCCGCGGCCGCCTCGACCGCGGGCCCGATCTGCTGCGAGTAGGCCGGCAGGAAGGCTGGGTCAGAGGATGACCCGGGCGTCCGGGTCCTGGCCGTATCCGAGCTTCTTGTGCAGGTCGCCGAGAAACTCGTACTCGGTTGGCGTCGGTACGCGCGCCAGCATCCCGTCCGCCTTGATGCGCTGGCGCAGCGCGTGCGCACCCATCACGTCCGGTTTGCCATCCGGGCCGCCTTGGCGCACTTCGAGGACCACGCGTGCGGTCGGGGTGGTGGGCTCCTCGACCAGGCCCGCGTACCAACTGGCGATCATGCCCTCAGGGATGTAGCCGTGCCAGGTGCGCAGCCGTCGCGCTCGCCGCCCTTGCCGGAATGAGCCGACCTTCGAGCGGACGGCCGCGAACCAGCCGAGCAGACCGCCCCCACCAAGCCCGCTCACCAACCAGAAGATCACTTGCGCCGAGTTCATCCGCACATTCTGCCCGGGCGGTGGATCAACGCGCTTTACCACCCCCCTGCGAGCTGTCCTCGTCGCCGGTCTTCTCGGAGCGGCGGAACAGCTGTCGAAGGGCGGCGACCCAACGTCGGTCTTCGCGAAGCAGGGCGGGCAGAGCCTTGAGGATCGGTAGGGCGAGCCTCAGCACCTGAGGGTCACCCTTGCCCGTCTTGATCAACCAGCGAAGAAACAGCAGGGCCTGCGCGATGGTGGACAGTCGCACGATGGCAGCGAGGACCGCGAAGCCCAGCACGGCCAGTAGGTAGTCGTTAACCGACCATCCGTCGTATGACCAAGCGACAGCCTCCTTCGGGGCGTACCGGCAAGTTTACGACCGGTCGACTCGCGGGTGCCGCCGCCCTCCCGCAGATCGGAAGTGGCCGGGCTCTTGCCTGGTAGGTGCTAAGACGCCTGGTCAGCGGGAGAAGAAACTTCCGCAGGTTCACCCGTCGCGGGGAAGAGCCGGTCCATCGCCCTTGCCCCCGACTCGACCACCGGCCTGATCTGCTTCCTGTAGACCAGCTCCGTCACGGCGGTGCTGCTGTGCCCGACCAACCGCGAGATCTCCTCGATCGCCATCCCACCGTCCGAGAGGATTGACACGAAGCTGTGCCGCAGCTCCCGGGGCGTCCACTGCGTCGGCTTGAGCCCGGCCGCCTTGATCACCCGCCGAAAGTCTCGCCGGACGTTGTTGACGTCCCGCTCGGTGCCGACGTTGGTTGCGAAGACCAGGCCCTGTTCGCGCCAGTCGTCGCCCGCGACGGCCTTCACCGCCTGCTGGGCCACCCGGTGGTCCTCCAGTGCCCTCACAGCCCGCTCAGGCAGCGCCAGCGTGCGCCGGGACTTCCGCGTCTTCGTCTCGCCCTTGGCGCGGACCGAACGCCACACCTTGACGTTCGGCGGGATCGCCGGCGATGCGTCCGGCTTGCCGACCAGGTCCACGTGATCCCACGTCAGCGGCCGCATCTCCTCGGTTCGTGCGCCGGTCAGCAGCGACACCACGATGTAGGCGCGCATCGGCGACGACTCCGCCGCGGTGAGTACGGCTTCGGCCTGCGCGAGCGTGAGCGCCTTCGACGGCCGGCCGGTCCCCTTGCCGGCGGGCAGCTCCTCGCACAACAGCACCACGTTGTGCCGAACCCGCTTGCGCACCTGGGCGCGGTTGATCGCCCTCCGGAGGATGGAGCGCAGATTGCGCAGGGTCGAGGTGACCAGCACTTCCGCCTTCTCCGCTAGCCACTCCTCTACGTCGTCCACGTCGAGCTTCACCAGCGGTCGAGCGCCGATAGCCGGGATGATGTGGTTGTTCGCCAGCGACCGGACAGCCTTGACCGTGTTCGGGTCCCGCTCGCCCCGCCCGTAGCTGTCCAGCCAGTCGTTCACCGCCTGCGCGACCGTGTAGCCGGCCGACGCGTTGACCGCGCCCTCTTCGACGTCGCTGAGCAGTTCCTTGAGCTTGGTCTTGGCTTCCGTCTTCGTCTTGCCGCGTGCCTTCCGCACGATGCGCTTACCGTTCGGCCGGAAACCAACGGTGACCTCCGCGGTCCAGCGCTGGCGCGACTCATCCCAGTAGAGCCCGCCGTCCCCACGACTACGCCGCGTTGCCATAGCCGGTCACCTCCGCTTCGCTGATGAGAAGATCCACGTACTGCTGAATGGCTTTCGCCGGAATGAGCCGTGCCCGGCCCTGCTTCACGGACCCGAGGCGTCCGGCGCGCAACTGCTCATAGATCACCGAACGGCTCATGGAAAGCAGGCGCTTGGCTTCGTCGACCGTGTACAAGTGCCGCGCGGGTACCGCGGCCGGCGTGATGGTGGCGTCCATCGGGTGTGTCCCCTCGGGTCGTGCTGCAGCTCGGTGGAGGCGATGAACACGGGTGCTCCCTCGGGAGGTGTCACTCGGGTGTCACTCCCGTTTGGCCTGGTCAGGCGAGGTGAAGTGACTGAGTGACAGATGTGACAGGGGCGGGGTGGTCGCGGGTGTCACTCCCGCGTCGGCGGTGTGACAGCTGGCGAAGCTGTCACACGGGGTGTCACTCGGATTCGCGCTGGTCAGCGGCCTGGAGTGACAGTGGTGACAGCTGTGACAGCGACTGTGTGGTGCCGGTGTCACTCGCGCCGGGCGCGCTGTAGATGCCGTCCACGGTGCGGGCGAGCTGGCCGGCGTCGCCCATGCGCTTGCAGGTCTGGCGGATGCTGCCAGGGTTGGCGTCGAGCGCTTCGGCGATCGCCTTTGGGGTGAGCGGCCCGTGGTCGCGGAGCAGCCGCAGGATCTGCGCGCGGGTGTCGCCGACCAGGTGATCGGTGGCCGGGCCGTCGAGCTTGGTCCACGCGCCGGCGTTGGCGTCGAAGGACATCGCGTAGTCGGCCTCTTCGACGTCGCGGCCAGTCACGTGCAGCACCCCGTCCGCCTGCCCACGTCCGCGCTCGAGCACGAGCGTCGCGTCCACGGCACCGGTGAGGCCGTTGGTGCCGGAGACGAGGTTCTGCCAGTCCTCCGCGCCCTGCTTGCGGACGTGGTGAATGAGCAGGAACGGGACGCTGTAGTGGTCGGCCAGCTGCTTGAACCGGCCGGCCGCGGCGTAGTCGCCGGCGTAGGCGGACATGCCCGAGGCGTCGGAGCCGCGCATCTTCTCGTAGGTGTCGATGATGACCAGCCGGGCGTGCGGGTTCTCCTCAAGCCACTCGACCAGCACCGCGTCGCCGCCGTTGGTCATGGTGGGGCAGGCGGTTTCGAGGGTGAGCAGCGGCGCGGCCCGTCCGCCGGCGGCAAGCATCTGCCGCCGCCGGCGCTGCAACCGCCGGCCGGTGTCCTCCAGTGCGCAGTACAGGACCGGGCCACGCTCCACTTCGATCGAGCCGAGCACGGGGTCACCGTTGGCGATGTCCGCGCCCAGGCCGAGCGACAGCCATGACTTGCCCAGCTTGGGCGCGCCGGCCAGCAGGTTCAGCCCTTCCGCGAGTAGCCCGGGAACGGCCCACTTTGGCGGCGGGAACTCCTCTCGCATCAGCTCCGCATCGGTCCACCGGGTGCGGCGGGCGGGCAGTGTCGGCACGGCGGCCAGCGGCCGGGGCGTGGTCATGGTTCGGACCTCCGAGGTTGGTGCAGGTGGTTAGGCGATCCGGCGGGGACGGTTGCGGCCGGCGCGCAGACCGGACGTGATCGCGTTGTGGGCTTCGCGGGCGGTGAAGTGCCGCGTCCCGATGTGCCGGCCGGCCGCGGTCATCAGCGCCGCGCGCACCTCCTCTTCGTTGAGCGCGTCGCCGGCCACCAGCTGCCCGAGCGCGACGGCGGCGGTGTAGAGGGTGGCGTTGCGGTTGTCCTTGGCGTCGGCGACCTTCCCGGCTTCCGCCCGGATCGCGACGTCGAGGTAGCGGGAGCGCCGACTACCGGCGGGGCGGATGGGCACCACTGGGGCGGCTGGCAGCGGTGCCGGGGTGAGTCGCTCGACCAGCCACGCTGGCAGCTCCGCCACCGGCCCGTCCCACACGTAGGCGTAGCGGCCGGCGTCGGTGACCGTGCCGGGGCCGACGACATAGCCGCCCCACGCACGGGTGTCGACCTTCCACCCGAGCCCCTGCCCGCGTTCGCCACTGGTGTTGCGCAGCGCCACGCCGTCCGACACGCGGTAGTACAGGTGCAGCCCACCGGACGGCGTGCGGACGGTGAGGGTGTCGCCGGGCAGCTCCTCGCCTGCATCGTCGGCGAGGACGGCGAGCACGTCTTCTCCGCACCGCGCGCCGGCGGCGGCCCACCGGTCGGGGATCTCCTCGCCGGGCTTGAGCGTGTCGAGGTCGAGCACGCACAGCCCGGACGGGCCGGCCGCCACCCCGATGCCGTACGGGGCGTGCGTCCACGCGGCGCGGATTTTGTCCGGGTCTGTGGTGGCGCGCTGCTCTGGAGTGCGGTGCCCGCCGGCGCACCGGCCGGTGCCGGGACAGCGGTCCTCCGGGTGTCCGGCGGGGCGCTTGGTGTCGGGGCGCAGCGGGAAGACGTGCCAGCCGCGGGCCACGGCGTCGAGCGCGGCGTCCACTGTGGTCGTCTGGTTCATCGGGGCACCTCCGGGGTGAAGCGGGCCAGCACGGCGGTGGCGTCGGCGAGGATGTCGGCGTGGTCGAACGCGATGGCGTCGCGGTTGCGGGCCAGCCACGACAGCGGCATCCACACGGCGACGGCGGCGTCGTCGCCGGCGGTGGGCTTGACCGGTCGGCGGACGACGGTGAAGAACGCGACGGTGATGTAGCGGCCGCGGGGGTCGCGGTCGGGCCGGTCGTAGATGCCGAGCTGTCGCAGGTCGGTGGCGCGGAGCCCGGTCTCTTCGGTTAGCTCGCGCGCAGCGGCGGCGCGGAAGGTCTCGCCGGGGTCGACGTGCCCGCCGGGGAAGGCCCATCGGCCGGCGAAGGGGTCCCAGCGGCGCTGGATCATGAGGATGTTCCAGACGTCGTTGCGGCGGGCGAACGCGAGCACGTCCGCGGTGAGCCGGGCCGTTTCGGGAGTGTCGTGGGTGTGTTCCATCGCGGGTGAACCTTTCGGTTGGTGACTTTGTGTGCCTGTTTTGGGTAGGGTCGGCCGGCGCGGTGTCCCGGGAGGGAGGCGCGACGCGGGGGTGTTGAGGTAGGGGTTTCGGGCCGTGATCAGGGGGGTTTGCGCGGGTGGCTCCCTCGCCTCCCCGGTTAGGGTCGTTGCTGGTCAGGTGAGGGAAGCGAGTCCGGGGAGGCGGTGAGGGAGAACTCCCCGGACTTCGCGGCCTCCCTCAGTCGGTCCCCTCGGTCTCGTCGCCGTCGAACTCGCCCTCGTCGTCACGCTCCGCGATGGCATCGCGGAGACGGGCGGCAGAGACCTGCATGTGCCCGCCGGTCTTGTACGGCTTTGCCGACTCCGGCAGCGCGCCGGCGAGGTCGGCGAAGCTCCACTCGCCGTAGGTGCCGCGGTCGCGTTCGGTCAGCCGCTGCAGCACTTCCTGCGTTCGCATCCGCGCTTCGGTGCCGAGCACGCCGGCGATGTTCGCGAGGTGATCGACCGGCCCGGCCGGGGCCGGCGCGTCCGGGCCGGCGGGCAGCGCCGTCTGCTCACGCAACACCATGGCGCGCTTGGTGACCGCGTGCGCGTCCTTCGGCGAGACGTAGAACGACCGGAGCAGACCGGGCTTGGCGGTGAAGCCGCGGGCCATACAGGTGCCGACATCGCCGGGACCCTCGTCCGTCTTCGGCGTGAGTCCCACTGCGGAGATGCCGGCCTTGTAGGACCCGGTGCCGAGCACGGCGTCATTGGCCATCTGGTCACCGATGGCGAAGCACGCCTTGTTGCTGGCCACCGAGGTGATCTTGCGCGGGAGCGCGTCCTTCGACGGTTCCGGCGTGAGGAAGATCAGCGTGATCGCGTACTTGCGCGCGGTGCTCATCAGCTTGGACGCGACCTCGATCGCCTTCTTGCCGTCCTTGCCCATGAACAGGTTCTGGCACTCGTCGATGACCACGACGCGCGGGCGGAGCCGTCCGTCCTTTTCGGCCAGTGCGCGGGTCACCGCACGGTCGGTGGCGTGCTCCTTGAGTGCCTTGCCGCGCACGGAAAGGTCGTCGTAGAGCTCGTAGAGCAGGTTCAGGCACGCGTCTACGGTCTCGTCGCCGGCGCCGGTCGTGAGCGTCCGCAACCGCGGCTTCATCGGGTCGTAGTCGGTGTTCTCGGCCATGACCACGACGTCGATGTCCACCACCGGGTCCAGCATCGCGCCCAACACCAGGTCGATCGCCAACGTGGACTTGCCCGAGCCCATCATGCCGCCCAGGGCGTAGTTCGCCTCGAACAGCCGCCCGCGCACCACGTCACCCTTGAGCGTCACCCCGACCGGCACGCCGGCGAAGTAGTCGGCGGTGACGTTGTCCAGTTCAGCCAGCAGCGGCCACGGGTCGACCGGCCCCGACAGGGCACCGGGCTTGGCCACCCACAGGTCCAACACGGACGGTTGGGGCTCGGTCGGCCACACCTCCCGCGGGTAGCGGACCAGGTTGTGCGCCAACGTGGTCTTGCGCTTCACGATCTCCTCCACCGGGCACGCCGGCGGCAACGCCACCTGCGCGCGCCATCCCTTGCCATCCACGTGCGGCGGGGTGATGAACTTGATCCGCCACCCTTCCTTGACCGCGCGGTTGAACCCCGGGATGTTCAGGTTCTTCAGCGCGTTCAGGATCGTGTTCTCGTCCGGGAGCTCGTCCATCGTGTCGCCGTCTACGGGCGGGGTGAGCCACTTCGGCATGTCGCCGTGTTCGCGGCCCTGCTGGTAGAGGTAGCCGACGCCCACGACGGTGCCAGCGACCAGCAGGAGCACGCCGTAGGTGGTCAGGAACCACACCACGAACGCGACCGCGTCGAACACGCCGGTGATGGGTGTCAGGATCTCGCTGATCTCGCCGTCGTTGATGGCCAGGATGATGCCCAGGACCAGCAGAAACCCTGTCACACCAACGGATCCGATGACGGCGGCCTTGATCCACTGCCCGGGAGCGCGGAGCCAGTCCATCGTGCGGTCGTGGCGGCGCTGCTTCTCCGCGACGTCGCGGGACTCCCATTCGAGGAGCTTGTCGTGGTCGCCGGCCGCTTCCGCGGCGCGCATCATGCGTTCGTACCGGTTCGCGCCGTGGGTGTCGCGCCACCGGGCCACGACCACCTTGACCCCGGCGGCGGGGTAGGCGACGCCGTGTCGGAACGCGGTCTTCGTCTTCTCGTGCTTGACCGCGTTGCGCGTGGCGCGAGCGACGGTCACGACGTCGTGGCCGTAGCCGCGGTACCGGGCGATCGCCCGCGCCTTCTGCGACGTCAGACGGGCGTACTCCTCGTCGGTGACGATCTCGCCTTCGATCACCTCGCCCTGCTCCTGCGCGACGGGCAGGTGGTGGATGGTGGCCAGCTCGCCGGCGGCCGGGGTCTGCTCGGTGTTGTCGCTCATCGGGTCCTCCGGTCTCAGTGGCGGTTCGGGTTGGCGTGCTCGTCGCGCAGCTGGCGGGCGTACTTCGGTGCGCAGTGCAGCGTCTTGCGGATTGACTCGGCCGACTTCGGGTTGATCGCCACGTCGGGGTTGTCGAGCGCGGCGGTGAACGCGGCGCGCAGGTCCTCGATCGTGCGCGTCTTCGGGGCGCGCGGCGGGCGCGGCTTGCGGGTCGATTTCGGCTGGTCTGCCGGGCGGTCGAGGGTCAGGATCGGGGCGTCGGTGATCGGGCCGTCGTCGGCGCGGCCGGCCTGGTCCTGCTGTGCGAAGAACGCGGCGATCTCGTCGTCGAGCACGTCCGCGGTGTGAGCGTCGAGGTCGACCACGGCGGCCAGGCGGCGGCCGTCGAGGGTGTAGCGGCCCGGGGTGAACACCAGCCGCGCCGTGCCCTCAGCGTCGATTTCCGCGACCGCCGTGCGGACCGCCGCGGCCCGAACCTTCGCGACCTTCCGCAGGGCCTGGCGCTCGATCCGAGCGGCAGCGCGCTCCGCCGGCGACCGCGGCGGCGAGGCAACCGCAAGCTGGTGCGCGATGACACCGGCGACGGACACGATGCCCATCACCACCGCGGCGTCCCACCCGCGGCCCAGGCCGTGCACGACGTTCAGGCCGAACCCGACGCCGGCGAACAGCCACGTTCCGAGCTGCAACGCCCACACCGGCCGGTCCGGGTGGCGGTGCCGGGTGACCTCCACGGCGAGCGCGAACGCCCACATGCCCAGCTCCGACAGCGCCGGCAGCGCCGCGCCGGTCGCGTCCCCGTAGGTCGCGAGGCCGTAGCCGGCCATCGCGGGCACCGCCATGCCGGCGGAGACCAGGGCAAGCAGGTAGATCGGCAGCCGTACGCGGTTCGTCGACAGCCACCCGGCGACGCTTGCCAGGATGGCGGCCCGGCGAGCCCGGCGGGCCTCGCGCTGCTTGTCGGCCAGCTTCACCGCAGCCGCGGCGTCGGCGCGGTGCAGCTCCGCGCGAGCGGACTGCTCGCGCAGCTTTCGATCGGTCGCGGCGGCCGCGTCCTGGCGGCGCTGCTCCGCGGTGGCCGCGTGGTTGGCGCGGCGCTCTTCGGCCCACTTGCTCATCGGGTCACCTCCCGGTTTTCACGGCCGCTCACGGCCTCGTCGTTGTCGGCGGCTGGCTTTGCCGGCAGTTGCTTGCGCTCTGCGGTGCCGGCGCGCAGCCGGGTCTGCTCGCGGTGGTCGCGCACCTCGTGCACCGCCCACCCGACCGCGACGACGGCCGACACCAGGGCGAACCACGGGGTGAACACCAGCGCCAGGACCAACGGTCCGAGGACGCCGGCCAGCTCGCCGAAGTGCCACACGGCCCACGCCATGGCCTGCTCCAGGCGGGTCCGCTGCTCACGGGTCACGTTCATCGGGGCACCTCCTGCCCGGTCGGGAAACCTGCGGGGAAGAACTGGTTGACTCGCCGGCGGGGCGGCTGGGATGCCTGCCGGGTGGCGGCCTGGTCGAGTCGGACCAGAACGCCGGCCAGGATCCGTTCGGCGATGATCAGCGGGATGCGCAGCATGTGAAGGACCAGGAACAGGCACACGGTGCCGGCGAACCGGACCAGCGCGAGGGTTCCGCGCTCCTGCAACACCTCGAACGTGTTCACCGGGACCTCTCCTTTGCCTCGCGCCGCGCCTTCTCGGCTGCTTCCTGGCCGGCCTGCACGGCGTCGTGCCAGGCACCGGAGTCGCTCATCGGGCACCCCCGGCGATGCCGTCCAGCTCGGCGAGGGCCAGCAGCCGCAGCTGCGCCGCGACGTCGAGGTAGACGCGGGCGCGGTCCCGCTTGGCCGCGGTCGGCACTGCGTCGTTGGCCAGCAGGAACGCGGCGTTGGACATCAGCGACATGCCGAGTTCGTGCAGGCGGCCGCAGAGTTCGCGGGAGATCAGGCGGTTCAGCTCGGCCGGGGTGTAGGTGAAAGCGACCTCGCGGGCCGGGGTGGTGGTGTCTACCATCTGGTGTTCCTCCGTGCGGTTTCGTGACTGGGCGGTGGAACCCGGCGCGGTCGGCGCGTTCTTGGCGGAGTGGGCCGCCGCGTCGGGGCTGATCAGCAGGCGGGCCGCCATCAGGCGGCCTCGCCGTCGAAGGTCCAGGCCGCCGGCAGCGTCCACAGCGACTTGCGGGCCGCGCGGCGACGGGCCCGGCTCACCCGACGCTGGTCGTTGAAGTCGTGCCGGACCGCGCGCTCCGCGGCGTGCTCGTCGGCAGCCAGCTCGCCGTAGACGTCCTGCAACAGCGCGTCGATGTCGGCTTCGGTCAGCCCGTCCGGGTAGACGGCCTCGCCGGCGAACTCATCGGTGGCCGACACGGCGGCGTCGATGCGGCGGCGGTTGACGTTGGTGTCCATTGCGGAGTCCTCTCGAAGAAACGTGCTGGTCGGTGAGGTGTTAGAGCGAGCTGAAGAATGTGGTCAGGCTGTGTACGACGTGGCGGACGTGGCCGGCCGCCTCCAGCGGCGAGGACACGACGAACATCAGCGCCGCAGCCACCACGACCAAGCCGATGAGCTTCCGACCGACACCAGAACCGGTCTTTAGGACCGGGAGTCCCTGCTGCTTCCGTGCCATCGCTGCCTCCTTGTGCGGTGGTGAACCCTGCGGTCCGACCGGAGTGATCCGAACCACCAAGAAGCTAACAGTTGAATGATAAGCAGGTCAACTGTTAGGTGTGAGATCGGGCAAAAGTGGGTCGTGACCTGCGGGAACATAGAGACCAACTGATAGGTTCTGGTATGGTGACCGTTCAGTTGAATCGATGGGCAACCGCCCGGCGAGGAGTAGGCATGTCACGCCCGAGGTCGCCTGTGGCCAGGTCTGAGCCACTCGCGCAGCAGATCGCCCGGAACGTCGAGAACGACATCGAAGCGGGCCGGCTTCGGCACGGTCAGCGGTTGCCGTCGTCTCGTGAGCTGGCGCAAGAGTGGGACGTGAGCGTCTTCACGATCAACGAAGCGATGGACCTGCTCGCCAAGAAGGGGCTAGTGGTGAGCAAGCCGAGAGCTGCCCGCACGGTCAACGCGCCGGACCAGGAAGTTCGCGGGGAAGTTCGTCCCGTGGCTCCGCAGGTGGTCATGATCGGCGGCTACGCCGGCAGCGGGAAGACGGAGCTGGGGCGCATTCTGGCGCGCGAGACCGGTTGGCCAATGCTCGACAAGGACACCCTGACGCGCTTTGTGGTTGAAGCGGCGCTTGAGATGCAGGGCCTGTCGAGAAACGACCGAGAGTCCGAGACGTACCTAACCAAAATCAGGCCAGCCGAGTATGACTCGCTGCTTGAGGCCATGACCGAGAACCTGCAAAGCGGAAACAATGCGATCGTTACTGCGCCGTTTGTTCGCGAGTTCGCTGACGAGGGTTGGATTCGGCAACGTGAGTTGCTGTGCCGCAACCTTGGTGCCCAGTTGACGATCGTCTGGGTTTACTGTGATGCGGATACGATGCACACGTACGTCCGTCATCGCAACGCGCCGCGCGATGCCACGAAACTTGCCGATTGGAAGACGTACATGGAAGGCGTAAATGTCGAATTCCGCCCTCCGGTTCCTCACGTCGTGATTGACAACTCGGTTTCAGGGGGAGTCATGGCTGTGCAGGCGCGTCAGCTCATCGATCAGCTCACATCGAACGGCAAAGGTAAGTAATGGCTGCTGCTGTGGTGAAGATTCTCGTTAGCGACGAGGCGGATGACGTTGTAGGCCGTAGCATCCTCGGCGACCTTCAGGGTGTCGAGGTTGTGCCGTACGACCCGAACGTCGCGGAGTTGACGTCGAGCCAGTCGGACGCTGCTGTTCTGTTGCCGCCGTACCGCAGCAGCCATCGCCCTATTCGGCTGCTCGCCCAACTTGGGTCTCTTCGGATGGTGCAGCTCCTGTCTGCGGGGGCTGACGAATGGTCCAGGGATGTGCCCGGCGGAGTAACCCTGGTGACTGCACGGGGTGCGCACGCTGGCCCCGTAGCCGAATGGGTCTTGTCGGCGGTGCTGACGCAGTTTCGTCAGTGGCCCGCGCTGGTCCGATTTCAGGATAAAGGCGTGTGGGCGCACCGCCGGTTCGAGGCGGAGACCTTGGCGGGCAAGCGGGCGCTCATTGTCGGTGCCGGCGCAATCGGCGGCGAGGTCGCGCGACGGCTTGAAGTATTTGGAGTGGATTCGACGCTCGTCGCGTCGCGTGACCGAGATGGTGTCTTCGGAGCGGATACGTTGCCCGAAATTGTGTCGGGTCACGCCCTCGTGGTGGTCACGGCTCCATTGACGGAGAAGACGCGAGGGCTAGTCGGTCCACGGTTCTTGAAGCTGATGGACGACAACGCACTCTTGGTCAACGTAGGCCGTGGTCAGATCGTCGACACGGACGCGTTGCTCGTCGAGTTGACGTCAGGACGCTTACGCGCAGCGCTCGACGTGACCGATCCGGAACCCCTGCCAAGTGATCACCCATTGTGGGCACAGCAGGGCGCTGTGATCAGTCCTCACTCCGCCCGGACCGTTCCTGGAACCAATCGGCTGTGCTACGAGGTGGCTGCGCAGCAAATCGCCGCGTTCCTGAGGGGCGAACGGCCGTCCAACGCCGCGCAGCATGGCTGATCTGTTTGTGGCCTCAGTCGGTCCTATTTCGATGTTGGCAGGCCCAGCGGCATCCCCTAGGTTTCTTCAGGCGAACTTAGGTTCGTGTCGGTAGGGTTCGGCAACTCATGCCTTTAGTCGGCCTCCCTGATCAAGAACTTCGACAAGTCGCCACACTCCGCTGCCCGGATTGTCTGGCATGTCGACGGTCGCGCCAGAAGCCCGGTTGATTGCATTTTTGACGCTTGCAAATGGAAAGCTGGCGGATACCGATTTTCCTTCGTGTCCACGCTTTTTTAACGCTGCTTTTAGATCTTCCCGGGTCATGTACCGCGTGCAGTCAATGAAGTGCCATAAGAGCCAAATTTCGAAACATGGATTGCTGATCGAGACCGAGAACCCTAAAGCTTTCGCTTCGATTATAGCGTTTGGAAGTCCCGCATGGTCATCGACGTCGATCACGCACCAAACGGAGTCGTATCCATCGCGCTTCCCAATAGATCGACCTTCATTCGAGAGGAGGGCCGCCCGTTTAACGACGCGCATGGGGTCGCGCCCTTCTCCGATAATCTGCATGGACTGCACGTCGACCCCGGTTGCTCTAAGGGAGGCGGCCAAGCCCTTGAAGTAGTCAGGTTCAGTCTCCTCGCCTTCCGTGACAATCAGAATCCGCCTCCTCTCCTGTCGCGTTCCTCGAGTGCGACTGAGAGAAGTTCTAGATCTGACATCGTTTCGATTTCGTGCCACTACTTGCCTGCGCCTTCTAGTAAGGCTTTGCGAAGGTCATCTTGTCTGATCATTGGGACCGCACCATAACGACCTTCGAGATAGCGTTTTTCAAAGTTGTCAGACTTGCGCACCTGAAACTCGTGAAGAGCGTAAATTTCGGATACGCCATTGTTCTTCTCGATGAACCAAACTTCCTCTGGCGAAAGAACTTCTCCCAGCATTCGACCCAGTAGTGAGACATCGTGCGATGTAAATATTAACTGCGCGCCGAAGCGGTTAATCTCTGGATCTTTAAACATAAGAACCAAGGCGGCGGTGAGTCGTGGATGTAAGCTTGAGTCCAGTTCGTCGACCAGGTAAGTATCGCCATACTTGAGGGCGTAGAGTGCTGGCACGCCGAGGCTTAGCCATGCAACCGTACCGCTGCTTTCTAGTGCAAGGTCAAGGGCTGCGGGCTCCTCGGATCCTTCAACGTCGTGCTCAAAGACTATTTTCCGACTAAGCTGGGCCCAGAAGTCATCAAGGCCTTTCTCTCGCGTCGGGAAGCCGATGTTTTCTTGGAGCGCTTTGATGACCTTCTCGGTAGATTCTTTCGTTTCTTCATCTAGCTCAACTTCTTCCACCTTGACATTAGCTATCCCGAGGTCGGCTAGCTTTATGAGAGCCTGAGCTTGAGCCCAAAGTGACTCATTCTTGATGAGACCTTGAACCCATTTGACGCGATTTGAGCGGTCGGAATCTGTGTAGCGAGCGTACCGAATGTGCCGTGTTATCCGATGGTGAATTCTTCTAAGGGTGGGGTGTTGACTATTGGACGCAACCGAGAGAAATAGGTTCCGCGGCCCCATAAGTTTACTTATGAGCTGGTTCTCGCCGCTCAAGCTGCGTCCGAACTTAATCGCACTCTCGGTGCGATCAAAGAGCATCCTCTTCCAAGGAGAGTGGTACGAATAGAGCCACTCATTCTTGATGCCAGAAGCGTTTGATTCGAACCCGTAGGTGTATCGAATATCATCCACGACCACGTCGATCTCATAAAGTGATGGAACCTCCTCGTAGTGCTTATCTAGGAGGTAGGGGTGATGCGGAAAGGTGTCCGAATCAGCCCAAGTGGTAGCGGACCTTTGAATTGCCGAGGTCATGAAGTCAAGAGCGTGAAGGACGGTTGACTTGCCGGAGGCGTTCGCTCCGTAGATACCCGCAACGCGCGTAGTAGATGTAACCCAATTGCCTTCAGTCGGTACGTTGCCGCGCAGGTTCGGCGCAGCTAGGGACAACTCAACGAGGTCGCGCAACGACCTGTGGTTAGCAACCCTGAAGCGTAGAAGCACTATGTCCTCTTCCTGGCATGTCACGTGCCTGACTAGCACACCTTGAGTCTATAGTGTCGAACTTCGACGTGAGAGCTGATTTGGCTGCACGAAAGGGCGTGCCAAGTCTCACGTACAGATCGTTACAGTAATGTAACTGTAGTGTTGCTAAGTTGAGTTTTGACGCCCTTCGCTGAGGCCTTCTGCGGGGCCGCGGAGACTCTCTTGGCGGGCCTGGTGGCGCGGGCTCTGGTAGGCGAGCGGCACCGGGCTGTGTGTCTGCTGCAATGCTGGGCTGCGCTCCGGCAAGTGCAGCGGCGACGATCCGCCCTCTCGCGGTTTCGTTGCGTTGCTTGCGCGGGTTTGATCGCGGCTGGGTCTTTGGTGCAGTGGTGGGCACTCGTGGAGGAGTGACATCTACGACGTGTCGAGGCTGTCACACGTGTCACTCTGTCACTATGACCCACCTGAACTGCGAGTTTAGGTGTGACAGGTGAGTGACGTCGTTGATAGCAAAGGGTTTCCCACTCTAATTATATGTCTCTGTAGTCCCTGAGCAGCGAAAAGAGGCTGAAACATCTGGGGGTGAAGGCGCTCCTCCGCCAAGCCGTGTTTCAGCCTCTTTGGATTAGGTGGGTGTCTAACTGGGTGACAATCCGGGTGACTAACCCCGGACGTGTGCGGACGTCCATGGACCGAGGAAGTGCAGGTCAGAGCCTTGCGAACAAGGTCAACAAGTGACGAATTCCGCTCGTAATGAATAGGTCAGGGGTTCGATTCCCCTAGGCGGCTCCACAAGACCTCGAAGGCCCGTGCTCGTACAGAGCGCGGGCCTTTGGCTTGTCTCGCGGGTTTTCGCGGGTCTCCGCCCCAACGCCCCGCCCGGAGGGCGTCGCCCCCGGCCGCCTGTCGTGGTTGCCTTCGCGTGGTGGTCGTGGCTTCGAAATTTCTTCCGAGGAACCACCCTTGTGGGTCAAGTTTCGAGGCGCGTGGATGGCGAAGGCCCCCGCTTTGTGAGCGGGGGCCTTCGGGTGAGCGGGGGGCTACTTCGGCGGGGCTACCTTGATCACGCTGGCCTTGGCTTCGCCTCGGGGGGTGCGGTAGGTGATCTTGTCGCCCGCCTTGGCGCCGACCAGGGCCAGGCCCAGGGGGCTGTCCGACGTGATCGCGTCGGAGTCCTCGCCCGGGACCGTCACCACCTGGAAGGTCTCTTCGTCACCGTCCGAGAAGCGGAGGGTGACCGTTGTGCCGTCCGGGAGCTGGGCGTTGCCGTAGCCGCCGTGTTCCATCTTCGCGGCCAGATCGGCGATCTGGCGGTCGAGCCTCGCCGCGGCCTCCGCGCGGTCGATCACGTCCGCCTGGTCCGCCGCATCGCCCGTTCGCTCCTGCTCGCCGGGTTGCGGCGCAAGGGCTTCCCGTTGCGCGCGCAGGTTCGCGATTTCCTTCTCCAGCTGGCTGCGCGCAGCCGGGCTGAGCCCCTTGTCCCCTGAGATCACCATGCCGCGCATTGTCCGCCGCGCGGACCGGGGTGGCCAATCCGGTTTTTCACCCGGCGGCCACCCGCAGGACGTCTGCCCTAGGATTTGGGGCCGCCGTCCAGGAAGAAGGTAACGAGAATCACCGTGAGCGCCGTCCCCGGTCGCAGTGACCGGCTCTCTCCCAACCAGCTGGCCAAGCAGGAACAGATCGTCGAGGCCGCACGCGTCGTGCTGGCCCGCGACGGCTTGGCGGGCTGCACCGTCCGCGCCATCGCGGACGCCGGACCGCTCACCAAGAGCGCGATCCACTACTACTTCGCCGACATCGACGTCCTCATCGACCGGGCCATGGCCGCGCACATCACCGCGTTCGCCGCGGGCCTGCGCGAAGTCGGCGCGAAGCACGCCGACCCGCGCAAGCGGCTGTTCGCCGTGGTCGAGGAGTACCTGAGCGTGTTCGCCGCGAACCCGAACGCCGCGTTCCTCTGGTTCGAGTACTGGATCGCGGCCGGCCGCGCGCAGCACCCGCAGGCCATCGACGTGATGCTCACGTCGCTCACCGAGCTCCTCGCCGAACTGCTGGCGCCGCTGGACGTCGACGACCCGCGCGCCCGGGCCCGGGCGCTGCTGTCGTACCTGCTGGGCACGGTCGTCCAGCAGCGGGTGCGGCCCCGGTCGTTCGCGACCCTGCGCGCCGACATCGAGGCGCTCTGCTTCGCCAACTACGGCTGACGGCAGAGGCGTAGCGCGCTCTCCAGGCACAGCGTCCCGGCCTCTTCGGCGGTGACACGCTCGGCCACGACTTCCGCGGCGGCCGTGTGCAGGAGCCCGACCCGCTCAGTCACGTCGCGAGCGCGGCGCGGGACCTGATGAACGACGTCGGCGGCACGGGTGGCGCGGTCGTGTGGTCCCTCGTCGCGACCGCCGTCCTCGTCGTCGTGTCCGGCCCGGTCACGCTCCGCCTCTACAGCCGGCAGAGCTGAGGAAACCGCTCGTCTAGGGTGCGGACATGCCTCTGTTCTCGTTCGAAGGGCTCAGCCCGCAGGTCCACCCGGACGCCTGGATCGCGCCCACCGCCACCCTCATCGGCGACGTCGTCGTCGAGAAGGACGCCTCGATCTGGTACGGCGTGGTGGTCCGGGCCGACTTCGGCCGGATCGTCATCCGGGAGGGCGCCAACATCCAGGACAACTCGGTGATCCACGTCAACGACGGCGTCTGCGAGGTCGGCAAGAACGTCACCGTCGGCCACCAGTGCCTGGTGCACGACTGCACCATCGGGGAGCAGGCGCTGATCGGCAACGGCTCGACGGTGCTCGACAAGGCGAAGATCGGCGCGCGGGCGCTGGTCGCGGCCGGCGCGACGGTCACCCCGGCGACCGAGGTGCCCGACGAGGTCATCGCGATGGGTAGCCCGGCGAAGAAGTTCGTCCCGCTGACCGACTCCGCGCGGATGTGGGTCGACCACAACGCCGCGATCTACCAGGAGCTGGCCCGCCGCCACCGCGCCGGCACCAAGCCGATCGATTGAGATTGACTCTCCAGTAACTGGAGACTCTAGCTTCGGGCCATGGCTCCGAAGAAACTCACCCACCAGGTCACCCTCGAACTCGCGGCGGGCAACGCCCCGGTCGTCGACCTCGGCAAGATGCTGGGGCAGACCGGGGTCAACCTCGTCGAGATCAAGAAGGCCTACGACGCGGCGACCGCGCACCAGCGCGGCGACATCGTGCCGGTGGTCGTCTCGGTGTTCGAGGACCGCTCCTTCGCGCTCCGCCTCAAGACCCCGCCGACGGCCTTCCTGATCAAGAAAGCGTTGGGTGACAAGGGTTCTTCGCGGCCGGGGCACGAGGTGGCGGGCAAGATCACGACGCAGCAGCTGCGGGAGATCGCCGAGCGCAAGCTGCCGGACCTGAACACCGCCGACGTCGAGACAGCGATGCGCACGATCGCCGGCACGGCCCGGTCCATGGGCGTCGCGGTCGTCGACTGAGGTGCGCAAGCACGCGGTCGTGCCGCCGTTCCACGCGCTGGACCCCGAGCTCGGGGTGGCGGAACGGTTGCTGCGCCGGGGAAACCCCGAGCTGAGCGGCATCGTCGCGCGGCTCCCGGACGAACAAGCGGCCGCGCGCTGCCTCAACGCCGTGCTGGCCGGGGCGGGTGCGCGGCCGCGGCTCGTCGACACCGGCGTCGTGTGGCGCATCGTCTACGTGACCCCGCTGGCCGGGGCCGGCGAGCTGGCCGCCGGGGCAGCCGGGCTCGCGGAGCTCGTGACCGTCGGCGGGTGGCGGCGGGTCAAGCGTTGCGCGACCTGCGCCCGGCCGTTCTGCGACCGCACTTCCGGCTGCACGCGCAAGTGGTGTGCCGAACACGGCCGGGCCTCGAGCGGGGTGCACTAGGCTCTTCCCCGCAGCAGCGACTGGCGCCATCGAGGTGGAGCACCACCGGGAAGCGACGACGAGGCCGGCACCGCGCGCCTGGGTGAAGGCCACTCCAGAGCCGGAGTACGCCCATGACCCACCAGCCGAAACTGAACGCGCTCGCCACCGCCGATCCCGCCATCGCGGGGCTCGTCGAGGAAGAAGCGAAGCGCCAGCACGACAAGATCCGCTTGATCGCGTCGGAGAACTACGTCTCGCAGGCCGTGCTCGAAGCCACCGGGACCGTGCTCACCAACAAGTACTCCGAGGGCTACGCGGGCAAGCGGTACTACGAGGGCCAGCAGTTCATCGACCAGGTCGAGCTGCTCGCCATCGAGCGCGCGAAGGCCGTCTTCGGCGCGGACCACGCGAACGTCCAGCCGTACTCCGGGTCGCCGGCGAACCTGGCCGTGTACCTCGCGTTCGCGAAGCCCGGCGACACCGTGCTCGGCATGGCGCTGCCGGACGGTGGGCACCTGACCCACGGCTGGAGCGTCTCCGCGACCGGCAAGTGGTTCACGCCGGTGCGCTACGGCGTCACCAAGGAGACCGGCCGCGTCGACCTCGACCAGGTCCGCGACCTGGCCCGCGAGCACCGGCCGAAGCTGATCTTCGCCGGCGGCACGGCGATCCCGCGCACCATCGACTTCCCGGCGTTCGCCGAGATCGCCGCCGAGGTGGACGCGGTGCTCGTCGCCGACATCGCGCACATCGCCGGGCTCGTCGCCGGTGGCGCGCACCCGTCGCCGGTCGGGCACGCGCAGGTCATCACCACGACGACGCACAAGACGTTGCGCGGCCCGCGCGGCGCGATGATCCTCTCCGACGCCGAGCACGCCAAAGCCGTCGACAAGGCCGTGTTCCCCGGGCTGCAGGGCGGTCCGCACAACCACACGACGGCGGCCATCGCGGTCGCCCTCGGGGAGGCGCAGCAGCCGTCGTTCGGCGAGTACGCGCACACGATCGTCGCCAACGCCCGCGCGTTGGCCGATGCGTTGCTGGCCAAGGGGTACGACCTCGTCTCCGGCGGCACGGACAACCACCTGCTGCTGATCGACCTGACGAACAAGGCCGTCGCGGGCAAGCCGGCCGCGCAGGCGCTGGACCGCGCGGGCATCGAACTGAACTACAACACGGTGCCGTTCGACCCGCGCAAGCCGTTCGACCCGTCCGGCATCCGGCTCGGCACGTCCGCCATCACCACCCGCGGCCTGCGGCCGGAGCACCAGGTGCAGGTGGCGGACTGGATCGACCGCACGGTCACCGCGGCCGCCGCGCAGAACGAGTCCTCTTTGGACACGATCGCGGCGGAGATCCGCGAGTTCCTGGCGCCGTTCCCGATCCCGGGTTACTCCGCCTGACGCTCAAGTCCGTGAATGGCACATCGAGGGACTCGGAGTCCCCCGATGTGCCATTCACGGCTTCTGGGCCCGGGCGAGCGGGTGGGAGACCAGGGTCACAGGATATTTGATTGCACGATACAAGCTTCAGCGGAATAGTTGGCCGAGGCAAGTAGTTGACAGCTACAAGCAACTACGACGAAGGCTTCGAGGGAGACCACCATGAGCGAGACCACCACAGCGGAAGGAGCAGCCGCTACGAACGGCCGGCTATCGCACCGCCAGATCCTGACCATCCTGTCCGGGCTGATGCTCGGCATGTTCCTCGCCGCGCTCGACCAGACCATCGTGTCGTCGTCGATGCGCACCATCGCCGACGAGCTCCACGGCCTGTCCCTGCAGGCCTGGGCCACCACGGCCTACCTCATCACCGCGACCCTGTCGACGCCGCTCTACGGCAAGCTGTCCGACCTCTACGGCCGCAAGCCCATGTACCTGACGGCGATCTCGCTGTTCCTGGTCGGCTCGCTGGCCAGCGGCATGGCGACGTTGATGTACGAGCTGGCCGCGTTCCGCGCGTTCCAGGGCCTCGGCGCCGGTGGCCTGATGTCCCTGGCGCTGGCGATCATCACCGACATCACCGCGCCGCGTGAGCGCAGCAAGTACCAGGGCTACTTCATGGCGGTGTTCGGCATCTCGAGCGTCGCGGGCCCGGTCGTCGGCGGCTTCTTCGCCGGCATCGACTCCTTCGCCGGCATCACCGGCTGGCGCTGGGTGTTCCTGGTCAACGTCCCGATCGCGCTCGCCGCGCTGGTCGTCGTAAGCAAGGTCCTCAACCTCCCGCACTCCCGCGTCGAGCAGAAGGTCGACTACTGGGGCGCCGTGACGCTGGCCGTCGGGCTGGTGCCGCTGCTGATCGTCGCCGAGCAGGGCCGCGAGTGGGGCTGGGGTTCGGCCGCGTCGATCGCGATGTACGCCATCGGCGGGCTGGGTGTCGCGGCCTTCATCTGGCAGGAACGCCGGATGGGCGACGCCGCGCTGCTGCCGCTGCGCCTGTTCAACCGCCCCGTCTTCCGGATGGCCACGCTGGTCACCGTCGTGCAGGGCGCCGGGATGTTCGGCGCGATGATGTCGCTGCCGCTCTACCTGCAGATCGTCAAGGGCGCGACGCCGACCCAGGCCGGCCTGCAGATGCTCCCGCTGACGCTCGGCATCATGATCGCCAGCCTGACCAGCGGCCGGCTGATCTCCAAGACCGGGCGCTACAAGATGTTCGCGGTGGCCGGCATCGGCCTGATGGCGGCGGCGCTGTTCGCGCTGTCCACGATCACCGCCGACACCTCGCTGTCCTTCGTCATGGTGATCGCCTTCGTGATCGGCCTCGGCCTCGGCGCCTCGATGCAGACGCTGGTGCTGGCCGCGACCAACGACGTCCGGCCGCAGGACATCGGCGTCGCCACCTCGGCGGCGACGTTCTTCCGGCAGATCGGCGGCACGGCGGGCACCGCGGTGTTCCTCTCGATCCTGTTCGGCACGGTCGGCGACAAGATCGCGAACGCCGTCCGCTCGGCGATCGCCACCCCGGCCTACACCGCGGCACTGGCCCAGCACCCGGAGTTCGCGCAGCAGCTGAAGAGCGGCCTGGACGTCAACGACACGTCGTTCCTGTCCTCGCTCGACCCGGTGCTGGCCCGGCCGATCCTGCAGGGCTTCGCCGAGTCGATGAGCACGGTGTTCCTGGTCGGCGGGATCGTGCTGACGGTCGGCTTCGCCCTGGTGTGGTTCCTCAAGGAGAAGCCGCTGTCGGACAAGTCCGCGATGGAGCAGCGCGCGGAGGCCGAGGACGCTCCCGCCCTCGCCCTGGCGCACTGACCCGCTGAAACGCCGTGAGGGGCACCTTCAGGGATTTCGTATCCCTGAAGGTGCCCCTCACGGCGTTGCGGGCTTGGTGGACGGCCTCAGTGGGCGGCGTCGCCGTTGGCCTTCTCCTTGGCCAGGCGGTCGGTCTCGCGCTCGTACGAACGGCCGATCTCGGCCTCGGCCTCGGTGCGGCCGACCCAGGACGAGCCTTCGACGCTCTTGCCGGGCTCGAGGTCCTTGTACACCTCGAAGAAGTGCTGGATCTCCAGGCGGTGGAACTCGTTCATGTGGTGGATGTCGCGCAGGTGCTCGAGGCGCGGGTCGTTCGACGGGACGGCGATGACCTTGTCGTCCGGGCCCTTCTCGTCGGTCATCCGGAACATGCCGATCGCGCGGCAGCGGATCAGGCAACCCGGGAAGGTGGGCTCCTGCACGAGCACCATCACGTCCAGGGGGTCACCGTCCTGGCCGAGCGTGTCGTCGATGAAGCCGTAGTCGGCCGGGTACTGCGTGGCCGTGAACAGGGTCCGGTCCAGCTTGATGCGGCCGGTCTTGTGGTCGACCTCGTACTTGTTGCGCTCCCCTTTGGGGATTTCGATCGTGACGTCGAACTCCACGGCGTCCTCACTGCTTCTTTTAGATCCGGGCGTGCCCGCACGTCGCGGGCGGCAACCTCAGCGACTGTCTTGACGTCTCCTAGTGTGGACTACGGCCTGCCCGGCGGTCTCATCGATGTCGGCCGGCAGGCATGTGAGCTTGGCCCCTTCCGGGGCAGGTGAGAAGGAGTGGTGGGTGCCGGAAAACGACCAGCCGATGTGGCCTTCGTCGGACGAAGACCGCTCGTCGTCGGGTGCGGGCAAGACCACTCCGATGTCGCTGCCGGACACGCCACCGGCATCGTCCGAACGGGTGAGCGTGCCGAAGGTCACAGGCAGTGATGCCCCGAAGGGCTCGTGGTTCGCGCCGAACGTGGCGCCCGAGCCGGTGCCCGGGCTGAACGCGCCCGTCGAGCCGCCGGAGCCGCCCGAGCCGCCGCCCGCGGCCAAGCAGGACCTCGCCGACCGGCTCGGCGGCGCTCCGAAGCCGAAGCTGCCCCAGCCGGAGCCGAAGTCTGCCGAGCCGAAGCCGGCCGACGCCGCTGAGCCGGAACCCGCGGAGCCGAAGGCCGCCGAGCCGAAGTGGGACCCGGAGAGCACCCGGCAAATCAAGGTCGAGAAGCGGGAAAAGCCGGAGAAGGCGCCGTGGGTGCCGGTCGAGCGCAACGTCTGGCCCGGTGGGAAGCCGGAGCAAGACGAGCCGAAGAAGCCGGACGAGCCGCAGCAGCCGTGGCGCGAGGAACTGCAGCACTGGCGCGAGACGCAGCAGCGCGGCGAGACGCATCAGCAGCAACAGCGGCCGCCGGACCAGCGCCCGGACGCCCAGCAGCAGCGCCCTCAAGACCAGCAGCGCCCTCAAGACCAGCAGCGGCCGAACCCGGACGCCCCCTGGGCGCAGCGGATCGAGCTGCGCGAACACCGCGACCGGCCCGCCGAACCCGGCGAACGCCGTCCCGGCCTGCCGCCCGAGCCGCCGCGCGGGGTCGTCCCCTCGGCGTCGGCGGGATCGCTGGCCCGGCCGGTGCGGATCGAGCCGGACGGGCGGCGGTTCGACGCCGAGGCGACCGTCGGGATCGAACGCCCGACCCAGTTCCCCGCCGCCTTCCAGCAGCAGCCCCAGCCCCGCACCGACCAGCCCCGCACCGACCAGCAGCCGCCGGCCGAGCCGCCCGTCCCGGAGCCGCCCGCCGCCGAGTCCGCCACCGCGGCGGAGCCGCCGAAGAAGAAGCGCAAGGGCAAGCTGATCGCGCTCGGCGCGCTCGTGCTGGTGGTGCTCATCGGCCTCGGCGTCGCCGCGGCCATGCCGGGCGTGTCCAACCGGCTGGGCTTGCCGTGGGCGCCGAACGCCCCCAAGGGCGACAGCCCCGAGCCCGCCGCGGCCGCTCGCGTGCTGCAGGGACCGAACACGTCCGGGCAGGCGCCGACCGCGAACGGCGTCAAGTCGGCGCTGGCCGCCGCGGCCGGCAACAGCGCGCTCGGCCAGCTCACCGGCAGTGTCGTCGACCCGGTCAGCGGCACCGAGCTGTGGAACCGCAACGCGACGTCGCCGGTGACACCCGCGTCGACGACGAAGGTGCTCACCTCCGCGGCCGCGCTGCTCTCGATGGACCCGAACAGCCGGCTCTCGACGAAGATCGTGCAGGGTGCCGACGCCGGCACGGTGATCGTCGTCGGCGGCGGCGACCCCACGCTCACCTCGCTGCCGCAGGGCACCGAGTCGCCGCTGTATCCGGGCTCCGCGCACGTCGACGACCTCGTCGCGCAGGTCAAGAAGGCCAACCCGGGCGTCAAGAAGGTCCAGGTCGACCTGACCCTGTTCAAGGGCGCGACGACCGCGCCGGGCTGGGCCGCGGGCGACGCGCCGTCGACGTTCGCCACCCAGATCTCGTCGGTGATGGCCGACGCCGGCCGCCTGGACCCGAAGAACAACAACTCCCAGCGCATCCCCAACGCGGGCAGCGCGCTCGCCGGGACGATCGCGTCGAAGCTCAGCGCGTCGGCCGGCGGCCAGGTGACCGCGCCGAAGGACGCCAAGGTGCTGGCCGAGGTCAAGTCGGCCCCGCTGACCGAGTTGGTCTCCGACACGATGGAGCTGTCCGACGACGTCCTCGCCGAGGCCCTCGCCCGGCAGGTCGCCCTGGCCAACGGGCAGGAAGCCTCCTTCGCCGGCGGTGCCGCCGCGACGTTGAAGGTGCTCAAGGACCACGGCTTCGACACGACCGGCGTCCAGCTGTCCGACGGCAGCGGCATCTCGGACCAGAACAAGATCCCGGCGAAGCTGCTGTCCCAGGTCCTCGCGGCCGCGGCGGGCCCGGAGGGCAAGCACCCGGACACCGCCAAGCTGCGTGCGCTCCTGGCCGGCCTGCCCGTTGCCGGTGCTTCGGGCACCCTCGCCGACAAGCGGTTCGACACGGCGGGCTCCCAGGCCGGCCGCGGCTGGGTGCGGGCCAAGACGGGCACGCTCACCGGCGTCAACACCCTCGCCGGGGTGGTGCTCGACCAGGACGGCCGGGTGCTGGTGTTCGCGTTCATGTCCAACGGCTCGGACACGGACGCCGGCCGGGACGCCCTCGACGTCCTCGCGACGGGCCTGCGCAAGTGCGGCTGCGGCTGATCGCGTACCTCTCCGTGTGCGAAGCGTGCGGAAGTCGTAGCCGGAAACCCGCTCCGGCCAGGTAGCGTCGAAAGGGTGAGTCAGGAAACCGACACCCGGCCCATGGTCGACTGGTCGCTCGCCGCGCAGACGGGGGCGCTGCTCGTGCGCGGCGGCCCGCAGGTCCCGCGCGACGAGGCCGAGGCCGCCGTCACCGACCTGCGCGAGCTGACGATGGAGGCCGAGGGGCACGTCCGGGAGCTGACGAGCCTCGGGCTCGACCTGCCGCTGCTGCCCGGCGAAGTCGTCGACCGGCCCGGCTGGGTCCGGTCCGCCGCCGCGGGCCTGGACGCGCTCACCGGCCGTGCGTTGCCGCAGCAGGGTGGCCCGTTCGGGCCGATCCTGGCCGGTGGCGCAGGCGTCCAGACCGGCTTGGTGCTCGCGTTCCTCGCCAGCCGCGTGCTCGGCCAGTACGACCCCTTCGGCGGCCCCGAGCGCGAAGGCCAGCTGCTGCTGGTCGCGCCGAACGTGGTCGCCGCGGAACGCGCGATGAAGGTGCCCGGGCACGACTTCCGGCTCTGGGTCTGCCTGCACGAATGCACCCACCGGCTCCAGTTCACCGCCGTCACCTGGCTGCGCGACTACTTCGCCGACGAGGTCGAGCGGCTCGTCTCCGGCCTGGCCGGTGGCACCAACGACAGCCTCGCCGACCTGGTCGGCCGGCTGCCCGAGGCGATCAAGCAGGGCCCGAAGCTGAACCTCGCCGAGCTGCTCCAGTCGCCGAAGGAACGCGCGGTGTTCGACCGGCTGCTCGCCCTCTCGACGCTGCTGGAAGGGCACGCCGACTACGTGATGGACGCCGTCGGCCCGCAGGTCGTGCCGAGCGTCGACACCATCCGCGCGCGGTTCACCGCCCGGCGCAAGGGCGGCGGTGTCTTCGACCGGCTGCTGCGCGCGCTGCTCGGCGTCGACGCGAAGATCCGTCAGTACGAAGAAGGCGCGAAGTTCACGAAGTACGTCGTGGACGCCGTCGGCATGGAGGGCTTCAACGCCGTCTGGCGCTCGCCGAACACCCTGCCCTCGCGCGCCGAGATCGCCGATCCGGCCGCCTGGGTCCGGCGCCTGCACGGATGACCGGGCCGGCGGTCGCGGCCGTCCGGCGGGCCGTCCGCGGGTTCCTGGAGACCGTCGAGGCGCCGGCCGAGCTGTGCGTCGCGGTCTCCGGCGGCGCCGACTCCCTCGCACTGGCCGAGGCCACGGCGTACGTCGGGCACCACCGCGGCCACCGCGTCCGCGCGCTGGTCGTCGACCACGGCCTCCAGGAGGGCTCGGCGAAGATCGCGCGCGACGCCGTCGCGGCGGCGAAGTCCCTGGGCGCCGACGAAGCCGAGGTGCGCCGGGTCGACGTCACCGGGCCGGGCGGGCCGGAGGCGGCCGCGCGCAAAGCCCGCTACGGCGCACTCGCCGGCCATGACCTCGTGCTGCTCGGCCACACCCTCGACGACCAGGCCGAAACCGTCCTGCTCGGGCTCGGCCGCGGCTCCGGCCCGCGCAGCCTCGCCGGGATGCGCCCGCACGACCCGCCGTGGGGGCGGCCGCTGCTGGCGGTGCCGCGCGCGACCACCCGGGCCGCCTGCGCCGAGCTCGGCGTCGAACCGTGGGAGGACCCGCACAACGCTGAAGCGCGCTTCACCAGGGTCCGGCTGCGGACCGAGGTCCTGCCGCTGCTGGAGGACGTCCTCAACGGCGGGGTCGCGGCCGCACTCGCCCGCACGGCCGCGCAGCTGCGTGAGGACAGCGAGGCGTTGGACACATCGGCGGACAGGATCTTCACCCGTGCGGGCGGCGTCGAAGGGCTGGATGTCGCAGTCCTCGAAGGGGAGCCGGCGGCCCTTCGGCGACGGGTTCTCCGCAGGTGGCTGCTGGCGTCGGGGGTGCGCGAGCTCACCGACGGGCACCTCCGGGCGGTCGACGCGCTCGTCGCCCGGTGGCGTGGTCAGGGCGGCGTCTGGCTGCCGGGCAACTTGGAAGCCCGGCGGTGCCGTGGCAGGCTCTGCGTCATCTCCCAACCCACCACCCGAGGGGACTGACCCGTGTACGAGGGCGAAATCGCCTCCGTGCTCGTCACCGAGCAGCAGATCCAGGACAAGATCACGGAGCTGTCGGCGCAGATCGCCGCCGACTATCCGGCCAACGGGCAGGGTGAACTCCTGCTGGTGGGTGTCCTGAAGGGCGCGGTCATGTTCATGACCGACTTCGCCCGCGCGCTGCCGCTGCCGACGCAGCTGGAATTCATGGCCGTCTCTTCCTACGGCTCGGCGACCTCGTCGTCCGGTGTCGTCCGCATCCTCAAAGACCTCGACCGCGACATCGCGGGCCGCGACGTGCTGATCGTCGAGGACATCGTCGACTCCGGCCTCACGCTCTCGTGGCTGCTGAAGAACCTGGCCAGCCGCAACCCGGCCTCGCTCGAGGTGGTTTCGCTGCTGCGCAAGCCGGACGCGATCAAGGTCGACGTCCCGGTGAAGTACATCGGCTTCGACATCCCGAACGAGTTCGTCGTCGGCTACGGCCTGGACTACGCCGAGCGCTACCGGGACCTGCCCTACATCGGGACGCTGGACCCGAAGGTCTACACCGCGTAGCGCACCGGCGGAGTTCACCGACCGTTCACCGCAATTACCGGTTTCGCGGAACCCCGGCGTCGCCGATCGCGTCATACGCTCTGATCACGTGCGTTAACCTATGCGAAGACATTGGCGTGCCCGCGGTGACCGGGTCGGGGGAACGGGAGAGAGTTCTGATGGCGAACAGCAGCGCTGCCGACGCGAACGCCTTCAAGGCGGCCGCCGCGGCGGGTCAGGTCGGGATCGACCCCGACGCCGCGCAGACCGTGCTGAACAAGATCCGCACCGGCAAGGACGCCGTCGAGGCCCTGCTCGGCGGGGCGGGCACGCTCGCCCAGCCGCCGAAGCTCGGGGACAACCCGGTCGGCAACGCGATGGCGGCGAAGTTCGTGCAGCGCGCGGACGGCGGGGGCGACTCGTACGCCGCCGCCCTGCAGAACCTGCTCGACCAGTACTCCGCCGCCGAAGAGGGCATCGTCACGGCGATGTCCCGGTACCACGAGATCGACCAGGCCGCGGCCGACCCGTTCCGCAACGCCTGAGCCCAGAGGGGGACTCGAAGTCATGGCTCCGAACCACAGCGACCAGCCGTCGACCACCGCTCCGGGCGCTACCGACCCGGGCTCGCTGGTCCCGCTCGGCGACAACGCGTCGGCGCAGAACATCGTCGCGGACGCCCGCGGCCGTTCCGACGGCTTCGACATGGGCAGCGACCGCGCGATCGCGAACCCGCCGAACTGGAACGCGCAGGCCAGCCAGGAGCTCTACAACGGCGCGGTCAACAACAACGACCCCGGCACGGCCGAGGCGACCGGGCAGGCCTGGTCGCACCACGGCAGCGAGCTGAAGCAGGCCTCCGACCACCTGTACAACGCGATCTCCGAACTGGGCAACGCCTGGGTCGGCCGCGGTGCCGCGGGTGCCCAGGGCGCGCTGGTGGCCATCGCCAACTCGGGCTCGCAGGCCTCCGAGGCCGCGCACACGATGTCGGACCGGCTCGCCCGGCAGGCCGCCGCGGCCGCCGAGGTCAAGAAGATGCCGGCTCCCAAGGACTACGACCCGAAGCAGTCGATGGCGGCCGCGCTCGCGGGCGGCCCGGCGGCGCTGGTCGCCGACCAGAAGGCCCAGGCCGACGCGGCCAACGACGTCAAGGCGCAGCAGGTCGCGTTCTTCAACGCCTACACCAAGTCGATGAGCGAGGTCGACAGCTCGACCCCGAGCTTCGGCCCGGAGTCCCTCGGCATGAAGCCGACGGGGTCGCACAACTCCATCTCGTTCAACGGGATCAGCAGCGTCGGTGCCACCGGCCCGGTCCAGGGTCTCGGCGGCGCGGGCAACGCGGTCTTCGCCTCGAGCGGCTCGGGCTTCGGCGGCCACGGCGGCGCGTTCGACGCGCAGCACGCGGCGTTCGGCCCGAACGCGGCCCACGGCGGGGTCGCCGGGACCGGCGGCTTCGGCGGTCACGAAGCCGCGGCGGCGACCCTCGGCGGCGACGCGCCCGGCGGCACCGCGGCGGGAACCTCCGCCGGCACGACCACGGGCGCCGGCCAGGTCTCCGGCGCCGCGCAGTCCGGCGGCGGCAGCAACCCGCTCGGCAAGATCGGCATGGGCCTGGGGCTCGGCGGCGCCGCCGGCGGCCTCGGCGCGCTGGCCTCCCGCGCGCTGGGCAAGGGCAACCGGTCGGGCGCGAAGTCCGAGAACGAGACGTCCCTGGCGTCGGCGGACGGCCAGGCGCAGAGCGCCGCGTCGGCCCAGGCGCCGCAGCAGGGTCTCGTGTCGTCGGCGGGCACCATCGGCGGCCAGACCCCGCCGCCGCCCGGCATGGGCGGCATGGGCGGCGGGATGGCCCCGCACGGTGCTCAGGGCGAGCAGGACGAGGAGCACACGCACGCGTCGTTCCTCATCGAAGCGGACCCGGACGAGGCCTTCGGCGCCAACCAGGCGACCCCGCCGCCGGTCATCGGCGCGTGGTCCGAGGGCGACGAAGACCGCTGATTCTCATCGGGCCGGGCGCGCCACGCGCGTCCGGCCCGCTTTCTTCCCGGGTGATTCTCTTGGGGGTGGCTCGATGCCGAACGCTGAGCTGCTGACCCCGGCCGAGGTGGACTTCCTGTGGGAGTCCGCCGGGCTGGGTGAGCTGCCGTACCCGCTGCGCGTCCGCTCGCACGGCGACACCGCCGACGAGCGGTCCCTGCTGCGCCAGCGCACGCTGGAGGGGCTGGCGGCCCGGGGCCTCGCGGACGGCCGCGGTCGCCCCGAACCGCACGTCGAGGACTACTTCGGCGTGCTCGCCACCCCTGAACTGAGCTTGGACGCCGTCCAGCTGATCGCCCCGGACGCCGAGCCGCTGCTCGCGGTCGCCGGCGTGCTGGGCGGCCTGGGGCTGCTGGCCGTCCAGGACACCCGCGGCCTGCACCTGCAGCCGTGCCCGGTGGACGGCCTGGCGAGCGCGATCGTCTCCCTGCTGCCCGGCGCCCCGCGCGGCGCCGAGAAGTCCATCACCGTGCCGCTGGAGCAGCTGGTCGGCGCGCACGGCGTCGACTTCCTGCAGCGCCGCGGCGACCCCGAAGACCGCACCAGCGCCGACGACGACCGCAAGGCCCTCGCCCGGCTGCACGCCCAGCCCCGCCTGCGCGGCGGCCAGATCGCGGCCAACGCCCGCACCCGCATGGGCGCGCGCAGCCGCACCCCGGTCCTGAGCTGGTTCGACACCGAGACGGGCCGCTACTTCACCCAGGCGACCCGAGGCCACGACGGCCGCGACTGGATCACCATCGCCCCGGCCGACGCGGCGACCCTGCGCCACCGGCTCGGCGAGATGCTCGCGGGCGCGACGGCGACCAGCACGGTCTGACACCGGCGGCGCCCACCACCCAGCCCCGCGGCCGGTCCGATCGGCACCGTTCCGATCAGCACCGTGCGCCCGGCGGCGGGCCGCTCGGCAGCGACGGCCGGGTCGCCGAGGCCCGCGCAGCGGCGGCCCTGCGCCGGTTCGGCTCGTGACCGTCCGCGTGCAGCCTCGGGAGCCCGCGATTGGCTGATTCCGGACACCGGTTCGGCTCGTGACCGTCCGCGTGCAGCCTCGCGAGTCCGCGATTGGCTGATTCCGGACACCGGTTCGGCTCGTGACCGTCCGCGCGCAGCCTCGCGAGCCCGCGACCGGCTGATTCCGGACTCCGATCCCGCACCACCGCTGCCAAGCTGAGGTAGGCGCGCGAGCCATCCACCGGCCGGACCCGGGCGAGCGGCAACCAGCCGCGATCGGCGTCCAGAGCTGCGCAGCCTTCAGCGGCCGTTCGATGCCTTCGCCGGCGCTGCAGCGGCGCCGGACAGGGCGCCACGCGAGCCGCTCGCAGCCTGACCAGTCCGGCGGAGGTGGCCGGAGCGTCGGCGCCGTCGGGGTCGGCGCACGAGCCCCCGGCGCCCACCCCGCGTGCCCGCGAGTGGCTGATTCCGGACACGGTGAACACGGGTCCCACACGTTCTCTGCCAAGATCGGCTCCGGGTTCTCCGAGCGTGCCCAACCGGCAACCGGGAACGGTCCCGTTCTGTCGGTGGTGCGGGCTACGCTGAGCGAGAATCCGATCCGGGAGAGTAGTGATGCAAGAGTTCTTCTCGCCGCTGGCGTTCGACTTCCTGTGGGAGTCGGCGCGGGTCGGTGAGCTGCCTTACCCGTTGCAGGTCCGGTCGCACGGCGCGACCGAGGACGAGCGGGTCTCGCTGCGCCACCGCACCGACGTCGAGCTGAAGGCGCGCGGCATCCGCGAGCCGCGGGGCCGGCTGGCGCCACCGATCGAAGACGCGCTGGAGCTGCTGGCCTTCGCGCCCCTGACCATCGACGCCCTGCACATCCCGCAGTTCGAGGCCCCCACGGTCGGGGTGCTGGCGGCAGCCGACGACACCAAGGGCGTGCTCGCGGTCCAGGACGCCGACGGCATCTGGCTGCGGGATATCCCGAAGGACGGGCTGGTCTCCGCCGTCATCGGCGTGCTGCCCGCCGGGCCGCGCGGGACCGAGGCCTCCGTCACGCTCCCACTGGACGACGCCCTGCACACGGCCCCGATCCGGGTGCCCGTGTCCCTGCCGTCGGCCCCGGGTGAGGAAGAGGGCCGGGGCAAGCGGCGGACGCCGCTGAGCGAGCGGGTCGTCGCCGACCCGCGCGAGGCCTACGGCCGGCTCGCGGGGCAGCCCCGGATGCGCGGCGGTCAGCTGGCAGCGAACAGCCGGTCCCAGGTCGGGGCCAAGCAGCGGTCCCGGGTGCTGGCCTGGTTCGACACCGCCACCGGGCGCTACCTCAGCCTCTCCCGCGCAGGTACGGACGGTCGGGAGTGGGTCACGGTGGCCCCGGCGGACCCGGCGACACTGCGCACCCGGCTGGGCGAGATGGTGAGCAGTGTGTCGGACGGCACGCGCTAGCGTGACGAGGGTGTGGACCGAACGGGAACCAGGACGCGGTATCGCCCGTTGACCTGCGAGAGGCTCACAGGGGATGAACGCGGCAGCGGACGGTACCCTGTTGGGACGGGTGTCCAGGCACCATGGGTTGTCAAGATCGTGATGGCGGGTATCACAGGAGCCGCCCAACCAGGGAGGGTCGAGGCCACCAGGGCCGAGTCGTATGAACCGGAAGAGCGTGCTCAGGAACCCACTGCTGTGGATCGTCGCGGGGTTGCTGGCGTTGTTCGCGTACAACACGATCTTCGACAGCGATCGTGGGTACACCCAAGCACCCATCTCGGTGGCGAACTCCCAGATCACCACGAACAACGTCAAGGAAGCGAGCCTCGAGGACAAGGAGCAGCAGGTCAAACTCCTGCTGAACAAGCCTGTCGACGTCGATGGCCAGCAGACCACCCAGCTCATCGCGCAGTACCCGGCCAACGCGTCGCTTGAGATCTACGACAAGCTGCTGGCCGCGAAGAACGGCGATGGCGGGGTCAAGTTCACCACCAAGGTCACCCAGCAGGGTGTGCTGACCCAGATCCTCATCTTCGCCATCCCGCTGGCCCTCGTGCTGGGCCTGCTGATGTGGATGATGAACAACGCCCAGGGCGGCGGCAACCGCGTCCTCAACTTCGGCAAGTCCAAGGCCAAGCAGCTGAACAAGGACATGCCCAAGACGACCTTCGGGGACGTCGCGGGCGCCGACGAGGCCGTCGAAGAGCTGTACGAGATCAAGGACTTCCTGCAGAACCCGGCGCGATATCAAGCGCTCGGCGCGAAGATCCCGAAGGGCGTCCTGCTCTACGGGCCGCCCGGTACCGGCAAGACGCTGCTCGCGCGAGCTGTCGCGGGCGAAGCGGGCGTGCCGTTCTACACGATCTCGGGCTCGGACTTCGTCGAGATGTTCGTCGGTGTCGGCGCCTCCCGTGTGCGTGACCTGTTCGAACAGGCCAAGCAGAACGCGCCCTGCATCATCTTCGTGGACGAGATCGACGCGGTCGGCCGCCAGCGCGGCGCCGGCCTCGGCGGCGGCCACGACGAGCGCGAGCAGACGCTGAACCAGCTGCTCGTCGAGATGGACGGCTTCGACGCCCGCGGCGGCATCATCCTGATCGCGGCCACCAACCGGCCCGACATCCTCGACCCCGCGCTGCTGCGCCCGGGCCGCTTCGACCGGCAGATCCCGGTCTCCGCGCCCGACATGCGGGGCCGTCGCGCGATCCTCGAGGTGCACTCCAAGGGCAAGCCGATCGCGCAGGGCACCGACATGGGCAGCCTGGCCAAGCGGACCGTCGGCATGTCCGGCGCCGACCTGGCGAACGTGCTGAACGAGGCCGCGCTGCTCACCGCCCGCAAGAACGGGCACGTGATCAGCGACGTCGAGCTCGAGGAGTCCGTCGACCGCGTCGTCGGTGGCCCAGCCCGCAAGAGCCGGATCATCTCCGAGAAGGAGAAGAAGATCACGGCCTACCACGAGGGCGGGCACGCGCTCGCCGCGTGGGCGATGCCGGACATCGAACCGGTCTACAAGCTGACCATCCTGCCGCGCGGCCGCACGGGCGGGCACGCGCTGCTCGTCCCGGAGGACGACAAGGACCTGATGACCCGCTCCGAGATGATCGGGCGGCTGGTCTTCGCGATGGGTGGCCGCACGGCGGAGGAGCTCGTCTTCCACGAGCCCACCACCGGCGCGTCCTCGGACATCGAGCAGGCGACGAAGATCGCCCGCGCGATGGTCACCGAGTACGGCATGAGCGCTCGCCTGGGCGCGGTCAAGTACGGCCAGGAGCAGGGTGACCCGTTCCTGGGCCGCTCGGCCGGCCGGCAGGCGGACTACTCGCTCGAGGTGGCGCACGAGATCGACGAGGAGGTGCGCAAGCTCATCGAGACCGCGCACACCGAGGCGTGGCACGTGCTCAACACCTACCGCGACGTGCTCGACGAGCTGGTCATCGAACTCCTCGAGAAGGAGACGCTGACCCGCAAGGACCTCGAGCGGATCTTCGCGACGGTCGAGAAGCGCCCGCACATCACCGTGTTCAACGAGTTCGGTGAGCGGACGCCGTCCGACAAGCCGCCCATCAAGACCCCGGGCGAGCTGGCGATCGAGCGCGGCGAGCCGTGGCCCCCGCCGGAGAAGGAGAAGCCGGTCCTGAAGCCGGAGCCGACCCCGGTCGGCACCGCCCAGGGCGCGGGTGACCTGCCCGGTGGCCCGCCGTACCCGGCCTCGGCGCCGGACCCGAACGCCAACCCGTACGCCCCGCCGCAGCCGGGCTCCTACCCGAACGGCGGTCGGCCCAACGGCGGCCCGAACGGCACGTCGCACTGGCCGCAGAACTACGGCGCCCAGCCCGGCGGCGGCTACCAGGGCGGCCCGGCGGGCCAGAGCGGCCCGCCGAACTACGGTGCCCCTCCGGGCTGGACCCCCGCGACGTCCCCCGGCGGCCAGCCGGGCCAGTCGTGGCGTCCCGGTGGCGAAGAACGCTCTCGCGAGCACGGCTGGTTCGCCGACCAAGCGGGCGGCGGCAACCAGCAGAGCGAGGGGGAGCGTCGTGACGTGGATGGACCAGAAAAGCCCCAGTGACGCCGGCCGCCCGGTCTTCGACCAAGACCGGGCGGAGAAGGCGATCCACGAGCTTTTGCTGGCCTGCGGCGAAAACCCGGACCGGGACGGCCTGAAGGACACCCCGGCCCGGGTCGCCCGCGCGTACAAGGAGATGTTCGCCGGCCTGTACACCGAGCCCGACTCGGTGCTGGACAAGACGTTCGACGAGTCCCACGAAGAACTGGTGCTCGTCACGGACATCCCGATGTACAGCCAATGCGAACACCACCTGGTGCCCTTCCACGGCGTCGCGCACGTCGGGTACATCCCGAACGCGGGCGGCAAAGTCACCGGGCTCTCCAAACTCGCCCGGCTCGTAGACCTCTACGCCAAGCGCCCGCAGGTCCAGGAACGCCTGACCTCGCAGGTCGCCGACGCTCTGGTCCGCAAGCTCGAGCCGCGGGGCGTCATCGTCGTGATCGAGGCCGAGCACCTCTGCATGGCCATGCGCGGCATCCGGAAGCCCGGCGCGCGCACGACCACCTCGGCCGTGCGGGGGCTGCTCAAGACCTCCGCTTCGTCACGGGCGGAGGCGCTCGACCTCATCAAGGCGCGTCGGTGAGCAGGAACCTGCCCGCGCCCGGGCGGTGTGTCGTGATGGGCGTGCTGAACGTGACGCCGGATTCCTTTTCGGACGGTGGCCGCTACCTCGACGTCGATCAGGCGCTGGAGCACGCCCGGGCGATGTGGACCCGGGGTGCCGACCTGGTCGACGTCGGCGGGGAGTCGACGCGGCCCGGGGCGCTGCGGGTGGACGCCGAGACCGAGCTGGCGCGGGTGCTGCCCGTGATCCGGGCGCTCGCCGGTGAGGGTGTCGCGGTTTCGGTCGACACCACGCGGGCCGCGGTTGCCGCCGCGGCGCTCGAGGCCGGGGCGCACGTCGTCAACGACGTCTCGGGTGGGCTGGCCGATCCGGACATGGCGCGGGTCGTGGCCGAGTCCGGGGCACCGTGGGTGCTGATGCACTGGCGGGGCCACAGCGAGGACATGCAGGCCCTCGCGAAATACGAAGACGTCGTCGCCGAAGTCCGGTCCGAGCTGCTGTCCCGGGTGGACGACGCGCTCGCGGCCGGGGTGGCCGAGAGCGCGATCGTGCTGGATCCCGGGCTCGGCTTCGCGAAGAACGCCGAGCACGACTGGGCGTTGCTGCGGGGGCTGGACTCGCTGCTCTCGTTGGGTTTCCCGGTGCTCGTCGGCGCTTCGCGCAAACGGTTCCTCGGCCGGCTGCTGTCCGAAAAGGACGGTACGCCGCGGCCACCGGACGGCCGGGAGGACGCGACCGCCGCCGTTTCGGCGCTGGCCGCGGCCGCCGGAGCCTGGGGTGTGCGGGTGCACGAGGTCGGGGCGTCGTTGGACGCGGTCACCGTGGCCGCGGCGTGGTGGAAGGGTTCTCCGGATGTCTGACCGGATCACGTTGACCGGCTTGCGCGTGTTCGGCCACCACGGTGTGTTCGAGCACGAGAAGCGGGACGGCCAGGAGTTCGTCATCGACATCACGGTGTGGCTCGACCTCGGGCCGGCCGCCGCGTCGGACGACCTGACCAAGACCCTGCACTACGGCGAGCTGGCGGAGCTGGCCGCCGGGATCGTCGCCGGGGAGCCGTACGACCTGATCGAGAAGGTCGCCGGCACGATCGCCGACGCGGTCATGCGCGACGAGCGGCCGGCCGCGGTCGAGGTGACCGTCCACAAACCGTCGGCGCCGATCCCTCTGACCTTCGACGACGTCGCCGTCACGGTCCGGCGCGACCGATGAGCCGGGCGGTCCTCTCGCTCGGGTCCAACCTCGGCGACCGGCTCGGCTTCCTGCGGCTCGCGCTGGACGCCGTCCGGCCCGCGCTGGTCGCGGTGTCGAGTGTGTACGAGACCAAGGCCTGGGGCGTCGAGGACCAGCCGGACTTCCTCAACGTCGTCTGCGTCGTCGACGACCCGGGCCGTGACCACTGGGCGTGGCTGCGCACCGGCCAGGCCGCCGAGCAGGCGGCCGGGCGGGTGCGCGAGCTGCGGTGGGGGCCGCGGACGCTGGACGTCGACGTCGTCACGGTGGACGGTGTCACCTCCGCGGACCCGGAGCTGCTGCTGCCGCACCCGGGCACGCCGGAGCGGGCGAGCGTGCTGGTCCCGTGGCTGGAGATCGAGCCGGACGCGGTCCTGCCCGGCCACGGCTCGCTGGCCACGCTGCTGGCCGCGCGGCCGGCGTCGGACGTCGAGTCGGTCCGCCGGACCGATCTCGACTTGCAGGCATAAAAGATCGGTGAACCGGAGGTGTCCGTTACCGGCCACCCCCGGTTCGTCGCCGAACTGCGGTCCTCGTGCGGTCAGCCGCGCAGCGCGGCGATCATGAACCGCACCGCGGGCTGGGCCGTCGGGACCGGCGGCCAGCCGTTGATGGTCGCCAGCAGCTGCCAGTAGCGCTCGGCCCGCGGGTCGCCGCTCGCGGCGAAGCGGTCCGCCATCTCGGCGCGGAACCCCGGGGCCGCCGGGTCCTGGCCGGCGCGGGCGGTGGCCGTCGCGATGTCGGCCGCAAGCGTTTGCCCCGTCTCCGACGTCGGTGCCTCCCCGGCCGCCAGCGCCGCTTCGGCGCGCGAAACCCAGCTCGGCCAGTGCTGCTGCCAGGCGTCGGCGGGCGGGTGGAACTCCCCGTCCGCGATCTGCCGGGCCTGCGTTTCGCTCATCGCGCGGATCAAGGTCCGGAACGCCGGGTCCTGGACGAGCTCGGCGAACTCGATCCAGGCCTCCAGCTGCTCGGGCGACGGGTCGTCCGGCAGCTCGGGCTTCCCGGCGCGCATCCGCGCGTAGAACTGCGGATCGATCTCCAGCCCCGAGACCATCTCGTCCCAGAACTCGTCGACCAGCCGCTTGCGCTCCTCGTCGGACATCGACGCGAGACGGTTCATCAGGTTCACTTCCTCCAGCTCGGAATCACGCTTGGCCACCGCGCGCAGCACCGCCCGGCGCAGCCGCAGCCGCCGGATCTGCTCGTCGAGCGCCTCGACGTGCCGGTTCGCCAGCTCGCCGACCGTCGTGGAACGCGACAGGGCGGCTTCGACGTCGGCGAGCCCGAGGCCGAGCTCGCGCAGGGTGCGGACCAGCTCCAGCCGGGCCATGGCCGTGGCGTCGTAGAGCCGGTAGCCGGCGTCCGTCCGGTCGGTCGGGGGCAGCAGGCCCTCGTCCGAGTAGAACCGGATGGTCTTGACCGGCAGGCCCGTGCGCCTGGCCAGCTCGCCGATGGTGAAGATCGCGGTGGTACCCACAAGACGCATGGTGATGTCTCCAGTCGGTGGAGAGTCAAGGCTATGCGCGGGTCCGGGTGCGCGGAGGCGAGCCCCGGTACGGTTGGGACATGCACTTCACCCGGCCCCGGGACCTGGTGGTGGCCGGGGTACTCGGCCTGGTCCTCGGCTATCTGCTCTTCCAGGCGGCCTACGGCTCGCTGCCCCAGCTGCCGACGCTCGCCGGCGTCACGTTCGCGGTGCTCGCCGTGATCGAGGCCGTGCTCGCATTCGTCGTTCGGTCCCGGATCAAGGGCGGCCGCGTCGTTGCCGCGATCGGGATCGCCCGATCGGTGGCCTTGGCGAAGGCTTCGTCACTCGCCGGCGCGTTCATGACGGGTGCTTGGCTGGCGGCGTTCGCCTACCTTTTTCCCCGACGTGACGAACTCGTCGCCGCGGTTCTCGACACCCGGGCCGCGGTGGTCGGCGTGGTTTCCGCGGCACTGCTGGTAGCAGCGGGTTTGTGGCTCGAACACTGCTGCCGGACCCCCCGCGACCAAGAGCGGGAGCGGACCCGCGGGACGACCGGTTAGCGCGCGAATCCCACCGCTCGCTGGACCGAGTAGGTCTCGTTCGGATTACGAGCAGGTACGGTGTCAGTCATGACCGGCGTGGGTGACGACTCGCGCGGCCGCCTTCTGGGTAGGCCGTGGCTTGTTGTCGGATTCGTCCTCGCCATCGGAGCCACCCTCGCACTGGTGCTCAGCAACGATCTCAAGTACCTCAGACTCGGGATCGTCGCCGCCCTCTGGGCTGCCCTGATCGGCGCGTTCCTCGCCGTGAAGTACCGCAAGCACGCGGCACAGAGCGAGGACGCGGTCTCCGAGGCGCAGGCTGTGTACGAGTTGGAGCTGGAACGCGAGATCGCGGCCCGGCGGGAGTACGAACTGGAGGTGGAGGCGGAGAACCGCACGGCGTCCGACTCCCGCGGCCGCGAGGAGCTGGAGGCGCTGCGCGTCGAAGTCTCCGCGCTGCGCGACAGCCTCCAGTCGCTGTTCGGCGGTGAGGTGCTGCTCGAACGCGTCGCGCTGACCGCGCAGGCGACTCGCATGCGCAAGCTGTCCGACGACAACCGGATGATCCCCGACGGCGCGCCGAAGAAGCGGCCGGCCCAGCTGATGGCCGCGAAGAAGCCGATGCCCGAAGGCGGCGAACGGCCGACCGAGCTGATCGACCGCGTGCTCGACGAGCGCCGCCGCAAGGCGTCGAACGGCAAGCCCGCGAACGGCAAGGGCCCCGGCGGCAAGGGCAAGGGTTTCGGCGGCGGCAAGCCCGCCAACGTCAACGCGCAGAGCACCCAGCAGATCGCCCGGCCGAAGCCGCTGAGCGAACGCCGTCCGCCCGTGCCCGAGGTCGACCCGGCGCTGAACGCCGCGCAGCGCGAGCTGAAGGCCGCCGAGCTGCGTGCCGAAGCGGCCCGCCGCCAGGCCGAATCGCAGCCGATGCGCCTCCCGGACCCGGCCGAGGTCGCGAAGCAGCCCGAGCGCCGTCCCGAAGCCCCCGCCGAGCCGACGCGCCGCGATGTGGCGCGGCCCGCCGACCCCAAGACCGAGATCCGCCGCCCGGACCCGAAGACGGAGATCCGCCGTCCCGAGCCGCCGCCCGCGCGCCGCGCGGAGATCTCGCGCTCGGAGATGCGTCCCGTCGAGATGTCGCGCCCCGACATCCCCCGGGTGGAGATGTCGCGTCCGGACATCCCGCGTGTCGAGATGTCGCGTCCCGACCTGCCCCGCGTCGAGCGCCAGCGGCCCGTCGAGCGGCCCGCTGAGCGGTCGCGCCAGGAGATGCGGCCCGCCGAGATGTCGCGCCCCGACATCCCGCGTGTCGAGATGTCCCGCTCGGACCTGCCCCGCGTCCCCCAGCCGAACGGTGCCCGCCCCGACCCGCGGAAGGCTCCCGAGCCGCCCGCGCGCCCGCCGCAGGGCCGTCCGGCGGCCAGCGTGCCGCCGCCGAAGCCGTCCGAGATGTCGCGGTCGGACATCCGGCCGGTCGAGCGCCCGGTGGCCGACCTGAGCGCGGCGTTCCAGAACCGCGACGACTTCGCCGAGCGGCAGCGGCCCAACCGGCCGAAGCCGCCGGAGCCGAAGCCCGCCGACCGCAAGCCGCCGATGCCGCGGGACGCCGCGGGATCGCGCACCGACCTGCCGCCCGTGTCACGGCGGGACCCGTCCGGCTCGCGGACCGACCTGCCGGCCGTGCCGCGCCGCGACCCCGCCGGGTCGCGGACCGATCTGCCGGCCGTGTCACGGCGGGACCCGTCCGGTTCGCGGACCGATCTCCCGGTCGTCCCGATGACGATGCCGGTGCCGAGCGCCGGCCCGCCGTCGCGGACCAACCTGCCGCCGGTCGTGCCGCCGACCACGCCGGTGCCGGCCGCCGACGGCCGCCGTCCGTCGCGCCTCGAGCAGTTCTCGCGGGCCGACATGTCGCCGATCCTCGACGAGCCGCCGTCCCGGCACGGTTCGCACCGCGCCCCCGCGGACGCCGCGCAGGCCGACGCGCCGGTGAACCCGACGCTGCCGGAGTCGGTGCGCAACTTCCAGGGCCGCCCCGCCGGCGGCCGGCGCCGGAAGCCGGACGACTCGCAGGTGATGCCCGCCGTGGCCCCGCCGCCGCCCGAGCCCTCGGGTGGCCGTCGCCGTCGTCCGGACGGCGAACCTCCGGCCTGGGAAGGCATGGTCGCCGAGCGGGCGTCCATGTCGCGGCGCAACATGACGCCGGTCGACCCGGCCGAACTCGAGCGCAACGGCAACGGGCACCACGGCAACGGCCAGAACGGGCACAGCAACGGCAACGGCCAGAGCAACGGCAACGGTCAGGCCAACGGCAACGGCCGTCGCTCCGGTGAGACGCCGGGCAGCGGGTCCCACAACACCGGCCGGTCGGTCAGCGAGCTGCTGGCGGCGAACGGCGGCACCGGCTCGACGCCGCGCCGCAGGCGGCGCGCCGAGGACTGAGGTCTTGCCCGGAGCGCGCGGCCGGGCGAGGGCCGACCTGGCCGCGCCCGGCGTCACCCGGGGTTCGCATTCCGGTCCGTGTCCGGTCTGCGTAGGGTGACCGGCTGTGAGCGGAACCCTCTCGCCCGCGACGGGACTCGATCGCGGACGGCGGCCTCGACGGATCACCGTGCTGCTGCCGGTGCTCGGGCTGATCGTCGTCGCCCTGTGCGGCCTGTTCCTGTTCGGCCTGGCGACGGCCCGGGTCGGCCCGCTGGCCGTCACCATCGGTGTCCTGGCCGCCCTGGTGCCGGTCGCCGGGGTGGTGGCGGGCTTCCTGTGGGTCGACCGCTGGGAGCCCGAGCCGGCGAAGTTCCTGCTGCTCGCGTTCGCCTGGGGCGCCTGCATCGCGACGATCACCGCGCTGCTCATCAACACCACCGCGGAAGCGGTCGGTGACGAGCTGCTCGGCAAGGGCAGCGGCAACACCGTCGCCGCGCTGGTGTCCGCGCCCGTGGTCGAGGAAGCCGCGAAGGCGCTCTTCGTGGTCCTCATCCTGTGGCGCCGTCGCAGCGAGTTCGACGGCGTCGTGGACGGCGTCGTCTACGCCGGGTTCAGCGCGGCCGGGTTCGCGTTCACCGAGAACATCTACTACTTCGGTCGTGCTTTTTACGACTACGGCTTCGGCGACGGGCACAGCCCGGGCGTCATCACGGCGTTCTTCCTGCGCGGTGTCCTCGCGCCGTTCACGCACCCGCTGTTCGCGGTGCTCACCGGCATCGGGATCGGCATCGCCGCCCGGACGACGACCAAGGCGCTGCGGATCATCGCGCCGGTCGCCGGTTACCTGGCCGCGGTCTGCCTGCACGCGCTGTGGAACAGCGCCGCGCTGCTCGGCGGGTCGAAGTTCCTGACCGTGTACTTCCTGATCATGCTGCCGTTGTTCCTGGGCGTGGTCTACCTGGTCGTCCTGCAGCGCCGCCGGGAGCAGCGGATCATCGAAGCCGCTCTGCCGCACATGGCCGCGGCGCGGTGGATCGCGCCGTCGGAGGTCGAGCTGCTGGCCAGCCTGCCCGGCCGCCGCGCCTGGCGCCGCCAGGCGAAACGCCAGTCGGGCAAGCAGGCCGCCAAAGCCGTCGCCGTGTACCAGGCGAGCGTCACCGAGCTCGCGTTCCTGGACCGGCAGGAGATCCACACCGGCACCGACCGGCAGCGTCAGCAGGAGCTGCTGCGCACGCTGAAGGCGGCCCGGGCGGAAGCCACCCGGCTCGCCCGGGAAGCGCCGCACGGGTGAACCGGTCCGGGTGAAGCTTGTCACCCGGGCTCAACGGTCCGCGCTCAGCCGAGTTAGTCTCGCGCCGTCGTCCGGTACCCGGAGCGGGACTGGAACGAGAGCAGAGGGAGTCTGCGAACCATGAGCGTCCACAGGCGCACGCCATGATGCGACCCGCTCGCCTCGCGGTCGGGGTCGTTTCCGCCGGCCGGGTGGGCAGTGTGCTCGGTGCCGCCCTGGCCCGGGCGGGACACACGGTGGTCGCCGCGTCCGGCCTGTCCGCCGCGTCGCTGGCCCGCGCCGAACGCCTCCTCCCCGACGTGCCCCTCCTGCCGCCCGACGAAACCGTCCGCCGGGCGGACCTGGTGCTGCTCGCCCTCCCCGACGACGCGCTGGCCGGCATGGTCCGCGGCCTGGTCGCCACGGAGTCGCTGCGGCCGGGCCAGATCGTCGTGCACACGTCCGGCGCGCAGGGCATCGACGTCCTGGCGCCCGCGGCCGAGGCCGGGGCGCTCCCGCTGGCGCTGCACCCGGTGATGACGTTCACCGGCCGCGAGGAGGACCTCGAACGGCTGGCGGCGTGCAGCATCGGCGTCACAGCGGCGGCCGACGACGAAGCGGCGTGGAACGTCGGCGAGGCGCTGGCCGTCGAGATGGGCGCGGAGCCGGTGCGCATCCCCGACTCCGCGCGAGCGCTCTACCACGCTGCGTTGACCCACGGCGCGAACCACCTGATGACGCTGGTCGCGGACTGCGCGGAAGTCTTGCGCGAAGCGGGAATCGGGCATTCCGAGCGCCTGGTCGCACCACTGCTTTCGGCCGCGTTGGATAATGTTCTCCGACACGGCGACCGCGCGCTCACCGGCCCGGTCGCCCGTGGCGACATCGGCACCGTCCGCAAGCACCTCGAGGTGCTGGGGGACCGGGCGCCGGACGTCGCACCGGCCTACCGCGCGCTGGCCAAGCGCACGGCGGAGCGTTCCGTGGCCGCCGGGCTGCTCGACACCGCGGCCGCCAAGGAACTCACCGACCTCCTCGACGATCCCGCCGAAGGGCATCCAGACCAGTGACCACACCGAAATTCAGTCGCGGCACCCTGAACACCTTCGCCTCGCCCGAGCAGATGAGCCAGGTCAGCCGGGCCCTGCACGGCGTCGGGCGCAAGCTGGCGCTCGTGCCGACCATGGGCGCGCTGCACGCCGGGCACCGCGAGCTGATCCGCCGCGCGAAGCGGCTGCCGAACAACGTCGTGGCCACCTCGATCTTCGTGAACCCGCTGCAGTTCGGCGAGGGCGAGGACTTCGAGGCCTACCCGCGTCCGCTGGAGGCCGACCTGGCCGTGCTGGGCGAGGACGGCGTCGAAATCGCCTTCACCCCGGCCGCCGACGCGCTGTACGCCGAGGGCGCCGCGGTCACCGTGCACCCCGGTCCGCTCGGCGACGAGCTCGAAGGCCTCGTCCGGCCCGGCCACTTCGCCGGCGTGCTGACCGTCGTGGCGAAGCTGTTCAACCTGCTCCGTCCGGACTACGCGCTCTTCGGCGAAAAGGACTACCAGCAACTGGTCCTGATCAAGCGGATGGTGCGCGACCTGAACATCGGCACGCACGTGATCGGCGTGCCGACCGTGCGCGAACGCGACGGTCTCGCCCTGTCGTCGCGCAACGTCTACCTCACGCCTGAGCAGCGTGAAGACGCCATCGTCCTGTCGGCCGCCCTCACCGCGGGGGCGTTCGTCGGCCGGGACGGGGCGGACGCGGTCCTCGAGACCGCGTGGAAGACCCTCGCCGCGCGGCCCGCGGTCGAGGTGGATTACCTGGAGTTGAGGGGAACCGACCTCGGGCCCGCGCCCGTCGATGGTGAAGCACGACTGTTGATCGCGGCCCGGGTGGGGAGTACCCGGCTGATCGACAACGTCCCGGTGTTGCTCGGCGCTGCGGTGGAACACCCGGCGCACCCGGAGCGGCTGGACGCAGGGGAATAGGAGTCCACGATGTACCGCACCATGCTCAAGTCGAAGATCCACCGGGTCACCGTCACCCAGGCCGACCTGCACTACGTCGGCTCGGTCACCGTCGACGAGGACCTGATGGAGGCCGCGGACCTGCTGCCGGGGGAACAGGTGTCCATTGTGGACGTCACCAACGGGGCGCGGCTGGAGACCTACGTCATCAAGGGGGAACGCGGCAGCGGGGTGCTCGGCATCAACGGCGCCGCGGCCCACCTGGTGCACCCGGGTGACCTGGTCATCCTGATCTCGTACGGCCAGATGGAAGACGCCGAGGCCGCGAGGTACGAACCGCGCGTGGTGTTCGTCGACGCGGACAACCGGATCGTCCACCGGCACGCCGATCCCGGCCACGCGCCGGAGGGCTCCGGGCTGCTCAGCGGCACGGTGACCCTGCCGGAGGAGGAGACGGCGATCTTCCCGGTGGCCGAGACGGCGGACGCCCGCCGGCTCGACGCGTTGCTGCACGCGGAAAGCTGACCCGCTTGCTGCTCACCGTGGACGTCGGCAACACGAACATCGTGCTGGGGCTGTATTCCGGCACCGAGCTCGTGGGCGACTGGCGCATGCGCACCGACGCGCGGATGACCGCCGACGAGCTCGCGCTGACCGTGCGCGGGCTCCTCGGCCCGCACACCGGCGACGTCACGGGGATCAGTGCGTTGTCGACGGTGCCGGCGGTGCTGCGGGAGCTGCGGGTGATGCTTTCCCGCTACTACGCGAAAGTGCCGAAGATCGTCGTCGAGCCGGGGGTGCGCACGGGCGTCGCCCTGCTGGTCGACAACCCGAAGGAGGTGGGCGCGGACCGGCTGGTGAACACGCTGGCCGCGCACCACCTCCACGACACGGCGTGCGTCGTGGTCGACTTCGGCACGTCGACCAACGTGGACGCGATCTCGGCGCGCGGCGAGTTCCTGGGCGGCGCGTTCGCCCCCGGCATCGAGATCTCGGTCGACGCGCTGGCCGCGCGGGCGGCGGCCCTGCGGAAGGTCGAGCTGGTGCCGCCGCGGTCGGTGATCGGCAAGAACACGGTGGAGTGCCTGCAGTCGGGCATCCTCTACGGCTTCGCCGGCCAGGTGGACGGCCTGGTGCGCCGGATCGTCCGCGAGCTGTCCCCCGGCGGCCGGGAACCGGTGGCGGTGCTCGCCACCGGTGGCCTGGCGCCCCTGGTGATCAGCGAGTCGGAGACGATCACCGACCACGTCCCGGACCTGACCCTGCTCGGCCTGCGGCTGGTCTACGAGCGCAACATCCGCCCTTAGCCGCGCGCCAGGCGGCGGCGTTCGAGAACGTAACCCAGCGCCGTCACGGCCAGCGCCGGCAACGCCACCACCGCCTGCGGGAACTTCGCCGTCCCCGGCGGGTCGACGGCCTTCGAGCCCGGGTAGGCGAGCGCGGAGATCTGCGTCAGCCAGTACAGCGACGCCAGGGTCGCGCCGGCGTCGAGCCCCTCCCGGGACGAAGGCGCCCGCCAGAGCTGCCACAGGCTCGTGGCGCCGAGCGCGAGCCCGAGGCTCATCGTCTGGCCGTTGTGGAACTTCGCGTGCGGCGGCCAGGCGGGGTTCTTCACGTGGGTCTCGTTCCAGTCGGCCCGGTAGGGACCGACCGCGGTCACGAGCGACGTCAGGGAAATCAGTGCCCGGCCCCAGGATGTGGTGCGCATGTGTCCAGTCTGGAACCTCCAGTTTGGTGGAGGTCAAGGCATCTCGCCTCAGCGGCGCCGGCTGCGGAACGTCCAGGTGATCAGCGGCAGGTCGAACTCGCCGGATGCCGTCGCCGGGTTCGTCTCCAGGAAGCCGCGGACGCGGGCGACCAGCGGCGCGGACTCCGCCGGGTCCGAGATGATCACGCGTGAATAGGTCTGCAGCGTTTCGAGCAGGCTCTCCGCCGTCCGCCGGTGGGCGTGCCGGAAGCGGCCGCTTTCGAACGGGGTGAACGCCGGGTGCGTGGCCGGCTGCCGGTCGCCGTCGGTGGCCGGGCGGCGCCACCCCATGCTCGCGGTGCCGGTGAACTCCGCCACCCACGGCACCGATTCGTCTTCGTAGTTCCACATCGGCACGAACACCCCGCCCGGGCGCAGCACGCGCGCCATTTCGGTCATCGCGGGCCCGACGTCGAACCAGTGGAACGCCTGGCCGACGAAAATCGCGTCGACGGCGGAGTCGGGCAACGGGATCCGTTCCGCGTGGCCCTCCAGTGCCGTCACCGACGGCAGCAGCCGGGAGAGTTCGGCCAGCATTTCCGGGTCGGGTTCGACCGCGATGACGTCGAGGCCGAGTCCGGCCAGGGTCTCGGTGACCTTGCCGGTGCCCGCGGCGAGATCGAGCGCGCGCCGGGGCGTGCCGTCCGCGCCGGCGAGCCCCCACTCGATCGCTTCCCGCGAGTAGCCGGGCCGGTGCTCGGCGTACGCCCCGGCACGTGAACCGAAGGAAGCGGCTTGCCGGGCGCGGATGCCGGGTGTGGGATCACTCACCCGGACCAGGCTAATGGAGGGAAAAGAAAGGTAATCCGGTTGGCGTAGCGTCGCGCGAGGTTCGTACCCTATGGGCCATGACCGAAAACCCCGCTTCCACCAGCGACCCCGCCGAAGACGAACTGCCCGAGCAGATGCGGGTGCGCCGGGAGAAGCGCGACCGGATCATCGCCGGGGGGATCGATCCTTACCCGGTGGAGGTGCCCCGCACGCACTCGCTCGCCGAGGTGCGCGAGTCGCATTCCGGGCTGCCCGCCGACACCGCGACCGGTGATCTGGTCGGCGTCACCGGCCGGGTGATGTTCCTGCGCAATACGGGCAAATTGTGCTTCGCCAGCCTTCGTGAGGGTGACGGCACCGAACTGCAGGCCATGATCAGCCTGGCCAAGGTCGGCGAAGACGCGCTGGCGGCGTGGAAGTCCGACGTCGACCTGGGCGACCACGTCTTCGTGCACGGTGAGGTCATCACCTCCAAGCGCGGCGAGCTTTCGGTGATGGCCGACAGCTGGCGGATCACGTCGAAGTCGCTGCGCCCGCTCCCGGTGGCCCACAAGGAGCTCGCCGAGGAGACCCGGATCCGGCAGCGCTACGTCGACCTCATCCTGCGCCCGCGCGCGCGCGACGTCGTGCGCACGCGCGCCGGCGTCGTCCGGTCGCTGCGGGAGTCGTTCCACCGGCGCGGGTTCACCGAGGTCGAGACGCCGATGCTGCAGACGCTGCACGGCGGCGCCGCGGCTCGCCCGTTCGTGACGCACTCGAACGCCTTCGACCTGGAGCTCTTCCTGCGGATCGCGCCGGAGCTCTACCTCAAGCGCTGCGTCGTCGGCGGCATCGAGAAGGTGTTCGAGATCAATCGCAACTTCCGGAACGAGGGCAGCGACTCGTCGCACTCGCCGGAGTTCGCGATGCTCGAGTACTACGAGGCGTACGCGACGTACGACACCAATGCCGTGATGACCCGGGAGCTGATCCAGTCGGCCGCGCGGGACGTCCTGGACACCGAAGTCGTCACGCTGCCCGACGGTTCGGAGTACGACCTCTCCGGCGAATGGACCACACTCGGAATGTACGAGTCGTTGTCCGATTCCCTCGGCGAAGAGGTGACACCGGAGACCCCGGCCGCCAAACTGCACGGATTCGCGCAGGCCAGGGGCCTGGAAGTGGACCCGAAGCTCACGCACGGCAAGCTGGTCGAAGAACTGTGGGAACACCTCGTCGGAGATCACCTGCACGCCCCGACGTTTGTGCGTGATTTTCCGCTGGAGACGTCGCCATTGACCAGGCAGCACCGCTCCCGGGCCGGCGTGGCCGAGAAGTGGGACCTCTACGTGCGCGGATTCGAACTCGCCACCGGATACTCCGAGCTGGTCGATCCGGTCGTCGAACGGGAACGGCTCACCGAACAGTCCAGGCTGGCGGCGCAGGGCGATAGCGAAGCCATGCGGCTGGATGAAGATTTCCTCCGGGCACTTGAGTACGGAATGCCACCGAGCGGCGGGGTCGGAATGGGTATCGACCGGCTGCTGATGGCGCTGACCGGTCTCGGTATCCGGGAGACGATCCTCTTCCCGCTCACCAGGCCCGAATAACCCGGCCGTGTGAGTCGGCACTGGTTATCTCAATGAGATTTGCGCTGTCACCCGGAAGCGGGTACTAATGTACAGACAAAGTCTTCTGTGCGGGGCTCGCCCCGTAACCAGATCATTGAGTAAGCCCCCGCAGGAGGAAACAGATGGCACAGAAGGTGCTCGTCTCGCTGGTCGATGACCTCGACGGCAGTGAGGCGGAAGAGACCGTCGAGTTCGGTTTGGACGGCATCAGCTACCAGATCGACCTCTCCTCGGAAAACGCCGAGGAGCTCCGGGACGCGCTCGCTCAGTATGTCGAGCACGCGCGCCGCGCCGGTGGTCGCAAGCGCGCTTCCGTGCGTCCGGTCGCGGGTGGCAAGGGCTCCGCTCGCCCGGCCGCCGTCGACCGTGAGCAGAACCAGGCCATTCGGTCCTGGGCACGCAAGAACGGGTACGCGGTTTCGGACCGGGGCCGGATCCCCTCCGAGGTCGTCGAGGCCTACCACAAGAAGAACTGACGCGGGGTTTGCGGGACTACGGCCGCCGGGCGAATTCGCCCGGCGGCTTTCTTCATGCCCGATGACTGTCCGGTACCGGCCCGGGGCCGGTGCGGGCCGTTCGGGCGTACTCGCCGGGCGACTGGCCCGTCACCGCCGCGAAATCGCGGATGAAGTGCGACTGGTCGCTATAGCCCAGCCGAACCGCCAGTCCGGCGTAATCCACTGGTCCTTCGGTGGCGATCCGGTGCGCGGCGTCGTTGAGCCGGTAAATCCGGATCGCCCACTTGGGCGGGCAACCGACGTGTTCGGCGAACAACCGCTGGACTGAGCGGGTGGTCAGTCCAGTATCCGCGCACAGCTGCGCCACCCGGGTAATTCCCGGATCCCGCGCGATTGATTCGACGGCCGCCACGGCCTCTCGTGCGGCCGGTCGGAGTACTGCCGCATTTGCGATCAGCAAGTTGTCGATCGCACCGACCATTTGCGCGTCACCGGACGCGGTCCGCACCGATTCCGCGGCATCGAGGGCCTGCGCGCCGAAAACATCCGTGAGCGGGACGGTGCGGTCGGCGATGTCACTCACCGGACCGCCGAGGAACGCGCGGAAGGAGCCCGGCCGGAATCGCACGCCGAGGCCTTGCACGCGCCCTTCGAGCCGATGTGAAAAGACTTCACGACCCGGTCCGTACACCCCGGAAGCGGTGGGGAAGAACGTCGCGTGCACCGCGAGGTTCGGCAGCACGCGCTGCTCGTGCGGCGGTTTGCCGCGCCGGTCCCAGTGCAGCACCCAGTGGTAGTCGACGAATGCCGCCAGTTCGGGCGCCGGCGGGTGCCGGGTGAGGGTGAACACCGCGCGGGCGGCGGCCTCGGCCACGATGCCCTGCGGGATCCGGTGTTCCACCACCGTCACACGGTAACTGTCGCGTTCTTTCAAGACGACGTCGTGGCGGGGCCGATTTGCTCTCGGCATGACTGCCGAGTTGATGCGCCCCGCCGCGGCCGAGTTCCTGCGCGTCGCGCTCGCCGTGGACGACCTGGGCGCCCCGACGCCGTGCGAGGGCTACGACGTCCGCGGGCTGCTGAACCACCTTCTCTACTGGGGCCCGTGGCTGGTCGCCGCGGGACGCCACGAGGACCCGCCGTCGCCCGGCGCCGGCGAGGCCGGCGCGGACCTGGTGACGGCCGGCTGGGCGGCGGCGCTGGAGAAGCAGACGGAGACGCTGGTGGAGGTGTTCGAGACGCCGGCGGCGTGGACGGGCACGACCAAGCTGGGCACGGCCGAGCTGCCGGCCGCGGTGATCGGCGGAATGGTCCTGGGCGAGTTCGTCCTGCACGGCTGGGACCTGGCCCGCGCGAGCGGCCGATCGCTGCACTGCGCGCCCGCCGCGGCGGGCGCGGTCCTGGAGTCGGCGCGGGCGATGGGCGAGCAGGCGCGCGCGATGGGCGTCTACGGCCCTGAGGTACCGGTTCCGGCGGACGCCGCCGTGGTGGACCGCGCACTCGGGGCGGCGGGCCGCGATCCGTCGTGGAGCCGCTGAAGTGCTGTTAAGGCCACCTTGCGGGCATCAGACGCCCGCAAGGTGGCCTTGACGGCACTCGGAACGGGGGTCAGCGGGAGCAGGTGCGGGGGCAGCCGTCGCACTCGGACTCGGCCGGGAGCAGGTACGAGAAGCAGCAGCTCTCGCGGCGCCGGGTCCACTCGCGGTGTCCGTCCGCTCCCTCTTCCAGGCGCAGCGTCGACGCCGACGTCAACGGCGGGTAGACGGTGTCGAGGACCAGGGCCGCGTCGGCGACGCCCGCGCCTTCGGCCTCCGGGGTGCCGCCCTGGCGGCCCGCCCACCAGAGCGAGTTCTCCAGCGCGTCCGTCGCCGCGGCCCAGAGCATGCGGCGGCCCAGCCTGCTGACCGGGGCGTACGCCTGAACGAACTTGGCCGCGTGGGCCAGGTAGTGGGCCCGCAGGACCGCCGCGAGGGCCCGCTCGTCGCGGACGACCGTCGCCTCCGGGCGGGCCGAGCCCGGGTCCGTCGGGAGGCAGTAGAAGTCGTCGCCGAGCACGGCCATGCCGTCCGGGTGGGGGCGGTCGTCGGCCAGCCGGAACGCCAGGTCGCCGGGCTTCAGCGAGGGCACCCGGCGCTCGTGGTGCAGCAGCAGCGCGCCGACGTACGCCGGGACGTGCAGGTACCAGGTCATCACGTAGCTGGCCGTGGTCCGCGCCGGCGCCGCGTCGTGCTCGCGCAGCAGCCAGTCGCCCAGCAGGCCGCGCCACTCGTCGAAGTACGCCGGCGTCTCCAGCAGCTCCGAACAGCGGATCCAGCCGGCCGGGACGTCACGGCGCAGTTCGTTGCGTTCCTGCAGGCCGGAGACCCGCAGGAGCGACGACGCGAGGCCGTCGCCGACCTCGCGTGCGTCCCGGAAAGACCGCTGCTGGTTCAACCGCGGCCCTCCTGGCGCCGTGGGGATTAGGCCTGCCTAACCTTACAGGCTTTCCGGGGCTGCGCCAATCGGGTGGCGGCGATCACGGCTCTCCCACCTTGCGGACCTGTTCGCGGTGAGCGGACACCGCGCGGATGGCGGAATCCGGGTGGCCGTCCGCACGTTGGGCTTGACGTAAAGGTGCAGGGCAACCCGAAGATGGGATGCGCCCGGAGAGCTCCACGTCCGGGTGCGAAAAAGACCGCGAACAGCCGTAGTGGTACGCCAGCGCGACCAGTTGGCTACTAGAGTGGTCTCACGGTGCTGAATCCATCGCGGTGAAAGCACGCACGATGGATAACGGGCCGCCGGCGCAGCAGTCGAGGGAGTGCACATGTTTGAGAGGTTCACCGACCGCGCGAGGCGGGTGGTCGTTCTGGCTCAAGAAGAAGCCAGGATGCTCAACCACAACTACATCGGCACCGAGCACATCCTCCTGGGTCTGATCCACGAGGGTGAGGGTGTCGCCGCCAAGGCGCTGGAGTCGCTGGGCATCGCCCTGGAGGGCGTGCGCCAGCAGGTCGAAGAGATCATCGGCCAGGGCCAGCAGGCGCCGAGCGGGCACATCCCGTTCACGCCGCGGGCGAAGAAGGTGCTGGAGCTGTCGTTGCGCGAAGCGCTGCAGCTCGGCCACAACTACATCGGTACCGAGCACATCCTGCTGGGCCTGATCCGCGAGGGCGAAGGCGTCGCCGCGCAGGTGCTGGTCAAGCTGGGGGCGGACCTGAACCGCGTCCGCCAGCAGGTCCTGCAGCTGCTCTCGGGCTACCAGGGCAAGGAGTCCACCGAAACCGGTTCCGGCGGTCGTGGTGAAGGCACCCCGTCGTCGTCGCTGGTGCTGGACCAGTTCGGCCGCAACATGACCGTGCTCGCCCGCGAGGGCAAGCTCGACCCGGTCATCGGGCGCGGCAAGGAGATCGAGCGGGTCATGCAGGTCCTGTCCCGCCGGACCAAGAACAACCCGGTGCTCATCGGCGAGCCCGGCGTCGGCAAGACCGCCGTCGTCGAGGGCCTGGCCCAGAGCATCGTCAAGGGCGAGGTCCCCGAGACGCTCAAGGACAAGCAGCTCTACACGCTGGACCTGGGCTCCCTGGTCGCCGGCTCCCGCTACCGCGGTGACTTCGAAGAGCGCCTGAAGAAGGTGCTCAAGGAGATCAAGACCCGCGGCGACATCATCCTGTTCATCGACGAGCTGCACACGCTCGTCGGGGCCGGTGCCGCCGAGGGCGCGATCGACGCGGCTTCGATCCTGAAGCCGATGCTCGCCCGCGGTGAGCTGCAGACGATCGGCGCGACCACGCTCGAGGAGTACCGCAAGTACATCGAGAAGGACGCCGCCCTCGAGCGCCGGTTCCAGCCGATCCAGGTCGGCGAGCCGTCGCTGGAGCACACGATCGAGATCCTCAAGGGCCTGCGTGACCGGTACGAGGCGCACCACCGCGTCTCGATCACCGACTCGGCGCTGGTCGCCGCCGCGACCCTGGCGGACCGGTACATCAACGACCGGTTCCTCCCGGACAAGGCGATCGACCTGATCGACGAGGCCGGTGCCCGGATGCGCATCCGCCGGATGACCGCGCCGCCGGACCTGCGCGAGTTCGACGAGAAGATCGCGAACGTCCGTCGCGACAAGGAGTCCGCGATCGACGCGCAGGACTTCGAGCGGGCCGCCCGCCTGCGTGACGAGGAGAAGACGCTCCTCGGTCAGAAGGGCGAGCGGGAGAAGCAGTGGAAGGACGGCGACCTCGACGTCGTCGCCGAGGTCGACGACGAGCAGATCGCGGAGGTGCTGGCCAACTGGACCGGCATCCCGGTGTTCAAGCTGACCGAGGAGGAGACCACCCGGCTGCTGCGCATGGAGGAGGAACTCCACAAGCGCATCATCGGCCAGGAGGACGCGGTCAAGGCCGTCTCGCAGGCGATCCGCCGTACGCGTGCCGGTCTGAAGGACCCGAAGCGCCCGTCGGGCTCGTTCATCTTCGCCGGCCCGTCCGGTGTCGGTAAGACCGAGCTGTCGAAGGCGCTGGCGGCGTTCCTGTTCGGCGAGGACGACGCGCTCATCCAGATCGACATGGGCGAGTTCCACGACCGCTACACCGCTTCGCGGCTCTTCGGTGCCCCTCCGGGCTACGTCGGCTACGAAGAGGGCGGACAGCTGACGGAGAAGGTGCGTCGCAAGCCGTTCTCGGTGGTCCTGTTCGACGAGATCGAGAAGGCGCACCAGGAGATCTACAACACGCTCCTGCAGGTGCTGGAAGACGGCCGCCTGACCGACGGTCAGGGTCGCACGGTCGACTTCAAGAACACGGTCCTCATCTTCACGTCCAACCTGGGCACTTCGGACATCTCGAAGTCCGTCTCGCTCGGGTTCGCCGGCGGCAACGACGTCAGCACGAAGTACGAGAAGATGAAGCAAAAGGTCAACGAGGAAATGAAGAAGCATTTCCGCCCGGAGTTCCTGAACCGGATCGATGACATCATCGTGTTCCACCAGCTGACCAAGGAACAGATCATCATGATGGTCGATCTGATGATCGGCCGCGTGGAGAAGCAGCTCAAGGCCAAGGACATGGAGCTGGAGCTGACCGAGAAGGCGAAGTCCTTGCTCGCGAAGCGCGGCTTCGACCCGGTGCTGGGTGCCCGGCCGCTGCGCCGCACCATCCAGCGCGAGATCGAGGACCAGCTGTCGGAGAAGATCCTCTTCGGCGAGGTCGAGGCCGGCCAGATCATCCTGGTCGACGTCGAAGGCTGGAGCGGCAACCCTGAGGACAAGGACGACCAGGCCAAGTTCACCTTCCGCGGTGAGCGCCGGCCGTCCTCGATCCCGGACGCCCCGCCGGTCAGCATCGGCGCCGGTCACGAAGAGAACGGCGGCGAAGCCGAAGGCGAGTGATCGCCTGAACGCTTGAAGGTCGTGTAGTACGCCGGAAGGGCGGTTCCCCACTGGGGAGCCGCCCTTCTCGCATGTCCGGGCCCTGGTCCTCGGCGCGCTTGTGTTATAAGGTGTGCATTATAGTCATGAGATGGAGTGGGAGATTGAACTCCACGACGAGGTGGATCGCTGGTTCGTGGAGCTGTGTCGGGAAGACCCGGTCACGGCGGATCGGGTCGAAGAAGCGATCGACATGCTCGCTCGTGAAGGTCCGAGGCTCGGCAGGCCACTGGTCGACCGGATCAAGGGCGCGGATCTGCACAACTTGAAAGAGCTGAGGCCGGCGTCGGCGGGAAGCAGTGAGATCCGGATCCTGTTCGCATTCGACCCCGTACGTTGTGCGGTGCTCCTGGTGGCGGGGGATAAAGCGGGAAACTGGAAGCGCTGGTACGACCTCACCATTCCGATAGCGGAGAAGCGGTTCCGGGAGCACTTGCGAAGCGGAGAGGAGGACTGAGCGATGAGCCGATCTTGGCGGGAAGTCAAGGCTGACAAGCTCGCGATCGACCGCGAAGCGGGCCGTGACGTCGATGCCGCCCACGTCGCGGCGCGTGAGGCCACCCAGGCGTACGTACTCGGGTTTCGCTTGGCGCAACTGCGTGATGACGCGGGTGTCAGCCAGACCGAACTCGCCCGGCGCATGGGGGTGAGCCAGCCGCGGATCAGTCAGCTCGAGCGGGGTGATCCTGGCCAGATGGAGCTGGACACCCTCGCGCGCTACATCGCTGCCCTGGGCGGGCGGATGCGAGTGGTCGCCGACTTCGACGACCATGACGTCACCGTTTCCGCGAGCCAGCGGGACCAGCGCGACCAGCACGACGCCTGCGCCTGATCGAGGCACCGCGGGCGCATGAGACGATGCCCGCGGACCTTGGGAGGGGAATCCGCGTGGACGTGCTGTCGATCGACTTCGGGACTTCCAGCACGGTCGGGGTGCTCTCCGCGTTCGGCCGGGGGCCGCGGGCCATCGAGGTCGACGGGTCGGTCACCATGTCCTCCGCCGTCTTCCTCAACGATGACGGCCAGCTCATCGTCGGGCAGGACGCCGAACGCGGCGCGCGACTCGATCCCGGGCGGTTCGAGGCGAATCCCAAGCGGCGGATCGACGAAGGTGTCCTGCGGCTCGGTGGCACCACCGTCCGGATCACCGATGCCTTCGCGGCCGTTCTGCGGCGGATGGGCGAGGAAGCCGGGCGGCAGCTGGGACGGCTGCCCGGGCAGACGCGGATCTCGCATCCCGCCGGCTGGGGGGCGACGCGGCAGGAAACCCTGCGGACCGCCGCCACCGAAGCCGGGCTCGCCGATGTGCGGCTGATCCCCGAACCGGTGGCCGCCGCCGCGCACTACGGGAGTCTCGGCAACCGCGGTACCGGGCCGATCGGCGTCTACGACCTCGGGGCCGGCACCTTCGACTGCGCCGTCGTCGGCATGTCCGCGCAGGGCTTCGCGGTGCTCGCCGAGGACGGCCTGCCCGACCTCGGCAGCCTCGACATCGACCAGGCGCTGCTCGGGCACATCGGCCGCTCGGTGTCGCACACCGATCCGGCGCAGTGGCAACGCCTGTTGCGCCCGCAGACGACCGCCGACCGCCGCCTGCGCCGCGCGCTGCTCCAGGATGTCCGTGACGCCAAGGAAAGCCTGTCCCGGCACCCGCAGACCGAGGTGCCGATGCCCGAGCCGTTCGGTGACGTCCTCGTCAGCCGGGACGAGCTCGAGGCGCTCGTGCGGCCCAGCCTGCTGCGCAGCGTCGAGCTGCTCGCCGCGACCATCCACAGAGCGGGCCTGAACCCCGCGCGGCTCGCCGGCGTCTACCTGGTCGGCGGGCCCAGCCGGATGCCGTTGCTGGCCGGGCTTCTGGGCCGTCAGCTCGGCGTCGTGCCGACCACGCAGGACCAGCCGGAGACGGCCGTCGCGTTCGGGCTGCACCACGTGCCGCTCGGGACGAGCGATCCGAACCTCACTGTGCCCGCGTTCGCCCCGGTCCGCCCGCCCGTGACGCCACCGCGCCCGCAACCCTGGCCGCCGCGGCAGACCTTCCGGCCGCCGCAGCCGCCGAAACCTCAGCCCAGCAAGAAGAAACCACTGCTCATCGCGGCCGCCGTGCTCGTCGTCATCGCGATCGTGGTGACCGTGGTCCTGCTCACGGCCCGCGGTGACGCCGCGGCCGAGTCCACAGTGGACTGCACGAGCACGGCGCAGCGCGACCAAGGCGGGTTCACCGCCTGCCTGCGATCGCTCGCGGGGACGGTGCCGGACCGTGCCGCGTGCCGGCAGTCCGACAGCGTCGCCGGGATCGTGCACGCGCAGACCGCCGTCACGTGCGGTTTCCCGGGCGGGTTCGGCAAGAGCAGCGCCGTCACCTACTACCAGGGCCTGACCGTCGACGCCGTCGAGGCGGGCGCGAAGCTGCAGATGGGCGAGGGCACCGTCCAGCGCGGGACCTGGGACGGCGGCGGGCTGCACGGCCGGTACGTCGCCGGGGTCGGCACGCTCGCCGGGGTCGTGCTGTTCGGCGCGGACGGCCGTGAAGCGGCCGGGCTCTACGTCTCGATCGACTTCAAGGACCGCGACCGCCGCACCGAAGACCTCGTCGCGTACTTCACGAGCGACCTCAAACCGGTCTGACTCACCGGCCGGGTGGGCCCGGCGTCACGGAGCGGCGGCCGGGCAGGAACCGGATCCCCGCCAGCCACGGCCAGAGAGCCTGCAGCAGGCCGGAAACCACGGCCAGCAGGAGGATCCGGTAGTCGCCGAGGGCGCCCGTCACGTTGTAGACGACCAGCAGCGGCACCTGCGTGACGAGCGCGGACACCACGGCCTGCCACTGCGGCCAGATCCGGGCCACCATCAGCGCGATCAGGGTGAGCAGGGCCGAACCGCCGAACGCCGCCCAGAGGGCGAACACGCCGAGTGCGCTCTGGTTGACCATCGCGCAGAAGCCTTCGACGGCGTCGGCGCACATGGTGTCGTAACGGTGGCCGGCCCACACCCAGAGCGCGCCGGTGCCCGCGCCGCCGGCCAGGGCCGCGAGGACGACCACGAGCACCGCCCGCGGGTCCGCCCGGGGTCTCAATGCTCCACGCCCGCACTGACGGCGATGTCCTCGGTGAGCTTCGACGCCGTGTCCACCAGGACGTCCAGCGCTTCGGCGATCCGGTCGACGCTCAGCGACGGCGCGACCTTCCCGGACGCCGCGACCTGCTCGGGGCTGAACGGCACGTGCACAAAACCGCCGCGCACGCCCGGAAACGCCGTCAGCAGGTGCATCAAGCCGTAGAAGACCTGGTTGCAGACGTACGTCCCGGCCGTGTGGGACACCGACGCCGGCACGCCCGCCGCACGGATCGCCGCGACGCAGGCCTTCACCGGGAGCGTCGTGAAGTACGCCGCCGGGCCGTCCTCGACGACCGGGACGTCCACCGGCCGCGCGCCCGCGTTGTCCGGGATGCGGGCGTCGACCAGGTTGATCGCGACACGCTCCGGCGTCACCTCGGTGCGGCCGCCCGCCTGCCCGACACAGACCACCAGCTCCGGCCGGTGTTCCTCGATGGCCCGCCGCAGCGCGGGCAGTGACGCCGCGAACTCGCACGGCAGCTCGACCGCGGCGACGTCGTCCCGCCGCGCCCCGAGCAGCGACACCGCCTGCCACGAGGGATTCACCGATTCGCCGCCGAACGGCGCGAACCCCGTCATCAGCACCCTGGCCATGCACCCTCCCCAAAGTCCGTGAAGGCCTCCTTGAGGGACTCTAGTTCCCTCAAGGAGGCCTTCACGGACTTTCGGCCTCAGGCGGCGGGCTTCAGGCCGCCCGGGTAGAGGTATTGGTCGGCGGGCTTGCCGCTGCCGTACACCCACGCGTCGAAGAAGCCCTTGAGGTTCTTGTGCGCGACGCTTTCGGTGTACCGCTGGAAGTCCTGCATGCTCGCGTTGCCGCCCCGGTGCAGCGCCGGCCAGGTCTTGAGGACCCGGTCGAACGCGCTCTGCCCGATGTAGTTCCGCAGCGCGTGCAGCATGACCGGGCCCTTCGAGTACACGTAGGTGAACTCGTTGCCGGGGCCCATGTCGTACAGCTTGCCGTTCCAGAATCCGGCCGACGCCGTCTTGACGTCGTTCGCGTACTGCTTGTCCAGGTCGACGCCTTCCTTGGCCTCGTCCCAGAGCCAGGTGGCGTAGGACGCGAAGCACTCGTTCATGCAGACGTCACGCCAGTGGTCGACGGCCACCGAGTCGCCGTACCACTGGTGGGCGTTCTCGTGGACGATCGTCGGGACCGTGCCGGCCCAGCCCGCGCTGTAGATCGGCCGGCTCATCGTCTCGAGCGAGAAACCGATCTGCTCGTTGAGGAAGATGCCGCCCGCGGCGTCGATCGGGTACTTGCCGAACTTCGACTCGAGGAAGTCGAGGATCTCCGGCAGCCGCGCCTCGGCCTGCTTCGTCGAATCCGGCACGCCCGGGGCGAACGCGCTGACGATCGGCGTCCCGTCCTTGCGCTTCTGCCGGTCGAAGGTCCACTTGTCGATCGCGACCGTCGTCATGTAGGGCACGATCGGCGTTTCCTCGGCCCAGACGTGCGTCGTGCCGCCGGGCGCCTTGAACGTCCCGCGCTCGCGGCCGTTGGCGATCACGCCCCACTCGTCGGGCACGGTGATCGCGAGGTGGAACGTGGCCTTGTCGAGCGGGGTGTCGTTGACCGGGTACCAGGTGGTCGCCGACTTCGGCTCGCCGGCGGCGAACGCGCCGCCCGCCTGGGCGTACTGCCAGCCGTTGTTGCCCAGCGACGGGTCGTCGATGGGCGCGGGCACGCCGTGGTAACCGATCTTGACCTTGAAGTTCTGGCCGCGCCGCAGTGACCGCGACGGCGTGATGACCAGCTCGTGGTCGCCGGTCCGGCTGAACGTCGCGCCGCGGCCGTCGACCTGGATCGTGTCGACGGTCAGCCCGCGCAGGTCGAGGTTGAACGAGCTGAGGGCCTGCGTCGCCCGCGCCGCGATGTCCTGCACCCCGGTGAGCTGGTGCGACGCGGGGTCGTAGGTGACCTTCAGGTTGTAGTCGGCGACGTCGTATCCGCCGTTGCCGTCCTGGGGGTAGTAACTGTCCCCGGCGCCGTCGCTACCCGGCTTCGCGTCGCCCCAGCCGGTCCCGGCGGCGACACCCGAGCTCAGGCAGAGGCCGGTGAGCAGGGCGGCCGCGAGCACGACCGGTTTCTTGCCCCTCATGAACACTCCTGTCCGTTCTGGGGTGGAGGTGAACCCGCAACGTAGCGCCACGAACACGTACCGAGCCGGGTCGAAGTCTTATTTGTCCGGAAAATCAACACTTCCGTCGGTGCCGGTTCGGGCGTCCGCCCCCGGCCCGCAGGGAAGGTCTGGAAAGCTGGGTCCATGCGCGTTGCGCTGCTGGGCCCGCTGCGGGCGGCGGAAGACGACGGCACCCCGATCGACATCGGCGGAGCCCGCCTCCGCATGCTCTTGGCCAGGCTGGCGCTGGACGTCGGCCGGGCCGTCCCGGCCGACGCGCTGATCGACGGCCTCTGGGGCGCGGAGCCGCCCGCCGACGCGCCGAACGCCCTCCAGTCCCTGGTCTCGCGGCTGCGGAAAGCGCTGCCGGTGGCGATCGAGTCCGGTCCCGGCGGCTACCGGCTCGCCGTCGCCCGGGAGGACGTCGACGCCGAGCGGTTCGAACGGCTCGCCGCCGACGGCCGCCGTGAACTCGCCGCGGGCCGTGACGCCTACGCCGCCGAGCTGCTCGCCGAGGCGCTCGCGCTGTGGCAGGGCGGCGCGCTCGCCGACGTCCTGGACGCGCCGTTCGCGCAGGCGCCCGCCCGGCGGCTCACCGACCTGCGCGCCGAGGCGGCCGAGGACCGGTTCGACGCGCTCATCCGCCTGGGTGAGCACGCCGCCGTCCTGCCCGACCTGGCCGCCGCGGCCAACGCCGACCCGCTGCGCGAACGGCTCGCCGGCCTGCGGATCCGCGCGCTCTGCGCGGCCGGGCGGCAGTCCGAGGCGCTGACCGTCTACTCCGACCTGCGCCGCACGCTGGCCGACCAGCTCGGCGTCGACCCGTCGGCCGAGCTGCAGGAGATCCAGCTGGCCGCGTTGCGGGGCGAGTTCGCGCCGCCGTCGCCGGTGGCCGACCGGCTGCCGACGCGGCTGACGACGTTCGTCGGGCGGGACGACGAGCTCAAGCTGCTGGCCGAGCTGCTCGCCGGCGCCCGGCTGGTCACGCTGACCGGGCCGGGTGGCGCGGGCAAGACCCGGCTGGCCACCGAGGCGGCGTCCCGGCACCCGGCGCACCAGCACGGGCGTGTCTGGTTCGCCGCGCTGGCCGGCGTGCGCGACGCCGACGACGTCCCGGGTGCGCTGCTGGTCGCGCTGGGCGTGCGGGACATGCGCAGCACCGAGACCGAGGTGCGCCGCCGCGCCGCGGATCCGCTGGAGCAGGCCGTCGAGGTGCTCGGCGGCGGGGACACGCTGCTGGTGCTGGACAACTGCGAGCACGTCGTCGACGCCGCCGCGCGGCTGGCGGACGACCTGCTGCACCGGGTGCCGAGGCTGCGGATCCTGGCCACCAGCCGGGAGCCGCTGGCGATCACCGGCGAGGCGCTCTGCCCGCTGGGGCCGTTGCCGGTGCCCGCGGAACGCGCCGCGCCCGCCGAGGCCGCCGAGCTGGACTCGACCCGGCTGTTCCTGGACCGGGCGGCCGCGGTCCGGCCCGACTTCGTGCTCGACGAGTCCACTGTGGACAACGTCGGGGAGATCTGCCGCCGGCTCGACGGGATGCCGCTGGCCCTGGAGCTGGCCGCGGCGCGGCTGCGGTCGATGACGGTCGCCCAGATCGCCGGCCGCCTCGGTGACCGGTTCCGGCTGCTCACCTCGGGCAGCCGCACGGCGTTGCCGCGCCAGCGGACGCTGCGCGCGGTCGTCGAGTGGAGCTGGGACCTGCTGACCGACGCCGAGCTGGTGCTGGCCCGGCGGCTCTCGGTGTTCGCCGGCGGGGCCGAGCTGGAGACGGTCGAGGCCGTCTGCGCGGACGCGTCGCTGCCCGCGGCCGACGTGCCGTACGTGCTCGGCAGCCTGGTCGAGAAGTCCATTGTGGACGTCGTGGCCGGCGGGACCGGCGAGCCGCGGTACCGGATGCTGGAGACGCTGCGGGCGTACGCCACCGAGCGGCTGGTGGAGTCCGGCGAGCTCGACGCGACGCGCCGCGCGATGGCGGCCTGCTACGCGGAGCTGTCGGCCCGGCTGGAGCCGGTGCTGCGCACCCGTGACCAGCTGCCCGTGATCGAGCGGTTCGAGGTCGAGAACGCCAACATGATCACGGCCCTGCGCGGCGCGATCGAGATGTCCGATGTGGACAACGCGGTCGGCCTGCTGGACGGGTTGTTCTGGTACCTGACCATCCTGGGCCAGGGCAGCCGGGTCGGCGGGCTGGTCCGCGAGACGCTCACCTTCGGCGACCGGCTGCCCCCGGCCGCCTCCGCGGCCTACCGGGCGATCCTGTACCTGATGGACGCCGTCCCGATGCGCAGCGAGAACGCCGACATCGTGCCGCTGGTCGACGAGTGCGTCGACACCGGCGCGATGGACCGCTACGCCGGGCTCGCGGTGGCCCTGCCGATGCTGGCCTTCCTGGGCGGCGACCGCGACATCGCGCTCCGCGAGGTGCGGCGCGCGGCGGGGAGCGCGGACCCGTGGACCCGCGCCGGCGGGCACTGGGTGGAGAGCTTCGTGCTCGACGACGAGGGGGACGTCGAGGGCGCGGACCGGGCGCGGGAGCTGGCGCACGCCGGGTTCGTCGAGGTCGGCGACCGCTGGGGCACCGCGATGACGTTGAGCTTCCAGGCGTACGCGCTTTCGCAGGCGGGCGAAAGCGACCGGGCGATCGAGTGCTACCAGCAGGGGCTGGCGCTGTCGATGGAGCTGCGCTCGCACGACGACGCCGTCCAGCACTGGTGGCGGCTGGCCGTGGAGCGGGCTCGCGCCGGCGACTTCGAAGGGGCGTGGCGCGATCAGGAGGCCGCCGAGCGCTACGGCGCCGGCATCACCAACCCGCAGCAGAAGATCGTCCTGATGTTCGGCCGGCTGGAACTGCTGGTGCGCACGGGCCGGCTCGCCGAGGCCCGCACGCAGCTCGACCGCGTCGGGGCACTGGCGCGGGAGGCGGAGTTCCCCGGCGGGATGGGCGAGGAGTGGGTCAACGCGGCCGAAGCGCGCCTGAGCCTGGCCGCCGGGCGCCCCGAAGAGGCGGAAGCCTTTGCGACCAAGGCGATCCGGTCCACGTACCTGCGGGGCGACATGCCGGACCTGGCCGGGACGGTGGAGCTGCTGGCGCTGATCCGGGCGCAGCAGGGCCGGTTCGAGGCGGCGGCCCGCGCACTCGCCGCGTCCGCCGTCATCCGCGGCCGGCTCGACCTCGGCAGCCCCGAGCTCCGGGAGCTGCGTGCTTCGCTGAGCGAAGCATTGCCGGAATACGAAGAGCGGTACGAGCAGGCCCGGACGACGTCCAAAGAGGACACGATCGCCTGGCTGCTGGCGGAACTCGACGCCGTCAAAAGCTGAAGGGGACGCTCGCCCCCGCGAACGTCCCCTTCAGCTACCGGCGTGGGTCACCCCCGTGCACCCGCGCCCTCAGACCCGCCGGCGGTAGGCCCAGGTGGCCAGCGGGAAGAACACGATGACCGCGCCGGCCATCCAGGCCAGGGCCCCGGCCAGCGGGCCGGCGACCGCGCCGCCGTTCATCAGGCCGCGCAGCGCGTTGGCCATCAGGCTCACCGGGCTGATGTCCGCCCACGCCTTCAGCCAGCCCGGCATCGTGGCGGTGCTGACGAACACGTTGCTGCCGAAGGTCAGCGGCATGATGAAGACGAACATCAGCGCCGTCGCCGCGCCCGGCGACTTCATGATCATGCCGACGAACACCGAGCCCCAGCAGAAGCACAGCCCGAACGCCAGCGCGAGCAGGATCGCCACGATGAATTCGCCGGGGCTGGTCGCGATCCGGTAGCCCATGATCGTCGCGACGACCATCAGCACGGTCAGGCAGACCACGTACCGCACGATGTCCGCGAGCACCGCGCCGATCAGGGGGGCCGACCGGGCGATCGGCATGCTGCGGAACCGGTCGAACACGCCCTTGGTGATGTCGGTGTTGAGGTTCGTGCCGACCGTGAGGCAGGCCTGCAGGATGTTCATCACCATGATCCCCGGCACGACCATCTGCAGGTACGCGTCGGTCGACCCGGACAGCGCGCCACCGAACAGGTAGACGAACATGACCAGGAAGATGATCGGCATCAGCGTGACGTCGGCCAGCTGCTCCGGGTTCTTGCGGATCTTCAGGACGCCGCGCCAGGCCAGCGAAAGCGCGTGCTGGAAGCCCTTGGCGGGGCTGATGTGCCGCGGCGGGGCCGGGCGGTCGAGTGCCAGGGTCGTCATGCCAGGCTCCCTTCGAGATCGCGGGTGTCGTCGGTGGACTGTTCGGCGGCGTGCCCGGTCAGGGCGAGGAACACCTCGTCGAGGCTGGGCAGCCGCAGCGCCAGCTCGTCCGCGGTGATGCCGGCCTCGTCGAGCTTGCGGACCAGGGTGGACAGCAGCACCGGGTCCTTGACCGGCGCGGTGAGCAGCCCGGACGCGTCGTCCCGGGTGGGCCGGACGCCGCTGAGGTCGCCGAGGATCCGGTTGACGGCGTCCATGTCGGACAGCTGGGTCGGCCGCACCTGCAGCGTCTGGCCGCCGACCCGGCGCTTGAGCTCGTCGGCCCGGCCGTCGGCGACGACCCGGCCGTGGTCGAACACGGTGATCTTGTCGGCGAGCTGGTCGGCCTCCTCCAGGTACTGCGTGGTCAGCAGCACGGTCGCGCCGTCGGCGACGAGGTTGCGGACGACGTCCCAGACCTCGTTGCGGGCGTGCGGGTCGAGGCCGGTGGTCGGTTCGTCGAGGTAGAGCACCTCGGGGCCGCCGACCAGGCTGGCGGCCAGGTCGATCCGGCGTCGCATGCCGCCGGAGAACGTCCGGATCGGCCGCTTGGCCGCGCCGGTCAGCTCGAACCGCTCGATCAGCTCGGTGGCGCGCTTGCGGGCCTGGGCCCGGGGCAGGCCGTAGAGCCGGCCGATGAGCATCAGGTTCTCGATGCCGTTGAGGTCCTCGTCGACCGACGCGTACTGCCCGGTCAGCCCGATCAGGCTGCGCACCCGGACCGGGTCGGAGACCACGTCGTAGCCCCCGACCGTGGCTCTCCCGGCGTCCGGTTTCATCAACGTCGCCAGAATCCGGATGGCGGTCGTCTTGCCCGCGCCGTTCGGCCCGAGCACCCCCACCACCTGGCCGTAGGGGACCTCGAGGTCCACCCCGTCCAGCGCCTTGGTTTCCCCGAAATGCTTGACCAGACCTTCGGCCTGGATCGCGTGCGACATGGGCGTCCTCCTTCGCTGGTCGCTGTGAGGACCACAGTGGACGTCGCTGCTGGCAGGCCGCGCACAGCGCGCTGGCAGCGGCTGTCCGGCCCTGGCAGGCCCGGTGGAGATGTTGTGGAGGTGTGGTCGCCGCCCGGGCCGTCCGGCGGCGGCCTCGGCATACTCGGCACCATGGTGACAACGGAAGAGACGCGGGTGCGGCGGAAGAACCCGCTGGTCACGGCCCTGCTGGTGGTGCCCGTGGTGCCGCTGGCGGTGCTGGCCGCGCTGCGCCTGGCCGGCTTCGACGGCGACTGGTACCTCCTGGTCGCGCTGTCGTTGACGCCGTACGCGGTCGTTTACGGCGTGCTGTCCGGCGGCTTGGCGCTGGCGTGCCGGCGCTGGTGGGTCGGCGGGGTCGCGCTGGTGCTGGCGATCGCGCTGGCCGTGCTGGTGGTGCCGCGGGTTTCGGCGAGCGACCAGCGCGACGTGCACGGCAAGACCCTGCGTGTGCTCTCCTCGAACCTGCTCTACGGCCAGGCGGACCCGAAAGCCGTCGTCGACCTGGTCCGCTCGCAGCGGATCGACGTGCTCAACCTGGTCGAGATGACGCCCCGGGTGGTCGACGGCCTGACCGCGGCCGGGCTGTTCCAGACGTTGCCGTACCGCGTCCTGCACCCCGCGCCCGGCGCGTTCGGCTCGGGGATCGTGTCGCGCTTCCCCCTGACGGAGGTCAACCTGACGGGTGATTCCGCGGCCAAGCAGCCGGGCGCCCAGGCCGACCTCGGCGACGGCGCGGTGGTGGAGATCGTCGCCGTGCACCCGATCTCCCCGGACGTCGACACCCCGCAGTGGGAGCGCGAGACGAAGGACCTCTCCCGCGCGGCGGGTGAGCACGGCCTCCGGATCCTCGCGGGCGACTTCAACGCGACGCTGGACCACGCGGCGTTCCGCACGGTCCTGTCCCGCGGTTACAACGACGCGGCCGAGCAGCGCGGCTCGGGCCTGACGCCGACGTGGCCGTCGTCCATGCCCGTGGTGACCATCGACCACGTCGTGGTGGACAACCGCGCCGCGGTGCGGGACTACGGCGTGTTCGACGTCCCGGGCAGTGACCACCGCGCGGTTTTCGCCGAAGTGCAACTGCCGTGAGCGCGCCGCCGGACGGCGATTGGGTGGCGTCCGACGTCGGCTTGAACGGCTACCACGAGGTCACCGCCAACTGGACCGGTGACGCGGGGTGCGCGTCGCTGAAGATCGACCCGGCGCCGGGCAGCGGGTCGCCCGGTCCGGAAGGGAGTTCGGCCGCCGCGAGGCCGACGGCACGCTCACGAAACTGGCCGGCCTGGGCGGCAACCCGACTGGTACTGCTCGTCGGTGCTGATCTCCGCGGGAACGTCCTGGCACTGCGATGACCTGGGCTGTTCCGGCTCCCCGGTGACGGCGGCGGCGACCCTGGCCGACGGCCGCGTGCTGCTCGCCGGCAACCGCGACCTCTGGGTGCGCCCGTAGTCGTGAGTGTTCAGGGCGGTTAGAACCGGCCTAAACACTCACGAGCTGTTCGAGTGTCTCCAGCGCGCCGGCCGCGATCGAGACGCCGCGGTTGTGGCGGATCTGCGGCTCTCGCGGGTTGATCCGGATCAACGCGCCCGTCGCGGCGCTGGCGAGTTCGCTGTAGCGCCGGACCGTCGGGACCGCCTGGCCCGCGCCCAGCTCCACCACCACGAGGTCGCGCGCGTTGCGGCGCCACGCCGTCAGCTCGTCCAGCTGGGCCTGGCTGCGGTCCGGGACCCACTCGTAGTCGCCGAACATCAGGATGTTGGGGCGCGCCAAGCCGCCGCAGCGCGGGCACGACGGCAGCGGCGATCCTGCGCGCATCGTCTCGGTGTCGATCGCGACTTCGACGTCGGCCGGCCAGATGTCGGTGGTGCAGCCGGCCAGGCACTGCAGGTGGTGGATCGACCCGTGCGCCTCGGCGACGTGCTCGAAGCCCGCCTTCTGGAACTGTCCGTCCACATTGGACGTGAAGACGCGGACACCGCCGGCCGGCCGGAGTTCGCGCAGCAGGGCGAACCCGCGGTGGGGCACCGTCTTGCGGTACAGGTCCAGCCGGTGACCGTAGAAACCCCAGGCCAGCTCGGGATCGTCGGCGAAGTGGCGCGGGTCGGCGATCTCCTCGAACTGCAGCCCGAGGCGCGCATACGGCGGGTACGCGCGCCAGAACCCTTCGCCGCCCCGGAAGTCCGGCAGCCCGGAGTCGACACCCATCCCGGCGCCGGCGCAGATCAGCAGCGCGCCGGCGCCGCCCAGCAGTTCCGCGGCGCGGGCGAGGTCACTCACCCGGCTGCGAGCCGAGGACGACCTCGAACTCCAGCAGGCTGGCCCCGGATGAGACGGGCTTCGCGCGCTCCCCGGCGTGCGCGGCCGCGGCGGCGCCACCGGTCGCCCAGGCCTGGTAGGCCTCCTCCGTCTCCCACTTCGTGTAGACGAAGTACCGTGTCTCACCGGAAACCGGCCGCAGCAGCTCGAAGCCGAGAAAGCCGGGCTGCTGGTCGACGGCGTGCAGCCGCGCGCCGAACCGCTTCTCCAGCTCGGGGCCGGCCCCTTCGGGAACCTCGATCGCGTTGATCTTCACGACACTCATGGCTCCACCCTACTGACGCCGGCACCACCGGCCCGATGATCCGCGCCACGGCGAACACCTACGTACCCAGAGGGTCGGCTCGCGTACCCAGAGGGTCGGTACGTGAGCCGACTGTCCGGGTACGTGAGCCGACCGTTCGGGTACGTGAGCCGACTGTTCGGGTACGTGAGCCGACTGTCCAGGTCAGCTGCGCAGGGAGCCGGGGAAGAGGTCGGCGTCCGCGGGGAGTGACGTCCCGTGGAACCAGTCGGTGAAGAAGGTGTGGAGGTCCTGGCCGGAGACGCTGCCCGCCATGTTCTCGAACGCCGTCCAGGTCGCGTTGCCGTGGCGGTACTTCGCCGGCCAGTCGTGCAGGAGGCGGTCGAACGCCGGGTCGCCGATCTTCCGGCGCAGCGCGTGCAGGGCGAGGATGCCCTTGTCGTAGACGCCTTCGAACTCGTGCCCGGCACCCATGCCGACCAGCTTGCGGCTCCAGAAGTCGGCGCTGCCGCGGGTCAGCTCGATCGCCGCGCGGTAGCGGTCGTCGAGGTTCTGCCCTTCGCGCTCGCCCCACAGCCACTGCGCGTACGACGCGAAGCACTCGTTCAGGCAGACGTCGGACCAGTCGGCGACCGACACCGAGTCGCCGAACCACTGGTGGGCGTTCTCGTGCACCAGCGTCAGCAGTTCGGCCCACTTCGCGTACGTCGGGCGGGTCTGCGTCTCCAGCGAGAAGTGGATGTCCTCGTTCAGGTAGATCCCGCCGGCCGCGGACTGCGGGTACGGCCCGAACTTGCCGCTCAGGAAGGTGAGGACCTCGGGCAGCCGGTCACCGGTCGCGCGGTGCGCCTCGGCGCCCGGCGCGTACGCGGAGACGACCGGGGTGCCGTCCGGCAGGGTCGAGCGGTCGACGTCGAACTTGTCGATCGCGACGGTCGTCAGGTAGCTCGCCACCGGGTTCGACTCGGTCCACGTCGTGGTGGTGCGGCCGCCGGCGTGGACCGGCGGCAGCTCCCGGCCGTTCGAAATCACCGTCCAGCCGTCCGGGACGTGCGCGGTGAGCGTGAAGGTGGCCTTGTCGCGCGGGGTCTCGTTCACCGGGTACCAGAACGCGGCCGAGTGCGGCTCGCCGACCATGAACGCGCCGCCGTCGGCCGAGTGCTGCCAGCCGTTCTCGCTGCCGCCGCCGTGCGGGGTCTTCGCCGGGTCGCCGCCGTAGCGGACGCGGGTGCGGAACGTCGTCCCGGCGCGGATCGGCGCCGCCGGGGTGACGACCAGTTCGTAGGCCTTTTCCCGGCTGAACTTCGCCGGCTGGCCGTCCACTTCGACACTCGCGACGTCGAGTCCGCGCAGGTCGAGGTCGAACCGGCTGAGGTCCTGGGTCGCCTTGGCCGTGACGGTCGTGTCGCCGTCGAGCCGGCCGCTCGGCGGGTCGTAGCTCGCGTCGACGTCGTAGTGCAGGGCGTCGTACCCGCCGTTGCCGTCGTCCGGGTAGTACGGATCACCGGCGCCGGCGACCCCGGGCGCCGGGTGCATGGGCGGCGGTGGCGGCGGCGCCGGGTCGGCGTCACCGCTGCAGGCCGCGGCGGCGATCACCACACTGCAGAGGGCGAGGGCGGTGAGTCGGCGGCGCATGCGACCCAGCCTAGGTCATCGTGCGCGACCACTCGGTCACGTTCCGCACCTGCGGATCTGTGGTTAGGTGGCCGCGTGCTCTGTTTCGGCGGCAGCGGCGTGCCGATCGTTCTGCTCCACGGTCTGATGGGTCGGGCGCGGACGTGGCGGCGGGTCGCGGAGTGGCTCCGGCCCTACGGCGCGGTTTACGGTCTCGACGCGCGCGGTCACGGCAGCGCGCCGCGGGTCGGGCCGTGGACGACCGAGCGGTTCGCCGACGACGTCGCCGAGGCGCTGCGCACCCTCGACGCCGGCCCGGCGGTGCTGATCGGTCACTCGATGGGCGGCCTGCACGCGTGGGCGACGGCCGCGCGGTACCCCGAGCTGGTGCGGGCGGTGGTGTCCGAGGACTTCGCGCCGGACCAGCGCGGCCGGACCGTCGAAACCTGGCGCGGCCACTTCGAGAGCTGGCCGGTGCCGTTCAAGTCGCCGGACCACGTCCGCGAGTTCTTCGGCGACGCGGGCGAGTACTTCGCGGACTGCGTCGAGGAGCGTGAAGACGGGTTCCACCTGGTCGCCGACCTGGAGGATCTGTACGTCATCGCCGCGGAGTGGGGCCGCGTCGACTACTGGTCCACTGTGGACGGAATCCGCTGCCCGCTGCTGCTGGTCGAGGGCGAGCACACGGCCATGCCGCCGGGCCAGCAGGCGGCCGTCGCCGCGCGGGTGCCGGGCGCGAAGCACCTGGTCGTCCCCGGTTCGGCCCACTTGCCCCACGACGAAGCCCCGGAGACCTACCGAGGCGCCGTCGAGGCCTTCCTGTCCGACGTCTTGAATCGCTAACGCGCCACTTTCCTAGGGAAAGATGCGTTTTTGTCACCCGGAAGGTGGAAGGGAGCGGGGGTTAGTTGCGGGAGAGGTCGGATCTCCAGGCTGCGGTGGAGCGGTCCGCTGGGACGATCAGCGGCCAGACGTCCGCGCCGAGGAAGCCCGTCTCGTCGGCCGCCGTCGACGCCGTGCACGTGTCGCGCGGCAGTGAGGCCCGGGCCGCCAGCGCCGCCACGGCGTCCTTTGTGGACTTTCCGAAGACGCCGTCCGTCGGCACGTCGGCGCCCGAATCGCGCAGGAACTGCTGCGCGAGCAGGACCCGCCGACCCGTGTCACCCGGCTTCAGCAGGGGCCACTCCGCGACGTCCGATCGCGCGACCGAGACGCCGAGGACGCGCCCGACGGCCGTCCGCAGCTCCGGCAGCCGGTCGTAGAGCACCTGGCCGCAGCACTCCGTCGAGTTGAAGTCGCGGTGGCCCTTGATGAACTCGGGCGTGATGCCGTACTGGTGCGCGATGTAGGCGACCAGGCCCACCAGCGAGTTCCACAGCGCCGTCGGGACGTCGACCGTGCTGTACAGGCCTTCGTTCTCGATGCCGATGCACTCGCTGTTGTGGTTGCCGACGTTCGCGCCCTGCACGTGCTGGGTGCCGCCGCGCAGGATCTCGAGGCTGCGGTGCCGCCCCTCGGTGACGAACCCGCCGCGGCTGTTCGTGAACTGCTGGCCGGTGTCGATCCAGCCGCGCGTGTCCATGTGGAAGTTCTGGATGTCCCGCGAGATCTGGAGCGCGTGGGCCAGCGAATAGTCGGTGACGTTCCCCGGATCCACGGTGTGGTGCACGACGATGTACGTCGGCTTGTGGTTCTCGACCACGATGGCGCCGGACGCGGCGCGCGCTTTCCACTCGGCCGTGCCGTGGATGGTCGGCGTGGGCACGGCCGCCGCTGCCGCCGTTCGAACCCCAGCCAGCCCCAGTGTTCCGACCGCGGTCGCCGTGAATCCCGCTTTCAGCAGGGCACGGCGGTCAAAGTCCGCCATTTGCGTGACACCTTCCGCCGGAATGCAACCAGCAGAAGGTAACCCCGCATCGCGCCGTTGACAACTATTGACCAACTTTTGTTGTAGCGCGTTAGTGTTCGCCCGGAAGTGCGAAGAGACCGTCGCGGGTCTGCTCCAGCAGGCCGTCGACCAGCAGGGAGTCCAGGCAACGATCACGCTGGCCGCCGTCGTGCCAGACAAGGTCCAGCTTCGCCTTTTCGACCGGGCCCTCGGTGCCGCGCAGGACGTCGAGCAGCAGCCCGCGCACCTGCCGGTCGGTGCCCGCGAACTTCTGCACCGGCTTGGCCGGGCCCGCGTACTCCGGCCGGCCGGCGTGCTGCCACGCGCACTCGTCGTACACCGGGCAGTCCGCGCAACGCGGGGCGCGCGCGGTGCAGATCAGCGCGCCCAGTTCCATGATCGCGGCCGAAAAGCGAGCGGCCGGCGCGTCGTCGGCCGGCAGCAGCGCCTCGACGTCGGCCATGTCACGGGTGTTCGACGCGGGCCCGGCGTCACCCGCGCCGTGCACCGCCCGCGCGACGACCCGCCGCACGTTGGTGTCGACGACCGGCGCGCGCTGCCCGTAGGCGAACGCGGCGACGGCCCGCGCGGTGTAGGCGCCGATCCCCGGCAGCGCGAGCAGGGTGTCCACATCGGACGGGACGACGTCGCCGTGCTCGGCCGCGATCACCCCCGCTGCCTGGTGCAGTCGCAGCGCGCGACGCGGATAACCGAGCTTGCCCCAGGCCCGCACGACCTCGCCCTGCGACGACGCGGCCAGCGCCGAGGGCACCGGCCAGCGCGCCATCCACTCGTGCCAGATCGGCTCGACGCGGGCGACCGGCGTCTGCTGCAGCATGATTTCGCTGACCAGGACACCCCAGGCCGAGCACTCGGGCTCGCGCCAGGGCAGGTCCCGGCCGTGCGCGGAGAACCAGTCGAGCAAAACGTCAGCGTCCACAGCCACGCCGGGAGGCTACTTCGCGTACTTCGGCAGCTCGCGGGCGACCTCGTCCGGCGACGGCATGGCGGCGATCTCCGCGGCGATCGCGCGCGCCGCGTCGCGGTGGGCCGGCAGCTTCCGCACCTGTTCGGTGACGGCGTCCGCGCTCAGCTCGCCGGGCAGCAGGCGCAGCGCGGCACCGGCGGCGCAGAGCGCCTCGGCGTTGGCGAACTGGTCGGCGCCCTGGGGCAGGAGCAGCTGCGGCACGCCCTCGGCGAGCGCGCCGAGCGTCGTGCCGCTGCCACCGTGGTGCACGACCGCGTCGGCGTGCGCCACCACGTCGGCCTGCGGCACCCAGGCCCGGACCGTGACGTTGGCCGGCACGGCGCCGAGCTCCTCGGGGCGCACCCGGCCGGTGGCCACCACGATGTGCGCGTCGAGGGCGCTCAGGCCGCGGATCGCGGTGGTGAGCACCTCGGGCGTGCCGAACGCGGTGCCGAGCGTGAGGTAGACGAGCGGCCGCGACGGCTGCTCGAAGCCGCCCGGTTCGGCGTACGGCACGGGCCGCAGCGCGATCCGCCCGGCCGTCGCGAGGAAGTCCTCGTCCTGCAACGACGGCGGGCAGATGTCCAGGTGCACCCCGCCACCGGGCCGCTCGAAGCCGATTCCGCCGGGGAGCATCCGGCCGAACCCGTGCCAGAGGGCGGGGATCCCGGCGCGCCGCGCGGCGACGGCCGCCTCGGGCACGCCCCAGCCGTGCACGACGAGGTCCGGCCGCACCCGCGCCAGCTCCGGTTCGAGGTCCTCGGCGTAGATCTCGTAGAACGAGTCCGCGGGCCGGAAGGGCCGGAGCCCGTTCCGGAGCAGGGCCGCGTGGACGTGCTCACCGGCGGCGAAGTGCACCTCGTGCCCGGCGTCCCGGACCGCGGTCGCGAGCGGGATCAGCGGGTAGGTGTGGCCGGCCGACGCGAGGCCGGCGAAGAGCACGCGCACGCTGTTCCCCGCTCAGATGGTGACGGCATCTGAACGCGTACGCTACTCGACCTCGGAAAGCCGCCCGGTCTTGACGTCGTAGACGAAGCCGCGGATGTTGTCGGTGTGCAGCAGGAAGTCGCTGCGGCGCACGCGCTCCACCGACGTCCGGACGCTGTTCTCGACGTTGCGGAACGCCTCGACCGCCCAGGTCGGGCGCAGGCCGGTGTCGCTCTCGAGCTCGTCCTTGAAGTCGTCTTCGGTCACCATCGAGAGGCCGCACTCGGTGTGCTGGACGATCAGGACCTCGCGGGTGCCGAGCTTGCGCTGCGACAGGGCCAGCGAGCGGATCATGTCGTCGGTCACCACACCGCCGGCGTTGCGCAGGACGTGCGACTCGCCCTGGAGCAGGCCGAACAGCTCGAACACCCGGATCCGGGCGTCCATGCAGGTCAGGATGGCCACCTGGAGCGACGGCTTCGGCGACGAGCGGTCGCCGGGCGTGACTTCGCCGAGTTCCTGGTTGCGCTTGAGCAGTACGTCGATCGAGGTCATCGGTCACCTTCCGGCCAGTGGCCCCGCGGCGCGGGCGTTCCCCACCTATTGGACCGGCCGGTGCTCGATCGGGCAACGGGATACGAGCAAAGTCACGGACTATCCGTGGTGCTCAGCCCCCGAACCAGGGCTCCTCGACGGTCCGCGGCGGCGCCGACGTCCGGCCGATCCGCAGCTCGGTCGGCAACGTGATCACCTTCGGCGCGCTCCGCTCACCCGAGCTGAGCAGCAGTCGGCCGGCCGCCTTGCCCTTCTCGAGCACCGGCTGGTGCACGGTGGTGAGCCCGATCCGCTCGGCTTCGGCGATGCCGTCGAAGCCGGTGACGGTGAGGTCCTGCGGCACGCGCAGCCCGCGGCGTTCGGCCTCGGCCATGGCGCCGAGCGCGAGGATGTCGGAGGTGCAGATCACGGCCGTGATCTGCGGGTACGCGTCGAGCAGCTGCCGGGCGGCCGACGCGCCGTCGTCCACCGTGTGGTCGAACCGCTCGACCACCGGGACGCCCGCCCAGTCGACGCCGGCACCGGAGAACGCCACGGCGAGCGCTTCGAGCCGGGTGCGCTGGACGTGGAAGTGCGCGCCGCTCTGGCGCACCGGGGAGACGAAGTCGTCGTTGCGCTCGCGGGCCAGCCGCATGCAGATGACGCCGACCTGCCGGTGGCCGAGGCCGACCAGGTGCTCGGCGATCTTGCCGACGGCCGCCGCGTCGTCCGGGCCGACGCGGTCGATCCCCTCGATGCTCGGCTGGTCGATGATCACCGTCGGCACCGGCCGCTCCAGCACGGCGGCCAGGTGTGGATCGTCGTCCGGCACGGAGTAGACGACGAAGCCGTCGACACCCGCACGGTGCACCGCGGCGACGTCCTCTCGGCCCGGGCTGGCCGGCACCAGGTGGAGGCCGACACTGGCGTCTTCGCAGGCCAGGGCCAGTCCCTCGAGGACACCGACGGCGGCGGGGTCGCGGAAGGCGTAGGAGAGGTTTTCGGTCAGCAGCAGCCCGACGGCGCCGGCCTTGCGGGTGCGCAGCGAGCGGGCGACGGGGTCAGGTCCGGGGTAGCCGAGGCGCCGCGCGGTCTCGAGGACCCGGCGGCGCAGTTCCGGGGACAACTGGTCCGGCCGGTTGTAGGCGTTGGACACCGTGGTCCTGGACACACCGAGCTCCGCCGCGAGCGACGCCAGTGTCGCCTGCCTCCGGGTGCGAATAGGACGTCCCATCAGCAAACCGTAACGGTTCAGATCGTTTTCCTGAAGAGACACCCCGCGTGGTCGATGTCTCGATCCGCATGCACGTCGGCGCATACACCAGCCCCGATCGGATTGCCAGGGTGTCATCCGGATGGGGTAAAGTGAATCTGACAACGGTTTCCATTAGCAGTCGTGCATCTCTCGCAGGAGTCCCCGATGAGTTCCCGCCGCACCAGGAGCGCGCTCGCCGCCGCTTCGGCCCTGTCCCTCTTCGCGCTCGCCGCGTGCTCCGGCGGCGGGTCGTCCGGCGCCGACGGCGGTGGTCAATCCGGCGGTGACGGCAAGCTCAAGGTGGTCGCCTCGACCGACGTCTGGGGCAGCGTGGCCAGCGCGGTCGGCGGCGACAAGGTCGAGGTCAAGTCGGTCATCCACGACCCGTCGGCCGACCCGCACTCCTACGAGACGACGGCCGACGACGCGCTGGCGGCGAAGGACGCGCAGCTCCTGCTGTCCAACGGCGGCGGGTACGACGAGTTCTTCGGCAAGCTCACCGACCAGGCGGGCGACGCGAAGAAGGTCGTCGCCTACGACGTCGCCGCGACCGGCGACGAGAACGAGCACGTCTGGTACGACCTGCCCGGCGTCGACAAGGTGGCCGACCAGGTCGCCGCGCAGCTCGGCGAGCTGCAGCCGGCGTCGAAGCAGCTCTTCACCGACAACGCGACCGCGTTCAAGGCGAAGGTCGACGCGCTGGAGAAGCGCCTCGGTGAGCTGGGCGCGGCGCACCCGGGGACGAAGGTCGTCGTCACCGAGCCGGTCGCGCACTACCTGCTACGGAGCGCGAAGCTGACGGACGCGACACCCAAGGCGTTTTCCGACGCGGTGGAGAACGACACCGACGTCCCGGCGGGCGCGGTGAATGAGTACAAGCAGCTCATCGCCACCAAGCAGGTCAAGGCGCTGATCAACAACGCGCAGACGGTGACGCCGCTGACCCAGGACGTCGTCGGCCAGGCGAAGGCCGCCGGAATCGGCGTCGTCGACGTGACCGAGACGCTGCCCCAGGGTGTGACGGACTACATTGGCTGGATGACCGGGGAAGTCGATGCACTCGCGAAAGCGTTGAGCTGAGCATGCCTCCCGTCTCCGACGATGTACGCCCCGCGGTCCGGGTCCGCGGCGCGGGTCTCGCGTTCGGTCCCCGGACGCTCTGGTCGGGTCTCGACCTCGTCGTCGAGCCCGGGGAGTTCCTCGCGGTGCTCGGCCCGAACGGCTCCGGCAAGAGCAGCCTGCTCAAGGCGTTGCTCGGCATGCAGGGCCTGTCCGCGGGCACGGTCGAGATCGCCGGCGGCCGCCCGGGCGGCGCGAACCGCAAGGTCGGCTACATCCCGCAGCAGCGCGCGATCGACGAATCGCTCACGCTGCGCGGCGTCGACCTGGTCGGGCTGGGCCTCGACGGGCACCGCTGGGGTACCGGCCTGTTCGGCATGGCCGCGCGCCGGCGCCGCGTTTCCGAAGCCATCGAAGCGGTGGGCGCGACGCGGTACGCGAAGCAGCCCGTCGGCCGACTGTCCGGCGGTGAGCAGCAGCGGCTGCGGGTGGCGCAGGCCCTGGTCGGCGACCCCGAAGTGCTGCTGTGCGACGAGCCGCTGCTGTCCCTGGACCTGGCGCACCAGCGCGCGATCAGCGAGCTGATCGACGAGCGGCGGCGGACGTCGGGCACCGCGGTGCTGTTCGTGACGCACGAGATCAACCCGGTGCTGCCGTTTGTCGACCGGGTGTTGTACCTGGTCAACGGGTCCTTCCGGATCGGCAAGCCGGACGAGGTGATGACCACCGAGACGCTGTCGCAGCTGTACGGCACGCGGGTCGAGGTGCTCAAGGTCGGCGGCCAGATCCACATCGCGGGCGCGCAGAGCTCCCTGTGCGAGCAGGAGCCGCACCACCACGAACACGACGTCGAAGAACAAGTGGGCTGAGTCTTGGATCTGTTCGACTTCGGCAAGACCTGGGAACTGATCACCGAGCTCGACGGCGTCCAGACGGCGTTGCTGGCGGCGGCGATCCTCGGCCTGGTGGCCGGCGTGCTCGGACCGCTGATCGTGATGCGCCGCATGTCGTTCGCCGTGCACGGCACGTCCGAGCTGGCCTTCACCGGCGGCGCGGCGGCCCTGCTGCTCGGTATCGGCGTCGAGTACGGCGCGCTGATCGGCGCGGTGGTGGCGGCCCTGCTGCTGGGCATCCTGGGAGCGCGGGACGCCGACCGGGACTCGGTGATCGGCGTGATCCTCTCGTTCGGCCTCGGCATGGGCGTGCTGTTCCTGTCGTTCTACAAAGGACGCTCCGGCAACAAGTTCGGCATCCTGACCGGCCAGATCATCACCATCGACTCGACGAACCTGACGTTGTTCGTGGTGTCGTCGGTGGTGGTCTTGGCGGTGCTGGCGCTGGTGTACCGGCCACTGCTGTTCGCGTCGGTGGACCGCAACGTGGCCATCGCGCGCGGCGTCCCGGTGAAGACGTTGACGGTGGTGTTCGCGCTGCTGGTCGGCATCTCGACGGCGCTGAGCGTGAAGGTGGTCGGTTCACTGCTGGTGGTGGCGCTGATGGTGACGCCCGCGGCCGCCGCGGCGCGCGTGACGGCGTCCCCCTGGAAGGCGACGGTGCTGTCGATCGTCTTCGCCGAGGTGGCGGCCCTGGGCGGCATCGTGCTGTCGCTGGCACCGGGCCTGCCGGTGAGCGCGTTCGTCACGGCGATTTCGTTCTTGATCTACGTGGTGTGCCGCCTGATCGCCTGGCAGCGCGACCGCCGGACGCGGGTGCGAGCGGTGACCTCGGCCGCCGAGCTGACCCCGGTGGCCTAGTCCGCGACCGCAGGCGGCGATCCCATCGGGACGGGGCGTCGGGAATGGCCGCTACGTACAATCGCCGTGAGGGCGAAGCGCCAGGCCGGGATTCCGGCGCCGGTGCGAGGGAAGGGCAGGATGTTCGGTTCGAAGAAGAAGCTCGACGATCTGATGGCGCAGCTCAGGCCCGACCTGAGCCGGGAATCGCTCGGCGTCGGGCCCGGCTTCCCGGGCGTCGCCCCGAACCCGTTCCTGAGCCGTGATGCATCGAAGCGCAATGCGGAATTGCGCACGGGGACGCTTGCGCTCGGCGTTCTCGTCGACTGGCGGGAGGTCAACAGCAATCCACGCGTGGTCCTGATGCTCGACGTGGAGACCGCCGGCGGCGTCTCGTTCCGCGGTATCGCGGACGAAGACCTCACGATCACCGAGCTCACCCGACTCGCCCCGGGACAGACGTTGCCCGTGCGTTACCGGCCGGCCGTCATGGACCACTACGTCGCCCTTGCCCGGGACGCGGACCCCGCCCAGGTGCAGCGGCTCTCCGACGAGATCGCGAGCCGCAAGCGGACCTGACCCGAAGCCGTCGGCCGGATCCCCAGGATGTGTCTACGCCGGGCTCGTCAGCCCAGCATCAGCAGGACCTGCAGCTCCCCGACCAGGAAGCCGATCACCCCGCCGACCGCGATCAGCTTCCACTCGTCCTGCCGGAACGCGGGCCGCAGCAGGCCCTCGAACTCCAGCGGTGTCAACGCCAGCATCCGCTGCTCGATCATCTTCGCGACGTCCATCGCCTCGGTCAGGTAGCCCTCGGCGTAGCGCGCTGTGTCCGGCAGGTGCTGCAACGCCTTGACCGCCGCCGCGTGCTTCATCTCGCGCAGCCGGGGGCCACCCACCGTCAGCGTCAGCACCGAGGCCGACATCTGGGTGTCGACCGCCGACGAGACCATCTGCTCGACCAGCGCCGCCAGGCGATCCGCGCGCGGGCCGCGCAGGACGGCGTCCAGCAGGTTCTGGACGGTGAGGACCTCGTTCGCGATCAGCTCGCCGTACTGCCGCGCGACCTCCGCGCGTCGCCGCTGGAACTTGCCCTGGAAGATCACCCGCCCGACGCGGACCGGCTCGCGCGGGACGAAGATCAGCTTGATCGCCAGCCAGTCCGTGCACAGCCCGATCACGCCGCCGAAGACCGGCAGCACCCACGGCTCGCGCGTGAACGCCCAGACGATCGTCTGCACCAGGCCCAGCCCGAAGCCGAAGTAGATGCCCATCCGCGCGATGAACGCCATCTCCGGCCGGGACGTCTCGCGGATCAGCCGCACCAGCAGCGCCTTGTCGCGGGTGAGCCGCTGGACCGTCATGTGCTGGACGTCGAGCACTTCGTCGAGGTTCTCGCGGACGTCGTCGAGGAACTCCCGCACCAGCCGCGGCGCCGACGACTGGACCTGCTTGATCAGCATCTCCTGCGCCAGCGTCGGCATGACCTCCCACAGCCGCGGGTGGTGCTCGGCGAGCACCTCGCGCGCGATGTGGTCGACCGCGCGCAGCAGCGGCTGCTCCAGCTCGTGCGTGATGATCACCGGGTCGATCCGGCCGAAGACCTCGCGCAGGTCGAGGAGGTTCGCCGTCAGCAGTTCGGTGGCGACCGCCGCCATCCGCCCGCCGTGCTTGGGGACGACCCCCTGCCAGCCGAGCAGCGGCGGGATCCCGAGGAACTCCACCGGCCGGAACATCATCTCGATGGCGACGCGCTTGGTGACGTACCCGATCAGCGCCGCGATGAACGGCATCGCCGTGTACAGCGGCCAATGCGCGGCGAAGTCGGCCAGGACAGCGTCCATCCGACCTCCCTCGCAGTGCCGAGAACGAAACCGTACCGGCTAGCCGAGCAGGGCGAGCACCTGCAGTTCTCCGACGAGACCGCCGATCACCGCACCGACCGCGATCAGCTTCCACTCGTCCTGCCGGAACGCCGGCCGCAGCAGCTGCTCGAACTCCAGCGCGCTCAGTTTCCGCATCCGGTCCACGATCGTGTTGCGGACGTCGAGCGCGTTGATCGCGTAGTTCTCGGCGTACCGGATCGTTTCCGGGACGCGCTCCGCGGCCTTCGTCGCGGCCGTCTGCTTCATCTCCTGGAACCGCTTGGTGCCGACGGCGATGGCGACGAACGGCTTGACGACGCTCGCCTGCGCGTCGATCGTCTTCTGCACCTCGCGGGTGATCATCGCGAACAGCCTGTCCGACTTCGGCCCCCGCAGCACCGCTTCGAGCAGGTTGGGGATGGTGATGATCTCGCGCGCGATCATGTCGCCGTAGTCGGCGGCCACGACGTCGCGGCGCTTCTGGAACACACCCTGCCAGGTGTAGAGCCCGAAGAACCGGCGTGGTTCGCGCGGCAGGAAGATCATCTTCAGGGCCAGCCAGTCGGTGAGCCAGCCGATGGCGAGGCCGAACAGCGGCAGCACGATCGGCGACTTCGTCAGCGCCCAGACGACGAGCTGCACGCAGCCGAGGATGAACCCGAAGACGATGCCGGAGCGGGCGATGAACCGCATCTCCGGGCGTGAGATGTCGCGGATCAGCCGGTTCAGCAACGCCTTGTCGCGCACCAGGTTCGTCACGACCATGTGCTTGAGGTCGAGGACGTCCTCGATGTTGTCGGCGATCTCCCGCATGATCTTGGTGATCGCCTTCGGCGCTTCCGACTGGACGCGCTTGAGGAGCAGCTGCTGCGCGGTGTTCGGCAGCACCTCCCACAGCCGCGGCTGGTAGGTCTCCATGACGTCGCGGGTGACGTCCTCGACCACTCGTAGCAGCGGCTGCTCGATCTCCTTCGCGACCTGCGCCGGGTCGAGCCGGGCGAAGATCTCCTTCGGGTCGACGAGGTTCGTCGTCAGCATCTCGGTGGCCGTCGCCGCCATCCGCTCGGCGTTCGCCGGCAGCACGCCCTGCCAGCCGAGGAACGGCCTGACCCCGGTGAACTCGAGCGGCCGGAACATCATTTCGATGGCGACGCGCTTGGTGACGTACCCGATCAGCGCGGCGATGAACGGCATGGTGACGTACACCTGCCAGTGCGTGCTGAAGTCCACGACCGCACGCTAGCGGCCCTTGATCAGTGCAGCAGGAGCAGGACCTGCAGTTCCCCGACGAGCCCGCCGATCACCGCGCCGACCGCGATGAGCTTCCATTCGTCCTGCTTGAAGGCCGGACGCAGGATGCCTTCGAACTCGATCGGCGTCAGCTGCCGCATCTTTTCGACGATCGTGTTGCGGACGTCGAGCGCGCCGGTGGCGTAGCTCTCGACGTGTTTCACCGTTTCGGGGAGGTAGGCGATGGCCTTCTCGGCGGCCGCGCGCTTCATCTCCTGGTACTGCTTGCCGCCCATGGTCAGCGCGACGAGTGGCTTGGCGATGCTCGCCTGCGCGTCGATCGTGCGCTGCACCTCGCGGGTGATGAGCGCGAACAGCCGGTCGGCACGCGGGCCGGTGAGCACGGCCTCCATCACGTTCCGCACGGTCAGCACCTCGTCGGCGATCAGCGCGCCGTAGTCGGCGGCGACCTCCTGACGGCGCTTCTGGAACATGCCCTGCCAGCGGAAGAAGCCGAAGCCGCGCGGCTCGCGCGGGTAGAAGATCATCTTGAGGGCCAGCCAGTCCGTGACGAAGCCTGTGACAAAACCGAAGATCGGCATGATCAGCGGCTCCTTCGTCAGCGCCCAGGCGACGAACTGGACAAGCCCGATCACGAACCCGAAGTAGACGCCCGACCGCGCGATGAACTTGAACTCCGGCGCGGCGACCTCGCGGATCAGCCGGCAGGTCAGCGACTTGTCGCGGACCATGGCGCCGATCAGCATGTCGTTGACGTCGAGGACGTCGTCGATGTTGGTCGAGACCTCGCGCAGGAGCCGCTTGACGACGTCGGGCGCCTGCGCGCGGACCTGGTCGACGAGCAATCGCTGCGCCCGCGACGGCAGCATCTCCCACAGCCGCGGCTGGTAGGTCTCCATGACTTCGCGCGTGACGTCTTCGACGGCCTTGAGCAGCGGAGTTTCGAGCTCTTTGAGCATTTCCTCCGGATCGAGCCTGGCGAAGATCTCCTGCGGGTCGACGAGGTTGCGCGTCAGCAGATCGACGGCGGTCGTGGCCATCCGCCGCGAGTTCGCCGGGATGACGCCCTGCCAGCCGAGGAACGGCTTGATCCCGGTGAACTCGAGGGGCCGGAACATCATCTCGATGGCGACGCGTTTGGTGACGTAACCGATCAGCGCCGCGATGAACGGCATGGTGAGGTACACGTGCCAGTGGGCGCCGATGTCCGCGAGGATCGCCGATGTGTCCAAAGTGGCCTCCCCGCGGCAACCGCTGGTCAACAACGGTCAGAATGCCATGGGTGACCGGGGGTTCCCAAATTCGTGATGCATCCGTTTGGCGGTACAGACGAACGGGCCCCGGATCATTAGGGTGGCCCGCATGGTCGCGCCTGAGAAGTCCCAGTCCACCTCGAAGACATTCGCCGTGGGTGTCCGCGGCTACAACCAGCGTCAGGTCGACGAGCGTCTCGCCGAGCTGACCAAGGAGGTCCGCGAGGCGGCGCGCAGCCGCGACGAGTCCGCCGCGACGGCGTCGGACCTTTCGAAAGCTCTCGCGTACGCGCAGAAGGAACTCGCCGAGACGAAGGCCGCCCTCGCGCGGATGAGCTCCAGCCCGTCCGGCGCCGGCGCGATGGCCGAGCGCGTCCGGATGATGATGCAGCTCGCCGAGGAGGAGATCGCCGACCTGCGCGCGGCCGCGGAAGCCGACGCGGCCTCGACGCGCGACCAGGCCGACAAGTACGCGCACGAGTCGCGCCGCACGGCGGACAAGCTGGCGAAGGACGCGGAAGAAGAGCGCACGCGCCTGCAAAAGGACGCGAAGATCGAGATCGAGAAGCTGAACGCGGCGGCGGGCGCCAAGCGCGTCGAGCTTTCGGCGGCGGCCGACCGCTCCCGCAAGGAAGCCGACGCGAAGGCCGAAGAACTCGCGGCCGCGAAGCGCGCCGAAGCGGACAAGGTGGCTTCGGAGGAGCTGGCGAAGAAGAAGCAGATCTTCGAGCAGGAAGTCGCGCGCAAGAAGCAGGAGACGGAGGCGGCGCTGGTCGAGGCCCGCGCCCGCCAGGCGGAGGCCGACCAGAACCGGAAGCTGGCGCTGGACCTGCGGACCAAGGTCGCGGAGCGAATCGCGGCGACGGATGTGGCGGTCCGGGAAGCGATGAAGCTGCTGGCCCCGGCGGAGGAGACGGCTGCTGCTGCTCCGGCTCCGGCTGGTTCGGCTCAGGCTCCGGCTGGCTCGACGCCGGCTGGTTCGGCTGCACCGGCTCCGGCTGGTTTGGCTCCGGCTCCGGCTGGCTCGGCTGGTTCGGCTGGTTCGGCTAACGGGGACCGCAAGCCGGCACCTGCCCCGGCCGCCGCGTCTGCTGCCGCTCCTTCCCCGGCCGCGAAGGCGCAGCCGGCCCCGGCACAGCCCGCCAAGGCGTAGTTATCCACATCGGCTCCGGTTGTCCACAGATTTCCGGAGCCCCCGTTTTTGCAGGTCAGAGCCGATAGACTGGACAGGGGACGCCCCCCGGGACGGGTGGGGGCTGCGCCGAAGCCGGTTCGAGCGTTCGGCACGCGTCGTGCCCGCACGCCGGCCGGGGCGCCACCAGGACCCGAAGCCGTGAAGGCCTCCTTACCGGCCATAAGAGCCGGCAAGGAGGCCTTCACGGCTTTCCCAGGCTTGAGCGGGAAGTCAGGGCGTGCCGAACCGACGCCGGGACCTGCCGGGGCCGCGCCGTGGACGGCGGGGCGGTATCCCCCGGATGGGTAGGTGGCCGATCCTCGTGGGTGGGTGGCTGGCAGTGTGCTCTACAGCCGCTGATCACCACGAGACGGGACGGACCTGCGCATGATCCTCGAGACCGAGCGGGCCGCCGTCTGCGCTTATGCCCGGCGGATGGTCGGTGACGGCCTGGTCGTCGGGACCTCGGGGAACGTCTCCGTGCGCGCCGGGGACCTCGTCGCCGTCACGCCCACCGGGGTCGCCTACTCCGCGATGACCCCCGCCGACATCCCCGTGGTGGATCTCGGCGGGGAGGTCATCGACGGCGAGCTGCAGCCGACCAGTGAGCTGCCGATGCACCTCTCGATCTACTGGGACGCGCGCGATCCGGACGACGAGCCGGTGACCGCGGTCGTGCACACGCACTCGCCGCACGCCACCGCCGTGTCGACGCTCGTGCGGGAAGTGCCGCCGATCCACTACATCGTCGCCACCATCGGCCCTTCCGTGCGCGTCGCGCGCTACGCCACCTACGGCACGCCCGAGCTCGCCTCCGCCGTTCTGGAAGCACTCGAAGGGCGCCGTGGCTGCCTGATGGCGAACCACGGCACCCTCACCTACGGCGACGGCCTCGAGGCCGCGTACCACCGCGCGCAGCAGCTCGAGTGGGCGTGCCGCGTGTGGCTGCTCGCGCAGAGCGCCGGCCGGCCGAGCCTGCTGCCGCCGCCCGAGGTGGCGAAGGTCGTCGACCGGCTGCGGGGCTACGGGCAGCGTTAAGACGCCACCGCGTCGACCGCGTGCACCGCGTCCAGCAGCTCCACGACCGTCGGGTCGTCGACCGCCTCCTGGATGCACTGCCACAGCTGCAGGTTCGCCATCGCCCAGCGCGAGTACGTCGCCGCCGCTTCGGGGTTGTAGAAGTAGTACCCCTCGTCGTGGACGTCGCACTGCTCGCCGACGATCTTGTCCGCCAGCTCCCGCAGGCTCAGGCCGTTCTCGCGCAGGTAGCGGTGCGCGAGCACCACCGGCGTCACCGGCAGCGCCTTGAACAGCGTGTCCGCGTCGCTCAACGCCTGCGCTTCCAGCGAAATGTCGCGGCCACGGGTGGCCATTTCGGCTTCGTCGACGATTTCGTCGATCCAGCGCGCGACGCCGTCGGCGACGCCGCACTCGGCGAGGAGCTCCCCGCGGAGGCCGCAGCCGGCGGCGGCCGGCGAATTGCGGAGCACCAGGTAGTTGACGTCGTGCACCAGCGCGGCCACCTCCACGACGGTGCGGTCGGCTCCGTTGTGCTGGGCGAAGCCGCCCGCCTTCGCGCGGACGAAGCTCACGTGGTGCCAGCCGTGGAACTGCAGCCGCTCGGCGTACTCCTGGCAGAGCCGGTGCACCCGGTTCTCGACGGCGCTCACGGTCACGTCGTTGATCGTGTTTTCCTGCGTGCGCATACCCTCTCCCATCCCGGCCGTGGTATTCAGACGGGTGGAGTAATGGTAAGCGTCGCTGACGCCGGTGTGTAGCTAGATTCGCTCCGCCAATTCCCCCAATCGGACCTCGACCGGAACGTGACGATGGCCGATTCCGCTGCGCGGATCGTAGGAAAGGCTGAACGTGCTCACCGGCCGTGATTTCACGAGAAACGTCATCGTGCCGCTGGCCGCCGCCGGAATCCGGTGGTATTCGTCGGCCAGCATGGTGGCGCACGCCCCGGCCTGGCACAACGTCCGGCGCCGCAGCTCTGCGGAGTCGATCAGGCCGGTGTGGGGATCGTGGGTCGTCTCGTACCTTTCGTGGAGGTAGTTGCCCCGGAGAATGGTGGTGCAGAAGTGGTACCTGTGGTTGTGCACGGAATCCGCGTACCCCTCCCGCCAGTCCTCCTGCGCCTTGTATTCGTGCAGCCAGAAGGAAAACGGGTCGGTCGGCGAATCGAGCAGGCACCAGGCGAAATGGGTCGTGGTTTCCCGGGACGAGCGCAGGAGTTTCGCGGCTTGCCTGGCCGACAGCGAGCGCAGCTGCGAACGCAGCTCGTCCCGCAGTTCCGGGTGATCGGCCCACGACCGGAACCAGGTGTCGACCACGCGCCAGTCGGTGGCGAGCGGGAACCCGGCCGTGCGCAGGCGCGTGGCCAGTTCGGTGAGCGGGGACAGGCGGGTGAGCAAGGTCAGCTCCCTAGCTCGGCGACTTCGGAGAACTCCGTGCGGAAGGCGTGGAACTTGCTTTCCAGCTCACGGAACTGCTCCTCGGACAACGGGGATCCGGTGATCTTTTCGAACAGCGCCAGGAAATCCGTCCGCGTCGTCGCGGACGTGATGCGGAAGTGGCGGCCGGTCCGGGACTGCGAGACGCGCACGAACTCGGCGCGCTCCATGTTGTAGAGGAAGGAACCCTCGGTGAACCGCAGGGACCGCGGGTACAGCTTCGTGGCGCCGCGAACGTCGCTGTAGAGCGACATCCACACGCTGTCGTCGAACATCTCGAGCCGGTCCAGCGGCGGGTCGGCGACCACGGTGATGTCGACCTGCGCGCAGCGGCTGCGCGCCAGGAAGAGGCCGACCAGCCCGATCCGGATCTCTTCGTCGAGCCGGGTCTGGATCTGTTCGTAGTCGACGTCGCCCGCTTCGCGGCGGAGCAGGTAGCGGGCCCGCCCGCTGATCGAGCTCGCGTCACGCGGATCGGCGATCACGGCACGCAGTTCGCGTTCCGTGCGGGAAAGCAGCAGGCGGGCGGCGGCGTGCCGCCCGGAGAAACCGCGGAAGAAGTACTGCCGGGTCGCGTCGAGGTCGGCCATCAGCGCGCGGTTGAACGCGGGGTCGGGATCGGTCGTCGCCTCGAACACGTCGGTGGGGAAGAACTCCTTGTTCAGCGCGCGGTATTCGGCGCTGAGGTCCTCCAGCGCGCGCCTGCTTTCTTCGATCACCGGGGTCACCAGCGCCCGCTGCGAAGCGCTGGCGGTGATCAGGCTGGTGCCGAACCCCACGATCGCGGAGATCAGGGTGCCGGTGCCCAGCGACGTCACCAGGTTCTTCCCGGTGCCGGGTTCCATCAAGCCGGCCAGCCACAAGCTGAGACCGGCGACCACGACGAGTACCGTGAGCAGCAGGCTCGTCCTGGTCCAGAAGATCTCTTGCAGTGGGGTACGGCGGAGGCGTCCGCCTTCCGCGGCCACGTGCTTCACCTCCCTCGAATCACCCGAACAGACGAATGCTTAAAGTGTCGGTTCGAGTGCGGGGAGTCACTTTACGCGCGTCGCGGGAAGCGCGAAATAAGAGATTCGGGGGACAGCTGAGGGCGTCGGACGTCACTCTCGGCAATAATTCACCGAATGGCCGGGTTTTCGGAAAACAGCGCTGAACCGGGTTCAGAGCGTCGCCGGCAGCCCGTTTTCGTACCAGCCGGCGCCCGGTTCGGCCGTCGTCAGGAAGTCCAGCACCGCCGGCGCCGGCGCGGGATGGATCTCCGGGTGATCGCGTTCGCCGCGCGCGGAGTCGACGGGCCAAGCGAGCCGTTCGACGTCGAGGGAGAACTCTCCGCCGGCCCCCGTGCGGTTGCCGCGGGCGTCGAGGCGCGACCACGTGCCGTGCAGGTACACGGCATTCAGCCCGTGCAGCGCGGAGAGCTCCTGGTAGCAGAACCCGGCCGGGATCCCTTGTGCCCTAAGCAAAGCGGCCAGCAGGTGGGACTTGGCGTAGCAGATCCCGACGCGCTCGCGCAGCACATCCGACGCCCGCCAGGTGACCCGCGGATCGGCGGCGTCGATGACGTGGTCGATCTCGTCCCGCACGAACAGGAACGCGGCTTCGGCGTAGTCGCGGCGGCCGTCCGTCAGTTGTTCCGCCTGCGCCCGGATCGCGGGGTGGTCGTGATCGACGACGGCGTCGGCCGCGAGGTAGTCGCTCAGCCGAACGGACGTGGGTGACGGCACAAAACTCATCCGGCCATCCTGACAGGCTCGGCCATTCGGGCGAGACCTGTTTTCGGTGGCGGACACGCTCCGCGTTTCCCGGTCACGGAAGGTAAAACTCGGGTGGGAAGCCCGTCCAGCGCAGCGCGGCGGGGAGATGACCTTGGTCGTTGTAGGTCAGCAGCGCGGCGGGCCGCCCCGGCACGTAGCGGATGACGGTCAGCGCCGTGTTGCCGTGGTTGAGCGCGAGCCACCGCCACGGCGGCGCGTCCTGCGAAGCGCGCACGAGCCAGGAGATGAGGTAGTTGTGCGTGACGACGAGGTCGAACCGCGCCTCGTTCCCGGGAATGGGCCCGGTGAACCGCCGTTCGGCTTCGGCGGCGAGCTCCTCGTCGGCGGGTGGCAGCTGCCGGGTGATGGCGAGCAGCCGGTCGGCGGACGTCTCGGGCAGCTCTTCCCGCTTCGGGAGGTAGGGCACGAAGTCGCCGGCCGCCTCGTCGACGTGGAGCGGCACACCGGGCAGCTGGTCGCCGATGATGGCGGCGGTGAGCGCGGCCCGCCGGAGCGGTCCGTGGTGGATGGCGGCGACGGGCAGTTCGCGCAACCGCCGTCCGAGCAGAACCGCCTGCCGCTGCCCGGCTTCGGTGAGCCCGGTCTCGTCCGGGGTCGCTTCGCCGTGCCGGGTGAGGAGGAGGTAGCGCGCCGCCAGCACGGGTCAGCCGACGGGCACGAGCGCGCCCTGGGGCCCCTGGGTCGGGACGAACTGGGCGAGCAGCCGCAGCGGCGCGGGGTGGGGGGACAGGACGATCGAGGCGAACGGCGTGATCGTGTGTTCGTGGCCGCTGTTGGTGTGCAGGTGGACGCTGACGTGCACGTTGCGGTCGGCGGGGATCTCGAAGGTGACCGAGCCCCAGGAGACCACGTACTGTCGGCCGTCGACGCTCGCTATCGGGGCGTAGGCGCGGACGGTGTGGCCCAGGTGGGGGATTTCGATGGTGAGCAGCCGTCTTGGCCCGGTGTGGTTGTCCACGTAGGGGATCACGCCGGGGATCTTGTCCAGTTCACTCGGGTCGGTCATCCCGCGCCTTTCTGACTGTTCCCCGATCATGCTGCCACGGCTGTTTGGTTCTCTGCCGTAACCCCACCGACCCGAACGCCGGATCGGCCGCTTATCGGTTCGGTGGGGAGGGCTGGTCGTGGTGCTATGGGGGCGTCCGCGTCAGAACTGGTGTTATAGGGTAGGGAGCCGCCCTTCACCTGCAGTTCCATACCTTGTTCATGCTGCCAGGCCGTCGTCAGGCCGTGCAGGGGGCTCCAGCCGGACGCCGAGCACGTTGTCGACGGCCCGGCGAGTCCGATCCTTGCTCGACGGCATGAGGTGTGCGTAGGTCCGCAGCGTGAACCCGGGGTCGCTGTGGCCGAGGTGTTCGGCGAGCGCGGTGATGGACTCGCCAGCGTCCAGCAGCGTGGAGGCGTAGAAGTGCCGCAGCGCGTGGAACCCGTCGACGCGCTTCACCCGGGCAACCTCCGCCTTCTTCAAGGCCGGCCCCACGCCCACTGGTTGTAGACCGGCCGGGACACGGCGGTCAGATCCCGTGAGTAGACGCAGTCTGGCGTGGGGAGCCGCTGGCTATCACCGGCGAGACGGACATCGAGCTGCCGCATGAGGTGCTGCACGCCGACAAGGGCATCGTGAACCGTTTCTCGGTCATCGGGCACGAGGTCAACCAGGTCGATGAACGCCTCGACATCCGCACGCCGACCGCCGAGGAAACCAAGCTTCTCGACATCCCAGCGAACCGACCGGTTGTCCAGATCACTCAAACGTTCCGCGTCGCCGACCGATTCGGCGCAGAAGACGACCTGGCAGTAGAAACCGCAGATACCCTCTTTCCTGCGGATCGTTACGAGCTTCGCTATGTGATGGATGTGCAGTAGTAGCATTGGTATCTGGCGTTGGGCGGTTTTCAAGGTCGGCCAAGGGGACGCGACCTGAAAGGTCGTCGACGTCTAGAATTTCACTGCGGCGGCAACGTGAGAGGGGGAACTCGTCGTCGCTCCAGAGTTGTGCTTCTACGCTTTTAACGGCTTCGTTGATCTTTGGATCCTTTGCGTCACGATCCGAAGGTTTGCACAGTCGGGCGAACGCCTGAGAAAGTCCATGCCAGATGTTGTACAGTTCAAAGCTGTTGAAAGAGTCGGGTTGCCCTGGCTCAATAGAGTACAGGTAGTTCGCCACTTGAGCAGGTGTTTTTTCAATTTCGCCACCCAGATTTAAGAAGTTAACCAGTTCTGGTCGTACTTCGCTGCTGCCGTCATCGTCGTCATCAAGATTGAATTCAGGAACTGATCCTGCTTTCATGATCATGTGGACGACTAGATCCAGTGGTCGCGAGGTCCAGTCTGGCGATTCAATCCTTACCTCTACAATTTCTTGGAGTGCTCGGCCAAGTGGCGAGGTGACGCGGTCATACTTTTTTCGAATTTCTGAACTTAGTGGACGAAGCCATGGATTCACTTCATCGGGAAAAGCAAATCTGCTGAAGCGTCTGCCTAGGGCGAGCCCTACGCGCCTTACCTCATTTGTATCTTTTGGGTCGACACCTTGAGCGGCTCGAAATTTTTTCAGGTGCGACTTATCGATGGTTGAAATATATTCAAGGTCGATGAATGCGTCAGCGTGATAGAACGGTAACTCGACGTATCGACTCTGCGCTCCATCACGCGCCTTTTTGGCTTCGTCTCCGGTTAGAAATTTAATTGCGGCAACCGATATGTTCGGGCGATTTTCCAGGACGATGTCGCATGCTTGTGAGACTATTGAAGCGCCGTAAGGTGTCTTGAATGTTTTCGCCCCACCGGAAATGATGTTGATCTCCTGAATGTTGACAACATCTCCTTGTCGAAGCGTGGCGCAGCTGTGGATCGGCTCAGGTGTAGGTACGGCCGACCCGTCCTTTGCTGCGGTGGCTTCGCTCTCGGTCACTCGCGCACTGCCCCCTCCGGGCCCTGTTCGTGGCTTCTGTTGATGTCGTCAGAACGTGATGCATTCCTGCTTCTAATTTCGTCATACAGACTTCGTCCATTGGATCTTGGAAGAAGCAGGTCTGCCTTTCTTTCCGTGGCCGAAGTTCCCGGCAGGCCTGAAACTAAAGAAGCAATCTCCGACAGTAGTTCAAAATTTGAACCGTTCATTTTTCCGCCTGCTGCCCAGAGATGAGCCGCCCTGCGTGAAACGCCAAATAAGCGAGCTAGTTGATCCCAGGTTAGCGCGGTACTCTTCCGGATTTCTTGAATAAGGGATGCGGGAGATTGGGTCTGTGAGGTGTCGACCTGTTCCCTTATTGTAGTTATGGTGAAGCTTGGCAAGACAATATCGTTTTGCTCGCTGAGGTGCTCAGATCGACGAGACTGCCCGTAGCCTGATGAGTATTCGAGGCCGACTAGTCGAGCGTTGGGCTCCACTGCGGTTCCACTGATCGTCGTTGCGAATAGGCTTATTCCAATTACGCCGCTCTTTACGACGGGAATCGAGACCGTTGCTGTCATACGTCCCCTCCGTACATTCGCAGAAATTCGTCGTCGATCGCCCATCGAAAGAAGCTGTAAGCTATGGAGGCCAGATCTGACGCCTTTGTCGCAAGACTTGCAGCGTCAAATTCTATTTCGCCCTCTTGGAATGCGTCTAAATCTAATATCCAGCTTCGGTTGCTGGACGGTGATATCGCTGGATCGGTAGTCGCTCCGGGAGGCAAGTGTGCTGACCGTGCAAGAAGTTGCACTTCTCCTTTCTTGTATACCGCCTCGCTGAGAGAGTGATTAAGCTCAACGCCTTTCGCGAGGGGAACAGCTCCGCCGCCCAGTGCGGCAAACTGGACATGCTCGGTAAGTTGGGAGTACTCGTCAGATTTCTCGATGCGATTAACATAGCGAAATCCAACACGTAAGGCGAATGGAATCTTGACTGCCGAATTGACGGCTTGTAGAACTTGTTCGAACCTGCCGATAAAGTCTTTGCGTGATGTGTAGCGCTTTACGTCAAGAGTAACAAAAGCTTCCGAGAGTGTCACTTTCCAGTTTTGATCCGCCGACTTAAACTGATAAATATTCCCGCTTTCTTGCTGCATGGGTCCGCGCGGGGTTATTGCAAGCTGAAACTCTTTTTCGCGAGAGTAGAGCGGGTAGTCATCCGCCAGTCGTTCACCGACGCGGGTCACCACATCGTCAATATTCAACTTGAGATGAGTAACTTCAGGCCAGCGAACCTGGGACAGCACCGTGATCAGCGGGGCGTGCGGGAGCAAGACCTCCTCGACGGGGGCCAGTTCAAGTGGTCTATCCATCGAGACTCCTCATGCTTCACAGTCTACTTCACACATGAGTGTCACTCTTACTCGTTCAAGCGCATACCGCCAGTCAGCTCAGAACTTGTCTCAGTCAGTGGTACTACGTCAGGTGTCTGTGAAGCTTTGGAACTTTCGCTGCCGAACTTGGCTCTATGGGATCAAGGGCGCGCCGGTCGCCTGGCGTAGCTCACATTGGCGACCACGCCCAAGCCCGGCGCGGCCGGCTCCGCTCCGCTCTGCCGACCAGCCGGGCGGCGGCCGCCATCTGTACAGCGGCGCAGCGCCGCCCGCCGACGGCGCGTCTGCGGCACTTAGCCAACGTCGAACCTCCCTCGGCGATGAGTCGTACACCTCGGGTCGCCGTTGGGCCGTACCTTGTTACGCCCAGTCGGAGGTAATCACCGTCCCGAAGCTTGATCGTGACAACGGCCGGTAGTGGACCCAACCGGCTACTCGACGTCTGTCAGCAGCCCTCACCGACCCGAGCGACGGCCGCTGAGGATGGCTGCTTATCGGGACGACGGGGGAGGAGTGGTCGAGGCTGCTCAGGCCGTCTCCAGGCCGTCTGAGTACGGGGTAGCGGCGAGAAGTGCGGAGAACTCGCAAGACCTGAAACCGCAGGTAGAAGGGGGTTTAGGCTACCGAAGATCCACCCACCCAGGAGCGGCCGTTAGAACTGGTAGTACAAGAACGGGCTGAACGTGCCCGTGGCTATCAGGATCGCCGCGTAGATCAGGCCCACCGTCATCACACCTATGCGCAGCGCCGTTGCCGGGCGGCTTCGGGACGACTCCAGCAGCGGGCCCGTCACCGGGTGGGCCGGGAGTACGAAGACCGCCAGCGCCGCCAGCAGCAACACCAGGCGCTGGTTGGTGAACGCCTGCTCCACCCCGGCACCCAAGCCGTCGAAGTCCGGGATCAGCATGTGGCCGATCATCGCCAGCGCGTGGCCGATGTCCTGCGAGCGGAAGAAGACCCAGCCGAAGACCACCAGGAGCATCGTCAGCGCCCTGCGCAGGTAGCGCTTGCGGGGGTCGGCCGGGTTCAGGTCCAGGCCGAAGCGGCGCTCGATCACCAAGAGCGCTCCGTGGTAGCAGCCCCACACCAGGAACGTCCATTGCGCGCCGTGCCAGAAGCCCGTCAGGACGAACACCACGCACAGGTTGCGGTACGTCTTGCCCGCTCCATGACGGTTGCCGCCCAGGGGGATGTAGACGTAGTCGCGGAACCAGCGGGACAGGCTCATGTGCCAGCGGCGCCAGAACTCCGTGATCGTCACCGACGAGTACGGCCTGGCGAAGTTCTCCGGGAGGCGGAAGCCCAGCATGCGGCCCAGGCCGATCGCCATGTCCGAATAGCCCGAGAAGTCGAAGAACAACTGGAGTGTGTAACCGATCGCGCCCAGCCACGCCGTCGCGAACGTCATCTGGTCCGGGGGGACCTTGAAGCACGCCTCGACCAGCGGGCTCAGGGAGTCCGCGATGATCGTCTTCTTGCACAGGCCCAGCGCGAACCGGGGGAAGCCCGCCGCGATGTCGTCGAGGCGGTGGGAGCGCAGCTGCGGCAGCTGGTCGGCGATCTCGCGGTAACGCACGATCGGGCCGGCGACCAGCTGCGGGAACATCGCGATGTACGCCGCGAACGACACCGGGTTGCGCAGCGCCGGCCGCTCGCCGCGGTAGATGTCGACCACGTACGAGATGTGGTGGAACGTGTAGAACGAGATGCCGATCGGCACCACCAGGCTCGCGACGGGCAGGCTGCCGCCGAACCAGTGCGAGACGGCGGCGATCTGCTGGGTCGCGAACCCGGCGTACTTCCAGATCAGCAGGACGCCGACGTCGAGCGAGACGACGGCGATGAGGATCCGCCGCCGCCGGACGCCCTGGACGTCCCACGGGCTCGCCTCCAGCAGCGGCCCGGCCATGAAGTTGACGACCATGCAGCCGAGCAGCAGGAACACGAACGGCCCGGCGCCGATCGTGTAGAACAGCAGGCTGCCGACCGCGATGATGCCGTTGCGCCAGGTCCGCGGGCACACCAGCACGGCGATGAGCACCGCCGGCATGAAGTACCACAGGAACAGTGGCGAAACGAATGACATCGGTGGTCTGGTCCCCTCGGTTTATCCGATGGTGACCTTAACCCGAGTGGGTGGTTCCCTGTCGTGAAGGTGGGGCTCAGATCCGCCCGGCGAGACGACGGCGCCGCGCGACCTCGGCCAGCAGCACACCCGCCGCCACCGACGCGTTCAACGACTCCACGCCCGCCGCCATCGGGATCGACACGGTCGCGTCGCACGTCTCGCGGACGAGACGTGACAAGCCGCGGCCTTCCGAGCCCAGCACGATGACCAGCGGGTCCGCCGCCAACTCCAGCCCGTCGATCTCGACCGAGCCGTCCGCGTCCAGGCCGACCAGCATCAGGCCCTCGTTCGCCCAGGACTTCAACTGGCGCGTGAGGTTGGTCGCGACCGCGATCGGCAGCTTCGCCGCCGTGCCCGCGCTCGTGCGCCACGCCACCGCGGTCATGCCCGCGCTGCGCCGCTCCGGCAGCAGCACGCCGTGGGCGCCGAACGCGGCCGCCGAGCGGATCACCGCGCCGAGGTTGCGCGGGTCGGTGACGCCGTCGAGCGCGACGAACAGGGGCACCTCGCCCGAGTTGCGCGCCGCCGCCATCAGGTCGTCCGGGTGGGCGTACTCGAACGGCGGGACCTGCAGGCCCAGGCCCTGGTGCACGGCCCGGTTCGTCTTGCGGTCCAGTTCCTCGCGCGGGATCTCCAGGATCGAGATGCCCTTGTCGCCGGCCAGCCGGACGGCGTCGTTCACGCGGTCGTCGATCTCGATGTTGATCGCGACGTACAGCGCGGTCGCCGGGACGTCCGCGCGCAACGCCTCGACCACCGGGTTGCGCCCGGCGATCAGTTCCGGCTTGTCGGCCTTCTTCTGCCGCGCCTGGTCGCGCTTGGTCTGGGCGTTGTTCTGGCGGTACGCCTTGTGCCCGGGACGGTCCTCCGCCTTCGGGGTCGGGCCCTTGCCTTCGAGGGCCTTGCGGCGCTGACCGCCGGAACCGACGACGGCACCCTTCTTGGTGCCCGTCTTGCGGATGGCGCCCTGGCGCCGGGAGTTGCCTGCCATGCTGAAAAGTCCTTGCGGTTATGGAGAACGGCTCAGTCGGACTTGACTGTCCACTGTGGACCGTTAGGGGTGTCCTCGACCACGATGCCCGCCTGCTGGAGGCGGTCACGGGCGGCGTCCGCGCGGGCGAAGTCCTTCTCGGCCCGGGCCTGCTGACGCGTGGCCAGCAGGTCCTTGACGAGGAAGTCCAGCGCTTCTTTGGTGGGCGTGTCGGAACCGCCCGCCTCGGACCAGCGCGCGGACAGCGGGTCGAGGCCGAGCACGTCGGTCATCGCGCGCACGGCGGCGGCGAGTTCGAGTGCCTTGGAGGTGTCGCCCGCGTCGAGGGCGGCGTTACCGTCCCGCACCGTGGTGTGGACCACGGCGAACGCCTGCGGGGTGGCCAGATCGTCGTTCAGCGCCGCGGCGAACTCCGCCGGGACCGTGCCCAGCGCCACCTCGCCCGACTGCGCGGCCCGGCGGAGGAACTGCTCGATCCGGCGGTAGCCCTGCGCGGCCTCGGAGACCGCGCCGTCGGAGTACTCGATGTTGGACCGGTAGTGCGGCTGCACCAGGTAGTACCGCAGCTCGGCCGCCCGGTAGCGCTCCAGCATCGCGGGGATCGTCACGGTGTTGCCCAGCGACTTCGACATCTTCTCGCCGGACATGGTCACCCAGGCGTTGTGCAGCCAGTTGCGGGCGAACGGGTCGCCGGCGGCGTTCGACTGCGCGCGCTCGTTTTCGTGGTGCGGGAAGACCAGGTCGATCCCGCCGCCGTGGATGTCGAACTCCGCGCCGAGGTAGGCCGTGGCCATCGCCGAGCACTCGAGGTGCCAGCCCGGCCGGCCGTCGCCCCACGGCGTCGGCCACGACGGCTCGCCGGGCTTGGCGCTCTTCCACAGCGTGAAGTCGCGCGGGTCCTGCTTGCCGCGGGTCGGCGTCTCGCCCTGCTGGACGTCCTCGAGGACCTGGCCGGACAGCTTGCCGTAGTCGTCGAACGACTTCACCGAGAAGTAGACGTCGCCGTCCACGGCGTAGGCGTGCCCCTGGTCGATCAGCCGCTGCATCAGCTCGACCATCTGGGTGACGTGCCCGGTCGCGCGCGGGTTGATCGACGGCGGGAGGCAGCCGAGCTGCTCGTAGGCCTGCTCGAAGGCGCGCTCGTGGGTCGCGGCCCACTCCCACCAGGGGCGATCCGCGGCGGCGGCCTTGGTCAGGATCTTGTCGTCGATGTCCGTGACGTTGCGGACCAGCAGCACGTCCAGTCCACTGTGGACGAGCCAGCGGCGCAGGACGTCGTAGTTCAGGGCGCCGCGGATGTGCCCGATGTGGGGGACGCCCTGCACGGTGGCACCACACACGTAGATCGACGCCGTTCCGCTACGGGCGGGCTGGAACTCCCGCACGCTCCGGGTCGCTGTGTCGAAAAGGTGTAGGGCCACCCTGAAAGGGTACGGGGTGGGCGTGAGCGAGGTCGCAGGCGCCTAGCCGGCGTCCTGCCCGACGCCGTGCGCGCTCAGCGCCGTGAGCAGGGCGTCCGGCCGCTGCGCCGTCGGCAGCGGGTCGACCAGCGCGAACTCGCAGCCGAGCGCGCGGGCCCCGCCGTCGGCCTCCTCGCTGTCGCCGACCATCAGGGTCTCGGTGGCCGGGACGCCGAGCGCCTGCACGGCCCGGCGGAAGATCTCCAGCTCCGGCTTGATCGCCCCGACCTCGAAGGACAGGACGAACTCGTCGACGTAGGCGTCCCAGCCGCGAGTGGTGAAGGCGGGCCGGATGTCGAAGGCGATGTTGCTCAGGACACCGACCTTGAGCCCCTGCTCGGACGCCGCCTTCAGCGCGGCCTCGGTGTCCGGGTACGGCGTCCACTGGCTGGGATCGATGAGCCGGTCGTACAGCGCGACGGCCTGCTCCGGGCGCGGGACGCCGGACTTCTTGAGGACCTCCAGGTACACCTTCCGGTGCAGCACGGGGTCGCGGTCGCGGTGGTGCCAGGCGTGCTGGTGGTCGGCGTCCAGCTCGACGACCTGGCCCACCGGCGCCGTCATCCGGCGCATCAGCTCGGCCTGGGCCTCGACGTCGAGCGGCGTGCCCACGTGGTCGGTCAGTTCGGTGAGCCAGGTTTCGTCCTGCTCGAGCCGGAAAAGCGTGCCGGAGTAGTCGAACAACACCGCCCTGATCGTCATGGGATTCAGCCTAACGGGAGCATCAGGCCGAATGCCCTGTGATGTGTTCGGGAACAACGCGGACGAGCACGCGCACGACGTCGGCCGGCTCGGGCGGGAAGTCCGCGCCGATGTACTTGCGGGCCAGCTCGTCGTTCAGCTCGCGGCCACCCTCGGCGGTGACCTCGGCCCGCCCGCGGATTTCGACGTAGTTCTCCGGATCGGCCAGGTCGAAGACGGAGAGCGAGACCCGGGGGTCGCGGCGGATGTTGCGTTCCTTGCGCCGGCCCCGGACGGTCACGAAGACCACGGTGTCGCCGTCGCGGCGCGCCCAGACGACCGAGCTCTGCGGCGAGCCGTCGGCGTTGGTGGTGGCGACGACGGGGTAGTTCTTCCCGTCGAGCAGCGCCTTGGTCGCGTCGTTGAATGTCACACCCATGGTCTGGACCCTATTTGACGGTGCCCGCGATCTTCTCGACGCGCAGGCGGACGATCACCCGTTCGACGTCACTGCCCTCCGTGGGCGGGTCCTCGCCGAGGTACTTGTGGCTCGGCGTCTTGCTCGGATCGCGGCAGACGGTGCTGGTCGGGATTACCGCCATCGGAGACCGACACACTGACGCGAGGGCCGGGTCGCAGGTCACGGCCCTTCCCATGGTCGAGGGCCTGGCCGCCGGAAAGCAGCCCCCGCCCTCTCCGGGGGACCGGCCCCGCTTCCAGCGTATCGGGACCCTCCGACGAAAAGCGGGAAACGTCACAGGCGGGGCCTCGTTGTCCACATCTCGGCCCGGTTGTGGACAACTCAGTCGGCGAGGCTATCCGCCGTCAGCAGCAGGGCGGTGGCGAACGCCGCGATGCCTTCGCCGCGGCCGGTGAGGCCCAGGCCGTCCGATGTGGTGCCGGACACGCTCACCGGGCCGCCGACGGCCTCCGAGAGCACCTTCTGGGCTTCCTCGCGCCGCTTGCCCACGCGGGGGGCGTTGCCGACTATCTGGACCGTCGCGTTCGCGACCCGCCAGCCCTCGGCCTCGATCAGGCCGCGGACCTCGGTGAGCATGGCGGCGCCGTGCGCGCCGTCCATCCGGGGGTCGCCGGTGCCGAACACCGCGCCGAGATCGCCCAGGCCGGCCGCGGACAGGAGCGCGTCGCACAGGGCGTGCGCCGCGACGTCGCCGTCCGAGTGACCCGCGCAGCCGTCGACGCCCGGCCAGCTCAGCCCGGCGATCCAGCACTCGCGGCCCGCCTCGATCGGGTGGACGTCCACCCCGTTGCCGATCCTCACAGCGTCTCCTCCGTGCTCGGTGCCGCCGCGATCGCCTCGGCCAGGGAAAGTTCGAAGTCGGTGGTGACGCGCATCGCGTCCGGGTGCCCCGGCACGGTCGCCGCGCCCTCGTGGACGCCGGCCGACAGGTCGGCCGCGCGGAACGCCTCGAGGGTGAAGCCGACCGGGGTCTGGGCGGTGCGCAGCCGGGTCCGGTCCTCGGTGCCGACGATCAGCTCGGCCGCGTCGGTCACCTTCACGGTGTCGGCCATCGGGAGCACCGGGACGACGATCGGGTGCGCGTCACCGACCGCGGTGATCACGTCGCGCACCGTTTGCGCAGGAATGAAGGCCCGCAGCGCGTCGTGGAGGAGTAGAACGGAGTCACGGGAAAGTTCGGGCTCGACGACGGCGAAGGCCTGCCGGAGCGAACCGGGGACGACCCGGCACGAGAGATCCTCGAGGACCTCTGCATAGACTTGCGCACACCGCTGGGGGGCCGCCACGAGAACCAGATCGATCTCCGGTACTGCCAGCAGCCCCCGCACGGTGTGCGTGAGTAGCGCTTCACCACGGACCGGCGTGAGAGCGAGCTCTCCGTCGGAGGCGTGGTGTGCGACGGTCACGATCACGACGACGTTCATCGGTTCGCGATCGTAGAGGCACCTGCTCGCCCGTCGAGCAGGAAGGCCTGGGGTGTCAGACCGCCGCGGTTTCCAGAACTTCGTCGAGGAGGACTTCAGCCTTGTCCTCGTCGGTGCCCTCCGCGAGCGCGAGCTCGCTGACCAGAATTTGCCGAGCCTTCGCCAGCATGCGCTTCTCGCCGGCCGAAAGGCCTCGGTCCTTCTCTCGTCGCCAGAGGTCGCGCACCACTTCGGCCACCTTGTTCACGTCGCCGGAGGCGAGCTTCTCGAGGTTGGCCTTGTACCGACGAGACCAGTTCGTGGGCTCTTCGGTGTGCGGAGCACGCAGTACGTCGAAAACCTTGTCCAGTCCTTCTTGCCCGACGACATCACGCACACCGACGATCTCGGCGTTGTCAGCGGGCACGCGAACCGTAAGATCCCCTTGCGCGACTTTGAGGACGAGGTACTTCTTCTCCTCGCCCTTGATCACGCGGGTCTCGATGGCTTCGATGAGTGCGGCACCGTGGTGCGGGTAGACGACGGTCTCTCCGACCTTGAAAACCATGTGTCCTCTGCCCCTTTCGCTGACCCCATCCTATCACGGTCCGCCAGTGCCCACCTAGCGGGCGGACTCGTCCTCGCAGGTCAGCGGCCTGGGCGGGGGTTGACAAACGTCGGACCCCCGTGCTCACGCAGGTTACGGCGAAGGGTCCGTGCGGCCATTGCGAATTCCTTTGTGGACGGTTGATCTTGAGCGCAACGCGGACCGGTTCCGCGCTGGAGATCGCCCCGGGCTAGTCTTCGCGGGGACGAGGCTCGTGAAAAGGGAAGGGACTGCGACGTGAGGCTGCAGAATCGTCGCGTGCTCGGCGCGGGCGTGCTGGCGCTCGGTGCCGCGCTCGCGCTCGCCGGGTGCGGGGCAGGCCAGATCACCCAGACCGACACGCAGCAGCCCGCCGTCAACGGCACGCACGCCCAGGTCAAGACCATCGTCCTGCGCGACGCCGCGGTCCAGTACCCGACGTCCGGCGCGGGCTACGCGAGCGGCGCGACCCCGGCGCTGACCCTGACGATCGTCAACCAGGGCACCCAGGACGACTCGCTCGTCTCGGTGACGACCGAGGACGGCGCGCAGGCGACCGTCGGCGGCTCGAAGGACATCGTCGCCGGGCACTCCCTGGTGATCGGCCCGGACGACGCGGTCGAGTCCACCAACCAGGCGCAGCCCACCTCCTCGGGCGCGCCGACCTCTTCTTCGGAAGCGCCGACGGCGACCGGGACCAGCTCCACGGGCACCTCTTCCGCGTCTTCCACGTCCTCGTCGTCTTCGGCGGCTCCGGCCACCAGCGAGACCCCGACCGCGGCCCCCGCGACCGTCGGCAAGGGCACTGTGACGCTCGCCGCGTTGAAGCAGCCGCTCTGGCCCGGCCAGACCTTGAAGGTCACGTTCGTCTTCAAGAACGCCGGCCCGGTCACCGTCGAGCTGCCCGTGGCGGCGCCGGCGCACGACAAGGGGTAGGTCCCCGTTTTTGTCGGTGGGCGCCGATAGCCTCGCGGGGTGAAGAAAGGCGTCAACTACCGCTGCGCGAGCTGCGGGTACGAAGCAGCGAAGTGGCTCGGCCGGTGTCCGGAGTGCCAGGAGTGGGGCTCGTTCGCGGAACGTGGAGCCGCCGGCAAACCGGCGATCCAGCGTGTCGCGGCCGGTGCGCCGAGCGCGCCCGCGCGGCCGATCGGCGAAGTCGACGTCGAAACTGCCCGCGCGCGCCGCACCGGGGTGTCCGAGCTGGATCGCGTCCTGGGCGGCGGCTTGGTGCCGGGCGCGGTGGTGCTGCTCGCGGGTGAACCCGGTGTCGGCAAGTCGACCTTGCTGCTCGAGGTCGCCTACCAATGGGCGAAGACGGTCGACCGGTCCCTGTACGTCACGGGCGAGGAGTCCGCGGGCCAGGTCCGGTTGCGCGCGGAGCGGACCGGCAACGTCCACGACCGGATGTTCCTCGCCGCGGAAAGCGATCTCTCGGCCATCCTCGGGCACGTCGACGACGTGAAGCCGGGCGTGCTGATCGTCGACTCGGTGCAGACGATGGCGTCCCCGCTGGTGGACGGTTCACCCGGCGGAGTGACCCAGGTGAAGGCCGTGACGTCCGGGCTGGTCGCGCTGGCCAAGGAACGCGGGCTGCCGGTGGTGCTGGTGGGGCACGTCACGAAGGACGGCACGGTGGCCGGCCCGCGCGTGCTGGAGCACCTGGTGGACGTGGTGCTGCAGTTCGAGGGCGACAAGCACTCGACGCTGCGCATGGTCCGCGGCATCAAGAACCGGTTCGGCGCGGCCGACGAGATCGGCTGCTTCGAGCTGGTCGAAGAAGGCATCGTCGGGGTGCCGGACCCGTCGGGGCTGTTCATCAGCCAGACGGCGGAGCCGGTCCCGGGCACGGCGATCACGGTCGCGATGGAGGGCAAGAGGCCGCTGCTGGGCGAGGTCCAGGCGCTGGTGTCGTCGACGTCGGCCCCCCAGCCGAGGCGCGCGGTCAGCGGCCTCGACTCGGCGCGGGTGGCGATGGTCCTGGCGGTGCTGGAGAAACGCGGCGGCTTGAAGCTCGGCGACAAGGACGTCTACGTGGCCACGGTCGGCGGCATGAAGATCACCGAACCGGGCATCGACCTCGCGCTGGTACTGGCTTTGACGTCGTCGTTCGGCGACGTGGCGTTGTCGCCCAGGTTGGTCTCGGTGGGCGAGGTCGGGCTGGCGGGTGAGATCCGCCGGGTCCCGAGTGTCGGGCGCCGGCTGGCCGAAGCGGCGCGGCTGGGGTTCACGCACGCGTTGGTGCCGCCGGATTCGGGCAAGCCGCCGGCGGGGATCCGGGTGCTGGAGGTGGCGAACGTCACGGACGCGCTGAACGCGGCGAGCCACGCCCGCTGACGTCATCGGCCGGCGGATGGTCGGCGCGCTCATGCCGCTCGCTCGGGCGGCTGGCCGGGCTGTTGTTGCGGGCTCGGCGCGAGGTCGGGTCGTTGGTGCCGTGGGTGCCCGGTGGATGGCGGGTTTGGTGATGCCGCTGGTTCGGTGGCTGGCTGTGGGCTGGGCGGGAGGTCGGCCGCTGGTGCCGTGGGCGCCCGGCGGATAGCGGTTTGGTGGTGCTCCGGCCACGGCCACGGCCACGGCCCCGGTCCGGGGATGGGCTGGCGGATGGTCGGCGTGCGGATGCCTCGACCTGATGGGTGGCCGAGCGGATGCTGCTGGCTCGGCGGCTGGGCTGCGGCGGCGGCTGGCCGGGCTGCGGCTGCTGTGGGCTCGGCGGGTGGCCGGGCTGCGGCTGCTGTGGGCTCGGCGGGTGGCCGGGCTGCTGCTGTCGGCCCGGCGGATGGCGGGTTCGCTGATGCCGCCACCCTGGGGCCCGCCACCCCGGGGCCCGCCGGCCCGGGGGTCGCCGCTCCTGAGAGGCCGTCGGGATGGGCTGACGGCCGGGTCGGTCCCGGCTTGGTGTGATGGCCGGGCGCCCCCAGGACGCCCGGCCACCACGGGTCAGCGGTCGGTCTTGGTGACCGAGTACGTGTAGCTCTCCGCCATCGAGTTCCGCTCCTCCGGCGGGTGGGACGAGTGTGGCGGGAGGTTCGGGGTCATGATCGCCGTCCCGTTCGGGGCCCTCGGCACGTTGGGCGTCGACGAGACCGGCGGGAGCACCTTCGAACTTGGGATGCCCGTCCCGCCGATCGACTCCTTGCGCGGCAGCGTGTAGCCGATGAGCTGGGCCGTCGCCTGGTCGGCGATCAGCGTGCCGCCGTCCTTCGCCGTGAAGCCGATACCGATCCGGCCGTCCGGGGACGGCATGCCCGGGGTGGTCACGATGCCGTCGATGCCGGCCAGCGCCCGCCAGAGCGCCACCCGCACGTCCCCGCGGGCCAGGCCCAGCTCCAGCGTTTTGCGCACCATCTGGACGGCCGCCCCGGGGCTGTTCTCCTCGCCCCGGCGCACCGGGGTCCCCAAGCCGCGCTGGGCGTCGATCAGCTGGGCGCGCAGCGCCTGGACGTCCGCGGGCAGGTTCGTGACGAACAGCGCCGTCGGTGCGTCCCAGGAACCCAGGAAGTCGGGTCCGCCGTACATCCCGGGGAAGATCCCGCCGGCGCCGGTCGTGTCGGTGATGTGCACCGGTACCGGTTCCATCCGCGGTGTGGGGACCTGCAGGCCGGTCGGGGTGTTCGTGAGCGTGGAGTGCAGGTGCCAGTCCCCGGCCGGGTCGGCGGGGATCCAGAGCTCGGTCTGCGTCCCCACGTAGGTCGTCGGGATCGAGCCTTTGTCGGCCTCCATCCACGACGACGACGTCGTGAGCCGGAACTCGCCGGGGCCGATCGGGAGGTCCACGCCACGCAGGTCGTCGAGCCCGGGCAAGGTGGCGGCCGGCGCGATCGGGGCGGGGGCGGCGGCGCGGTTGGCGAACTGCGTGGCGACGACCAGGCCGCCGGTGAGCGTGGCGACGGCGGCCGCCACCGCGATCCACCGCCACGCGCCGCGGGACTTCGCCGGCTCGGGCGGTGCCTCGGGTTCGGCGCCGGCGGCCGTCAGGAGAGAGGTGCGGGCGAACGTCAGATCGACGTCGTCGCCCACGTCGTCGTGGAGGTGGGCCAGGGCCGCGTCCAGTTCGGCGTCGGACCAGATCTGCCGGATGTTGTCGTCGGTCATGGGCACTACGCCTCCTTCGCGGTGGGGGTGGCGGTGGTCGTCGGTGCCGCGGTTCTCAGCCAGCGGCGGATCCGGTGCAGCCGCGAGCGGACCGTGCCCGGCGGGATGCCCAGGGCTTCGGCGACTTCGCCCGGATCGAGCCCGGCCCACGAGACCAGCAGCAACGTGTCGCGGTCGGCCGGGCTGAGCTTCGCCAGCGCGCCGGCCAGCTGGGCCGCGCGGGTCTGGGCGTCGACCTGTTCGGCGACCCGGCCGTCGTGCCCGGCGTGGCTGAGCTCGCCGGTGCGCGCCAGCCGCGCGGTCGCCTGCAGGCCGCGCAGCTCGGACCGCACGTGGTGCCGCAACAGGTTGGTCGCGATGCCGTAGAGCCACGAGCGGGCCGTGCCGAGCTCCGGGCGGTAACTTTCGCGGCGCCGGAGCGCGACGAGGAACGTCTCGGCGACGAGGTCGTTGGCCGCGTCGGCGCCGGCCCGGCGGGCGAGGTAGCGCCGCAGCGGCCCGGCGTGGGCGTCGAAGAGCCGGGCGAACACCGGCGCCGGATCGACCCCGCCCAGGTCGGGACGGTCGTGCCCCCAGACGTCGGCACCTTCTTGGATCACCTGCATTCCCCCTGTTGCCCGCAGGCCCCGCCGGTGTTCACGGGCGAACCTACCTTCGTCGTGATCCGTTCAGGTGCGGTACGAGACAACCGGCGGCTCTTGTCGCGATCATCCCTTTGTTCGACGCTGGCCAACCGGCGTCAAAACTGGGGAAGGATCGTCATGCGCAGATTTCGTCTGGGGTTCGTCACGCTCATGGCCGTTTCCGGGCTCCTCACCGCGCCCGCGGTGGCCGGGGCCCAGAAGTACGTCGTGCCGGCGCCCGGGTTCGTCAACGCCATGGCCGCGCCCGCGCACGTCGACGGCGTCGAGCGGGCCGAAGCCGTGCTGAACGTCCAGTACCAGGTCCAGAACACCGGCTACTGGTGCGGCCCGGCCGCCACCCGGATCGCCATCTCGGCCCGGACGTCGAACGTGCCGAGCCAGGCCACGCTCGCCTCGCAGCTCGGCACCACCACCAACGGCACCGATTGGATCGGCCAGGTCACCGGCGTCCTCAACCAGGATCTCGGCACCTCCTGGTACGAGACCAAGGAGATGCCGAACGACCCGCCGACGCAGGCGCAACGCGACCTGCTGTGGCGCGACATCGTCCTGGACGTCAACAACGGGTACGCGATCGTCGCGAACATCGTCGCCCCGGCGAACAACCACCCGCCGGGCTACCCGAACTACACGATCTACCACTACTTCACGGTGATCGGCTACGACAGCTCCGACATGACGGTCAAGATCGCCGACCCGGCCAGCTTCGGCGGCAACCAGATCTACTGGCTGACCTTCAACCAGCTCGCGACGCTCATCCCGCCGAAGGGCTACGCGGCCTGAGCCGTCCACTGTGGACTGAAATGCTCACCAGATCGGGTGATCGCTGAAGCGTCGCAAGGTCTGCATCGACGGCCGGACGCAGAACATTCCCACCAGGAAACCGATGGTGGCGAAGGCGAGCGTCACGGCTGTCGTGAGCAGGTCCGTGGCTCGCGCCGTGCGGGCTTCGTGCCAGACGCGGAACACGATGGGGACGGCGCACGCGCCGAGGATGAGGATCAGCGTCAGGACGTAGGTGAAGACGAACGCGTTGCGCGCCGACTGGGCGCTCGCGATCACGAGGTAGTCGCCGCGCAGGCAGCGGCGGCACGTCAGCACCAGCACCGCCATCGCCAGTACCGCCAGCGGGGGCAGCACCGCGGCCGCCTTTCCCAGCAGCGAATCCGGGAAGGCGTGGCCGTGGACGATGCCCTGCAGGAACGTCGTGAGCCCGAACAGCAGCACCATGCCGGCGATCATCGAGCAGCCGACGACCACCGATCCCCAGCGCACGCGCTCGGCGAAGCGGGGCGGGAGCGGTACGTACTCGACCTGCCCGAACGTTCCTTGCACCGCATCACCTCCGAACGCCCTCAAGGCCACCTTACGGGCGTCTGACGCCCGCAAGGTGGCCTTGACGGCAGTTCGGACCGAAAGGGCTAACTGGCCGCCAGCAAGTTGGCGCACCGGATGAGCCCGATGTGCGAATACGCCTGCGGGTGGTTGCCCAGGGACCGTTCGGCGATCGGGTCGTACTGCTCCGGCAGCAGGCCCGTGGGACCGGCCGCCGCGACGATCTGGTCGAACAGCTCCTGGGCCTCGGTGCGCCGCCCGGTGAGCAGGTACGCCTCGATCAGCCACGCCGCGCAGATGTGGAAACCGCCCTCCCCGCCGGGGAGGCCGTCGTCGCGGCGGTAACGGTACACAGTGGACCCACTGCGCAGCTCCGCCTCGATCGCGGTGACCGTCTGCTGGAAGCGCTCGTCGGCCGGGTCGATCAGGCCGGTGAGCCCGACGAACAGCGACGCCGCGTCCAGGTCCGTGCCGTCGTAGGCCGTGGTGAACGCCTGGACCTCGTCGTTCCAGCCGTGCTCCAGCACGTCGGCGGCGATCGCGTCACGCAGCGGGGGCCACGCGCCCGGCACGCCCCGGCCGTACTGCTCGCCGAGCTTGATCGCCCGGTCGATGGTCACCCAGCACATCACGCGCGAGTAGACCCGGTGGCGCGGCACGTGCCGCTCCTCCCAGATCCCGTGGTCCGGCTCGTTCCAGCGCCGCGTGACGGCTTCCGCCATCGCGCGCACCATCTGCCAGTCCTCGTCACGCAGGTTGCCGCGCGCCGCGGCGAGCGTGCCGACCAGCTCGACGACCGGGCCGAAGACGTCCAGCTGCACCTGGTGGTTCGCCAGGTTGCCGACGCGCACCGGCCGCGAACCCGCGTACCCGGGCAGGGATTCGATGACGGCTTCGGCGCCGATGACACTGCCTGAAAGCGTGTACAGCGGGTGGAGCCGCTCGGGGCCGGCCAGCGTCGCGAGCACGCCGTGCAGCCACTTGAGGTAGCCCTCGGCCTCCTCGATCGAGCCCAGGTGCACGAGCTCCCGGACGGTCATCGCCGCGTCGCGGATCCAGCAGTAGCGGTAGTCCCAGTTGCGGACGCCGCCGATCTCCTCCGGCAGCGACGACGTCGCCGCGGCCAGCACGCCACCGGTGTCGGTGTTGACCAGGCCGCGCAGGGTCAGCGCCGAGCGCAGCACCAGGTCGGTCTGGACCGTCGGCAGCTGCAGCTTCGACGTCCACTCGCTCCAGTAGCGGCCCGCGCGGTCGCGTCGCTCCACTTCGGACAGTTCGTGCGGGCCGAGGTCCGGCGTGCCGCAGCGCAGCTCCAGCACCACCGGCTGGGTCGGCGTCGGCTGCACCAGCGCGGTCGCCGAGTCGTGCAGGCCGTCCGAGGTGATCGTCCACTCGACGCCCGGCGAGTAGAGCACGAACGGCTCCGACGTGCCGAGCACCTTGACGCCACCCTCGGTGATCTCCAGGTTCACCGGCACGCCGCCGAACTCGGGCCGCGGCGCGAAGGTCACGGCCGCGGCCGCCTCCCCGGAGATGACGCGGACCAGGTCCGTCCGGTGCGGTGCGCTTTCCGGCTCGAGGTAGTCGGTGACGAGCAGGCGCGACCAGCGCGTCTCGACCGTCATCGTGTTCGGCAGGTAGCGCTGGCCGAGCGGGAGGCCGTTGCGGTGCGGCTTGATGGAGAAGTGGCCCGCGCCCTCGCCGCCGAGCAGGTCGGCGAACACCGCGGGCGCGTCCGGGCCCGGGTGGCACAGCCAGGTCAGCTTCGCGTCCGGCGTGAGGAGCGCGACCGAGCGCTCGTTGGCCAGCATCGACAGCCGCTCGATCGGCGGGGCCGACTCGCCGTACAGCCAGTTGCGGCGCTCCTCCAGCAGGAACCCGAGCACCAGTGCGACGTCGACGGTGTCCGGCACCCGGTAGCCCGCCAGCGTCTCGCCGTCGCCGACCTTGATGCCCAGGTCGGGGCCGGAGAGCCGGGCGAAGGCCTTCTCGTCGGTGACGTCGTCGCCGAGGAAGATCGCCGCCGTCGCGCCCACCTGGTGGCGCAGGATGTCGAGCGCGCGGCCCTTGTCCGTCTGGACGACCGCGAGCTCCACCACCTCCTTGCCGTCGGTGGTCGAGACGCCGTCCCACTTCGACGGTCCGCTGTGGACGGCCGCGAGCACGCGGCGGCCGGCCTCGTGCTCGGCGCGGCGCACGTGCACCGCGATGCTGGCCGGCTTGACCTCCAGCGACACGCCCGGGACGTCGAGGACGAGCTGTTCGAGCTCGGATTCGAGCCGTCGGTGCAGCTCACGCGCCTTTTCGTCGAGCGCGTGGATGAAGCCGATGTCGAACTCCGAGCCGTGGCTGCCGACGAGGTTCACCTCGGACGGCAGCCGCGACAGCGTGGCCAGGTCGCGCAGGGCCCGGCCCGAGATGACCGCGGTGGTCGTCTCGTGCAGACCGGCGAGCGATCTGAGGGCGCCGACGGACTCCGGCAACGGCCGGGCCTCGTCCGGGTTGAGGGTGATGGGAGCCAGCGTGCCGTCGTAGTCGCAGGCGACCAGCAGTCGCGGAGTACGGGCGATCTGGACGATCGCGCGCCGTAGCTCGGCGGGCAAGGCCTCGGCAGTCAACACTCCTCCTCAGGAGCTCGTGCGTGGTCGTGTGGTCAATCCACCGCTTCGGCACCCAACGCCTGGAGAAACGAGCGCGCCCAACGGTCGACGTCATGAGTGAGAACCTGGCGACGCATGGCGCGCATCCGGCGACGGCCCTCAGCCGGGTCGAGCGTAATGGCAGCCACCAGAGCATCCTTCACCCCGTCCAGGTCGTGGGGGTTCACGAGGAATGCGCTAGAGAGCTCCGAGGCCGCGCCGGCGAACTCGCTGAGCACCAGCGCGCCGCCCAGGTCGTGCCGCGTGGCGACGTACTCCTTGCAGACGAGGTTCATGCCGTCACGCAGAGGCGTCACGACCATGACGTCCGCGGCCGAGAAGAAGGCGGCCAGCTCAGTGCGATCGACCGATTGGTGCAGGTAGTGCACGACCGGGTGACCGACGCGGGAGAACTCGCCGTTGATCCGCCCGACCATCTGCTCGATCTCGCCGCGCATCCGCTGGTAGTGCTCGACGCGTTCGCGGCTCGGGGTGGCCAGCTGCACGAACGTGACGTCGTCCGGCTGGAGGCGGCCTTCGTGCAGCAGCTCGTGCAGCGCCTGCAGCCGCAGGTCGATGCCCTTGGTGTAGTCGAGGCGGTCGACGCCGAGCAGCACGGTCTTCGGGTTGCCGAGGTCGCGCCGCAGCTGCGCGGCCCGCTCCTGGACGCCCTTCGTGCGGGACAGCTGGTCGAGCCCGGCGGCGTCGATGGAGATCGGGAAGGCGCCGACGCGGACGGTCCGGTCGCCGACCTGCATGGTGCCCGGGCGCGACCGGACGCCGACCGCGCCGCGCGTCGACTCGAGGCCGATCAGCTGGCGGCACAGCCAGAGGAAGTTCTGCGCCCCGCCGGGGCGGTGGAAGCCGACGAGGTCCGCGCCGGTGAGGCCGCGGATGATCGCGGCGCGCCACGGCATCTGCATGAACAGCTCGACCGGCGGGAACGGGATGTGCAGGAAGAAGCCGATCCGCAGGTCCGGTCTCAGCTCGCGCAGCATCGCCGGCACCAGCTGCAGCTGGTAGTCCTGGATCCACACGGTCGCGCCCGGGGCGGCGACCTCGGCGCTGGCCTGCGCGAACCGCTGGTTCACCTTCACGTAGCTGTTCCACCACGCCCGGTCGAACACCGGGCGCTCGACGACGTCGTGGTAGAGCGGCCAGAGCGTCGCGTTGGAGAAGCCCTCGTAGTAGTCGCGGACCTCGTCGGCGCTCAGCGAGACGGGGTGCAGCACGAGACCGTCGTCGTCGAACTCGTCCACGTCGACGTCGGGCACCCCCGGCCAGCCGACCCACGCGCCCTTGCGCGAGCGCAGGAACGGTTCGAGCGCCGAGACCAGCCCACCCGGGCTGGCCGTCCAGCGGCGCTGGCCGTCGGTCGTGCGTTCGAGGTCCACCGGTAGCCGGTTCGCCACCACGACGAAATCGGCCTGGTTCGAGTTCTCCCTAGTCGGCGCATCAGTCACGTGCTCGCTCCTCGCGTCCTGGGTCGCGGCCCCAGAGTGAAACCCTATCGCGTGAGCGATGAACAGCCGGTGACCGTCGGGTTACTCCAAGCGCCGATCGGCCGGTTCGAGCGGACCGGCCATGCGTGGTCCGGCGAACCGGCGTTCGAGCCTGCCCAGTCCGGTGCGCACCGGCTGGGCGAGCCATTCGCCGAGTACCACGCCCGCGGCCAGGGCAAGCCCGATGGCGACCGCCGTCACGAGCGTCGAGATGTCGGCTCCCGGCTCGACCCCAATTTGGTATAGACCACGATAAGTGGACAGGCCCGGGAGCAGGGGAGTGATCCCGGACACGGCGACGACGAGCGGGGTGACGCCCAGTCGTCGCGCGAGCACGCCGCCGCAGAAACCGACCAGGGTCGCGGCGATCGCGGACGAGCTGACGCCGTCGAGCTCGGTCAGCATGAGGCCGCCGTAGACGGCCGCGCCGATCGCGCCGGCGGCCATCGCGACCAGCGTGGCGCGCATCTTGGAGTAGGACGCGAGCGCGAAGCAGGCGGAGGCGCCCGCGCCGCCGATGACGACCAGCGGCAGGTCCCGCGGCGTCGAGCCAGTGACCTCGGGCAAGGGCGTGAGCGGCAGTTTCAGCAGGACGGCGATCCGCAGGGCGAGCACGACGCCGGAGATCAGACCGGCCGACATCAGCACCACTTCCATGGTGCGCCCGGCGGCGGTGACGTTGTAGCCGGTGATGGCGTCCTGCACCGCCGAGACCGTCGACAGCCCGGACAGCAGCACCGTGACGGCGGCCGCGACGACGAGCGTCGGCCGGTCGGTGGTGAGCAGGCCGCTGCTCACGATGGCCATCGCGGACAGCGTCGCGACCAGCCCGCCGATCACCTGCTGGAAGAAGAACGGCAGCGAGTACCGGTTCACGAACCGGCCGATCCGGTCGATCACGCCACTGATGACGAACGCGACGAGCGCGATGTCGGGACCGCCGCCGAGCAGGATCGTGATGAACGCGGCGACCCCGCCCCAGGCCAGTGTCGCGACCCAGCGCGGGTACGGGTGCGGCGCCTCGGTGATCCGCTCCAGCTCGGTCTGCGCCTGCTCGGCGCCGAGGTGCCCGCGGACGATCTTGCGGATGAGCTTCTCGGTCTCGGTCAGCCGCGTGTAGTCGAGGCTGCGGCTGCGCACGACCCGCAGCGCGGTCACCGGCGCGAGGTCGGTGCCGCGGTGGCAGGTGACGGTGATCGACGTGAAGATGACGTCGACCTCGCAGTGCGGCAGCCCGAGCGCGGCGGTGATGGCGATGATCGTCGCGCTGACGTCCGAGGCGCCGGCGCCGCTGGCCATCTGCACCTCGCCGAGGCGCAGGGAGAGGTCGAGCACGAAGTTGACGGTGGCGTCATCGGGCAGCTGCGGCCCCATCGCCTCCTCGGCGTCGACCGCCGGGAACTCCCCGGTGGGCGCTTCGAGAACGTGCCAAGGACGGCGTCGCAGCAGGTTCGGCCGGTGGGTGCGCGGTCTTTGCGCGGGCGGTTCCAGCAGGGGCCATCTGGTGGCCTTGCCCCCGTTGGTGCGCTCGCTGATCTTCATGATCCATCCACCTCCTCGCTCGTTCCCGAGGACCATCGACACCCGCGGCCCGACCGTTGCACGGATCATGGAGTGGCGTCCACCACGTTCTGATCATCTTGTCGTGACCAGGGGATTCGCGCAGTTCGAGGCGTGTCCGGCGCGCGGGTGGGCGGCGTCGCCGTCCCGATCTTCGAGACGAGCGCGGCCGGGTGGCCGGAGCCGGTCGCCGGGGCGGGCCCGGTAGACTGCGGGCGGCGCCTTCGGCGTCAGGCCGCTATAGCTCAGTTGGTAGAGCATCTGTCTTGTAAACAGAAGGTCAGGGGTTCGAGCCCCCTTGGCGGCTCCGAAGAAGGATCGTCGACGCGCCATTCGGCCGAGGTAGTGGCGGCGGGCCGCGATTTGCGCGGGCCCGGACCGGCCGTGGCTCCGGCCGGTCCGAGCCCGTGGATCACGTCCTCAGCGAATCTGGTGCGAGGCGTTGTTCAAGTCGAGCGGGCCCAGCCCGCCGTCTCGCGCGTCGTCGGGTGCGAAGTCGATGTAGGTGCCTTTGTAGTTGCTGTTGAAGTAGAGCCTGACCACGTGGCTGGTCCTGTTGTACCCCGACAGCGCCCGGTTCTTGACGCACGCGTGCTGGCCGGTGCCCGGGCCCTTGAACTCGTAGCAGTCCGGCTGGGAACTCCCGTAGTTGGGAATCGACGTGGTGAAATCCGATACCGATCCTTGCAGGTCGTACTCGTAGTAGAGGCAGAACTCGCCCGCTTCGCACTTCCCGTTGCGCACCGGGGCCGCGCTCGCGGCGGGGGCTACCGCGGCGAGCACGGTGATCGCACTCCCGATCGCCAGCGCGGCCGTGCCGACGCGTCTTCCCAGGGTTCCCAACGTGTTCCTCCCGAATCGATGGTGGCACCCGGCGGTGCCGTGCTCCTGCGGATCGAGTGCTAACCGCAGTGCTGGTTGTAAAGGATCTTGTCGACCTGGATGCCCGCGTAGCCGGCGATGTCGACGCAACGATGGGACATGTCGACGCCTGCCGGGGTGTAGACCGGGCCCGCGTAGTAGGCGTAATTGCCGTAGTCGCAGCCGGTGCTGTTGCACGAGGGCCAGGCGGCACCGGACGGGCGAATCCGGGCATGGGTCTCGCGGACCTCGCCGTAGGCGTCCCCCGCGTGCCGGGAAATCAGGCAGTTCCTCTTCGCGGAGGCGGAGTAGTACACCTCCATGTGCAGGTCGATCTTGTCCGTGTGCTGGTTCCCGACCTTGTGCAGCCCCACCAGCGAGTACCCCGCGCCACACTCGCCGCCCAGGACTCCGGCCGTCGCGGCCGGCGCCGCCGCCGCGGTCATGCCCGCGGCGGCAACCGCCGAGGCCGCCAGCACACTGGCGATTCGCGCTTTCATACTCGAATTCCTCCCCTGGTCCGCCTCCGCGCCGTCCGGCGCGGAGGTGTTGCTAGTCCGAGCCCACACACCCGAGCGGCGTCGTCGGTTGTCGTTCATGCCCGGGTATCGCCCGTTCGGCGTAACGCGCACGGGGCCGACGGCGTGATCCGGGGCTTAAGGTCGCGTATGGCCACGACCAACATCCTCGAGACGCCCGAGGCGGACCTCGCCTACGACGTGCACGGGCCCGCTCCCGCCGAGAGTGAGCAGCCGCCGCTGGTGATGGTCGGGCAGCCCATGGCCGCCGAGGGGTTCGCGACCCTTGCCTCCTTCTTTCCCGAACGGACCGTCGTCACCTATGACCCCCGGGGGATCGGGCGCAGTGTGCGGAAGGACGGGCGGGTCGCGCACGAGCCCGGGGTTCAGGCCCGGGACGTGCACGCCGTCATCGGGGCGGTCGGGGGCGGGGCCGTCGATCTCTTCGGGAGCAGCGGGGGTGCCGTGACCGCGCTCGCGCTTGTCGCCGCCTGTCCGGATGACGTGCGAACCCTCGTCGCGCACGAGCCGCCGTTGCTTTCCGTGGTTCCCGATGCCGCTGCTGCCGAGCGGGCCCGGAACGCCGTGACCGAGGCCTATCTCGCCGGCGGGTCCGGGGCCGGGATGGCCGCCTTCATCGGCATGACGTCGTGGCCGGGCGAGTACACCGACGAGTACTTCGCGCAGCCGCCGGCGGACCCGGTGCGGTTCGGGATGAGCGCCGAGGACGACGGGCGGCGGGACGATCCGCTGTTGTCCGATCGGTCCTGGGCCGTCAGTGGCTACCGGCCCGATGCCGACGCGCTCGCCGCGGCGGCGACGCGGGTCGTGATCGCCGTCGGTGAGGAATCCTTGACCGTGTTCACCGGGCGGACGGCGGTGGCGACGGCGGAGCTGCTCGGGCAGCGGGCCACCGTTTTCCCGAGCCACCACGGCGGGTTCATGGGCGGCGAATTCGGCTACGCCGGACAGCCCGAAGCCTTCGCCGCGCGGCTGCGCGAGGTGCTCGGCCGAGAAGGCCGGGGGAATCCGGGAAAGCGACCTAATCCGCCGTTCGACTGATCGGAAGTGCTCGCCGTAGTTCTTATGGGGCCCCCGGGGGTGATCATGAATTCCCGGGGACATGATCGTCCGGCCGGCAGTGCCCCGAACGGCGCAAGGCCGCGCCCCGTTCTTGTCGGAATGTGAGCGCTCACGCCAGGTGAACCAGGCATATCAGGCGTATTGCCGACTCGTGAATCCGCTCTTGACGACATCCGTTCGAGGCTTTCGACGGCGTGTCGGTTCGCGTACGCTGCGCAGCGTACGCGGGTTGACCTCGGGCAACGACGGCGGGTAACCTGCTTTCGGCACAAGTCGATCTACGAATGTGTCGCCTGGGGTGGTGGTCGATGCGGAATTCGAGTGTCCGGGTGCTGCTCCGGATGCGGAAAACTTACCTGCGATAAACAACGATGTGCGGTGCGGCGGCCGTGGGGGAGTGCCGATTCCGTGCTGGCTTTCGTGGGTGATCGCAACACATTTCCGGAAGCCAGGGAAACCGGGTGGACGGAATCGTCATCTGGGGGATGTTCGGCGTGTTGCTGCAATTCAAACTGCTGGGTCCGTTGTGCGTGCTGTCCGATGACCGGGACATCACGCCGAGCGCGCCCAAGCTCCGGGAAATCCTCGCGCTGCTGATCGTGCGGGCGAACCAGTTCGTGTCGACGACCGACCTCGTCGACGAGGTGTGGGGTGCCGACCCGCCCCGCAGCGCCCACGTGACCGTGCAGACCTACATCCACCGGCTGCGGAAGTCGTTGTTCCCCAAGGAATCCGGGCACGAACCCGCCGGGTTGCACACGGGGTGGCACGGCTACCGGCTCGAGATCGCCGCCGAGGCCGTCGACAAGATCCAGTTCGAGCACATGGCCCAGCAGGGCAGTGCCGCGCTGGAAAGCGGCGAGCCCGGGGAGGCCACCGAACTGCTGCGGCACGCGCTGCGGCTGTGGCGCGGTCCCGCGATGAGCGACGTCGAGACCGGCGAGCTGCTCAGCGCCTACGCCGTGCGGCTCGAAGAGAGCCGGCTGCGGGCGCTGGAGGGCCGGATCGAGGCGGACCTGCAGCTGGGCCGGCACCGCGGCCTGGTCAGCGAGCTCAAGGAACTGACCATGACCCAGCCCCTCCACGAGGGGTTCCACAGCCAGCTGATGCTCGCCCTGCAGCGCTGCCAGCGCCGTGACGAGGCCCTCGACGTCTACCGGCGCTTCCGCGGCCGGCTCGTCGAGGAGCTCGCCCTCGAACCGTCGCCCGATCTGCAGCGGCTGCACCGCTCGATGCTGACCGAGACCGCCGAATCCCGCCCGGCGCCGGAGGTCCCGGCCGAGCGGGTGCAGCTGGTCGCGCCCGCGCAGCTGCCCAACGACATCGCCGACTTCACCGGACGCGCCGAGCTGATCGGCTCGGCCGTGCGGTGGCTTTCGCCGGCCGAGCGGTCGGACGACGGGCTGCGGATCGTGTCCGTGATGGGCATGCCCGGCGTCGGCAAGTCGACGTTCGCGGTCCGCGTCGCGCACCGGCTGCGGCCGGCGTTCGGCGACGGGCAGTTCTACGCGAACCTCGGCGCCGCCGCCGGGGCGAAGGAGGTGCTCGGCCAGTTCCTGCGGTCGATCGGCTTCCCCGGCGAGCGGCTGCCCGACAGCGTCGAGGAGCGCGCGACCATGTTCCGGACCTGGAGCGTCGACCGGAACGTGCTGGTCGTGCTGGACGACGTCACCTCGGACGCCGACGTCCAGCCGCTGCTGCCGGCGGGGCCGCGGTGCGCCGCCGTGGCCACCGCGTGTTCCGGCCTGCAGGGCCTGGCCGGCACGCACACCATCGACCTCGAACCGCTGACCGGCGAGGAGAGCCTCGAGATGCTCGCCGTGATCGTCGGGCGGGACCGGATCGCCGCCGAACGCGACGAGGCGCGCAGCCTGGTCGCGTTGTGCGGCTACCTGCCCCTGGCGGTGCGGTGCATCGGCGCGCGGCTGCGGTCGGTGCCCGGGTGGCCGGTGCGGAACATGCGCCAGCACCTGGAAACCAGCAACCGGCCGCTGGACCTGTTGCAGTTCAACCAGCTCGACGTCCGGGCGCGGCTGGCCGGCAGCTACCGGTCGGTGCCGTCGCACGCGCAGACGGCGTTCCGGCTGCTGCCGACGCTCGGCGCGAGCTCGTTCACCGCGGCCGAGGTCGCGGTGCGGCTCGACTGCCCGGCGAAACGGGCCGAGGCGCTGCTGGCCCGGCTCGTCGGGCACGGGCTGCTGCGCATCCAGAAGGACGTGGTGGACGAAGGCCCGGTCCGGTTCGAATTCCACCCGATCGCGCGGTGCTACGCCGAGGAGCTGCTCGGCGGCGAGACCGACGCGACGCCGTACCTCTGGCCGATCTACATGCGCACGGTGCTCGGCTTCCGCAACCACGCCTGAGCGGAGGGCATCCGGTCCACCTCGGAAGTCGTTCCGAGGTGCTGTCGAGGCGGGTTCGAGCCGTGGTCGACAGGCTCGGCCACAGCCGAACGACCAGATGGAGGCCAGCATGTGTGGTATCGCCGGTTGGGTGGACTTCGGGCGTGACCTGTCCGGGGAACGCGCCACGATCGAAGCGATGAACGAGGCCCAGAAGCACCGCGGCACCAACGCCCGCGGGGTCTGGTGCTCCCGGAACGTCGCGATCGGGCACACCAGGACGTCGGTGATCGACCTGGCCGGCGGCGTTCAGCCGATGTTCGCGGAGGAGGACGGCCGCACGATCGCCGTGCTGACGTACTCCGGGGAGGTCTTCAACTTCAAGGAGCTGCGCAGCGAGCTCGAACGGCGGGGGCACCACTTCCGCACCCGCAGCGACACCGAGGTCGTGCTGCGGTCCTACCTCGAATGGGGTGCCGACTGCGGCAAGCACCTTGAAGGGATGTACGCCTTCGGGGTCTGGGACCTGCGCACCGAGACGATGCTGCTCGTCCGCGACCGGTTCGGCATCAAGCCCCTGTTCTACAGCCTGCAGCCCGAAGGTGTGATCTTCTCGTCCGAGCCGAAGGCGCTGCTGACGCACCCGCTGACCAAGGCGGTCGTCGACATCGACGGCCTGCGCGAGGTCTTCTCGACGGCGAAGCTGCCGGGCGAGGCCGTGTTCCGGGACCAGGACCAGCTGCGGCCCGGGCACACGCTCGCGATCGGCCGTAACGGCGTCGTCGACCGGACGTACTGGGAGCTCGAAGCCAAGCCGCACACCGACGACCTGGACAACACCATCTCGCACACCCGGCAGCTGCTGGAGGACATCGTCCTCGGCCAGCTGACCGCCGACGTCCCGCTGTGCACGCTGCTCTCCGGCGGCCTCGACTCCAGCGCCGTCACCGGGATCGCGGCCGGCTGGCTGAAGAAGAACGGCGAACGCGTCCGCAGCGTGACGACGACCTACGTCGGGTACAGCGAGAACTTCCGGCCGGACGACACCCGCGACACCGCGGACGGCCCGTTCGCCGACGAGCTCGCCCAGTACCACGGGGCCGAGCACATCCACCTCGTGCTCGACACCCGCGACCTGATGGACCCCGAGGTCCGGCTCGCCGCGCTCGTCGCGCAGGACATGCCGACCACGGCCGGCGACATGGACGCGTCGCACCTGCTGATGATGCGCGCGACCCGGGAACACTCGGTCGTCGCGCTGACCGGCGAGGTCGGCGACGAGGTGTTCGGCGGGTTCCGCTGGATGCACGACGAGGAGCTCGTGCGCTCGGGCACGTTCCCCTGGATCGCCAACGAGAAGCGGGTGCCGGGCTGCGTCAAGGGCCAGGGGCGTGGCCTGTTCAACGACGGCTTCCTGAAGAAGCTCGACATGGACAGCTACTACCGCGACAACTACGCCCAGGCGCTGCGCGAAACCCCGCACCAGGAGGGCGAAAGCGAGTTCGAGAGCATCATGCGGAACGTCCGCTACGTCAAGCTGATGCGCTGGCTGCCGATGCTGCTCGAACGCGGCGACCGGCTGGCCGCGGCGTGCGGGCTCGAGGCGCGGCTGCCGTTCCTGGACCACCGGCTCGTCGAGTACATGTACAACGCGCCGTGGGCGTTCCAGTCGTTCGACGGCCGCGAGAAGAGCATCCTGCGCGCCGCTGTCAAGGACCTGCTCCCGGAGTCGGTGTTCGAGCGGCGCAAGGCGCCTTACCCCGTCACGCAGGACCCGGCCTACACCGAGGCGCTGCACGGGCTGCTCGCCGAGACGCTGGCCGACCCGAACGCGCCGATCCGGCCGTTGCTGGACCAGGCGTCCGTCGACGAGGTCTTCCGGCACCCCAAGGGGGTTTCGCAGGACTGGCCGAGCCGGATGAACGTCGAGATGGCGCTGCAGTTCAACACCTGGCTCACGCACTACGGCATCACCCTCGACATCTGACTCGCGATCCGCGGAAAGGAGCAAGTGCGATGACCCAGACCCAGCCCAAGCCCGTGCCGATGACCCGGCGGTGCCCGCTGGCCCCGCCCGACGAGTACGCGCAGCTGCGCGAGGAGACCCCGGTCAGCGAGGTGGCCCTGCCGGACGGGAACACCGGCTGGCTGGTCACCCGCTTCGACGACGTCACCAGCGTGCTGGTGCACCCCGACGTGAGCGCCCAGCGGAAGTTCCAGACCTCGGTCACGTCGGTCACCCTCAGCCCCGATGAGTACCTGGCGTCCGGGTTCGGCGTGTCGTTCATCGGGATGGACCCGCCGGACCACACGCACTACCGCAAGCTGATGACCGGGATGTTCACGGTCAAGCGGCTCAAGTCGCTGGTGCCGCGGATCGAGAAGATCGTCGACGACCAGCTGGACGTGCTGGTCGCCGGCGGTTCGCCCGCCGACCTCATCCCGGACTTCGCGACGCCGGTGCCGTCGCTGGTGATCTGCGAGCTGCTCGGGATGCCCTACGAGGACAGCAAGCTGTTCCAGGAGCGCACGCACGTCATCATGAGCCTCGAGCGGACCAAGGAAGGTCTGCTCGACGCCATGACCGGGATGTCCGACGACATGCGCGCGCTGGTCCACGAGAAGCGCGCGCAGCCGGACGGCCGGCTGATGAGCAACCTCATCGAAGCCGTGCCCGACGACGGCGTCCCGCTCACCGACGACGAGCTGGTGGCCATCGGGAACCTGATGATGATCGCGGGCTACGAGACCACCGCGAACATGATCGGCCTCGGCGCGCTGACCCTGCTGCACTACCGCGAACAGTGGGAAACCCTGTGCCGGCAACCGGATCTGGCCGAGCGCGCGGTCGAGGAGATCCTGCGCTACCTCACGGTCGGGCCGTTCTGCCTGCCGCGCACGGCGAAGACGGACCTCGAGCTGGGTGGCCGGCACATTCGCGCCGGCGACCCGATCCTGCTCTCGACCGAGTCGGCGAACTGGGACCCGGCGCAGTTCGAGAACCCCGAGGCGTTCGACATCACCCGCAAGCCCAAGCGGCACGTCGGGTTCGCCTTCGGCGCGCACCAGTGCCTCGGGCAGGAGCTGGCCCGGATGGAGATGCGGATCGCGTTCGCCAAGCTGGCGCAGCGGCTGCCGGACCTGCGGCTGGCCGTGCCGCTGGAGGAGATCCCGATGCGCACCGACATGCAGATCTACGGCGCGCACGAGGTCCCCGTCGTCTGGTGATCCGCTGGTAGGTCCCGCGACGGAGCAGTCGCCTCCGGCCCTTGTCGCTCGCACCGGCCGCCGGCCGGTGCGAGCGGCTTTTTTGTGTCCGGGCGGGGATTCGTGCGGCGGTCACGCGCCCGTCGCACTCTGCCGCCCCGACGTCACTGATTGTAGTTTCGGATGAGTCGGACAACCTCTTGATCGACTTAATCAAACAAGTAGTTGACAGTGTGAGTCGCCTCGTTGATTATGAGTGCAGACGAGAGTTCACTGTGGGAAAAGGAGTACGTCGTGGAGAAGCACCCGCTCAGGTGGTGGGCACTGGCGGTCGCGGTTCTGGCCGTCCTGGTGGACATGATCGACAACCAGATCGTGGCGGTGGCGCTGCCCACCATCCAGCGGGAGCTGGGCACGGGGGATTCCGCGCTGCAGTGGATTTCGGCCGGGTACGCGCTGGGGTTCGCGCTCACCCTGATCACCGGTGGCCGGCTGGGTGACCGGTACGGCACCAAGAAGCTGTTCCTCGCCGGCATGGTCGTGTTCACCGGCGCGTCGCTGGCCGCCGGGCTCGCCGGGCACGTCGAGGTGCTGATCGCCGCGCGCGTGATCCAGGGTGTCGGGTCCGGGCTGATGGTGCCGCAGGTCCTGTCGTTCATCCACGCGGAGTTCGACGAGAAGGAACGCCCCAAGGCGATGACCTACTACGCGGGCGCGTTCCCGATCGGCGGGCTCGCCGGGCCGCTGCTGGGCGGCGTGCTGACTCAGGCCGACCTGTTCGGCATCGGCTGGCGCGCGATCTTCCTGATCAACCTGCCCATCGGCGTGCTCGCGCTGATCGGCGCGCTGGTCACGATGCCGAGCCGGCCCGGGTTCTTCCGGCACCGCATGGACTTCAGCGGCCTGCTGCTGCTGACGGCGGGGCTGTTCGCGATCTTCTACCCGCTGGTGCAGGGCCGTGAGCTGGGCTGGCCGAAGTGGTCGATCTACCTGATGGTGGCCGCGATCCCGCTGCTCGCGATCTTTGCGCTGCACCAGCGGATCAAGGCCAAGCGCGGCGGCGAACCGCTGGTCCCGCCGGCCCTGCTGAAGTACCGCAGCCTGTCCGGCGGCCAGGCCGTCATGCTCTGCATCAACACCGCGGTCGGCGTCTTCTTCATCCTGACGCTGCACCTGCAGCTCGGGCTCGGGTTCTCGCCGCTGGAGGCCGCGCTGACGTTCGCGCCGTCGACGATCGGCATCGTCGTGGGCAACGTCCTGGGCATGCAGCTGGCCCCGAAGCTCGGGCGGGCGTTCACCGCCGGGGCGATCGTGGTGCTGCTGGCCAGCCTGGTCGCGATCGCGGTCCTGGTGCAGCAGCTGGGCCACGACCTGAACGTGTGGGCGCTGCTGGCCCCGGTCATCGGCTTCGGGCTCGGCATGGGCGCGGTGCTGAACTCGCTGTTCGGCGTCTCGATGTCGGAGATCCAGATGCAGCAGGCCGGCGCCGCTTCCGGTCTGGTGAACACGACCGTCCAGCTCGGCACCGCGACCGGGATCGCGCTGTTCGGCACGGTGTTCTTCTCGCGGCTGGGCAGCGGGTTCGAGTCCGCCACGGTCAGCGCGATCGCCGTCAGCGTCGGGGTCCTGGTGCTGGCGCTGCTGTTCACGACCCTGCTGCCGGGCAAGAAGCAGGGTGCCGGCCAGGCGGCCGCGGCCGCCGACGAGCACAAGGCCGGGGCATCGGCGCGATGACCGAGCCGGGCAACCACGAGACAGCGGTGCTCATCGTGGGCGGGGGCATCACCGGCCTGTCCACGGCGCTCTTCCTCGCAAGGCTCGGGGTTCGCCCGATCCTGGTCGAACGGCATCCCTCCACGGCCCTGCTGCCCCAGGCGCGCGCGTTCAACCCGCGCTCCATGGAGATCTACCGCGCCCTGGGGCTCGCGGAGGCCATCCGGGACCGGACGTCGATCCTCACCGACATGCCCGACATGATCGGCGCGGACACCCTGGCCGGGCAGGAGCACTTCCGGTTCGACGTGCTCGCCCAGGCCCGGCCGCCGGCGTCCCTCAGCCCGGCGGACTGGGAGATGATCGACCAGGACGAACTGGAACGGATCGTGCGCGCCCGCGCCGAAGAAAGCGGTGCGGACGTGCGGTTCGGTACCGAACTGATCGCGCTGACCGACAACGGCGACGGCGTCACGGCGGTCGTGCGCAACCTGGAAACCGGGGTCCACCACCGGCTCCACGCCGATTACGTCGTCGCCGCCGACGGCCACCGCGCGGGTCTGCGCGACCGGCTCGGCGTCGGCGCCGACGGGCCGGGAGTGCTCCTCGAGGTGGCGAACTTCGTGTTCGACGCCGACCTCGGGGCCGCGCTGCAGGGCCGCCGGTTCCTGCTCGCCTACCTGGACCGGCCGACGAAGGGCTCGACCCTGATCCCGCTGCGGGAGTTCGGGCGGTGGGCGCTCTCCGTGCCGTACCGGCCCGAACTGGGCGAGAGCGTCGCCGACTTCACGCGGCAGCACTGCGTGGCGCTGGCCCGGCAGGCGATCGGGCTCCCGGACGTCGACATCCGGCTCGTCCCGTCGATGCCGGGGTCCGACCGGATCGTCACGACCACCACGATCGGCGGCTGGGTCGCCCGGCGCTACCGGGCCGGGCGGGTGTTCTTCGCCGGCGACGCGGCGCACGTCGTGCCGCCGTCAGGCAGCTACGGCGCGAACACCGGCATCGCCGACGCGCACAACCTGGCGTGGAAACTCGCCGCCGTGCTCGACGACGGCGCCGGTGACGAGCTGCTCGACACCTACGAGGACGAACGCCGGCCGGTCGCCCGGCTGACGCTCGAAAGCGCGATGCAGCTGCTCCACGACCGCCACGAAGGGGCCGGGGACAACACGAAGACCGACGACCTGGCCATGATCTTCGGGTATCGGTACCGCTCGTCGGCGGTCCTCGCCGGGACGGCCGGCGCGGGCCGGCCCGTCGAGGACCCGCGCACGCCCAGCGGCGAGCCCGGGCTGCGGGCGCCGCACGTGCGGCTGGAACAGGGCGGCGCCGGACTGTCCACACTGGACCTGTTCACCGGGTCCTTCACGGTGCTGGCCGGGCCGGCCGGCGTCGGCTGGGTCGCGGCGGCCAAGGCGGCCGCGGCGGCGCTCGGCCTCGAGGTGGACGTCCACCGCGTGGGTTTCGAGTTCGACGACCCGGACGACCGGTGGGCCGCGGCCTACGGCGTCACCGCCAGCGGCGCGGTCCTCGTCCGGCCGGACGGGTTCGTCGCCTGGCGGGCCGGGGAGCTGCCCCGCCACCCCGAGCACGAGTTGCGGGCCGCGCTGGCCCGGGTGCTCGCGTTGCGCGAAGAAGGCAGCCGCCGCGCAGGCTGATCAGTTCGGAACGTGCCGTCCGGGCAGCGGGGGACCACCCCGCTGCCCGGACGGTTCGTCGGCTCAGGTCCGGTTCGGCAAGCACGTCTTGGGAGCACGAGTTGTGCGCAACGCGCGAAGGGGAACCCGCCGGGCCGTCGTACCCGGACGGCCGGGACGAGGTGCGGTGGCTGCCGATCACGGACGAGCGCTGCGGCGACGACGGGTTCGCGGGCCCCGCGATCGGGGCCCTGCACCGGGTCGGTGACCTGGTCCCGGTGCCGGAGACGATCGTCCTGACCGCGCCCGTCCGGCACTGGCGGGACCTGGTGCGGCAACGGCCCGCCGACCCGTTCGCGGAGTACGCGGGGCTGGTCGAAGAGCCGGTTTCGGTGCGGGCGTGGCAGATCCGGCCGCGGCGCTCGGACCTGCCGATCGGGCCGGTCTTCAACAACCTCGGCCCCGGCACGGTGGCCGAGGCGATGCTGGAGCTGCTCGCTCTCGCCGAAGACGGCGCTCGTGAGTTCCCGCGGCTGGCGTTCGCGCTGCAGCGGTTCACCGCGGCGGAGGCGAGCGCGCACGTCCGCGCGGCGCCCGACGGCGAGCGCGTCCGGGTGCAGGCGTTCCTGGGCCTCGCCGAGCAGCTGGCCGAGCCGCTGCACCCGGACCTGGTCGTGCTGGCGGGCCCGGAGCTCGCCGTCCGCGAGTACCGGGTGGCGGACAAGCCGACGGCCACGGTCGCCGCGGCCGGGGGCACCCGGACGTCGACGGTCCCCGAGCTGCGCCGGCGCGCGCCGGCGCTGCGCGTGAAGACGGTGCAGCACCTGGGTTCGCTCACCATCGCGGCCGCGCGGCGGCTGGCCGTCCCGGTGGCCGCGGAGTTCGCCGTCACCGACGGTGAGGCGGTGCTGCTGCGGTGCCGTCCGGTGCCGGCGTGACCGGCGATCTGGGTGCGGTGTTGCGGGTGGGTTCGGCCGCGCGCCGGCTGGATGTGCCGGTGGCTGCGGAGTTCGCGGTATCCAGGGCGAGGTGGCGTTGCCGTCCGGTGCCGTCGTGAGCGGGGAGTTGGGTGCGGTGTTGCGGGTGGGCCGGTCAGAGGTGCGTGAATGGCTGCTGTGTCCGGTGAAGGTGTTGCGGCGTTGGGGTTCGGTAGCGGCCGCGCGGCGGCCGGCCGTCCCGGTGGCCGCGGAGTTCGCCGTCACCGACGGCGAGGCGGTGCTGCTGCGGTGCCGTCCGGTGCCGGCGTGACCGGCGAGCTCGACGCCGTGTTCCGGCCGGTGCGGGCGGGCCGGGCGGTCGAGGAGACGATCGAACGGCTGCGGCAGCTGGTGCGGCTCGGCGTCGTCGCCGCGGGCTCGCGGCTGCCGGCCGAACGGGAGCTGGCCGAGCGGCTCGCCGTCAGCCGCGTGACACTGCGGGAAGCGTTGCGGGCGCTCGCTTCCGAGGGGTACGTCGAATCCCGGCGAGGCCGCTACGGCGGCACGTTCGTCGTCGAACGGCTGCCCGCGCCGCAGCGGACCGGGCGGCTCGACGCGGCCGAACTGGACGACGTCCTGCGCCTGCGGCACGTGGTGGAGACGGGCGCGGCCGAGCTGGCGGCGGGACGGCGGCTGAGTTCGGCGGACCGGCGGCACCTGGTCACGACGTTCGCCGCGGCCGACGTCGTGGCCGGCCCGGCCGATCACCGGCGCCGGGACGCGCGGCTGCACCTGGCGATCGCGGAGGTCACCGGGTCCGGTTCGCTGACGACCGTGGTCGCCGACGTCCGGATGCGGCTCGCCGGGTGGCTCGACGGGATCCCGCCGGACCCGGAGCGTTCGCAGGCCCAGCACGCGAAGATCCTCGACGCGATCCTGGCGGGTGACCCGCCCGCGGCCCGCGCGGCGATGGCGGCCCACGTCGAGGCGACGGCGGCCCGGCTGCGCGCGTCCCGGTCGTGAGTGTTTAGGGCGGTTCTAACCGCCCTGAACACTCACGACGGGTGGGTGAGACGGGTGCCGGGGCGGTGGTGGACACGCCCCGGCACCCGGGGTCCTAACCGGCGAGAGCCGCGGCCAGCAGCGGGAACTCGTCGTCCGTCGGAGCGGTGATGCGCAGGCCCGGGACGCGGCCCGCCTGGTCGTCGCCGAAGACGCGTACCACCACGCCCGCCCGGACCAGCTCGTCGTAGTCGCGTTGCGGGTCTTCGGAGGCGACGAACCGGTAGTGCACCGGCGCGCCCTTGACCACGCCCGGATAACGCCGGACCAGCAGGGCCTCCATCGCCGCCGCGTTGACGAGCAGCCGCTCGCGGGTGCGCTCGGCCCAGGCCGTCTCCCGCAACGCCGCGATCGCCACCACCGAGTCCACATAGGACAACGGCCAGTTGAGCCGCTGGGCGGCGACGGCCGCCCGCAGGTCCTCGTTGACCGTCCACATGGCACCGGTGCGGGCGCCGGCGATGCCGAAGAGCTTGTTCGGCGACGACAGGACGACCACATTGGACAGTCCGGACCACGCCATCGACCGCCGGGTGCCGCCGCCGAGGAAGTCGACGTACGCCTCGTCGACGATCAGCGTCGAGGCCGGGTTCTCACGGCACACCTCGGCCAGGTCCCCGGGCGGGATGTGCAGGCCCAGCGGGTTGTTCGGGTTCGACAGCACGACGTAGTCGTAGCGCGCCATGCCCTCGGCGACCCGCGCGAGCCGCGTCGCGACGGTGTCGATCCCGCCGTTCGCGGGCGGCAGGTGGTTGGTGAACCAGCGGATGCTGTCGGTGTAGTCCGGGGTGACCACGGCGATCCGGTCCGCCGGCAGCAACCGCGCCAGCACCCGGATAAACTCGGTGATCCCGCGGCCGGAGACCAGCAGTTCGGGGTCCACCGTGAGGTAGTTCGCGTAGGTGGCCCGGAACAGCGAGTCGGCTTCGTAGGGGTGGGCGCGCAGCCGCTGGACGTCCAGCTCCCGCAGCGCGACGCGGACCGCGGACGGCGGCCCGTACCGGTTCACGCAGGTGCCCAGGTCCAGGTACGTGTCGCCGGCGAGGCCCCGGAGATCTCCGCCCTGCCTGTGGATGGCGTCGTCGGAAAGACTCTTCATCACTTCCTGCCTTCTGGTGGCGGACGTCCGGTGCCGCCTCGTCAGGGTCCGCTGACCGTGCCAGGGAGCGGTCCAACCTGGCTCGAACCGGGCTGACGCGGACGGAATCCAGGTCGTCGCGAGTTGCGCACGAGTGCGCGTGGTGACCATCCGGGGGTTCGCAGAACCCCCGCCGAAACCAGGAAGGACCCACGATGACCGCTGCGTGGATTCGCAGACTCGCCCTCGTCTCCGGGGTGCTGACCGTCGTCGGGCTCAGCACCCCGGCCGCACTCGCCGACACTTCGCACGCGCGGGGGACCCAGTACTACGTCGACTGCGCCGGCGGCCATGACTCGGCGTCCGGGCTCGGCGCCGGGCAGGCGTGGAAGACGCTGGCCAAGGTGAACTCCGTCGTGTTCACGCCCGGCAGCCGGATCACGTTCAAGCGCGGGACGACGTGCGACGGCACGTTCGCGCCGAAGGGCTCGGGCACCGCCGGCCGGCCGATCACCACCGGCACCTACGGCTGGGGCGCCAAGCCGAAGATCGACGCGCACGGCGCGCTCGCCGCGGTGCTGCTGCACAACGTCGAGGGCTGGGAGGTGCGCGACCTCGATCTCAGCAACCAGGGCCCGCCGCCGGGCGAGACCGAGCTGCGCATCGGCGTCTACGTCCAGCTCGAGGACTTCGGCGTCGCGCACCACCTCGTCGTTTCGGGCGTCGACGTCCACGACGTCAACGGCTGTGACTGCCGCAACCCGCACACCCCGACCGTCAGCGGTGCGATCGTCTTCAAGGCGGGCGGCACGACCAAGCCGAGCGGCTTCGACGACGTCGTCATCGAGGGCAACACGCTGCGGCACGTCGACCGGCAGGGCATCGCGACGTCGTCCGACTGGGAGAAGCGCGCGCAGTACCCCGACGGCCGCGGCACCACGTACTTCCCGATCACCCGGCTGCGCATCGCCCACAACTACGGCGAGGACATCGGCGGGGACGCGGTCGGCGTCTACAACGCGACGAACGCCGTGGTGGAGTACAACACCTTCCGCGGCTGGGCCGAGCGCGCGCCGTCCTACACCGCCGCGCTCAGCGCGTTCAACGCCGACGGCACGGTGTTCCGCTACAACGAGGTCTCCTACGGCCACGGCTCCGGCCCGCTGCCCTCGGCGGCGTACATGACCGAGCACGCGAACCTCGACACGGTGTTCGAGCACAACCTCAGCCGCGAGAACCAGGGCGGCATGCTGGTGGTCTGCGCCGACGCCGGCCGGCCGACGGACCGCACCACGGTCCGCTACAACATCAGCCAGAACGACTTCTCCAACGGCTACTACCCGGACTTCAACGGTGGCACCGACCCGGTCGGCGTCGTCACGGTGATCTGCCTGGAGACCGGGCGCGTGCAGGTGTACGGCAACACGATCTACGCCCCGAACGCCGAGCGGCTGCTGATGAACTACACCACCGACCCGCTGGAGTTCTCCGACAACATCTTCGTCGGGCGCGCGGGCGGGTCGGCGTTCAGCGACGCGTACGGGATCTACGACCACAACCTGTACCAGAACGTCACGACCGTCCCGGCCGGGGACGCGCACGCCGTCGTCGCCGACCCGAAGTTCACCGCGCCGGGCCTGGCGGCCGACCGCCAGGACGCCACCGGCTACCGGCTGCGCGGCGGTTCGCCGGCGCTGTCGGCGGGTGCGGCCAACCCGGGCGTGCGGGACTACTTCGGTTACCCGGTCCCGCCGGTGCGCCCGAACATCGGCGCGTACGCCGGTCCCGCGGTCCGATGAGCCGGCGGGTCCTCGTCGTCGGGGCCGGGATCGGCGGGCTCTGCCTGGCGCACGGGTTGCGGCAGGCCGGCGTCGACGTCGTGGTGCACGAACGCGACGAGACACCGGCCCCGCGGCACCGGCTGCGGATCACGCCCGACGGCGAGCGGGCGTTCCGGGAGTGCCTGCCGCCGGCCGTGCGCGAGGGGTTCGTCGCGACGTCCATGCGTTACACGAAGGGCATGGCGGCCTACGACGAACACCTGGTGCAGCAGTGGGAACACCACGACGAGGACGACGGGAACCTCGACCGCGTCGACGCCGTCGACCACCGGACGCTGCGTGAGGTGCTGCGCACCGGCCTCGGCGACGTCGTCCGGTTCGGCTCGTCGTTCAGCCACCACGAGCTGACGGTCGAGGGCGGGGTTCGCGCGTACTTCCGCGACGGCACGTCCGACGCCGGTGACGTCCTGGTCGCCGCGGACGGGACGGACTCGGCGGTGCGCGCCGCGTGGCGTCCCGGCGACGAGCCCCGCGACCTCGGCGTCCGCGCGATCGTCTCGCGGATCCCGATGGCGAAGGCGATCAAGGGCGGGCTGCCGGAGTTCATGCACGACCGGTTCACCTCCGTCGTCAGCTCCGGCGGTGTCAGTTTCGGGTTGCTGCCCATGGTGTTCCGGCCGGGCACCGACGCCGAGGACTACTACACGGCGGTGTTCAACACGCACCGGTCGCACCTCGGGATCACCGACGACGTCCTGTTCGGGCTGTCCGGGGCCGCCCTGCGGGAGGTGCTGCTGAACCGGACCGCGGACTGGCACCCGGACCTGCACGGGGTGTTCGCGCACGCGGAGCCGGCGGAGACGCACGTGCTGGCCCTGCGGGCGACGGCGCCGGGCCCGGCGTGGGGCCAGGGCCCGGTGGTCCCGCTCGGCGACGCGGCACACACGATGCCGCTGTCGGGCGGGGCCGGGGCGAACGTCGCGGCCCAGGACGCGGCGGCGTTGTGCCGCGTCCTGACGATGCCGGGCTCGCTGGCCGAAGGACTGGCGGGCTACCAGGCGGACGTCACCCGCCGCGGCACGGCCGCCGTCGCGGAGTCGGTCCGAATGGCCCAAGCCTCGATGCGCCTGGACTGGGAGTACTGAAGAAAGGTCCGTGAAGGCCTCCTTGAGGGACTCAGAGTCCCTCAAGGGGGCCTTCACGGCTCTGCGGCGCGCGGGGATGGTGAGGCGTGCCGCGAGAACGGGTCGCGCACCGCACCGGGGGGTAGCGGTGCGGTGCGCGATCCTCTTTCACCGGGGAGGCTGGGGGTCAACCCCGGTTCGGCGCGACGGCCACCCGCCCGGCCTCGCGGCACAGGGGCTGGTAGGCGTCGCCGGTCGTGACGGCCAAGGCCGGCTGCGGCTCGGTGCGGGCCGCGCCCAGCAGCTCCGCCTCCAGGTGCAGCCGGCGGCCGATGTCGCGGAAGGTCGGCAGCATGCGGTAGTGGTGTTCCTCCGTGTGGTCGGCCGCGTGCTCGAACTCCAGCAGGTGCAGGTTCACCAGGTCGTCCAGCAGGGTTTCCGCCAGGCAGCCGTCGAGGTCGAGCACGGCCGACGCGGCCGCCAGGGACAGGCTCCCGGCGTCGGAGGTGCTCAGCGCGCGGAACGCCCAGCGCACCTCCGGTGTCGCGACGCGGTAGGTGAGCGACACGCTCGAGCGCAGGTCGAACGGGTCGTCCGCACCCGTGTCGGCCCAGTCCGCGGCCCGTCGCACCGGCCAGTGCGGGCGGTGCCGCAGCCGGGTCGCCGCCGCGTGCAGGGCCAGCGGCAGGCCGTCGCAGCGGGCGACCAGCGCGCGGGTGCCGTCCGGGTCCTGAGCGAGCCGCTCCGGGCCGATCAGGCCGCTCAACATCCGGACGCCGTCGGTGCCGCCCAGCGGGCTCAGGCTCACCACCGTCGTCACCGCGGGATCCGACAGCTGAATCCGGCTCGCGACGACGACCGCGCACTCGCGGCCCGCGGGCAGCAACGGCGCGAGTTGGTGGTCGTCCAGCACGTCGTCGAGCACCACCAGCACCCGCCGGTCGGCCGTCCAGGTGCGGAACTGCGTGCTGCGTTCCGCGACCGAGCCGGCGATCCGGTCGCCCGGGACGCCGATCGCGCGCAGGAACCCGGCCAGCACCGTGCCGGGGTCGACCGGCTGCCCGGCGGCGTCGGCCAGGCTCGCGTGGAACTGGCCGTCGGGGAACTTCTCCCGCACGTCGTGGCCCGCGTGCACGCACAGCGCCGTCTTGCCCGATCCCGGCGGGCCGTCGACGGTGACGACCGCCGGGCCCCGCCGCTCCGGTGCCGTGACGGCGGTGACGATCGTGTGCAGCTCGGTGTCCCGGCCGACCAGGCCCGGCCCGGCGGGTGGCAGCTGACGCGGCGGCTCCGGCCGCGCCACCTGCCGCCGGACCTGGGCCGGGACGGCGTCGAGGCTGCCGTTCGCGGCCAGCACCGCGCGGTGGACGCGCTGCAGCTCCGCGCCCGGGTCGAGGCCCAGCTCGTCGGCCAGGGCCGACCGGGTCCGTTGGTAGACACCCAGCGCCTCGGAGCGCCGGCCGGAGCGGTAGAGCGCCAGCATCAGCTTGGCCTGGAAACCTTCGTGCGTCGGCTGCTGCGCCGCCAGCCGGGTGAGCTCGCCCAGCACCTCCTGGTGCCGGCCGAGCTGCAGCGCGGCGTCGATGCGGTGCTCAAGGGCGTTCTTGCGCATCTCGTCGAGCCGCAGGACCTCGGCCTGCAGCACCGGGCCCGGGTTGAGGTCGACGAGCGCGGAGCCGCGCCAGAGCCGCAGCGCGCCGTCCAGGGTGTGGAACGCCGCCTCGGCGTCCCCGGAGTCGAGCTCGGTCCAGCCCTGCGTCGCCTGGCGCTCGAAGTGGCTCGAGTCCAGGGCGTCGCGGTCCACCGCGAGCATGTAACCGCCGGAGAGGGTGAGCAGCACGGGCTGCCCGTCGTCCCGGCGGACGCGCGCCGACGGCCGCTGCGCCGCGTCCAGCTCCAGCAGCTTCCGCAGCTGGTAGACGTAGGTCTGCAGGGTCGTCTTGACGCTGGTCGGCGGGTTCTCCTCCCAGAGTTCTTCGATGAGCTGTTCGGTCCGGACGATGTGGTTAGCGGACACGGCGAGCAGGCTGAACACGCGCTGGAGCTTCGGCGCGGACGGCGTGATCGGCACCCCGTCGCGTACGACCTCCAGCGGGCCGAGAACCTTGACGCACAACATCTGCATCCTCCAAGTATCGATGCGGCGTGGTCCGCTCCCCGTCGGATTACGCCGCTCCCCAGTCCCCAGGTTTGCCCGCACCCATAACCGGGTAAGAACCAGTCGGGTGCGGGCTTCTGCCCACCATGGCCGGGTCCGCTGGACGAGCATTAGCAGAGCGCTGACGCCGCCTTGGGAATGTCAGCCTATCGTGCAAGGTTTTCGTAGCTCCAGGTGCATTCTAGTGACCGGCGGTCACTTTCTGGTCGAAGAGCGCACGACAGAAGGGGTGATCAGGATGCAATACCTTCGGCGAAATTCACCTGATCGGCCCGCGCCGTTCTGACCTGCGGTGACGTGGGTCTTGAGCGAGGTGTACGACTTCGCCGTGCGAGCAGCCACGGATTTCACCCAGCCTGCGGAGAAGATTTTCCCACGACGACGGCGGCGCACGCGCGCGCATTGAAGAAGGGGTCGTAAAAGATTCGAGGACGCGATTGTCGCTCGACGCGGAATGGTCGCGGAGCGGTCGCTCGACTCGTTTCCCGGGATTGCGGAGGCGCAATTCCGGAGCCGTTCACCGGCGTCCTCGTACGGTTCACGAGGACGCGAGAAAGCGCTGTCTTCCGTGGTCCACGGCCGGCCGTGAGCGGTTGCTCCCGTGCCGGGTGGGCGGTGTGGCGGTGTGTCCCTCACCATAGTCAGGGACTTGCCTCACTGTGTCAACCGTCTGTTTCATTAAGTCGATCAGCCGGTTGAGGTGGTTGGGCGCATGTATAGTCGCCGGTGTGACCGCGTCGTCGAAGCCCCGCCGTTCGCCGAAGCCGCAGGAGCGGCAGCGGGATCCCGACCGCACGCGCCGGTTGATCCTGGAAGCGGCCGTCGCGGAGTTCGCGGCGCACGGCTACGCGGGCGCGCGGATCGCCGCGATCGCGTCGCGCGCCGGCGTGAACCAGCAGCTCATCTCCTACTACTTCGACGGCAAGGAAGGCCTGTACCAGGCGATGTCGGAGGGCTGGGGCCAGCGTGAGAGCGAGCTGGTGGCACCCGGCACCCCGCTGTCCGAGCAGCTGCGCCGCTACGTCCTGGAGGTCCTGACGTCCCGGGACGGGATGCGCCTGCTGGCGTGGTCGGGCCTGGAGTACGGCGGCCCGGACACCGACCCGGACCACGCGCCGCGCTCGGCCCGGCTGGGCGGCACGGTGGACCAGGTGGCCGAGCTGCAGAAGGCCGGGCAGCTGCCCGAATGGGTCGACCCCGCCTGCCTGACGGTGATGCTGATGGCCGCGGCGATGGCGCCGGTGACCCTCCCGCACGTCATCGAGGGCGTGGCGCAGCAGAACCCGGAGTCGCCGGAGTTCGTCAAGCAGTACGCCGACCAGCTCGCGCGCTTGATCGAATACCTGAATCCGGAAAAATCGTGACGTCGTAACCGGAAAAGGCGGCTTTCCTTCACAGCTGCACCCGGGCACGGGAAAGAGCGGTGGCGCCGCGAGCCCGCACCACCGCTCCTTTCCTCCCTCAGGCGCCGGCCGCTCCCGGGCGGGCCAGGACCATCGCGCTCTGGAAGCCGCCGAAGCCGCTGCCGACCGTGAGAACGACGTCCATCTCGTGTTCCCGGGCCGTCAGCGGGACGTAGTCCAGGTCGCACTCCGGGTCCGCCTCGTGCAGGTTCGCCGTCGGCGGGACCACCTGGCGGTCGAGCGCCAGGGCGCACGCCGCCACCTCCAGCGAGCCGATCGCGCCGAGCGAGTGCCCGATCATCGACTTGATGGAGCTGACCGGGACCTCGTACGCCCGCTGCCCGAGGCTGCGCTTGAACGCCGCCGTCTCGTGGCGGTCGTTCTGCTTGGTCCCCGAGCCGTGGGCGTTGATGTAGTCGACGTCCGCGGGCGCCAGCCGGGCGTGGTCGAGCGCGACCCGGATCGCCTCCGCCATCTCGCGCCCGTCCGGCTTGAGCCCGGTCATGTGGAAGGCGTTGCTGCGCCCCGCGAACCCGACGATCCGCGCGTACTCGCGAGCCCCGCGCCGCAGCGCGGCCGACGTCTCCTCGAGCACCAGCACCGCGGACCCCTCACCCAGCACGAACCCGTCGCGCCGCGCGTCGAACGGCCTCGACGCGTGCTCGGCGTCGTCGTTGTTCGCCGACGTCGCGCGGATCGCGTCGAAGCACGCCGAGGTGATCGGCGACAGCGGCGCGTCCGTGGCGCCGGCGAGCACGACGTCCGCCGAGCCCTCCTCGATCAGCGCCACGCCGTGGCCGACCGCGTCGAGCCCGGACGTGCAGCCCGTCGACACCAGCGCCGTCGGGCCTTCGGCCGCCACTTCCCAGGCGACCTCGACGGCGAGCGTGCTCGGCACCATGTAGCCGTAGAGGTGCGGGACGCCGTAGGTGTGGTCGACCAGCCAGTGCTTGCCCTCGTCGGCGAGCACGGCGTACTCCTCCTCCAGGCCCATCGTGCAGCCGACGGCGCTGCCGATGCTGACCGCGATCCGGCCCGGGTTCAGGCCGGTGAGGTCGAGGCCGCTGTCGGCCACCGCCTCCCGGGTGCACACGGTGGCGAACTGCGCGGCCCGGTCCATCCGCCGGATCTGCTGGAGGGACAGCCCCGCGGCCTTCGGGTCGAAGTCGACCTCGGCCGCGATCTTCGAGCGGAAACCGGTGGCGTCGAACAGGCTGATCCGGCGGGTCGCGGTGCGCCCGGCGCTCAGCAGTGCCCAGAACGGTTCCCGGCCGACCCCGCCGGGCGCCACCACACCGATGCCGGTGATGGAGACGCTCCGGGTCACGAAGCACCCCCGACCGCCGGGTTCGGGGCGTCCGGGCGCTGCGGTTGTTCGGTGTCGACGTGGCCCAGTTCCGGCCGCGGTGCCAGCGGCGACAGGTGGAACACACCCCGCGCCTCGACGTCGCCGACGTTGACCAGCCGGTGCCGCACGCCGATCGGGACCATCAGCGAGTCACCCGGGCCGAGCCGCACCGGGACGCCGTCGAGCGTCATCTCCAGCTCGCCCTCGACGACGTGCAGGAACTCCTCGGAGTACGGGTGGTAGTGCTCGGTGACGTGCTCGCCGGCGCCGAGGATGAGGAACCCGCCGAAGCCGGACGTCGAGCCGACCGTCTTCGGGCTGAGCGTCACCCGGATGTCGCCGCCGCGGCGCTGGTTCGGGGCCGCTTCGGAGACGTTGACCTTCACCTTGTTCCCCGAGTCCACTGTGGTCATCGAACGCGGCCTTCCTCGGGAGTCCAGACGTAGAACGGGGACGCCATCGCGTCCTTCGGTTCCTTCCAGCCGGGGTCGTACGGCGAGACGAGCTCGGCGAGCTTGGTGTTGATGTCGCTGTACAGCTCGGTGCCGCGCGCCTTGTACAGGCTGGGGTTGATGTCCTGGTCCGCCTCGACGAGGTGGAAGTACAGGTCGTGGAAATTGAAGAGCGTCCGCCGCGAGACGCCGACCATGCGGGGCAGGTCGGTGGCGTCGGACTCGGCGAAGACGTCCGCGATCCGTTCGGGTGAGTCGGTCTTGAGCTTCGCGACGATCAGGGTGCGGTGCACGTTCTCGCCTCCTGGCAACGTTGGGGCACTGGATGAATCCATGCTCCGGGGCACCGGTGTAGCCCGGCTCGAATTCACCACGGAATCCGGTTGCCCGAGCGCAGGAACGCGCCCGTCGGGCCGTCGTCCGGCAAGGTCGCGACGTCGGCGATGTCGACGGCGGCGTCTTCGGGACTCCGCTGCGCGGCCGGCACCATGCGCGTGCGGACCTGGCCGGGGTTGACGGCGTTGACCAGCACGCCGGTGCCCTCGACCTGCCGCGCCAGCATGGTGGTCAGGCCGTTCACCGCCGTCTTCGACAGCGAGTACGCCGGCGCGCCCAGCCACAGGCCCAGCTCGAACGACCCGGTGGCGCTGGAGAGGAACACGACGCGGCCCCAGCCGCGGCGCACCATCGCGGGCACGAACGCCTGCGCGGTGCGCCAGCCGCCGAGGACGTTCACCGAAAGCGTTTGCTCGACGAGGTCGAGCGGCACGGTCAGCGGGTCGTGGCCGCCGTCGAGCAGGACGCCGGCGTTGCATACCAGGACGTCCACCTCGGTCAGCTCGGCGGCGGCCCGCGCGACGCTCGCGGGATCGGTGACGTCGAGTGCGTACGGCCGCGCGGCCGTGCCGATCTCGGCGGCGGCTTTCGCGGCGGCGTCGAAGTCCCGCGCGGTCATGATGACGTCGAGCCCCCGGCCGGCCAGTTCGGCGGCGACGGCCTGGCCGAGCCCCCGGTTGGCGCCGGTGATCAGGGCGGTGCGTTGTGCGGCCACGGGTTCCTCCGCTGGTTGTGGTCCGGTCCGCCGCGATGGTCGCGGCCGCTGCTCGATCCGCGCTGGGGTGCCGGTCGTTCGAGTCAGGCTTCAGAACGCGGTGCCACGGTCGTCGGCGAGACAGCCGAGGAGGTTCGGACATGCGGGTGGTGTTCACGACGTGGGCCTGGCCGACGCACCTGTACGCACTGGCGCCGCTGGCCTGGGCGTGCCGGGCGGCCGGCCACGAGGTGCTGTTCGCCAGCCAGCCGGGGCTGGCCGGGGAGATCCGGCGGACCGGGCTGCGCGCCGCGCGGGTCGGTGCCGACGTCGACACCGCGGGGATCGTGCGGGAGTACCTGCTGCCGACCGTGCCCGGGGCCGCGTCGCCGGCGAAGGGCGGCAAACCCCGTGCGGTGCGGTTGTTGCTCGACCACGCCGAGTCCATGGTGGACGATCTGGCCGAGCTGGTCCGGGACTGGCGCGCCGACCTCGTCGTCTACGACCCGACGGCGCTGGCCGGCCCGCTCGCCGCCGCGGCCGCCGGGGTTCCCGCCGTGCGTCACCTCTACGGCGCCGACCTGCTTTCGCGGGTGAGCGGCGTGCTCGCCGAGGCGTTCGCGCCGCTGGCCGCCCGGTTCGGCGGCCTGCCCTTCGACGCCGCGGGCGCCGCGACGATCGACCCGGTCCCGGCGAGCATGCAGGTGCCGGGTGAGCAGCGGCGGCTGCCCGTGCGGTACGTCCCGGTCAACGGCCCCGCCAAGGCGCCGCGCGGGTTCCGCGTCGGCCGCGACCGGCCGCGGGTCTGCGTCAGCTGGGGCCACACGATCGCGAAGGTCGACCCGCGCCGGTTCCTCGTCGACCGCGTGGTCGCCGCGACCGCCGGTCTCGACGTCGACGTCGTGCTCGCGGTGTCGTCGGCGCAGCGTCCGCTGCTCGGGCCGTTGCCGGACCACGTCCGCGTGCTCGTCGACCAGCCCCTGCAACCGATCCTGGCCGGCTGCGACCTGCTGGTCGGGCACGGCGGCGCGAGCAGCCTGCTGACGTCGCTGCACGAAGGCGTCCCGGTGCTGCTGGTGCCGCAGCTGCCCGACCACGCCGGGCATTCGGCGCGGGCCGGGGCGCGCGGCGCCGGTGTCGTGGTGAGCGTCGCCGACGCGACGGCCGAGGTCCTGCACGGCCACATCGCGCGGCTGGTCGCCGCCGACGCTCCCCAACGGACGGCGGCCCGGGAGGTCGCGGCGGAGATGCGCGAGCAGCCGTCACCGTCGAACGTCGCCACCGCGCTGGAAACCCTGACCGGCCCGGTCCTCAACCGTCCGTAGTGGACTGTCCATAGGAGACGCCGATGACCCAAGAAGCCGTCGACACACTGCGGTTTCCCTTCACCAGCAGGCATCCGCTGCTGCCGCCCGAGGAGTACGCGCGGTTGCGCGCCGAGGAGCCGGTCGCGAAGGCGACGCTGCCCAACGGCCACGCCGTCTGGCTCGTCACCAAGCACGCCGACGTCCGCAAGGTGCTGGCCGACGCGCGGTTCAGCCGCGAGGCGATCACACGCCCGGACGCGCCCCGGCTGCTGCCGGTCGCGGCCGGGTCCAAGTCGATCTTCGTGATGGACCCGCCCGAGCACACCCGGCTGCGCAAGCTCGTCGGCCGCGTCTTCACCACGCGGCAGGTCGAGAACCTGCGCCCGCGCGTCGAGGAGCTGGCCGAGGAGATGGTGGCCGGGATGGTCGAGGCCGGCCCCGGTGCCGACCTCATCGAGCACCTCGCGCAGCCGCTGCCGATCACCGTCATCTGCGAGATGCTCGGCGTCCCGCAGGACGACCACGACCTGTTCCGCGGCTGGACCGACGTGATGCTGAGCGTCGGGCACCGGTCGTCCGGGCAGGTCGGCGAGGCCGCCGGGAAGCTGCGGCAGTACCTCAACGACCTCATCGAGGCCAAGCAGAAGAACCCGGCCGACGACCTGCTCGCCGTGCTGATCACCGCGCGCGACGAGGACGACTCGCTCAGCACCGAGGAGCTGCTCGCGTTCGCCGAGACCATGCTGATGGCCGGCTACCACGCGACGACGTCCGAGATCGCGCACGGCGTGCTCACGCTGACCGAGCAGCCGGGCGCGGTGCGGCGGCTCGTCGAGCACCGCGGCGAGCTGCCCGCCGCCGTCGACGAACTCCTGCGGTACTCGCAGGCCGGCGGCGGCGTCGGGCCGATCCGGATCGCCTTGGAGGACATGGAGATCGGCGGCGTCACGGTCAAGGCGGGCGACGCGGTGCTGCCGTGCATCAACTCCGCGAACCGCGACGAAAGCGTTTTCCCCGGTGCCGAAGAGGTCGACCTCACCCGCACGCACAACCCGCACCTCGCCTTCGGCCACGGCATCCACCACTGCCTCGGCGCCCACCTGGGCCGGGTCGAGCTGACGGTCGCGTTGGACCGGCTGCTCGAGCACTTCGGCGAGTTCCGCATCGCCGTCCCCCCAGCCGAACTCGAGTGGAGCGCGAACCGCGCGTTCACCCGACCGGACACCCTGCCGCTGCAGTGGTGACCCCCGTTGAGCACACCACGCAAGGGAAGGACCACCATTCATGACCACGACCGCTGACCAGGGCACGGTCTCCGCGATCAACGCCCGGCCGCTGATCGAGCTCGGGACGTCGTTCTGGGCCGCCAAGACGCTGCTGACCGCCGTCGAGATCGGGCTGTTCACCGAACTGGGCGCCGGGTCGGCGACCGAGGAGCAGCTGCGGGGGAAGCTGGACCTGCACCCGCGCTCGTCGCGGGACTTCCTCGACGCGCTGGTCTCGCTCGACCTGCTGGAGCGCGAGGACGGGCTCTACCGCAACACCGCCACGACCGGGTATTTCCTCGACGAGCACAAGGAAACCTTCCTCGGTGGCTGGATGCGGCAGGCCAGCAAGCACCTGTTCCGCGCCTGGGGAGGGCTGACTGAGAGCCTCCGTTCGGGCAAGCCGTTCATCGGCTGGGACACCGCGGACTACTTCGAGCGGCTGTACGAAGACATGGAAGAGCGGCGCTCGTTCATCGCCGCGATGGACGCGTGGACCACACACATCGCGACCGAGCTGGCCGACGGCATCAACTGGGCCGAGCACAAGACGTTCGTCGACGTCGGCGGCGCGCGCGGCAACCTGTCCGCGTCGCTGGTGAAGGCCCAGCCGCACCTCGACGGCGTCGTGTTCGACCGGCCGGAGATCGCCGAGCTGTTCCACGAGCACATGGCGGCCAAGGGCACCACGGGCCGCGTCGGGTTCGTCGTCGGCGACTTCTTCACCGAGCCGATCGCGCCGGCGGACGTGCTGATCTTCGGGCACATCCTGCACGACTGGAACGACGAAGAGCGCGCGACGCTGGTGCGCAAGGCGTACGAGGCCGTCAACCCCGGCGGCATCGTGGTGATCTACGACCGGATGATCGACGACGACCGGCGCGTCAACAAGACCGGCCTGCTGGGCTGCCTGAACCTGCTGGTCGTCACCCCGGGCGGCTCGGAGTACACGATCGCGGACTGCCGCAAGTACGCCTCGGACGCCGGTTTCGAGTCGACGACGACGGTCCCGCTGTTCGACGGCCTCGAGACGGCCGTCGTCTGCCGGAAGGCCCGCTGATGCCGTACGTGGCGATCACCTACGACATCAAGAGCGGCTGCGAGGACGACGTCGCGTCGGTGTTCGCGGACTTCCAGCGCCCGAGGTCGAGCGTCCTGCCGGACGGTGCCCGGATCCTGGCGACGGCGGTCTTCATCCGCGACGCGACGCTCGTGCGGTTCATCGAGTACGAAGGCGACCTGGACGCCGTGGCCCGCTTCATGGCGAACCAGCCGGGGGTGCGGGAGGTGGAGCGCAAGCTGGCGCCGTACCTGAACAACCCGCGCGACACCGGCACGGTGGAAGGGTTCGTCCGGACGTTCCGGAGCAGCATGCTGCGGTGCGTCACGCAGTTCGCGGTACCCCGGAGCCCGGTACCCGCCTGACCTGCCGCACCAGCCGCACCAGCCGCACCTGCCGACACGAGAACGGGCCGGGATCTTCGGATCCCGGCCCGTTTTTCGTGTCGACCCTCTGATCACGCGAGTCGACCCCTTCGATCACGGACCCTGCCCGGCCCCGGAGGGTCGGCTCGCGCGCTTGGAGGGTCGGCTCGCGTACCTGGGGAGTCGGCTCGCGTACCTGGAGGGTCGGCTCACCCCGCGGCCGGCCTCCTCCGGGGGTAGCGAAAAGCCGTGAAGGCCTCCTTACCGGCTCTTATGGCCGGTAAGGAGGCCTTCACGGACCTTGGGGGGTGGGTCAGGCGGGGCGGCGGAGGACGACCAGGGTGTCGTAGTCGCCCAGGGGCTTCGCCGAGAAGTCCGTGAAGCCGACCTCCGCCGCGTGCTCGCGGATCTCCGACGCCGGGTACTCCGAGCCGCCGTCGCTGACCAGGAGCATGTCGATGCTGATCACCAGGTTCTCGACGTGCCGCGGGTCCTCGTCCAGCATGCGGTCGTACACCAGCAGCGTGCCGCCGGGGTTGACCGACGCGGCGGCCTTCTGCAGGATGCGCTTGCGGTGGTCGCGGTCGAAGTCGTGCAGGATGTGGCCCAGCACCACCAGGTCGGCCGACGGCAGGTCGTCGTGGAAGACGTTGCCGCCGTGGAACTCCAGCCGGTCGGTCAGGCCGAGGGTCGCCATGTGCTCGGTGAAGAACGGCTTCATCGGGGGCAGGTCGAAGACGTGCCCGTAGAGGTCCGGGTTCGCCTTGACGATCTGGCTCGCCATGTTGCCGCGGCAGCCGCCGATGTCGAGCATGGTCTTGAACTCCGACCACTCGAACGCCTCGACCAGCTGCGGGCCGAGCACCTGCGTGAGCGCGTCCATCATCCGGATGAACTGGCCCAGCACCTTCGGGTTCGCGATGACCTGCTCGAAGTCGCCCTCGGCCTGCGGCTTCCCGGTCTTGAGCGCCTCGGTGAGCAGGCCCCACGCCGGGTACAGGTTGTTGTTGGCGCGGTGCATGAAACCGCCGACGTACGTCGGGAGGTGCGTCACCAGGTAGCGGTCGGCGCCGGCGGCGTTGCGGTACCGGTCGCCGTCCTTCTCCAGCAGGCCCAGGGCCACCAGCAGGTTCAGGAAGTCGCCGAGGCCGCGGCCGTGCAGCGCCAGGCTCTTCCGGAGCTGCTCTTCGGTCGCCGAACCCGAGTGCAGCTTGGTGAACAGGTCGAGTTCCACCGCGGTGAGCAACGCCTTCGCGTCACAGAAAGCGTTGCAGAGCCTGATGATTCCCGCCGGGGTGCTGACATCCGGTGCGGTACTCGTCATGTGCCGACTTCCCTTCTCGACAGTTCGCACGGCCACTGACCGGGCCGGATCTGTCGTCACCGTTCCACCGGCGGGTGGAGCGCAACTCGAACCGGCTTGGAAGCGGCGGGCTCCACCCGGGTTCGAGTTCCGGTTCAGCGCCCCTTGCCAGGCTCACCGCCAAGTCAACACGGAAAGGGTGGCGTCCGGTGGAGCAAGGACTGCGTGGCAAACGGGTACTGGTGACCGGTGGCACCAAGGGGATCGGACGGGCCACGGCGCTCGCCTTCGCCCGGGCCGGGGCCTGGGTGGTCGCCGGCCACCGGACCGGTGACGAGGCGGCGGAAAGCCTGGCGCGGGAGCTGAAGGCGCTCGGCGAGCACCACCGCCTGGTGCAGGCGGACGTGACGAGCCGCGCGGACGTCGCGGCGCTGGCGGAGTCCGTGCGCGCCGACTGGGGCGGGCTCGACGTCGTCGTCAACAACGTCGGTGTCGACGGCGGCGTCCCGTTCGGGGAGATCGACGACGCCGAGTGGGACCGGCTCATCGACCACAACGTGACGTCGGCCTACCTCGTCACGCAGGCCGTGCTGGACCTGCTGACCGACGGCGCTTCGGTGATCAACGTCGGGTCCTCGGTGGCGCTGCGCGGCCGGGTCAACGGCGTGCACTACACGGCGTCGAAGGCGGCCCTGATCGGTTTCACCCGCGGTCTGTGCAAGGAGCTCGGCCCGCGCGGCATCCGCGTCAACACCGTCGCCCCCGGTCTCACCGAGACCGAGCCGGGCGCGGGCCTGCCGCCGCACGCCGTCGAACGGATCGTCGGGATGACGGCGCTGGGCCGGATCTGCCAGCCCGAGGACGTCGCCGGCGCCGTGCTGTTCCTCGCCGGTGACACGGCGAGCTACATCAGCGGCGTCACCCTCAACGTCGACGGCGGGGTCTGATGGCCACCGCGCGCCGTGGGCTGCGGGTGGTCGTCGTCGGCGGCGGGGTCGGCGGCCTGTGCCTGGCCCAGGGCCTGCGCAAGGCCGGCATCGACGTCTCCGTGCACGAACGTGACGACTCGATCCGCGGCCGCAACCAGGGCTACCGGCTGCACATCAGCCCGGACGGCGAACGCGCGCTGCGGGAGTGCCTGCCCGAGCGCGTCCAGGCGCTGCTGACCGCGACCGCGAACAGCCGCTACGGCTTCGGCATGGCGAACTACGACGAGCACCTCGTTCCACAGTGGACTCCCGAGATGAGCGACCCGCGCGCCGATCAGGTGGACAAGGTCGACGCCGTCGACCGCGTGACGCTGCGGAAGGTGCTGCTGGCCGGGCTCACCGGCGCCGTCCACTTCGGAAAGCGCTACACCCACCACGAGGTCCAGCCCGACGGCACGGTCGCCGTGCAGTTCGCGGACGGCAGCGTCGACACCGGGGACGTGCTCGTCGCCGCGGACGGCGCGAACTCGGTGATCCGGCGAGCACAGGGCTTTCCCGAGCCGCGCGACCTCGGCGTCCGGACGATCTTCGGCCGGATCCCGATGACCGAGCGGCTGCGCGCGGAGCTGCCGGAGATCCTGCAGGACCGGTTCACCTGGGTGATCGGCTCGGACGAGCACAAGCTCGGCCTGATGCCGATGGTCTTCCGGACCGAGCCGGCGACGGCGTCCGCGCGGCTGTGGCCGGAGCTCGCCTTCGAACCGTGCGACGACTACTTCATGTCGGTGTTCTCCATGCACCGCACCGCGACCGGGATGCCGGACGAGCAGTTCCTCGCGATGAGCGGCGCGCAGCTGTGGGAGTTCGCGAAGGCCCGCACCACCGGCTGGCACCCGCACCTGCGGGCGATCATGGAGTTCGCCGACGTCGAGGAGACGTTCCCGGTGGCCGTCCGCGCGACCGCGCCGATCGAGCTGTGGGAACCCGGCCCGCTCATCCCGCTCGGCGACGCCGTCCACGCGATGCCGCCGTCCGGTGGTGTCGGCGCGAACACGGCGCTGCGCGACGCCGCGACCCTCACCCGAGAACTGCTCGCCGCCGACCGCGGCGAGCAGCCGGTGGCGCTGGCTTCCGAGCGGTACCAGACGGAAATGCTCGGCTACGCCACGGACGCCGTCGCGATGTCGCTGCAGGTCGCGAAGTGGTCGCTCAAGCGGATCGACTTCGACGAGTCGGTGCTCCCGGCGCGCGTGGCCGGCTGACTCGGCCGGCCGAAAAGACAGGAGGAGTTATGGACATCGGAGTGGGCCTGCCCAACACCATCCCCGGTACGGACGGCCGGCAGCTGATCGAGTTCGCCGCCCGCGCGGACGAGCTCGGGTTCAGCACGCTGGCCGTGCTCGACCGGCTGGTGTACGACAGCTACGACGCCACGGTGGCGCTGGCCGCGGCGGCCGCCGCCACCAGCCGGATCACCCTGGCCCCGACCATCCTGCTGGCCGGCTACTGGCCGAGCGCGGCGCTGCTGGCCAAACAGCTGGCGAGCATCGACCGGCTCTCCGGCGGGCGGCTGGTGGTCGGCGTCGCCGCCGGCGGGCGCGAGGACGACTTCCTCGCCACCGGCGTCGACTTCCACACCCGCGGCAAGTGGCTGGACCAGCTGCTCGACGAGCTGAAGGAGGTCTGGGCGGGCCGCGGGCCGGTGCCCGGCATCGGCCCCAAGCCGTCGAACGGCGCGGCCGTCCCGATCTGGGCCGGCGGCAACGGGCCCGCGTTCGTGCGCCGCGCCGCCGAGCACGGCATCGGCTGGGTGTCCGGCGGTGGCCCGGTTTCGCGCTACCCGCAGCAGGCCGACCAGGTCCGCACCGCGTTCGTCGCGGCGGGCCGCGCCGACACGCCGAAGATGGGCGCGCTCACCTACGTCGCCCTCGGCGAGGAGCGCAAGGCGGCCGGCGGCCGCTACCTGCTCGACTACTACTCCTACATGGGCGAGAAGGCGCAGTTCCTGGCGAACGGCGTCATCTCCGACGAGACCCGGCTGCGCGAGACGATCGACGCCTACGCCGCCGCCGGGTGCGACGAACTCCTGCTCTTCCCCTGCACGGCCGACGTCGACCAGCTCGACGAGCTGGCCAAGGTCTGCCTGTAACCCCGGCCGCGAGCAAAGGAAAACGCATGACTGACATCCGAGTGCCGGTGCTCGTCGTGGGCGCCGGCCCGGTCGGCATCTCGACCGCGCTGTTCCTGGCCCGCCACGGGGTCGCGCCGCTGCTGGTGGAGCAGCGGGACGGCACGTCCACGCTGCCGCGGGCGCCCGGGCTGCAGGCCCGGACCATGGAACTCTTCCGCGCCGCCGGGGTGAACCAGGAGATCCGGGCCCTCGAGGTCGGCGACTCCCACCCGTACTTCGAGGGCGGCATCATCCAGGTCCGCACGTTCGCCGAGATCGACGACGCCGAGGTGCTGGAGTCGCCGTCGCTGGACGGCCCGACCGTCAGCCCGGAGCGCGTGATGGGCTGCGGCCAGGACCGCTACGAGCGGGTGCTGGCCGACCTGGCCCGCGGCGCGGGTGCGGACATCCGGTTCGGCACGCGGCTGACGTCGTTCACCCAGGACGAAGACGGCGTCACCGCGAACATCAAGGACCTCGCCACCGGCGAGGAGAGCACCGTCCGGGCCGACTACCTGGTCGCCGGGGACGGCGCGAACAGCAAGATCCGCGCCGCGCTCGGCGTCGAGCGCAGCGGCATCGGGACCGTGTTCAACGCGCTGAGCGTGTACTTCCGCGCGCCGCAGCTGACGTCGGTGCTCAAGGACCGCAAGTTCATCCTGTGTTACGCCACCGCGGCGCCCGGCACGCTGATGGGCCTGTCGCGGCTGCACGGCGCCGACCCGTGGCTGGCCGCGCCGCTCTACTACCCGGAGAAGGGCGAGACGCCCGCCGATTACCCGGACGAACGGTGCGTCGAAATCGTGCGCACGGCCGCCGGCGTGCCGGACATGGACGTCGAGATCGTCGCGAAGGTGCCCTGGCAGGGTGCGCAGCTGGTGGCCGACACGTTCCGCCGCGGCCGCGTCTTCCTCGCCGGTGACGCGGCGCACGTGCACCCGCCGGCCGGCGGGTTCGGGGCCAACACCGGCATCCACGACGCGCACAACCTGGCGTGGAAGATCGCCGCCGTGCTGGCCGGGACGGCCGGTGACCCGCTGCTCGACAGCTACGACGCCGAGCGCCGCGGCGTCGGCGGCGCGATGGCCCGCCAGGCCATGGTGCGCAACCGGATCCGCCACGGCTACGCCGACGAAGAGACCCGGGCGTCCCTTGTGGACGACGTCATCATCACCCTCGGGTACCGCTACCACTCCGAGGCGATCACCGGCGGTCAGGCGGACGCGCCGACGCTCAGCCCGGGCCTGGAGCTGGCCGGCGAGCCCGGCACGCGGGCCCCGCACGTCTGGCTGGAGCGGGGCGGCCAGCGACTGTCCACAATCGACCTGTTCTGGGACAAGTTCGTGCTGCTCACCGGCTCCCGCGGCAACGGCTGGGCCGAGGCCGCCGAGCGGGTCGCCAAGCAGACGGGCCTGCCGCTGGAGGTCCAGGTGATCGACGGTGGCGAGATCACCGCCGTCGACCGCGACTGGGCGAAGGCGTACGGCGTCTCGGCGGACGGCGCGGTGCTCGTGCGGCCGGACGCGTTCGTCGCGTGGCGCTCGGCCGGCAAGGTCGCCGACCAGGACACCGTGCTCGCCGACGTGCTGACCCGCGCCAGCGGCCTGCCGCCCGAGGGCGTGGCGTGAGCGCGCCGGAGATCGACCGGGTCGCGCTCGACGGCACTGTCTCGTTGAGACGGATGCCGCGTTGGTACACGACGCTGTTCGTCACGGACACGTTGGAGCGCTTCGGGTTCTACGGCATGCAGGCGATCCTCGTGCTGTATGCCGCCGCGCCGGTGGAGCGGGGCGGCCTCGGCCTGCGCACGGCCGACGCGGCGGCGTTGTTCGGCGCCTGGATCAGCGTGATGTTCCTGCTTTCGCTGCCCGGCGGCTGGATCGGCGACCGGCTGCTCGGGCAGTGGCGCGGGCTGCTGTGCGGCTGCGTGCTCAGCGGCGCCGGGTACCTGGCGCTGGCCGCGCCGACCGGCTGGGCCACCACGGCCGGCCTGATCCTGCTCGCCGCGGGTGGCGGGCTGTTCAAGCCGAACCACCAGGCGCTGATCAACCTGATGTTCGACGGCCGCCGTGGCCGCGAGTCCGGCATCTCGCTGATGTACGTCGGGGTCCAGGTCTCGGCGCTCGCCGCGCCGCTGATCACCGGCTACCTCGGCGAGAAGATCAGCTGGCACCTCGGGTTCTCGGTCGCTTCGGCGGCCGTCCTGGTGACGGCGGTGCTGCTGGCCTTCTCGGCCGGGCAGTTCGGCGGCACCGGGATGCGCGCGCGCCGGCCGGCCACGCCGGCCGAGCGGCGCCGGGCCCTGCGCGGGGCGGGCCTGGTGCTCGGGCTCGCCGTGGTGCTCGTCGCGCTGCTGGCCGTGACCGGCCGGCTGTCCGCGACCACGGCGATCATGATCGCGAGTGTGCTCAGCATCGCGCTCCCGGTCGTGGGGTACGTGACGCTGTACCGGAACCCGGCGCTCACCGCGGGACGCCGGCGCCGGCTGCGCGGTTACCTCGCGGTGTGCCTCGGGGCCACGTTGTTCTGGATCATCATCGCGCACTCGGCGTCGCTGCTGACGCTGTTCGCGCGGGACCACACCGACCTGACGGTGTTCGGCCTGGGCATCCCGGCCAGCTGGCTGCAGGCGGCGACACCGGCGTTCATCCTGGTGCTCGCCCCGGTGGTCGCCAAGGTGCTGCCCGCGGTCGACGGCGTCGGCGTCAAGCTCGGCTTCGGCCTGGTGATGGTGGGCACCGGGTTCCTCGTGATGTGCGTCGGCTCGTCGCTCGCCGAAGACGGTCAGCAGGTGTCACTGCTGTGGCTCGCGCTGGTCTACCTGCTGCACGCCGCCGGTGAGGTGATCATCGCGGCGGTCGCGATCTCGTCGGCCGCCGACGTGCTCGGGCCGGAGTTCATCGGCCGTGTCATCGGGATGCTGTGGCTGTTCGCCGCCCTCGGCGGCGGGCTAGGCAGTTTGCTGGTGCGGCTCAGCACGGCCATGAGCGAGCCCGTCTACTACGCCTCCCTCGGCGGGGTGGCCGCCCTCATCGGCGTCGTCTTCCTGCTGTCCCGCCGCACGCTCGGCAACGCGCTCGCGAGCGACGTCGCCGAAGTCGCCGGAGTCCAGAAAGGACACGTGTAATGCCGTACGCGGCCATCACCTACCGGGTCAAGCCCGGGTTCGAGGACGAGATCGCCGACGTCTTCGCGCGGTTCAAGCGGGTCGACACCCCGGACTTCCGCGGTGCCGACGGCGACGCGGCGGGCCGGCTGCTCGGCACGGCCGTGTTCGTCAAGGACGACATCGTCGTGCGGTTCATCCACTTCGAAGGCGACTTCGCGGCCGTCGGCAAGCACATGGCGGCCCAGAGCGGGGTGCACACGGTCGAGCACGAGCTCGCGCCGTACCTCGCCGAGCAGCGCGAGACCGACAGTGCGGCCGGGTTCGCCGAGTACTTCCGCAACGCGACCATGCGCTGCGTCTCCCAGCTGTCCGTGGCGACCCACCCGGCGGGGAGCTGAGCCATGACACTGGCACGCATCGGCGTGATCGGCCTCGGGATGATGGGCGGGGGCATGGCCCGGGCCCTGCTCGCCGCCGGGTTCGAGGTCACCGCCTACAACCGGACCGCGGCCAAGGCCGCCCCGCTCGCGGAGGCGGGGGCGCGGATCGCCGCGTCCCCGGCGGAGACCGCGGCGGACACGGACGTGGTGCTGCTCAGCCTGGCCGACGAAGCCGCCGTCACGCAGGTCGTGTTCGACGACCTCGCGACGCAGCTGCGACCCGGACTGACCATTGTGGACACATCCACCGTCTCGCCCGCCTTCGCGCGGGAGACGACGGACCGGCTCGCCGCGCTCGGCGTGCGGCGGGTCGAGGCGTGCGTGATCGGGAACCCGAAGATGGCCGCGACCGGCGAGCTGCGGGTGTTCGTGGCCGGGGAACGCGCGTGGGCGGACGACGTGTCCGGCGTGCTCGCCGCGCTCGGCCAGGACGTCCGCTACCTCGGCGGGCCGGGCAGCGCCGGTGTGCTGAAGCTGGCGTTCAACCTGCTGCTCGGCGTGCAGACGGCCGGCCTGGCCGAGGCGGTCGCGCTCGCCGAGTCGATGGGCATGGAACGCGACCTGCTGCTGGACGCGTTCGACAACAGCGGCTGGCGTTCGCCGGTGCTGGCGTTCCGCGCGGACTTCATGCGGCGCCGCTCCTACCACCCGGCCGCGTTCCGGACGACGTTGATGCACAAGGACCTCCGGCTCGCGACGGCCGAGGCGGAACGGCACGGCACGGCACTGCCGCTGACGTCCCGCGCGGCCGAGCGGTTCGAGGAACTGCTCGACGCGGGCCGCGGTGACGACGACGCGGCCGCGGTCGTCGAGCTGTCCCGGGCGGCTGTCCGGCCATGATCACGTGGCTGCTGTCCGTCGCGGTGCTGGCCGGCAGCGGGGTCGTGGCCGGGGTGCTGTTCGCGGTGGCGCTGAGCGTGCTGCCCGCCTTGATCACGATGCCGGCCGACCGGTACGTCTACGCCCACCAGCTGATCGGCAAGCGCTGGGACCCGACGATGCCGATCATCGTGCTTTCCTCCACGGTGATCGACGTCGTGCTGGTGTTCACGGCCGGTTCCGGGAACGGGTTGTTCGCGGTGGCCGCGGTGCTGTTGCTGGCGGTTTCGATCGTCTCGCACTTCTGCAACGTGCCGATAAACCGTGTCGTGAAATCCCTCGACCCGGAACGCATTCCGGCTGATTGGCGCGACCCGCGTCCGCTCTGGCGGCGCTTCCACCTGCTGCGGACGGCGTTGGCGCTGGTCGCGGTCGTGGTGAACGCCGTCGCGCTGGTGCCGGCCTGACGCTCGGTGCAAGTTGTCGTGAGTGTTTAGGGCGGTTCTAACCGCCCTAAACACTCACGACAAGCTGCGGCAGGCCGCGGAGCTTCGAGTGCCGTCCTAGGTGGGTTGTAGGGGTGGTCCGCATTCTGGATCACGTGAGCAGGAAACCGTTTGCCGTTATCCGTCTCGGATTCTTTTCGCGTGGAGGGCATCGATGAGCACGGTCGTCACCGGGATCGGCGTGGTCGCGCCGACCGGGATCGGCGCCACGGCGCACTGGGAGGCGGTCCTGGCGGGCAAGTCGGGTATCGCCCGCATCGACCGCTTCGACGCCTCCGGCTACCCGGTCCGGCACGCCGGCCAGGTGCCCGGGTTCTCGGCGAGAGAGCGGATCCCCGGCCGGCTGATCCCGCAGACCGACCACTGGACGCACCTCGGCCTCGCCGCCGCGGCCGACGCGCTGGCCGACGCCGCGCTCGACCCGGCCGGCGTGCCGGAGTTCGAGATGGCCGTCGTCACCTCGAGCTCGTCCGGCGGCACCGAGTTCGGGCAGCACGAGATGGAGCGGCTGTACCAGAACGGGCCGTCGTGGGTCGGCGCGTACCAGTCCATCGCCTGGTTCTACGCCGCGACCACCGGCCAGATCTCGATCCGGCACGGCATGCGCGGCCCGTGCGGTGTGCTCGCCTGCGAACAAGCGGGCGGCCTCGACGTCCTCGGCCAGGCGCGACGGCTGATCCGCGGCGGCTCGCGGGTCGTCGTCAGCGGCGGGACCGACGCGTCGCTGTGCCCCTACGGCCTCGTGGCCCAGCTGTCCGCCGGTGGCCTGTCCACAGTGGACGATCCGGCCCGCGCGTACCTCCCCTTCGACGTCGAGGCGTCCGGGCACCTGCCCGGCGAGGGCGGCGCGATCCTGATCGCGGAGAGCGCCGAAAGTGCCCGCGAGCGGGGCGTCGAGGCATACGGCGTCATCGCGGGGTACGCGGCCGGGTTCGACCCGCCGCCCGGTTCGGACCGGCCGCCGGTGCTCAAGCGCACCATCGACCGGGCCCTCGCCGACGCCGGTGTCGCACCGTCCGAAGTGGACGTCGTGTTCGCCGACGCCTCCGGCGTGCCCGCCGCCGACCTGATCGAGGCTCGAGCCCTCGTCGAGACGTTCGGACCAGGGTCGGTACCGGTCACCGCGCCGAAGACGCTGACCGGCCGGCTCTACGGCGGCGGCGCCGCGCTCGACGTCGCGACCGCGCTGCTCGCGATGCGGGCGGGGATCGTCCCGCACACCGTCGGCCCGGAGCGGCTCGCCCCGGGCTGCGACCTCGACCTGGTGACCCGGCCGCGGGACGCCGACCTGCGCACCGCGCTCGTCCTGGCCCGCGGTCACGGCGGCTTCACCGCCGCACTCGTCTTGCGCCGCCCGTAGCACCGAAGAACGGAGAAACCCATGAGCGAGTTCACCCTGCTGGAGCTCAAGGAGATCATGACGACCAGCGCCGGCGTCGACGAGGGCGTCGAGCTGGACGGTGACATCGCCGGCGTCGAGTTCGCGGACCTCGGTTACGACTCCCTGGCCATGCTCGAGCTGCGCAGCCAGGTCGAGCGCCGCTACGGCGTGAGCCTGCCGGACGACGCCGTCTCGGAGACGACCACGCCCGGCGACGCCGTCGCGTTCGTCAACGACCTGCTCTCGAAGGCGGCCGTCTGACATGGCCGGGCACACCGACAACGAGATCGTCATCGACGCGCCGCTCGAGCTCGTCTGGGCGATGACCAACGACATCCCGACGTGGACGACGTTGTTCAGCGAGTACTCCGAGGCGACCGTACTGTCCGAAAAGGACGGCACGATCCGGTTCCGCCTCGCGCTGCACCCGGACGAGAACGGCAAGGTCTGGAGCTGGGTGTCGGCGCGGACGCCGGACGAGGCCACGCACACCGTGCGCTCGCAGCGCGTCGAGACCGGCCCGTTCAAGTACATGTGGATCTACTGGGAGTACTTCGCGGTCCCCGGAGGCACCCGGATGCGCTGGGTGCAGGACTTCGAGATGAAGCCGCAGGCGCCGGTCGGCGACGGGGCGATGCAGGACCGGCTCAACACCAACACCCCGGTCCAGATGCTGCTGATCAAGGACAAGGTCGAGGCCGCCGCGCGCGCCGCGGTCTGAAGCGAGTAACGAAGGAGGTGCGCGGTGCTGCAGGTGCTCGTCCCGCTCGTGATCCTGGCCAACGGCCTCGCCGCGGGAGTCCTGATGGGAACCCAGCTCGGGGGCTGGCCACTGCTCCAGAGCCTGCCGGCGGATCGATATGTGCACGCGCACGCCTTCTTCGCCACGCGCTACGACCCGTTCATGCCGGCCTGCCTGATCGTGACGGTGCTCGGCGACGTCACGCTCGCGCTGGTCGCGGACGCGGCCGGCACGCGGCCGCTGTTCCTGGCCGCGACCGTGCTCGCGCTGGCCACGATCACCATCTCCCTGCTCAAGAACGTCCCGGTCAACAAGTGGGTGCGGGCCCTCGACCCGGACGACCTGCCCGCCGACTTCGCCGGTCGCGACCCGCGGCCGGCGTGGGGCCGGTGGAACCGGACGCGCACCGCGCTGTCGGTGCTCGCCCTGCTCGCCAACTGCCTCGCGCTCGGCCTGTCGCTGTGAGCCGCGACGCCCACGTCACCAGAACACGGAGGACCTGATGAATCTCGGTTTGGCAGGCAAGAAGGCACTCGTGACCGGCGGGACGCGCGGGGTCGGCCGCGGCGTCGTGCTCGCGCTGGCACGCCAGGGCGTCGACGTCGTCACGTGCTACCGGCAGGAGGGCGAAGCCGCCCTTTCGCTGGAGCGCGAACTGAAGGAGATCGGCGGCAGCCACCACGTCGTGCGCGCCGACCTGGCCGACCCGGCACAGATCACCGAGCTGCTCGGCGAGTGCCGGACGCGGTTCGGGCAGCTCGACGTCATCGTCAACAACGCCGCGATCATCAACCACGTGCCGTACGAGAAGCTGTCGCTCGAGGACTGGCAGCGGACGCTCGACACCAACGTCACGGCCGTGCACCTGGTCATCCAGGGCGCGCTTCCCTTGCTGCACGAGGGAAGTTCGGTGATGAGCATGAGTTCGAAGTCGATCGAGGTCGGCATCCCGCTGCGGGCGCACTACACCACCACCAAAGCGGCGTTGCACGGACTCCACAGGTCGGTTGCTCGTGAACTGGGTTCACGAGGTATCCGCTTCAACATCCTGTCCCTCGGCATGATCCACACCGAGGCCATCGACGCGATGCCGGAAGAGCAGCGCGCGCTGATGATCCAGCGCTACAGCGACAAGACGGCGCTCGGCCGCCTCGGCACGCCCGACGAGGTCGCCGGCGCGGTGTCCTGGCTCAGCAGTGACTACGCGCGGTACGTGACCGGCTCGGTCGTCTCCGTCGACGGCGGGATCGCGTGATGGCCGCCTTCCGCGTCATGCTGCGCATGGAGATCAAGCCCGGCCTGGGCGGCGAGTTCGAGCGCGTCTGGGCGGAGATCGGCGACTCGGTGACGTCGCACCCGGCGAACCTCGGGCAGTGGCTGTCGCGGTCCGACGAGGACGGCGTCTACTACATCGTCAGCGACTGGGTCGACGAGCCGCGCTTCCGCGAGTTCGAGACCAGCGACCGGCACCTGGAGCACCGGCAGAAGCTGCACCCGTACCGGTCGGGCGGCTCGATGACGACCATGCACGTCGTCGCGCACCTGCCCGGGAGCGCCGACGCGGGCCGCGCGCACGCCGAGTGGGCGGTGACCCGGTGACCGACGGCGGCGTGCGCGTCCTGCTCTACCACGTGACCGACGACGCCGCCGGCATCGAAGCGGCCTACCACGAAGCCAGCGAACGGCTGGCCGGCACACCCGGCCTGCTGGGCAACGAGCTGCTGCGCTCGGTCCACGCCGAGAACGGCTTCGTGGTGGTCAGCTCCTGGGCCGACCAGGCCGCGTTCGACGCCTGGGAGCAGGGCGCCGGGCACAAGGACCAGACGGCGCCGCTGCGGCCCTACCGCGATCTGTCGCTGGCGCGGCCGTTCGCCGTCTACCGGGTCGCCGCGACCCACGTCGCGCCGTGACCGCCGACTTCACGACGGAACCGCGGTGGCGCTCGGCGGGCCGGGCCGTGCTCGGCGTGCTGATCGAGTGCGGCGGCGCGCTGGCCGGGCAGCCGCCGTTCAGCCCGGCCCCGGAATCCGCCGGGGAAACCGACGAACACCTTTTCGACACGCATGAGGGAGACGGTGCGTCATGACGACTTCGGTGACGAACCGCCCGCCGGACACGGCCGGGCCGGTGGAGGAGGAGTGGCTGTCCTGTCCGGACTGCCGTTCGCTGCTCTACCGCAAGCGCCTCGAGCGCGGCGCCAAGGTCTGCTACGAGTGCGGCCGGTACTTCCGGCTGACCGCGGCCGAACGGCTGGACCTGCTGCTCGACCCGGGTTCGGCCGAGCTGGTCGAGCCCGCCGCGACCGTGCACGACCCGCTGGAGTTCACCGACCTGCAGCCCTACGAGCGCCGGCTGGCCAAGGCAAGGGAAACCACCGGGACGTCGGACGCGGTGCTCGTCGCGCGGGGTGCCATTCGGGGCGCGCCCGTGGTGGTCGCGGTGATGGACTTCGGGTTTCTGGGCGGCAGCCTCGGCGCGGCCGCGGGCGAAGCGATCACGACGGCCGCCGAGACGGCGCTCGCCGACCGCGTCCCGCTGCTGGTCGTCACCGCGTCCGGCGGCGCCCGGATGCAGGAAGGCGTGCTCTCGCTGGTGCAGATGGCCAAGACCAGCAACGCGATGGCCGCGCTGGACGAGGCCGGCCTGCTGACCGTCACCCTCGTCACCGACCCGACGTTCGGCGGGGTCGCCGCGTCGTTCGCGACGCTCGCCGACGTGATCGTCGCGGAACCGGGCGCCCGCATGGGGTTCGCCGGTCCGCGCGTCATCGAGCAGACGATCCGGCAGCGGCTGCCGGAAGGCTTCCAGTCCTCGGAGTTCCTGCTGGAGCACGGACTCGTGGACGACGTCCGCGCCCGCGCCGAGCTGCCGTTCGTGCTGGCGGCGCTGTTCACCGCGACCCGGCCGGTCGACCCGGACTGGGGCGAGAGCGACACCGACCCGGTGATCCGGGACGTCGTCGCGCTGGAGCGCCGTGACATCCGGCAGACCGTCGAGCTCGCCCGGCACCCCGACCGGCCGACGACGCTCGACCACGCCGGCACCTGGCTCGACGGGTTTGTCGAGCTGCACGGCGACCGCGCGGGTGAGGACTGCCCGGCCATCGTCGGCGGCCTCGCCGCCATCGACGGGCTGCCGGTGATGCTGATCGGCCACCAGAAGGGCCACGCGACCGACGAACTGGTGCGCCGCAACTTCGGTATGCCGTCGCCGGCGGGCTACCGCAAGGCCGCGCGGCTGATGCGGCTGGCGGGCAAGCTCGGCGTGCCGGTGGTGACCCTGATCGACACCCCGGGCGCGCACCCCGGCCTCGACGCCGAACGCGCCGGGCAGGCCGGCGCGATCGCGGAGTGCCTGCGGGTGCTCGGCGGGCTGCGGGTGCCGGTGGTCAGCGTCGTCACCGGGGAGGGCGGCAGCGGCGGCGCGCTCGCGCTGGCCGTCGGCGATCAGGTGCTGCTCTGCGAAAACGCGACCTACTCGGTGATCAGCCCCGAAGGCTGCGCCGCGATCCTGTGGCGCGACCCGGCGGCGGCCGGCGTCGCCGCGGAGGCGCTGCGGGTGGACGCGCGGTCGTTGCTGGACCTGGGCGTCATCGACGGGGTGGTGCCCGAGCCACCCGGTGGGGCGCACCGCGACCCGGCCCGCGCGGGACTGCTCGTGCGTGACGCCGTCGTGTGCGCGTTGCGCGAGCTGCGCGGCCGGGACGGCGCCGGCCTGGCCGCGGCCCGGCGGGCCAAGTTCCGCCGGTTCGGGACCCTTGAAGCGGCGCGGGAACGGAGCTGAGTCATGACCAGGACTTATCCCGAGATGACGACCGACGAGGACTCGGTGCTGCCGGCCTCGACGTTCGGCGGGCTCGACGCGGAGGACGCCATGGCGATCCTCGGCCGCAGCCTCGCCGACGCCGTCCGCGCGGCGCCGGAGCCGCCGAGCCGGGCCGTGGTGCGGTTCGGCTGCGCCAGCATCGAGGTCGAGTGGCCGGTCGGGGTGCGCGTCACCGAGGGGGTCGCCGTCGCGGCCCGGCCCGAGGTGAGCGACCCGGCCGAGGACCTGGTGGCGGTGGCGGCCCCGGTGGTCGGCACCTTCTACCGGTGCCCCGAGCCGGGGGCGCGGCCGTTCGTCGAGGTCGGCGACGAGATCGAGGTCGGCACGCAGGTGGGCATCGTCGAGGCGATGAAGCTGATGAACCCGATCCTCGCCGAGGAGGCCGGCGTCGTCGCGGAGATCGTCGCGGGCGACGCCGAGTCCGTCGAGTACGGCCAGCCGCTGCTGCTGCTCCGGCCGCGAACCGAAGGGTGATGCGCGTGACTTCCCAGTCTGACCCGCCGTTCCGCAAGATCCTCGTCGCCAACCGCGGCGAGATCGCGCTGCGCGTCGTGCGGACCTGCCGCGAGATGGGGATCCGCACGGTCGTCGTGCACTCGACGGCCGACCGCGACTCGGCCGCCGTCCGGCTGGCCGACGAGGCGGTGCAGATCGGGCCGGGGGCACCGCGCAAGAGTTACCTGTACCCGGCGATGATCATCGAGGCCGCGCTGCGCACCGGCGCGGAGGCGATCCACCCCGGGTACGGGTTCCTGTCGGAGGACCCGGACTTCGCCGAGATCTGCGACAAGAACGGCATCGTGTTCATCGGCCCGCACCCGGACGTCATGGCGCGCCTCGGCGACAAGGCGACCGCGCGCGAGCTGATGGCCGCGGCCGGCCTGCCGGTGGTGCCCGGTTCGGCCGAGGCCATCGCCTCGCCGGCCGAACTGGTCGAGACCACCAAGCGCGTCGGCCTGCCGGTGATCATCAAGGCGTCCGCGGGCGGTGGTGGCCGGGGCATGTCAGTGGTCCGGGAGTGGGACGAGCTGCTCCCGACGTTCCGCACGACCCGCGCGACGGCCCGCGGCGTGTTCGGCGACGACCGCGTCTACCTCGAGCGGTACTGGGAGAACGCGCGGCACATCGAGGTCCAGGTGCTGGCCGACAACCACGGCACGGTGCTGCACCTCGGCGAGCGCGACTGCTCGGTGCAGCGGCGGCACCAGAAGCTGATCGAGGAGAGCCCGGCCCCGCTGCTCCCGCCGGCCCTGCGCGAGCGGCTCACCCAGGCGGCCGTCCGCGGCGCGGCGGCGGTCGGTTACACCGGCGCCGGCACGTTCGAGTTCCTGGTGGACGGCGACGAAGCGGCGTTCATCGAGGTGAACTGCCGGATCCAGGTGGAGCACCCGGTGACGGAGGCGGTCACCGGGATCGACCTGGTCCGCGAGCAGATCCGCGTCGCGGCGGGCCTGCCGCTGTCGGTGACGCAGGAGGAGGTGCGCCCCAACGGCGTCGCGATCGAGTGCCGGGTGAACGCCGAGGACCCGCGCCGCGACTTCGCGCCGTGCCCGGGCCTGCTGAGCGAGTTCGTCCCGCCGGGCGGCCAGTTCGTCCGGGTGGACACGCACGCGTACGCGGGCTGGCACGTCCCGCCGTACTACGACTCGTTGCTGGCCAAGGTGATCGTCTGGGCCCCGGACCGCGACCAGGCGATCGCCCGCATGCGGCGCGCGCTCGCCGAGTTCCGGATCGCGGGGCCGGGCATCAGCACGACGAGCGAGCTGCTGCAGGAAGTCCTGGCCGACCCGGTGTTCCGGGCGGGCCAGCACAGCACCTCGTTGCTGCGGAAGTGAGGCGGCGATGCGCACGGCCCCGGACCCGGGCCGCATCGCCGACCTGGGCGGCCGCCTCGGAACGGCGTTGCGCGAGCGCCTCGACGCGGTGACCCGCGGCCTGGGCCTGACGTTCCGCGAGTACCAGTGCCTGGAAACACTCCGCGGCGCCGACGGCCCGGTGACCGCGGGGCGCCTCGCCCTGGAAACGCAGCTCTCGACGGGCGCGGTGACGGGAATGCTGGACCGCCTGGAACGAGCGGGCCACCTCCACCGCCGAAAAGACCGCCTGGACCGCCGCCGCATCCTGGTGGAGTGCACCCCCTCGGGAGCGGCCCGGGTGGCGACGGCGAGGGAAGCGCTGTCCCGCCTGCCGGAGGCGGTGCTGTCGAACTGCACGGTGGCGGAGCTGCTGGCGGTGGAGCGCTGCTTGACCCTCTGGCTTGCGGCACTACCGGACGAGCCGGCTTGAAACGGCTGTCGAGGGTCACGTCGGTCAGTGCTCGACCGGCTCGGACGTGGTGGGTGGGGTGGGCGCCGGGCCCGGGTCCGAGGCGGCCGGCCCGGCCAGGGCCAGTCCGGCCACCAAGGCGAGTGCGACAAGCAGCAGCGCGGCCCGGACCAGCGACGAAAAAGAACAGACGACCATCATGGCAGACTCCTCGAATTTCCCGGCTCAGCCGGACTTCGACGATTTCGACGTGGACGCGAAATCGGGGGACTGCATTGATGGTGCGCGTGCGACGGCGACGCCGACAAGGTGTTTCCCGTTGCCCGGCAGGAGCTTCCGAGGTATCCGGCCGCGGGGTCCGGGCGGCCGTCTCGGCTCGGAGTTCAGTGCGTGGTCATGGCGGTTTCCTCACGACTGGATCGAAGTTTCCTGTCGATTGATCGGTATCGGCTCCGGTTTCGCTACCTCGAGGTGCCGATTCATCGGCAAGTGTCCTGTTTTTGGCTGGTTCCCTCGCGGGCCCGGGCCGGTTCCACGCCGGGAGGGAGTTCCGGCGCCGGTCGCGCGTCGACGATCGGGTGCATGACTACAACGCCTCCTCGCTGGGCCGTCTTCGCCGCGCATCTGGTGCCCTTGGTGACGTTGCCGTCCGGGTTGTGGCGGATCGCCTTGGTCGCCGGGGTGCCGCTCGGGCTTCGGGTCGAAGACGCCGATGTCGGCGGGGACGCGGCCTACATCGTCGGGCTCAGTGTGGTTTCCGAGGCGCTCGCGCTGCTGACCCTCGGGCTCGTGCGGCCGTGGGGTGAGCGGGTGCCGCGGTGGGTGCCGCTGCTGGGTGGGTGTCGCGTGGCGCCGTGGGCGGCGATCGGACCCGCGGCGGCCGGGGCGGTCGCGCTCGCGGTGATCTGGGGCTTCGCCTTCCGGGACTTTCCGGACTTCGGGCTCGTCGCGTTCTCCCACCCGGCCGGGCACGTCCTGCTCGTGGCGTGTTACCTGCCGGTACTGCTGTGGGCGCCGCTGCTGGGCGCGGTGACGTGGAGCTACTACCGGCGGCGCTGCTGACCGGCTCGGGAGCGCCGTCCGTGCCATCATCGGGCATGGCCACCCTTCGCGAAGCCCGCGAGCCGGAGCTCAACAGCGGGATTCTGCCCGGGAACGTGCGCGCCGACGACTGGATCATGCTCATCCTGGCCGCCGGTTCGGTGGGGTTGCTGGGGTTCACGCTCCTCAGCCCGCCCGCGCGGGACGTCGGCCTGGTGCTCTTCTACATCGACTGCGGGATCTGCGCGATCTTCCTCGGCGAGTTCCTGTGGCGGTGGCGCAAGCGCAAGTGGGCCAAGAAATTCCTGGTGCGCAACTGGTACGAGCTGTTCGCCATGATCCCCGTCGCGCACCCGTTCATCGCCGGGCACAAGTTCATCGGTGTCGTGCTGCTGCTGATCCGGATCGGGCGGGCCGCGGACCGGGCCGTCGGGGAGCAGTTCACTTATCGGCTTGTCGACAAACTGTCCGAGCCGATCGTGAAGGCCATCAAGAAGCCGGTGACCATCGCCGTGCTCGACGAGGTCGTCAAGGTCCTCGAGACCGGCAACTACCCCGAGAACCTGGCGAAGTCGCTCGGCGCCAACAAGGACGAGCTGCGCACGATCATCGCTGAGAAGATCGCCGCCGACCCGCAGCTCGGCAAGCTCAAGCGGCTGCCGTTCCACGACGAGATCGTCCGGACGGTCGTCGACACGTCCTTCCGCGTGCTGCTGGAGGTCCTGCTCGACCCGCGGATCGACGACTTCTTCTCCACGGTCGTGCGCGACAACCGCGAGCAGATCCGCCAAGCCGTGCAGCTCGGCCTCAACGACCTCGACGCCGAAGACGAGCAACACAAGCTGCCGACGCGAACCCAGCGCGAAGCGGCTCACGAATACGACACGCTGCACCGCAAGTCCTGACGACGAAGGCCTCCTCGCCGGGGTCGGGTCCGGCAAGGAGGCCTTCATTGTGTTACCCGGTTACGGGTAGCTCACCACGTTGACCGGCACGGTGCCCGTAGGCGTGACCCCGCCCGTGTCGTTGATGACGTGGGTGATCGTGCCGCGGTAGTTGAGCGACACCGTCAGCAGGCTGTGGAACTTCACGCCGCTGTTGTTCGGCACCTCGAACGCGTGGTAGCTGGACACCGCCGGGTTCGTGTCGAAGAAGCAGTAACTCCCGAGACCCCAGGCCTCATGGGACGTCACGTTCGCTCCGACCTTGTACGCGGCGTACCCCGCGACCCCCGATGGCGCGTTCCACGACGCCTGGTTCGGCACGTCGTAGGGCATCTCGTTCTGGAAGAAGATCGTCTTCCCGCCCTGGCCGTTCCAGATCACCTGGTACTTCTGGTAGTGCTCGACGAACAGGCCGGTCGCCAGCACGTTCGCGCCGTTGACCACCAAGCCCGTCTCGGCCGTGTTCGTGTTCCAGCCGACCGTGCCCGCGTTGCCGTGGTCGGCGCGCCAGGCCCAGATGTGGTCGATGATCGTGTTGGCGCTGTTGACGATCAGGCTGTTGGTCGCCTTGCCGGCGATCGCGCCGCCGATCCGGAAGAACACGTCCTGGACCGTTGTCGGGTTCGCCGCGTGGGACGCCGTCGAGCCGGACTGGCCGACCGTCAGCAACGCCTGCGAGTTCGTGGTGCCGGCGTCGAACAGCAGGCCCTTGAGCCGCACGCCGTCCACATCGGACACCTGCATCGCGTTGACGCCGTTGTCCGGCACCAGCGTCGGGTAGCCGATGCCGAGGATCGTCGTGTTGGCGCGGGTCACGTTGAGCGTCTGGTTGAGGTGGTAGATGCCCGGCGTGAAGAACAGGTTGCAGCCCGCCGCGAGCGCGTTGTTGATCGACGAGGCCGTGTCACCGGCCTTGACGACGTAGAACTGGCTCATCGGCGCCGACGTGCCCGGGGTGCTGCCGTTCGCCCAGCTCGGGCCGGACGCGTTGGTGCGCAGCGAAGGCAGGAACACGCGGTACTTGCCGGTGCCGTCGACGTACAGGTACGGCACGTCGCGGGAGACCGGCGTGGTCGCCAGCGTCGTCTCCGGCGGGTTCGGGAACGTCGTCGCCGGCGCACCGCTGGTGCCGGAGAAGACCATGTTCCAGACGCCGCCGTTCCAGCTGCCGAGCTGCGAGTCGCGGGTGTACCACTGCTGCTGCGAGATCGACGCGGCCTGGCCGGCCACCTTCGTGTCGGCGATGTAGCCGCCGCTCGCGTAGCCGTAGCTCGCCGGGTACAGCTGCAGCCCGCCGCGGACGTCCATCCGGCGGAACGGCGCGGCCTGCGCGACCGCCCAGCGCTCCTGGCCACCGGAGGGGTTGACCGCCAGGTTCTCCGCCGAGCGCCAGAAGTTCTGCAGCGCGACGCCGTTGTCGGAGGCGTTGAACGCGTCCACCGTGACGTCGCCGTTGATCAGGACGTCGCCCGGGTTCTGGCCGAGGCCGGCCACCGAGGTGTAGAAGCCGACGTTGTCGTGCACGTTGTTGTACGTGCCCGGCTTGAACAGGTGGGCGACGCGCCGGTCCGCGAACTGCGCGGTGAGCGTGTCCTTCTGGTTGTTGAAGTCGGTGTCCAGCTGCGCCTGGATCGTCGCCGCGGACATGCTCGGGTCGAAGATCCGCACGTTGGACCCGAAGTTCGGGGTGTCCGACTGCGTCGGGCAGCCGGCCTGGGTGCCGATCGTGTAGGTCGCGCTCGACACCGCCGAGGTCGTCGAACCGGACTTCAGCGCGATCGCGTTGACCGTCCGCGAAGCCGGGACGCTGATCGGCGCGGTGTACTGCGGCGACGACGCGGTGGGCGTCGAACCGTCCACTGTGTACCGGATGGTCGCGCCGGAGGTGGCGCTGCTGATCGTCACCGTCTGCGCGCTCGAGTAGGTCCCGCCGGGCGGGCTGAACGTCGGCGCCGCGACCGTCGTCGTGCCGCCGCCACCCACGGTGAAGGTGAAGTGCGGGGTGTCGTACTGCGGCCCGCTCTTCTCGTAGGTGAACCAGTAGTCGAGCGTGTTTCCGCTGCTCAGACCGTTGACGGTGGAGTGCCACGTGCCGGAGGCGTTGGTCATCCGGACGTTCTGCTGCCCGACGCCCGGCACGCCGGTGTAGTGGACGTCCACGTACACCGCGGGGGTCGTCGGGGTGAAGTTGAGCTGCAGCTGCGTCGAGCTGAGCTGCGTGACGCTCTGTGTGTAGTCGTCCGCGGCCAGGGCGGCCGGGGCGTTGAGCCCGGCGCCTAGCAAGAGGGCTGCTGCGGTGAGGGCGACGGCGCCGCGCCGGCGTCGTCGAAGCTTTTCAAAGGTCCGGGCCACGCCGTGACACCTCCGCCGTTGGGGATCCACGAGCATTTGTTGCGAGTCACAACAAAGTAGCTCCCGCTCAGCGGTGCTTCGATCACGAATCGGTAACACTTGTCTGGACCAATCAGCCGTCAGGGCGAGGCGTTCTGTGATCGATGACCCGATTTGCCCGGCGGTGGGCGAATGACTGAACCGAGAAACCCACTTCGGTCGGGTGACCCCGATCGTGTGACATGCGACGATCCCGTGCCACACCGTGGTCCCCTACCGAGGAGTAGGAATGACTGTTTCGCGTGGCAGAACCTTCGTCCGGGCCCTTGTGGCCTTCACCCTCGTCGCGGCCCCGGTGGCCGCCGCCGTCCCCGCCGACGCCGCGCCGTCGCAGAGCGGCGGCGTGGTCAGCTTCGGCTGTGCCACGTCCGGGAAAATGCCCGGGAAGATGCACTGTCTCGGCAAGGCCATCCGGTCGCCGAAGGGGTCCGGCCCGCTGCTGACGTCGACTCCGGTGGGTTACGGCCCGGCCGAGATCCAGGCCGCTTACAACCTCGGCGGCCTGCACGCGAACGGCCGCACCGTGGCCGTCGTGGACGCCCTGGACGCGCCGACCGCCGAGGCCGACCTGGCGAAGTTCCGTGCCGCGCGCGGACTTCCGGCCTGCACGACGGCCAACGGCTGCTTCAAGAAAGTCAACCAGAACGGCGCCGCGAGCCCGCTGCCGGCGGGTGACTACGGCTGGGCCGAGGAGATCAGTCTCGACCTCGACGCCGTGTCGGCGACCTGCCCGGACTGCCACATCCTGTTGGTGGAGGCCGACTCCCCGGACACCGACCCGTTGATGACGGCGGTCGACACGGCCGCGGCGACGCCGGGAGTGGTGGCCATCTCCAACAGTTACGGCGGCACCGAGGATCCGACGATCCTGGCCGCGGACGCGCACCTGAACCACCCGGGCATCGCGGTGACGGCGTCGTCGGGTGACTCGGGTTACGGCGTGAGCTGGCCGGCGTCCTCGCCGTACGTCACGGCGGTCGGCGGCACGACACTGAAGAAGTCCACGAGCGTCCCGCGCGGCTGGACGGAAACAACGTGGAACGGCAGCGGCAGCGGGTGTTCCACACTGGAGGCCAAGCCGGCGTGGCAGCACGACACGGGCTGTGCGAAGCGGACCGTCGCCGACGTCTCGGCGGTCGCCGACCCGGCCACCGGACTCGGCGTCTACGACACGTACAACAGTTGCGGCAGCTCGGCTTTCTGCGACCTGCTGCTGGCGCTGGGCCTGGCCCAGGGGGCCGACGGCTGGGTCCAGGTCGGCGGCACGAGCCTGTCGTCGCCGGTGATCGCGAGCGTGTACGCGCTGGCCGGCAACGCGGTGACGTCGGGTTCGTACCCGTACGCCCACACGGGCAGCCTGAACGACGTGACGTCGGGTAACAACGGCAGCTGCGGCGGCACGTACCTCTGCACGGCGGGCGCCGGCTACGACGGCCCGACCGGCCTGGGCACGCCGAACGGCACCGGCGGCTTCTGACTCACGCACCACCGAAAAGTCCGCTGTGGACGATCACCGTGATCGTCCACAGCGGACTTGTGGCGGCCGGCGGTCAAACCCTCCACGGACGGGTGACGTTTGCGCCGCGCGTTTTCGCGGATCCCGGGGCGGGGTAAAGATCACTGCATGCTGGACACCGACGTGCTGTCGACGACACGGCCGCGGGCGCTGGGCATCACCACGCCGCTCGGCGCCGTGCGGTTCGCCGTGCGCGTCGGCGGCTGGGACGTGCCGGCGCGGCCGGAGCTGACCTGGGGCCTGGACTCCGGTGGGTGGCTGTGCCGGTGGCGGCACCGGTCCGTGCGGCTCGACGTGCTGTCCGGGCCGAGCACGCCGCACTCGCCCGACGGCGGCCCCGCGGTCACCCGGCAGACCACCATCTTCCGCGTGCTGGCGCGGGAACCGCTCAGCGAGTTCGCCGTCCAGGCCGAGCTGCTCGGGCCGCAAGAGGTGAGCCCGCACGACGCCGGCTTCACGGCCGAGAGCGCCGACGCGGTGGTCACCGTCGGCGGGCCCGGCGTCGAGGCGCTGCGCGGCTGCGCGCGGGCCGGGCAGCACGTGCCGCCGTACTGGTCTGCGGCGCTGGCCGACGACGCCGTCGAGCAGGACGGCTCGCGGCTCACCTGGCAGCTCCCGGCCGTCGACCGCGGGGACTACGCCGAGTTGTGGGTGTCGGCCGCGTGGGGCGAGCCGGGCGAGCACCCGGGCACGCACCTCGCGGTGGACGTCGATCCGGCGCGGGTGCTGCGCGAGCTCACGCACTGAGCTGTCACATCCCGCTCGCGGGATCCGTCAAGGTGGGGAGGGCACCTGAACGAAGGACGGAAAACCCGTGAACGACGCCGACTGGCTGGCGCACCGCTTCGAGACCCACCGCGAGCACCTGCGGGCCGTCGCCTACCGGATGCTGGGCTCGTTGAGCGAAGCCGACGACGCCGTGCAGGAGTCGTGGCTGCGGCTCAGCCGGAGTGACACCTCCGACGTCGGGAACCTGGCCGGCTGGCTCACCACGGTCGTCGGGCGCGTCTGCCTCGACATGCTGCGCTCGCGCAAGGCCCGGCGCGAGGAGTTCGTGCCGGACCCGATCGTCAGCCGGGAGGACGACGGCCCCGAAGAGTCGGCGCTGCTGGCCGATTCGGTCGGCCTCGCGCTGCTGGTCGTGCTCGACACGCTCACCCCGGGCGAGCGGCTGGCGTTCGTGCTGCGCGACATGTTCGCCCTGCCGTTCGACGAGATCGCGCCGATCGTCGGCCGCTCCGAAGCCGCGACCCGCCAGCTCGCGAGCCGCGCCCGGCGCCGGGTCCAGGGTGCGCCGGTCGCGCCCGACCCGGACCTCGCCCGGCAGCGTGCGGTCGTCGACGCGTTCCTCGCGGCCGCGCACGGCGGCGACTTCGAAGCGCTCGTCGCGGTCCTCGACCCGGACGTCGTCCTGCGCGCGGACCGCGGCGCGGACCGGGGCGGCTCGATCGAGGTCACCGGCGCGGCGGCGGTCGCCGGCCAGGCCCTGACGTTCTCCCGCCTCGGCGCGGGCGGCGGCACGGTCCGCCGCGCCCTGGTCAACGGCGCGGCCGGCGTGGTGGCCACGCGCGACGGGCACCCGTTCTCGGTGCTCGGGTTCACGGTCGCGGGCGGCCGGATCGTGGAGATCGACATCCTCGCCGACCCGGTGCGGCTCGCCCGGCTCGACCTGACGGTGCTCGACTGAGCGCGCACACGCTGTGGAGTTGATCCACTACCTGGTGCTACCGTGAGGAGTATCGGCGCAAGGGGAGGGGTCGACGTGGGGAAGCACGAGAAGAAGGACGACGACACGGACGTCCAGAAGGGCACCGAGAGCTCGGAGGGCGGCAAGCACCGCAAGTGAGCCTCACAGCTCGACGACCGCGCCGGTCTCGTCCGTGACCAGCGCGATCCGGTCCAGGGCGTCGAAGTGCAGGTAGCGCCGCGTCGCGTCCGCGTACAGGCGGATCGCCTCGGCCACCACGATCACCAGTTCGCCGTCCTCGAGCGAGTACAGGTCGTCCGGTGACAGGACTTCGTGCACCCCGGCGCCGTCGGTGACGAGCGTGCGGACCCGGCGTCCCGTGTGGTCGTAGCCGTAGAGCTGGTTGACGCCGTCGTCGCCGTGGATCCCGCGCAGCCGGCCGAAGACGTCCCGGATCTCGATGCCCGGCAGCGGTTTCGGGAGCCCGGAGACCGCGGGCGGCTCGATCTCGCGCAGCAGCCCGCGCGGGCCGCGGACCACGTGCCGTCCCGGCCCGAAGTGCTCGCTGACGCCGTTCGCGTAGTGCACCGCGGTGCGGCGGCCGCGCACGTCGTACTGGACGGCGTCGACGAACCCCGGCACGCTCACCAGCCGGCTCACGTCGTCGTACTGGTGCCGCACGGTCAGCCGGCCGTCCCCGGCGTCGGGGTAGGTCACCTGCGAGAGCCGCCCGTCGGCGCGGCGGACGACGTCGAGCCGGTACTCGATCGCCACGTGCGCCGGGCGCCAGCGCTTCGTCACCGGGTGGCCGAGCGCGTCGTAACCGATGAGCGTGACGCCCGATTCGTCGGTGACGCGCACCAGCCGCCCGCAACTGTGCGGGCCCGCTTCGAGCGGCACCGGGAGCCCGCCGTCGTGGTAGGTGAACGTCGTGACCGGCGGCCCGGCCGGGTCGTCGACCAGCACCGCGGCCACCCGGCCGGCCACGTCGTGGACGCGGTACACCGTGCGCCCGCCCGGGGTCCACGCCTGGGCCGAGTTCCCGGCCGCGTCCCGCACGTGGACGACGCCGTCCGCGCCGCGCAGCACCCGGCCGAGCAGGTCGCGCACCGGTTCGTCGGCGGGCGGCGCCACCACGCCGGGCTCGAACGTCCGGACCGAGCCGTCCGGGGTGGTCACCCGCACCGGCCGGGCCAGCGCGTCGTACCGGTACTCGGTCGCCGGGGCACGCCGGCCGCCGATCCGGAACGCCCGCGACGTCCGGCAGACCAGGCCCCGCGCGCAGTACTCGTGGTGCTCGTCGACGACGTCGCCGAGGAGTTCGGCGTGCCGTCGCTGCAGCAGCCGCCCGGCGCCGTCGCGCACCTCCGCCGTCGTGAGCACCTCCGCCTCGCCGGACACCGCGCGCTGCTCGGTGGTGACCCGCACCGGTCCGTGGTGGTCGTAGCGGTGGCGCAGCGTCGGCAGGTCCGCCGTGTCGCCCGGGCGCACGACGGTTTCCGGGCGGCCCAAGGGATCGTGCGTCACGGTGGTGACCGCGCCCGCCGGGTCGGTCACCTCGCAGACCCGCGCCGACCGGACGTCGTACCGCGTCGCCGTGACGTTCCCGACCGGATCGGTGGCCACCTCGGGGAAGCAGCGGTCTTCCGAATACCGCACTTCGTGGTGGTCGCCGCGCGGCCCGGTGGTCGTGGTCCGCAGCCCGGTGACGTTGTCGAGCCGCCGGTGGAACGTCGTGACCCACCAGCCGCCCTCGTCGTCACGGCGGTGGTAGCCGTGGCGGCCGAGGTCCGGCGGGACCGGGCCGTAGACGTCGGCGACGAGCGCGTCGGTGAGCACCAGCTCCTCCCGCGCGGTGAGCAGTCCCTGCGAACCGGCGGTCCCGTCCGGACCCTCGTCGTAGCGGAACAGCTTGTCCGACAGCACTTTCCCGGCGCCGTCCAGCTCGCGGACCCGCGCAGGCAGCGCGGTGAACCGGTGGTCGGGGTCGGTCGCGTAGGTCGTGCGCGTCTCGCGCACGGACGGCTCCTGACCGGGCCGTTCGGTCGTCTCGACCACCCGGACCGGGTTCCCGGCGGCGTCCAGGTCCGACTCCGTCGTGGTGACCGAGACGGGTTTCTCCTGGCGCTCGAACACGGTCGTCACCGATTCGGTCCACTGTGGACGGCTGCGGTGCTCGACCCGGCGGTACGGCCGGGCGGCGTCCGGCGAGTCGTCGAGGCCGAAGGTCTCCTCCTGCCGCAGCCGCCCGTCGTCGCCGAACCAGCGCACGGTCCGCAGGGTGGGCGCGTGCTCGTCACCGAGCTCGTCCTGGACGACCCGGCCGAACCCCGTGAAGGCGTCGCGGATCCGGCTCTCGTGGTACTCGAACTCGGTGGTGCCGGCGTGCCCGGTCGCCGCCTCGCGCAGCGTGACGCGCCGGACCACCGGGATCGTCTCGACCGTCGTGTACTCGATCGCGGTGCGCAGGCCGATGCCGTTGTCGATTTCGCTGAGCCGCCCGGCGTTCGGGAGGTCGCCGGGTTCGAGGGAGTAGCACGGCACCGGCTCGTCGTCGGCGTCGAGGAGCAGCACGCCGGTGTCACCCCGCGAGCGGGTGCGCGCCGGGAGCCGGACCCGCGGCGCGGCCGGCGGTTCCGAACGGGCGTAGGCGAGGCGCAGCACCGGCGCGGCCGCCTCGGCGCCCCGCGCGTCGAACCCGGTCAGCGCGACGGACGCCAGCACGGACGCTCCGGTGCTGTCGTCGGCGTCGTAACCGAGGGTCCAGCGCCGGACGAGCGGGTGCGCGGCGTCCGGCACCCGCAGGTCGATCCGGGAGCAGCGCAGCGCCGTCGTCACGCGGCCCTCGACCAGGACGTCCGGCCGCGGCTCGTACGCGAAGTCCACTTCGTACGGTCCGTAGGAGACGCGCGCCAGGTACGCCTGCCCACTGTGGTGCGCCCAGCTGAACGCCGTGGTGTTGCCCAGCGCGTCCTCGGTCCGCTCGAGGTGCCACGCGTGGCTGCCGGAGCGGCCGCCGTCGGAGGTGCCGAGGAAGTGCCGGGCGCCCGAGCGCGCGGTGAGCACAAAACCTTCGCCGCGGCGGGCGAGCCGGCCGCTGGTCCGGCTCCGCGCGCGGCCGTCGTCCAGCCGGACGTTCGGCAACGGCACCGCGAACCCCGCGCCGAACGGCCCGTTCGGCGCGCCGGTGACGTACCGCAGCGCCAGCGACGGCGCGATGCCGCCCGGGCCTGCCGGCAGGTCGAGCGGTACCGCGAAACTCCCGCCCCCGGTGGCGGGTTCCGGCGTGAAAGCGCGGCCCAGCCCGCGGACCCGTGCGGGCTGGGCCGCGTCCTGGACGCTCGACCGGAGCAGAGCCATGGCGATCTCCCCGAATGCCGGGTGGCACTGGCGCGCCACCGGTGACTTCCGGGGTCCAAGTGGGTGAGTCGCCGGTGTCAGATACGTCTTCACCCGTTTGCCGTCGCAGTTATGCATTCGTGACGTCCGTGCCGTATCCCGGGGGCGGCTGCCCGGTCTTTCCCGAGTAACCAGTCGTGATCAATGGCGGGGGCGAACGAGAGGGTGGACCCGATGGTGGTCAGGTTCGTGAGGGACGAGGGCTCCAGAGCGGCGAAGGAGGACGCCGGCACGCTGAACGAGCTGCCGGCCCCGCCGAGGCAGCTGCTCGACCGGCACGGCGCGCGGGTGCTCGACCCGGCGACGTCGACGGCGGTGCCGGGCCAGCCCGTGCCGCGCACGACCGTGTACCGGCCGGGGGTGTTCCTCATGCCGAACCGCTACCTGCGCGACGAGCGGACCCTGGCCGCGATCAACGGTGTGCTGGCCCGCATCGGCATCTACGCCGAGCCGGCCGACCGCGGCGGCGACACCAAGGCGACCGCCCGGGCCCAGCAGCTCGAAGACCTGCCGGCGCGGGCCCTGCTCCACGTGCGCGAGGACTCCGACCCGGTCGTCGTCGACTGCTGGAAGGCCGTCCAGCTGCTGCGCGGCGCGTCCGCGGGCGAGAACCCGGAAATCGACCCCAGAATTGCTGCCGCGGTCTCCGTGGAGCACCTGCTGTTCACCACGCCGGTGTTCGGTGGGGTGCCGTGGGAGACCAGCGGTCTCGGCGGAACTCCCTGGGAGACCAGCGGTTTCGGCGCGGGCAGCTCGTACGGGCGCACGCGCGGCGCCAACCGGATCCCGGTCACGCTGTCCGCCGCACCGCCCTACCGCGGCACCAAGCCCGCACACCGGCGGCCGGTGATCGCGGTGCTCGACACCGGCATCGGCCCGCACCCGTGGTTCGGGCTGCCCGACCGCAGCGGCCCGCCGCCCGCCGGCGTCGGGCTCACCGTCGCGCCGGACATCCAGGCGGCGATCCTGCAGGCGGAGACCGACTCCGGCGTCACCGTGCCGACGCAGCTGCTCAGCGACTACTGGGACGCGCCGACGACCGGCCAGCCGCTGATCGGCGACGTCGACACCGACACCGGCCACGGCCTGTTCATCGCCGGCATCATCCGGCAGGCCTGCCCCGAAGCCGACACCCTCGCGATCCGCGTGGTGCACAGCGACGGCGTCGCGTACGAAGGCGACGTGCTGCTCGCGCTGCACCTGCTGGCCGACCGGGTGCGCGACGCGCAGGCGAACAACCGGCCCGAGAACATGGTCGACCTCGTCTCGCTGTCGCTGGGCTACTACGAGGAAAACCCGGTCGACGTCGCCTACACCGGCCAGTTCGCCGCGGCGATCGCCGGCCTGACCGACCTCGGCGTGCTCGTCGTCGCGGCCGCGGGCAACGACGCCACCACCCGCCGCTTCTACCCGGCGGCCTTCGCCGACCAGCCGCCCGGCCCGAACGGCGGCCCGCAGGTGATCAGCGTCGGCGCGCTCAACCCCGACCGCACCGCCAGCAAGGCGCTGTTCTCCAACGAAGGCCCGTGGGTCCGCTGCTGGGCGACCGGCGCGGGCGTCGTCAGCACCTACCCGGACGACGTCCGCGGCAGCGCGTCGGCCGACCACGAAGTGCCGGAGCAGGGCCGCAACTCGTTCGACCCGGACGACTACAGCGCCGGCTTCGCGGTCTGGGACGGCACGTCGTTCGCCGCGCCGCTCGCCGCCGCGGAGATCGGCAAGACGCTGCTCAAGACCGCCGGCGCCGACCTCGCCACGGTCGACCGCGACACCGTCGTCAAGCGGGCTTGGACCGCGCTGGGCGCACTGTGACCGTGGCCAAAACGGACCACGGGCGGGTCGCCGCCCTGTTCGGCGCCGCGCGGGACGGGGACCGCGCGGCGCTGGACGAACTCGTCGTCCTGCTCACGCCGCTGCTCTGGCAGGTGGCGCGGGACCAGGGCCTGGACGTCGACCAGGCGTCGGACGTCGTGCAGACGGCGTGGCTGCGCCTGCTCGGCTCGTTCGCGGAGATCCGCTCGCCGGTGGCGCTCACCGGCTGGCTGATCACCGTCACCAAGAGGGAAGCCTGGCGGACAGGGGAAAAACGCCAGATCGAACGGCCGCTGCCGGAACTGCCGGAGCGGCTCGCCGAAGCGTCACCGGCACCCGAGGAGGGGGTGCTGCGCGACGACGAGCGCGCGCGGTTGTGGCGCGCGGTCGACAAACTGCCCGAACGCTGCCGCAGCCTGCTGCGGATCGTGGCGTTCGTGCACCGGCCGGACTACGCCGAAGTCGGCGCCCGGCTGGGAATGCCGAGGGGGAGTATCGGCCCGACCAGGGGACGTTGCCTCGCGCGCCTGCGTGAGCAGCTACTCGCCAACGGCGAAGGAGATTGGCTGTGACCACCGTCGAACCACCAGGTGCCAACGAGCCCTTGGACGAGCTCGATCTCCGGCTGCTGGCCGGGGTACGCGAGCTGTGGGAAGACGCCGACCCGATGCCCGGCACGCTGGTGGACCAGATCCGGTTCGCGATCCAGCTGGCGGACGTCGACCTGGAAGTGATGCGGATCCGCGAAGAGGAGGGACTCGTCGGCGCGAGGAGCGCGGCCGAGCAGGGCAGGCTCATCACGTTCGACAGCGAAAGCCTGACGATCATGGTGAACGTGAGCCCCGAGCCGGCGGGCACGATCCGCCTGGACGGCTGGCTCACCCCACCGGACGAGCACCCGATCGAGGTCCGCACCAGCGGCGGCCCGCTGACCACGACGTCCGACCCCGAAGGCCGGTTCGCGGTCTGCGGTGTACCGCACGGAATGGTGCAGGTCGTGGTCCGCACAGTCGGCCGCGCGAGGACGGTGAGCACGCCGGCCATCGAGTTGTGACCCGCCTTTCCGGGCGTGCCGGAGCCGGCAACCCTTGCCGGAGGTCCGAAACCGGGCGCAACCGAAGGGGGATCGGGCTTTCCCGAGGTGGCCCGCCGGGTGGCGCGGCTCTTCCTGGAGACCGGGAGCGTCCCGGCCGGGCGGGTTTCCGAGGCGTCCCCGCGGACGCCTCGGCGGGGTGCGCGGCAAGGGTAGGATCCGAGCGGTCGACGCGCTCGGGGACGGTGAGCACGCGGTGACCCGCTCTTCTCGGCCGAGGGGAACGGTTCCCGGCCGAAAGGGCTGCCTGTGCGCACCGAGGTCGCCTCGCCGAAGGTCGAGGACCGGGTGCGCGACCTGCACCGGCGTGCGGTCGCGGCGACCAACGACGGCCAGCCGGTGGTCGGCGGGCGGCTGATCCGCGCCGCCGCGCGGCTGCTCGGCCTGCCCGCGAAGGCCGCGCCCGAAGGCTGGCCCGGGTGGCCCGATCTCGCGACGCGCGTCCTCGGCACCTACGCGGCCGTCGAAACGGCGCTGGGCAACAGCACCCGCGGGCTGGCGCTGCTCGACGAAGCCGACCTCCTCGTCTCGGACGCCGGGCGCGGGATCCTGCGCCAGCAACGGGGTCTGGTGCTCATCCTGATCGGCCGGATGGACGAGGCCCTCGACTGTTTCGACGAGGCGATCCCGCAGTTGCGGCAGGCGGGCGAGTTCGTCGTGCTGGCCCGGACGTTGCTCAACCGCGCGATGCTGCACCAGTACGCCGGGCGCGTCCGGCTCGCGCTCGCCGACCTCGACCAGTGCGAGCAGATCGGCGCCGGGCAAGCCGAAGAAGAAGGCCTGGCAAGGATCTTCGCGAAGGCGGCGCACGGCCGTGGCCAGGCGCGCGTGCTGACCGGCGACATCCCGGGCGCCTTGCGCGACTTCGACGCGGCCAGCGGGTTCTACGCCGAGCAGAGCGTCGGGATGCTGCCGGTGCTGGCCGTCGACAAGGCCCGCGCGCTGCTGGCCGCCGGGCTGCCCAACGAAGCCGCGGCCGAGCTGGGCGCGGCGCTGGAACAGTTCCCGCGGCTGCGGATGAACCAGGAGCACGCCGAAGCCGAGCTGACCCGCGCGCTGGCGGCGCTGGCGAGCGGGGAGACGTCGACCGCGCGCAGCTGGGCCGTGCGCGCCGAGCGTCGATTTCGTCGAAGGGGCAACGAAACCTGGGCGGCGGTCGCCCAGCTGACGGTGCTGCGCGCGGACTTCGCGGCCGGGCGGCGGATCTCCCGCGTCGCCGCCGACGCGACGTCGCTGGCCGATCGGCTGACCGCGCTGGGCCTGCGCAACGACGCGGAGATCGCCGCGCTGCTGGGCGCCCGGGCCCGGATCGCGCTGGGCGACCTCGACGGCGCCCGCGCCGGCATCGCCGCGCGCGACCGCCGGACCGCACCGCTGGAGAACCGCCTGTTCCGCCGCCTGGCGCTGGCCGAACTCGGGGCGGCGACGGGAAACCGGCGCGTGACGTTCGCGAACGCGCGGGCCGGGCTGACACAGTTGCAGCGCCACCGCAGCCGGTTCGGCAGCGTCGACCTGAAGACCGGGACGACGTCGCTGGGCAAGGAACTCGCCGACGCCGGCCTCGCCGCCGCGCTCGCCCAGCGCTCGCCGGGGGTGGTGTTCCGGTGGCTCGACCGGTCGCGCGCGCAGGCGTTCCGCTTCCGGCCGGTGCGCCCGCCCGCACACCCGCAGACCGTCGACGCCGTCGCCGAGCTGCGGTACCTCTCGATGCAGATCCGCGCCGGCGAGCTGTCCGGCAAGCCGGACGCCCAGGCCGTGAAGCGGTGCGCGGCGCTGGAACGGGAGATCCGCGCGAAGGGCTGGCAGGCCGAGGGCACCGACGAGGACCACGCCGAGGCGAACCTGCGCGAGATCGGGGACGAGCTCGCGGCGAGCGGCAGCGCGATGGTGTGCTTCCTGGCCGACCACGGCGCGTTGTGCGCGCAGGTGATCGCCGACCACCGCGTCGCGCTGATCGAGCTGGGCCCGGCGTCGGCGGTCGCGGAGCCGGTCGCGCGGTTGCACAGCGACCTCGACGCCTTGTGCGGCCGCCAGTTGCCGCCGCAGCTGGACCAGGTCATCCGCCGGTCGGTGCGGACCCAGGTCACCGCCCTCGACGCGATCCTCCTGAAGCCGCTGGGCGCGCGGCTCGGCGACCTCGACGTCGTCGTCGTGCCGACCGGCGCGCTGTCCGCGATCCCGTGGGGGCTGCTGCCGACGTTGCGCGGCCGCCCGGTGACGGTGACGCCGTCGTCGTCGGCCTGGCTCGCCGCAGGACACCGGCCGCGCCGCGCGACCGGGGCGCCGCTGCTGGTCGCGGGCTCGGACCTGATCCACGCCGACGCCGAGGTGTCCCGGCTGGCCGCGCTCTACCCGGAGGCCGCGGTGCTGACCGGCCCGGAGGCGACGGTCGCGGCGACGCTCAAGGCGTTCGACGGCTGCCGCCTGGCGCACTTCGCCGCGCACGGCCACCACGAGCGGGAGAACGTGTTGTTCTCCCGGCTCAACCTCGCCGACGGGCCGCTGATGGCCTACGACGTCCAGCAGCTGTCGACGGCCCCGGAGCAGGTGGTGCTCTCTTCGTGCGACGTCGGCCAGACAGTGGTCCGCGCGGGCGACGAGGTCCTGGGCTTCACGGCGGCGCTGCTCTACGGCGGCAGCCGGACGGTGGTCTCGAGCGTCGCCCGCGTCGACGACCGGACGGCGGGCGGCGTGATGCTGGCCTACCACCGGGCCCTGTCGTCGGGCACGCCCCCGGCCCGCGCGCTGGCCGACGCCGCCCAGGCCGAACCGCTGATGCCGTTCGTGTGCTTCGGCCGCGGCTGAGCCTTCTTTTCTTCCGACGTCTCACCCGGTCCGGGGTTGCTTTCGGGTGATCGACCCCATCGGGACGCATCCTCGGTGATCACTTGGGCATCTTCCTCACGAGTCCGAAAGTTGTTGACGGAACGAGGGAGAACACCATGAAGCGCACTGTTACCGCGATCGCCGTCGGTGGACTGGTGGCCGGGGGCCTGTTCCTGGCGGCCGGCGCCGCGAACGCGATGCCGAGCGACACCCCCTGCGGGGCGTCCGACGTGCACGTGACGGTCGCGCCGGACCCGTCGAACGCGGCGGGCCACGAGGCCTACGTCCTGACCTACACCGCGGCCTCGCCGACCACGAACTGCAAGCTCCAGGGCGCGCCGACGGCGTTGACCTTCATCGCCGACGGGCAGCGGCTGCCGATCGCCACCACGGTCGACGGCGCCGAGCAGCTCCCGGTCAACCTGCGCGACGGTCACCCGGCCGTGTCGCGGATCGTGCAGCGTTCGGCCGCACCGGCCTCGCCGGTCGCGCCGACGACCGTCACCTTCGACCTGCCGACCGGCCCGTACGGCCAGCCGGTGAGCGTCGACTGGCCCGCCGGAGCGCCGGTCAAGGGTGACTCCGTGCAGGTCACGCCCGTCAGCTGAAATTCGTTTCCGGCGCAGGGAGGAATGTCATGAAGCGCATCTTGATGGGGATCGGGGCCGCGGCGGGGATGGTCGCGTTGACGGCTTGTGGCGCGGCGGGGGCCGCGACGCAGCCGTCCGCCGGTTCGGCCGGCACCGCGGGGACGGCCGGGGGCGCCGGGGCCGCGGCGGCTCGGGTTCCAGCCACTTCGACACCGCGCTGCACCACAGCGGACCTGGCGGTCTCGCTGGGCAAGCCGGCCGGGAAGAGCGACGCGCCGGGCCAGTTCGACGTGCCGCTGACCTACCGGAACACCTCGGACCACACGTGCGGCCTGTACGGCGTCCCGGGTGTCGACCTGGCCGGCCCGGACGACGCGACGTTCGGCCCGGTGTACCACCTGCCGCGCGAGAACAACGGCGTGAAGTACAACGAGGTCCCGGCGGGCACCACGGCGTCGGCGACGATCACGGTCCTGACGCCGTCCGAGGGCGGCGCGTCCTGGACGCCGACGCAGCTGAAGACCATCCCGCCGGGCCAGACCCAGGCGCTGACGGCGGACTGGCCGGCCGACCTCCCGGTCCTGCGCCAGGACGCGGCGACCCACCCCGGCACCTACGTGAACGGCATCCTCGCCGACCCGGCCTGACGCTGGGCCGAATGCCACGCCCTCACTCGATCGGGTGAAGCACAAGAGCGCGCGTCATACCTGACGCGAGGTGCCCTCTTCCTCCATGCGGCGGTAACCGGCCGGCACGCCCCCCGACTGGCCGGTTACCGCTGCGGTCTTTCCTACTCACGGTGGACCGGCGCGTCCCGCAGGTCCGCAGCTTCGGAGATCCGCGACGGCGCCCTCGCCCCTTACCGTCGGACCATGACGATCGAACCTGCGCAGTGGCACGCGGTCCGTGAGGCTTTCGCCGGGGTCGGCGGCCGGTTCGCGGACGTCGTCGAGAACGCGCCGGACCCGCACGCGAAGGCCGTCGGCGAGTGGTCGATCGCCGAGACCGCGGCGCACGTCGGCTGGATCGCGCTCGTCTACACGGCCATGGTCAAGGGGGACGGCGGCCCGCTGCCGCTGCCGGAGCTGGAAGAGCCGATGGCCTCGGCGAACATCGAGACGGTGTCGGCGATGAACGACGTCGCGATGACGGCCTACCCCGAGCGCGACCCGCGCCGGCTGGCCGAACGGCTGCGCGCCGACATCGCCGAAGTGCTGCAGGTGAGCCGCGACTACGACCCGGAGAAGCCGATCTGGTGGCTGGGCGGCAGCCGGATCCCGGTGGCCGGCCTGCTCGCGCACCTGGTCAACGAACTGTCCATCCACGGCCACGACATCGCCCGCGCGAGCGGACAGCCGTGGCGGATCGAGGCGGCGCACGAGGGCATGTTCCTGGAGCTGTTCTTCGTCGGCATGGTCCGCAACGACGTCGGCCGGCTGCTCGACTACGCCAAGCCGTCGCCGCGCCGGATCGCCGTCGAGTTCCGCTCGGACCACACGGCGCCGGTGGTGATGGTGCTGCGGCACGGCGGCCTGCGGGTGGAGGAACCCGACGGTACGGCGGACGTCCGGCTGACCTTCGACCCCGCGGTGCTGGTGCCGATGATGTTCGGCCGGATCTCCCCGCTGCGCGCGGTGTTCAGCGGCAAGGTCCGCGTCGGCGGCCGCCGGCCGTGGCTGCTGCCGGTGTTCCTCCGCACGGTCCACATGCCCTAACTCAGCACGCGGAACGTCAGGTGCGTCGCGTTCGGCGTCTCCGACACGGCCGTGCGCTCCAGGCGGACGTGCGCGCCGACCGGGCCGTCGAACAGCCGCACCCCGGCGCCGAACAGCAGCGGGACCACGTGCAGCCGCAGCTCGTCGACCAGCCCGGCCCGCAGGAACTGCCGCATGGTCGTGCCGCCGCCCATCACGACGACGTTCCCGTCGCCCGCCGCGGCTTTCGCCCGCGTGAGCGCGGCTTCCGGGCCGTCGGTGACAAAGGTGAACGTCGTCGGGCCTTTCACGACCGGCTCCGACGGCCGGTGCGTGACGACGAAACACGGCTTCCGGAAGGTGCCGTCGTCGCCCCAGGGGTCGATTCCGACGTCGAACATCGACCGGCCGAGAACAAAAGCGCCGGTGCCGTCGAACAGCTTCGCGGCGGCCGCGGCGTCGGCGTCGGTGCCCTCGAACATCCACTGGTGCAGCAGGTCACCGTCCCGGCCGAGCCGGTGTTCGGTGCTGGTGTCCGGGCCGGCGACGATCCCGTCGGCCGACATGCTGATCTCCGCGATCACGGTTCCCATGCGGCGACCGTGCCACGCCCGGGTCAGTTCGTCGACCAGCCGTCGCCCCACTCGACGTCGCGGGCGGCGCGGTAACGCGGGCCCTGCTTCTTCGAGACGGCGACGCCGCTCTTGAGGCCGTCGGCGGCGGTGCAGAGGTCGAGCGCGACCCAGCCCTTGTGCTTCTTCGGGTGCCGGATGATCCGCGCGTCCGGCCGCGCCGGGGTGAACCGCCCGGCGACGACGTAGGCGAACTTCTCGTCCTCGAACCCGAGGGTGGCGGTCTTCATCCGGCGGTGCAGGTTCGAGCGCGGCAGCCGCGCGGCGAAGTGGCACCAGTCCTGGCCGGGCGTGATCGGGCAGCCGCCGTCGTGCGGGCACGGCGCGACGACGTGCAGGCCGAGCTCGATCAGCTGGGCCCGCGCGGCCCGGATCCGCTCGTAACCGGCGGGCGTCCCGGGTTCGACCAGCGCGACGGCTCCGGCCTTCGCGGCGAGCCACCGCACCACGTCTTCGCGGCTCGCTTCGGGCAGTTCGCCGAGGACGTAGGAGAGGGTCACGAGGTCCGCGTCGGGCGCGGGCGCGGCCGGATCGACGAGCCCGCGGCGCCATTCGACGTCCCGGACGACGGGCTTCTTCGCCCCGGCGGCGAGCCGTTTCCCGAGCCCGATCGCCCCGGCGACCTGCTCCACGACGGCGCATTTCGCGAGCGACGGCCAAACGTCCGCGGCGGCCCACACCGCGGCGCCGGTACCGCCGCCGACGTCGATCTGCGTATGCGGCTCGAAGCCCGGAGCGCGCGAAGCGGCTTCGGCGAGCACAGCGTGTACGGCGGCGTAGGTCGCGGGCATGCGGTAGCCGGCGTAGGCCGCGACGTCGACGTCGGAGGCGAGGATCGGCGACGTGGCCGCGTCACCTTGGCGGTAGCGCGTGCTGAGCTTGTCGACGGCCTGCGTGAGCCGATGGAGGGGATGCCGGGCCAGCTCGTCGTCGAGCGCGGCGGAGAGATCGTCGGGAAGTACGGCCACGACCGCTGATTCTCCCCTGACGGCGGCACCGGCCGGTCACCAGGGCTTGGCGTCCCGGTTCTTCGTCCAGCGCCAGGCCCGCCCGGCGGTCCGCCCGAGCCGGAGTGGCCACCACGGTACGCAGCGCCCGCCGGCGAACCCATCCGCCGGCGTGTTGGCCGTTCCGGTCGCCATGGTGGCCGGCCTGGGTCGCCGGCCAGGAGCGCTGTCCGAAATGTGCCGCCAGAGCCGTTCTGAGCTGCTACTTTTCCCGCGCGAAAGTTTTCCGGCGAACCTCGTCGATCCGGCGTCCCGCCGTTCGACGCGTAAGCAGAAGCGAGCGAGAGGAGACCGCGATGCGGTTCATGGTGATCGTCAAGGCGTCGGAAGAGTTCGAAGGCGGGCAGGGTCCCAGCGCCGAGCTGCTGGAAGAGATGGCGAAGTTCAACGAGGAGATGCTGAAGGCCGGCATCCTGCTCGCCGGCGAGGGGCTCACGCCGAGCTCGCAGGGCGCGCGCGTCGTGTTCTCCGGTCACGAGGAGCCCAAGGTCGTCGACGGGCCGTTCGCCGAGACCAAGGAGCTCGTCGGCGGGTTCTGGATCCTGCAGGTCCGCAACCGCGAAGAGGCGGTGGAGTGGATCAAGCGGATGCCGAACACCGACGGCGGGCGGCACGAGGTCGAGATCCGGCGGGTCGCCGAGGCGTCCGACTTCGAGAACCTGACGCCCGAGGTCGCCGAGATCGAGGCCCAGCTGCGCGCGAAGACCTCCGGGGAGGCGTGATGCGCTTCCTGGTGATGGTCAAGTCGACCCCGGAGTCCGAAACCGGCGCGCCGCCGAGCGCGGTCCTGTTCGAGGAAATGGCGAAGTTCAACGAGCAGCTGGTGGCCGACGACCGGATCGTGCTGGCCGAAGGGCTCACCGCCAGCTCGGAAGGCGTGCGCGTCGTGTTCGACGGCGACGCGGAACCGAAGCTCATCGACGGACCTTTCGCGGAGTCGAAGGAGCTCGTCGCCGGGATCTGGGTGCTCAACGGCGAATCGCTCGAGGACGTCGTCGCGCTGATGAAGCGGGCGCCGAACCCGGAGGAGCAGGGCGGCGTGCTGGAGATCCGCCCCATCGCCGAGTAGTGGGTTGCACCGAGCAGGCGCACCCTGTCTGATGGCCGGGTGACGGTTGCGGACACCCGGAGCACGGTAGAAGCGGTTTGGCGGATCGAGTCGCCGCGGCTCATCGCGGGCTTGGCCCGGATGGCCCGCGGCGACGTGGGACTGGCCGAGGAGCTGGCGCAGGACGCGCTCGTCGCGGCGCTGGAGCAGTGGCCGGAGTCCGGTGTGCCGCGTAACCCCGGCGCGTGGCTGATGACGATCGCCAAGCGCCGCGCCGTCGACCAGTTCCGCCGCAACGAGCGGTACGCGGAGAAGCTCGAAGAGGTCGGCCGCGACCAGCGGCTCGGTGAGGGCGTCCTGCCGGACTTCGACGCCGCGCTGGACGACTACATCGAGGACGACCTGCTCCGGCTGTTGTTCGTCGCGTGCCACCCGGTGCTGAACACGCAGGCGCGCGTCGCGCTGACGCTGCGGATGCTCGGCGGCCTGACGACCGACGAGATCGCGCGCGCGTTCCTCGTCCGCGAATCGACGATCGCGCAGCGGATCGTCCGCGCGAAGAAGGCCCTCACCGCGGCGAAAGTCCCGTTCGAGGTGCCCGAAGGCGACGAGCGGATCGCGCGGCTCTCGTCCGTGCTCGAGGTCATCTACCTGGTGTTCAACGAGGGCTATTCGGCCACCCGCGGCGACGACTGGATGCGGCCGTCCCTGTGCGAGGAGGCGATGCGGCTCGGGCGGGTGCTCGCCGGCCTGATGCCGGGCGAGTCCGAGATCCACGGCCTGGTCGCGCTGATGGAGCTGCAGGCGTCCCGTTCGAAGGCCCGCACCCGGCCGAACGGCGAGCCGGTGCTGCTGCTGGAACAGGACCGCTCCCGCTGGGACCGCCTGCTGATCCAGCACGGCCTCGCCGCGCTGACGCTGTCCGAGCAGATCGCCGAAGGCGCGTACGGCCCGTACTCGGCCCAGGCGGCGATCGCGGCCTGCCACGCCCGCGCCCGCAAGCCCGACGAGACGGACTGGGCCCGCATCGCGGCGCTCTACGAAGGACTCGGCAAACTCCAGCCGTCCCCGGTGGTCGAGCTGAACCGCGGAGTGGCGGTGGCGATGGCGTACGGCCCCGAGGCGGGCTTGGCGGTGGTGGACGCGGTGGCCGACGAGCCGGCGTTGAAGGACTACCACCTCCTGCCGAGCGTCCGCGGCGACCTGCTGCAGAAACTGGGCCGGCTCGAGGAAGCGGAGCAGGAGTTCCGCCGCGCGGCGGAGATGACGGAGAACGCCCGGGAGCGAGCCCTGCTCCTGGACCGCGCGACGGCGGTGGGTCGCTGATCGCGGCCCTGCTCCCCGGCTTCCGCGACGTCCGCAGCGCCCTGATCGCGGGTTACATGTGGTTCTGCGCCGGGTGGCTGCTGATCGGCCACTATGCGCCGCCGCCGGGTGGTCTGCTGGGAAAACCGGCGCTGGAGCTGCTGGATCTGTTCGGCACCGGCGGACAGCTGGCGGCGATCAGCGTGCTTTGCCTGCTAGGTGCTGCACCTGTCGCCGCGACTCATCGTCGCGAAGCTCGGCCGCCATGGGCGACAGAACGCCCGGGAGCGAGCCCTGCTCCTGGACCGCGCGACGGCGGTGGGTCGCTGGTCAGGCCTCGATGAAGACGATCTGTTCCGGCGGCACCGTCAGTTTCACGCTCTGCCGTTTCACCTCCACCAGCGTCGACAGTTCCGTCGCGTGACCGCCGGGGACCGTGAACAGGCGGTCGTCGCGGGTGTCGAGGAAATGCGCGAACCCCGAGAGTGACGCGCCGCCCGTTTCGTCCAGGACCAGGTAGTCGGCCAGGCGGCGGAACAGTTTCGGCAGCAGGACCAGGTCGTCGCTGAGCTGGGCGCGCTTGCTCAGCTTGAACCCCGACGTCGTGACGTCCGAAGCCCACACGCCGCTCCCGGCCTTGCGGGCCGCGACCGCCGCGTCCGACAGCGCCTGGCGGAGATCGGGGTACAGCAGCGAATAGAACGTCGGGTACGCCAGGCCTTCGGTGATCATCCGGAAGTTGACGGAGTTCTTGAGCTGCTTGACGTCCAGGTGCACGAGGCTGCCGTCGACCGAACGGCCCGGCCGTTGGCCCGGGAACGCGAACGCGACCGCGCGGCCGTATTTGTCGGCGAAGCGGGTGAGAATGTGCCCGGTCACCTTGTCCGGCGTCGCCGACGTCACGATGCCGTCGTCCTTGCGGGTCACGTCGGTGAACCCGAGCACCGCGACCAGCCGGTCGGCGGCCGCCGTGCCCAGGGCGACCGGCTGGTGCAGCATCGGGCCGCCGTGCGGGCGGTAGTGCGTCTCCAGCGCGTCGATCGCGTCGAGCCGCAGCTGCATGCCGCCGCGGGAATTGAGCCGGACCTTAAGCCCGGCCTTCTTCGTCGCTTCGGGATCGTCCGGGTAGAACCGCACGGAATCGCCGTCCGGGGAAGCTCCGACGAGCTGGAACGTACCTTTGATCAGCGTCATGGGCATACGACAACGGTAGGACGCCCGGCTGGTGATCCGTTCGCTTTTCCACCCGGACAGACCAGTGACCACAGTGGAAACAACCGCGATACCGCCGGACGACGTTAACGGATTTCCCGCCACGAAAGCGGGGAAAGCGCCACCGCGGCCGCGGCGATCCTGCGGGCGGTCTCCGTGGTGAGACCCGTGCGCGCGGATTCGATCCATTCGCCGACCGGCCGGACGCCGATGTCCTGGTACTCGAGCGCCTGCAGCAGCATCTCCAGCTTGTCCGCGTCCTTGGCGCAAAGCGCTTCGGACGTTTCCCGTGCCTCGTATTCGTCGACGGCCGCGCGCACGACGTCTCGCGAAGACGCCGGCAGCCCCGCAGTCTGGTCCGCGGTGATCTCCCGCGGTTCCGGTTTGCGCAGGTACGCCACGGCGGTGTGCGGGAGGTCGCCCGTGCGGGTTTCCTGCGTGTCGTGCCACAGCGCCAAGAACGCGGCCCGTTCCGGGGACGCGCCTTCCTCGGCCGCGAGCAACGCGGCCAGCTGCGCTGCCCGGAGGCTGTGCTCGCCGACCGATTCCGGGTCGCGGACGCCCGCCTGCCACCACCCCGACCGCCGGATGCGTTTCAGCACCCCGAGTTCGTAACCGAAAGCGGCCAAGGCGTCAGCAGTCATGGAGCCAGCCTAGGGCGACGGGATCATCGCCGTCAGGATCGTCGCCTGCAAGAGGGAAATCACGCCCACCACCGCGGTCAGCGCGAACGACCAGAGGAACGTCTGCCGCAGCAATGAGCCCTCCTTGCCGGTCTGCCCGATCGCCGTCGCGCCGATCGAGAGGTTCTGCGGCGAGATCATCTTGCCCATCACGCCGCCCGACGTGTTCGTCGCGCCGGCCAGGATCGGGTCGATGTGCAGCTGCTGCGCCGAAATCACCTGCATCGGCCCGAACAGGCTGTTCGTCGACGCGTCCGAGCCGGTCAGGAACACGCCCAGCCAACCGATGTACGCCGAGAACAGCGGGAACACCGCGCCCGTCGTGGCCAGGGCGAGGCCGAGGGTCTGCGTCGCGCCCGAATAGTTCATCACGAACGCGATCGCCAGGATCATGAAGATCGTCGCGAGCGCCCAGCGCATCTGGTGCAGGGTCTTCCGGTACGTCGAAAGCAGCACGCCCGGCCGTGCGCCCATCGCGAACCCGGCGATCACCGCCGCAATCAGCGCGACCGTGCCCGGCGAGTACAGGAAGTCCACGGTGAACGTGGCCGCGTACGGCGCGTTCTTCGCGGTGATCGGCGGGTGCTGGATCACCTGGTTGTGCAGCCCCGGCCAGGCGAAGATCCAGTCGGCCTTGTGCAGCAGCTTCGTCAGGTCCAGCCACACCGGCAGGTTCTTGAAGATCGTGCCGATCCGGGACAGGAAGATCGCCGCGATCAGGATGATGTACGGCATCCACGCGTAGAGCGCACCCCGCGAAGCCTTGGCCGCACCCAAGCTCGACGACGCAGGAACCGGCGCCTCGCCGTCGAAGCGCCACACCGACGCGGGCTGCCAGAAGCGCGTCAGGATCCACAGCGCGGCCATCGCGGTGAGCGCGGCGAGGACGTCGACCAGGCTGGCGCTGATGTAGTTCGACGCCACGAACTGCATGGCCGCGAACGCGAGACCCGCCGTCAGCACCGCCGGCCACACCTCGACCATGCGCTTGAAGCCCGCGAGCACGACGACCAGGAACGCCGGGATGATCAGCGCCAGCACCGGGACCTGACGCCCGACCATCGCCGAGAACGCGTCCGTCGCCTGGTCCGGCTTGAGGTGCATGATCGGCGCGGTCAGCCGGCCCAGCACGATCAGCGGGTTGCCGAGACCGCCGAACGCCACCGGCGCGGTGTTCGCCAGCAGCGCCAGCACGACGGCCTTCACCGGCGGGAAACCGAGTGCGGCCATCATCGCCGCGGTGATCGCGATCGGTGACCCGCCGCCCGCGACGCCTTCCAGGAGCGCGCCGAAGCCGAACGCGATCAGCAGCGCCTGCAGCCGCCGGTCCTCGCTGAACCCGGCCAGCACCCGCTTGATCGAGTCGAACCGGCCGGTCGCGACCGTGACGTTGTGGAAGTACACCGCGTGGAACGCGATCCAGGCCACCGACCAGACGCCGAACACCACACCCATCGCCGCCGAGTCGAACGCCAGGCCGGCCGGCATCCCGTACAGCAGCAGGGCGACACCCAGTGCGGTGACCAGGGCGAGCGCCGCCGACAGGTGCGCCGACAAGCGGACCACGCCGAGCGCCACCAGCAGCACGATGATCGGGAGCGCGGCCAGCAGGGCCGACACCCACAGCCCGCCCGCCGGCTGGTAGTCCTGGATCCAGGTCACGTCAGCTCCTTTGCCCTCGCACGTAACCGAGCCTCAGCGACAGGGCGGCGGCGGTCCCGGCCACGGAGGCACCCAGTTCGTCCAGCCGGCGCAGCACCCGCGGGGCCGGTCCGGCGACGCTGATGGCGGCGATCGGCCGTCCCGAGTGGTCGCGGACGGCGGCGGCGACGCAGCCGACGTCCGGCTCGTTCTCGACCTCGTCGACGGCCCAGCCGCGGCGGCACGTCCGCGCGAGCTCGTCGAGCAGCCGGTGCGGGTCGATGATCGTCTTGAGCGTGAGGGGGTCCAGCTTCATCCGCCGGACGCGCTCGGCGCGGTCGGGCTCCGGCAGCGCGGCGAGCCAGGCCTTGCCCAGCGACGTCGCGTGCTGCGGGCGGCGTGTGCCGAGGCGGCAGGCCAGGGTGACGGCACTGGCGCTGCGTTCGGTGGCGACGTAGACCATGGTGTCGTTGTCCGGCACGGCCAGGTAGGTCGTCTCGCCGGAGCGTTCCGCGAGCGACGCGAGGTAGCGCGGCGCGCACCGGTGCAGATCGGTCGCGGCCATCGCGCGGGCGCCGAGCTCGACCAGCCGTGTCCCCAGCCGCACCCGGCCGGTGACCTGGTCGGCTTCGAGGTACTCGAGGTTCTTCAGGGTCCCGACGATGCGGTACGCGGCACTGCGGGAAAGCCCCAGTTGCCGCGCGATCGCGTTGGTGGAAATCTCCTGGTGACGACCCACGTGCTCCAGCACCGCGAGCCCGCGCTCGAGAGTTCCGCTCTGTTCCAGCCCGCGCTCCGGTCCCACGTTGCCCTCCGTTGGACGTTCCGTTCCCGCTCAGCGGTACGTATTTCCGCTGGGCGGGTTTGGACGGTAACACCTCCGATGTATGTGGGGAAGATCTTGGAATAACTCGCATTAGTGCGGAATACGGGGTCGGCTAATTGGTACAACCTCCGATCGTTAGGTTTCCTACCTAAGGCGGTTGTGGCGGCGGTCACGTCACGCTAGGCGGTGGCCCACGTTCATATCCGTGAACATCGACCTGACAATTGGGCTTCGGGAAGTGACCACTGGTCACGCGCTCAGGAAACTCACAGCGCCTTCCGGGCACCGTCTGCGACATGACCGTCCGAAGCCCCCTGCGCACCCGCGCGTCCGTGGCCGCCGGCCGGCTGACCGCGTGGCTGTCCCGCAGTTCCGGGCTCGGCCGCGGCGGCATGATCGGCGGCCGCGTCACCCTCGCGCTCGACCCGCGAGCGCTGCGGCAGCTCGGCCGGGAGCGCACCGTCGTGCTCGTCACCGGCACCAACGGCAAGACGACGACGTCGCTGATGCTCACCCGCGCGCTCGAAGCGCTGGCCGAAGTCGCCTCCAACAGCGACGGCGCCAACATGCCCGACGGCGTCCTCGCCGCGCTCACCGCCCACCCGGACGCGCCGTACGCCGTCCTCGAGGTCGACGAGACCTACGTTCCCCAGGTCGCGGACCAGGTCCAGCCCGCCGTGCTGGTGCTGCTCAACCTCAGCCGCGACCAGCTCGACCGGGTCGGCGAGGTCCGCGCGATGGAGCGTGACCTGCGCGCGGCGATCGCCAGGCTGCCCGACACGCTCGTGGTCGCCAACTGCGACGACGTCCTCGTGACGTCCGCCGCGAGCGCGGCCGCGAAGCCCGTGTGGGTCAGCACGGGCCGCCGCTGGACCGGCGACGCGACGGCGTGCCCGCGCTGCGAAGGCCGGATCGCCGAAACCGACCGGCACTGGAGCTGCGGCTGCGGGCTGGCCCGGCCGGAACCCAGCTGGATCCTCGAAGGTGACCTCGTCCGCACGCCGGGCGGTCGCCAGATCGACCTGGACCTGCGGCTGCCCGGCGACGCGAACCGCGGGAACGCCGCGCTCGCGCTGGCCGCGGCGCACCGGCTCGGCGTGCCGCCGCACACCGCGGCGGCGCGGCTGCGCACCATCACCGACATCGGCGGCCGCTACCGCACGGTCCGCCGCACCCGCCATTCCGTGCGGCTGATGCTGGCGAAGAACCCGGCCGGCTGGGTGGAAACCCTGCGCGTGCTGGACGAAGACACCCCGGTGGTCGTCGCGGTCAACGCCCAGGAAGCCGACGGGCGCGACCTGTCCTGGCTCTGGGACGTCCACTTCGAACGGCTGCGCGGGCGCCAGGTCGTCGTCACCGGCGAGCGCTGCGCCGACCTGGCCGTCCGGCTCTGTTACGCCGAGGTGGCGCACTGGGCCGAGCCGGACCCGGTCGCCGCGATCGACACGCTGCCGCCCGGCGCGGTCGAACTGGTCGCCAACTACACCGCATTCCGCGACCTGGTGGGCAGGCTGCCCGGTGGCTGAGTCGATCGTCCACATCGGACTTCTGCTGCCCGAGGTGCTCGGCACCTACGGCGATTCCGGCAACGCGCAGGTGCTGTGCAAACGACTGCAGTGGCGCGGGTTCGACGCCGAGGTCGTGCCGGTCGGGCTCGGCGAACCCGTACCGTCCACTTTGGACCTCTACCTGCTCGGCGGTGGTGAGGACGGGGCGCAGGCGCTGGCCGCCGCGCACCTGCGGAAGTACCCCGGACTGCGGCGTGCGGTCGCGAACGGCGCCGTGGTGTTCGGCGTCTGCGCCGGGCTGCAGGTGCTCGGCACCCGCTTCCGCGGCCTCGACGGCGTCGACCACGACGGCCTCGGCCTGCTCGACGTCACCACCGAACCCGGCGAGCGCCGGTCGGTCGCCGAACTGGTCGCGACGTCGTCTTCGCTCCTGGGAAACGCGCCGCTGACGGGCTTCGAGAACCACCTCGGCGTCAGCAAGCTCGGCGCCGACAGCGCCCCGCTGGGGCAGGTCGTGCGCGGCACCGGCAACGGCGATGGCACCGAGGGCGCCGTGACCGACCGGGTGATCGGCACGTACCTGCACGGCCCGGCGCTCGCCCGCAACCCGGAGCTGGCGGACCTGCTCCTGGCCTGGACGGCCGGGCACCCGCTGCCGGAGTTGCCGGTGCCCGAGGTCGACCGCCTCCGTGTCGAGCGGCTCACCACCACGCGCCGTCGCCGAACGTCGTGACGGCGTCGCTCACCGTCCCGCGAGCCGTTCGTGGTTACGCTGCGCTGGTGAAACTGGGCAGGGTGATCGCCGCGACCGGCGTCCGGATGCGGACCACCGCGGTGGCGGTGTTCGCGCTCGCGCTGGCCATCGCGGCGGCGCTGGCGATCGTCGTCGTGCTGCTGGAGGAGTCGCTCGACCGCAGCGTCACCGAGAGTGCTCGCAGCACCGGCCGCCAGGTCGCGATCCAGCTCGTCCGCGAGGGCGCGCGGGACCTGAGCGCGAGCGACGTCGCGAGCACCGGCGACACCGAAGCCGTCACGCAGGTGCTGAACGCGCAGGGCCGGCCGATCGCGAGCGACCCGGCGATCGTCGGGCACCCGCCGCTGACGTCGTCCCGGCCGACGATCGGGCACGAAACCGTCGAGACCCTCCCGCTCGGCCTCAACGGCGACGGCGACGACTACCGCGTCGTCTCGCAGGAGGTGAACGGGCCCGGCGGGCCGTTCACGGTGATCTCCGCGCGCTCGCTGGAGCCGGTGACGGAGGCGTCGACGCGGCTGACGCTGCTGCTCGGCCTGATCGCCGTGCCGCTGCTGGCCATCTCCGGCCTCGCCGTCTACCGCGCGGTCGGCTCCGCGCTGCGGCCGGTCGAGCGGATGCGCCGGACCGTCGCCGAGATCTCGACGCGCGACCTCGAAGCCCGCGTCCCGCTGCCGCCGGGTGGTGACGAAGTGCACCGGCTCGCCGTGACGCTCAACGAAATGCTCGGCCGGCTCGCCTCCGCGCAGGCCGCGCAACGCCGGTTCGTCGCGGACGCCAGCCACGAGCTGCGGTCGCCGCTCTCGACGATCAGCACCGCGCTCGACGTCTCCGGGCGGCACCCCGAAAGCACCGAGGAGCTGGTGCCGGTGATCGCCCGCGAGACCGCGCGGCTGCGGGAACTCGTCGACGACCTGCTGATGCTCGCCCGCACCGACGACGCCACCGACCGGCCGTCGCGCACCGAGGTCGACCTCGACGACATCGTCCGCGCCGAAGCCGAACGCGTGCGGGGCGAATGCACCCTCGACGTCGAGGTCCGGGCGGGCCCGGCGAAGGTCTACGGCAGCGAGGCCCAGCTGCGCCGCGCCGTGCGCAACCTCGTCGACAACGCGCGCGGCCACGCGCGGGACCGGATCCGCGTCGCCAGTTCGGTGCACGGCGACCTCGCGGTCGTCGAGGTGAGCGACGACGGCCCCGGTGTCGGCGAGGCCGACCGCGACCGGATCTTCGAGCGGTTCGTCCGGCTCGACGCGTCCCGCCAGCGCGGCCACGGCGGCACCGGGCTGGGCCTGCCGATCGTCGCCGGCATCGCGGCGCGCCACGGCGGCCGGGCGCGCTACGCCGCGTCCGAGGAACCGGGGGCGCCGGGCGCGCGGTTCGTGATCGAGCTGCCGGCGATCGCCGTGCCGGACGAGGAGGACTGACGTGCGCCTGCTGATCGTGGAGGACGGGCGCGAGTTCGCGGAGACGCTGCGGCGCGGCCTGGTCGCCGAGGGCTTCACCGTGGACGTCGCGCACACCGGCAAGGACGGCCTGTGGTCGGCGACCGAGCACGAGTACGACGTCGTCGTGCTCGACATCATGCTGCCCGAGCTGTCCGGCTACGAGGTGCTCAAACGCCTGCGGGCGGCCGAAAACTGGACGCCGGTGCTGATGCTGACCGCGAAGGACGGCGAGTACGACGAGGCCGACGCGTTCGACCTCGGCGCCGACGACTACCTGTCGAAACCGTTCTCGTTCGTCGTGCTCATCGCCCGGCTGCGGGCCCTGCTCCGGCGCGGCGCCCCGGCCCGCCCGGCCGTGCTGGAGGCCGGTGACCTGCGGCTGGACCCCTCGGCCCGGACCGTCCACAGGGGACAGCAGCGGATCGAGCTGACCGCGCGCGAGTTCGGGCTGCTGGAGTTCCTGCTGCGCCGGGCCGGCACCGCGCTGACGAAGAACGAGATCCTCGGCCACGTCTGGGACGCGCACTACGACGGCGACGAGAACGTCGTCGAGGTCTACATCGGTTACCTCCGCCGCAAGATCGACGTGCCGTTCGGCACCCACACCATCGAGACGGTCCGGGGCGTCGGTTATCGGCTGACCGGTGGAAATTAACCGGAATCACCTTTTCGGCGCAGTAACCGCCAACCGGGTGATCGAATCCGTCGAATAGCGGTAAAACCACAGGCTGAACGGTGTTAGTGCCGCGGCCAAGACATTGCTACGGTGAAGGTACGGCCGGCGAAGGAGCCCCGATTTCCCGCAATTTCGCCGCGGTATCGAGAGCAATTGTCGAACGAGGGCGGAGAACCGTGGCGCTGCAGTTGTTCGGGGTGGTCCGGGCCGGTCACCCACGGTTGCCGCGGGCGGTGCGGTGGGCGGACCTGGCGATGGTTGTCGGCGAAGCGCCCGCCGAGCCGGACCCGGCCGCGCACCTGGCCGTGGTGTCCTCGCTGGTCGAAGGCGGCCCGGTGCTGCCCGCGCGGTTCGGCGCGGTGGCCGAGGACGAAGAGGCCGTCCGCCGCGAGGTGCTCGCGCCGGCCGCCGACGAGTACCGCGCCGATCTCGCACGGCTCGACGGCCTCGCCGAGGTGCACGTCTGCCTGCGGTTCAGCAAGTCCGGAGCCGCGAACGGCCTGCTCGCGGAGGTCGCCGGCCGGGCGCGTGATTCGCGGGCCCTGCCCGCCGGGGAACACGCCGACGAACGCTGGGCGTTCCTGGTCGGCCTGGGCGACCTGCTCGTGGTCCGGGAAGCCGTCGCGTGCGCCGGCGCCGACTGGGTCGGGCCGCTGCCGCCGTACAGCTTCGTCGACCGGCGGTGAGCGCCGGCGGAACACCTGCTGAACAGTCTTTTCCCCGCTGGCCATGACGGCTCTCCGCCGGTGATCCTGACACCGTGGCCCCCCGCACCGATCAGCAGGCTCCGCCGCCGGAGTTCCGCACCGCGTTCGGCCGCGGCGGCCCCGGGCCCGGGCAGTTCACGAGCCCGGCCGGGATCACGGTCGACGCGCGCGGGCAGCTGTGGGTGGCGGACACCGGCAACGACCGCGTCCAGGCGTTCACCCGCGACGGCAAGCTCGTGCGGGTGCTGGCCGGCCGGCTCAAGGCGCCGGAAGCCGTCGCGGTCGACGCGGCGGGCAACGTCTACGTCGCCGACACCGGCAACCACCGCGTCGCGCAGTACGCGTGGTGGGGCGGGTTCGTCCGGGAGTTCGGCGCCGGCGAGCTCGACAACCCGCGTGGCATCGCGCTCGACTCGGCCGGCCGGCTGCTCGTCGCCGACACCGGGCACCGGCGCGTCGCGCGCTTCGACACCCGCACCGGCGCGGCCCTCAGCGACATCACCGAGAAGCTCAGCGCACCGCAGGGCATCGCCGGCGACGGCGCCGGCGGTGCGTGGATCGTCCACAACGGACACCCGGCGGACGGCGACGTCGCGGTCGTGCGGTACAACGCCGACGGCCGGGTGATCGGGTCCCTCGAGTGCGGCGGGAGCCTCCTGGCCGGCGTCGCCGTGACCGGGTCCGGCGACGTGTACGTCACCGCGCCGGACCACGGCCGGGTCACGCGGTTCCGGACCACCGGTCCGTGCCGCGCGGAGTTCGGCTCGGACGCGCTCGGCGCGCCGCTCGGCGTCGCCGTCGACGCGGCGGGCGGGATCTGGATCGCGGACGCCGGTCACCACCGCGTCGTCTGCTTCGGCGGCTAGCTCTTCGAGATCGACGCCGTCGCGCGGACGACGGCGGTGCAGCGGTTCTGCACGAACCCGAGTCCGCCGTCCTCGGCGATGCGGCGCGCTTCGGCGGATGTGATGCCCTGCTGCAGCCACAGCGCCTTGGCGCCGATCTCGACGGCGTCGCGCGCGATGCCCGGCGCCTCGGGGGACGGCCGGAAGACGTCGACCAGGTCGACCGGCTCCGGGATGTCCTTCAAGGACCGGTAGACCTTCTCGCCGAGCAGTTCGGTGGCGCTCGGGTGGACCGGGATGATGCGGAAACCGTGCGCCTGCAGCACCGCCGGGACGCCGTGCGCGGCCTTGGCCGGGTCGCGGCTCAGGCCGACGACCGCGATCGTCTTCGCGTTCGCCAGGATCTCTTCTGGGCTCATGCGGGTGGAACGTCCTGCCGGCGTCAAAGCTTCCAGAGCCGCAGGCCGCGGACGCGGTAGACGGGCCAGAGGACGTGCCACGGCTTGCGGTGCGCGAACGTCGCGGCGCAGGTCAGGATGTTGCGCGCGGACGTCGTCGACACCTCGTGGCGGTCCGGCCAGGTCTGGCCCTTGGCGCCGACGGCGATCCGGAACACGGTCAGCAGGCCGCGGCCCTGCAGGTCGTACTTGGCGCCGGTGTCACCGGAGTCGGGCGCCAGTTCGAGGATCTCGGCCCCGAAGGCGCGCGCGATCCCGGACGCCCCGCTCGGAACGGCACCGACACTGCGCGTGATCGCCTTGCCGTGCAGGCGCCGGGCGTACCGGGCGAGCAACAGGCGTTCCCAGAGCGGCAGGACCCGGCGGTGCGCCAGCAGCGCGGCGCACTCGCCGTGGCCGATCGCGAAGATGCTCTCGACGTCGTCGTAGCTGCCGTACTCCGCGGGCTCGTTCAGGTGCAGCCGCACCTCGAACCGGGTGCGCGCGGTGAGCTCGTCCAGGTGCTCACGGCGATCGAGCCGGGCCTTCGCGCGGGAAAGCGACCAATCGGCCATCGGACCTCCAGACGTCGCGGACAGGGTAGATCGCCCGCGACGTCCAGACCACGCTTTCAGCCGATCTTCTCGCCGTACATCTCGCCCAGCGGGTCGGAGATCAGCTCGACGCGGGCGCCGTCCGGGTCGGACAGGTAGATGGACGTCTTGCTCTCGAGCAGGTACTGCACGCCGGCCTCGTCGAGCTTGTCCTTGATGACGCCCCACCGGTCCGGCGTGACCGACAGCGCGAGGTGGTGCAGTCCACCGAGGACTTCGGCGTACGGGCCGAGGTCCAGGCCGGGCAGGTCGAAGAAGGCGACGGCGTTGCCGTTGCCGACGTCGAAGAAGAAGTGGCTGGAGCCGGGGTAGTCGCGGTTCTCGATCAGCTCGGTCAGCGGGAAGCCGAGGATGTCCTGGTAGAACCCGATGGTCCGCTCGACGTCGCTGGAGATCAGCGCGGTGTGGTGGATGCCGCGGCCGTTCGTCGCGGGCCGCTCGGCGGCCGGGCGCAGGTGGCGCTCGCGCAGTGCGTCGCGGACCTCGGCGAGCTTGGTGACCTCGGCCTGGGTCGGTGCCATGTCCCTCACGTCCCTTCCTGGTGGTACTGCTCAAGCTACGCCCAATTTATCTCGCGCGCAAGAGGTTGTCTGGCGAGAGTTCCGCTGGGTGGAACATCCGGGCTTGTGTGCCGGTGCCGCCACGGGCAGAGTTCCCGAGCGTGGACGCCAGCAGAGTGCAGGAGGCCGCCGCCGTTCTGGCCGGGGCCTACGCGACGCGCGAGCCGATCGAGCCGCTGATCAAGACCTTCCCGGAGGCGACCGTCGAGGACGCCTACCGGATCCAGCAGGAGCAGGTGCGGCACTGGACGGCCGCGGGTGACGCCGTCCGCGGGCACAAGGTCGGCCTGGCGTCGGCGGCGATGCAGCGGCAGATGGGCGTCGACCAGCCCGACTACGGTCACCTCACCGGCAGCATGTTCCACCTCGAGCACCAGCCGATCCCGACGTCGGCGTTCCTGCAGCCGCGGATCGAGCCGGAGATCGCGTTTGTGCTCGGGTCGGCGTTGCGCGGCCCCGGCGTCACCGTCGCCGACGCGGTGGGGGCTGTTTCATTCGTGCTGCCGTCGCTGGAGATCGTCGACTCGCGGATCCAGGACTGGAAGATCACGCTGTTCGACACGATCGCCGACAACGCGTCGTCCGGCGGCGTGGTCCTGGGCAGCAGCCCGGCCGCGTTGGGTTCCGTGGATCTGCGGCTGGCCGGTTGTGTGCTGTACCAAAACGGCTCGGTCGCGGCGACGGGCGCGGGCGGCGCGGTGCTCGGGTCACCGGTGAACTCATTGGTGTGGCTGGCGAACACGGTGGGGCCGCTGGGCGTCACGCTGGAACCCGGGCACGTCGTGCTGCCGGGCTCGATGACCCGGGCGATTGCGGTCTCGCCGGGCGACACGGTCGTCGCCACCATCGCCGGCATCGGCAGCGTCACCGCGGTGTTCGCCCCTTCGGAGGAGTCATGAACGTGCGTGAAGCGGCGGCCGCCCTGCTGGCCACGGAGTCGGAGCGGCCGCCGCTCTCGCAGGACTGGCCGGACCTCGACGTCGACACGGCGTACGCGATCCAGGACGAGGCCCTGCGCCAGCGCCGGGCCCGCGGCGAGACGCTGATCGGCGTCAAGCTGGGCCTGACGTCCCGGGCGAAGCAGCAGCGGATGGGCATCGACGCGCCGTTGCTGGCCTGGCTGACCGACGCGATGGTGCTGCCCGCGGGCGTGCCGGTGCCGTCGTTGATCCACCCGCGAGCCGAGCCGGAGCTGGTCTTCGTACTGGGCCGACGTCTTTCCGGCCCCGGCGTCACGGCAGCGACGGCGCTGGCCGCTGTCGACCGGGTGTACGGCGGGATGGAGATCATCGACAGCCGCTACACGGACTACCGCTTCACGCTCCCGGACGCGGTCGCGGACAACGGCTCGTCGGCCTACTTCGCCCTGGGCCCGGTAGGCGTCCCGCCGGCTTCTTTGGACCTTTCCCTGGAGGCCGCGCTCTTGGAGGTCGACGGCCAGATCGTCGACACGGCCACCGGCGCGGCCGTCCAAGGCCACCCGGCGGAGGCCCTGGCCCTGGCGGCGAACACCCTGGCGACCCGCGGCCTGGCCCTGGAGCCGGGCTGGCTGGTCCTGACAGGTGGCATGACAGACGCAGTCCCGCTCAACCCAGGTTCCCGGGTAGCGGCCCACTTCTCCCACCTAGGCTCGGTAACCCTCTCCGCTTAACCCGCTCACACGCACCTGCACGGACGACACGCGTACCTGAGCGGACGACACGGCGGCACCGGCCGGCAGCCAGCGTGTCGTCCGGCCAGGTACGCGTGTCGTCCGGCTGAGTACGCGTGTCGTCCGTGCAGGTACGCGTCAGGTGGTGACTTGGGCTCGGTCGGCGACTCGGGTGATGCCGGCGACCACCCGCGGCCAGACCGCGCGGGGCAGGTCGTGGCCCATGCCCGGGACGATGTCGAGGTCCGCGCCCGGGATCGCGCGGGCCGTCGCGCGGCCGCCGGAGACGTGGACCAGCGGATCCTGCGCGCCGTGCACCACCAGCGCCGGCACCCGCACCTTGCGCAGCCGGGCCGATCGGTCGCGGTCGGCCATGATCGCCGCGAGCTGGCGGACCGTGCCGCCCGGGTGGACGCCGCGGTCGAACGTCCGCTCGGCCCGCTCGCGCATCCGGGCCTCGTCGAACGGGTAGCCCGGCGAGCCGATCACGCGGAACGTCCGGACCGCCAGCTCGACGTACTCGGCGCGGTCGCGCGGCCGGGCGCCGAGCAGCATCGACATCGCCTTCGGGCTCGGGCGCCCGACCAGCCGGCTCCCGGTGGTCGACATGATCGACGTCAGCGAGAGCACCCGCGCCGGGTACCGGATCGCCAGCGTCTGCGCGATCATCCCGCCCATCGACGCGCCGACGACGTGCGCCGCCGGAACGCCCAGCGCGTCCAGCAGCCCGACGGCGTCGGCGGCCATGTCGGCGAGCGAGTACGGCGCGCCGCGCAGCAGGTACGCCTGCGCGAGGTTGGCCCGGCCGCGCATCCGGCTCGACCGGCCGGCGTCCCGGTTGTCGAACCGGATCACGTAGAAGCCTTGCGCGGCAAGGGATTCGCAGAACTCCTCGTCCCACCAGATCATCGGGGCGCCGAGGCCCATCACGAGCAGCAGCGGCCGCCCGCCGGTGTCGCCGAACGTCTCGTGGCACAGGGTGATGCCGTTGACCTCCGTGACGCGCTCCGCCATCAGGCCTCCCGGGTGTGCTCCGCGGCGAGCTTGGTGAGCTCGGCCAGCGCGTCGTGCAGGTGGTCGATCAGGTCCCAGACGTCCGGGATCAGTTCGCGGCAGGCGATGAACCCGAAGTCGAGCTTGCCGTCGTAGGACATCACGGTGATGTTCAGCCCGCCACTCGCGTCGGTGATCGCGGACACCGGGTAGTTCGCGAGCAGCCGGGCGCCAGCCAGGTAGAGCGGCACCTGCGCGCCCGGGACGTTCGACACGACGAGGTTGACGACCGGCGTGGTGGCGCCGAGGTACTTCATGGTCGCGCGGGCGGCGAGCCCGCCGAGCGCGGCGGGCAGCATGCCGCTGAAGTCGACCAGCCACGACGCCGGCAGCGGCTGGTACCGCTGCTTCGCGGCGACCATCGCGCTGGTGACCTCGGCCAGCCGCGCGCCGGGGTCGGCGAGGTGCGTCGGCAGCGGCGCGAGCATGACCGACACCTGGTTCCCGGCGTCCTTCGCCTGCTCGGGCGTGCGCACCGACAGCGGGACCAGCGTCACGAGCGGCTGGTCGGGCAGCGCGTCGTGATCGACGAGCCACCGGCGCATGACCGTCGCGCACAGCGCCATCACGACGTCGTTCACCGTGACGCCGAAGGCGTTCTTGACCCGCTTGACCTCGTCGAGCGGCAGCGAGCCGTAGGCGAACCGGCGGTGCGCGCTGATCGGCCCGTTGAACGGGGTGTCCGGCGCGACCAACCGCGGCCGGTCGGCTTCGTGGCGTCCGGAGCCCTGGCGCGTGACGCGGTTGAGCACGCTGCCGGCCTTCGCGAGCAGCCCGACGCCGGGGTAACGGCCGAGGCCGGGCACCTCGTCGATGTGCTGGAGCAGCTTCGGCACCTGCAGCGCGGCCTTGACGGGGTGCAGCGCGAGCCGTTTCACGCCGTTGAGCGCGAGTTCGACGGGTGTCGGGATCTCGTCTTTTTGCGGCTCCTCGGGCGGCGCGACCGGGCGCGGCTCGGCGGTGACGTCCATGAGTACGCCGATGAGCTCGGCCCCGGAGACGCCGTCGATCGCGCTGTGGTGCACCTTCGTGTAGACCGCGACGTTGCCGTCACGCAGGCCCTGCACCAGGTAGGCCTCCCAGAGCGGGCGCCGCCGGTCGAGCGGCCGCGCGGTCAGCCGCGAGATCTGTTCGGCGAGCTGCCGCTCGTCGCCCGGCGCGGGCAGGGCGATCTCCCGGACGTGGTACTCGAGGTCGAACTCGGGATCGTCGATCCAGTACGGGTGGTCCAGCCCGAGCGGTACCGGCAGCAGCCGCCACCGCAGGGGTTTGGCGAGGTGCAGCCGCGAGCCGATGAGCTCCCGCAGGTCGTCGACGGTCACGGTGCCGCCGGGCGCGGTCGCCGGATCGAGGATCGACAGGCCGCCGACGTGCCCGGTGGTGGTGGTCGACTCGGCGTTGAGGAACTGCACGTCGAGTGCGGTGAGCTGGCGCATCGGGCCTCCTCGGGGACTCGGCAGGCCAGTCTGCCCGGCGGGGTCGCAGGCGTAAATCCGCTAGGAGGGTGCGGGCTGTCGTTGCTCTTCGCCTGAGCCGTTGCGGTAAGCGCGGGCCTGGATCTCGTACAGCTCGTGGTAGACCCCGCCCGCGTGGATCAGCTGTTCGTGGGTGCCTTCCTCGATGAGCCTGCCCTTCTCCAGGACCAGGATGCGATCCGCGGACTTGATGTTGGCCAGCCGGTGGGTCACCAGGACCGTGGTGCGCCTGCCGCGCGTCGAGGTGGTTGCGTGCTGCAGGCCCGCGAACACCCTCGCCTCGGCGCGGGCGTCGAGGGCCGCCGTGGGTTCGTCGGCCACCAGGACCGATGCGTCGCGGTAGATGCCGCGGGCGATGCCCATGCGCTGCCACTGGCCGCCGGACAGGTCGTGGCCTTCGTCGAATTTCTTGGACAGCACCGTGTTCTCCTGCCTGGGCAACGACTCGATCACCTCGCCGGCGCCGGAGTAGTCCACCGCCTCGCGCCACGCCAGCCGTTCCGGGTCGGGCCGGCCGAGGCGCCCGACGGTGATGTTGTTCGCCGCGGTCATCGGCCACTCCGCCGGCTCCTGCGCGATCACCGCGATGTTCGTGTGCACCGACTCCGGGTCGGCCCGGGCGAGGTCGACGTCGTCCCAGTGCACGGTGCCTTCGTCCGGTGGGTAGAGGCCGGTCAGGAGCTTGCCGAGGGTGGTCTTGCCCGAGCCGTTCTCGCCGACGAGCGCGATCACCTCGCCGCGCCGGATCGTCAGCGAGATGTCCCGCAGCGCCGGCTTCTTCTGGCCCGGGTAGGTGAACGTGACGCCCTCCAGCCGGATCTCGGCCGGGTCGGCGGGCGCGGTCAGCGCGGCCGGCGGTGGCCGCAGCTTCGCCGACTCCAGCAGCAGCTGGTTGTAGAACCCGATGTAGAACGAGTCCTCGTACAGCGAGTTGACCGCGCGCATGGTGTTGGACAGCGCCGTCGACGCCGTGCGCATCGCCAGCACCGCCGTGCCGGCCAGCGCCAGCTCCATCCCGCCGGTGTAGAGCAGCCAGCCGAGCACCAGGTAGGCGACGGCGGTACCGAGGCCGGCCGCGGCGCGTCCGGTGGCGCGGACCAGGTTGCTGCGGTGCGCGAGCCGGATTTCTTCGCGCGTCAGGCTGCGCGAGATGCGCCGGTACTCGCCGAGCAGCGGCTCCTGGAGGGTGAGCGCGTGGCGTTCGAGGGCCATCGACCGCCAGGTGGCGACCTCCTCGACGATCGACTTGCGGATGTTGCGCCCGACCGTGTCGAGGAAGTGCCGGTAGTTCAGCTTGGCCACGCGCGCGGCGGACCAGCCGTCGGCGGCCGCCGCGAGCAGCAGGACCGGCGCCAGCCACGGGTCGAGCAGGCCGGCCGTGAGCATTGCCGCCGCGAGCGAGATCGCCGACGAAGTCAGGTCCGCCACCCGGCGCAGGCTGGTCTCGATCGCCCGGACGCCGTACCGCGCGCCCTGCCGGGCCAGCTCCCGGAAGTCCGCGTCCTCGAACGCGATCAGCCCGACGCGCACGACCGACGCCGTCACCGCGTCGTCCGCCGCCGCGGTGACCCGGGGCCGCAGCGCGCCCTCGACGGCGGCGACGGCGGCGTCGAGCAACGCGCGCGCCGCGTACGAACCGGTGACGATGGCGATCGCGGGCAGCGACTGCAGGACCCGCTCCGGGGTCGGGCCCTGTTCGAGGAGCGCGGTGAAGACGTTCGCGGTGGCGAGCAGCCCGAACGCGGTGACGCAGCCCGAGGCGACGTGCACCACCCCGGCCAGCACGGTCAGCCGCGGCGAGGTCCGCCAAGCCAGCCGCAGCACGACGGCGATCGCGGCGGGCAGCGCCCGCACGGCCCGCCCGAACCCGGCGTCGGCCACGCGTTCGTCGACCCGCGCCCATTCGGGCATCTTCATGTTCTCGACCCCGATCAGCGGGGGCGAGTCCGGGGTTTCCTGGGGTGGTCCGGCGGATCTGCGCACGCGTTCAGGTGTACTCCGGGGGTACGACAATTCCGGCGGACCGAGTACCGCCGTGATGCCACGGTCCGGGGTCGGCGTACCGCCATCCGGGTGAAAGTAATCGTTTTCTCTGGGCTGATCGCGGCCTCGAGGACACACTCGCTGCATAGCCTGAAAGCGCACGGCTGAATAACTAATAATTGTTGTGGAATTGACCCGCCGCCGGGTCGCCCGCATCGGGCGGACCCGCGGATGTGGTGGCAGAGACCGGAAACGGGTGACGTCCTCGTGCGAGGGGGGAGGGGCGTCGCCCGTTTCCCCTACCTGTTTTCGCGGGTGTACCGGGCGCGCAGGAATGGGCTGAATTCGCCGTCTTCGCCCATCTTCACGTCGATTTCGTGGGTGAGGGTGTCGCCGTCCGGCGTGAGCCGGTGCCGGGCCACCCCGCGGGCGGTCTTCTTGTCCAGGACGAGCGTCGCGCCGTCCCAGCCGCCGCGGGCAGGCGACTCGGGCGGGAAGCCGTAGCTGTCGAAGCCGTACCAGAGGGTCTCGCCGGTCTGCGGGTCCGCGGTGAAGACGTTGTGGCCCAGGAACTCCGAACCGTCTTCGCGGCGCTGACGGTACTGCTGGATCAGCGCGAAACCGTTGAGTCGCAGGCGATATTCGCAGTCGGCGCGCGCGGTCGAGGCCGGCGCCCACGGGGACGCGGCGAGTTCTTCGGTGCCGGTCCAGTCGCCGACGAACGCCTTCAGGGCGTCGTGCGCGGGGCCGAGGGTGGGCATGTCCATGGTCGTCTCCATTCGACAGGTGCCTGTCAATATGGGAGGCTAGCACGCATGCGATCCACCAGAGCCGAGACGTTCACCCGGGTGATCGACGCGGTCTTCGCGTGCAACGGCGGCTTCCTGGCCGCGGGCGACGCGCTGACGGCACCGGTCGGCCTGACGGCGGCGCAGTGGCAGGTACTGGGCTTCCTGGAGGACGGCGCGGCGACAGCCGCGGAGGTCGCGCGACGCCGGGGGCTGCGACGGCAGAGCGTGCAGGAGACGGTGAACCGCTTGCTGCGCAACGGAATGCTGGAGAAGGCGCCGAACCCGGCGGACGCACGGGCGCCGCTGCTGTCGTTGACGGCGCGGGCTCGGGAGGCGATGGGTGCGCTGGGGGAGGCGCAGGTCGAGTGGGCCGAGAGGCTGGCGGCGGAGGTACCGGAGGAGGACTTGGAGGTGACGCTGCGGACTTTGCGGCGGTTGCGGGGGTTGGTGACGGGGCCGCGGTCGTGAGGGGTTCGGCTGGGTGAGCTGCGCCGGGGAGGAATTGAGGGCCACGCTGCGGACTTTGCGGCGGTTGCGGAGGTTGGTGGCGAGGCCGCGGTTGTGAGGGCTCGGGTGGGCGGGCTGCGCTGGGGGTGCGGCTCACCTGGCCGGGCGGGATGTGCCGCGGCGGGCGAGGGTGGCGAACGGGTGCTCCGGTGGAGTACGGCTCACCGGATCAGCCAAGGTGTTCGCCGCCGGCGCCGACATTGAGGAGATGGCGCCGCCGCGCTGTTGGCTGGAGGACGGCGCCCCAACGTGGCGTTGGACGCACCGAACGCCGCGTTGGGGCGTTAGGGCTCAGGCCCAGGTGCGGGTCAGTCCGGTTTGATGCCCAGCAGGGTCAAGAATGTGCGGAAGCCCGCCGACATGTCGACTTGCTCCGGATCCAGCAGCCACTGCAGCTGCAGGCCGTCCAGGACCGCGATCGCCAGTGGGGCCAGCTGTTCCGGGGTCGAGCCCGGGGGCAGCTCGTCGCGGTGGCGCTCCAGCATCTCCGTCATGCCGGCTCGGACCCGGGCGTAGCGGTCGTGGAAGTACGACCTGGCCGGGTGGTCGTCGGTGACGCTGTCCGCGGCCAGGACCGTGTACGTCTGGACTATCCCCTTGCGGGTCGCGTTGTAGTCGACCAGGTCCGCCAGCTGGTTCACCGTCATGGCCGACGAGTCGCGGCCGAAGTGCAGGAGGTCCCACTCGTCGCGGGTCTCCAGGACCGCCGTGAGCAGGTCTTCCTTCGTCGGGAAGTAGTGCATCAGGCCCTGCTGGGTCAGGCCTACCCGGTCGGCCACCGCGGCCAGGGACGTGCCTCGGTAGCCGCGCTCGGCTATCACGTCGAACGCGGCACGGACGATGCTCGTGCGGCGGTCGGCGCCCCTGGCCCGGGTCATGATCCCGAGCCTACGGGACAAGCTGTCACGGAAGCATAACTTTCACTGCTCGGTGCCAGGTAGGCTGACAGCAGGACCTCCGGAAGGGGCGGCATGAGCTTCGACGTCGACGCGCTGCTGGACAAGCTCGACCTGGACGCCAAGGCGAGCTTGCTCGCCGGCCAGGACGTCTGGAGCCTGCCTCCGCGGCCGGAGATCGGGCTCGCGTCGCTCGTCCTCTCCGACGGCCCCGTCGGCGTCCGCGGGGTGCGGTGGAGCCCGGACGACCCGTCCGTCACCCTGCCCAGCCCGACGGCGCTCGCCGCCGCCTGGGATCCGCGGCTGGCCGTGCGCGCCGGGCGGCTGCTCGCGCAGGAGGCCCGGCGTAAAGGCGTGCACGTGCTCCTCGCGCCCACCGTCAACCTCCAGCGCTCACCGCTGGGCGGCCGGCACTTCGAGTGCTACTCCGAAGATCCCCTCCTCACCGGGATGGTCGGCGCCGGTTACGTCACCGGCGTGCAGGACGGCGGGGTCGCCGTCACGGTCAAGCACTTCGTCGCCAACGACTTCGAGACCGAACGCTTCACCGCCGACGTCCGTGTCGGCGAACGCGCGCTGCGCGAGCTCTACCTCGCGCCGTTCGAACTCATCGTCCGGCGGGCCAGGCCGTGGGGGATCATGGCCGCCTACAACAGCGTCAACGGCATCACGATGACCCAGCACGCCGAACTGCTCAACGGCGTGCTGCGCGACGAATGGGGCTTCGACGGCTTCGTCGTCTCCGACTGGCTGGCCGCGCGCGACACCGTCGCGTCGGCGAACGGCGGCCTCGACGTCGCGATGCCCGGCCCGCGCACCGTGTTCGGCGAACGGCTCGCCGAAGCCGTGCGCGACGGCGAGGTCGACTCCGCCGTCGTCGACGAGATGGTCCGCCGCGTGCTCCTGCTCGCCCACCGGACCGGCGCGCTGGACGGAGCCACGCCGACCCTGGAGTCCGATGTGGACGGTGACGCGGTCGCGCGCGAGATCGCGCACCGGTCGTTCGTGCTGCTCAGCAACGAAACCGGCGTACTGCCCCTCAAGCAACCGAAAACCATCGCCCTGATCGGCGCGCTGGCCGCGGACCCGAAGATCCTCGGCGGCGGCAGCGCCACCGTGTTCCCCGACCATGTCGTCTCCCCTCTCGACGGCCTCCGCAAGGCTGTTCCCGCAGGCACCGAACTCAGTTACGCCATCGGTGCCGATCCGCGGACGACGCTACCGCCGGCCACCGACAATTTCCGGCTCCGCGCCACCGCCAAAGCCGCCGATGGCACCCGATTGGCTGAATTTCCGTTGCGAGAGGCGAGAATCGACTGGATCGGCGAGCTGCCGGCCGGCCTCGACCTGGCCACGCTGGCGAGCGTCGAGATCGACGGCACGTTCCTCCCGGAGACCACCGGCACGCACACCTTCGGCCTCACCGGTCCCGGCGACCTCCGCCTGGTCGTCGGCGGGCAGAGCCTCTTCGACGGCGTCAACCTGCCCGAAGGCGGTGACGTCTTCACGTCGATCATGCAGGTCATCGAGCAGCGGCGGGACGTCGAACTGACCGCGGGCGAGCCGGTCGACGTCAGCCTGACCTACTGGATCCCGTCGGAGATGGCGGAGTTCGCGCGCGGCACCTTCGCGTGGGTGACCTTCGCGCTCGGGCACCGCGGCCCGGTGTCCGACCCGGACGCCGCGCTCGACGAAGCCGTTGCGCTGGCCGGGAAATCCGACGTCGCCGTCGTCGTGGTCGGCACCACCGCCGAGGTCGAGAGCGAGGGGTTCGACCGGACTTCCCTGGCCCTGCCGGGAAGGCAGGACGAACTCGTCCGGCGGGTCGCGGAGGTCAACCCGAACACCGTGGTCGTCGTCAACGCCGGTTCGCCGGTCGAGCTGCCGTGGCGCGAGGAGGTCGCCGCGGTGCTGCTCACCTGGTTCCCCGGCCAGGCCGGCGGGGACGCGCTCGCCGACGTCCTCTTCGGTCGTGAAGAGCCCGGCGGCCGCCTGCCGACGACCTGGCCGGCCAAGCTAGAAGACGCGCCGGTTACGCGCGTGACGCCCGAAGAAAGCGTGCTGCCGTACGAAGAGGGTGTCTACATCGGCTACAGCGCGTGGGCCCGCACCGAGAAGCAACCCGCCTACTGGTTCGGTCACGGCCGGGGCTACACGACCTGGTCCTACGACGAGCTCGACGTCTTCCCCGACGACGAAGGCGGCGCGAAGGTGCGCGTCCGCCTCCGCAACACCGGGACGCGCAAGGGCCGCGAAGTCGTCCAGCTCTACCTGGCCCCGACCGAACGCGGCGACCGGCCGCACCGCTGGCTCGCCGGCTTCGCGAGCGTCGAAGCGGGCCCGGGCGAGGCGGTGGACGCCGAGATCGCGATCGCGCCGCGTTCGGTCTCGACCTGGCGCGACGGCTGGCAGCACATCGCCGGCGAGTACGTCCTCGAGGCTTCGCACTCCTACGCCGAGCCCCGGCTGAGCACGCGGACCGTGCTGCAGAAAATCCGTTGACGCCTACCGCGGGCGGCCCGTAGGTTCTGCCCCGCACCCTTGACCGGCGAAAGGAGGTGGGTCCGATGATCACGCAACCGATCACGCGCTCCCACCTCGCAGCGAGGGTGCCCAGTCCGTAGACCGGGAGCGCGCGTACTCCCGGAAGGATTTCCATGACCGATCTGGTCGTGCGCCCGCTCGAAGCGGGCGAAGAAACACTGTTCACGTCCCTGCCCGACCGCGGTCTCGTCGGCCGGAAGCTGCTCGGCAAGGACTACGCCGAGATGGCGCGCCGGGGTGAGTACCGGCCCGGCTGGTCGTGGGTCGCGCTGCGCGACGGCGTCGTCGTGGCGCGGGCCGCCTGGTGGGCCGGGCCGGACGACGAAGAGCCGATCGCGCTCGACTGGTTCGACTTCACCGACCTCGACGCCGCGGTGCAGCTGCTGACCACGGCGCCGTTCCGGGCGGAGTACTCGCTGACCACGCCGCCCGCCTGGCAGGACGACCCGGACGTCGCTCACGAGGTGACCATCCGCGTCGAAGCGGCGGAGAAGGCGGGCTACCGCAAGCTCGTCGAGCGCTACCGGTACTGCTGGACGCCGGAAAACGGCCTGCCCGGGAAGCCGGGCCGGCTCGAGTTCCGGCCCGAGCCGGACGACGACGCCATTCTGGACGTCTTCCGCAAGGTCAACGCCGACAGCCTCGACGCGCACGTCCGCCGCGTGGTGGCCGAGCAGGGCGTCGAGGCCGCCGCGCAGGAGGACCTCGACATCATGCGGTGGATGCCGGCGCCGCGGGAGTGGTGGCGGCTCGCGTACACACGCGAAGGCGACTTGGTCGGCTTCGCGTTGCCGAGCCGCAACTACTACGACCCGGTGATCGGTTACATCGCCGTGGTGCCGGAGCAGCGGGGGCACGGTTACGCGTACGACCTGCTGGTCGAGGCCACGCACGACCTGGTCGCGCAGGGCGCCGACCGGATCGTCGCGGCCACCGACGTCCCGAACATCCCGATGGCGAAGGCCTTCGCGAAGGCGGGCTACCCGGTGACGCAGCACCGCATCGATCTGGTCTGAGCCTCTTGTGAGGGCCCGCGGCGGCCGTGTCTTGCCTGGCACGGCCGCCGCGCGGTACCTTCGCTAGAGCGATCTATCTAGTGAACCTTGGGGGCCTGTGATGGACGTTCTTCAGGGGAAGGGGCTGACGCCGCTTCGCGTGATCCTCGGCTTCTCCCTGCTCAGCACCACGCTGCACTACACGCACAACACGATCCGCGTCGCGGACTACCCGCAGCTGCCCGGCGTCCCGGCCGTGGTGGCGGGCGTGGTCGTCGCGTTCGGCTGGGTGCTCTTCACGACGTTCGGTTACTTCGGCTACCGCGCCTACACGCAGGGGCGCTACCCGCGGGCGCTGGCGTTCTTGCTCGTCTACTCGCTGGCCGGGATGATCACCCTGGGCCACTTCCTGACCGGCGTGCCGCAGATCCCGGCGTTCTGGTTCGCGACGATCTTCACCGACTCCGCGGCCGGCCTGGCGCTCTGGGTTTTCCTCATCTGGGCCTGGGCGACGCTCAACCGGGTGACCTCGCGAGATCAAGTTTCTACACAACATTGACGTTCGCAGAATTCGTGTAGACAATCGGAGAGGTGACCACCACCACACCGGTTGACTTCGGCCGCCGTCCGGACGAGTACCGCCACTGGCGGCTCAGCCTCGACGGGGAGGTGGCCTGGCTCGAGCTGGACGTCGACGAGCAAGGCGGACTGGTCCCGGGCTACGAGCTCAAGCTCAACTCCTACGACCTGGGCGTCGACATCGAGCTGTACGACGCCACCCAGCGGCTGCGGTTCGAGCACCCCGAGGTCCGCGTGGTGGTCGTGACCAGCGCGAAGGACAAAGTCTTCTGCGCCGGTGCGAACATCCGGATGCTCGCCGCGTCCGAGCACCACTGGAAGGTGAACTTCTGCAAGTTCACCAACGAGACCCGCAACGGCATGGAGGACGCGACCGCGCACTCCGGCCAGACCTACGTCGCCGCGGTCAACGGGACGTGTGCCGGCGGCGGTTACGAAATCGCCCTGGCCTGCGAAAAGATCCTGCTGATCGACGACAACTCCTCGACCGTCGCGTTGCCGGAGGTGCCGCTGCTGGGCGTGCTGCCCGGTACCGGCGGGCTGACCCGGGTGGTGGACAAGCGGCGCGTCCGGCGCGACCTCGCCGACGTCTTCGCGACACGCTCGGACGGCGTCAAGGGGAAGACGGCCGTCGACTGGCGGCTGGTCGACGAGCTGGTGCCCCGTCAGGGGTTCCGCGAGACCGTGCTGCAGCGGGCCCGCGAGATCGCGCGCGAGTCCGACCGGACCGGCGAAGGTGGCATCGAGCTGACGCCGCTCGAACACCGCCACGTCGATGTCACGGTCGAAAAAGACCAGGCCACCATCACCATCAAGGGGCCTGAGAACGACCCCGGTGACCTGCACGAAGAGGGCGCGGGCGGCTGGTTCCTCGCCATGACGCGCGAGCTGGACGACGCCATCCTGCGGCTGCGTACCAACGAGGTCGAAGCCGGCACGTGGATCCTGCGGACCCAGGGCGACCCGGCGAAGGTGGTCGCGCACGAGCAGGCCGTCCTCAGCGGGAAGGACTGGCTGGCCAACGAGATCACGCACTACTTCAAGCGCACGCTCAAACGCCTCGACGTCACCAGCCGCAGCCTGATCGCGCTCATCGAGCCCGGCAGCTGCTTCGCCGGCGCGCTGCTGGAGGTCGCGCTGGCCGCGGACCGGCAGTACATCCTCGACGGGCCGCCGATCGACAATGAACACAGTGAGCAACGCGCGTCCATCCGGCTGACCGACGCCAATTTCGGCGCGTTCCCGATGGGCAACGGCCTGACCCGGCTGCAGGCGCGGTTCTACGGCGACGACGACCACCTCGCCTGGCTCGCGCGGGAAAAGGACCGTGACCTCAGCGCCGCCGAAACCGTCGAACTCGGCCTGGTCACCGACGCCCCGGACGACCTCGACTGGGAGGACGAGATCCGGATCGCGCTGGAGGGCCGGGCGTCGCTCAGCCCGGACGCGCTCACCGGTATGGAGGCCAACCACCGGTTCGTCGGCCCGGAGACCATCGAGACCAAGATCTTCGGCCGCTTGGCGGCTTGGCAGAACTGGATTTTCACCCGGCCGAACGCATCCGGACCGGAAGGCGCGCTGCGCCGATACGGTACTGGTCAGAAGGCCGTCTTCGACAGGAAGCGGGTCTAGCGCACATGCCCGAGAAGATCGACTACGACGCCAAGATCCCCAACAACGTCAGCCTCGCCGACGACCGCCGGCTGCAGCGCGCGCTGGAGGGCTGGCAGCCGAAGTTCATGCACTGGTGGGGCGAGATGGGCCCGACGCTCGAAACCCAGGGCGTCTACCTGCGGACCGCGATCAGCGTGGGCCGCGAGGGCTGGGCGCACTTCGACCACGTCAACGTGCCGGACTACCGCTGGGGCATCTTCCTCGCCGAGCGCGACCCCGACCGGCGGATCTCCTTCGGCGAGCACAAGGGTGAGCCCGTGTGGCAGCAGGTGCCCGGTGAGTACCGCGCCGACCTGCAGCGGCTGATCGTCATCCAGGGCGACACCGAACCGGCGTCCGTCGAGCAGCAGAAGCTCCTCGGGCTCACCGCGCCGAGCCTCTACGACCTGCGGAACCTGTTCCAGGTCAACGTCGAAGAGGGCCGCCACCTGTGGGCGATGGTCTACCTGCTGCACGCCTACTTCGGCCGCGAAGGCCGGGACGAGGCCGAAGGGCTGCTGCTGCGCAACTCCGGCAGCCCGGACGCGCCGCGCATCCTCGGCGCGTTCAACGAGGAAACCGCCGACTGGCTGGCGTTCTACATGTTCACCTACTTCACCGACCGCGACGGGAAGTACCAGCTCGGCACGCTCAAGGAGTCCTCCTTCGACCCGCTCTCGCGCACCTGCGAGTTCATGCTGAAGGAGGAAGCGCACCACATGTTCGTCGGCACCACCGGCGTCGACCGCGTGGTCATGCGCAGCGCCGAGCTGATCCGCGAGCACGACACGCGCGACATCGGCCCGCACGGCGGCATCCCGCTGGAGCTGATCCAGCGCTACATCAACTTCCACTACACCGTCTCGCTCGACCTGTTCGGCAGCGAGACGTCGACGAACGCGGCGAACTACTACACCGCCGGGCTCAAGGGCCGCTGGCAGGAGACCCGCCGCAAGGACGACCACAAGCTCACCGGCGACGCCCGCACGCTGGACAAACCGGCCGGCGACGGCACCTGGACGTCCGAGGAGCTGCAGGCGATCCTGCTGCTGAACCTCGACCTGCGCGGCGAGTACACGGCCGACTGCGAGACCGGCGTCAAGCGCTGGAACAAGATCCTCACCGAGGCCGGGATCGACTTCACGTTCCGGTTGCCGCACCCTGGTTTCAACCGGGATGTGGGCATAAACTCCGGCCACCACGTCACTCCCGACGGGACGATCGTCGACGAGACGACGTGGCTGGCCGGCAAGAACAAGTGGCTGCCCACGACCGAGGACCTCGCGTTCGTCCGCTCGCTCATGCACCCGGTGTACGAGCGGGGGAAGATCGCGAGCTGGGTGGCGCCGCCGCGGCAGGGCATCAACGGCAAGCCGTTCGACTACGAGTACGTGTACCTCACGTAGGAGGCCTGGGTGGCGACAGGGTTCAACGCGGCCGAGTACCTGCTCTCGGCCGGGCAGCCGGACGCGATCGCGGTCGTCTCGCCCCGCCGTTCGCTGACCTACGCCGAGCTGACGGCGGAGTCCCGGCGGGTCGCCGCCGGGCTCGCCGGGCTGGGCGTGCGGCCCGAAGAGCGGGTCATGTTCTGCATGGTCGACGACGTCGAGCTGCTCACCGGCATCCTCGGCGCGATGCTCGCGGGCGCCGTCGCGGTCCCGGTGTCGACCATGGTCACCGGGCTGGAGCTGGGCAAGATGCTCGCCGACTCGCGGGCGCGGCTGCTGTGCGTCTCGGGTGAGTTCGCCGAGCAGGCCGTGACCGCGCTCGGCCTCGCCCCCGAGGTCACCGACGTCCTGCTCGACCGCGCCGAGGCGACCGGGTTCGGCGTCCGGACGCACCAGTGGTCTTCGCTGGGCGGCGAATTCCGGAGTGGACGGACGTGGGAGGACTCGCCCGCGTTGTGGCTGTACACGTCGGGGACGACGGGGCAGCCGAAGGGCGCGATGCACCGGCACGCGAGCATCCGGGCGGTCTGCGAGACGTACGGCCGCGAAGTGCTGGGAACCGTCGCGACCGACCGGGTCCTGTCCGTGCCGAAGCTCTTTTTCGCCTACGGACTGGGAAATTCGGCGTTCTTCCCGCTCGCGGCGGGCGGGACGACGCTGCTGGAGCCTTCGCGCCCGACACCCGCGTTGTTCGCCCGACGCCTGCGAGAAGAAAAGCCGACGTTGTTCTTCGCCGTGCCGACGTTCTACGCGGCATTGCTCGCCAGCGACGTCCCGGACGACTCGTTCGCGTCGGTGCGGTACGCCGTTTCGGCCGGCGAGCCGCTGCCCGCGTCGCTGTTCGAACGGTTCCGCGCGCGCTTCGGCCTGGAGATCCTCGACGGCATCGGATCGACCGAGGCGCTGCACATCTTCCTGTCGAACCTGCCGGGTTCGGTGCGGCCGGGCAGCACCGGCGTCCCGGTTCCCGGGTACGCCGTGCAGATCCGCGACGAGGCCGGCGCGGTGATCGACGCCGTCGGCAAGCCCGGCGAGCTGTTCGTGTCGGGGCCCTCGACGGCGACCGGGTACTGGGCGCGTTACGACGCGACGAAGCTCGTGTTCCAGGGCGAGTGGCTGCGCACCGGGGACAGTTACGTGCTCAACGAGGACGGCACCTACAGCTGTCTCGGCCGCTTCGGCGACATGCTCAAGGCGGGCGGGATCTGGGTGTCACCGTCCGAAGTGGAGGAACGGCTGCGGCAGCACCCGGCGGTGGCCGAGGTCGCGGTCGTCGCCGCGCCGGACGCCGACGGCCTCGACAAGCCCGTGGCGTGCGTGGTGGCCGCTCCCGGGGTTACGGTGGACGCGCAAGAGCTGATCGAGTTCTGCCGCGAAGGACTCGCGGCGTTCAAGCGTCCCCGAGGGGTGGTCGAGCTGGCCGAGCTGCCGAAGACGGCGACCGGGAAGATCCGCCGCAACGTGATCCGCGAGCAGGTCCGCGACGCGCTGCTGGTGGTGCCCACCACGTGATCGACGGGCACTTCGTGGTCGACGCGCACGTGCACACCCCGCGTCTGCCGACACTCAAACCCGCGTGGCTGCAGTGGGCGCACGACTTCGCCGGTTCTTATCCGTGGCGTTCGGTGTACGCCGATGACGGCTCGGTCGTCCCGTCCGCCATGGACGAGTTGATGGACGCGGAAGGCGTGGACCGGGTCCTGCTGTTCTGCGAGTACAGCCCGCGGGCGACCGGGATCCAGTCCATCGAGGACAACCTGCCGCTCGTCGAGTACAACCCGGAGCGGTTCCGGTTGGTGGCGAACGTCAACCCGTACCTGCACCACCCGGCGGCGGCGGAAGTCGAACGGCAGCTGGACCTGGGCGCGGTGGCGTTGAAGATCCACCCGGTGCACGGCGCGTTCTCGCCGGCGGACAAGGAGCTGTACCCGGTCTACCAGCTGTGCCTCGAGCGCGGCGTGCCGGTGATCCTCCATTCGGGAACGTCGAGTTTTCCCGGTTCCCGCACCAGTTTCGGGAATCCCGAGCTGCTGTCCGATGTGGTCGAAGACTTCCCGGCACTGCAGTTCGTGTTCGCCCACGGCGGCCGCGGCTGGTGGTACGACGTCGCGGCGTTCCTGGCTTTGGCGCGGGACAACGTCTGGCTCGACCTGGCGGGCCTGCCGCCGAAGAAGCTGCCGGAGTACTACCAGCGGTTCGACCTGGCCCGGCTGGCGGGGAAGTTCGTGTTCGGCACGGACTGGCCGGGGGTGCCGTCGGTCGCGAAGAACGTCCGGTCGCTGGCGGGGCTGGGATGGCCCGAAGACGTGCTGACCGGAGTGCTGTCGGGCAACGCCATCAAGCTGATGCCCTCGCTCGCCTGACCACGGGGAGTGCCGGTGCGGCCACTTCGGCCCCGACGTGGCCGCACCGGCGTCCCCATGGCCCCCAGAAGTCAGCCGAGCACTTGGTGCATGCAGAGCACGTTGCCCTCGGAATCGGTGAACCACGCGGCCCGCTCCGCGCCCAGGTCCGCGATGTGGCCGACCGTTTTCAGGCCGTCGACGTCGAAGTCCTGGAACCGCACGCCACGGCTTTCCAGCGCGGCGACCTCGGCGGGCAGGTCGGTGACCTCGAAGCTCAACGCCGTGCTCTCGCTCTGCGCGTCGGCCGGCGCCGGGCGCAGGCCGATGATGCCCGCGCCCGCCGCGAAGTAGCGCGTTCCGTCTTCGCCCGCGCCCGTCGGTTTCAGGCCGAGCGCGTCGGCGTAGAAGTGGCCGGCCCGCTCGCTGTCGGTCACCGGGAGCATCGTCGTGATGGTCGAATCGGTCAGCATCGCCCCATCGTCCGCTCGCCGGAGGGCCCTGACCAGCACCGATTTTTCAACGGCACCGCTCGATGAACACGAGCGTCCGGCTCCACGCGTCGGCGCAAGGGTTGCGTGGCGAGGCTCCGGTGAGCGTTCTGCCGCGGCTGGTCGTGAGTGTTTAGGGCGGTTCTAACCGCCCTAAACACTCACGACCGCTGGCGAAGCAGAAGCAGGGCGGCACCCGCCGTCGGGTCGCCGGGCTGCGGCGGGAGGAGGTCGCCGCACTCGCCGGGATCAGCGTCGAGTACTACGTCCGGCTCGAGCAGGGGAGCAAGTGCTTCCGGCACCCCGTCGTCGGCGAGCTGACCCTGCGGTTCGAGCACTTCGACCTGCCCGGCGAGACCAGGCAAGCGGCTGGTGGCGTTCAGCCCGGAACCGGCGAGCCCGGCGGCGCCGGAGCTGCTGGCGATGTGGACGGCGCCGGCGGCTTCCTGAACCGGCTCACCCGCCGTTGTACGTCCGCAGCGTCCGCATCGCCTCGGCGAGGCCCGCCGCGTCGTCGCCCAGGGGCGCCAGGACGATGCGGCGCAGGATCTCCGCGGCGGCCGCGCGGGCCTTGTTCGCCACCTCCAGGCCGTGGTCGGTCAGCGACGCGAACGTGACGCGGCGATCGTCCGGGCTCGGGACGCGGCAGATCAGGTCGGCCGCCACCAGGCGGTCCGCGACCTTCGTGAAGCCGCCGCTGGACAGCGCGGCCTCGGTCGCCAGGCGGGTCATCGGCATCCGGTGCTCGGGCGAGCGGACCAGCCGCATCAGGATGTCGAACGACGCGGGCGCGAGGCCGAAGCGCTCGGCGATCTCGCCCATCAGCTTGTCCTGGGTGGCCAGGTAACCCTCGATGACCAGGCCCCACCAGGTGACGATCTCGTCGTCGTCGGTCTTCGGATCGGGTGTCACGCGGTCAGCCTAGCGGAGAGTCTGCCCGGAATATATCTTGCGCGCGAGAGGTTCTGCGGTTACCTTGGCCTGAGGAGGCACTCCATGTCGATCAAGACGTCCGGCCTGCACCACGTCACCGCCATCGGCGGCGACCCGCAGCGCAACGCCGACTTCTACCTGCGGACCCTCGGACTGCGGCTGGTGAAGACCACCGTGAACTTCGACGATCCGGGCACCTACCACCTCTACTACGGCGACAGCTCCGGCAAGCCGGGCTCGCTGATGACGTTCTTCCCGTGGCCCGACGCGCCGAGCGGCCGCCACGGCACCGGCCAGGCGACGACCACGTCGTTCTCCGTGCCTGAGGCGTCGATCGGCTGGTGGAAGCAGCACCTGAACGCGCAGCGGATCGAGACCGGCGAGATCCGCAACGCCGACGACGAGGACACGCTGACCTTCCACGACCCGGACGGCCTGAAGCTCGCGCTCGTCGCGCACCCGCAGGGCGACCCGCGTGACCCGTGGGACACCGAGCTGGTGCCCGCCGAGCACGCCGTCCGCGGCCTTCACTCGGTCACGCTGTCGGTCACCAGCGAGGACGCCACCGCGGGCATGCTCACCGACGGCCTTGGCCTCGGCTTCACCGGCCAGGACGGCAACCGCCTGCGGTTCGCCGCCGGGGACGGCGGTCCGGGCGCGCTGGTCGACGTCCTCGTGACGCCGGACGCGCCGCGCGGGCTGGTCGCCGCGGGCACCGTGCACCACGTGGCCTGGCGCGCGCCCGACGAGGCGACACAGAAGACGTGGCGCGAAGAGCTCGTCGACAAGGGCGTGAACGTGACGTCCATTTTGGACCGGCAGTACTTCCGCTCGATCTACTTCCGCGAGCCGGGCGGCACGCTGCTGGAGGTCGCGACCGACGAGCCCGGCTTCGCCATCGACGAGCCGCTGCTGGAGCTGGGCCGCGCGCTCAAGCTGCCGCCGTGGCTGGAGCCGAGCCGCGACGAGATCCAGCACATGCTGCCCAAGCTGAACCTCCCGGCCGAGAACAACCCGGAGCTGTCATGACGCTGGTGCACAAGTACGTCGAGGGCGCGCCGGACGCGCCGGTGCTGCTCCTGCTGCACGGCACCGGCGGCAGCCCGGACGACCTGCTCGGCCTGGCGCGCGAGCTGGCTCCGGGCGCCGCGACCCTGGCACCCGCCGGGCCGGTGTCGGAGCACGGCGCCGCACGCTGGTTCCGCCGGCTCGAAGAGGGCGTGTTCGACCACGAAGACGTCGTCAACCGAGCCCATGAGCTGGCGGACTTCGTCGTCGAGGCGCGGGAGAAGTACGGCTTCGGCGACCGCCGGCTGGTCGCCGTGGGCTTCTCGAACGGCGCCAACATCGCCGCCGCCGTCGCGCTGCTGCGGCCCGAGGTCGTGCGCGAAGCCGCGCTGTTCGCGGCGATGTCGCCGGTGCCGGACCCGCCGTCACACGACTTGAGCGCGTCGCGGATCTTCCTGGCCAACGGCGAACACGACCCGATGGCGCCGCTCGCGTCGACCGGGGAACTGATCCGGCTGCTGCGCGAGCGCGGTGCCGACGTCGTCACGGATCGTCACCCCGGCGGGCATCAGGTCACTGTGGACGGTGTTCGCGCGGCGGCGAAGTGGCTTGCGCCGTAGCGATTGTACGGAGCGTATACGGCGTCACCCTAGGATCGGGTGATGACTAACGAGGCACTACAGCGTGCTACCGAACTGCTGGACGGGGTCATCCTCGCCGACGGGCACAACGACCTGCCGTGGGAGCTGCGGCAGCACGGTGGCGCGAACCCGGTCGAGGCGGTCGCCTCGCTCGACCTGACCGTCCGGCAGCCCGCGTTGCACACCGACTTCCCGAAGCTCGCCGACGGGAAGCTGGGCATGCAGTTCTGGTCGGTGTACGTGCCGTGTGAGTTCGAAGGCCACAGCGCGGTGACCGCCGTGCTGGAGCAGATCGAGGTCGTCCACCAGCTCGCCGAGCGCTACCCCGACCGGCTCCGGCTGGTCGACACCGCGGATGAGGCCGAGGCGGCGTTCGCCGACGGCCGGATCGCGTCGCTGCTCGGCGCCGAAGGCGGGCACAGCATCGCCGAGTCGCTCGGGGTGCTGCGGATCCTGCGCCGCCTCGGCGTCCGGTACATGACGCTGACGCACAACTTCAACACGACCTGGGCCGACTCGGGCACCGACGAGCCGGTCCACGGCGGGCTCACCGAGTTCGGCCGCGACGTCGTGCGCGAGATGAACAAGATCGGGATGATGGTCGACCTCTCGCACGTCGCGCCGTCGACGATGCGGGCGGCGATCGAGGTCAGCTCGGTGCCGGTGATCTTCAGCCACTCGTCGTGCGTCGCGGTCAACGACCACCCGCGCAACATCCCCGACGACGTCTTCGCGAAGCTGCCCGGCAACGGCGGCGTCGCGATGGTCACCTTCGTGCCCGCGTTCATCTCGCCGAAGGTCGCGGCCTGGGACGAGCGGCTCAAGGCGGCCATGGCCGAGGCCGGGCAGGACTACCGCAACCTCACCCAGCGCGGGAAGTTCGTCGCGGAGTGGGACGCGCCGGCCAAGCCGAAGGCGACCGTCGACGACGTCGTCGCGCACGTCGAGCACGCCCGAGAGGTGGCCGGGGTCGACCACATCGGCCTCGGCGGCGACTACGACGGCGTCGGCGCGCTGCCGGAGGGGCTGGAGGACACGTCCAAGTACCCGGTGTTGTTCGCCGCGCTGCTCGACCGGGGGTGGAGTGACGACGACTGCGCGAAACTGGCCGGGAAGAACACGCTCCGCGTGCTCCGGGACGTCGACGCGTACACCCGTTAGAGGGTTTGACGCAGCGGTCCCCGCGTGCTGGACGGACACTGGACACATGACGCACGCGCGCGGGGACGCGGCCGGCCACCCCACCGGCTCCGCAGACCACGACCTGCCCGGGAATCTCCCCGGAACCGAGGTGCCGGAAGGCGCGCTGGAGCCCGCCGAGCTGCGCGCCGGCGACGTCCGGCCGGGCACGGAAGAGGTGACCCCGGTGCGGCCGGCGCCGGCCCGGGTCGGCACGGCGTCGACGACGAGCCGGGGCAAGGGCAAGGCCCGGCCGACGCGGATCAGCGGCACCTGGGTCGCGGTGATCGCCGGCCTGCTCGTGCTGACCGTGCTGCTGGTGTTCATCCTGCAGAACCTCGACCCGGCGACGGTCCACTTCTTCGGCGCCGAAGGCAGCCTGCCGCTGGCCATCGCGATGCTGTTCTCGGCCCTGGGCGGCGCGGCGCTGGTCGCCCTGATCGGCGGCGCCCGCATCCTGCAACTGCGGAAGCAGGCTCGCCACCCGCGCCGCTGACAGCTCACTTTCCCTAGGAAAGATGCGTCCGAAGGCCCCCTCGACGCATCTTTCCTAGGGAAAGTGACGTCTCAGACGATGATCGACGTCATCCCGAGGATCGTCGCGCAAACGTTTTCGTCGCCTGATGTCTTGACGCGGCCGAGGTCGGGGGCGTTGCGGGTGCAGAGGCGCCAGAACGTGTCCAGGTCCGTTGTCACCGTGGCCAGCGGCGTGCGGGACGGCGGGGCGCCGCGGTCCAGGACCCAGCCGTCACGCTCGAGGCGCGCGTGCCACTTGCCGCCGCCCGGACCGGTCACCGTGTAGCCGACCTGCTTGCCGACGCGGGCCTCGACGTCGCGCAGGGTGTGCGGCAGCGCGCGGACGAACGTGTCGGCGATCGGCTCGGCGTGCTCGGCCTCCAGCGGCGTGTGCTCCAGGGCCTCGCGCAGCTGCACGTGGTGGACCCAGAACTCCGAATAGTCCCGGGCCGCGTCCAGCCAGCGCGGCGCCGGCGCGTCACCCGCCCAGCTCACCGGCTCGCCCAGGACGTCGAGGTCGAGCTTCGCCCAGTACTCGGTGGTCTGGCCCATGAACTCGTACAGCATCGTCAGCAGGACGTCCGTCGAGAGGCGGCGGCAGGCGACGACCCACTCCTCGTTGAGCCGGTCGATGAACCGCGGGAACGCCTCACCGGGGCGCGGGCCGTCGGCGGAGTGGCCGTCGCGGCCACGGGACAGGCGGCCGACCTTGTCGCCCAGCAGGTGGGCCGCGATGTCCTTGACCGACCAGCCGGTGCACATCGTCGGCCGCGTCCAGTCTTCCTCGGTCAACGCGCCGAGCAGCGTCATCAAGGACTGCTCCTCCTTCGCGAAGTACGGGAGGACGTCGATCGGCGGACCCCAAGGATTCATGTCGCACATCATGCGCTGCTGTCCGGGGCTTCGCCCCGAGCCGGGGGCTCCGCCACCCGGGCCCCCGAAGGATGCTGGTCGTCACACGACCATTCGGCCTACTCACAGGTAGCATCACCGCGTAAGCAGAGGGGAGTCCGCCCGTGAACGCAGAGCGACCGAACGGCCGGGGCACCGGCGACGAGGTGGCCGACCTGGCCCGCCGCGCCGGTCAGCTGGCCGGCTGGGCCGCGCGCACCGGCTTCGCGTTCACCCGCCGGCTGCCCGGTGTGGAGACCGCCGAACGCGGGGTGCGGCAGGTCGAGCGCCAGCTGCTGGGCGAGCTGCGGCGACGGCTCGACGAGGTCGACGACCCGTACCACGCGGCGCTCACCGCGGCGTCCGCGATGAACCGCCCGGCGGTGTCGGGCTCCCGGCCGATCGAAGCCACCGTCACGCTCGTGCCCGCGCGCGACAACCAGGCCGAGCCGCTGCGCGCCGCGATGGCCGAGCTGCTCAACCACTCCATCGGCTTCGGCCGCGCCCGGGCCCGCGAGTACTTCTACGCGATCATCCTGCGCCAGCTGACGCCGGACGAGGCCCGCATCCTGTCGGCGCTGTCGGACGGCTCGCCGTTCCCCGCGATCGACGTCGCCGAGCGCACCAGCCTCGGCGGCGCGGGCCGGCTGGTGCTGCGCAACGCGTCGACCGTCGGCAAGGTCGCCGGCGTCTCGCTGCCCGACCAGGTGCCCGGCTACGTCACGCGGCTGATCGGGCTCGGCCTGGTCGACCTCGACGAAGAGGTGCCGTCGCTGGAGACGCAGTACGAGATCCTGATGACGGACGAGACCGTGCGCGACGCCGAGAAGCACGTCAAGCGCGCGAAGTTCGTCAAACGGACGATCCACGTCTCGCGCCTCGGCGCGGAGTTCTGGCAGGCCTGCGACCCGAGTCTCGGCTGACCCGTGGGGTCGTTCCTCGCCGGCATCGTCGCCGACTTCGCGCAGCACTGGCCCCTGTACGTCTCGATCCCGATCGTCGCGGCCCTGATCGGGTACGGTACCAAGCTCGTCGCGATCCGGATGATGTTCCAGCCGGTCGAGTTCATCGGCATCAAGCCGTTCTTCGGCTGGCAGGGCATCGTGCCGAAGCGTGCCGCGCGGATGGCGAGCATCGCCTGCGACACGATGACCGAGCAGCTGATCAAGCCGGCCGAGGTCGTCGCCCGGCTCGACGCCGGCCGGATCGCCAAGGAGATCGAGAAACCGCTGCTCGCGGGCGTCGAGGACATCGTGCGCGAGGTCGCCGGCCACTACCAGCCGGGGCTGTGGGAGTCGCTGCCGGTGCGGGTGCAGCAGCTGGTGATCGAGCGCGTCCAGCACGAGTCGCCGCGGATGGTCGCCGCCGTCCTCGATCTAATCAAGTCCGATGTGGACAGTGTGTTCGACCTCAAGGGCATGGTGGTCACCAGCCTGGTCAAGGACAAGCGGCTGCTCAACCGGATCTTCCAGGAAGCCGGCGCCCAGGAGTTCAAGTTCATCGCGCGCTCGGGCCTGGTGTTCGGCGGCGCGATCGGCTTGATCCAGATGATCGCCTGGGTGCTGTTCAAGTTCCCGCTGATCATGCCGGTGTTCGGCCTGTTCACCGGCTGGTTCACCGACTGGCTCGCGCTGCGGATGATCTTCTTCCCGATCGAGCCCAAGAAGTACTTCGGCGTCGAGTGGCAAGGGCTGTTCCTGAAGCGGCGCAAAGAGGTCGCGGAGGCGTACGGCGAGCTGATCGCGAAGGAGATCATCACGCCGCACAACGTCATCGAGGCGATCCTGCACGGCCCGCTGTCCGACCGCGTCCTCGCGCTGATCCAGCGCCAGCTGGACGCGGAACTCGGCCGGGTCGCGCGGCCGCTGGTGGTGTTCGCCGTGGGCAGCCGCAAATACCAGGACATGAAGCTCTCGATCGCCGAGCAGATCATGAACCGCCTGCCGGAGACGATGCGCTACATCGAGGACTACGCCACGGACGCGATGGACATCCGCAACGTCCTGGTGTCGAAGATGAAGGAGCTGTCCCCGCACGAGTTCGAGCGCCTGCTGCGCCCGGCCTTCGAGCAGGACGAATGGATCCTCATCGCGACCGGCGCGGTCCTGGGCTTCGCGGTCGGTGAGGCGCAGGTGCTGCTGCTGGAGCACCTCGCGGCTTAGGCGAAGTCGTACGCCTTCCGCGCGTCGGCGACCTTCGAGCGGTGCTTGGCCGCCCACGCCGAAAGGGCGTGCAGCGGCTCGTCCAGCTCCGCCGCGTGTGCGGTCATCGGGTACTCCACCCGGGGCCGGGACCTCGGGGTAGACCTTCCGCGTCACCAGGACTGTCACGTCGCCCGTCTCGCTACTGGGGAGGCATACCGAATGGTCGTGGGCGAACTACGGCGAAGCGGCGGTCACGTCCGCAGCCGCAGTGATCCACCGGAGCCCACGACCGAGATCGTCGCGCTGTGGGGGCCGTTCCTCACCGCGTACGGCGACGTCGTCAACCACGTCGGCGCGATCCCGCTCGCCGCCACGCGCACCGCGGCGAAGAAGCAGCGGCTGCTGGACGCGGGCGCGGCGCACGTGATCGTGACCGACGACGAGGACGTCGTCGCCCGCACCCGCGAGGTCACCGCGGGCCACGGCGCGGACTTCGTGTTCGACGCGGTCGCCGGGCCGGGCGTGCGTGCCCTGTCCGACGCGACGGCGAAGGGCGGCACGCTAGTCGTCCCCGAGACACCGTTCCCGCTGTGGACCCCGCCGACCATGCGGATGTTCAACGCGTTCGAGCTGACCATGAACCCGCAGCGGCTGGACCGGACGTTCGACTTCTTCGACATCGCCGAGTCGCACCGGTACCTCGAAGCGAACGGCCAGTTCGGCAAGGTGGTGGTCACGGTCGGCGGCTGAGAAGGCGATCAACTCCACCCGAACGGCCGTACACCCGCGTGTATCCCGCGCCTAACCTTCCGCCTCTAGTCTGCGTCGGGCACCGACGACAAACCGGCTTGGGGAGCTCATGGCGGAGCAAGCGGAACCGTGGCGGCAGGAGATCCGCCTGGCCATGACGATGGTCGGCGGCGCCAGCCTCGCCATCTGGATGGGCGGCGTCGCCACCGAGACCTCCCAGCTGCTGCGGGAGTCCCGGGGCGACGCCGAGGCGGGCCTCTACCGCGGGCTGCTCGACCTGCTGCGCGCCACGGTGTCGATCGACGTCCTGACCGGCACCAGCGCCGGCGGGATCAACGCGGCCTGCCTCGGGCTGGCGGAGGCGTTCGGCTCGACGCCACAGGTGCTGCGTGACACGTGGCTCCGGATCGGCTCGCTGGAGAACCTCCTGCGCGACCCCGCGGAGGCGCAGCCGCGGTCGGTGCTGGACGGCGACCGCGTGCTGCTCGGCGACCTGGCGCAGGCGCTGCACGAGATCACCGGGCCGGGCACCCCGCCCGCCGAGCCGCCGGACATCACCGTGCTGCTCACCGGCACGATGATCGACGGCGAGACGACCCGGTTCGACGACGCGCTGGGGAACCTGGTGCGCGACACCGAACACCGGATGCTCTTCCGCTTCGAAGGTCCACTGTGGACGGAGGGCGTGCAGGGGCCGCTCGCGCTCGCCGCGCGCTCGACCGCGTCGTTCCCCGGCGCGTTCGAGCTGGCCCGGCTGCCGATCGGTGCCGAGGGCGCCGACGAGCTGCACCCCGACATGACGGCCTACACCGACCTGACCCGCTCGCACTGGCTGACCGACGGCGGGGTGCTGCTCAACAAGCCGCTGCGCCCGGCCCTGCGGGAGATCTTCGAACGCCCGTCCCACGCCGACGTCCGGCGGCTGCTGCTCTACGTCGTGCCGACCGGGGAAAAGGAGGCGACCGGACTCGCCTGCGACCCGGCGGCCCCGCCGCTGCTGGCGAACGCGATGAGCAAGGTCGTCTCGACGGTGATGAGCCAGTCGATCAGCGCCGAGCTGGAGGAGCTGACCCGGCACAACGACGCCGTCGTCCGCACCCGCGACACCCGCGTCTCGCTGGCCGCGCTCGGGCTGCGCGGCGGGCCGGAGTCGCTGATCGACAAGCGCGTGGCCACCGCGTACCTGGACCGGCGCACGGCCGAGGACGCCGCGGAACTGGTCCAGGTGGCCAGCCGCCGGTACGCACTGTCCGATGTGGACACCGAGGACCGCGAGTGGGCGTCCGGGATGTCGCAGCAGCTGCGCGCCGTCGCCGTCACCGGGCTCAGCGCCGGCATCCCGCTGGCCCCGCCGTCGGCGAGCATGTCCGTGCCCGAACTGGTCGGCTACCGCACGAGCGCGCTCGACGACGCCGTGGCGACCGGGCTGCAGCTGATCAACGCCGGGTTCCGGCTCGGGCCGGCCGCCGGGGAAGCCAAGGCGCTCAACGACACGCGGGCCGGGCTGCACGCGGCGCGGAAGACGTCGGCCCGCGGGGTGCGGCTGGCGCAGTGGATCGCCGCGCACGACGGGCCCGGCGCGAGCAGCACCCTCGAGGTGTGGATCCGCGAGCTGGCGCAGGAGTGGGCCGGGCTCGGCCGCTCGGACGCGGTCGCGCAGGCCTGGCCGCTGGTCGTCGCGGCCCTGCGGGAGGCGGCGCCGACGCTGCGGACGCTGGCGAACGCGGCCCTGCGGGACGCGACGGCGCCGACGTCGCGGGCGCTCGCCGACGGGGCCCTCGAGTCCGCCAACGCGGCCCTCGAGACCGCCGACACCGTCTCGGTCCTGCTGGACTGGCTGGCCCTCGAGAACGGGGCCGACAACATCGTCCAAGGGCGGCTGCTCGGCCTCCACGTCGCGACGCGCGGGCTGCTCGCCCAGGCGCCGTCGGTCGACCAGCGCGTCGAACTCGTGCAGGTCAGCGCCGATTCCCGGACCCTGCTGGACCTGAAGCGGCGCCGGTCGTGGGACAAACTGACCGGGATGCAGGCCGACTACTTCGGGGCCTTCTACAAAGGGTCCTGGCGGGCCAGCGACTGGATGTGGGGGCGCGTCGACGGCGCCGGCTGGCTGGTCCAGTGCCTGCTCGACCCGGCCCGGCTGAAGACCCTGCGCGACCTCATCGGGCCCGAGGCGTTCCGCGACGAGGTCGTCGCGGCGCTGGGCCCGCTCTGGCGCGAGCCGGACCCCGCCGACAACGGCGAGCCGGCCGAACTGCGGCAGCTCAAGGAGCAGCTGACCGCCGAACTGGCGTTCCTCGGGCTGGACTGCGCGCTGAAACCGGTCGCGGAGTTCTCGGACGACCCGCCGATCAGCATGCCGGTGACGGCCATGGTGCTCGCGCGGATGCGGCAGGCGCAGATCGCCGCGGAGGAGCTGCCGGTGGTCGCCGAGCAGGCCCAGGCCGACGTCGAGGTCGGCGGGTGCAGCGGCGCGGCGTCGGCGGCGTTCCGGGCGCGGAGCGCGCGGCCGATCGGCGACGCGGACACCGCTCAGCGCGTCTTCCAGGTCTGCCAGGTCTCGGCGGAGAAGCTGGCCGGCGAGCAGGGCACCGCGCAGCTGACGCGGACGCTGGTCAAGCTCGGCGCGGCCGTCGTCAACGCCGGCGTGGTCGCGTTCCGGCTGCCCGGCGGCTGGCCGCAGACCGTCGCGGGCATCCTGCGGACGGTGGCCCGGAGCACGGCGAAGGTCACGCAGAGCGCGTCGAAGCTGGGCACGCTCGGCTCGCTGGCGGCGGGTGTGCTGGCGCTGCTGGCCGGCCTGGTCATCGGCGACAGCAGTGGCGCGATCCTGCAGTGGATCGGCCTCCCGGTGCTGGCCGGCGCGGTCGTGTACCTGGCCACGGCCCTGCTCACGATGGGCCGCACGCCACGGCGGCTGGTCGGGGTACTCGGCGCCCTGGTGGTGGCGGCGCTGCTGCTGGCGGCGTTCCTGCCTCCGATCGCGAGGCCGTTCTTCGGCTGGCTCGGCAACGTGGTAGCCGGCTGGCGCCGCGGCGACGGCGCGGTGTGGTGGCTGGTCGTCTCGGGCCTGCTGATCCTCCCGGCGGTGGTGATGCCGGTGAGCGGCGCCTGGCGACGTCTCCGCCACCGCCGTCGCCCCTGAGAAGACCCGGGCGGATTCGGCCCGGCGCCTTGCGATCTTCGCGCCGGAGGTTCATGGTGCGGGTAGGTCGCGGACAACGAGGACGCGACCTGAGCCGCCGTGTGCCCCGGAACTTCTTCGGTCAAACACGTTTGTGGGACTCCTCACCGGGTACTCCACGTCGCCCCAGGTCATCGCGGGGTCGTGAGCTGCGTCGCTGGCGAGCGGAAAATTCTCTGTTACGTTTCCTGAGTATGTCCGTAACGCACTTGATCGAATCGCCGACCAAGGCGGACGGCGCGGCGCTGTGGCGAATCGCGCGTGATTCCGCCAAGCTCGATCTCAACTCGCCGTACGCATACATGCTGTGGTGCCGCGATTTCGCCGAGACATCGGTGGTCGCGCGCGAGGACGGCAAGGCGGTCGGATTCGTCATCGCCTACCGCCGGCCCGACGAGCCCGAGGCCGCGCTCGTCTGGCAGGTCGCGGTCGACGCGTCGCAACGAGGGAAGGGCCTGGCCGGGGCCCTGCTCGACGCGTTGTACACGCGCCTGGTCGGCGCGGGGGTGCGTTACCTCGAGACCACCATCACCCCGGACAACGAAGCGTCCATCCGGCTGTTCACGTCGTTCGCGAAGCGCTGGAACACCGCGATGGAAACCAGCGTGCTGTTCGGCGGGGACGAATTCCCCGAAGCCGGGCACCTGGCCGAAGAGCTTTACCGCATCGGTCCGCTATCGGTACGCACAGATCCGGGCGAGTAGGAGAAAAGAAACGTCATGAGCATCTTCGAAGAGCTCGAATCCGAAGTACGCAGCTACAGCCGCGGCTGGCCCGTCGTGTTCGACCGCGCGCAGGGGAGCTGGCTCCACGACGAGAGCGGCAAGGGCTACCTGGACTTCTTCGCCGGCGCGGGCGCGCTCAACTATGGGCACAACAACCCGGCGCTGAAGCAGGCCCTGATCGACTACATCCAGCGTGACGGCGTCACGCACGCGCTGGACATGTACACCGTGGCCAAGCGCGACTTCCTGCAGACCTTCCGCGACAAGATCCTCGACCCGCGCAACCTGAACTACAAGGTCGTGTTCCCGGGTCCGGGTGGCGCGAACGCCGTCGAGGCCGCGCTGAAGCTGGCGCGGAAGGTGACCGGCAAGGAGTCGGTCATCAACTTCACCAACGCCTTCCACGGCATGACGCTCGGCGCGCTGTCGGTCACCGGCAACTCGATGAAGCGCGGCGCCGCGGGCATCCCGCTGGTGCACGCCACGCCGATGCCGTACGACCGGTACTTCGACGGCGCCATGCCGGACTTCCTCTACTTCGAGAAGCTCCTCGAAGACTCCGGCAGCGGGCTCAACGAGCCGGCCGCCGTGATCGTCGAGGGCGTCCAGGGCGAGGGCGGCATCAACGCCGCGCGCCTGGAGTGGCTGAAGGGTCTCGACGACCTCTGCAAGCGCCACAACATCCTGCTGATCCTCGACGACGTCCAGATGGGCTGCGGCCGCACCGGGCCGTTCTTCAGCTTCGAGGACGCCGGGATCTCCCCGGACATCGTCTGCCTGTCGAAGTCCATCAGCGGGTACGGCCTGCCGATGGCGCTGACGCTGATCAAGCCGGAGCTCGACGTCTGGGAGCCCGGCGAGCACAACGGCACGTTCCGCGGCATCAGCCCGGCGTTCGTCACCGCCACCGAGGCGATCAACACCTACTGGAGCGACGACGAGCTGGAGAAGTCGACCAAGGCCATGGGGGAGCGCATCGCCACCGCGTTCACCGGGCTCGTCGAGGCCTACCCGGAGGCGAAGCTGTTCGCCAAGGGCCGCGGTCTCGCCCGCGGTCTGGAGTTCGAAAACGGCGAGCTGGCCGGGCGCGTCTGCGCCGAAGCCTTCGCCCGCGGCCTGCTCATGGAGACGTCCGGTCCGGACGGCGAAGTCATGAAGCTGCTGCCGCCCCTGACCCTGACCGACGACGAGCTGACGCAGGGTCTGTCCATCATCGACGAGTCCGTCAAGGCCGTCCTGAGCAAGTAGAGGAGTACGACGTGCTCGTTCGCACGCTCGACGAGGTGACCGACACCGACGCCGACATCAAGACCCCCAACTGGCGCAGCAAGCGCATCATCCTGGCGAAGGAGGGTGTCGGCTTCTCGGTGCACGAGACCACGCTCTACGCCGGGACCGTCAACGACTTCTGGTACGCGAACCACATCGAGGCCGTGTTCATCACCTCGGGCGAGGGTGAGATCGAGGACCTCGCCACCGGCAAGGTGCACGAGCTCAAGCCCGGCACGCTGTACCTGCTGAACGACCACGACAAGCACCAGGTCCGGCCGCGGACCGAGATCAAGTGCGTGTGCGTGTTCAACCCCCCGGTGACCGGCCGCGAGGTGCACGACGAGAACGGCGTGTACCCGCTGATCACCGAGGAATCGTAAGAGCACCGGAGAGGCCACACAGGAGGCGAAGCCCGTGACGCTGACGGACACCCGGGTCGACGACGGTTACCCGACCCGGATCACCGGTACGCCGGAGCACCTGCCGCGCGTGCACCCCACCGTGTGGGGTACCGAAGCCGATGGTCCGATCGACGCCGCGACCCTGGCGAACCACGAAGCCCGCGGCTACACGGTGGACGACGACCTGCTCTCGGTCGGCGAGGTCCAGACGTACTGGCAGGAGCTGGTGCGGCTGTCCTCGAACCGCGAGCTGGCGCAGGACGAGCGCGTGATCACCGAGGCGCGGACCGGCGAGGTCCGGTCGATCTTCGCCGTCCACGACATCTCGGACCTGATTTCGGAGCTGGTGCGCGACCCGCGCGTGCTGGACCGGGCGCGTCAGCTGCTCGGCTCCGACGTCTACCTCCACCAGAGCCGGGTGAACTACATGCCCGGGTTCAAGGGCACCGGGTTCTACTGGCACTCGGACTTCGAAACCTGGCACGCGGAGGACGGCATGCCGGCCCCGCGGGCGGTCAGCTGCTCCATCGCGCTGACCGACAACTACCCGTTCAACGGCGGGCTGATGATCATGCCGGGCTCGCACCGGACGTTCGTCCAGTGCGCCGGCGAGACGCCGGCCGAGAACTACAAGGCGTCGCTCAAGGACCAGCGGGTGGGCGTACCGACCGAGCACGACATCACCGAGATGGCGGCCGAGCACGGCATCGACCAGTTCACCGGCCAGGCCGGGTCGGCCCTGTGGTTCGACGCGAACGTCATGCACGGCTCGGGGAACAACATCACGCCGTACCCGCGCTCGAACATCTTCCTGGTGTTCAACAGCGTGGAGAACGCCTTGACCGAGCCGTACGCGGCGAGCCAGCCGCGCCCGGCGTTCATCGCCGGCCGCGACACGACGCCGATCTCGCGCTGACGCGCACCCAAAAGCGGCCGACACGCACGCGTGTCGGCCGCTTTCGGCGCTTCTGTCGGCTTTTCGGGGCCGGCGCGGAGAATTCGCGTCAACCCGGCGGTGACTGATCCGGTGCGCTTTGTTACCGTGTCGCCACCGCGAGGGCGTGTGGCCCGCGCGAGAAACGTCTTCGCGGACGACCGGCGGGTGCTTCGCTCGGGGTGAGCACACCCCGCCCGGTCGTTCACGGCGACGGCGGGCGGACCGCGCCCCCTGGCGGCCCGGCCGGGAGTAGTGCGCACGACCCCGCACCAGCGGATCGGGACCGATGGTGCGGGGTCGTGTTGCGTCCGGAGGAAGTCGTAGCCGCTCGCGCTGCCACCGCGGAATCCGCAGAGTGACGAAGTTCCTGGTGAACGGTCTGCCGTCGTCCCGGCTGGGTGGTACAGGTCCGCCCGACGTCACGGTAAGTTGACTTTTCTGACGAGGGAGACGTCAGGAACGTGAACCCCGGGGAGGTGGGCGCGAGCATGGCCGAAATCCGTTTCCAGCTGCTCGGGCCCGTCCAGCTCTTCGCCGACGACGTCCCCGTCCCGATCGGCGGGCCCGGCGTCCGCGGCCTGGTCGCGCTCCTCGCGCTGCAGCCCGGCAAGGTCGTCGCGCTCGACGACATCATCGACGCGCTCTGGGGCCACGACCCGCCCGCGACCGCCCGGACCATCGTCCACGGCAACGTCTCCCACCTGCGCCGGGTGCTGCGCGAACTCCGGGGCGACGCGAACATCCTGACCACGCCGCCGGGGTACCGGCTGGTGGTCGAGCCCGGCCGGATCGACGTCCACCGGGCGCGGAGCCTGCTGGAGCGCGCGTCCGTGGCCACGCCCGAGACCGCGGCCGCGCTGCTCGCCGAGGCGCTCGCGTTGTGGCAAGGGCCGGTGCTGGGCGGGGTGCCCGAGTCCGTCCGGGCGCCCGAGCTGGCGGAGCTGCGCCGGGCCGTGCACGGCGCCCGCGTCGACGCGGACCTGAACCTCGGCCGGCACGCCGAGCTGATCGTGGAGCTCAGCCCGATCGCCGATCCGCTGGAAGAGCGCACCGCGGGCCAGCTCATGCGGGCGCTCCACCACGCCGGGCGCCGCGGGGACGCGCTCGAGCTGTACCGGACCGTTTCCCGCGCCACCCTCAGCACCTTGGGTGTCGAACCCGGCGCCGAACTCCGCTGGCTCCACGAACGGATCCTCCACGACGACCTCGCGGCGCCGGTCGAAGAGCCGGCGAAGGCGATCTCCCAGCTGCCCGCCGCGGTGCCGAGCCTGGCCGGGCGCACCGACGAGCTGGCCTGGCTCGACGCCCTGGTCACCCGGGCCGAAGCCGGCGAGACCACGATCGCCGTGGTCACCGGCACCGCCGGCGTCGGCAAGAGCACGCTGGTGGTCTGGTGGGCGCACCGCGTCGCGCGGCGGTTCCCGGACGGCGTCCTGTTCGCCTCGCTGCGCGGCTTCGACCCGCACCACCCGCCGCTGGAACCCGCCGAGCTGCTCACGCAGTTCCTGCTCGGCCTGGGCGTCGAAACCGCGCAGGTCCCGGAGCTGCTGCACGAGCGCGTCGCGCTGTACCGGTCGCTGATCGCCGGGCGCCGGATGCTCGTGCTGCTCGACGACGCCCGCACCGCCGAACAGGTGCGCCCGCTGCTGCCGCCGAGCGCCCGCACGATGACGGTGGTGACCAGCCGCTTGCGCCTCGACGGGCTCGCCGTGTCGAACGCGGCCAAGCAGCGCGTGCTCGGCACGCTCGCCCCCGACGACGCCGTCCGGCTGATCGAGGAGCTGGCCGGTCCCGCCGGCCACAGCCACACGCTCGCGCGGCTCTGCGGTTACCTCCCGCTCGCGCTGCGGATCGCCGGCGCCCGGCTGTCGGCGAGCCCGCAGCGCACCGCGGAAGAGCTCGTCGACGAGCTCGGCAACGAGCGCACCCGGCTGGAAGGGCTGCAGGTCGACGGCGCCGACGACGGCGTGCGCGCCGCCTTCGACGTCTCCTTCCGCGGCCTGCCCGGCGAGATCGCCGAGACGTTCCTGCAGCTCGGCGGGGTGCCCGGGGTGATGGTCGGGCCGCACCTGATGGCCGCCGTCGCGCAGATCCCGGTGACCGAGGCCCGCCGCCGGCTGCGGGCCCTGGCCGCGCACAACCTCATCGCCGAGACCGCGCGCGACGTCTTCGTCCCGCACGACCTCGTCTGGCTCTACCTGCGCGAACTGGCGGAGCAGGAGCTCGACGAGAAGGAGCGGGACGAGACGCTCGGCTGGACCGTCCGCTACTACCAGGCGGTGGCCGACCGGGCGCGGCGCCGGCTCGCCCGCGTCGCCGACCCGCTCGACTTCTCCGGCGTGCTCGCCGATGACGTCCTGCCGTCGCTGCCGGGTTTCGCCGAGGCACAGGACTGGTTCGCGGCCGAGTGGCCGAACCTGCTGGCGGTGCTCGACGCCGCGTACTCCGCGGGCCGCTACGACGACGTCTGGCGGCTGGCCCTGCTCGGGCACACCTACCGCGTCGCGTGCCCGCTGCTCGACGAGTGGACGCGGATGGCCGACCTCGGCGTCGCGGCCGCCGAAGCCACCGGCGACGTCGCCGGGCAGTGCTGGCTGCGGCTGACGCGCTGCGAGATCGCGCTGACCTTCGAGCTGCCGGGCGCCGGTCTCGCCGACGCCGAGCGGGCGCGGGAGCTGTCCGCCGGGCTCACCGACGACCGGCTCGCCACCGCGGCCGACCTGCAGCTCGGCCGCGCGCTGAGCCGGCTCGGCAACCACGACCGCGCCGTCGAGCTGCTGCGCGAAGCGATCACGGAGGCCGAGGGCGACGCCGTGCTGCTGGGGCAGGCGCTCGGCAGCTGCGCGGAGGCGGAGGCGCGGGCGGGCCGCTTCCCCGACGCGATCGCCCACCGGCTCGCCGCGCTGCGGATCGACCGCGAGCTGGGCGACGACGACCGGGTCGTCCGCGCGCTCGACGACCTGGCGGAGCTGAGCCTGCGCGCCGGTGATCAGCCGGCGGCCGAGCGCTACGTCCGGGAGGCGATCGACGTCGCGATCAGCCATGGTTTCGTCGCGCGCGAAGGCGCGGCGCGGGTGACCTTGGGCCGGGTCCTGCGGGCGAAAGGCGATCTGGACGGCGCCCGGGAGCAGCTCGTGTTGTCCGTGCGCATTTACGAGCGGGTGCACCCGAAGCTCGTCGGGGAAGTCCGCGCGGAACTCGCTGAACTGCGGTGACGAATGCGTCCCGGGTGCCATTCGGCCGCCCGGCGCCGGCGCTCCACGTCAGTGGCGAATCGGTCTGTTGCGAATGGGTCACGGCTCGTGGCGAACCGGAGAATCCTTAGTGGATTCTTAGTGCCCGGCTCCGCCGTCCGCGTAGGTTCGGCGGTGCCGGCGGAGCCTCGGGGAGGGGCAGGCTGTGAAGCCGGTGCCAGGCCCCGCGCGAGGAGTGAAACCCCGGCGGGGCCGGGAGCCGCCAGGAGCGGCTCGTGGCGGCCCGGCCGGCCGAGATGGGGGTAGGCCGGCCGGTCGCCAGGCGGGTGCCGCCGATCAGCCCACGTTGGCCGTGCAGAGCGCGATGCTCGTGCCGCTGTTTTCCGCGACCTTCTTGCCGTCGACCAGAATGGCGCACCCGATGTCGTTGTAGGAATTCGAATTGCGGGTGTCCGCGGTGAGCGTCAAAAGATAGGAACCATTGTTGTACGACGCCTGGCCCTGCCACGCGTCGGTGCTCGCGGGCGCGTTTTCGGTGCGCTGGTCGCCGAGGCTGCCGTAGCGCACGGTCGCACCGCCGGCGGAGGTCACCTGGAAGACCACGGCGTGCTTGTCGCCGGCCACGGCGGGCAGGTGCAGTCCGGAGGAGCCACCGCCGAGGAAGGTCGAGTAGACCAGCATCCCGCCGGTCGAGAGCAGTGCCGCGATCGAGACGACGACCGCCGTGATCGCCAGCCCGCGGCCACCCACGGTGCCCTTCTTGACCTGGATCAATCCGGCGACCGCCAGGACCAGCCCGATCGCTCCGAGGGGCCACGCGACAAAGCCGATGTCCGGGACGAAGGTGACGATCAGGGCGGCGACGCCGAGCAGCAGGCTGACGATCGCCAGGATGTTCCGGCTGGGCTTCGCGTTCGCTTGACGACGCTCAGTGGCCGTCACCGGCGGCGCCGGCCTGCTGCCGTGGCGCGCGGTGGTCGGCGGGTACTGCGGGTCGGTCATCATGCCTGCCCCTTCGGATGGGAGTGCGACGACGTTAACCCATAAGTGTGGCCCAGAACGAAATTGTTACATTCTGGAAAAAGTCATTGTCCCACCATTTCAGGCCGGGTATCGGTATTTCCTGACCTCGCGCGCAGGCTGTGGCCCGGTGATCAATGGGATGAATATCGGAGCTCCCACTGTCCGGCGCGGAACATCGCGACGTCACGGCCGGAATCCTAAATACGGTACGGCCATCCCGATACCGCCGGGAGGCCTACGACGAGTGGCGGGTCGTGCGCGCTGTGACATGCGGGGCTTCGCCTCGCGCCCGGGGGCTTCGCCACCCGAAGCCCCCAAAAAGCGACGGCGAATGCCGTACATCGGACTTCTCAGTCGAAAAGACTCACTTCGGGAGTGATCTCGAGGAGCTCGAACACCGGCCGGCCGCGGCGGCCGTCGATGGTGGTGGTGCGCACGACCCGCAGCCGGGCGGTCACCGGGTGGTCGAGGTTCTCCTTGATCTCGTCCAGCAGGTCCTCGGCCACCGCGCCCTGGATGGTCCCGCCCGACTCGCGGTCGAGGTAGAAGATCCGCCGCCGGGTGCGGACGCCGTCGAGCCGCCCGCGCACCGTCTCGTAGCCGACCGCCTCGCGGGACTCCCGGAGGCTGCCCTGCAGGATCCGCGCCTGCTCGGTCGTCATGCTGCGGGTGACCTGCTCGCCGGCGGTCGGGGTCAGCGCCATCCCGATACCGGCGTTCTTCGCGACGGCGTTGACGATGTCGCTCACGGCGTTGCGGACGGTGTCGCGCTGCAGCAGCACGGCGTCGAGCGCGCCGTCGTCCGAGCCGTTGGCCGGGAGGAAGTCGCACAGCTCCTTCACGGCCCGCTCGGACAGCGTCTCGATGCCGTCCACGATCAGCGCGTCGTCGGCGACGTCGAGCTCCGGGAAGCCGAAGAAGATCGCGTTGCCGGCCTGGCCGCGCTGGATCAGCGGCGCCTTGTCCCGGTCCGCCTGCTGGACGATGGTGACCTCACCCGAGGGGTTCCGGATGATGTGCCCGATCTTCGCCGTCGCGTCCTGCAGCGCCCGGCTGATGTCGGAGAAGGTGTAGGCGTCGATGTGCTGCTCGCCGATCACCGAGACGTGCAGCAGCGGCGAGCGGGACGTCCGCTCGAACTTGGCGTTCGCGGCCATCGCCGACGCGCGCGCCAGGTCGTCCAGCCAGGTGCCGCCCGGGATCTCGTCCGCGATGCGCCGGAACTCGTTCCTCACCAGATCATCTCCGGGTAGCCCTTGCCGCCTGCGGCCCAGACCTCGGCCCAGGTGTCCTCGTCGCCGGGGCGGCACAGGAAGCCGTCCAGCATGCCCCCGACCGGCTGCACCTGGTCCAGGTACATCGCGGGCTGCCCGACGATCACGCCGCGCAGGGTGAGCAGGCCGTACAGCGCCGACCGGCCCTCGTCGTCGAGCCGCTTCAGCGCGCCCCACTCGTCCGGGACCAGGACGACGTCGAGGCCGCGCGGCGGGTGCGCGGTGCGCGTGACGAGCTCGCCGCCGATCCACGCGCGCCCGGACGGCATGATCCGGCGGGCGACACCGAGGTAGCTGTTGAGCGCGCTGAACAGGATCTCGCGCTCGTTCTGGTGCGGGGCGTCGAAGACCAGGCGCTCGTAGACGTCGGCGAGGTCACAGGCGTGGCGGCCCGGCGGCAGAACCTGCTGGGGCGTCCAATGGGGGAGCGCCACGCCACCCCCTTCTCCGCCTCGCTCACAGTGCGTAGCCGAATTTACCAGGATGGGTGTCAGGCGCCGCGCCCAGGCTGGTGTGGGGCCTGCGGCCACTGGTGGGTGGCGTCGGGCAGGTCGTCCGCCCCGGGCCAGGCCGGTTCCTCCTCGGCGGGCCAGTCGTCGGCCTCCGCCCCGCGTTGCGGCGGCAGCGGGAGGTGCCCTTCACGGTGTCCCACGGGCTCGGGGGTGTCCTCGTCGTAGCGGGACTCCTCCGTCGGCTGGAAGCTCGCGGCGGGGATGAACTGGGTCTGCTCGGCCGCGGTGGGCTCGTAGTACGGCTCGGGTTCGTACTCATGCCGGGGTTCCGGCTCGGGGCGCCGGGTCGTCCGCAGGACCAGCCACGCGGAGAGCGCGCCGAGGGCGAAGGCGACGATCAGCCACAGCCAGATCTGCCCGAACAGCCACACCATCTGCTCACACCCTTCAGACGACCGTGATCTCGACGCGCCGGTCCTCGTCGCCACCGGCCGCGGGCCGGGTGTCGCCCAGCCCGCGCGACGTCACGCGCCCGGCCGTCAGCCCGTTCGACGTGAGGATCCGCGCGACGGCCCGGGCGCGGTCCCGGGAGAGCTTCAAAGCGGCGTTCTCGCCGCCGGGGCCACGGGCGACGTGGCCGGTGACGCGGTACCGGAAAGTGGACGGCGACTTGGCGAGCGCGATCCCGACGCCCCGCGCTGCCTGCTCGCCTTCCGGGGTGAGCCGCGCGGTGTCGGGTACGAAGGTGATCGGCGCCTCGGCGAGCAGCCGATCGATCTCGGCTTGCACCCCGGCCTTGTCGGTGGGCGGCGGCGCGGTCGTGGTGGTGGTCGGAGGCGGGCTCGGAGTGGTCGGCGTCGCCGGCTTCGTGGTCGGCGGCGGTTGACTCGAAGCCACGGGGGTCACGTCACCGGAGATCTGCGCGGCCCGGACGCCGTCGACGTTCTGGACGACATCGAGGGCGCGGAGGGCCTTGTCGGGCGGGAAGCCGCTGAGGGTGGCGTCCCGGCCGTCGAAGCTGACCTGACCTTTCGGAAGCCCCGCGGCGACGAGCGCGTCCTGGGCCCTGGAGGTGAGGTCCCGCTGGATGCTCCCGGCCTGCGCCCAGGTCACGACCCCCGCCAGCAGTGCCGTGACCAGCACCGCGATCGGGACCAACCGGATCCAGCGACGCCCACCGGACATGAAGCGACTGTAAGCCGGGCGACGCGGCTTGGCGACCCGGGAGAGCCACCCGTCCACAGTTTGTCCCCAGCCGGGTCGACATGTGGACAACTCGCGCGCCGGTGATCGTTCGAGCACTCTCCGTCGGACCTGCCCGTTACGCTGGAGACGGGCGGCCCCCCTTGGGAGTGGCGGGGTATGTCTGTTGGGTCACCAGGGGGCCGGTGCTCGCAGCTCAGGTGGGTTGGCGGCGACGTGAGCGGGGACGTCCGTGGCCCGCGCGAAGATCTGCGGCTCGCGCGAAGATCTGTGGCTCGCGGAACCCTGGCTGATCTGGTGGCCCACGGACCGACTTCGAATGCCGTGAAGGGCACCTTCAGGGACTTAGAGTCCCTGAAGGTGCCCTTCACGGCATTACCGCTTGGCGCCCGGACAACCGTGCCACCCGTGGACCTCGAGTTTCTGGCGTTGCAGTCGGGCGGGGTGGTGGCTCGGGGTCACGCGGGTGGCGCTGCTCGGCTGGGTCGCAGCTTGGGTCGGTGGCCGCAGGGGGCGGCGTGGCGGTGTTGCCGCGGGCTGGGTTCGCGGGTGTGCGCAGGTGGCCGACGTGCGGGATCTCCTGGGATTCGCGACTCGCGTAGGTGTGGCTCGGCTCCGGCTGGTGTGCGCGGGCCGGCTGCCCGGGTTCGGTGGCCCCGAGCCGAGCCGAGCCGAGCCGAGCCGAGCCGAGCCGAGCCGAGCCGAGCCGAGCCGAGCCGAGCCGAGCCGAGCCGAGCCGAGCCGAGCGCCGGAGGCGCGAGTGCCACGCCAAGCGCGTCACAGAGACCGAAGGCAGCCCCCGTTGAAGTGCCGTTAGGGCCACCTTGCGGGCGCCAGATGCCCGCAAGGTGCCCTTAACGGCACTCCGGAGTCAGAGGGCGAGCCGAAAAGCCTCAGCTGGCCTGCTGTTGCTGGGTGTTTTCCGCGGCCTCGAGGACCTCCAGCGGCACCAGCGGTGAAAGCTGCGGCCGCTTCGGGGACAGGCCGTCGCCCATCGACTCGCCGCGCAGCTGGCGGCGGATCCAGGGGAGCAGGTGCACCTTCGTCCACGCCAGGTCCGATCGGCGCGAGTCGATCCAGCGGCTCGGGGTGTCCTCCGACGGCCACGGCTCGCGCCAGTCGCCGTCCACCGGGATGCCCAGGACTTCGGCCGACTTCATGGCGATGCGGCGGTGGGCCTCCGGGGAGAAGTGGAGGCGGTCGTCGCTCCAGGCTCGGCGGTCGTGCAGCGGGCCCATCGTCCAGAGGTCGACCATGCGCGCGCCGTAGCGCTCGGCGATCGCCCACAGGTGCGTGTTGTAGATCGCCACCTTGCCGCGCAGCACCGACATCACCGACAGGACCTTGGTGTCGGGGCCGTTGAAGATCAGCACGGGGATGCCGGCCTCGCGCAGCTTCGCGACGCCTTCCTCGAAGCGTTCGACGACCGCCTCGACGTCGGCGCCCGGGACGATGATGTCGTTGCCGCCGGCGCAGAGCGTGACCAGGTCGGGCCTCAGTTCGAGCGCGATCGGCAGCTGCTCGTCCATGATCTCGTCGAGCATCTTGCCCCGCAGGGACAGGTTCGCGTACCGGAAGTCGGACCGCCCGGCCGCCAGGATCTCGGCGAGCCGATCGGCCCAGCCCCGGAACGAACCGTCCGGCAGCGCGTCGTTGAGCCCCTCGGTGAAGCTGTCACCGAGCGCCACATAGCTGTCGAATCCGTACACGTTGGGTCCCCTTCCCGTCCTGCGACCGACCCACCCCGACATGTAGTTGTACACCCCAACTAACGAATCGGGCCGCACCCCCACGATGCGTCCACCGCCACCGCGGGTTCAGCCGGCGGTAACAGTGTCTTATCTTGTCGGCCTTCCGCGCTCCTGTATTACGCAGTCTTCACCTTCGGTATGCCGTGAAACAGCACACTCGGAGTTAAATCCGGCACCCGATGTGGCGAAGATCTCCCCGGCCAGGGCGTTCCGGGCGCGATCCGGCAGGCTGGACACGTGTCCGAACAACCCCGCGAGTCGCTCGCGCAGATCCTCGGCGGCCGTCGAGGGGCGCTCGACGCCAGCATCCCGCCGGCCGGTTTCGTCGTGGGCTGGCTCGCGGCCGGTCAGTCCATCGCCTGGGGGGCCGGCGCCGCCATCGCGGTCGCCCTCGCGCTCGGGATCTTCCGGTACGTCCGCGGCGGCCGGATCCGCGCTATCGTGGTCAGCCTCGCCGCCGTCGTCGCGGCCGCGCTGATCGCCCTGCACACCGGCCGCGCCCAGGACTTCTTCCTGCTGCAGCTGATGTCCAATGTGGCCAGCGCGCTGCTCTGGGCGGCCAGCATCGTGGTCCGCTGGCCGCTGCTCGGCGTCGTCGTGGGCCTGGTGCTCGGCCAGAAGACGCGCTGGCGCCGCGACCCGGTGCTGCTCAAGGCGTACTCGCGGGCGAGCTGGGTGTGGGTGTTCGGCCAGTACGTGCTGCGCGTCGTCGTCTACGGCCTGCTGTGGTGGTCCGGCCAGGTGATCGCGCTCGGCGTGGCCCGCACGGTGCTGTCGTGGCCGCTGGTCGCGTTGACCGTCGCGGTGAGTGGCTGGGTGCTCTACCGCGCGTTGCCCCCGGAGCATCCCGGCCTGCGCCTGGCCCCGGAAAGCCTGACCCCCGAAACCCGGTCGGACGACGTACCCGGGACATAAGGCGGCCCCCGGCGAGGGGGGAGGGTCCGGGGGCCACTGCCTACGGTACCCGGACTACCCGGGTTCAGTCGACGTTTTGACGCGTTCACGACGCGTTTTGCTCATTTTCGCAGGGGCGCGGGTCTCGCGGCCCCTTCGCCGAAGGCGTCCACCGCGGCCAGCCAGGCCGCCCCGAGCACCCCATCGGAGCTGGTCAGCACCTCGAGACCGGTCAATCCACGCCGGACGAGCGCCCCGATCGGGCTGTTCCCGGTGAGCACGGAACCGACGAGGACGACCGGGGTCGACTCGCCGGGCTCGCGCGCGGCGAGGGCGTTCGCGACCAGGAGCCCGGCCCCGCGGGCCACTATTTCGCCCGCCGCGGGCTCGCCGGCGTCGTGCGCCGCGCTCACCAAGGGGGCGAACCGGGCCAGCCGCACCGGCGCTTCCGCGTTGGCGTTGGTGATCAGCGCCCGGGACGCGGCGAGTCGTCCGGCGTCGGTCCGGACGTCCACACCGGACGGTCCGAGCGCTTCGGTGAGCACCGCGCTGGGGAGGCCGTCGAGTGACAGGCCGCGCCCGAGTGCCTCCAAAGTGGATCGGACGGCCTCGCGGCCGAGCCAGAACGCCGATCCCTCGTCACCGAGAAGCCAGCCGTAGCCGCCCACCGTGCCGGCCAGCCGCCATTTCCGGATCCGGCCCGCGATCGAACCCGTGCCGGCGACGAGCACGGTGCCGTCCGGCGCGGCGGTCGCGGACGCGTACGCCACTTCGGCGTCGGCGACCGCGCGGACGCCGGTGAGCCCGATCCGGGCCCACGCCGCGTCGAAGACCGCCGCGATCGCCGGGTCGCTCAGCTTGCTGACCCCGGCCATGCCGACGACGCACGCGCGCACCTCGCCGGGGTCGCGCCCGCCGAGGGCCGCGGTGATCGCGTCGGCGATCCGGCCGGCGGCGACGTCGGGCGCGTGCGCGTTGGGGTTGGCGCCGCCGCCGCGCCCGGTACCCAGCACGACGCCGGCGGCGTCGACCAGGGCGGCCCTGGTCGACGTGCCGCCGGCGTCCACACCGACCGCGAAGGTCACCGGGTCTTGGTCACCTTCAGCAGGCCGCGCGGGCTGTCCGGGTCGCCGCCGCGGGCCAGCGACAGACCGAGGGCGATCCGCTGGAGCGGGAGGATCTCCAGGATCGGCGCCAGGTCCTCGACGGTCGGCGCGACGTCGATGCGCAGCGCCGCGGGCACCTCCGAGGCGGCCGAACCGACGGCGAGGACGTCCGCGCCGCGCTTGCCGACGGCCTCGAGGACCTCGTGCATCGCCTGGCCGCCGTGCCCGGCGCTGGTCACCGCGAGCACGGCGGTTTCGCCGTTCACCGCCGCGACCGGGCCGTGCAGCAGGTCCGCGCCGCTGTACGCGCGGGCGGCGAGGTAGCTGGTCTCGGCGAGCTTGAGCGCGCCTTCGAGCGCGGACGCGTAGGAGTAACCGCGGCCGGTGGTGAGGACGCGGTCCACGAAGCGGTACCGGTCGACCGCGCGCTGGACGCCCTCGACGGAGCCGTCGAGGGTCTGCTGGGCCAGCTCGCCGATCTTCTCGGCGTCGGCCGCCTTGCCCCCGCGCACCGCGTCGATCAGCAGGTACAGCGCCATCAGCGTGGCGGAGTACGTCTTGGTCGCGGCGACGGCCTTCTCGACCCCGGCGCCGATGTCGATGCCGAGCTCCGACGCCGCGCGCAGCGGCGAGTCGGGCGTGTTGGTGACCGACACCGTCAGCGCGCCCTGGCGCCGCGCCGTCTCGGTCACCTCGATCAGGTCAGGCGAGCCGCCACTCTGGCTGACCGTGACGAACAGCACGTCCCGCAAATCGGGCCGCGCGCCGTACAGCGTGGCCGTGGACGGGGAGACAAGACCAGCCGGAAGGCCGAGCATTACCTCGATCAGGTACTTCGCATACAACGCTGCGTGGTCACTCGATCCACGCGCGGCGAGCAAAGCGAAGCGCGGGGGGCGTTGTGAGATCTTTTCCGCCACCCCGGCGATTTCCGCCTGACGCTCGACCAGTCCGGCCAAGACGTCCGGCTGCTGGGCGATCTCCGCGGCCATGTGCTCGCCGGGCCGTTGTTCGGTCATCATTTTCCTCTCCACCTCCGGCATTATGTACCGGACTCAGGCGGCGTCGGTCAGGTCTAGACCAATCTTAGTGGGGCGGCGCGTTTGGGGAAAAGGGTACGTTTCTTACGGGGACGTGGCGTGTTATGAGGGAAGACATAGGGAGTCGGGCATGTTGGACACCACCACCGCGGGCGAGGCGGGTGCCGTCGCCGGGATGCGCGGTCAGCGAGAGCCCAAGTACTGGGCACTGAAACAGCACCTGCTGGACCTGCTCGACGTGCTGCCGCCCGGGTCGCCGATCCCGACGGAACGCGCGCTCGCCGGGGAGTTCACGGTCTCCCGCACCACCGTGCGCCAGGCGCTGGCCGACCTCACCGCCGAGGGCCGGCTGCACCGTGTGCAGGGAAAAGGCACTTTCGCGGCCGAGCCGAAGCTCGCGCAGCGGCTGCAGTTGTCCTCCTACACCGAGGACATGCGCAAGCAGGGCCTGAAGCCGTCGTCCAAGCTCCTGGAAGTCGAGGAGCTGCCGGTCGAAGGCGATCTGGCGAAACTGCTCGGAATCCGGACGGGTGCGAAAATTCTTCGCCTTCGACGGCTTCGACTGGCGGACTCGCAGCCGATGGCGCTCGAGACGACCCACCTGCCGCTGGGCCGCTTCCGCGGGTTGCGCAAGCACGTCTCGGCGGGCGCGTCGTTGTACGCCGTTCTGCGTGAGCACTACGGCGTCGAGCTGGAACGCGCGGAGGAGACGATCGAGACGTCGCTCGCCGGGCCGCAGGAAGCGGAGATGCTCGGGGCGGACGTCGGCATGCCGGTGCTGATGCTGACCCGGCACTCGTTCGCCACCGACGGCAAGCCGGTGGAGTTCGCCCGCGCGATCTACCGGGGGGACCGCTACAAGTTCGTCACGACTCTGATGCCGTAAGCGCTCGGTTGACGGGGGTCTTCGCGCGCGGTGGAGTGTGCTGGTGACAGCCACCGAAGACACCGGGATCCGATGGGGGACGCACGCCGCGCGCGGCGTGCTCGCGACAACCATCCTCGGCTCCGGCATGGCGATGCTCGACGGCACGATCGTCAACGTCGCCCTGCCCCGCATCGGCACCGAGCTGGGCGCGTCCGTCGCCGGGCTGCAGTGGATCCTCGACGGCTACATGCTGGCGCTCGCCGCGCTGATCCTGGTCGCCGGCTCGCTCGGCGACCGGTACGGGCGGCGCCGCATGTACGTCATCGGCGTCGTCTGGTTCGGCGTCGCGTCCGGGCTCTGCGCCGCCGCGAACTCGACCGAGGTGCTCGTGGCGACGCGCATCCTGCAGGGCATCGGCGGCGCGCTCCTGACACCCGGGTCGCTGGCGATCCTCCAGTCGTCCTTCGCGCACGACGCGCGCGCCCGCGCGATCGGCGCCTGGTCCGGCCTCGGCGGCATCGCGGCCGCCGCCGGGCCGCTGCTCGGCGGGCTGCTCGTGCAGCTGTGGTCGTGGCGGCTGGCGTTCCTGATCAACGTGCCGATCGCGGTCGCCGTCGTGTTCATGGCGCGGAAGTTCGTGCCCGAGTCGCGGGACGAGGAAGCGACCGGGCACCCGGACTTCGGCGCCGCGGCGCTCGGCGCGGTCGGCCTCGCCGGGATCACCGGCGCGCTGGTGGAGGCGCCGGGACGCGGCATCGGCGACCCGATCGTGCTGGTCGCGGGCGTGCTGGGGATCGCGGGACTGGCGGCGTTCGTGTTCGTCCAGCACCGCTCGCGGGAGCCGCTGGTGCCGCCGTCGCTGTTCCGCGACCGGACGTTCACCCTGTCCAACGCGCTGACCTTCGCCATGTACGCGGCGCTCGGCGGCGTGCTGATGCTGCTGGTCATGCAGCTGCAGGTCTCGCTCGGCTACTCGCCGACCGCGGCCGGCCTGGCCGGGCTGCCGCTCACGGTGATCATGCTGCTGCTCTCGGGCCGCTCGGGCGCGCTCGCGCAGCGCATCGGCCCGCGGACGCAGCTGGTGGTCGGGCCGATCGTCGTCGGCATCGGGATGCTGCTGATGCTGCGCATCGCGCCCGGCGCGTCCTACCTCGGGGCCGTGCTGCCCGCGGTCGTCGTGTTCGGGCTGGGCCTGGCGACGGTCGTGGCCCCGGTGACCGCGACGGTGCTCGCCGCGGCCCCGGATCGCTACGCCGGCGTCGCGTCGGGTGTCAACAACGCGATCGCCCGCTCCGGCGGTCTGCTGGCGGTGGCGGTGCTGCCCGCCGCGGCCGGGCTGACCGGCGAGGCGTACACCGACCCGGTCGCGCTGACCGCGGGCTGGCGGACGGCGCTGATCATCTGCGCGGTCCTGGCCATCGCGGGCGGGCTGATCGCGCTCGGCATCCACAACGGCGTGCTGGCGCCGCCGACTCCCGCGCCTCCGGCCGCGGACGAGTCGCCCCACCTGGGCGAATGCTTCCACTGCGGCGTCGAGGGCCCGCCGACGCACGTCCGCGGCGGCGTCTCCACCTGACCGGGCCCGGTCAGGCCAGGATCTCCGCGAACAGCGCCGGGTCGACGTTGCCGCCGGAGACGATCGCCACCGTGCGGCCGGTGGGCAGCCCGGCCGCGTGGTGCAGGTACGCCGCCGTCGTCACCGCGCCGCTGGGCTCGGCGACCAGGCGGGCCTTGTGCGCAAGCGTCCGGACGGCGTCGCGGATCTCGTCCTCGGTGACCGTCACCATGGCGTCGACGACCTTCGTGAGGTGCGCGAAGGTCAGCTCGGACGGCTGCGCGCGCAGGCCGTCGGCGATCGTGCGGGCGCGGTCGGCCATCGGCCAGTCGACCTGACGGCCCAGCCGCAGCCCCTCGGTGGCGTCGCCGGCCAGCGCGGGCTCGACGCCGATGACCTTCGCCCGCGGGCAGCGGGCCTTGAGCGCCGTGCCCACGCCGGCCGCGAGCCCGCCGCCGCTCACCGGCACCAGCACGACGTCGACGTCCGGCAGGTCTTCGGCGATCTCCAGGCCCGCGGTGCCCTGTCCGGCGATGATCGCCGCGTCGTCGTAGGGCGGGACGAGGGTCAGCCCGCGTTCGGCGGCCAGTTCGTGCGCTTTGGCCTCGTGTTCGCCGATGGGCACCTCGATCACCTCGGCGCCGTACGAGCGGGTCGCCTCGACCTTGATCCGCGGCGCGACGTCCGGCACCACGATCACCGCGGGCACGCCGTACCGCCGCGCGGCGTACGCGACGGCTTGCGCGTGGTTTCCGCTCGAGTAGGCGATGACACCGCGGGCGCGCGTCGCGTCGTCGAGGGTGCCGATCGCGTTGAACGCGCCGCGCACCTTGAACGCGCCGATCGGTTGCAGGCTCTCGGGTTTCAGCCACAGGGACCCGCGCGGGTCCCACGTTTGGAGCAACAGCGGCGTGCGTACGGCGACACCTTCGACGCGCTTCGCGGCGGCCTCGATGTCAGAGATCGTCACCAGTTCCATCTGCCGAGTATGTCAAGAAACCGTTCGATTTACACTGTCCATAGTGGACAGTCAACGTGGCGCTCCTCACGCCGTGGCAACGCGGGGAGTTTCCCGCGCGCCTTACACGTTGGACAGGGGAGAAGACTTACTACCGGATCGGGATCATGAGCAAGGAGAACGCAGCGACTTCCGAAACGAAGGAAGCAAAGTCCGGCCTGCGCATCGCGCAGGTGATGGCGGCGGCGCTCGCGGCGGTGACCGCGGCGCTGCTGGGCTCGACGCTCGGCGTGGCGGGCACGGTGGCCGGCGCGGGCGTGGCGAGCGTGATCACCACGGTCGGCGGCGAGGTGTACCTGCGCTCGCTGCAGCGCACCCGCGCGGCCGCGGTGAAGGCCCGGCAGCTGGCGACGTCGGGGATCCGCCGTCGCGGCGGTGCCGAGGTCCCGCTGGCCGAGCAGCCCACGGTCCAGTTGAAACGGCCGGACGACCTGCCCGCGGAGGACGAACCGGGCCGCCTGCGCAAGCTGCGCTGGCCGCTGATCATCGGCACGAGCGTGGTGGCGTTCGCGGTGGCAATCCTGGCGATGGTCAGCGTGGACGCGGCCACGGGCGGCAAGGTAGCGGGCGGCACGGGAGCGGGCATCGGCAAGATCTTCGGCAGCGGCTCGGGCCCCTCGACCCCGGCCCCGTCGACGACGCCCTCGACCTCGACGAACGACACCCAGGACTCACCGACGGACACGTCGTCGACGACGACGCAGTCGAACACCCCGCCGACGACCTCGTCGGACACGCCGACCACAACCCCGACAACGCCGAGCACGACCTCCCAGAAGCCGACCACCTCGGCGGCACCCCCGACCAGCCAGGGCGCGGCGTCCACCCCGACCCCGTAAAGCCGTGAAGGACTCCTTACCGGCCATAAGAGCCGGTAAGGAGTCCTTCACGGACTTCGGTGTCAGACCAGGTGGGACCGCAGTTCGCGAGCCGCGGCGGCGGGGTCCTCCGCCTCCGTGATCGCCCGGACCACCACGATCCGGGAAGCCCCGGCCGCCAGGACCTCCGGCAGCCGCGGGACGTCGATGCCGCCGATGGCGAACCACGGCCGTGAAGGCGCGGCGGCCGACGTCGAACGGACCAGGTCCAGGCCTGGTGCCGAGCGGCCCGGCTTGGTCGGGGTGGGCCAGCACGGGCCCGTGCAGAAGTAGTCCACCCCCGGTTCGGAAGCCACGGCGGAAGCCTGGTCAACAGAGTGCGTCGAACGGCCGATCACCACGTCGTTGCCGAGGATGCGGCGGGCCAGGGGGACCGGGATGTCGTCCTGGCCCAGGTGCAGCACGTCCGCGCCGACCGCCAGGGCGACGTCCGCCCGGTCGTTCACCGACAGCAGCGCGCCGTGGCGGGCGCACGCCTCCGCCAGCACCTCCAGCGCCGCGATCTCGCCCGCGGCTTCCAAGGCGCCCGTCTTGTCGCGCAGCTGGATGATGTCGACGCCGCCGGACAACGCCGCGTCCGCGAAGGACGCCAGGTCGCCACGGGCCGTTCGGGCGTCCGTGCACAGGTACAGGCGCGCGGCGTCGAGCCGGGCGCGGATCTTGTCACCGGAGAGGGCGGGCATAGCGGCGACCGTACCCGGCGGGCCGGCCCCCGAGCGGTGCGTGCCGTTGTCCCGGAAAGCCATCCGGCCGTGACTGTGGTTGGACTGGTAACGACGGGCGCAGTAGGGTGAACGAGTCCGCACGGGAGCCCGAGGCACGGGCTGAGAGGGAGCTGCCGCTCCGACCGTGGAACCTGATCCGGGTCATGCCGGCGCAGGGAGCGTGATCCCATGACGAACACCTTGGCCGTGGTCGGCGCCGGCGTGATCGGCCTGTCCGCGGCGTGGCGCGCGGCCGCGAACGGCCACGCGGTCACCGTTTACGACCCCGAACCCGTGCGCGGCGGCGCGTCCTGGCTGGCCGGCGGGATGCTCGCCCCCGTCACCGAGGCCTGGCCGGGCGAGGAAGACGTCCTCGCCCTCGGCGAAGAGTCCCTGCGCCGCTGGCCCGGCTTCGCCCACGACCTCGGCCGAGAGGGCGTCGATCCCGGCTTGGCCGAGCACGGGACGCTGGTCGTCGCCTTCGACAGCGCCGACGCCGGCCACCTCGACATCCTCGCCGGCTACCTGCACTCCCTCGGCCGCGCGGCCGAACGCCTGACCGGGCGCGAGGCCAAGCGGCTCGAACCCGGCGTCGGGTCCGTCCGAAGTGGACTCCACGTGCCCGGTGACCTGGCTGTGGACAACCGGAAACTGCTCAACGCGCTCTACGCGGCTTGCGTCAACCACCAAGTCCGGTTCGTCCGCGAACGCGTCGAAACGACCCCGGACGCCGACGCCGTCGTGCTCGCCGCCGGCGCCTGGACCGGGCGGCTGCACCCCCAGCTCGCCGACGCCGTCCGCCCGCTCAAGGGCGAGATCCTCCGCCTGAAACCCCGCCGCGGCTGCCTGCCGCCGCCGACGCGCACCGTCCGGGCCGTCGTCGAAGGCCGGCCGATCTACCTCGTTCCGCGCGGTGACCAGGAGCTCGTCCTCGGCGCGACGCAGTACGAAGCGGGCTTCGACCGGGCCGTCACCGCGCGCGGCGTCCGCGAGCTGATCGAGGGCGCCGAGTGCGTTTTCCCCGCGATCACCGAGTACGAGCTGGCCGAGACGGCCGCGGGCCTGCGCGCCGGCAGCCGCGACGCGCTGCCGTACCTCGGTGTCCTGGACGACGGCGTCTACGCCGCGACCGGGCACCACCGCAACGGCCTGCTGCTGGCCCCCGTGACCGCGGACGCCGTGGTCGCCTGGCTCGAAGGCGCGAAGCCGCCCGAAGGCGTCGAAGCGGCTTCGCCCGCTCGCTTGCACCAGAAGGAGCACGTGTGATGGAGATCAAGCTCAACGGCCGGTGGACGGAGTTCCCGGACGACGCGACCGTCGCCGACGTCCTCGACGCCGCCGGCGGGCAACGGCCCGGGATCGCCGTCGCGGTCGACGGTGTCGTCGTCCGGCGTGGCGACTGGGCCACCACCACCGTGCCCAAGGGCGCGGCGCTCGACGTGCTCACCGCCGTCCAGGGAGGCTGAAGTGGCTGAAGTGGACGAAGAACCGCTGGTCATCGGCACGCACAAGCTGTCGTCACGGCTGATCATCGGCACCGGCGGCGCGGCGAACCTCGCCGTGCTCGAACGCGCGCTGGTCGCGTCCGGCACCGAGCTGACCACCGTCGCGATGCGCCGCGCCGACGCCGAAGGCGGCTCCGGCGTGCTGGAACTGCTCCGGCGCCTCGGGATCGAGCTGCTGCCGAACACCGCGGGCTGCCGCACGGCCGCCGAAGCCGTGCTCACCGCGCGGCTGGCGCGCGAGGCCCTCGGTACCGATCTGATCAAGCTCGAAGTCCACGCGGACGACCGGACGCTGCTCCCGGACCCCGTGGAAACCCTCGACGCGGCCGGGCAGCTGGCCGCCGACGGGTTCACCGTGTTCGCCTACACGAACGACGACCCGGTGCTCGCGCTGCGCCTGGAGGAGGCCGGCTGCGCGGCCGTGATGCCGCTGGGCGCGCCGATCGGCACCGGCCTCGGGATCCGGAATCCGCACAACATCGAGCTGATCGTTTCGCGGGCGGGCGTGCCGGTGATCCTCGACGCCGGAATCGGCACCGCGTCGGACGCCACGCTGGCGATGGAGCTCGGCTGTGACGCCGTCCTGCTGTCCACCGCGGTCACCCGGGCCAGTGATCCCGAGCGGATGGCCGCGGCGATGCGGTCGGCCGTCGTCGCCGGGCGGCTGGCCCGGGGCGCCGGGCGGGTGCCGCAGCGCTTCTGGGCGCAGGCGTCGAGCCCGCCGCGCTGAATCCCGGTCGCAACACCGGACCTTCACCGCGAACCCGTAAGGTAGACGGAACTTTCCGGCGCACCCGCGCCCGGGTGAGGGCAGAAGGAGCCAGCCGTGACCACATCGGTTCAGGACACCTCGGGCAGGTTGTACCTCGCCGTGGGCCGGCTGTCCCGGTCACTGCGCCAGGCCGGTGTGCCGGGCCCCGGGCACGGCGCGATCTCGGCGCTCGCGACGCTGGTCCACGCCGGCCAGCTGCGGCTCGGTGACCTCGCGGCCAAGGAGGGGGTCGCGGCGGCGACCATGTCGCGGATCATCGCGTCGCTGGTCGAGGCCGGGTACGTCGTGCGCGAGTCCGACCCGGTCGACCGGCGGGCGTGGCTGGCGAAGGCCACCGAAGAGGGCGAGCGGCTCGTATCCGGCGTCCGGTCGACGCGCGTCCAGGAGCTGAACCGGCGGCTGGACAGGTTGTCGCCCGAGCACCGTGAGGCCCTGACGACAGCGCTCCCGGCGCTCGAAGCGCTGATCGCCGACGAAGACCGCTAAGCGGGCGGTGGCAGCCGCCGGGTGATCCGGTCGAAGAGCTCTTCCAGCGGCTCGCCGACCTCGCGGCCGAACTCGGTCAGCCCGTAGGTGACCTGGGGCGGCGTGGTCGGCTCGACCCGCCGCCAGATCAGGCCGTCCCGGACCAGTGCCCGCAGGGACTGGGCGAGCATCTTCTCGCTGATGCCTTCGATGCTTTCGCGCAGCTCGAAGAACCTGAGGTCGTTGCTCTGCAAGGAGATCAGCACCCAGATGCCCCACCGGCTGGTGACGTGGTCGACCACCTCGCGCGCGGCGCAGCCGGTGTGAAACACCTCATACCGCGGCTTGGCCTCGCCCTGGGTGATCTGCGCGCCTCCGGTCACGTAAGGAGCTTACCCGCAGGTATGTCCTTACCAAAAGTTAGCCCGGCTCCTAGCGTCCTGAGCACAGAGGACATCGGACGAAGGAGCAGAGCATGATCGTGGTGACCGGGGCTACCGGGAACATCGGCCGGCCGTTGACGGAGGCGCTGGCCGCGGCGGGTCAGCAGGTGACGGCGGTGTCACGGCACGCCGCGGTGGTGCCGGACGGCGTCCGCCACGTGGTGGCCGACCTGGCCGAGCCCGCCGGCCTGGAACCGGCGCTGGCCGGGGCGAAGGCGTTGTTCCTGCTGCTGTCCGGCGACCTGCACGCCGCCGGCGCCCACCCGGCCGACGTCCTCGCCCAGGCCGCAGCCGCCGGAGTCCGCCGGGTCGTGCTGCTGTCCACGCTGGGCGTGGCGACCAGGCCCTTCGGCACGACGCGGGTCGCGATGCGCGCCCTGGAGGACGCGCTGCGGGAGTCCGGTCTGGACTGGACCATTCTGCGGCCGGGCGGTTTCGCCTCCAACGCCTTGTGGTGGGCCGAATCCGTCCGCGCGCGGCAGGTCGTCGCCGCGCCCTTCGGCGACATCGGGGTGCCGGTCGTCGACCCGGCGGACATCGCCGAGGTCGCCGCGGCCGGTCTGCTGGACGACCGGCACACCGGCGCGGTGTACGAGCTGACCGGGCCGGCGGTGATCACGCCGCGCGGGCAGACGGCGGCCATCGCCGACGCGCTGGGCTCGCCGGTGCGGTTCCACGAGCTCACCCGCGCCGAAGCCAAGGCCGGCATGGCCCGGAGCATGCCGGGCGAGCTCGCCGACGACACCCTGGACATCCTCGGCTCCCCGAGCCCGGCCGAGCTGCGCGTCAGCCCGGACGTCGAGCGGGTGCTCGGCCGGGCCCCGCGCTCGTTCGCCGACTGGGTGGCCCGCAACATCGCGGCGTTCCGCTAAGCGGCGTTCTCCCGCCGCAGCTCGGCGAGCTCCGCGCGCACGGCGCGGAGCTCTTCGAGGATCTCGCGGTTCGCTTCGGCCTGGGTGGCGGCCTGTTTGGCCTCCTCCTCGCGGATGTCCTGCCGCAGCTCGTCTTCCATGCCGCTGACCACGACGGCGATGAAGAGGTTCAGCACCGCGAAGCTGGAGACGAGGATGTAGACGACGAAGAAGATCCAGGCCATCGGCGCCTGCCGCATGATCTCCTTCGCGATGTCCGGCCACGCCTCGCCGGTCATCACCTGGAACAACGTGAACAACGACGTCCCGAGGTCGCCGAAGTTCTCCGGCGAGATGACGCCGAACAGCTTGGTGGCCATCACGCCCGCGACGAAGATGATCAGCCCGAGCAGCGCGGCGATCGACGCCATGCCGGGGATCGCCGCGAGCAGCCCGGAGACGACCTTCCGCATCGACGGCACGACGGAGATCAGCCGCAGCACCCGGAGCACGCGCAACGACCGCAGCACGGCGAACGGCCCGGTCGCCGGGATCACCGCGATGCCGACGACCAGCAGGTCGAAGACGTTCCAGTTGTCCCGGAAGAACGCGCCGCGGTAGGCGTAGAACTTCGCCAGCAGCTCGGTGACGAAGATGCCGAGCGCGATGTGGTCGAGGGTGTGCAGGAGGCCGCCGTAGCCGTCGATCAGCGACGTCGACGTCTCCATGCCGAGGGTGACCGCGTTGAACACGATCACCGCGATGATGAAGTTCTGGAAGCGGCGGTCCTCGAGGAACATCGCCACCCGTTCACGCCCGGTCAAGGCCGTCCCCCGTTGTGGTCAAGGATCAGTAAACGAGGAAAGGGTAACCGGGCGGGTACTCAGCGCTGTTCGGGTGCCAGCCGCCAGAAGGCCGAGACCGGGCCGACCTTGGCGCCCATCGGGTAGGCGTGCTCGACCGCCTGGGACACGAACCACTTGCCGTAGCGCGCCGCCTCGACCACCGACATGCCCTTCGCCAGGCCCGCGGTCAGCGCCGACGCCATCGTGTCGCCCGCGCCGTGCGTGTGCTGGGTCGGGTAGCGCTCGCCCGGCAGCTCGACGAACGTCGAGCCGTCGAAGAGCAGGTCGACGCACTCCGGGTCGGCCTGCAGGTGACCGCTCTTGACCAGGACGTAGCGCGGGCCCATCCGGTGGAGCACCACCGCCGCGGTGTGCATGCCCTCGCGGTCCTTCACGGTCATCCCGGTCAGCAGGCGGACCTCGTCGAGGTTCGGGGTGAGCACCGTCGCGCGCGGCAGCAGCTCGTCGCGCAGGGCGTGCAGGCCGGCGTTGTCGAACAGCGGATGGCCGTGCATCGAGGCCGCGACCGGGTCGACGACGAACGGGATCTTCTCGTCGCGGCCGATCTCCGCCTTGTCGCACGCGGCCGCGACGGCGTTGATGATCTCCGCGGACGCCAGCATGCCCGTCTTGGCCGCGCCGACCCCCATGTCCGCCGCGACGGCCTCGATCTGCCCGGCCACGATGTGCGGCGGCAGGTCCGCGCGGTCGTGCACGCCGAGGGTGTTCTGCACCGTGACGGCGGTGACCGCGACCAGGCCGTGGACGCCGCAGGTCAGGAACGTGCGCAGATCCGCTTGCAGACCGGCGGCGCCGCCGGAGTCCGAACCGGCGATGGTCAACGCGGTGGGCGGGCTCGTGGTCATTCTCTTCCCGACTTCTGGTCTAGGCCAATCGGCCGCTTTTGCTTCATCAACAGGCCACCACGGTGGCACATTGTGTGGGCTACTCACCAGTTACCAATCCGGCAGGAAGTAGGCGGATACGGTCCGCAGCCGGTCTGCACGAGGCGCCGGTTTCCGCCGTGGCTGCTGTCGGATTGGTAACTATCGGCACTGTACGGGCGAAGGAGCCTGGATGAAGCTCTTCTCGGTGGTACTCCTCACGGCCGCTCTCACGTTCTCCGGGGCGACCGCCGCCAACGCGGACGGCCCGAAGCTCTCCCACGTCACGACGGTCGGCGTGCACAACACGTACGACCCGGCGGCCTACGACTACCTGGCCAGGGCGCTCGACGCCGGCTCGTCGCTGATCGAGCTCGACGTCTGGCCGGACTTCTTCACCCACGAGTGGAAGGTCAGCCACTCGAACCCGTTGGGGAACAGCAACAACTGCGTCGCGGCGACGTCGGCGGCGCAGCTGTACACCGGCGGGAAGAACAAGAACCTGGAGTACTGCCTCGACGACATCCGGATCTGGCTCGCCGCCCACCCGGGCCACACGCCGCTCACGCTCAAGCTGGAGATGAAGACCGGCTTCTCGGACAACACCGGCATGGGCCCGGACGAGCTGGACGCCACGTTCCGCGCGCACCTCGGCAGCGTCGCCTTCCGCCCGGGTGAGCTGCTCGGCAGTTACGGCACACTCGACGACGCGGCCAAGGCGGACAACTGGCCGTCCGTGGACGCGCTGCGGGGCCGGGTGATCACCGAGATCATCCCGGGCACGGTGGAGGAGCAGAACCCGACCGACACGCTGAAGACGGACGTCGAGTACGGCCGCTACCTGGTCGGGCTCAAGAACGCCGGCCGGATCGGCGACGCCTACATCTTCCCGACCGTGCACGGCGCGGCCGGCGGTGACCCGCGGGACAAGTACACCGCCGACCTCAAGCCGTGGTTCGTGGTCTTCGACGGCGACGCGAACGCGTGGGTCACCCAGACCGGGCCGGGGTGGTACGACACCAACCACTACTACGTCGTGATGACCGACGGCCAGAACGTCGCGCCGGCCATCGACGCCCACAACCCGACGGTCGAGCAGGCCAACCAGCGCGTCGCCGACCTGGCGAAGCAGCACGCGTCGGTGATCACGTCGGACTGGACCGGGCTCACGACGGTGCTGCCCCAGGTGCTCGCCAGGGGTTAGACGGTCAGCACGAGCTTCCCGGACACCCGGCCGGACTCACCCAGCTCGTGCGCCTTCGCCAGGTCTTCCAGCGGGAAGGTCTGCTCGACGCGGACCTTCAGCTGACCGGCCTCGATCAGCTCGACGAGGCCGGTCAGCCCGCCGCGGTCGGGTTCCACGAGAATCCCTTCCGTGCGCACTTTCCGTTCGGCGGCCGCCTTTTCGACCCGGTCGCCGACGCCGCTGGGCACGCCGATCAGCAGCCCGCCCTCCTTGATCGCGGGGAGCCAGCGCAGGTCGCTGTCCTCGCCGACCAGTCCGAAGTAGACGTCCACATCGGACGCCGTCGCACCGGCGTCGTGGTAGTCGATCGGCTCGTCGACGCCGAGTTCGCGCAGCAGGTCGTGCTTGCCCGCGCTGGCCGTGCCGATGACGTACGCGCCATGCGCCTTGGCGATCTGGACGGCGAGGTGCCCGACCCCGCCCGCGGCGGCGTCGACGAACACCCGCTGTCCGCTGTGGACGTTCGCGACGTCGACCAGGCCCTGCCAGGCGGTCAGCCCGGCCAGCGGCAGCGCGGCGGCCTCGGCGAACGAGAGCCCGGCGGGCTTGCGCACGAAGTGGCGCGAGGGCGCGGTGACGTACTCCGCGTAGGCGCTGGCCGGGCGGGGGAACCAGGGCATGCCGAGGACTTCGTCACCCTGCCGGACGCCGGTGGCGCCGAAGCCGGTCTCCTCGACGACGCCGGCGACGTCCCAGCCGACGGTGAACGGCGGTTCGCCGAGGAACCCGCCGCCGGCGCGCACCTTCCAGTCGACCGGGTTGATCCCGGCGGCGTGCACGCGCACCAGGACCTCCGTGGGCCCGGGTACCGGCCGAGCCGCTTCGGTGACGGTCAGCACCTCCGGCCCGCCGAGTGCCTGCTGGGTCACGATGCGCATCTGTTCGCTCCTTCGTTCCGGGGTCGGCTCCTATACTCGGACGGGTAGGCACTTTTCGCCAGAAGGCACTTCTTCGTAAAGTAGGTACCCGATGGAAACCACCTGCGACCAGGACGGACCCTGGGACGTCTACCTTCGCAGCTGTCCCTGCCGCGACGTACTGGACCTGCTGGCCAACAAGTGGACGGCCCTGGTCCTGGGCGCCCTGGCCCGCGGCCCGCACCGCTTCGGCGAGCTGCGCCGCGCGGTCGACGGCATAAGCCAGAAGATGCTGACCCAGAACCTCCGCCAGCTGGAACGCGACGGATTCCTGACGCGCACGGTCTACCCGACGACCCCGCCGACGGTGGAGTACGCACTCACGGAGATGGGCGCCGAGGTCGGCGCGCACCTGGTGGCGCTGAGCGCCTGGTCCCAGGCCAACTTCGGCCGCATCCGCTCGGCCCGCGAGTCCTACGACGGCCGGGAGCTGCAGCCGGTCAGGTGAGGTTGCCGCAGCTTGGTCGTGAGTGTTCAGGGCGGTTAGAACCGCCCTGAACACTCACGAGGACCCGAGCACCCAGAACGGCGACACCGGGCCCACGCCCGCGCCGAGCGGGTAGGACTCCGCCACGCACCTCTCGATGAACTTCTTCCCCGCCGCCACCGCGTCCGGCACCGAGGCGCCCTTCGCCAGCGACGCCGTGATCGCCGACGCCATCGTGTCGCCGCCGCCGTGGGTGTTCTCCGTGTCGTAGCGGGGGCCGCTCAGCGAGACGTACGCGCTGCCATCAGTCAGCAGGTCCACGCAGGTGCGGCCCGTCATGTGGCCGCCCTTGACCAGGACCCACCGCGAACCGAAGGCCAGCAACGCCTCCGCCGCGTCTCGCTGGGACGCCGCGTCCGTGACGGCGATGCCCGTCAGCAGGCGGACCTCGTCCAGGTTCGGCGTGATCAGCGTCGCGCGCGGGAACAGTTCCGTGCGGATCGCCTCCAGGGCGTCCTCGCGCAGGAGCGCGTGGCCCGTCATCGACGCCGCCACCGGGTCGACCACCAGGGGGGTGTCCCCGCCGACTTCGTCCAGGGTCTTGGCCACCGCGCGGATGATCTCCGCCGTGGCCAGCATGCCCGTCTTGGCCGCGTTGACGCCCATGTCGGACGCCACCGCCTTGATCTGCGCGGCGACGACGTCGGCCGGGATCTCGGTGAAACCCTGCACGCCCAAGGAATTCTGCACGGTGACGGCCGTCAGCGCGACCAGGCCGTGCACGCCGTGGGCGAAAAACGTGCGCAGGTCCGCCTGGATGCCCGCACCACCGCCGGAGTCGGATCCGGCGATGGTGAGGGCGGTGGGCGGAGTCACGGTTGCACCACGGGCAGGTAGACCTGGCCGCCGGACTCGGTGAACTCCGCCGACTTCGAAGCCATGCCGGCCTCGATGGCCTCCACAGTGGACAGACCGTGCTCCTCGGCGTACTTGCGGACGTCCTGCGTGATCCGCATCGAGCAGAACTTCGGGCCGCACATCGAGCAGAAGTGCGCGGTCTTGGCCGGCTCGGCGGGCAGCGTCTCGTCGTGGAACGCGCGTGCGGTGTCCGGGTCGAGGGACAGGTTGAACTGGTCGTTCCAGCGGAACTCGAAGCGGGCCTTGGACAGCTCGTCGTCCCACTCCTGCGCGTACTGGTGCCCCTTGGCCAGGTCGGCGGCGTGCGCGGCGATCTTGTACGTGATCACGCCGGTCTTGACGTCGTCGCGGTTCGGCAGGCCGAGGTGCTCCTTCGGCGTGACGTAACACAGCATCGCCGTGCCGTACCAGCCGATCTGCGCCGCGCCGATGGCCGAGGTGATGTGGTCGTACGCCGGCGCGATGTCCGTCGTGAGTGGACCGAGGGTGTAGAACGGCGCCTCGCCGCAGAGCCGTTCCTCCAGCTCGACGTTTTCCTTGATCTTGTGCATCGGCACGTGGCCGGGGCCCTCGATCATCACCTGGACGTCGTGCGAGCGCGCGAGGTGCGTCAGCTCACCGAGCGTTTCCAGCTCGGCGAACTGCGCGCGGTCGTTGGCGTCCGCGATCGAGCCCGGACGCAGGCCGTCGCCGAGGGAGAACGTGACGTCGTACTGCCGCAGCAGCTCGCAGAGTTCCTCGAAGTGCGTGTACAGGAAGGACTCCTGGTGGTGCGCGAGGCACCACGCGGCCATGATCGAGCCACCCCGGCTGACGATGCCGGTGACGCGCCGCGCGGTCAGCGGGATGTAGCGCAGCAGCACGCCGGCGTGCACCGTGACGTAGTCGACACCCTGCTCGCACTGCTCGACGATGGTGTCGCGGTAGACCTCCCACGACAGCTTTTCCGGTTCCCCGTCGACCTTTTCCAGCGCCTGGTAGATCGGCACGGTACCGACGGGCACCGGCGAGTTGCGGATGATCCACTCGCGCGTCTCGTGGATCCGCTTGCCGGTGGACAGGTCCATGATCGTGTCGGCACCCCAGCGGGTGGCCCACACCATCTTGTCGACCTCTTCCTCGACCGAGGACCAGACGGCCGAGTTGCCCATGTTGGCGTTGATCTTCACCAGGAAGTTCTTGCCGATGATCATCGGTTCGGACTCGGGGTGGCGCCGGTTGACCGGGATCACCGCGCGGCCGCTCGCGACCTCGTCGCGCACGAACTCCGGCGAAACCCGTTCCCGCGCGGCGATGTACTCCATTTCCCTGGTGACGACGCCTTGTTTGGCCCAGCCGAGCTGCGTGTTGTGCTCCCGGCCGTCGGCCCAGCCGGCCCGCAGCCGGTGCAGTCCACTGTGGACGTCGATGTTCGCTTCAGGGTCGGTGTACGGGCCCGAAGTGTCGTAGACGTCGAAGTGTTCGCCGTTCGAGAGGTCGATCCGGCGGGCCGGAACGCGGAGTCCGGATTCGGTCTGGTGGTAGACCTTGTGCGAACCGGTGATCGGACCGGTCGTGACGGAGACGTCCTTGTTCTCCAAGGTGGTCAACGACTTTCACTCCCTACGCCGGCATTACCCGGTCAGGTTCATGCGGTCGGTGACACCCGGGACAAATCCCCAGTCACCCTCTCAGCCCGCCATGGCGCGAGCTCCCGCGTTGTGGTGTTGTGCCACCGACCATGCCACGCCGGGGCGCCAGACTCAAGTCCGCTCACCTCACCCGACCAGTTCGGCCGGTGTGGCGTAGACGTCGACCATGGCTCCGTTGCGCAGCACGGTGATCGGCAGTGCGGTGCCGATCACTTCGGCGAACAGCTGCCGCTGGATGCCCTGCGCGTCCGACACCCGGGCGCGCCCGACGGTCAACACGAGATCACCCGTTCGCAGCCCGGCGCGCTCGGCGGGCCCGCCGGAGACGACTTCGCGCACCCGCAGCCCGGCCTCCTGGCCGGTGCGCTCGGCGACGTCGTCGGGCAGCGGCGCGGGCACGCCGACAACGCCGAGGTACGCGCGCCGCACCCGGCCTTCGACGACGAGGGTGTTGATGATCCGGCGCGTGGTCGAGTTGATCGGCACGGCCAGGCCGAGCCCGACGCCGGCGACCGCGGTGTTGATCCCGACGACGCGGCCGGCGGAGTCGGCGAGCGCGCCGCCGGAGTTGCCCGGGTTGAGCGCGGCGTCGGTCTGGATGACGTCCTCGATTACCCGGCCGGCGCGGCCGTGGCGCACCGGGAGCGCCCGGCCGAGCGCGCTGACGACCCCCGCGGTCACCGATCCGGAGAACCCGAGCGGGCTCCCGATCGCCACCACGAGCTGCCCGACGACGAGCTTGTCGGCGTCGCCGAGCACAGCGGCGGAGGGCGTCTCGCCGTGCGCCCGCAGCACGGCGAGATCGGACAGCGGATCGGCGCCGACGACGTCGAAGCGTGTTTCGCTGCCGTCGGCGAAGGTCGCGACGCCGCTCCGGTCCTGGTCGACGACGTGCGCGTTGGTCAGCAGGTAGCCGTCGTCGGCGAAGACCACCGCGGAGCCGCTGCCGCGCGCGAGCTGAACCCCGGCGACGTGCGGGGTGACGGTCTTGGCGACCGTGCTGACCGCGCGTGAGTAGGCGTCCATCGCCTCGTCCATGAGTACCTCGATTACACCGTTGCAGGTCCTTCAATAGTGCGCCGCGAACAGCCGGAAGTCCGTTCGCTGCTGGTGAACCGGCGGCGTGACCGGACCAGTGACGGTCAGTGGTTCACCGATTCGGACCATGCGCCGGTGAAGAATCGGCGAGACACTGCCTGTCGCTTCTGTAACGGTGCAGAAGCGACATCACTGTGGGGTTGATATGCGCAAACTCATGGTCTCGGCCCTCGCCGGGCTGCTGGTCACCGGGCTGATACCGGCGACCGCGGCGGCCCAGGGGACGGCTCCCGGGGCGCCCGGCGCCCATCCCAGCTGGCTGCCCGCGAACAAGACCGGCTTCGGCACGGCTCACGACCGGTCGAGCAACGTCTGGTTCACGCTCCAGGGCGGTCAGCTGTCCGAGGTCTACTACCCGGACCTGTCGACGCCGAGCGTCCGTTCGATGGACTTCGTCGTCACCGACGGGCGCAGTTTCGCCGTCGCCGACAACACGGCCAGGTCGCAGCGGGTCCGGCGGACCGACGACGACAGTTTGGTTTACGAGCAGACCATCACCGACGACCAGCACAGGTGGCGGCTGCGCAAGACCTACGTCACCGACCCGGCCGCGACGACCGTGCTGGTCGACGTCGACTTCCAGTCGCTCACCGGGCGGCCGTACCAGCTCTACGCGGTCGCCGATCCGGACCTGACCAACGACGGCTCCGACGATTCGGCCGCCCGCAAGGGGGACGCCGTCACCGCGTCGGACGCCACCAACGCCGCCGCCCTCACCGCGAAGCCCGCCTTCACGAAAACGAGCGTCGGCTACGCGGGCGCGTCCGACGGGAACACGCAGCTCGCGAAGACGTTCAAGCTCGCGACTTACGACAGCGCCACGAAGGGCAACGTCGTCCTGACCGGGCAGACCGCGGCCGACGGCGTGCGCACCCGGCACGTCACCCTCGCGCTCGGCATGGGCGCGAAGGCGTCCGACGCGCTCGGCAACGCGCAGGCGTCGCAGCGGCGCGGTTTCGGGGACATCACCCGCTCTTACGACCGCGGCTGGGAGCAGTACCTGCGCGGGGTGAGCAAACCGCCGTCGTCGCTGAAGACCGACAGCGAGCGCGACCTCTACAAGGCGTCGATGCTGACGCTGGCCGCGAGCGAGGACAAGCACCACCCGGGCGCGTTCATCGCGTCGCCGAGCATGCCGTGGCGGTTCGGGAACAACGACCCGGAGTGGTCGCCGTCCGGCACCTACCACCTGGTCTGGCCGCGTGACCTCTACCAGATCGCGACCGGCCTGGCCGCCGGCGGCGACACGGCGGCCGCGAGCCGCGCGGTGACCTACATGTTCGGCACGCAGCAGCAGGCCGACGGCCATATGCCGCAGAACAGCCGGGTCGACGGCGTGCCGTACTGGACGTCGGTCCAGCTCGACGAAACCGCCTTCCCGATCGTGCTGGCCCAGCAGCTCGGCCGCAACGACGTGTGGCCCGGCGTGCGCAAGGCGGCCGACTTCCTGTTGTCCTACAAGGGTCCTGACGGCCAGGCCGCGCCGTGGACCCAGCAGGAGCGCTGGGAGGAGCAGGACGGTTGGTCCCCGTCGACCATCGCCTCGGTGATCGCCGGGCTCGTCTGCGCCGCGGACATCGCGTCGCACAACGGCGCGCCGGCGGACGCGGCTCGCTACCTGGCCGCGGCGGACAAGTTCAAGGCCGACCTGCCGAAGCAGACGATCACCACGAACGGGCCGCTGTCGAAGGACCCGTACTTCGTGCGGCTCACCAAGGACGGCAACGCGAACGCTCCGACGACGTACAACCTCGGCAACTCGAGCGTGACCATGGACCAGCGTGCGGTCACCGACGCCGGCTTCCTCGACCTGGTGCGCCTCGGCGTCTACCGCGCCGACGACCCGGTGATCGTGAACAGCGTTCGCGTCACGGACAAGGAGATCTCGTACACGACGCCGACCGGGCAGTTCTGGCACCGGTACACAAAGGACGGCTACGGCGAGCAGGCCGACGGTTCGCCGTGGGACTACACCTTTCCGGCCGAGAGCCGCACGACGTTCGGCCGGCTGTGGCCGCTGCTCGCCGGCGAGCGCGGCGAGTACGAACTGACGCTGGGCCAGCCGTCGTCGGCCGCGCGGCGGCTGCGTGACCTCGGCCGGGTGAGCAGCTCGGCGGAGACCATGCCGGAGCAGGTGTGGGACGAGAACCCGCCGTCGGGTCAGACGGGGTTCCCGGCCGGCACGCCGAACACCTCGGCGACGCCGCTGGCCTGGACGCACGCGCAGTACGTCCGCCTGGCCTGGGACGTCAAGGCGGGCTCGACCCTCGAGACGCCTCGCGTCGTCCGCTGCCACTTCCTCGGCTGCTGAGGTTCGCCAAAAGCCGTGAAGGCCTCCTTACCGGCCATAAGAGCCGGTAAGGAGGCCTTCACGGCTTTACGGAGTACGGGAGGTCAGATGACGGCGCCGTCGTCTTCGGGGGTGCGTGGGGGGAGCCAGGAGAGGCCGGGGACGCCCCACTTGTTGGACTTCAACATCTTCTTCGCGGCGCGGGCGTGGCGCCCGACGAGCCGGTCGAGGTAGATGTAGCCGTCGAGGTGGTCGGTCTCGTGCTGCAGGCAGCGCGCGAAGTAGCCGGTGCCCTCGACCTCGATCGGGTTGCCCTCGATGTCGGAGCCGGTCACCTTCGCCCACGACGCGCGGCCCGTCGGGTACGACTCGCCGGGCGCCGAGAGGCAGCCCTCCCAGTCGTCGTCCGGATCCGGCATGGTCTCCGGGATCTCCGACGTCTCGAGCTTCGGGTTCACCACGACGCCCTTGTGGCGGACGCCCTCGTCGTCCGGGCAGTCGTAGACGAACACCCGCAGGTCGAGGCCGATCTGGTTGGCGGCTAGGCCGACACCCTCGGCGGCGTACATCGTCTCGAACATGTCGTCGGTGAGGATGCGCAGCTGCTCGTCGAACTCGGTGATCTCCCGAGTCGGGTTGTGCAGCACGGGGTCGCCGGCGATCCGGATGGCGTGGACGGTCACGAGCGGGCAGTTTAGTCGGACCCTTCTGGTAGACCTGCATCAGACCGTGACGCGCCGATGTCGATGCCCACGTCGGCGTGCTGATCCGTGGTTGAATGACGCCCGCGGAAGAGGTAGGTCTGGATCACCATGTCGCCTGATTGAGAGGGACTCGGATGGACGCCGCGGAGTCGATGGCTGAGCCGCAGCCGTCGCCGCCGAAGCCCGTACCCGGCCTGACCGAACGCGAGGTCGAGATCCTCGCTTTCGAGCGCCAGTGGTGGCGACATGCCGGTGCGAAGGAGAACGCCATCCGTGAGCGCTTCGAAGTCTCCAGCACGCGCTACTACCAGCTGCTGAACAAGCTGCTGGAGAAGCCGGAGGCGATCGAGGCCGACCCGATGCTGGTGAAGCGGCTGCGCAAGACGCGTGCCGCCCGCCAGCGCAAGCGTGGGGCCAGGCGACTGGGGATCGAGCTGAAATGAGCGTGTTTTCGGGAATGTCCCGGCCGATGAAGGCCGCGGGCGTCGTGCTGATCGGTGTGGCGATCGTCGCCGCCGTGATCGGCGGGATCTCCGCGTTGAGTGGTGGCGGTTCGAACGAAGCCGGGCCGAGCGGTACGCCCAGCACCCAGCCCGGCACGCCGCCGGGCGGGACGTCGCCGACGGTGACACCACCGTCGACACCGCCGCCGTCCACGACCAGTCCGACGTCGCCCACGCCGTCGTCACCGGCCCCCGGCCAGCCGACACCGGGACAGCCGACGTCCGGTCAGCCGGGTCAGCCCGGTGACCAGCAGACGGGCAACAAGTGGGTGACCGTCCGGGTGTTCAACAACTCCCTGATCAAAGACCTCGCCGAGCGGGCCGCGAACGACTTCCGGGGTGACGGCTGGACCGTCAACGAGGTCGGCAACTACTCGCAGGGCACGATCCCGGTGACCACGGCGTTCTACCGCCCGGGCACCGACGAGGAAGCCGCGGCGAAGCAGCTCGCGCAGGAGTTCCAGATCAAGGCCGAGCCCCGCTTCCCGGGGATCGAGAGCGCCAGCCCGGGCGTGATCATCATCGTGACGAAGGAATACGAGTCGGGCCACAAGGGCAGCTGACGAGCTTGTGCCGAAGGGGCGCCACCCGCGGGTGGCGCCCCTTCGCGCGTTTCAGTCGCCGGCCTGGACCTGGGCGTAGGCCTCCAGGGCCGCGAGCTGGGCCGGGTCCAGGCTCGGCCGGACCTTCTTGCGGGCCGCGTCCAGGTGGGCCGCCGTGACCTCGTGGGCTTCGAGGGACTCGCGCATCGCCGTCAACGCCGCTTCGCGGATCAGCGCCGCGCAGTCGGCCGCCGAGTAACCGTCCAGAGTGGACGCGACCGCGGCCAGGTCCACATCGGCAGCCAGCGGCGTGTTCTTCGAGGTCGCGGTCAAGATCGCGGTGCGGGCCTCGGCGTCCGGCGGTGGCACGTAGACGCGGCGCTCCAGCCGTCCCGGCCGCAGCAGGGCCGGGTCGACCAGCTCGGGCCGGTTCGTCGCGCCGAGCACGACGACCTCGCGCATCGGCTCGACGCCGTCGAGCTCGGTCAGCAGCGCCGCGACCACCCGATCGGCGACGCCGGAGTCCGACGACTGGCCGCGGCGCGGGGCCAGCGCGTCGATCTCGTCCAGGAAGATCAGCGACGGCGCGGCCTCGGCGGCGCGGCGGAACAGCTCCCGCACCGCGCGCTCCGACTCGCCGACCCACTTGTCCATCAGCTCGGCGCCCTTGACGGCGAACACGTTGAGCGCGCCGGTGCCGGCCAGCGCCCGCACCAGGAACGTCTTGCCGCCACCGGGCGGCCCGTAGAGCAGCACGCCACGCGGCGGTGCGACGCCGAGCCGCGCGAACGAGTCCGGGTACCGCAGCGGCCACAGCACCGTTTCGGTGAGGGACTGCTTGACGTCGACCATGTTGCCGACGTCGTCCAAAGTCAGCCCGCCGGTGGCCAGGTTGTCCGAAGTGGACAGCGACACCGGCCGGACGGTGGCCAGCGCGTCCAGCAGGTCCTGCTGCGAGACACGCGGCTCGGCCTCATCACGCTGGCGCAGCGCCGCCCGCAGCGCCGCGTCCCGTCGCAGCGCGATGAGGTCCGCCGCGACGAACCCCGGCGTCCGCTCGGCGAGCGCGCCGCAGTCGAGGCCCGGCTCCAGGGGGACGTCGCGCAGCAGGACGTTCAGCAGCTCACGGCGGGTTTTCGCGTCCGGCAGGGCCAGGCCCAGCTCGCGGTCCAGCAGGTCCGCGGCGCGCAGCCGCGGGTCGGCGGACTCGGCCCGGGCCGTCGTCGCGACCACGGCGAGGCGGTCGCGGCGCAGGGCCGTGCGCAGCTCTTCGAGCACGATCGTGGCCACCGGCGGGGGCGTGGTCGCGGGCAGCAGCGCGTCGACGTCGGTGATCAGCAGCACGGCCGGGCCCGCGGCGGCGCGGATCGCCTCACGCAGCCGCGACACCGCGACGTTCGGGTCCAGCACCGCGAGGTTGGGTGCGGCGACCGGGACGACCTTGACGTTCTCGGCCTGCGCCACCGACCGCACGAGCGTCGCCTTGCCGACGCCTTCCGGGCCGGACAGCAGTACGCCGAGGTGGGCGGGCGCGCCCAGCTTCGCGAGCAGCTCGGGCCGGTGGAAGGCCAGGTCGAACCACTCGGAGAGCTTGCGCGCGGCCGCCTCGCCGCCGATCAGGTCGGCCACCGGCACGGCCGGCTCGGTGATCTCCACGAGCGTGACTTCGTCTTCGACGATTTCGGCGTCGATCCACTCCTCGGCCGCGGTGACGGCGGTGGTGCGGACGAGCGCGGTCGCCGTCCGCGGCGCGGCGGCTTCGGCGGCGGGCCGGGCGCCGTCGCGCCAGACGACCACTGTGGACGGTCCTACCGCGACGGTCCCGGCGGGCTCGGTCGCCGTGACGGTCAGCAGTTCGTTCGTCCAGGTCGCGCCGATGGCCCGCGACAGCTGGCCGCGCAGGCCGGCCGGGTCGGACCCCGGCTGCGGCGCGAGGTCCTGCGGCAGCAGGGAAACGGCGTCGCCGATGGTCAGGACCTTGCCGATCAGCGCCAGCCGCAGCATGTGCGGGCTGACCGACGAGCTGGCCAGCCGCGACCCCGCGACGGTCACCGTCCGGGCGGCCGACACCTCGGCGGGCGCGACCACGACCTCGGCGCCTTCGGTGACGCCGAGGTTCGACATCGTGACGTCATCGGTGAGCAGCACCCCCGGCACGCCGGTCTCGTCGGCGGGCGCCGCGAGCGCGGCGCTGACGCGCGCGCCGGTCAGGTGCACCGCGTCCCAGGCCCGCAGGCCCAGCGCGTCGAGGACTTCGGGGTGCAGCCGCACGACGCCGCGGCGGGTGTCCAGCGCGGACGGCGTGTGCCGGACGGTCAGCGTGATCTGGGGGTGGCTCACGCCGTTCACCCTAGCGATGCGGAGAGCCCCCACGCGTCGAAGCGGGGTGATATCCCGGACCGCCGACACCCCGTGTCGTCCACCTGAGTACGCGTGTCGTCCCGTCAGGTACGCGTGTCGTCCATTCCGATCGAGCCCGGGCGTACCCGGACGGACGACACGCGTACCCAGGTGGACGACACGCGTACCTGGACGGACGACACGATTACTTGCGGCGCAGGCCGATCTGGCGCCAGGAGCGGCGGCGCTGGCCGTCGCCGTTGCCGTTGGAGGAGGTGTCGCGGGGGGTGCGGACGTACTCGCCGTTGCGGGGGAGGCGGACCGCGCGCATCGCCGCGCCCGCGACACGCCGGCGCAGCGGCGGGCGCAGGCCGAGACGGCGCTGGGAGCGGGCCCGGCGGATCGCGCGGCGCTCGCGCGGCGGGACCGTCCAGGCCTCGGGGTGGTCGGCCAGCCAGCGGCTGCGGTAGACCGAGTACGGGATGTGCGCCAGGTACAGCACCATCGCGACGAGCAGCGCGACCAGCGGGAACTGGATGATCGCGGCCGCCAGCAGGGCGACGCCGATCAGCAGCGGCGCGATCGCCTTCGCCGGGGCCTTGACCGTCTTCAGCGACAGCGTCGGGATCCGGCTGATCAGCAGGGCCGCGATGGCGATCGTCCACGCCCACACGACCCACTGCGAAGACCACCAGCCCTCGCCCCACTGCAGCCAGGCGACCAGCGGCAGCATGGCGAGCAGACCGCCCGCGGGCGCCGGGACGCCGACGAAGAACTCGCTCGCGTACGCCGGCTGCTCGGTGTCGTCGAGCAGCGTGTTGAACCGGGCCAGCCGCAGGATCATGCAGACGGCGAAGATCAGCGACGCCACCCAGCCGATCCGGTCCGCGCCCGTCTGCCACACGTAGATGACCAGCGCCGGCGCGACACCGAACGAGATGCCGTCGGACAGCGAGTCCAGCTCCGCGCCCATCTTCGACGTCGCGTCGAGCAGGCGGGCGATCCGGCCGTCCAGGCTGTCGAGCACCGCGGCGATGCCGATCGAGGCGATCGCCATCGAGTAGTTCTTCGTCAGCGCGAACTGCACCGCCGACAGCCCGGCGCACAGCGCCAGCACGGTGATGGCGTTCGGCAGCAGCCGGACACCGGGGGTGGTCGTGGTCACGCGGACCATGGGGTCAGCCTTCCGAGCGCGAGGCGGGGAGTTCGGCGATCACCGTCTCGCCGCCGACCGTCCGCTGGCCCTTCGCGACCAGCACGCGCGAGCCCGGCGGGAGGTAGAGGTCGACCCGGGAGCCGAAGCGGATGATGCCGTACGTCGCGGCGGCGCCGACCTTGTCGCCCTCGCGGATCTCGCAGAGGATGCGGCGTGCGACCAGCCCGGCGATCTGCACGACGACGAGCTCGTGGCCGTCTTCGGTGCGCATCAGCACGGAGTTGCGTTCGTTGTCCTCGCTCGCCTTGTCCAGGTCCGCGGAGAGGAACTTGCCCGGCCGGTAGGCGACGCGCTCGATCACGCCGTTCGCCGGCACGCGCTGGACGTGCACGTCGAACACCGAGAGGAACACCGACACGCGCAGCCGCGGCTCGGCGGGGAGGCCGAGCTCGGCGGGCGGGACGGCTTCCTCGATCAGCGAGACGAGACCGTCGGCCGAGGCCAGCGCGACGCCATCACGCGGGGGCGGGACCCGCTTCGGCTCGCGGAAGAACGCGGCCATCGCCACGGTCGTGAGCGCGCCGAGGACGCCGAGGCGCTTGGAGAACCGGCGGGCGACCAGCGTCGCGACCGCGCCACCCGCCACGAACGGCCGGCCGGCCGGGTGCATCGGCGGCAGCGTCTCGCGGGCCAGCTGGAGGGCGTGGGCGACGGGATTGCCGGCGGATTCCGGCCGGGTGCCGCTCATGGTCGGGTCCCCTGGTTTCGTGTCGTGAGGGCGGGTGACGCCGGGGTTCCGGCGGCCGCGTACGGGCGCCACCACGCTACCGCTGCCCCAGGTGGGGGTCTGGTCGGGTCTGTCCGGGTCCTCCGCGAGGGTGTCCCCGTGACGGGTGGGAGGGACCACATCCCGGTAACGGATGGTCGAAGTCTGCGATAACTCTGGGTAGTTGACGCCGTCTGACCTGTGAGGACCGATGACCGACCGCCGCGATTCCGCCGACGCCCGGCTCGCCGAGCTGCTCGGCGCGTGGCGCCAGGACATCGCCGACGCGCCGATGCCGTCACTCGTGGATCCGGACCGCGCGGTGGACGTCGTCATCGAAGCGATGAGACGAAGCCGGGTGCATGCACCCCCCGACGGCGCATGCACCCGGCCGCGGAATCAGGGCCTGAAAGAAGCGCCGAACGACCTACTTTAGTGGCGGAAGCCGTGTTGACCACGGTTCGTCCGGCAAATGTTACGAACGGTCACCCGAGCGCCGGCCGATCCCGCTCGCGAGCCGCAGGATCGCCAGCAGCACGACGGCGCCCAGGATGGCCACGCCGAAGCTGGGGAAGTCGAAGTCGAACGACTTCGCCTGGCCGGTCGCGAGCCGGTAGATCAGCCCGCCCAGGGCCGCGCCGACCACGCCCACCAGCACGCTGACCAGGCAACCCTGCCGGCGCCGGTCCCGGCCGCCGACGACCAGGTTGGCCGCCCAGCCGACGAGCGCGCCGAAGATGACCCATGCGACGAAACCCATGTCGTGGAGCTTACGCGGGCCGATCACGCGGACGCACAAGAGCCATTGCACAAGAGCTGTTGTACAACTACTCTTGTGCGTCATGAGCGAGGACGTCCGGGAGATCCGGGATTCGAAGGTGCTGGCCGCCATGTCGCACCCGCTGCGCCGCCGGCTGCTGGACCTGCTGCACCTCGACGGGCCCGCGACCGCGTCGATGCTCGCCGCGAAGACCGGCCAGGCGGTCGGGAACATCAGCCACCACATCAAGGTGCTGGCCGCGGCGAAGCTCGTCGAGCAGGCCCCAGAGCTGGCCCGTGACCAGCGGGAACGCTGGTGGCGGCGGGTCTCGAAGACGCTGAAGTGGGCGGCCGCCGACTTCCCCGACGACCCGGTCGCCGAGGCCGCCGAGGTGCTCGTCCTCGACCGCCAGACGGCCGTCGCCCGGCAGTGGATCGCCGAGCGCGAGAGCTATCCCGAGCCGTGGCGGGGCGCGCCGTTCGCGATGGACACCTGGCTCCGGCTCTCGACCGACGAGCTCGACGAGTTGAACGAGCGGGTCCTGCTGCTGATCAGCGAGTTCGAAGACCGCGTCGAACCCGGCGACGGCATCGAGCGCCGTCCGGTCTTCTTCGCCGCGCGGGCGTCGCTGGGCCAGCCGTGACCGGGCTCTGGGGGAACCGCGACTTCCGGCTGCTGTGGACCGGCGAGACCGCCAGCATGCTCGGCGGCATGGTCGCGAGCACGGCGTTGCCGCTGGTCGCGGTGCTCACGCTGGGGGCGAGCACGTTCGACGTCGGGCTGCTGACGGCGGTGGCCTGGCTGCCCTGGCTGGTGATCGGCCTGCCCGCCGGCGCCTGGGTGGACCGGCTGCCCAAGCGCCCGGTGATGCTCGCCTGCAACACCGTGTCGATGGCGGTGTTCGGCAGTGTTCCCCTCGCCGCCGCGCTCGGCGCGCTGACCATGCCGTACCTGCTGGTGGCCGCGCTGCTCGGCGGCGTCGCGAAGGTGTTCTTCACCCTCGCCTACCGGGCCTTCCTCCCGGCGCTCGTCGGCCGCGAGGACCTGCTGGGGGCAAACGCCAAGCTGCAGGGCAGCGAATCCGCGACGCAGGTCGCCGGGCCCGGCCTGGCGGGGCTGCTGGCGCAGGCGTTCGGGCCGGTCAGCGGGATCCTCGCGGACGCGGTCAGCTTCGGCGTCTCCGTGCTGTGCGTGCGCACGATCCGCGCCCGCGAAACCGTCGTGCCGGTCGAGCGGACGCCGCTGCGCAGCCAGATCGCCGTGGGCCTGCGGTTCGTCCTCGGCGACCGCTACCTGCGGACGCTGATGACGTTCGGCGCCGTCTCGAACCTCGCCCTGACCGGGTACCAGGCCATCCAGATCGTCTTCCTGTCCCGCACGCTCGGCGCCGCGCCCGGCCTGGTCGGGCTGGTCCTGGCGGCGGCCGCCACCGGCGGGATCCTCGGCGCCGCGCTGGCCGGTCGGCTCGGCGCCCGCTTCGGCACCGCCCGCGCGTTCCTGCTCTGCGAAGCCTTCGCGGCGCCGATGCTGCTGCTCGGCCCGCTGAGCGGGCCCGGCCCCGGGCTCGTGCTGTTCGTCATCGCGGACTTCGGCGTCTGCGCGGGCGTCGTCGCGTCGAACGTCCTGACCACGACGTTCCGGCAGCGCTACTGCCCGCCGGAGCTGTTCAGCCGGATCAACTCGAGCGCGTCGATCGTCAACTACGGCACGATCCCGCTGGCCGGTGTCCTCGGCGGCGCGCTCGGCGAAGCGATCGGCGTCCGGGAGACGCTCTGGGTGATGTCCGCGCTGCTGGTCGTGGCCCTCGGCATGCTGGCCCCGCTGGCGAAGCTGCGCGACTTCCCGGTCACAGCAGCAGGACGTCCACCTCGTCGCCAACCGCAGCCGAGCTGACGTCCTCCGGCAGCACGATCAGGCAGTTGGCCTGGGTGAACGCGGCCAGCAGGTGCGACCCCGGGCCGCCGCGCGGCCCGACGACCCCGGTGACCTCACGCTCGGACGGCGTGAACACGCCCCGGCGGAACTGGCGGCGTCCGGCCGGCGAGCTCATCGCCTCGGTCAGCCGGGCCCGCACCCGGCGGCGCGAGACGTCGGTGTGGCCGAGCGCGGCCAGCAGCGCCGGGCGCAGGAACGCCTCGAACGACACCAGCACGCTCACCGGGTTGCCGGGCAGCGTCACCACGGGCACGCCCTGCCAGCGCCCGGACCCCTGCGGCCCGCCCGGCTGCATCGCGACCTTCGCGAACTCGACGCCCTGCCCGGTGAGCGCGTCCTTCACCACTTCGTACGCGCCCGCGCTGACGCCGCCGGAGGTGACCAGCAGGTCGGCGTCGGCCAGCCGCGGCTCGACGACCTTGCGGAACTCCTCGACGTCGTCGACGACACTGCGGACCACCTCGACCTCGCAGCCGAGTTCGCGCAGCGCGGCGGCGAGCATCACGCTGTTGGACTCGTAGATCTGGCCGTGCCGCAACGGTGCCGGCGCGTCGACCAGCTCGGTGCCGGTGGAGGCGACGAGCACCCGTGGCGGCCGGTGCACCCGCAGCTCGGCGAGCCCGACCGCGGCGGCCAGGCCCAGGTGCGAATGCCCCAGCACGGTCCCGGCGGGCAGCGCGAGGCTCCCGGCGACGACGTCTTCCCCGAGCCGCCGGATGTGCGCGCCTTCGCGGGCCTCGGCGGTGATGGTCACGGTCTCCGTGCCGCCGTCGGTGTCCTCGACCATCACGACGGCGTCCGCGCCCGGCGGCAGCGGCGCGCCGGTCATGATCCGGTGCGCGGTGCCCGGCTCCAGCGGCCGGACGTCGACCCGGCCGGCCGGGATGTCGTCGGCGACCGGCAGTGTCACCGGCACCGAGGCGACGTCGGCGGCGCGGACCGCGTAGCCGTCCATCGCGGAGTTGTCGAAGGGCGGCAGGGAGACGCCCGCCGGCACGTCCTCGGCCAGCACGAGGCCGGCCGCGTCGGCGAGCGGCAGGACGGTGGTGGGCGCGGTGCCCAGGAGCGCGGTGATCCGCTCCCGGTAGTCGTCGACGGAGATCACCGGACCATCCTCCCCTGTTGTGGGAGGCGTGCAAGACTCTGCGTCGTCTGAGAGCACGCCCAGGGGAGAACGCAATGCAGGTCCGAGTCCGCAACCAGCCCTCTTTCGCCGTCGCCCGGCTGATGCTGGCGCCGGGGGAACCGTGCCAGGTGGAGTCCGGCGCGATGATGGCCACCAGCTACGGCCTGCAGGTCCAGTCCCAGGCGCAGGGCGGGATCATGAAGGGCCTCGGCCGCGCCTTCCTCTCCGGCGAGTCCTTCTTCATCTCCACCTTCACCGCGCCGCAGAACGGCGGCTGGGTCGACGTCGCGGCCAACCTGCCCGGCGACATCCAGACGATCCCGCTCGACGGCCGCACCGGCTGGGCCGTCACCCGCGGCTGCTGGCTCGCGTCGTCGCACGGCGTGCAGACCGAGACCAAGTGGGGCGGGATGAAGAACCTGATGGGCGGCGAAGGCGGTTTCCTCACCCACGCCACCGGCCAGGGCGAGCTGCTCGTCAGCTGTTACGGCGCGGTCGAGACCATGACCCTGCAGCCGGGCGAGATGGTCACCGTCGACACCGGGCACGTCGTCGCGTACGCCGACACCGTGCAGTACCAGATCCGGAAGGTCGCGACCGGCATCATCCAGTCCATGAAGAGCGGTGAAGGCCTCGTCTTCGACTTCGTCGGCCCCGGCCAGATCATGACGCAGACGCGCAACCCGTCGGCCCTGATCAGCTGGATCATCTCGCACGTCCCGTCCCGCTGATGCGCGTCCAGACCCGGCACACGCCGGGCTTCGGCGTCGCCCGGGTGCTGCTCGACCCGGGCGAGGCCGTGCAGGCCGTGCCCGAAACGCTGCTCGCCAGCCGCTTCGGCGTCACCGAAACGGCGGCGGGCCGCGGCGGCGTCCGCGCGGGCAAGACGACGATGGCCGTCTACACCGCACCGTCCGACGGCGGCTGGATCGACTTCGCGCCGCTGCGCCCCGGCGACGTCTACCCGTTGGAACTGCGCGGCGGCACGGGCTGGTCGGTGCACCGCGAAGCCGTGCTCGTGCGCCCCTCGGCGGTTCGCCACGACCCGAGCTGGGCGCCGTTGCAGCAGCTCTTCGGGGCCGACGCGGGGTTCCTCGAGCACTTCAGCGGCACCGGTCCCCTCGTGCTCGCCGCACCCGGGCCGGTGGACGCGTTCGAACTCGCCCAGGGCGAGCTGGTCACCGTCCGCCCGGACTACCTGCTGGCCTATCCGGACACCGTGCAGTGCCGGCTGCGCGCACTCGATCCCGGCGGCCCGCAGTCGGTGCGCACGGGCGAGGGATTGGCAGTCGACTTCGCGGGTCCCGGGACGGTGCTCGTGCACGCGCGGAACCGCCGTCTTTCGCAGGCGTGATCTTCGGACGAATTGCCCATTGCCGAGGGGAATAATTCCGGTAGCGTGATTGGGACTCGCGCCGCTGGCCTACGCTGGGCCAGCGGATCCTTGTGTGCTGAGGGAGGGCGCCGTGGCTGTCGGCACCGTCAAATGGTTCAACTCGGAAAAGGGCTACGGGTTCATCGAATCCACCGAAGGACCAGACGTGTTCGTCCACTATTCCGCCATTCAGGCTGACGGATTCCGCACTTTGGACGAAGGCGACCGGGTGGAGTTCGAAGTGCAGTCCGGCCGGGACGGACGGAGCCAGGCGGCCGACGTGCGGAAGGTGTCGTAACTACCGCTGTTGACCTGTTGGGCCAACCCCCGGCAGCCGCCGAACCAGGGGCGTTAGGCTGCCGGGCGTGACAGGCGATGTGTCGGGGGACCTCACCGGTCGCCGGCTGGGCAACTACCGCATCGACGGCGTGCTCGGCAAGGGCGGCATGAGCGTGACCTACAAGGCCACGGACGTGCGCCTGGGCCGGAAAGTGGCGCTGAAGGTCATCGGCGACCACCTCGGGACCGACGCCGAGTTCCGGGAGCGGTTCGTCGACGAGGCGCGCAACACCTCCGCGATCGACCACGCCAATGTCGTGCCGCTGTACGACTTCGGCGAGCTCGACGGCATGCTCTACATCGCCATGCGGATGGTCGACGGCGGTGATCTCGCCGGCCTGATCGCGGGCGGTCCCATCGCGCCCGCGCGCACGCTGACCATGCTCGACCAGGTCGCGGACGCGCTCGACACCCTGCACAACCGTGGTCTGGTCCACCTGGACGTCAAGCCGGCCAACGTGCTCGTGACGAAGAAGGAGACCTCGCGCGAGCACGTGTACGTCGCCGACTTCGGGCTGACGCGCCGCGGCGCGACCGGCCACCGCACCCGCGGCGGCGACTTCCTCGGCTCGCCCACCTACGCGGCGCCGGAGCACCTGCGCGGCGAGCCGCTGGACGGGCGCACCGACCAGTACGCGCTCACGTGCGTCCTCTACGCCTGCCTCACCGGCAGCCCGCCGTTCAAGGGCGACGTCCCGACGGTGATCAAGGGCCACCTCAACGGCGACCCGCCCGCCATCTCCCGCGCTGTCGCGCTGCCGCCGGCGATCGACGAGGTCATCCGCAAGGGCATGGCCAAGAGCCCGGCGGACCGCTACCCCAACTGCGTCGAGATGATCGCGGCCGCCCGCCGCGCGCTCGGCGCCCAGGCGGCGTCGGACACCCCGCCCGGGCCACCCGGTCCGCCGGGGACCAATCCGGGTGGAATCCCCGCGCCGCAGCGTCCTGGTCAGGTACAACAGGGACCGCACCAGACCACGGCACCGCAGCAGGGAGAGGGGGCCCCCGTGCACCCGTACGGAGGACAGCAGCAGCCCGGTTACGGGCAGCAGCCCGGACCGCAGGGCCCGGGTGGCCCCGGCGGCCTCGGTGGCCCTGGCGGCCCTGGTGGCCCGCCGCAGGGCCCGCCCCCCGGTTACGGATACCCCCAGCAGGGCCCGCCCCAGGGGATGCCGCCGCAGGGCCCGTACGGCTACCAGCAGCAGGGCATGCCCCAGCAGGGCCCGCCGCCCGGTTACGGCCCGCCCGGCGACCCGATGCGCCTGCGCCCGCCGATGCCCGCGGGCGGCGCGGGCGCGTTCCACCAGGCGAAGAGCGGCAACACCAAGTGGATCTGGATCGTCGTCGGTGCGGTCGTGGTGATCGGCGCGATCGTGACGGCGATCATCCTGTTCACCGGCGGCGACAGCGGCGGCGGCACCCCGACGACCGCGCCGAACATCCCGGTCGGCCCGGGCGACTCCCAGGGCAACCCGACCTCCTCGCTCAACGCGCCCCCGTCGTCGATCTCCATCAAGCCGAGCTCCTGATCCCGGTCCCGGCCGTCGTGTGGTCGTTCGCGGTCGCGAGATCGTGCGGCGCTGAGCAGGTCTTCTTGCACTCTCCCCCTGAGAGTGCTAAACACGGACTTGGCACTCGACGCCGTTGAGTGCCAGGCGCGCGGTCACCGATCGCGTGCTTGAAGGTCGGGACGGTGAGGCTGACCCCCACTCGGGTCCAGTCGTCCGTCGCGGGCACCGAGCCTGGCCGAGGAAAGAGTCCTGCTGCCGCCGCTGCAAGTAACACAGCGCGGCGGTGGCGCCCAATACCGGAGGACCACACCGCAATGGCCAAACTGATCGCGTTCGACGAGGACGCCCGCCGCGGTCTTGAGCGCGGCTTGAACATCCTCGCCGAAGCCGTCAAGGTGACCCTCGGCCCGCGGGGCCGGAACGTCGTGCTCGAGAAGAAGTGGGGCGCGCCGACGATCACCAACGACGGCGTCTCCATCGCCAAGGAGATCGAGCTCGAAGACCCGTGGGAGAAGATCGGGGCCGAGCTCGTCAAGGAAGTTGCCAAGAAGACCGACGACGTCGCGGGTGACGGCACCACCACCGCCACCGTGCTCGCCCAGGCCCTGGTCAAGGAAGGCCTGCGCAACGTTGCCGCCGGCGCCGACCCGATCAGCCTGAAGCGCGGCATCGAAGCGGCCGTCGAGGCCATCATCGAGCAGCTGCACAAGATGGCCGTCCAGATCGAGACCAAGGAGCAGATCGCTGCTACCGCCTCGATCTCGGCCGCTGACCGCACCATCGGCGAGCTGATCGCCGAGGCGCTGGACAAGGTCGGCAAGGAAGGCGTCGTCACCGTCGAGGAGAGCAACACCTTCGGTCTCGAGCTCGAGCTCACCGAGGGCATGCGCTTCGACAAGGGCTACATCTCGGGCTACTTCGTGACGGACCCGGAGCGTCAGGAAGCCGAGCTGGAGGACCCCTACATCCTCCTCTTCGGTTCCAAGATCTCCACCGTCAAGGACGTCCTGCCGCTGCTGGAGAAGGTCATCCAGTCCGGCAAGCCGCTGCTGATCATCGCCGAGGACGTCGAGGGCGAGGCCCTGGCCACCCTCATCGTCAACAAGATGCGCGGCACCTTCAAGTCCGTCGCCGTCAAGGCCCCGGGCTTCGGTGACCGCCGCAAGGCGATCCTGCAGGACATCGCGATCCTGACCGGTGGCCAGGTCATCAGCGAGGACGTCGGCCTCAAGCTGGAGAACGCCGACCTGTCGCTGCTGGGCAAGGCGCGCAAGGCCGTCATCACCAAGGACGAGACGACCATCGTCGAGGGTGCGGGCGACGCCGACCAGATCCAGGGTCGCGTCAACCAGATCCGCGCCGAGATCGAGAACTCGGACTCGGACTACGACCGCGAGAAGCTCCAGGAGCGTCTGGCGAAGCTGGCCGGCGGCGTGGCCGTCATCAAGGCCGGTGCCGCCACCGAGGTCGAGCTGAAGGAGCGCAAGCACCGCATCGAGGATGCCGTGCGCAACGCCAAGGCCGCCGTTGAAGAGGGCATCGTCGCCGGTGGTGGCGTCGCTCTCATCCAGGCTGCCGAGGCTGCCTTCGCCGGTCTGAAGCTCGAGGGCGACGAGGCCACTGGTGCCAACATCGTCAAGGTGGCCGTCGAGGCCCCGCTCAAGCAGATCGCGATCAACGCCGGCCTCGAAGGCGGCGTCGTCGTGGAGAAGGTCAAGGGTCTGCCGCAGGGTCACGGCCTGAACGCCGCCACGGGTGTCTACGAGGACCTGCTCGCCGCCGGCGTGCCGGACCCGACGAAGGTCACCCGCTCCGCGCTGCAGAACGCCGCCTCCATCGCGGCGCTGTTCCTGACCACCGAGGCCGTCGTGGCGGACAAGCCGGAGAAGGCTTCGGCCGCTCCCGCCGACCCGTCCGGTGGCATGGGTGGCATGGACTTCTGAGTTCGGCTGCTTCACCGGGAAAGCCCGGTCCGCTTCGGCGGGCCGGGCTTTTTCTTGTGACCGCTACGGCTTGGTGAAGAACCAGATGGCGAAGGCGCCGACGATCACGACGCCGAGCGCGAGCACGCCGAGGCCCCCGAGCCAGGCGGTGCTCGCTTCTTCCGCTTCCAGCGCGACGACGATCGCGCCGATCCCGGTGAGCAGGATCCAGATCGCCACCGCCGCGGCCGTGTAGAGCACGGTTTTTGTGACGCTCGCGCTGCCGGTGTCGTTGAAGGCCAGCGCGAAGAAGGCGGCGAAGGCGGTCAGCCCCAGTCCGGCGAGCAGGTAGAGCCCGCCGAGGACCCCGACGACGACCTTCGCGGCCGTCCGGCCGGCGGTGTTCCCTTGATCCACGACCGCGAACCCTAACCCCTCGAACGGGGTTCGCGGAGGGCATTTCGGCCGGTCAGAGTAGGCGGCTACGCCGAACGGCCCGAACGTCCCCTTGGCGTCCGGGCCGCTGTTCGGCACACCCCTGGTCGTCCGGCGGGCACCGGTTCCCCCTGCGAACCGGCGCCCGCCCCGGTCAGGAGTCTTCTTCGGGGGTCAGAATCGCGGCGGCGATGTAGATCGGGATGGCGATCCCGGCGGAGAGGAAAACGGCGGCGACGAGCCCGATCCGCAGCACGTTCGCGTCGATGCCGAGGTACTGGGACCAGCCGCCGCAGACGCCGGTGAGCATCTTGTCGGTACGGCTGCGGCGGACCTTCTTGGTTTCCGGGGTGTACACGCTGTTCGTCATGCAGCAATGTTCGCCCGCCAGGGGTCCAGTCCACATCGGGAAGGGCCCGGATCCGGACCCTGAACTCGGCCTCCGGGAAAACCTGGTGCCGACCCGGTACAACTTCGGACCATGGAACCAGGCGGCGGCTTGAGGTCGTGAGTGTTCAGGGCGGTTCTAACCGCCCTGAACACTCACGACAGGCCGCGGACCCTCGCCAGCCGGGCTTCCCACGCGGCTCGGACGTCGGCCGAGGCCGCGTATGCCTCCGTGGGCTCCGGAGGATTGCGCAGGACCGGGAGGTAACCGTCCACAGGGGACAGTGAGGCCGCGCAGACGTCGCCTTCCAGCAACGAGATCGTGCCCAGGCCGCACGCGAACTCCAGCTCCGGGAGGGCGCCCGCCAGGGCCAGGCCCGCGGCCAGGCCGACGCTCGTCTCCACCGCGGACGACACCACGCACGGCAAGCCGCACGCTTCGGCGACCTCCAGCGCCCGGCGGACGCCGCCGAGGGGGGAGACCTTCAGGACCGCGATGTCCGCCGCTCCGGCGACCGCGACCTTCAGCGGATCCTCCGCTCGGCGGATCGACTCGTCGGCGGCGATGCGGACCGAGACGCGGCGGCGGACCGCGGCGAGGTCGTCGATTGTGGGGCACGGCTGTTCCGCGTACTCCAGGCCGCCTGCCGCGCTGTCGAGATCGGTGATCGCGCGGACCGCCGTGTCGACGTCCCAGGCCATGTTGGCGTCGACGCGGATCGCGCCGGCCGGGCCGAGCGCGTCGCGGACCGCCTCCACCCGCGCGCAGTCGTCCGCCAGGGACGACCGGGGGTCGGCGACCTTCACCTTCGCCGTGCGGCAGCCGGCCGCGCTGACCAGTTCGTGCGCCTTCTCCGGGCCGACCACCGGCACCGTCGTGTTCACCTCGACGCGGTCGCGGACCGGCGCCGGCCAGCCCGTTTCGCTTGCTTCGACGGCCGCCTGCAGCCACGGCAGGCTCTCGGCGTCGGAGTAGTCGGCGAACGGGCAGAACTCGCCCCAGCCCGCCGGACCGGGCAGCAGCACGCCCTCACGGACCGTGATGCCGCGGAAGCGGTTGCGCAGGGGAATCGCGTAGACCTTCATCACCGCCGATCATGCCACCGTCCCGCGTTTCGCAATCGGGTGCCGATCAGCGCGATTCCGGACAGAATGACTCCCGTGGTCCTCGATTTCCGCCTGCTGGGTCCGGCCGAGGTCACGGCCGACGGCCACCCGGTGGCGCTCGGGGGGAGCCGGCCGCTGATCGTGCTGGCCGGGCTGCTGCTGCGCGCCAACCGCGTCGTGCCGGTCGACGAGCTGGGCCGGTGGCTGTGGAACGACGACCGCCGCCGGTCCAAGGGCGCGCTCCAGACGTACGTGCTGCGCCTGCGCCGCGCCCTCGGCGACCAGGTCTCGATCCGCACCGAGAGCGGCGGTTACCTGATCGAGGTCGCGGACGACCTGCTCGACCTGTCGCGGTTCCGTGCGCTCGCCGCGCGGGGCAAGACGGCCCTGGACCGCGGTGACAGCCGTCAGGCGGCGGCGCACTTCGCGGAAGCGCTCGAGCAGTGGCGCGGCCCCGCGCTGCTGAACGTCGAGTCCGACGCGCTGCACCGCGACGAAGCCGGCCAGCTCGCCGAAGAACGCCTGCGCGTGCGAGAACTGTGGGCCGACGCGCTGCTCGAGGTCGGCGAGTACGGCACGGTCGTCCCCGAACTGACCCGCCTGACCAGGGAAAACCCTCTGCGGGAACGGCTGCACGAGCAGCTGATGGTCGCGCTGTACCGGTCGGGCCGCCAGGCCGAGGCGCTCGACGTCCACCGCCGGATCAGCGCGGTGCTGGCCGAGGAGCTCGGGCTGGACCCCGGCCCGTCGCTGCAGCGCACCCGGCAGGCGATCCTGACCGGCGCCGACGTCGGCGAACCCGCGCGTTACCGCCTCGGCGTCGAACCGCAGGTGCCGCACCAGCTGCCCGCCGACCTGCGGACGTTTTCCGGGCGTGAGAGCGACCTCAAGGCGTTGCACGCGCTGCTGCCCGAGGCGCTCGACGCCGACACCTCGACGCCGATCGCGTCCGTCGAAGGCATGGGCGGCATCGGCAAGACGACGCTCGCGGTGCACTTCGCGCACGAGATCGCCGACCGGTTCCCCGGCGGGCAGATCCACCTCAACCTGCGGGGGTACGGGCCCGGCGAGCCGGTCGAGCCGGGGGCGGCGCTGGAGGCGATGCTCACCGCGCTCGGCGTCCCGTGCGAGCAGATCCCGGCCGACCCCGACGGCCGCGCGGCGAGCTGGCGGACGCACACGGCGGGCCGGCGGCTGCTGATCGTCCTCGACAACGCCAACCGCACCGAACAGGTGCGGCCGCTGCTGCCCGGGCCGGGATGCCTGGTCGTGATCACCAGCCGCTGGCAGCTGCGCGCCCTGGTCGCGACGCACGGCGCCCGGCGCGTCGCGCTGGAGGAGCTCGGCGAGGAGGACGCCGTGGAGCTGCTCGCGTCCACGATCGGCGCCGAGCGCGTGGCCCGCGATCCGGCGGCGGCCGAACGGTTCGTGCGGTACTGCGGCGGGCTGCCGCTGGCGATCCGGATCCTGGCGGTGCGGGCGGCACAGTTCCCCGGGCTGCCGCTCGACGAGTTCGCCGACTCTCTCGAGAACGAGCACGACCTGCTCGGCTCGTTTGACCTCGCCGACGGTGACGGCACCAACATCCGTTCGGTGTTTTCGTACTCCTACCAGGCACTCGAGCCGCAGGCGGCGCGGTTGCTGCGGCTGCTCGGACTGTCGACCGGCGTCGACTTCACCGCGCCCGCGGCGGCCGCCGTCGCCGGTCTGGACCTGACGCGGACCCGCCCGGTGCTCGCGACCCTGGCGGCCGCGCACCTGCTCGCCCAGCCGCGGCCGGGCCGCTACCAGTTCCACGACCTGATCCGCGCGTACGCGGGCGAAGCCGCGGAGCAGGTCGACAGCGCGGAGGAGCGCGACGCCGCGCTCGACCGGTTGCTCGGCTGGTACCTGGCGTCGGCGCTCAACGCGTCCCGGCGGATGCGGCCCGAGCGCTACTACCGGCTCCTGGAGCCGGCCGGTCTCGACGGCTTGGCGTTCGCCGAGTACCACGACGCGCTGGACTGGTTCGACGAAGAGGCCGGCAACCTGATCGCCGCGGTGCACCTGGCGCGGCGCCGGCGGCGGGACGACGTCTGCTGGAAGCTCGCCTGGCTGCTGCAGAGTTATTTCGGGACGCGCTCGCGGCTGGACGACTGGCGCTCGGTGTTCGGCGTGGCGCTCGAAGCCGCGCGCGACGGCGGGCACCGGCCGGGCGAGGCGGGCATCCTCAGTGGACTCGGCGTGGTCAACGGCGTGGTGCGGCAGTACGACGAGTCGCGGCGGTACCTGGAACAGGTGCTGGCGATCCAGCGCGACCTCGGCGCGCGGGAGGGCGAGGCACGGGCGCAGTACAACCTGGCGCTGGCGGCGCACAACCTGGACGACTACGCCTGGGCGTACGAGCACGGCGTGCAGGCACTGGAGATCGTCCGCGACTTGGGGATGGGCGCGTTCGAGGCGAGTGTGCTGCGGGCGCTGGGCGACATCTGCACGTCGATGGGCGACCACGAGCAGGCACTGGAACTGGCCGACGCGGCGCTGGCGATCCTCGGCCCGGACGGCCGCCCGCTCGACACCCGGTTCACGCAGCACACACGAGGGCTGGCCCTGATCGGCCTCGGCCGGCTCGACGAGGGCATCGCCTGCATCCGCGACTCGGTGGAGATGTTCTTCACCATGGGCGAGCAGTACGAGGCAGCGGACGTGCTGGCCCAGCTGGGGACGATCCATCTGCGCCACGGTGAGGAGACGCTGGCCCGGGAGTGCTGGGTGCGGTCGGTGCGGTTGCTGACGGAGCTGGGACACCCGGACGCGGACGACGTGCGGGCGAAACTGGCGGCGTTGGTGGGCGCTTCGAGCTGAGGCTGCCTTGGCCGGGAGTCGCGTGCTGGGCGCGGCTTCGAGAGCTGTTCGGTGGCGGTGGGGGCTCGCTCGACCGGGCGCGAGGTGGTCGCCTGCTGTGCGGGGCCGGTGGGCGACCGAGTCTTGCGGGACGGAGACCCGCTCAGCGTGTGGTGCGGGGTGCGGTTTCACTGAGGTGGCTCGGAGGCCGGCTCGATGTGCGGTGGTGCGGGTTGGTGTGTGAGGTCGCGGCTTGACCGAGGTGGCTTGGGACCCGTTCGGTGTCCGGTGGCAGGTCGAGATGCGGGCTGCGGCTTGATCGAGGTGGCGCGCAGGCCCGTTCGGTGTCCGGTGGCAGGTCGAGATGCGGGCTGCGGCTTGATCGAGGTGGCGCGCAGGCCCGTTCGGTGACCGGGCGGCGCGGGGCCGCTGCTCGATGGGGTTCTGTGGTGCGGATATCTGTGTGAGCGCTTGTGGTCCGCGTGCGAGTGGCTCGGGTTGCGCGGCGGGCGGAGTGGTTCTTGGTTGGTGTGATCTGTTCGCGGCGGCGCGGGTTGGTGCGGGGCTGCGGCTTGATCGAGGTGTGCGTAGGCCCGGTTCGGTGTCTGGTGGCGCGGGCGCCTTACCCGATGAGGTTCTGCCGGTGCGGAGATCCGCGCGAGGGCCCGTGGTCCGCGGGTGAGTGGTGCGGATATGCGGGGGCGGCGGCCTGGCGCGCTAGAGCCGGCCGGCTGGGTGATTGTGCGGCGGACCGCTCGCGTGCTGACCCCCAGTCGCGGCACGCGAGGCAGTCCCGCCCGCTTTGTCATCCAAGACCGGGGCACTCACTGTCCACTCACTGTCTTGTTCGCGGGCTCGACGCCCAGCAGGTCGGCGAGGGCTTGCGCGTTGCGCGGAGCTTCCACCTTGGCGTCGTTGTCGAAGTAGACGTGAACGTCTCGCTTTCCGTCGTCGTGCCAGGCGCGGATCTTCTTCGCCCACTCGCGCAGGGCCTGGTCCGAGTAGCCGCTGACGTACAGCTCCTCGGCGCCGTGCAGCCGGACGTAGGCGAAGTCGGCGGTCTGGTCTTCGAGGAACGGCCATTTGCCCGCCGTGTCGGCGACGACCAGGGCGATGCCGTGCTCTCGCAGCAGCTCCTTCGCCGCCGGCTCCGCGAAGCTCGGGTGGCGGACCTCCAGCGCGTGCCGCAGCGGCCTTCGCTTCCCCGCCTCCAAGTACGGCTTCGCCTTCAGCTTGTCGTCGTGATTTGTCGCCAGCTCGGCCGCGTCGGTCGTGGTGCGCGGCAGGAGGGTGAAGAAGTTCGCGAGGCGGTCGGGGTCGAACGTGAGCCGGGGTGGCAGCTGCCAGAGGAACGGGCCCAGCTTCGCGCCGAGGGCGAGCACGCCGGACGCGTAGAAGTTGGCCAGCGACGTCTCGACGTCGCGCAGCTGCTTCATGTGCGTGATGAAGCGGCCGCCCTTCACCGCGAACAGGAAGTCCGACGGCGTCTCGTCGAACCACGCGCGGAAGCGCTCCGGGCGCTGCAGCGCGTAGAACGAGCCGTTGAGCTCGACCGTGTTCAGCCGCCGCGACAGGTACTCCAGCTCGCGCCGCTGGGCCAGGCCCGGCGGGTAGAAGTCGCCGCGCCACGGCGGGTAGCGCCAGCCCGACGTGCCGATCCGGATTTCGGCGATCGCTCTCACCGCCTTCCCGCGGTGCGTGATGCCCGTTCGCCGGCTCGCCCAAACGCGCCCGTGCGGGCGCCGTCCGGACCGGTGGCCCGCCGGCCGGGACAGCTGACCCAACTTCGCGGACGGCCGTCTCACCGGCCCCTTGACGCGCTTGCTCATCACGCCGCACCGCGCCGGAGCACCGCACCGCGCCGGAGCACCGCACCGCGCTGGAGCACCGCCCCGCGCCGGAGCGCCACACCGCACCCGCTGGCAGCGGGCCGCCGGCCAGCCGGCGGCCGTGCCGACCTGCCGGACCGCGCCCAGCGGCAGGCCGGCCGCGAGCGCGCCGAGGAGCAGCCCGGTCGCCGCGTGGCGCGCCGGCCACGTGGACGTGCCCGGCGCGCGGGCCGCGGCGACGAGAATCCGGCGGCGAGACGCCCGGAAAGGTTGCCGCTCCGCGCTTTCATGCCCAGGAGAACCGCCAGTGCCGGGTCTGCACCAGGTCCGACGCGTACTCGCGCAGGTTGCCCGGCTGGGCCGCGAACGTCGGCAGGCTGAACGCCCGGTGTTCCGCCGCCACCGACAGTGCCCTCGCCTGGTTGCGGGGTGGGGCCGACACCGACAGCTCGATCGCGTCGAAGCCCAGCACCACCAGCGTCGCCCCGAACCGCTCTTCCCAGCTGCGCAGCACCGCCGACAGCTCGGCGACCTGGTCGGTGCACTTGATCATGCCCGTCCAGCCCAGCAGGGCCGGGATGTCGGCGGGCCGCTCGGTCTGGACCAGGCCGAGCCGGTGCGGGGCGCGCGTGGCCAGGATCGAGCCCGTGTTGCCCGCCTCGGCCAGCGGGTCGGAGCGACGCTGGCTGCGCTTGGCCAGCCCGGGGAACCGCGCGCCGAAGGGGCGCAGGCAGGCGCCGTCACAGCAGGAGCCGTCCCACCAGCGGTCGAGCACGCTCGCCGGGTCGGCCGACGCGACCCGGTGGCCGGCCGGGGCGAGCCGGCCGCGGTCGTCGATCCAGTCTTCGCCGTTCGCCGCGAACCGCTGGTCGTGCGGGATCAGCACCGGCCACAGCCCGGACCGCTCGAACTCGGCCACACAGCCCAGGTAGCGCTCGGGCCGGGTCAAGGGCAGGTCCGACACCCACAGCCGGCCGTGCCACGACCCCGGTGGCAGGGTCTGGACCGGCGGCGCGGGTGTACCGGGGCGGAGCGGTGCGATCGTCATGACGTCCCCTCGAACTTGTGTTCGGCTGGTGCATGTCGAACAGTAGTTCGAGGGTCTGACAATTTCCAGTGATCTCCCCGCTCATCCGTTCGAGTGAATCCGGAAAAGGCCAGGTCAGAGCACTGGGTGAGACGTCTGTGGCGGAAGTTGTTCCTGTGACGATCCGCTGGGCCGAACGGGGACGCCGCGCCGGTGGTGCAGGCTCATGCCCGTGATCGACGACTTCGCGAAGGCCTACCTGCACAGCGACCTGCGAGAGATCCGGGAGGAGACGCTCGGGAAACTCGACGGGCTGTCCGAGTACGACATCCGGCGCCCGCTGACCGCGACCGGGACCACCCTGCTCGGCCTGGTCAAGCACCTCGCGGTGGGGGAGGCCCGGTACTTCGGCGAAGTCTTCGGCCGGCCGTCCCCCGACGCCGTCCCGCGGTGGGACGACCTCGAGCTGCGCGGCACCGACATGTGGGCCACCGAGCACGAAACGCGCGAGGAGATCATCGGCCGCTACCGGCGCGTCTGGGCGCACTCCGACGCGACGATCGACGCGCTGGCCATCGACGCGCCCGGGCACGTGCCCTGGTGGCCCCGCCCGGACGTCAAGCTGTTCAACGTCCTGGTGCACGTGCTCACCGAGACCGGCCGGCACGCCGGGCACGCCGACATCCTGCGGGAACAGCTGGCCGGCACGCCGCCGACGGACAGCGGGCGCGACCGGGCGTTCTGGGCGGCGCGATGCGCGGAAGTCGACCGGGCGGCGAAGGCCGCCGACCCGATCGACTCCTGAAAGCGCAGGTCAGAGCGGCCGGAGCAGGTCGTCCGCGTCGACGATGTGGTACGCGTAGCCCTGCTCCGCCAGGAACCGCTGCCGGTGCGCGGCGTACTCCGTGTCGACCGTGTCGCGCGAGACGATCGAGTAGAAGTGCGCCTGCCGCCCGTCGCCCTTGGGCCGCAGGAGCCGGCCGAGCCGCTGGGCTTCCTCCTGCCGGGAGCCGAACGTGCCCGAGATCTGGATCGCCACCGACGCCTCGGGCAGGTCGATCGAGAAGTTCGCGACCTTGGACACCACGAGCGTCCGGATCTCGCCGCGGCGGAACTTGTCGAACAGCTCCTCGCGCTCCTTGTTCCGGGTGGAGCCCTGGATCACCGGGGCGTCGAGCTCGTCGCCGAGCATCTCCAGCTGGTCGAGGTAGGCGCCGATGACCAGGGTCGGCTCGCCCGCGTGCTTCGCGACGATCGACTTGATCACCGGTGTCTTCGTCATCGCCGTCGCCGCCAGCTTGTAGCGCTCGTCGGCCTCGGCCGTCGCGTAGCCGAGCCGTTCGGCGTCGGTCAGCGTCACCCGGACCTCGGTGCACTCAGCCGGCGCGATCCAGCCCTGCGCCTCGATGTCGCGCCACGGCACGTCGTAGCGCTTCGGCCCGATCAGCGAGAAGACGTCGCCCTCGCGGCCGTCCTCGCGCACCAGCGTCGCCGTCAGCCCGAGCCGGCGCCGCGACTGCAGGTCCGCGGTCATCCGGAACACCGGCGCGGGCAGCAGGTGGACCTCGTCGTAGACGACCAGGCCCCAGTCGCGCGAGTCGAACAGCTCCAGGTGCCGGTACTCGCCCTTGGTCTTGCGGGTGACCACCTGGTACGTCGCGATGGTGACCGGCCGGACTTCCTTCTTCTCGCCGGAGTACTCGCCGATCTCCTCTTCGGTCAGCGACGTCCGCGCGATGAGCTCGCGCTTCCACTGCCGCCCGGCGACCGTGTTCGTCACCAGGATCAGCGTCGTGGCCTGCGCTTTCGCCATCGCCGCCGCGCCGACCAGAGTCTTGCCGGCGCCGCAGGGGAGCACGACGACGCCGGAGCCGCCCGCCCAGAACGCCTCGGCGGCCATCCGCTGGTAGTCGCGCAGCTGCCAGTCCGACTCGTCGAGCGCGATCGGGTGCGCCTCGCCGTCGACGTACCCGGCGAGGTCTTCGGCCGGCCAGCCGACCTTCAGCAGCGCCTGCTTGAGCCGCCCGCGTTCGGACGGGTGCACGAGCACGGTGTCGTCGTCGATCTTCGCGCCCAGCATCGGGCTGATCTTCTTGTTGCGCGAGACCTCGGTGAGCACCGCGCGGTCGGTGGTGGACATCACCAGCCCGTGCGCGGGGTGGTTGGCGATCTGCAGCCGCCCGAAGCGGCCCATCACGTCGACGACGTCGATCAGCAGCGGCTGCGGCACGGGGAAGCGCGAGTACGTCGTCAAGGCGTCGACGACCTGCTCGGCGTCGTGCCCCGCGGCGCGCGCGTTCCACAAGGCCAGGGGGGTGATGCGGTAGGTGTGGACGTGCTCCGGGGCGCGTTCGAGCTCGGCGAACGGCGCGATCGCGACGCGCGCGTCGTCGGCCTGGGGGTTGTCGACCTCCAGGAGCACGGTCTTGTCGGACTGGACGATCAGCGGGCCATCAGTCACAACTACTGTTATACGTGCCTCGCTCCGGCCCGCTCCGCTCGCGGGTCCGCCGGTGGGACGATATGCCGAGGGGATCACTGGAGGGCACGTTGACCACACCACCGTCCGACGACAACCCGTTCCGGACGCCGGACTACGCGACGCCGCAGTCCGTGCCGATGCCGGTGGCGCCGATGCCCGGCGGACCGATGCCGGGGGCACCGCAGCGGCCGGGGATCCCGCACTGGTTCAGCGTGAAGGTGCGGATCACGCTGATCGCGTGCGTCGTCGCTGCGCTGGGGCTGGGCGCGCTGGGGGCGATGAGCATCGTGTGGATCCACCAGGCCGGGCCGCCGTCGGACGGCGACTGCCTCTACCTGACGCGCGAGAGCGGCCGGCAGCTCGCCTACCACCGTGTCGGGTGCGGCGAGAACAGCGCGACGTTCAAGGTGGACGACAGCTACCGCGGGACGTTCAGCTGCGGGTCCAGCGACGACTACGTGCGGTTCCAGATCAGCGGCTCCGGCACCGACCGGACCCTCTGCCTCGCGTTGAACGTCAGCTCCGGTGACTGCCTGCGCGACGTCGACGACGACGCCGCGGTCGCCAAGGTCAGCTGCACCGACGCGACGGCGCAGCTGCGCGCCGAGGTCGTCTCCGGCTACGGCGTCACAGACCCCGAAGAAGCCTGCGGCAACGCCGAAAAGGCCCTGAAGTACACCGGTCCGCCGCGCCGGATCGTCTGCCTGAGCCCGACCGGCGAGAACATCTAGCCGAACCACCTCCCGAGCTCGGCCGGCTCGACGGCGTACCCGTCCGGCCGGATCAGCAGCAGCCGCCCGCGGTACTCGCCGTCGGCGGTGGTCGCGCGCACGACGTCGACCTGCCCGGTGTGGCCGGCCGGTGCCGGGTGGTCGCCGAGGTCGAGCAGCAGGCCGCGGCCGCCGTGCAGCAGCGCCGAGAGCCGCGTCGGGCCGGTCGCCGTCGTCAGGTCTAGGTCCGGGACGCGGTGCGCGCCCGGGTAGCTCAGCGCCAGCCCGGACATGAGCCCGCTGAAGTAGCGGTTCCCGTCCGGCGTCCGCATCAGGTCGACGACGATCTCCCGCAGCGCTTCGACGTTTTCGCCGCGGTCCGGCGTCGTGAACACGCGCTGCGCGGCCGTGTGTCGCAGCACCTGGGCGGCGGCCGGGTGGCGTTCGTCGTGGTAGCTGTCGAGCAGCCCGGCCGGCGCCGTGCCGCGGACGGTCGCGGCCAGCTTCCAGCCGAGGTTCATCGCGTCCTGGACGCCGAGGTTGAGCCCCTGGCCGCCGAGCGGCGGGTGGATGTGGGCGGCGTCGCCCGCGAAGAGCACCCGGCCGTGGCGGTAGCGCTCCAGCTGCCGTGTGGCGTCGTTGAACCGCGACGCGCCATGCAGCTCGCCCAGACGCGTTTCGGCGCCGTAGAGGGCTGTCAGGGCCTTGGTGACCTCCGTGTCGGTTACCGGCGCGTCGCGGCTCGGCTGCGTCGTCGTGGCGCCGAAGACGAATCGGTGGGTGCCGTCGCCGAGCGGGGTGAGCATCGCCCAGTAGCCGTTCGCCTGCCGTGTCACCTCGCTGAAGTGCGCGACGCGCGGCGGGACGAGGTCGGACGCCGCCGCGAGCGTGAGGTGCGCGAGCGTGGCGACGTAGGTCTCGGTGCGGCCGGGGAACGGCAGCCCGAGCCGCTTGCGGACGGTGCTGTGCGCGCCGTCGCAGGCCACCAGCCAGCGCGCGCGGAGCCCGTCGACGGTGACGCCGTCGTCGTCGGCCTCGACGGTGGTGATCTCGAAGCCGCGCCGGAGCACCGCGCCCCGCTTGACGGCGTGCTCGGCCAGCACCGCCTCGACCTCGTCCTGGCTGCGGTTGAGCACCCGCGGGTGACGGGTGCGCCAGGCGCCGTGGTCGAGCGGGACCGGCAGCCCGGCGAAGTGGCCGTTCGGGCCGTCGACCGTCCGGTCGGCCGGGTCCAGGCCGCGCAGGTCCAGCAGTTCGGCGGTCCGCGGCTGCAGGCCGACCGGCCGCGGCAGGCCCGGCCCGTCGCGGCGGTCCAGGACGGTCACGGAAACCCCGGCCAGGGCCAGTTCGGCGGCGGTGGTGAGGCCGGCGGGTCCGGCGCCGGCGACAAGGACGTCCATGTGCACTCCTCAAGTAGACTGAGTGCAAAAGTAGACCAAGTGCAAAGTTGTCCGCGAGCTAATAACTGTTCTGGTCGGGGAGCAGGGCCTGGACGTCGAGGCGGTCGGCCAGCTGGCCCGAGTTGTGCATCAGGTCCGCGACCCGCTGCAGCCGGATGCCGTTGAGGGACGCCGGGTACGAGCCCAGCGAGATCAGGGACGCCGTCGTCGTGTCGATGTCGGAGAACTTCGGGAGCGAGTCGCGGATGATCGCCGGGTCCGTCGCGCTCTGCTGGGCCGTGCCCAAGGCGGTGCGGAACGCCGCGAGGGTGCGCGGGTTGGCCTGCGCGAACGGCTTGGTGGCGGCGTAGCCGGACAGCGGGAAGTCGAGCGTCGCGCCGCGGGCGCCGTCGGCGAGGATGTGCGCGCCCAGGTCCTTCTCGGCGCGGGTGATGTACGGCTCGATCATCAGCGCCGCGTCGACGTCGCCCGCCTGAAGCGATTGCGGCATCCGGTCGAACGCGACCTGCTTGAACTTGATCTTCGTGACGTCGACGCCCGCGGTGCCCAGCACCGAACGCGCGACGAGCGCGCCGACGTCGTCGAGCGCGTTGACGGCGATCTCCGGTGCCTTTTTGGCCGTCGGCACCGTGTAGTCGGAACCCGGCAACGTGACCAACGCCATGGTGTTCGGGCCGGACGTGTACGCCTCGCCCTGGAGCTGCAGGGCCGCGCCGCCGGCCGCGGCGCGGAACATCGCGATGTCACTGGCGAACGTGACGTCGAGGTCGCCGGACGCGAGTTTGGCCAGCCCGTCGTCGGCGCCGAGCTCCACCAGCTGCACGTTCAGGCCCGCCGGGCCGAACTTCCCGGCCCCGACGGCGATGCGCAGCGGGGCCGTGTCGATGGCGTTGCCCACACCGACCCGCAGAGTGGTCCGTTCCAATGGCGGCGCGGCGGCGGTCGAACCGGAATTGAACAGGCTGCAGCCCGCGGTCGCCAGCAGCGCCGCTACCAGCGGAATCGTCCATCCGCGTCTGATCATGAACCTTCACCTACCGCGAGAATCTGATTCTCGTGCTGGATCGTATGGTCCGCGCCCCATACGATCGCGGGCAGGGCCGGATCGCGCCAGCGCGGCTTTCGGATCTTCATGAAGCGGGCTACCGTTCAGTAGGTTCGAGGTGTCGGTAGGTCCGCGGGTTCCTCCCGCGGTGGAAAAGGAAACCAGGTGACCCGTCGCGACAAGCGTCCCCGCAAGGGTGGCGAGGCGGCGGATCCGCGTCCGGCCGGCGGTCGCTGGCGACTGCGGAACTGGCGCCTCGGCACCAAGCTCTTCGCCGTCGTGCTCATTCCCGCGCTGGCCGTGATCGCGCTCGTCGGCCTGCGGATCAGCACCGACCTGCGTGACGCGCAGCAGCTCGCCGAGTTCGCGACCCGCGGCCGGGTCGACAGCACCGTCGCCGAAGCCCTGCACGAACTCCAGCGCGAGCGCGACCTCACCGTCCGGTTCGTCGCGCAGAACCGCCAAGGCGACACCGCCGACCTCGCCGGCCAGCGCAAACGCGTCGACCAGGCGATCGGGACGTTCGAGCGGACCCTCGCCGACAGCCGGCCGCGTCTCGACGCGAAGGCCGCGGAAAGCCTGCAGCAGACCGACGATCGGCTGCGTGTGCTCGGCGGCCTCCGGTTCTCCGCGGAGCACTCCGCCTACCCCGCCGACGCCGTGCTCCGCTCCTACAGCGAGCTGATCTCCGGCCTGCTCGACATCAGCGACTCCGCCGCGGCCGACGTCTCGGACCCCGAGCTCGCGCGGTTGCGTTTGGCGGGCAACGCACTGGCGCGGATCAAGGACCAGCTGTCGGTCAAGCGCGCGGTGATGGCGGAGGCGCTCGCCGAGGGCACGCTGAGCCGCGACCGCACGCGCGCGCTGCTCGGCGCGGAAGCCGAGCTCGATGCCGCGCACAACGACTACCGCACCTTCGCGACCCCTGACCAGCAACGGATGTACGACGACACGGTGATCGGCCTGGTCGTCGACATCGGCAACGACATGGTCGAGTCCGCGCTCACCCGCACCGAAAACGGCCAGAACCTCTCGGGCCTCGACCCGAACCAGTGGGACACCTCGGCGACGCACACGGTGAACCTCGCCCGCCAAGTGCAGCAGGCGTTGCTGGTCCAGTTGCAGGAACGCACGGACACCCTCGCGTCGCAGGCCCGCACGGCGGCGATCTGGGACGGCGGGGTCGTCCTCGCGGTGCTGCTCGTCGCCGGGGTGCTCTCGGTCGTCATCGCGCGGTCCTTGTTGCGCCCCTTGCGGATCCTGCGCCGCACGGCCCTGGAGGTCGCCGAGCACCGGCTGCCCGCGGCGGTGCAAGGCCTGCTCACCGACCCGGAACCCGCGCCGGAGAACCTGCGCAAACGTCTCGCCGTCGCCCCGGTTCCGGTGTTCACGCGCGAAGAAGTCGGCCAGGTGGCGCGCGCGTTCGACGCGGTGCACGGCGAAGCCGTCCGGCTGGCCGGGGAACAGGCGATGCTGCGCGAGAACGTCAACGCGATGTTCGTCAACCTCTCGCAGCGGAGCCAGGACCTGGTCGAACGGCAGCTTTCGGTGCTGGACCGGATGGAGGCCGACGAACAGGACCCGGACACCCTGGCCGGGCTGTTCGAGCTCGACCACCTCGCGACGCGGATGCGGCGCAACAGTGAGAACCTGCTGGTCCTGTCGGGTCAGGACTCCGCGCGGGAGGACGCCGGCGCCGTCGCGGCGGACGAGATCATCGGCGCCGCGCTCTCGGAGGTCGAGCACTACCAGCGCATCGAGCTCGGCCCGGCGCCGCAGGTCGCGGTCCGCGGTGAGGCCGTCAACGACCTCGTGCACGTCGTTTCGGAGCTGCTGGAGAACGCGACGCGCTACTCCGGCGGCGGCGCCGTCACCGTGGCCAGCGCCGAAACCCACGACGGCGACTGGCAGATCGAGATCACCGACCACGGCGCCGGCATGCCGCAGGCCGAGATCGACCGCACCAACGCGCGCCTGGCGAACCCGCCGGACGTCGACGTCGAGGTGTCGCGCCGGATGGGCCTGTTCGTGGTCGCGACCCTGGCCGTGCGGCACCGGATCGACGTCCGGCTGAGCGCCGCCCAGGGTTCCGGGCTGGTCGCGACGGTGCTGGTGCCGACCGCGCTGATCGTCGAGCTGCCGCCCCTGCCCGCGCCGCCGCCACCCGCCGAGCCCGAGCACGCCGCGGAACCCGAACTGCTGGCGCCGCTCGCCCCGCTCACGCCGCCGGAGCCGGAGCCCGAGGGTCCGGAAGAGCTGACGCCGCCGTCGATCGAGGCCGGCCCGCCGCGCCGCGCGCCGGTGGTGGCGCGCGAGCACGCCCCGGAGTGGCCGACCGCGGAAGACGACATCCACCTCGACTTCGACGCCCCGACCGAGCGGATGCCCGCTTACCGCGACGTCCTGTCCCGCTGGTTCGACGCGTCCGCGCCACCCGAGGTGCCGCGCCGGGCGACCGAGCCGCGCCCGGTCGCCGAAGAGCCCCGCCCCGTCGAACCCGAGCCGCGGCACGCGCTGGCCTCGGGGTTGCCGCTCCGCGAGGCCGTGCCGCCACCCCCGCCGCCACCGCCACCCCCGCCGCCGCCCGCTCCGGTGCCGGTGGCCGCCGAGCCGAACCCCGACGACGAGGACACCGATCCCCAGTTCGCGCCGGTGCCCCCGCCCGTCGTGCCCCCGCAGCCGCCCGCCGCGATCGAGCCCGAGTACCAGTGGCCGACCCCCGCGGAGCTGGAGCAGGAGGACGGCGCCGAGGACACCTGGCCGTTCCTGCAGCCCGCCGACGCGGCCGCCAGCCCGGGAGCGGTGCCGGAGCAGCGGCCGATACTCTCTCTTTCCCCGGAGGCGGTGCGCGAACGGATGACAAGCCTGCAAGGCGGCTTCCGGCGAGGGCGGCACGCGAGGGGAGAAGACACCCGGAACCAGTGAAACGGATGAGGCATGAGCTCGAAGACGCCCCTGCTGGAAGTGATCGCGCTGGACGCGGCGGACGCCGAAGGCGCGCAAGCGGGCGGGGCCGACCGCCTCGAACTGGTCGCGGACATGGCCCAGGACGGCCTGACACCCTCGCTGGAGACCCTGCGTGACGTGCTGTCGGCGACCGATCTCCCGGTCCGGGTCATGCTGCGGGACAACGGTTCCTTCGCCGCCGGCGACATCGAAGGCCTGCGTGCGGACACGGCCCGGCTGATCGAGGCGGGCGCGCGCGAGTTCGTGTTCGGCTTCCTGAACGTCGACAGCGAAATCGACCTCGACGCGTGCGAAGCACTCATCAAGGAGATCAACGGCCTGCCCTGGACGTTCCACCGTGCCATCGACCGTACGCGTGACCCGCTGCGCGCGTACGACCAGCTCGCGGCGCTGGGCTGCGACACGGTACTCGCCGCAGGCCACCCGAACGGCGTCGGCAGCGGGCTGTCGGTGCTGCAGCGCCTCGCGCAGCGCGAGAACGGCCCGGAGCTGCTCGTCGGCGGCGGCCTGCGCGCCCAGCAGGTCCACCTGTTGCGCGCGGGCGGGGTGCGCGGGTTCCACGTCGGCAGCGCGGTCCGGCCCGGCGGCTGGCAGGCCGCCGTCGACGCTGAATCGGTTCGCATGTGGGTGGAACTCGTCAAGTCCTGATCGAACTGCGAATTCTGTGCGCCACCCGGCGGTTTATGACGAGATCCGCAGGGTGCCGCGGAGTGCGCGGTAAACGCGTTCTTTCGTCGTGAAATTGCATTTCGCCGCTGCAAAAGCCGAGGGTCGCTTGCGTGTGCAGGTGCACGCGCAAGTCCGGCTTTGACCTGGTTGGCGGCTGATTTCGAGCAGATCGACTCGTTACGGTAGTCCCGCATTTCGCGATCCGGCCGACGTACAAGAATCGTTCTGCAGTTCGGGAGGCGGCGCTGTGTGCGCGCGTATTCAGTTCAAGACGAGCTCGTGGCAAGGCCAGCAAGAACCGAAGAACGCGACCATCCGGTGGATTTCCGTCGCCTGGGGGCGGCTGATTCCCCGCGAATACCGAGTCAGTGAGTCCGGAACAACCCGGAAGGTCGAATCGTGACCAGCGCGCTACCGCGGCAACGCGGAACCGGTCCGTCCGAAGACGAGTTCGCCCAGCTGGGGCTCGGCAGCTCGCTCGCCCTCGGCGGCCTCCTGGCCGTCGTCAAGATCGCGGAAACCGCCACAGGTGTGGTGCTCACCGCCGCCGGGGTACTCCCCGGTGCCAACCCCCCGACGGAGCGACCCGGAGCCTGGCCCGGAGGGGAATGACCGGGAGTTGCCAGGGCCGGCGGCTCTCTAGGAGACGGAGGGCTGCCATGACCGGCAGTGACGGCCGGGAGAACCCGCGCGGCGCCCGCGTGGGCCTCGCCGACGTGCGACGGGTCGAAAAAGCCGTCGCGGAACTCCGGGCGCGGGACTACCGCTACGGCGGCGGGTCCTGCGCCGAAGCGATCGAAGCGCGGCTGCCGGCCGCGGCGGAGCTGCTGACCGGCACGATGCGGGACGCCGTGCTGGTGCGGCTCTGCACCGTCGTCGCCGACCTGTACAACCTCGCCGGCTGGACCAGTTTCGACGAGGACCGGCCGGCGGCCGCGCTGACGGCGTTCGCGCGGGCGCTGGAACTGGCCGTCGAGGCCGGGAACGACGACCTGCAGGCCAACATCCGGTACCGCACCGGCCGGCTGCACCTGCACTACGGCGCGGTCGACGCGGCCCTGGCGGAGTTCGCGCAGGGCCGCGAGGCGGCGCTGCGGGCGCGTTCCCGGCGCGCGCAGGCGATCCTGTCGGCCAACCAGGCGTGGGCGTACGCGAAGAAGGCCGACGTCACCGCCGCCCTGACGTACCTGCGCCGCGCGCGGGCCGAGTTCGCGGACGCGCACGAGGCCGAGGTGTCGCCGTGGGCCGCCTTCTTCGGGGACACCGACATGGCGGCGATGATCGGCACGGTGCACGGCGAGCTGGCGCAGGTGGTCGACGTGCGGCACGGCCGCGCCGGGATCCGCGCCCTCACCGACGCGATCGCCGGCTACGGCCCGGACATGACGCGCAGCCGGGGCCTGACGGTGATCTGGCTGGCCACCGTGCACGCGCTGGACGGCGATCTCGACGTCGCCGCCGCCGTCGGGCAGGAGGCCATCGAGCTGGCCGGCGCGTTGCGGTCGCCGCGGACCCGGCAGCGCCTGCGGACGCTGTCGGCGGCGGCCCGCCGGTTCTCCGGCGACGGGCACGCCCAGGAGCTCGTCGACCGCATCGACGGGCTGCCGCGTTGACCATCGAATTCCCATGAAATGGTAAACGGTGCGGAAAACGGAAATGGGAATCGAGAAATGACCAACAAAAGTAGGTCGGTCGCCGACTTATGCTCCTTGGCAACCTGCTGCGAGTATTCCGCGCAGGCCCGGTCCCCACCGCCGAGAGGAATTCTCCCATGCGCTTGCGCAAGCTTGTCGCGGCTGCCGTGCCGCTGCCTGCGTTGCTCGGCCTCGCCGTGGCCGTCCCGGCCGCCGCGGCGTCGGAACCCCTGGTCACGCTGTCCGACTCGGCCGCGCCGCTCGTCAACAGCGCCCGCACCGGCGACGTCGGCGCGGCTCAGCAGATCACCGCGGCCCTCTCCCTGAAACTGCACAACCAGCAGGCGCTGGAAAAGTTCCTCGCCGATGTGCAGAACCCGGCTTCGCCGCAATACCACCACTTCCTCACGCCCGCGCAGTTCAACGCCGAGTTCGGTCCGACGCAGGCCGACGTCGACAAGGCCGTCTCATTCCTCGGGAAGGCGGGGGCCACCGGGATCGAGGTTTCCGGCAACCGGCAGGCCGTCACGTTCCACGGTTCGGCGGCGCAGCTCGAAGCGGCGTTCCACACCCGGATCGGGACCTACCACGACACCGTCTCCGGCCGGGACTTCTTCGCCAACGACGCCGCGCCGACCGTGTCCGCGGACGTCTCGGGCGTCGTGGCGAACGTCGTCGGCCTCGACGACCACGCCGTGCGGACGCACTCGTCCGCAGCGGCCAAAGCGCAGCCCAACGTCGTCAAGTCCGTCACCCCGCCGGTCCTCAAGACCGCGTACGGCACCAGCGGCCTCTCGGCGACCGGCAGCGGCGTGAAGGTCGGGTTCGTCGAGTTCGACGGCTACAAGAAGGCGAACGTCACCAAGTACGACAGCACGTACGGCCTCGCGGCCGGCTCGGTGACGACGGTCCCGGTCAGCGGCGCGAACTACGACTCCGCGCCCGGTGACGGCGAGATCGAGGTCGAGCTGGACATCGAGGTCGTGCACGCGCTCGCCGCCGCGGCGAACGACTACGTGTACGAGGCGCCCAACTCGAGCGCCGGCGAACTGGCGATGTACCAGAAGATCGCGTCGGACCACACGGTCAACGTCGTCTCGATCTCCTGGGGCGCCTGCGAATCCGCCGAGGGTTCGAGCGCGGCGAAGAGCGTCAGCAACGCGATCGCGACCGGCACCGCGGAGGGTATCTCCTACTTCGCGGCGGCGGGCGACGACGGCACGACCGACTGCTACCGCCAGACCGGTTCCACCGCGAAGGCCGTGGACTTCCCGGCGTCCAGCCCGAACGTCACCGGCGTCGGCGGCACGCAGCTGACCGTGACCTCGTCGAACGGCTACAGCAGCGAGAAGGCGTGGAACGACGGCGCGTCCAACGGCTCGACCGGCGGCGGCATCTCGACGGTCTTCACGGCGCCGTCCTGGCAGTCCACGCAGAGCACGACCAACCGCAAGGTCCCGGACGTCGCCGCGGACGCGGCCAGCGGCTCGGGCTACTACATCTACACCGCGGGTGCCTGGGAGACGGTCTGGGGCACGTCCGGCGCGGCCCCGCTGTGGGCGGCCTTCGCGACGCTGCAGAACCAGGTCCACGGCGGCGGCCTGGGCAACCTGAACCCGAAGTTCTACTCGATCGGCAACGGGTCCTCCTACGGCACGGGCTTCCACGACGTGACGACGGGCAACAACACCCTGCACGGCACGACCGGCTTCACCGCCGGCACGGGCTACGACCAGGTCACCGGCTGGGGCTCCTTCAAGGGCTCGGGCCTGTCGGGCCTGATCGGCTGAGCTCGCGGTAGGTCCGTGAAGGCCTCCTTGAGGGACGTAGAGTCCCTCAAGGAGGCCTTCACGGCTTTTCGGTGGTTTCTTTCGCAGCGCTAACGGTTAGCCTGGGGGCATGCTCAAGCGCACGGTGCTGGACGCCACCCGCGAACTCCTCCGAGACCTCGGCCTCACCACGGTTTTCGGCAACCCCGGCACCACCGAGGTCCCGTTCCTGACCGACTGGCCGGACGACTTCGACTACATCCTCGGCCTGCAGGAGTCCGCCGTCGTGGCGATGGCCGACGCCTACTCCCAGGCCACCCGCCAGGCCGTGCTGGTCAACCTGCACTCCGCCGGCGGCGTCGGCCACGCGCTCGGCAGCGTCTTCACCGCCTACCGCAACCGGACGCCGCTGATCGTCGTCGCCGGCCAGCAGGTGCGGTCGCTGCTGCCGCACGATCCGTTCCTCGGCGCGATGGACGCCCCCGAGTTCCCGAAGCCGTACGTGAAGTGGTCGATCGAGCCCGCGACCGCGGAGGACGTCCCGGCCGCGTTGGCGCGGGCCTACCACGTCGCGACGCAGGCGCCGTCCGGTCCGGTCTTCGTGTCCGTCCCGGCCGACGACTGGACCGTCACCACCGAACGGCCGGTCATCTCCCGGCCGCGGATCCGCGGGTTCGCGCCGGATCCCGAGGCGATCGCCGGGCTCGCCGCCGCGCTGGAGGCCGCCGAACGGCCGGCCATCGTCGTCGGCGGGGCCGTCGACCAGGACGAGGCGGTCGAAGACGCCGTCGCGCTCGCCGAACGCGTCAACGCCGGCGTGTGGGTCGCGCCGATGTCGTTCCGGTGCTCGTTCCCCGAGGACCACCCGCTGTTCCAAGGCTTCCTGGACCCCGAACGCGGGGCCATCTCGGACAAGCTGGCCGCGTACGACCTCGTCGTCGTGCTCGGCGCGCCCGCCTTCACCTACCACGTCGACCGCGGCCGGGGGGAAGCTCCGCTGCCGCCGCTGTTCGTCGTCAGCGACGACGAGCAGATCCTCGCAAGGGCCTTCGAAGGCACCGGGATCCGCGCCACGCTGAAGCTCGGTATCCGCGCGCTGGTCGACGCCGTGGGTGAGACGAGCCGGCCCGCGCCCGCGCCGCTGGAGCGTCCCGCGAAGCCGAGCGGCGAGACGCTGACCGCGGCCTACTTCTACGCGACGCTCGCGGACCTGTTGCCGGACAACGCGATCGTCGTCGAGGAGGCGCCGAGCCACCGCGGTGTCCTGCACGACCACCTGCCGATCACGGCGACCGACACCGGTTTCCTGACGGTCTCCAGCGGCGCGCTCGGGTACGGCGTCCCGGCCGTCGTCGGCGCGGCCATCGCCCGGCCGGACCGCAAGGTCGTCGGCGTGATCGGTGACGGCTCGAGCATGTACGGCATCCAGGCGCTCTGGACGGCCGCGCGCCAGGAACTGCCGGTGACGATCGTCATCCTGGACAACACCGAGTACGCGGCGGTCCGCATCCTGGGCGACGCGATCGGCGGCTCCAAGCTCCCGGGCACCCAGCTGGGCGGGATCGAGTTCTCGGCGCTGGCGGCGAGCCTGGGCTGCCAGGGCATCGCGATCACCGAGCCGGCGGCCCTGGCCCCGGCGCTGACGGCGGCCCTGGCCGAGGACCGTCCGACGCTGGTCCACGTCCGCGTCGCGCCGGAGAACTCGGCGATCTACTGACGCAGCGGTGAAACGGCGGAAGGCCGGGGTCGGTGCGACCCCGGCCTTCCGCCGTCGGTAAGTCCACTGTGGACTCGGGTGGTGCGAGTCAGCTCCGGGACCGGGAGCTCGTCCGCTGCTTGGCCTGCTCGGCCAACGCCCATTCCGCGGCGTCGGAGGCGGCCTTCGCGGCTTCCTCCGGGCTGCCGCCGTGCAGCAGCCGTGCCACTTCGCCGCGCAGCGTCACGAACTCCAGCGACTCGCGGGTCGCGATCTGGTCGCGGTCGGCCGGCAGGTCCACCCGCAGGTCCGCCACGATCGACGCCGGCGACTTCGACAGCACCAGCACGCGGTCGGACAGGTAGACGCTCTCGTCGATGTCGTGCGTGACGACGAGGATCGTGGCGCCCTGCTCGCGCTGGACCCGCCGGGTCAGGTCCTCGAGCTCGAACCGCGTCTGCGCGTCGACCGACGCGAACGGCTCGTCCATCAGCAGCAGGGACGGCCGGCTGGCCAGCGCGCGGGCGATCGACACCCGCTGCTGCATGCCGCCGGACAGCTGCCACGGGTACTTCCCGCCGACGCCGGACAGGCCGACCTGCTCCAGCGCCTCGGCGGCCCGCTTGCGGCGCTCGGAGCGCGAGATCGAGCGCCACCGCAGCGGGAACTCGACGTTCTTCTGCACCGAAAGCCACGGGAACAGCGACCGGCTGTAGTCCTGGAAGACGACGGCGAGGTCGTCCGGCACGCCCGAGACGTGGTCGCCGTGCAGGCTGACCCGGCCTTCGGTCGGCGGGGTCAGGCCGGCGACGCAGCGCAGCAGGGTCGACTTGCCGCAGCCGGACGGGCCGACGATGCTGGCCAGCTGCCCGGCTTCGACGGTGAACGAAAGGTCGTTCACCGCGGTGTGCGCCTTGGGACCGGAGCCGTAGCGGTGACTGACACCGGACACTTCGAGCATGGTTGACATAGAGGGCCTTTCCACCGTCAGTCACGGCCGAGACGGGCCGGCTGCCAAGCCAGCACCCGCCGCTCCGCGGCCAGGAAGATCGTGTTGAAGACGTAGCCGAGGATCCCGAGCAGCACCAGCCAGGACCACATCGTCGGGAAGTCGAAGTCCTGCTGGGCGTTCAGCAGTGAGCGCCCGATGCCGAAGGAGGAGCCGACCAGTTCGGAAACCACCATCAGCAGCAGCGAGATCGACAGGCTGACCCGCAGCCCGGCGAAGATCTTCGGCGCCGCCGCCGGGAGCACGACCATGCTGACCCAGTACGCCTTGGGCGTCCGGAACGAGCGCGCCGTCTCCACCTTGACCTGGTCGACCGAGCGGACGCCGTCGACCGCGTTGAGCAGCACGGGCCAGATCGCGCCGAAGATGATCGATCCGACCTGCATGCCCGAGCTCAGCCCGAACAGCACCACGAACACCGGGATCAGCGTGGGCGGCGGGATCGAGCGGAAGAACGCGAACAGCGGGCCGAGGTAGTCCATCGCCTTCGCGGACCGGCCGACCAGCACGCCGAGGACGATGCCGACCGCGGCGGCCAGCGCCCAGCCGCCGAGCATGTGGCCGAGGCTGGGCAGCACGTTGTCGAACACCGTGTCGGTGAGGAAGAGCTGGGACGCCGGCCCGGTGAACCACAGGTTCACCGCGCGGACCGCGATCTCCGACGGTGGCGGGAAGAACTTGCTGCCGCCGGCGCGGGCGGCGAACTCCCAGAGCACCACGAGGATCGCGAAGAGCAGCCAGTTGCGCAGGATCGTGGTCGCGCCGCGGACGGCACGCCTGCCCACGCGTCCGGACAAGGTCGCCGTGCTCACGCGATCGCCTCCCGGTCCACCGTGCTCCAGCGGAACAGCCGCCTGCCGGCCAGCTCGAGTCCCTCGTTGATGAGGTAGCCGAGCACACCGGCCACCACAGTACCGGCCAGGACCAGGTCGAACCGGGTCGAACCGGTGCTGGCGACCAGGATGAAGTTGCCGAGGCCGACTTCGGAGCCGGCCAGGAACTCGGTGCTGACGACGGCGATCAGCGCGATGGTCGCCGACAGCCGGACGCCGGTGAAGACGAACGGCGCGGTGAACGGCAGCGCGACCGACGAGAGGATCCGGAACCGGCTGGCCCCGCTCGCCCGCGCGGTCTCCATCAGCACCGGGTCGATCTCGCTGAGCCCGTAGATCGTGTTGAACATGATCGGCCACAGCGCGGCGTACACCGCGAGGGTGATCTTCGCTTCGGGGCCGGAGCCGATCACCAGCAGCACCAAGGGGATCAGCGCGGCGACCGGGATCGGGCGGAGGAACTCGACGATCGCGGCGGTGGCGTTGCGCAGCACCGGGACGCTGCCCAGCAGCAGTCCGGCGGGCACCCCGACGACCACGGCGATCAGGATGGCGATGAACCAGGCCAGCATCGTCGCGACGACGTCGCGGAGGAAGGAGGGGTCGCCGAGCAGTTCCCCGGCGGTGACGAGGACGACGCTGGGCGGCGGGATGAACGTTTTGCTGACCAGGCCGACCTGGACGACGACCTCCCAGAGGAGGAGGAAGCCGACCAGGCCGATCAGGCCGCGGAGCAGTTTGGTCACGGTGTCAGCTGGCTGTCGCCTGTGGGGCGATCATCGACGCGGCGTCGACGGCCGAGGCGATGGCTCCCAGCTGCAGCAGCAGGTCGGGGACCCGCTGCATGCGCCGGGCGTCCAGGACCGAGCCGTAACCGGGGATCGTCAGCAGCTTCGCCGTGTCCGCGTCGATCTTCGCGTACTTGATGAGCAGCGGCTCGACCTTCGACCGGTCGGCGATCGCGTCGCGGGTGGCCTTCTGCATCGCGCGCTGGAAGGCGGCGAGGGTCTTCGGGTTCGACTGGACCCACTTCCTGGGCGCGCCGTAGCCGGTCAGGGGGAAGTTCTGGCTGGCGCCGGAGTTGATGTCGACCACCGGGGTGGCGCCGACGTTCTTGGCGGCCTGGGTGATGAACGGCTCCGGCAGGTAGGCGGCGTCGACCTGGCCCTGCTTCAGCGCGGCCGCGATGTTCGGCAGCGCGAGCGTGACCCACTGGACCTTGTCCGAGGGCACGCCGTGGTCCTTCATCACGGACTTGGTCAGCAGGTCGGACGCGGTGTTCTTGGCGGTGATCGCGATCCGCTTGCCGGCGAGGTCGCCGATGGACTTCACCGGCGAGTTCGGCACGGTGACGATGGCGTTGCTCTTCGCGTTCACGGAGGAGCCGTCGGCGACGAGCTGCATGTCGGCGGCGCCGGTGCTCTTGGCGATGAAGAACGGCGTATAAGTGGAAAGCGCGATGTCCGCTTCGCCGGCGATCGACTTGGTCATCGACGCCTGGCCGCTGGCCGCGATCACGGACTTGACCTCGAGCCCTTCGGCCTTGAAGTAGCCGCCGTCCTGGGCGAGCCAGAACGGGCCCAGGTCGGTGGTGGGCAGGATCGACACCGTGAGGTTCGACTTCTCCAGGCCGCCCCCCGTCGACGAGGCGTTCGAGTCGTCCGAGCCGAGCGCGCTGCAACCGCTGGCGGCGGTCACGGCAGCGGCGGTGAGGGCGAGCCCGAGCGCGGCGCGGCGAGTACGAACCCGGCCACTGCTCCTGGCGTTTCCAAGCAAGGCCTGCTCCTTGGCGAAGGTGACGGTGGGTGTACCGAATCCAATGGAAGTGCGTGACTCATTGTCCGGAGGCACGCGGGCCACTGTAGAGAACGTGACAGCCCGCTCACAACGGGTAGAAGCAATACCCGAGAGAGTGGTGCGCGTCACTCTTTAGGATTCTGGTCTAGACCCGCTGCTCCACTCGCCGTAGCTGAATGCCCAGCGCAAGGCCGAGAACTTGAAAAAGTGATCACCGGCTGTGCGTCTACTGAGCGAACGCTGTGCAACATCCTGCGCTTGTTGTCGGGAGGGTTACATCTTCCCCGGCCGTTCGCTACCCTCTGCACCTGCGGGGAGGTTTCAACCTCCGATGTAGTGAGAGAGAGTGCCTGGATGGCCGATCAAGACGACCCACATCGGTCTACCAGGACACGCTGTGCTTTTCCTGAGAGATACGCCCCCGCAGTAGTGACCACAGCCAGGCCGGGCAAAGCCGCCGCGCCGGTGGGATAGGCCGACAAAGACCGATGCAAGACCAGCGCAGGGACCCGACCGTGATGCTCCAGCTGAACCGATTCCGCCCGCGAGGGCGGCGTTCGGGCACCCCCGTCGAAGACGATCTTTTCACCCGTACGGGTACCGTCTCGCGCTGGGCTCCGACCGACCGGCCGCAGCGCCGGGAAGCCAGGAGCGTGCGTACGAGTGGCTGAGGAGAACGCGATGCGCCCTGGCGGGCGCTGGACCGACCAGGGATTCACGAGCACGAACGATGATGGTGGTGCGGCGGTGCCGAACGAAGACGCCGCGGGGGTGGGAGGGACCCCTGCGCAGTCGCCTGGAGGAAATCCGGGAAAGAGGTCCGGGCTTTTCTCCGGCATGCGTGACTGGCGGCTGCGGTCCAAGCTGGCCGCGGTCCTGATCATCCCTACCCTGACCGCGTCGGTGCTGGGGGCACTGCGCGTGGTCGACGACGCCCAGCAGGCGTCGGAGTTCCAGCGCACCGCCGACCAGGTCGCGTTCGCGGTCAAGGTCACCACGGTGGTGCACGAGCTGCAGAACGAGCGCGGCCTGGCCGTCGCCCGGATCGCTTCGGCGAACCCGTTGCTGCAGACCGGGCTGGACGCGCAGATCGCCAAGGTCGACCGCGAGGTCAACGACCTGAAAGGCGCCGCGTCGACGCTGAAGAACGACGACCAGGCCACGACCGACCGCTACGCCCGCGGCATCCAGCGCCTCGACGCGCTGCGCCCGCTGCGCGCGGCCTACGGCGCGCAGAACGGCCTGCCGGACATCACCGTCATGACGGCGTACTCGGGCATCGTCGACGCGCTGATCGAGCTCGGCCGCGAGGTGACCACCGCGGTCACCGACCGGGACGTGCTCCGCCTCGGCACCAGCACGCAGGCGATCAGCGAGGCCAAGGAATTCACCGTCCGCTCGGACGCCGACCTGCAGATCGCGGCGTACCGCACGAACTTCCCCGGTGACCTCCTGGACCAGACGCGCGCCGCGGCGTCCAGTGCGGACGCTTCGGTCATCTCGTTCCTGGCGAACGCCGACGACGACCAGCGCCAGCTCTACAACGACACCTACTCCGGCCCGGAGGTCGACGACCGCCGCCGGATCCAGACCAGCGCGTTCGCCTCCGCCCAGCTGGGTGACCCGCCGAGCATCGATCCCGGGGTGCTCAGCAAGGACAGCACGGTGTCGGCGGACAAGCTGCACGCCGTCGAGTCGAACCTGCTGGCCCAGCTGAAGACCCGCGCGGACGACCTGGCCACCGCGGCCGTCAACTCCGCCTGGATCGGCGGTGCCATCGTGCTCGCCGCGCTGGCCGCCGCGATCGCGCTGATGCTCATCGTCGCCCGCTTGATGCTGCGCCCGCTCCGGGTGCTGCGGAAGAGCGCGCTGGACATCGCGTACACCCGGCTGCCCGAAACGGTGCAGAACATCCTCGACGACCCGGACCCGGTCGGCGCCTCGAAACGCGCCGTCCAGCCCGTACCCGTCGACTCGCGCGACGAGATCGGCGAGGTGGCGCGCTCGTTCGACATCGTCCACGAGCAAGCCGTCAAGATGGCCGCCGAGCAGGCCCTCCTGCGCGAGAACGTCAACGGCATCTTCGTGAACCTCTCCCGGCGGTCGCAGCGGCTGGTGGAACGCCAGCTCGGCGTCATCGACCGCCTCGAGGCCGACGAGCAGGACCCGGACCACTTGGCCAGCCTGTTCGAGCTCGACCACCTGGCCACCCGGCTGCGGCGCAACGGTGAGTCCCTGCTGGTGCTCTCCGGCGCCGGCCTGGCCAAGTCCGTGCCGAAGCCGGTGCCCGCCGCCGACGTCATCGGCGCCGCGGTGTCCGAGATCGAGCAGTACGCCCGGATCGAGGTCGGCATCGTGCCCGACGTCGCCGTCCAGGGCCTCGCGATCCACGACCTCGTGCACGTCCTCGCCGAGCTGCTCGACAACGCGACCTACTTCTCCGAGCCGGAGACGAAGGTCATCGTGCGGGCGGTCGTCACCCGCCGGAAGGCGCTCGCCATCCAGGTCACCGACCACGGTGTCGGGATGAGCGACGAGCGGCTGAGCGAGGTCAACGCGCGGCTCGCCGAGCCGCCGGACCTGGACGTGTCGGTGACCCGGCGAATGGGTCTCTACGTGGTGTCGCGGCTCGCCAAGCGCCACGGCGTCGAGGTGCGGCTGCGCGAGAACGAGGACATCGAAGGCGGCGTCATCGCCCGCGTCGTCGTCCCGGCCGAGCTGCTCACCCAGCTCCGCCCGGGCATGCCGCGCCAGCAGATGCAGACCCAGACGCCGCCGCCGCAGAACCGGTCCGAGACGTCGATGTCGATGCCGAGCATCCCGGTCCCGTCGATGCCCGACTTCGAGCAGACGCAGACGCACCACCACACCCCGCCACCGCCGCCGGCCCCGCCGGTGCACGAACCGGTGGCCAACCAGGGCGGGCTGGTCCCGCTGGACCAGCCGATCAGCCTGGACGACCTGGTCAGCGGGGGCCGTGCGGCAGGCCCGTTCCTGTCGCCGGAGCTCCCGAAGCCGGAGACGCCCGCGTGGCCGACGGCCGAGGACCTCGCGCCGCTGACGCCGTCGCCGAACGGCGACGGGGCCAGCCACAGCGCGGACACCCGGTTCCAGCCGCTGGTGCTGCCGAAGCGCGAGCCGAAGTACGTCCCGCCGGAGGAGTCGTCCCCGCCGCCACCCGTGGCGGACGTCGGCTCGTCGGCGCTCGAAGACGATGTACCCACCCGGCGGCTGCCCATCTACCAGTCGGTGCTGTCACGCTGGTTCAGTGAGGGCGACGAAGCGGGTGCGGCGGATCCGGTGCCGGCCCACCGGGCCGACGCCGGGGACGACCCGATGCTGCCGCCGCTCACCGGGCCCGTCGACGAGCCGCGGTACGAGCCGGAACGCGAGCGTGAGCCCGCGCCCCGGTACGAGGCCCAGCGCGAGCCGGTTCGCGAGCGTGAACCCGTTCGTGACCGCGAACCCGTCCGGGAGCGTGAGCCGGAGCCCGAGCGCGTCGACGAGCTGCAGCCGACCGCGGCGACCCGGCACCCGCTGCTCCCGCCCGACGACGGCTGGCACAGCGCCTCCGACGAGGGCTGGAACGCGGCGCAGTCGCTGCTGGAGGCGAAGGACGAGGAGATCACCCCGGCCGGGCTGCCGAAACGCGTCCCGAACGCCTACCTGGTGCCCGGGTCGATCAACAGCCCCTCCTCCGACGCGCCGGCGCAGAACAACTTCGCGGACAACACCGGTGGGAGGCCCGGAACGGGTGTGATCACCCGCTCGGCGTCCACAGCGCGGAGCCGGATGGCAAGCTTCCAACGTGGCTACACGTCCGGACGGCACGCGTTGAAGGAACGCACGGACGAAGACGGTGGGTTTCCGATGAATGGCAACACCACAGACAGCAGTGAGGAGTGAAAGTGACACGGGCGGGTGCAATGCAGCCGGGTGGCTCCGCGCAGCCGGGTGGCTCCGCGCAGGCCAAGGCGGGTAATACCGGCAGCTTCGCTTGGCTGATCACGGATTTCGTGCACCGGGTGCCCGGCGCGGCCCACGCGGTCGTGGTCTCGGCGGACGGTCTGCTCCTGGCGGCCTCGCGCGGCCTTCCGAAGGACCGGGCGGACCAGCTGGCGGCCGTCGCGTCGGGGCTCACCAGCCTCGCGCGGGGTGCGGCCAAGGTGTTCGAGGGCGGCACGGTCGCGCAGACCGTGGTCGAGATGGCCAACGGCTTCCTCTTCCTGATGGCGGTTTCCGACGGTTCCTGTCTCGCGGTGCTCGGGTCACCCGAAAGTGACATCGGCTTGGTCGTCTACGAGATGACCCTGCTGGTGGAGCGGGTCGGCCAGCAGCTGACACCGGAGATGCGGGCGCAACTGCAGGGCGCAGCGGTCCGCCGCTGACGACCGGGGAACCGAGGAGAGAGCCGTGGACGACGGGCGCTTGAGGGGCGATGGCCGGCTCGGTGACGACTTCTCCGGCGGCTGGTCCGAGCAGCCGGGGCCGGACGACGGGCGGGAGGACTGGCAGTCCTTCCGGGAGCGCGTCGACCGCGAGTGGCGGCAACGGCGGGTCCAGGGTTCCGACGGCGACCCCGTCCGGGAACCGCCGAACTGGCTGACGGACTCGAACGCCGGGCAGGAGCCGATCCGGCCGATCCAGCCGGGCAGCAACGAATACCGCGACCGCCTGCTCGGCGGCCCGGGCTCGGAGCTGTTCGGTGGCGCGAGCGGGCCGTTGTACGACGCGGCGGACTTCGCCGCGTACAGCAACGACCGCGAGCGCGACTACACGTCGGGTCCGGACTCCGGTGAGCTGGCCGCGGCGTTGCCGCGGCAGGCCCACCAGGAGTACGTCGACGAGCCACCACCGCCGACGGAGATGGAGACGTCGGGCCTGGTCCGGCCGTACTTCCGGACCCGGGGGCGGACGAAGGCGACCCTCGACCTGGCGATCGAGACGCTGATCTCGACCAGCGAACAGGGCCGCCTGCTCGACCGGGTCCGGGTGCCCGAGCACCGGTCGATCTGCGACCTGTGCTTCGACACCCGGTCGGTGGCCGAAGTGGCGGCGCTGCTGCGGCTGCCGCTCGGTGTGGTGCGGGTGTTGATTGGTGACGTGGCGGGTCTCGGCCTGGTTCTGGTGCACTCCAGCAGCCAGACCGTGGGCGACCGGCCGAGTATCGAGTTCATGGAAAGGGTGCTCAGTGGGCTTCGGAGAATTTGACTCCGACGCGAACGCGCCGCAGGTGACGGGTCCGACCTCGTCGGCCAAGATCGTGGTCGCCGGCGGGTTCGGTTCGGGGAAGACAACGATGGTCGGGGCGATCTCGGAGATCGACCCGCTGACCACCGAGGCCATGATGACCGAGGCCAGCGTCGGACACGACGACACCTCGGCCACGCCCAACAAGACCACCACCACCGTGGCGATGGACTTCGGGCGCATCTCGCTGGACTCGGACCTGGTGCTGTACGTGTTCGGCACGCCGGGTCAGCACCGGTTCTGGTTCATGTGGGACGACCTGGCGGTCGGGGCCATCGGCGCGGTCGTGCTCGTCGACACGCGGCGGCTGGCCGACGCGTTCCCGTCGATCGACTTCTTCGAGAACCGGAAGCTGCCGTACGTCGTGGCCATCAACTGCTTCGACCGGTTGCTGCACCACCAGATCGAGGACGTCCGGCACGCGCTGACCATCGCGCCGTCGGTCCCGATCATGGCGTGTGACGCGCGCGAGCGCGACTCCGCCAAGCAGGTGCTGATCTCGGTCGTCCAGCACGCGATCGCGCACGATTCGGCGTTGCGCGCGGGATAGTCCTGATGACGCCCCGATCCGGATGCGGCCGTTGGAGTGAACTCCACGGGCTTCACCCACTTCGGGGAGAGCGGCGGCCGTCCGGAGCAGCGCTCGGGGCGGCCGGTTCGGTACCGGCGAAGTCCGGGCCGTCCCACCGGACCGCCCGGACCCGGGCTGACCTGCGCGGACACTCCGCCACCACGGGCCGTGGCCCGCGGCGCGGCGGATCCCTCGAACGCGTGGACCCGTCCGGGTCAACGCGGTGTGCGATCGCGCGCACACGTAGGGTGCGCAGCGGTCTGCCGTCGGCGGACTCGACACCACCGGCGGTGCGAATACGCTTTACGGAGGCGTCGTCGACCGGCCGTGCCGCCCGCTCCGGTGTGCGGCGCGCGGCGCCGCACGAGCAAGGAGGGGCAGTAGTGACGGCAACCGGCCAGGGTGCGTTCGGCTGGCTCATCACGGAGTTCGTGCGCCGGGTACCCGGCGCCGCCCACGCCGTTCTGGTGTCCGCCGACGGCCTGCTGCTGGCGCCGTCGGAAGGCCTGCCCCAGGAGCGCGCCGAGCAGCTGTCCGCGGTGGCCTCCGGACTGATCAGCCTGACGCACGGAGCCGCACGCTGTTTCGAGGCGGGCGGTGTCAACCAGACCGTGGTGGAGATGGAGCGCGGTTACTTGTTCCTGATGTCCGTTACGGACGGTTCGTCGCTGGCGGTGCTGGCCGCGCCGACGTGCGACATCGGCACGGTCGCGTACGAGATGACCCTGCTCGTCGAGCAGGTCGGCCAGCAGATCACCCCCGAGCTGCGCGCGCAGCTGCAGGGCGGCGTGCGTGGGTAGGACACGATGAGGATTTCGGGATTCGACGATCCGGACTCCACCGGCTGGGACGCACTGCACCGCGGCACCGAGCGCGAGGGTTTCGATTCGCCGAGCAAGTTCGACATGTCGACGTTGTCGACGATCATGCCGCGCCGGAAGCGGCAGACCCCGCCGCCACCGCAGCCGCGGCCGGACCCGCAGGGCTACACCGACGAGGACACCCGCGAGTGGGGCTCCTCGGCGGCCACCGACGACGACTACTACGACGACTCCGGTGACTCCGGTTATGAGCCCGGCTACGGCCAGGCCGATCACAACCCCGGCTACGGCCAGGCCGGTCACGACCCGGGTTACGCCGAGGACGGGTACGCCGCCGAGCAGCCGGAATGGCAGGACGAGCCGCGCTACGAGCCGGAGCCGCCGCCGGTGGAGACCTGGACGCCGCCGCGTGGCGCGGGCCGCTCCCCGGCCCCGCGCCCGCCCGCGCCCCGCCCGCCGGCCCCGCGCCCCCCGGTGTCCCGGCCCCGGGCACAGGCGGCACCCCCGCCTTCGTGGGCCCCGCCGGTCGACCCGCGCGCCGGGTGGACCCCGCCGCCGGACCCGGAGACCCGCTGGATCCCGCAGCCCGAGCCGCACGGTTACGACGAGCCGGCCTGGAACGAACCCGCCGTGCGCGCGGCGAACCCGAGGCCGGTGGCGTCGGCCGGCTCGCGGGTGCGGCCGTACACCCGCACCGGTGGCCGCACCCGGTCCGACCACAACCTGGCGCTCGAGGCCCTGGTTTCGACGTCCGATGACGGCCGCCGTTACCGCGGTGTCCGGTCGGTCGAGCACCGCCGGATCTGCGACCTCTGCCTCGACACGCGGTCGATCGCGGAGATCGCCGCGCACCTGCGGCTGCCGCTGGGCGTGGTGAAGGTGCTGGTCGGGGACATGGCCGACATCGGGCTGGTGCTGGTCCACCACACCGAGCTGATCCTGGGCGACCGCTCGTCCCGCGACTTCATGGAACGCGTCCTGGCGGGCTTGCGAGCCCTGTAGCCCGACCTGCGCCGCACCCGTCGTGAGTGGTTAGGGCGGTTAGAACCGCCCTAACCACTCACGACAAGCTGCGGCAGACTCAGGGCGTGAGGGTCAGGGACAGCGTGTTGCCGGGCCCCGGGACCGCCGCGTTGACCAGGGCCGTCCCCGGACCGCAGTTCGCGAAGGCGCCGATCGTGTAGGTCGACGTCAGGTGCCCGCCGGTCGAGAGCGTGAAGTCGGCCGACGTGATCTCCGTCGTCACCGGCTGCGCGGTGCCGCACGCGGGGCCGACGTCGTACGGGGCGCCGCCGACCGTGACGTCCGAGACGCGCACCGGCCAGGTCGCGGTGCCCGTGAACCCGCCGAACGACGAGCCCTCGATCCGGGCCGGGCCGAGCGTCACCGTGGCGCTGACCGGGCCGCTCGTGACCCGCGCCGGCGGCAGCGTGAACGTCCCGTAGTAGGTGTAGGGCCCGATGTCGGTGTACATCTCGACCGTCCCCGGCCCGAGCTTCACGTTCGCGTCGGGCTTCGCGACGTGCGTGGTGCCCACGACCGCGTACTTCGTGTAGACCGGCGGTCCGACGGCGCTCGCCGGCCCGGCGAACCCCGGCCCGCTCACCAGCACCGCCGCGGCCACCGCGGTCACGCGTGTTCCTCGCTTCATGGTCCCTCCCCTGACTTCCGAAGGACCCAGGCTTACCACGTCGGCGCGCAGTGCGGTGCTGATTCACCGGATCGCGGGTGCTCAGTCTTCGACGATGGCCGCGGAGGTGATCCGGTGCAGGGAGTAGCGCTCGTTGTTGTCGCCTTCGAGGATCCCGCCGCCGACCCGGATCGGGCGGACGACCCGCTGGCTGGCGGTGCCGCGGGAGTCGACGAAGCCGATCCAGACCTCACGGCGTTCGAGTGTGGCCCGCGACAGCAGCTCCAGCGTCGCCGACGTGTCCGCGCCGCCCCCGCCGGGCGCCTGGACCGTCGACCCGCGGCGCCGGGCCGAGGCCGCGTCGCCCGCGCGCAGGTTGGAGACGATCCGCTCCGCCTGGTCGTCGGTCAGCACCGCCGGCTCACCCGGGTTGCGCCGGGCCGCGCGGGCCTTCGCCGGCAGCCGCCGGCCACCCGGGCGGATGTCGACGACCCGGCCGTCCGGGCCTTCCGCGGCCGGGGCGAACCCGGCCGCGCGCAGGCCGGCCAGGACCTCGTGCAGGGGATCCGGGCTGATCACCACGGTCGGCGCGATCAGCCGCAGGTCGTGCTCCACGGCGACCGGGTGCGCGAGCACCTCGGCCAGCAACGCCTCGTCGTCGCACCGCAGGAACGACGCCGCGACCCCGCCGCGCAGCCGTCCGTGCCGCCGCGCGACGTCGTCGACCAGGTAGCTGAGCCCCTGCGGCACCGGCGTCGCGGACTTCGCCTTGAACAGCGCGTGCAGCTCGTCCGCCGTCCGGCCGGTGTCGAGCGCGCGCCGGACCGAGCCCTCGGTGATCCGGTAGACCGTCGCGTGCCCGGCCGACTCGATGTCGGCGACCGCGTCCATCTCGGTGGCCAGCTCCGGCTCCAGCGGCCCCGGCGCGACCACCGTCAGGTCGGCCTGGAGCAGCACGCGGTCCACCGGCGCGGGCAGCGCGTCCAGGATCGCCTCGACGGCGGCGGGGCGGTCGTCGGCCAGCAGGGCCCGGGTCGCCGTCGTGACGCCGCCGAGCCCGGCCAGGCCGAGCGCGCTCGCTTCGGCCATGGTCCAGCGGACCGTCTCGTCGCGCAGCCGGCCGCCGCGCCGCGGGGCCCGCCAGGCCAGCACCGCGACCAGCTCGTCGACGCTCTTCACCCCGGCGCCCTCGGGGAGGTCGGCCAGCGCGGCCAGCACCCGGCGGCGCACGACCGGCGCCAGCGGCCGCCGCAGCTCCTCGGAAAGGGGCGCGACCGGCTTGTCCTTGGCGTCGCGGCCGCCGGCGAGCCCGGGCAGCCGCGGCAGCTCCAGCCACGCCTGCGCGAGCGTCATCCAGCGCTGTGCGGTCGGCGACGCGAGCCAGGAGTCGGTCAGCGTCGTCGGCACCCATTCGGGCAAGGTCGTCTCGCTGTCCGCGACGAGCCCGGCCCCGACGGCCAGCTCGGCCAGCAGGGTCGCCTGCGTCTCGTCGATCTCGAGGTCCTTGGCCAGCTTCTTCAGCTCGCGCACGCCGAGGCCGCCCGACTTGAGCACCGGGGGCGGCGCCGCCGACCACGCGCGCAGCAGGGATTCGGTGTGGCGCAGGAACTCCATCGCCTCGCCGGCCGCGGCCTCGTCCACAGTGGACGCCCGGTGCGGGTGCACCGGCAGCTCGGGCTCGACGAGCGTGCCCGGCCCGAACACCCCGCCGCGCACGGCGATGCCCAGCTCACGCGGCAGTTCGACGGTCTGGTCGTCGCGCCGCAGCAGCAGCCCGCGGGCGAGCAGCTTCTGCACCGGCGTCTCGGCCTTCTGGAGCGTGAGGTCGATCCCGGCGTCGCGGGTGCGCCCGATCGGCGGGCCGGCGGCCAGCGCGTTCAGCACCCCGCGCTCGTCGTCGGACAGCTCGGCCAGCCGCGCCTCGAGGTCTTCGCCGGCCAGCGCCGGCGACGGCGTGCCCAGCCCGGCCGGGAACGGCCCGAGCGCCTCCCGGACCGCGGGCGGCACCCGCAGCGCGTCGTCCGAGCCCCAGACCAGCGCCCGCGCGCGGAGCCGGGTCAGCGGGGCCGTGATGTCGGCGCCGACCAGCTTCGCGACGTCTTCGACCGGCACGGGATCGCGGTCCGCGCCGGCCAGCAGGCACGCTTCGAGCACGGCCAGGGTGAGGGTGTCGAGTTCTTCGCAGGCACGCGCGACGGAGCCCGGGGTGCCGGCGCGCGTGGCCAGCACCGTGCTGTCGGAGGGCGGGGGCGTGGACAGATCGCGACGCGTGCGGAGCAACTCCGCGAGCGCGTCGTCGGACTCCCCACGCAGCCAGTCCGCCAAGGAGGTCGCGGGCATAGAAGACCAGCGTACCGGGCGGTTGGCCGAGCCTGCGGGGGCTCAGGCAGACTGTGTCCGGAGAATCCGGCACGGCTGTGGAGGACGTTGTGGCCAAGGGCGAGAAGAAGCACAAGGGCGTCGACCCGACCTGGCCGGGCGAGGCCGGTGAGCACCCCGTGACCGAACTGGCGGCGGACCGCCAGGGCGCGCTGTCGCCGTTCGGGGACCTCACCTTCCCGCTCGACACGGTGCCGTACGTGCACCCCGAGACCGAGATCAACCGCTGATCCTGTCGTTACTGGTCAGTACCGGTATCGGGGCCTCGTGAGGGCGGTCACGGGAGTAGGTTCGCTCCCGTCCCAGCCCCTCTTTACCCACGCGGGAGTAAGCCATGCCGGTTCCCGGTCCCGGATATTCGATCACCGTCCGGGTCGAGGCCCCGGCCTCGTCCAGCGCGGCCGGTGACCTCACCACCGCCGTCGGGCGCGTCGGCGGCGTGCTGACCGCGTTCGACGTCGTCGAGTCCCACTCCGACTCGATCGTGGTCGACATCAGCGCCAACGCGCTGTCGGAGAACCACGCGAACGACATCACCCAGACGCTCGACTCGCTGCCCGGTGTCAAGGTCCGCAAGGTCTCCGACCGGACGTTCCTGATCCACCTCGGCGGCAAGATCGAGGTCACCCCCAAGGTCGCGCTCCGCAACCGTGACGACCTCTCCCGCGCCTACACCCCGGGCGTCGCCCGCGTCTGCCAGGCGATCGCCGCGAACCCCGAGGACGCGCGCCGCCTGACCATCAAGCGCAACACCGTCGCCGTCGTCACCGACGGCTCCGCGGTGCTCGGCCTGGGCAACATCGGCCCGGCCGCCGCGCTGCCGGTGATGGAGGGCAAGGCGGCGCTGTTCAAGAAGTTCGCCGACGTCGACGCGTGGCCGGTCTGCCTGGACACCCAGGACACCGAGGACATCATCAAGATCGTCAAGGCGATCGCGCCGGTGTACGCCGGGATCAACCTCGAGGACATCGCCGCGCCGCGCTGCTTCGAGATCGAGAAGCGGCTGCGCGAGCAGCTGGACATCCCGGTGTTCCACGACGACCAGCACGGCACCGCGATCGTCGTCGTCGCCGCGCTGCGCAACGCCCTGCGCGTGGTCAAGAAGAACATCGAGGACTGCAAGATCGTGGTCAGCGGCGTCGGCGCGGCCGGCTCGGCGATCATCCGGCTGCTGCTGCGCAAGAACCCGGGTGACATCGTCGCCGCGGACATCGACGGCATTGTCCATTCCGAGCGCGGCAACCTCGACGACAACCTGGCGTGGATCGCGTCGCACACGAACAAGGAGCAGGTCAGCGGCACCCTGCACGAGGCGCTGGTCGGCGCGGACGTCTTCATCGGCGTCTCGGCGCCCAACCTGTTCGGCGCCGAGCAGGTCGCGACCATGAAGGACAACGCGGTCGTCTTCGCCCTGGCCAACCCGGACCCGGAGATCGACCCCCTCGAAGCCCAGCAGCACGCCGCCGTCGTGGCGACCGGCCGCAGCGACTTCCCGAACCAGATCAACAACGTGCTGGCCTTCCCGGGCGTCTTCCGCGGCCTGCTCGACGCGCACGCGAACAACATCGACGACGAGATGCTGCTGGCCGCGTCCGACGCGATCGCCGACGTCGTGGACAGCGGCATGCTCAACGCGTCGTTCATCGTGCCGAGCGTGTTCGACAGCGCGGTGGCGCCCGCGGTCGCCGAGGCGGTGCGCAAGGCCGTCCGCGCCGAGCGCTGAGTCACCACTTCGGATGACCTCGGAGTCCGTCTTCCGGCGGACGACGGTGGCGTTCCGCGGGTCCTAGGCTGGCCTCCTGCTCGTTCGGGGAAAGCCCAACGCGGAAGTTCTTGCTGGTCACGGCCGTCGCCTTGGTGGTGGCGGCCGTGGCTGTGGGGGTGGCGCCGGGCGCGTGCCCGGCGGACGTCACCGCGCCGGGGCCCGGCTGAGCCGACGACCAACCGGCGAGCACCGGCGCCCGGGACCCCCAGCTCGCGGCGCCGGTGCGAAACCGGCGACCTGCGCCTGCAGTTCGGCCCGCACGATCGGGGTCGTGCGGCGAACCGCCCGCCACTTGCCCTGCCCAGGTGCACGGCAGCAAGGCGAAACCGGCGACCGGTGCGCCGATCGTGCTTCGGGTCGTGACTCGTGCCCGCGCGTTCCGAGGCGCGGCGCCGTCGCCCAGTCGCCGACTCCGCCTCGAACGGATCCGTTCCGCGACCACAACCGTCCGGCCCCGGCGCGTCGTCCCTTCGCAGGCAGGCCCCGGCCCCCGCCCGCCGGCCCGGAAGTAGCCTCGGTGGGTGAGTGAACTCAGCCACGTCGACGAGACCGGCGCCGCCCGGATGGTCGACGTCTCCGGCAAGACCCCCTCCGCGCGCACCGCGCTCGCGGCCGGGACCGTGCGGACCACCGCCGAGGTCCTCCGGCTGCTGGCGACCGACGGTCTCCCGAAGGGGGACGCCCTGGCCACCGCGCGGATCGCCGGGATCATGGGCGCGAAGCGGGTGCCCGAGCTGATCCCGCTGTGCCACCAGATCGCGCTGTCCGGCGTCAAGGTCGAGTTCGAGCTGGGCGACACCGAAGTCCGGATCCGCGCGACCGCCAAGACCACCGACGTCACCGGCGTCGAGATGGAGGCCCTGACCGCGGTGGCCGTGGCCGGGCTGACCGTGCACGACATGATCAAGGCCGTCGATCCGGCGGCGACGCTGGACGAGGTCCGCCTGCTCCGCAAGGACGGCGGCAAGACCGGGACCTGGGAGCGGCCGTGAAGCGCACCGCACGCGTGATCGTGGCGTCCAACCGCGCCGCGAAGGGGATCTACGAGGACAAAACCGGCCCGGTGATCGTCGCCTGGCTGGCCGATCGCGGGTACGACGTCCCGGCGCCGGTCGTCGTCGAGGACGGCGACCCGGTCGGGGTGGCGCTGCGGGCCGCGCTGGCCGGCGGCGTGGCCGTCGTGCTCACCACCGGCGGCACCGGGATCTCCCCGACCGACCGCACCCCGGACGTCACGAAGACGGTCCTGGACCACGAGCTGCCGGGCGTGGCGGACGCGATCCGCGCGGCGGGCCTGCCCAAGGTGCCCTCAGCGGTCCTCTCGCGCGGTGTGGCCGGGGTTGCGGGGAGGACCCTCGTCGTGAACCTCCCGGGCTCCAGCGGCGGCGTCAAGGACGGTTTGGGTGTCCTCGACGGCATCCTGGACCACGCCGTCGACCAGCTGGCGGGCGGCGACCACCCGCGCGTGGCCCCGGCGGGCCCCGCGGTCCGCGTCGCGCGGGCCCAGGTGACGTCGGAACCGGTGTCGGTGGAGGAGCACGCGCGCCTGGTCGAGGACGACGCGGCGGGCGCGGTGGTGACGTTCGCCGGCGTGGTCCGCGACCACGACGGGGGCAAGGGCGTCCGCGACCTGACCTACGAGGGCCACCCGAGCGCGAGCCAGGTCATCGCGGACGTCGTGGCGGACCTGTCGGCCCGCTGGACCGGCGTCCGCGCGGTCGCGGTGAGCCACCGCATCGGCGCGCTGACGATCGGTGACGTCGCGCTGGCGATCGCCGTCGCGGCGGAGCACCGCGGCCAGGCGTTCACGGCGTGCGCGGAGCTGGTCGACGAGGTCAAGGCCCGGCTGCCGGTCTGGAAGCACCAGCACTTCACCGACGGCACGGACGAGTGGGTCAACTCGCCCTGACGGGAAAACCCGGCACCGCGCGCAGCGGTGCCGGGTCCGAAACGAGACGAACCCTCCACCGCCCGGGGGATCGGCGGTGGAGGGTTCGTGGTGTCACGGCACTAGGCCGGACCTCGCATCACTACGCGATCGTCACTTGGTGGCGATCTTCTGCCCGACGAGGATCATGTCCGCGTTCGGGATGTACTTCGCGTTCAGGTCCTGCAGCTTCTGGTAGCCGCCGGTGACGCTGAACTGCTTGGCGATCTTGGACAGCGTGTCGCCCGCCACGACGGTGTAGTCACCGGACGGGTTCGAGCTGCTCACGCCGGCCGCCGACGGAGCCGCCGGGGTCGCCTTCTTCGGGGTCGCGGAGGCCGCCGGGGCGCTCTTCTTCGGAGTCACCTTCTTGGGCGTGGTGGTCTTCGCGGTCCGCGGGGCCGTCGACGAACCGCCGCCGGCCTTCTTGCCGCAGACCGGCCAGGCGCCGATGCCCTGGCCCTGCAGAACGCGCTCGGCCACGGCGATCTGCTGCTCACGCGACGCGCCCTGCGCGCTGCCGGTGCCGCCGTAGGCCTTCCAGGTGCTCTGCGTGAACTGCAGGCCGCCGTAGTAGCCGTTGCCGGTGTTGATGCTCCAGTTGCCGCCGCTCTCACACTGCGCGATGGCGTCCCAGTTCGTCGCCGACGCGGGGGTCGCGGCGATTGCGAGGGGAGCGCCGACCGCGATGCCCGCGATGGCGACGCGAGCGACGGTGCGGGTGGCAGCGGACATCTTGCGGTGCTTGCCTCGGTAAGACATCTGAATGCTTCTCAGGCTTCCCTGCGCCTACGAGACTTGTGCTGAGGGTCAGGATCGGGGTCCTGGCGCCGGCCCTCTCAGACCGGCGGACGGCTCCGACGCACGACGCGTCGTCCTCGTCCCCTCGTCCCTGTCCGGAAATGCTTTCGCTCGGGGTATGGGTCCGGGGATCCGTCGGACAGGGCTAGGCGCTACGGATTCCCGGTGGTGCTGACTGGTCGGGGCCAGCCGATTAGCGACGGTACGTAACGATGACCGTGATCGGAAATTATTCGGGGCGTGACCTACGTCACAGTAACAGCACGCAACCCCCGTCGATGCGGGTGTCTGCGCAGGTCAGAGGGCCGTTATCTGTCCGTTTCCTTGCCGAGACAAAGCACGGATCGTGAGGCTTGCATCACGTGTTTTGCGCTGTGAATGGCCCTTTCGTGCCGCCTGGTTCACGAATGGGGGGCGCATCTTATGGAGTCCCTCGGTGGTTCGCCAGACTTGACAGCAGGCTGCAGGCGTCCCACCAGTCACTCCTGTCCCACCTGTTCGGGCGGTTTACGACCACGGTCGGAGGTGCCCGGCCGGGCACCTCGCGCCGGCAGAGGCGACAGACGGTGTCCGACCAGGCGAGACGGGTCACCGGACGGAGTGGGAACGACCGCGGATTCAGCCTCCCGCGAACGCCCGGATGCGGTGAGGCGCCACGCCGGGGCGCCGGACCCGCGTCGGCGAGCGGTCGGCCGTCGTACCCGAACGGTCGGCGGATATCGGGGGAGCGGAACTCGCGTACGCAGGTGGACGGCTCGCGCACCCGGGCGGTCGGCGCACCTGTCCATGGGCGCGACGCCCTATGTAGAGGAGAAGGTCAGCCGCCGGCGAAGGGCGGGAGGACGTCCAGCTCGGCGCCGTCGGTGAGCTTGCGGGTCAGGTCCCGCACCGCGACGCCGTCCAGCAGGTAGCTGACCGCGTCGAGCACCCGGGGCAGGCCGACGGGGTGGAGGCGGCGCAGCTCGGCCACGGCGTCGGCGACGGAAGCGGTCGAAGGCAGCTGCACCTTCTCCTCTTCTTCTCCGGCCGCGGCGCGCGCCGCCGCGAAGTACCGCACCACGATGGTCAGGGTGCTCATCTCAGCCGCCGATCGCGCTCATCGGCCGGATCGGCTGCGCGAACCCGGCGTCGTTGATCTCGTGTCCCGCGAGCTTGCCCCACATGGTGGCCCGCCAGGCGTCCGCGACCTCTTCATCGCGCGCGCCCGCGCGCACGAGGGCCCGCAAGTCGGTCTCGTCGTTGCTGAACAGGCAGGAGCGCACCGCGCCGTCCGCGGTCAGCCGCGTCCGCTCGCAGGCCGAGCAGAACGGCCGGGTCACCGACGCGATCACGCCGACGTCGCCGGGGCCGCCGTCGACCAGCCAGCGCTCGGCCGGCGCCCCGCCGCGCTTGGCCGGGAACGGCGAGAGCGAGAACTCCGCCTGGAGCATCCCGAGGATCTCCGACGCGGTGATCATCTCGCCGCGGTTCCAGCCGTGCTGGGCGTCGAGCGGCATCTGCTCGATGAACCGCAGGTGGTAGCCCTCGGCGAGGCAGAACTTCAGCAGGGACACGGCTTCGGTCTCGTTCACGCCCCGCATGAGCACGGCGTTGACCTTCACCGGCGACATCCCGGCGTCGCGTGCGGCGGCCATGCCGGCCAGCACGTGCGAGAGCCGGTCGCGGCGGGTGATCTCGAAGAAGGTCGCGGGTTCGACGGTGTCGAGCGAGACGTTGATCCGGGCCAGCCCGGCCGCGGCGAGGGCCGGAGCGCGCTTGGCGAGGCCGATCCCGTTGGTCGTCATGGACAACCGGGGCCGCGGTTCGAGCTCGGTGATCCGCGCGACGAGGTCTTCGAGGCCGGGCCGCAGCAGCGGCTCGCCGCCGGTGAGCCGGATGTCGGTGACGCCGAGCCGTTCGACGGCGATCCGCATCAGCCGGACCAGCTCGTCGTCGGTCAGCACCTGGTCGCCCGGCATCCAGTCGAGGCCCTCGGCGGGCATGCAGTACGTGCACCGCAGATTGCACCGGTCGGTCAGGGAAACCCGCAGATCGGTGGCCACCCGGCCGAAAGTGTCGATGAGCCGCGGGTTCTCGGGTCTGGGCACGCCGGACGAACCTCGTGTAGCGGGGACGCGAGGAAACCCGAGATCTACTGCCGTCATTACGCCCAGCCTAACTCCGGATCGTGCGAAGTGAGCAGATCGCTAGGATACTTCGCGCGGCGAGTGGTTCAGTGGCCGAACTATCCGGAGCCGGGAGAAGGGCGCGTGATGTCGGACACCACGGAAAAGACGTACCCGGTCGGCGAAGAGGAACTCTTCCGCTTCGCGGAATTGGGTCGCGAAGGCAGCACGCTCACCGTCCTGCGGCACGCCAGGATCGCCGAGCGGATGGGCCTGTCCGGCACCGACCACAAGACGTTCGACCTGGTCGGCCAGGCCGACGGGCCGCTGACCGCCGGCCGGATCGCCGAGCTCACCGGGCTGTCCACCGGCGCGGTGACCGGCGTCATCGACCGGTTGGAGAAGGTCGGGCTGGTCCGCCGGGTCCGCGACCCCGAGGACCGGCGCAAGGTCCTCGTCGAGGTCGTGCCCGGGGCCTCCGAGCGCTACGCGCCGCTCTTCCAGTCGGCCTTCGACTGGCTTCGCGAGATGCTCGCGCAGTTCTCACCGGCCGAGCGAAAAGTCATCGAGCGTTATCAGAATGTCATGCTCGAACAGCTGCGCACCGAGATCATGCACAATTCGCGCCCCGCATAGCTTTTCCTCAAGTGCGGCGATAATGTCTGCGCCATGCCGCAATTTCGGTTGTCCGAGGCAGCACGCCTGCTCGGGGTCAGTGACGACACCGTGCGCCGCTGGGTGCGCGCGGGCCAGCTGACCGCCACCGACGACGCCGCCGGCCGCAAGGTCGTGGACGGTGCCCAGCTGGCCGGGTTCGCCCGGGCCCAGGCGAGCGGCCCCGACGACCCGTCCTCGGTCGGCCGCTCCGCCCGCAACAAGTTCGTCGGGCTGGTCACCGAGGTCGTCGCCGACAAGGTGATGGCCCAGGTGGAACTGCAGTGCGGGGCACACCGTGTGGTGTCCCTGATGAGTACCGAAGCCGTTCGCGAGCTGGGCCTGCGCCCAGGGGTGCTCGCGGTCGCGGTGGTCAAGGCCACCACCGTCGTGGTGGAGACACCGGAAGGAAATCGATGAAGAACGCTTTTCGGGGGTCCGGGTGGCGAAGCCCCCGGCCCGGGGCGAAGCCCCGGTTGTCACAGCTCGCTCTCGCCGTCGCGGCCGTCGCCCTGTTCGCGGGCGCGTGCAGCAGCTCGGACGAGCCCAGCACGCAGACCGGCGGGTCGTCGGTCTCCGCGCCCGCGCCCAAGGGCACCGGTGACGCCGGTGGCACGCTGACCGTGTTCGCCGCCGCGTCCCTCACCGAGTCGTTCACCGCGCTCGGCAAGGAGTTCGAAGCCGCGCACCCCGGCGTGACCGTGAAGTTCAGCTTCGCCGGTTCGTCCGGTCTGGTCCAGCAGCTGACCAACGGCGCGAAGGCCGACGTCTTCGCCTCCGCGGACCAGGCCAACATGGACAAGGCCACCCAGGGCGGGGTGATCGACGGCCAGCCGACCGTGTTCGCCACCAACAAGCTCGCCATCGCCGTCGCCCCCGGCAATCCCAAGGGCATCAAGTCCTTCGCCGACCTGAACAAGGCCGGGCTGACCGTGGTGACCTGCGCCGCGCAGGTGCCGTGCGGCTCGGCGACGAAGAAGGTCGAGACGAGCACCGGCGTCACGCTCAAGCCGAAGAGCGAGGAGCAGGACGTCAAGCAGGTGCTGGCCAAGGTCCAGTCCGGCGACGCCGACGCGGGCCTGGTGTACGTCACCGACGCCACCTCCGCCGCGGGCAAGGTCGACAAGGTCGACTTCCCCGAGGCGAGCGGCGCGATCAACAACTACCCGATCGCCGCGGTCAAGGGCGGCCAGAGCGCCCTGGCCAAGGAGTTCGACGAGTTCGTGCTCGGCACGGAGGGCAAGACCGAGCTGGCCAAGGTCGGGTTCGGCCCTGCGGCGTAACCGTCTCGCGAACGGCCGGCCGGGGCGCTCCCCGGCCGGCCGTTCGCGGGTTCCGTGGGTGCTCGCCGTGCCCGCCACGCTGGCGCTGGCGCTGGTCGTGCTCCCCGTCGTCGGGCTGCTGGTGCGCTCCGACCTCACGCGGTTCCCCGCGCTGATCGTCACGCCGTCGTCGTTGCACGCGCTGCGGCTGTCGCTGATCACGGCCGCGCTGTCCACTGTGGCCTGCGTGCTGCTCGGGGTGCCGCTGGCCGTCGTGCTCGCCCGCGCCCGGTTCGCCGGCGTCCGCCTGCTGCGCTCGATCGTGCTGCTGCCACTGGTGCTGCCCCCGGTCGTCGGCGGGCTCGCGCTGCTCTACCTGCTCGGCCGCAAGGGCTTCCTCGGCATGCTGATCACCACGCTGACCGGGGAGTCGGTGCCGTTCACCACGACCGCGGTGGTCATCGCGCAGACGTTCGTCGCGATGCCGTTCCTCGTGGTCAGCCTCGAAGGGGCGCTGCGCGGCTCCGGCGACCGTTTCGAGCAGGTCGCCGCGACGCTCGGCGCGCGACCCTGGACCGTCTTCCGCCGGGTCACGCTGCCGCTGCTGCTGCCCGCGCTCGGCTCCGGCGTCGTCCTCAGCTTCGCCCGCGCGCTCGGCGAGTTCGGCGCGACGATCACCTTCGCCGGCAGCCTCGAAGACGTCACGCGCACGCTCCCGCTCGAGGTCTACACGCAGGCCGAAGTGGACGTCGACAGCGCGGTGGCGCTCGCGCTGCTGCTGATCATCGTGGCGGTCGTCGTGATCGCCCTCGCGCGGCCGCGCTCGTGGGAAGGCGGCCTGCGATGAGCCTGGCCGCCCGGATCGACGTCGTCCGCGGCGCGTTCGAACTCGAAGTGGACCTCGACGTGCCCACCGGGACGGTGCTGGCGCTGCTGGGCCCGAACGGCTCCGGCAAGTCGACGGTCCTCGGCTGCCTCGCCGGGCTGGTCGCGCCCCGGTCCGCGGAGATCACCGTGGCCGGGCGGGCGCTGGCCGAGCTGGCGCCGCACCGGCGGGGCATCGGCCTGCTCTCGCAGGACGCCCTGCTCTTCCCGCACCTGTCCGCGGTGGACAACGTCGCGTTCTCGCCGCGCTCGACCGGCGCCGGCCGCCGCGCCGCCCGCGACCTCGCCTACTTCTGGCTGGCCGAAGTGGACGCCGTCGAGCTCGCCGACCGGCGGCCCGGCCAGCTGTCCGGCGGGCAGGCCCAGCGCGTCGCGATCGCCCGGGCGCTCGCCGCCCAGCCGGACCTGCTGCTGCTCGACGAGCCGTTCGCCGCCCTCGACGTCGATGCCGCGCCCGCGATCCGCGGCCTGCTGCGGCGCGTGCTGAAGACCGGCCCGACGACCGTCCTGGTCACGCACGACCCGCTCGACGCGCTCGCGCTCGCCGACCACGTCGCGGTGATGAACGACGGCCGGATCGTCGAACGCGGCCCGACCCGTGACGTGCTGTCCGCCCCGCGAACGCCGTTCACCGCGCGGATCGCCGGCCTCAACCTGATCGCCGGCACGGCGGTCGAGAACGGTCTGCGCACGGCGTCCGGTGCCGTCGTGTCCGGCATCCCGGCGGCCGACGTGGTCCAGGGTGAGCCGGCGGTCGCGGTGTTCCCGCCGAACGCCGTCGCCGTCTACGCCGGTGACGGCGAGCACCGGGGGAGCCCGCGCAACACCGCCGACGCCGTCGTCGCCGCGCTGGAGCCGCACGGCCCGGTGATCCGCGTCCGGGCCGAGGGCGACGGCTGGGCGCACGGCCTCACCGCCGACCTCACCCCGGCCGCCGTCGCCGACCTGGCCCTGGAGCCCGGCACAGCGGTGACGCTGTCGGTGAAAGCCGCCACGGTCAGCGTGCACCCGGCCGCCACTTCCTGAGCCTGCCGCGGCTTGTCGTGAGTGTTTAGGGCGGTTAGAACCGCCCTAAACACTCACGAGGGCCGCGGCAGCCCGCTCAGCCGTCGTGGTGGTGGCTGCCGCGGCGTTGAGCAGCAGCGCGACCCGGACGTGGTCGTGGTCCTCCGGCAGCGTCGAACCGTGCACCAGCCGCCGGCCGCGGGCAGTTCCGTGGGCACCGGCAGCAGGCCGTCGTCGGTGCCGATCAGGCGGACGGCGTCGTTCACCGGCCCGTTGTCCTCGTCGACCAGGTTCAGCGTGTAGAACCGCGAGTCGGGCCGAGCGCGTCTTCGTCGTCGTCGCGGATCAGGTACATCCCGGCGAGGCCCGTGTGGACGGTGAAGCGCGTGATCGCCATCGCGTGGTCGTGGTACCAGAGCGGCATCGCGGGCTGGACGTTCTGATCGAGTAGCCGGGCCGGCCGGCCCGTCCGCCACCGGGCCCTGCAAGGCGACGAGCGGAAACTCGCCGTCGATTTGATTCGACCACGAAATCCGCAGTTGTTCACCGGTGCGCACTTCGATCATCGGACCCGGGAAATGTCCCGCGTACGTCCACAATGTACTCGGCGGTAACTGCGAGTGCAGTCGCTGGTGCTCTGTCGCCATCGGAATGGTGATCGAGGCGTGTCCCCAGGAATGCGGCCGGAGCGCCGGCGGAACACGCAGCGGGTCGAGGAACTTGGTGAGCCCCCAGTTCGGCGCGGTGTCCGGCCCGGTCGTCGCCGGGCGCTCGATGATTTCGGTCATGCGATTTCTTCCCCTCGCGGTGCGGGGCAGGACGAATTGCGCCACGACGTTTCCGTCGACGACGTGTGCGATGAATTTCCCCGAACCTCCTCGGTGGCCGGGCACGCGACTCCCCTCGCGAAACCGGCAATTCCCACCGTATCGCCTTTCGACGACGAACGCAGGTGTCTCGCGCGCGTGATAGGTTTCGCCCATGGATGAGCGCCGGTGGACGTATCTCTCCGACATGGACGGCGTCCTGGTGAAGGAGGAGCACCTCGTTCCCGGGGCCGACGAGTTCCTCGCCGAGCTGAAGGCGAACGGCATCGACTTCCTGGTGCTGACCAACAACTCGATCTACACCCCGCGTGACCTGCGGGCGCGGCTCGAGCGCACCGGGCTCGACATCCCCGAAGAGGCGATCTGGACGTCGGCGCTGGCGACGGCGAAGTTCCTCTCGTCGCAGCGGCCCAACGGCTCGGCGTACGTCATCGGCGAAGCGGGCCTGACGACGGCGCTGCACGAGGTCGGCTACGTCCTGACCGAGCGCGACCCGGACTACGTCGTGCTGGGCGAGACCCGCACGTACAGCTTCAGCGCCATCACGCGCGCGATCCGGCTGATCGAGGGCGGTGCGAAGTTCATCGCCACCAACCCGGACGCGACCGGCCCGAGCGTCGAGGGCTCGATGCCCGCCACCGGTTCCGTCGCGGCGCTGATCGAGAAGGCCACCGGGCGCTCGCCGTACTACGTCGGCAAGCCGAACCCGTTGATGATGCGCTCGGCGTTGCGCCGATTGGGTGCGCATTCGGAGTCGACGCTGATGATCGGCGACCGGATGGACACCGACGTGCACTCGGGCATCGAAGCCGGGTTGCAGACGATTCTGGTGCTCACCGGCATCTCCACCAGGGAGTCGGCCGAACGCTATCCGTACCGGCCCACTCTCGTGCTCGACTCCATCGCCGACCTGATCGGGAAGACGACCGACCCATTCGGGGAAGGCTGATCGAGACCCCATCGCGAGCAGGGCTTATCGTCACCGGATGAGCAACTCCACGTACGTGGTGGGCGACGTGCATGGCCACCGGGACGAACTGGCCGAAGCACTGCGCGCCGAGGGGTTGGTGGACGACGAAGACAACTGGTCAGGGGGCGAGGACCAGCTCTGGTTCCTCGGTGACTTCGTCGACCGCGGGCCGGACGGCGTCGGCGCCATCGACCTGGTCATCCAGCTCGAAGAGCAGGCGGCGGAAGCCGGCGGCCAGGTCCAGACGCTGCTGGGCAACCACGAGATCCTCGCGCTCGGCATGTACCACTTCGGCGACCAGCCGGTGCCGTCCGACTTCGGGCCGCGCAGCTTCGCCCGCAGCTGGGAGATCAACGGCGGCCTGCTGTCGGACCAGGACCGGCTGACCCCGGAGCACATCGAGTGGCTGACCGCCCGGCCCCTGGCCGCGCTCGCCGCCGACCACCTGCTCCTGCATTCGGACACCCTCGAGTACCTCGACTGGGGGGATTCGGTCGAGGCGATCAACGACTCCGCCCGCGAGATCCTGATGGGTTCGGACATCGAGTCGTGGTGGGACGTCTGGCGCCGCATGACGACCCGCTACGCGTTCCGCGGCCCGGAAGGCGAGGAGAACGCCCAGAAGCTGATGGACGCCCTGGGCGGCTCGCGCATCATCCACGGGCACAGCGTCATCGCGGATCAGCTGGGCATCCACCCCACGCAGATCGAGGGCCCGTTCCTGTACGCGGGCGGCAAGGCCCTGGGCGTCGACGGCGGCCTGTTCGTCGGCGGGCCGTGCCTGGTGGTGAAGCTGCCGTACGAGCCGGAGTCGTGATCAGGGGAGCTCGACGATCTCCTTGCCGAGCGGCATCAGGGACACCGGGATCATCTTGAAGTTCGCCACGCCCAGCGGGATGCCGATGATCGTGACGCACAGCGCGATGCCGGTGAAGACGTGCCCGATCGCCAGCCACAGCCCGGCGAAGAGGAACCAGATCACGTTGCCGACGAAGGACGGCGCGCCCGCCTCGCGGCGGTCGACGACCGTGCGGCCGAACGGCCAGAGCGCATAGCGGGCGATCCGGAACGACGCGAGCCCGAACGGGATCGTGATGATCAGGACGCAGCAGATCACACCCGCGACCAGGTAGCCCAGCGCCATCCAGAAGCCGCACAGCACGAGCCAGATGATGTTCAGCAGCGTACGCATCAGACGTGCAGCTCCCCGCTCACGACGGTCACGGCCTGGCCGGACAGGTGGACCCGGTCGCCGTCCTGGCGGGTCCGGACGATCCCGCCGCGCGCCGACACCTGCGCGCCGGTGAGTTCGGTTTTGTTCAGTCGCCCGGACCAGTACGGCGACAGGACGCAGTGCGCCGAGCCGGTGACGGGATCTTCGTCGACGCCCACGCCGGGACCGAAGAACCGGCTGACGTAGTCGACACCGTCGACGTCACCCGCGGCGGTGACGAGCAGCCGGCCCTTCCAGGTGGCCTTCAGCGCTTTCAGGTCGGGCTCGAGGGTCCGGACGGCCTTGGCGTCCGGGAGGACGGCGAAGAGGTTGTCGACCCCGCGCCCGGTGCGCTCGATCTCGACGCCGGGCAGGATCGCGCGCAAGTCGTCGCCGGACGTCGTGGGCGGATCGGAGGGGAAGTCCAGCTCGACCCAGCCGCCGGCGGCCTTCGCGCGCAGCTCGCCGCTGAGGGTGGCGTAGACCTGCTCGCCGCCGAGGACGTGCGTGGTGGCGACGGTGGCGTGCCCGCACAGCGCGACTTCGGCCGCCGGCGTGAACCACCGCAACGACTTCGGCCCCTCGCCTTCGTCTCCGCCGACGACGACAAAAGCGGTCTCGGAGTGCCGCATCTCCGCGGCGACGGCCTGCATCCAGGTCGCATCGGCGGGCGCGTCGAGGAGCACGACCCCGGCGGAGTTCCCGGCGAAGGCCCGGTCGGTGAAGGCGTCGACGATGAAGAAGCGCATGCTTCCACTGTATCCAGGGCTTTTGGCCCGTGGTGGTGACGCTTTTCTCGCATCACCAGGGCAACCCCTTAGGGGTCCTGGAGGTCAGGCGTCGCGCTCTTCTCGCGTCCGGCTCGGGTTCCGGCTACGGCCGACGGTCGATCACGCGATCGTCTCGCGGTCCGGCTATGGCCGGTGGGTGGGTCGCGCGGTTGTCTCGTGGTGGGGTCGGCGTTGTGGCTTGGGGTCAGGTTTCGCCGACGGCCGGTCGTGCGGTCGTCTCGCGGTCGGCGTTGCGGCTTGGGGTCAGGCTTCGCCGATGGTCGGCCGGACGATCTTCTCGCCGTCCGGCCCGCGTTCCGGCTTGAGGTCGAAGATGTCTTCCTCGAGCTGGATCTTGTTCTTGTGTTCCTTGTCGTCTTCCTTCTTCTTGCCGGCGCCGGCCCCAGCCGCGCCCGCGCCGCCGGCCTTCCCCTTGGCCGCGGCAGCCGCGGTGGCGCCGCGCTCGAGCCGTTCACCGCTGCCCTTGGCGCCGGTCTTGCCACCCTCGCCGGCCGTCTCCTTCGGCCCCCCGGTGGCCCCGCCCCCGGAGACCCGCGACCCGGCGAACCCGCTCCCGGCCCGCCCGGCCCCGGACTTGCCGCGCGTGATGTCCCCACCGGCCCCACCGGCGCCGGTCGTCCCCCCGGGCATGGCAAGCCCATCGGGCCCCATCCGCGGGAAAGCACCGGCGGCCGGCGCGCCACGGAGCCCGGCGTTGCCACCACCGAAGCCCCCGGCGTTCCCGGTCCCGCTGGTGGCCCCGGGCGGAACGAAGGTGCTCGGCGGCGTCGCCCCGGGAGGCGTGGTGCCAGGAGGCGCGAAGCTCCCGCTGGTCCCGCCGGTGCCACCGACCCCGCTGAAGCCGCCTGTCCCACCGGTTCCGCCGGTGCCACCCGAGCCACCGATGGTGGGAGTGCCGGTGAAGCTGGTGCTGCTGGTCCCGTGGAACCCGCTGGCGGTGGTGCTGTCACCGGACCCCAGCTGCGGCGGGGGTGAGTAGGTGGGCTGGGTGCTGGCGGTCTCGTGGTAGGTGCCGTCGAGGCCCTGGAGAACTTGAACGGCCTGCTGATGCGCGGCATCGGCCTGCTGCTGCTTGGCCTGGATGCCGGTCATGGTGTTGCTCATGCCGACCAGATCGCCCGAGTTGTACTGCTGCTTCGCCTTGTCCATCTCGGCCTGCTGGTTGAACCCGGTGGGCTCGGGCATGTTCGTTTTGGCGTAGTAGGCCGCCGCGGACTGCTGCGAGTAGTGGTTCGACGCCAGCTGCATCGCGTTGCCGGTCTGTTCGGTGTGGCCGGCGGTGCTCTGGAAGAAGGTGTTCGCCTGGTCGGCGGCAGTTCCCTGCCACTGGCCGCCTGCTGCGGTGGCGGCGTCGCGGAACTGGTTGGAGGCGTCGGCCAGCCAGTTGCCGTAGGTGTTCGCCACCCGGCTGCGGTCGTTGAGATCCTCGAGGTCCAGGTTCTTGTGGACCATGTCGTACAACACTTCGTGCGGGCTGTTCGCGTAGTTTTCCCCGGGCGCGGGCGCATCTCCGCGCAGGGTTTGTCCTTCTTGCAGGACCTTTCCCTGGGCGACCGAATAGTCCGACGCGGCCTTCTGAGTGAGGCGCTGGCCGTCTTCGCCGTGTCCTTGAAGCTTCTGAGCGGTCTCCGCGTAGTAGTCACCCTCGGACTGGCGGTGCTGCGCCCGGTGCGGCTGACTCATGGCAGAACTCCGTCTCAGTTGGTCTTCGGCAGCAGGGGTTCGATCTTCTCCGCGAATCCTTCGACGAGCTTGCAGGCGTTGGCCGTGTCCGATCCCGAGGTCACCAGCACGAAGGCGCGAGAGTCGGGCTTCACGTCCAGCCACACGCCGCATTGCCCGGGCGACTGCTGTGGTTCGCGCACTTCGACCGCCGCACGGCCGTTGACCGTTCCGTCACTGGCCTGGCTCGGATTGCTGATGTTGTTCTTGTAGCCCCGGCCGGGTTGCAACGAGAGTGCGACATCCACCGCGCGCACGTCGCCGGCGGTCGGCTTGTTGGCGGCGCAGCTTTCCTTCGCGTCGGCGACGGTCGGCACCGCTGCCGGGAACCCTTGACCGCTGAGGCCTTGGTCGAGGAGCGAACACGGTTTCAGCGAGGCGAAGGAATCGCCCGGATCGCCGGACGGTGCGGTGGTGTCGGGCGCAGATGTGCTGCCGGCGGCTGAACTGGGGTTCGCCTGACCGCCGACCTGGCTGGTGCACGCGGCCAGGACCAACGCCGTGCCTGCGACGGCGGCCAGAACGGCCGGAATGCGTTGAGAGATCACTGACCCTGCAGATTCTTGTTCAGCTCGGTGAACGTCACGGCGTGAGCGCTCTCGGTTTCGCGGTAGTTCTTCCGCGCGATCACCATCGCTTCGCGCGCGTCTTCGACCCCGCTCCGCATGAGGAGGAGGTTGGGGATCAACGACTGTGGGTCGCCGTTGACCGCGGTCACGTTGAACCGGGCGACTGCCTGCGCGTAGGTGCTGCCCCCCATGCGCGCGGCGTCGGCGAGGATCTCCACGTCCCGAAGCATCTTGTCGTAGCCGTCGAGGAAGAAGTCGCAGGCTTTCAGGTAGGCCTGGAAGCCCTCTTCGTTCACGGCGAACTGGCCGTTGGTGGCGAGTTCCTTCAAGTGGCTGCCGCCCGCGTTGACCTGCTTCGCGGTCTCGGAATCCAGCGGCGCCGCTCCCAGGTTCGAGAGGAAGTTCGAACCGGCGTCACCGGCCGCCGCGGGTGGGGGTGTGAACGTGCCCGGTGCGCCGAACTGCGAACCGCCCATGACGCCCTCCCCGTCGTCCTGGGACCACCCAGCGTGGTCCCTCTGCACTGTACTAGTGACGAAGGGCCGGTGTCAGTGGCTCGCGCCACGCCCCTCGTGGAGCCAGCTGCGCAGGTGAGAACCATCCGAAGGGATGAACCGCAGTCGATCCTCGCCGCCGGGGAGGGGCTCGCTGAACATCAGGAAGCGGCCGCCGTCGTTGTCGACGAAGGTGGCTGCCCCGATCGGGTGAAGGGCACCTTGGCCGTGGCGGGCCGACAGCTCGACGGTGCCGTACCGGTGCAACGGCCAGGACGAGAACTCGGCCGCGGCCTCTTCGTCCCGGCGGGCGAGAGCCGGGCCGCGGACGAACGTCAGCTCCGCCAGGGGGACCGGCGGGTAGGCCGGCAGCATGCCGACGACCATGTCGACCAGGCGATCCGGACGGGTCTGGGCGAACAGGATCTCTTCGCCCACGAGTTCCGAAAAGACGCCCAGGCCGTGGCCGATCGTCGCTCGGTACAGGACCTGGCGGCCGTCGGCTATTTCTGCTGCTCGGACGATGATCAGGATCTCCGGCTGGGTCCACGACCTCAGCGTCTGCTCGACCTCGATGTCCAGCTTGTCCGGCCCCGCCAGGCCGCGAGCGCGCAGCGAATCCCACGAAGCCGCCGCCAGCCGGGCGTTTTCCTCGAGGGTGTGGCCCGCGCTGCGGATCTCGAACGGGTGCCAGTTCGCCGGGAGGCCGGTTCGCCGGACCGCGACGTCGACCTCGTTCAGCCCCAGGGCGAATTCCTCCGGCACGGTGCCGAGCGTAGCGGAACCGGCACCGGGCGCTCAGATGTCCAGCTGCCGCACGCCCGTCTCGCGCTGGGCGACGCCGGCCGCCCGGCCCGCCGTCGCGTGTCCCCGCAGCCGGACTATCTCGTGCGGCTGCAGCCCCACCGCCACGCCGAACGCCTCGACGTCCGCGAAACCGCCCTGACGCCGGCGCAGCTCCAGCGCCTGGTTCACCCGTTCCGGGGTCATCCCCGGCAAGCGCGCCAGCTCCGGTCCGGCGGCCGCGTTGACGTCGACCGGGACAACCGGCAGCGGAGCCGAAACCGGGGAAACAGCCGGCGGCGGCGCCAAAGCCGGCGCCAAAGCCGGCGCGTCGACCGGGACGTACGTCTCGACGATGTCGTTCTGCTGCACTTCACGCGTCGCCAGGCCGAGGGTGAATACACCCGTCCCGGCCGCCGTCCGCATCGCGATGCCGTCCCTCGCCACCGACAGGATCCGCAGGTCGGTCGCGACGACCGTGCTGCGCTCGTTGAACGTCGTGCCCACCGGGCGCAGCAGCCGGGCCCGCCTGCCGACCGTCAGCAGGTTGTTCGTCCGCCCGTCCGGCACCTCGACCGCGGCCACGACCGCGCCGTCGCCCAGGTCGCTGACGCCGTGGACGTGCGCCGTGCCCTCCCGGCGTTCCAGGAAGTCAGCAGACGGCTCGTCGTACGCCGTCAGCGCGTCGCCGGCCATCGGCGGGACGTCGCACTGGAAGCCGAGCAGCACCGTCCCCGGCTGTCCGGCGGGCAGCTCCGGGAGCGGCCCGGCCGGGCCGAACAGGCCCAGCACCCGCATCGGCTGGCCGACCGGACGCCCACCGCGGAACAACCCGGTCAACGCACCGAAACGCAGCACGCCACGCTCCGAGCGCACCTGCACGTGGAAGCCGGTCAGCTGGTCGTACGCCGGCGCGAGCACCGCGGCGACGCCGTCGTGCCGGCTCGTGTCCGGCCCGATCGTGTCGTCGGTGTAGAGCTCCAGCGCGTCGCCGGGGCCGAGGTCGGTGCGTCCGACGGCGACGAAGACGTCCTTCAGGAACCCCGCGTCGGTCACCGGCTCGACGTCGCTGGAGAAGAACTTCTTCCGCACCATGATCCCGAGGCGCAGGTTGTCCGCGAGGATCCGGTCGGCCCGCTTCAGCCGCGCGCGGGCGCCGCGGACCGCCCGGCCCGCGCTCACCTGGCCACCCGGCAGCTCGCCCAGGCCGGGCAGGGTGACGTTGGCGTTGAGCGCCTTGCCGAACTCGATCAGCCCGACCCTGATCTCGGTCACGACGTGGCGGCCAGGGTGACGCTGATCGACCGGTCGGCGTTGGTCCGCTCCGACTCGACGCGCATGCCCGACCGCGCCGCGCGCTCCTTCAGCCGCGTGAGCACCGCGCGCTGCACTTCGGCGCCGTACGCCTCGTCGACGGACAACACGAGACGCTCGGCCTCGGCCGGTGTCAGGCCCGGGCCGTCGACGTGTGCCAGCTGGACGCCGTCCGGGCCGTAGACGAACGTGATCCGCCGCCCCTCCCACGCCCCGGCGACGGCGTTCCCGTCGTCGGTGACCTGGGCGCGCAGCCCGGACAGCGCACGGGCCAGCAGATCGCGGTGCCGCATCCGGGTCCGCACGACGACGACGCCGGGCTGAGCCTGCGCGTGCGCGGCGATGGTGGCGGCGTTCAGCTGGGCCAGCGCTTCGCTGCGCAGCTTGAGCGTGACGCTCATCGGTGATCCCCTTCGAGCAGCGCTTCGAGTACTTCGGTGGTGGCGAACCCGTTCAGCTCCACCGATCCGTCGGTGGCGATCCGCAGTTCGAGCCGGTTCGGGGTGGCGAAGATCGACTCGTCGTAGCGGTCGGTCAGGAAGTGGAACCGCTGGTTCACCGAACCGATCCACGGCCGGGACGGCTCCGGGCGGTCAGCCAGAAAAGGCCCGTCCACCAGCAGATCCGTCGCCTCGAGCAGTTTCGACGGTGGCAGGTCTTCCAAGACGCGCCCGGTGAACGTCATCACCGAAAGCCCCGCCGCGCGCACCGCGGAAGCGAACGCGCCCAAGGGTTCCGGCTGGTCGAACGGCTCACCGCCGAGCAGCGTGACGCCTTCGACGCCCTTGATCGCCAGGACCCGTTCGGCCAGGTCCGGCCAGGGGAGAAGCGTGCCGCCGCGGGTCGTCCACGTCTGCGGGTTGAAGCAGCCGGGGCAGCGGACCGAGCAGCCCTGGGTCCACACCGCGCACCGCAGGCCGGGGCCCTCCGCGGCGGTGACGTCGACGATCCGGTGCAGGTTCAGGAGTTCCATGACGTCTGCTGCTGCGAAGCGGGGTTTTCCGCCTGCGCCGACGTGCGCCGGTAGTCCTCGGTGAACTCCGACGTCTCCGTCTCCGCGCCGAGCAGGTCCTCCAGCAGCGGGATGTAGTCGAGGCACTTCGAGCCGGTCACGCCGTGGGTTTCGGCGCTGATCGAGCCGTCCTTGCCGATGGTCACGGTCACGCGGTGCGTCATACGTCGATCGCCCTTCCCCTCGGTGACTCCGGTCGTGGCGGCGCGGCGACGGGCGCGACAGGAGCGGCGTCGTTGTCCGTGGCGGCGACCGCGCGGGTCTCCGCCCACTGCCGGATGGCCAGGATCTCGTCGGCCTGGGTGACCGACAGCGGCACCGTCGACTTCACCGCCCGCACCAGGTCGTCCCGGCGCAGCGGGCGCTTCTCGGCGAACGCGTCGACGAGCCCGGACAGCACGGCCTGCTCGATCTCCGCGCCGCTGTACCCCGCGCTGACGTCGGCGAGTTCGGCGTACAGCGCGTCGTCCACCTTCAGCTCGCTGCGCACGAAGTCGTCGGTGACGCGCTTGTTCAGGTGGATCCGCCAGATCGCGGTGCGCTCCGGCGTCGAGGGCAGGTCGACGAAGAAGATCTCGTCGAACCGGCCCTTGCGGAGGAACTCCGGCGGCAGCGAGTCGACCTGGTTCGCCGTCGCCATCACGAACACCGGCGCCGTCTTCTCCTGCATCCAGGACAGGAACGTGCCGAACACGCGCCGCGCGGTGCCGCCGTCACCGCCGCCGCCCGCGCCGGCGAGGCCCTTCTCGATCTCGTCGACCCACAGCACGCAGGGCGCGATGCCCTCGGCGGTGCGGATGACCGTGCGCATGTTCTTCTCGCTGGAGCCGACCAGCCCGGCGAAGACGCGGCCCAGGTCGAGGCGCAGCAGCGGCAGCCGCCACATGTTCGCGACGCACACCGCGGACAGGCTCTTGCCGCAGCCGGGGACGCCGGACAGCAGCAGCCCCTTCGGTGCGGCCAGGTTGTAGGCGGACGCGGCGGGCGTCCAGGTGCCGGTGCGCTTGGTCAGCCACCGCTTGAGCCGGTCGAGCCCGCCGACGGCGTCGAAGCCCGTGTCGGCCGGGACGATGTCGAGCATCCCGGACCGGCGCACGGCCTGGCGTTTCTCGGCGAGGATCAGCTCGAGGTCGCTGGGATCGAGCCCGCCGCCCTCGACCAGCGCCCTGGCGAACGCGTTCTCGGCCTCCGGCAGCGTCAGCCCGCGCGCGGCGGCGACGATCATGTCGCGGTCGTCCCGGTCGATGCTGATCCGGACGTGCTGCCGGTGCGCGGCGACCATGCCGTCGAGCAGCTCGCCGATCTGCTGCCGGTCGGGCAGCGGGAACTCGACGACGGTGGCGTCGTGCTCCAGCTCGGGCGGCACGGGCAGCGACGGCGACACGAGGATCAGGCTCAGCGGCACCGGCCGGGTCTTGAACGCGGCCGCGAGCTCGCGCAGCCGCCGCACGACCTCGGGGTCGGGCCGGTGCCCGCCCTCGGAAACCAGCGAAGGGTGCAGGTCGGCGAAGACGAACACGGCGGGCTCACCCCAGCCGTAGACGCGCTCCAGCGCGGCGGACGCGGTGCGTGTGTCGGCGATCGGCGGCCCGCCCGCCGGGGCCAGCCCGGTGGTCGACGACCAGACGTACACCCGCCGCGGCGTGCGCAGCCGGGCGCTGTCTTCCGCGACCGCGCGGATCTCCCGCACCACCCGCTGCTCTTCGTGCGTTTCGACGACCAGCAGCGGATAGCGCGCCTGCAGCAACTGGGTCAGCTCGTCGCGAAACCCCTGGCCGGACATCGATCGCCCCCTCGATTCGGGTCCGGATGCTACCAGCGGCCCGAGCCCGGGGCCGGATCATCCGCCGAATCCGTCTACTGTGGACTCACGTGCCGAGCCACGTGCTGCCGAGGTCCGTGTGCGCCGGGTCCATGTCGATTGGTGGACGCCGTGAAGGTCGGGCTCGTGTCCGCGAGCGTAGAAGGCCGGCCGTCGACGTTGGCGCACTGAGCTGGGGTTTCCTAGACTGCGGTCGCAGTCACCGCAGACTTCAGGAGGCACCATGCCTGACGCGCCCGCCCTGCCGAGCTACGCCTCGGGGATCTCCGAGGTCCCGCTGCTCGGGGACACCATCGGCGACAACTTCGACCGGACGGTGGCGGCCTTCGGCGACCGGGACGCCCTGGTCGACCGGTTCGCCGGCCGCCGGTGGACCTACCGCGAGCTGGCCGCGGAGGTGAACGCGCTGGCGCTGGGCCTGGTCGCGCGGGGCATCGGCAAGGGTGACCGCGTCGGCATCTGGTCGCCGAACCGGGCCGAGTGGACGTTCCTGCAATACGCGACGGCCAAGATCGGCGCGATCCTGGTCAACATCAACCCGTCGTACCGCTCGCACGAGCTCGAGTACGTGCTCAACCAGGCCGGCGTGAAGCTGCTGGTGGCGTCGGACAAGTTCAAGACGTCCGACTACCCCGCGATGGTCGAGGAAGTGCGGGGGAAGTGCGCGCAGCTGGAGCACGTCGTGCTGCTCGGCGGCGAGAGCTGGCAGAGGCTGATGGACGCCGGCTGGCAGGGCGAGCCCGCACAGCTGGGGGAGCTGCAGGCCGCGCTCTCGGCCGACGACCCGATCAACATCCAGTACACGTCGGGCACGACCGGGTTCCCGAAGGGCGCGACCCTGTCGCACCACAACATCCTCAACAACGGCTACTTCGTCGGCGAGCTGTGCAATTACACCGAAGCCGACAAAGTCTGCATCCCGGTGCCCTTCTACCACTGCTTCGGCATGGTGATGGGCAACCTGGCCTGCACCAGCCACGGCGCGTGCATGGTCATCCCGGCGCCCGCGTTCGACCCTCGCGCGACCCTGGAGGCCGTCGCGGCCGAGCAGTGCACTTCGCTCTACGGCGTGCCGACGATGTTCATCGCCGAGCTGAACCACCCGGACTTCGCGAGCTTCGACCTCTCGTCGCTGCGCACCGGCATCATGGCCGGTTCGCCGTGCCCGGTCGAGGTGATGAAGCAGGTCATCGACCGGATGGGGATGGCCGAGGTGTCCATTTGTTACGGCATGACCGAGACGTCCCCGGTGTCGACGCAGACCCGCTCGGACGATTCGGTCGAGCGCCGCGTCTCGACGGTCGGCCGGGTCGGGCCGCACCTGGAGAGCAAGGTCGTCGACCCGGAGACCGGGCTGACCGTGCCGCGCGGCGTGCCGGGCGAGCTGTGCACCCGCGGGTATTCGGTGATGCTCGGGTACTGGGAGCAGCCGGACAAGACGGCCGAGGCGATCGACGCCGCCCGCTGGATGCACACCGGCGACCTGGCGATCATGGACGACGACGGCTACGTCAACATCACCGGCCGCATCAAGGACATGGTCATCCGCGGCGGCGAAAACCTGTACCCGCGCGAAATCGAGGAGTTCCTCTACACGCACCCGGACATCCTCGACGCGCAGGTCATCGGCGTCCCGGACGAGAAGTACGGCGAAGAGCTGATGGCGTGGGTGCAGATGCGCGAAGGCGCGTCGCCGTTGACCGAGGCGAAGGTGCGTGAATTCTGCGAGGGGAAGCTCGCGCGCTACAAGATCCCGCGGTACGTCCACGTCGTCGAGGAGTTCCCGATGACGGTGACGGGCAAGGTCCGCAAGGTGGAGATGCGCGAAAAGTCGATCACCCTGCTGGGCTTGGAGGCTGCTGCGGCGACGAAGCACGCCTAAACCGCGCGGGGCGCTCGGGCGTTACCCCTTCGCAAGTGCCGCGAAGGGAGGGCCGAGCGATGATCATCCTGGCCTGGGACTGGTGAGCTGAAACGCCGTGAGGGGCACCCTCAGGGACAGATAAGCCCTGAAGGTGCCCCTCACGGCAAACGCGGGTCAGGAAACCGCGGCCGCCGCCTCCGCGATCGCCTTCTCGTCCTCCTCGCCGAACGTGTCCTCCAGTTGTTCCGGCGAGTAGTCCAGGTCGATCTGCTCCACCGGCATCCCGCGCGCCGACTCGATCGCGCCCAGACGTCGCTGCGCGCGGTCCGCCGCGTACTGGATGATCTCGTCCGGGTCGTTGTCGAACGGCACTTCCTCGAACTGGTCCTGCACCCACTGGATCATGTTGAGCGCGTGGGGAAGCAGCTCGCCCATCCGCTGCTGCACCGCGTCCCACAGGGAGTCGTCCGCGGCGACGTGGCGGCGGCAGGTGAACGTGCCCCACGCCATGTGCCGGCGCTCGTCGTCACCGATGCGGCGGACCAGTTCCTGCATGCCCGGCAGGATGTTCTGCTGGGTGCAGATCAGCTGCCACGAGTAGTACCCGGTCAGCGCGAGGCTGCCCTCGATGACGTGGTTGTACGTCACGCTCGCCCGGATCTGGTTGAGCGGGCTGGGATCGTCCTCCAATGCCCGCAACGACTGCGGCAGCTCTTCGTAGAACAGCTTGCGGTAGTGCGGGTTCTCGGCGACGTACGGGTGCAGGTCCTCGGTCAGCCCGACGGCGTCCATCCAGCGCCGGAACACTTCCGTGTGCTTGGCTTCTTCGAAGCAGAACTGCGTCAGGTACATCTCGTCGCCGAACCGGCCGGTCGCCGACATCGCCCGCATGAACGGCTGGATGTCTTCGGTGACGGCTTCTTCGCCCGCGATGAACTGCGCGACCAGGTACGTCGTGCTGCGTTTCTGCTCGGGGTTGAGCGTGTCCCAGCCTTCGCGCTCGCGGCCGAAGTCGATATCGGCCGGGTTCCAGAACTTCTTGTTGCCCTTGACGAACAACCGCAGCGGGAACGAGTCCCAGTTCAGGCCGCCCTTGCGCAGCGAAGAGAAGCCGGTCCGCAGTTCGGCGAGCGTGTCGGTCATCGTGTCACTCCATTGTGGACGAAATGCCGGATGGCGGGCGCCAGGACGGCGGTGACGGCGTCGGCCGCCTCCGCCGCGGTGTGCGTGGGGAGCACGAGGTGCGACAGCGAAAGCCGCACGACGGTCTCCGCGAGCAGGGCGGCGGACTCGGCCGACAGGCCCGGCTCGAGTTCGCGGTAGTGCTCGGCCGCGAGCTCGGCGGCCGCGGACAGGATCGGCTCGCCCTTGGTGGTCAGCAGGGGCAGCAGGTCTTCGCCGGCTTCGGTGCCGAGCGCCGCCGCGACCAGGCGGTTCTCCCGCGCGTGCTCGATCGTGTAGACGACGGCGCAGTGGATGCCGGCCAGCAGGCCGTCCGCCGTCTCGAACCGCTGCCGGATCCCGTCGAGGAACTCCGCCGCGGTGCGCAGCGCCACCGCCTGGGCCAGCGCCGCCTTGTTGCCGAACTCGTTGTAGACGGTCTGCCTGCTTACCCCGGCCTTCGCCGCGACGTCGGCCATCCGCAGCGCCGCGTAGCCGCGGTCCGGCAGCAGGTCCCCGGCCGCGTCGAGCAGCGCTTCGCGGAGGGACGCCTTGGTCCGGTCAGTGAAGCTGGTCACATCCTCACCTTGACACAGATCGCCCTGCTGTCAAGACGCTGTACATGATCAGACGGCGTGTAAATCTGTCGGTGGTGGCAGCTACGGTGCAGGTGTGGGCATCACCGTGGGGTTCGACCTCGACATGACACTGATCGACGCGCGGCCGGGCATGGCCGCGGCGATGACCGCGCTCGGCGTCGAATCCGGCCTGCCGCTGGACGGCGACGCGTTCGCGGCCAACCTCGGCCCGCCGCTCGACGACATCCTGCGCGGCTTCGAGGCGCCCGAGGAACGCATCCCCGGCCTCGTCGACCGGTTCCGCGCGCTGTACCCGGACATGGTCGTGCCGAGCACGGTCGCGCTGCCCGGCGCGGTCGAGTCGCTGCGGGCGGTGCGGGCCGCGGGCGGGCGCACGCTCGTCGTCACCGGCAAGTACGGGCCCAACGCGCAGCTGCACGTGGACGCGCTCGGCCTCGACGTCGACGAGGTCGTCGGCGAGCTGTGGTCGACGCGGAAGGCCGAAGCGCTGCTGGCCCACGACGCGCGGGTGTATGTCGGAGATCACGCCGGCGACGTCCGCGGCGCGCTCGCCGCCCGGGCGGTCGCGGTCGGCGTCACAACGGGTCCCTGCGATCGCGCCCTGCTGCTGAGCGAGGGCGCGGACGTGGTGTTCGACTCGCTGACCGAGTTCCCGGAGTGGTTCGAGCGGACCTACGCGGGGAGCGTGGTGCCCTGAACTACTCCATCCATGCCCCCGCCGCCGCCCTCAACGAAGCAGCGGAGCTGCGCTGCTACTTCTTGGCCCGCGCTTCGCGGACCAGGGCGATCAGGCCGAACAGCAGGCCCAGCGGCGTGATGATCCCGGCGGCGGCCGACAGCCACACCGGCAGGTTCTCCAGACCGGCGGCGAACATGATGAACACCGCCAGCACAGCGAGCATGCCGAGGCCGAAGAGGCCGATGCCGATCCGCATGAGGAACGGTTTACCGGGGGCGGCCACGGCGGCCTCCTTTGTCGCGGTCTTCATGGATCAAAGGGTATCCGCAGGTATCGACTTCTCCCCAGGGCATGTGGCGAGATACGCTTCCAGGAGCGCGCCCTGGGTACGCCCACCGGGCGCGTTCGTCGTGAGCGGGACAGCAGAAGGACTGGTGAGGGAAGTGCCGACCGGCAAGGTCAAGTGGTACGACGTGGAGAAGGGCTTCGGTTTCGTCACGCAGGACGACGGAGGCGCCGACGTCTACATCCGCAAGGCCGCGCTGCCGCAGGGCGTCGAGGGGCTCAAGGCCGGGCAACGGCTCGAGTTCGGCGTCGCCGACGGCCGCCGCGGCCCGCAGGCTCTCTCCGTCCGGCTGCTCGACCCGCCGCCGTCCGTCGCCGAGGCGCGCCGTCGCCCGGCCGAGGAGCTGCACGGCCTGATCGAGGACATGATCAAGCTGATCGAGCTGAAGGTGCAGCCGGACCTGCGGCGCAACCGCTACCCGGACAAGAAGAACACCAAGCAGATCGGCGAGATCATGCGCGCGGTGGCCCGGGACCTCGACCCCTAAACCGCTAGCCGTCGAGCCGGAGACCCCAGAAGTCGCTCGGCATGATGTCCGAGCCGGTGGCCGAGTTCACCACGGCCGAGTACGCCTGGATCTCGACCGCGGAGACGCGGTCGGCGGGCGTCGGCGGGGTGACCGTGTAGGCGTAGCGGTCCAGCGAGGTGATCAGCACCGGGTCGCGCTGCTTGAACTCGCCCTGCGGGGTGACGTACTCGACGATGACGCGCCACGGCGCGTCCGCCACCTCGCCGGGTACCGAAACCTGCACCGGCTTGCCCGGCCGTACTCGCAGTGTTTCCGGCGGGCGCACCGTGCGGCACACGTTCTGGGCCGGCTGCGAGTAGTCGCAGGTGACCGTCGGCGTGGCGTTGATGGTGTGGCCGTCGGCGAAGAAGGTGACCTCGGCCGGACCGGGTGCCGAGCAGCCGGCCACCGCGAACCCACCGGCCGCAAGCAGGGCCACCACCCGGGAACGTCGCATGCGCCGGAGCCTACCGGCGGGCCCTCGGGTCCCCGGGCAGGCCCTGGGCCTGGAAGCTGCCGGTCGGCTCGGGGCGCAGCGGACGATCGCCGCCGAGGCCCGGCAGCAGCGAACCGCCGCGGCGCACCAGGTAGGTCTGGGTCAAGCCGACCGCCAGCACGACGGTGATCACGAGGAAGCCGATCCAGTACGTCGGCGGCAGCAGCAGGCCGGCGCCGCCACCGAGGCACCACGCCAGCTGCAGCACCGTCTCCGAGCGGCCGAACGCCGACGCGCGCGACTCCTCGGGCAGGTCTTCCTGGATCACGGCGTCGAGGCTGATCTTCGCCAGCGCGCTGGCCGTCGCGCCGACCAGGCCTACGATCGCGGCCGTCGCCAGGCCGGGCAGCACGGTCGCGACCAGCGCGGCCAGCACGCAGCCCGCCACACAGCCGACGATCACCTGGTCGGGGCTGCCGAAGCTGAGCCGCGAGCCCAGCGCGTTGCCGAGGAAGCCACCGGCGCCCGCCGCGGCGCCGATCACGCCGAGCAGCAGCAGCTGCGTGAACGGCGTCTGCCCGGTGCCTTCGGTCTGGGCCTTCACCGCGAACGCGGCGAACATCATGAGGAAGCCGGTGAGCACACGCACCGAGCCGTTGCCCCACAGGGCGACGACGATGTGGCGCCCCATCGGCTGACGCCGCTTCTTCTCGGTCGGGTGCGCCGACAGCGAGGTCGGGACTTCACCTTCGGTCGCCTCGACCCAGGCCGGGATCCGCATCGACTGCACCGCCGCGGCGACGCAGATCAGCGCGGTGAACCACAGCGCGCCCGCGGCGCCGGTGATCCCGTTGATGCCGCTGGCCAGGGCGCCGAACGTGCCGGCGGCGATCAGGCCGAACGTCGTCAGCCGGGCGTTGGTCTTGGACAGCGTGATCTCGGACGGCAGCACCCGCGGTGTCACGGCGGCCTTGAGCACGGTGAACGACTTCGAGAGCACCATCATCCCGAGCGCGGCCGGGTAGAGCAGCCAGTCGTCGAAGTGCAGCGCCATCACGACGGCCATCAGGCCCTGGCCGATCGACGACGCGCACATCGCGAGGCGCCGGCCGCGCTGCACCTTGTCGAGCGCGGGCCCGATCACCGGCGCGACCAGCGCGAACGGCGCGATCGTGATGAGCAGGTAGAGCGCCACCTTGCCCTTGCTCTCGCCGCTGGTCGCCGCGAAGAACAGAGTGTTGGCCAGCGCGATCGCCATCGCCGCGTCGCTGGCGTAGTTCAGCATCACGGCGTAGGTCAGGGAGGTCAGGCCGGACTTTTCGGCGCCGTCGGCCTTCGTCGCGCGTTGGAACGCGCCGACGGCCTGGCCGGTCAGCTGCCGGCTGCGCATCGCCGCCACCCGCGTGACGGTGATCTTCTTCGGCAGCTTCGGCGTGCCACCCGGGGTCCGCGGTTCCTCGCGCGGCTCGGGTTCGGGCTCGGGCGGACGCGGCTCACCGGCGTAACCACCGGTGTCGTAGTGCTCGTACTCACCGCTGCCGGGACGGCGTTCACCCTGGTAGAAGCCACCCGGCGGGGGTGGCTCGCGGCGGACCTGCTCGGTGCGGTTCGGGTCGTGCGGCGGCGGATAGGGCCGGGCTCCGCGCGGCGGAGGGGGCCGGTGTCCTGTCGGCGCGGCGGCCGTCGGGGCTTCGTTCGCGTTCGGGACGCGCGGCGGCTGCGGCCGGACGTCGTCGTAGTAGCTACCCGGCGGGTCCTGCCTGGGGGGCGGCGGGCCGGGACGTTCGGCGCGCGGGGCGACGGGCGGTGGCGCGACCGGACGGTCGACCCGGGTGGGGTTCGCCGGGGGCGCGGCCGGGCGGTCGACCCGGGTCGGCGTGGCCTCCCGCCAGGAGCGGGCCTGCGCCGCGCCCGGCTCCGGCGTCCAGCGCCGCTTGCTCTTCCGGCCGCGCTGCTGACCCGACCGGCCGGTGCGTGAGCCGTCGGAGTCGGAGCGGGAGCCGAAGAGTGCCACGTCCCAATCCTGCCTTACCGAAGGTCGCTTCCGCCTGCTCATCCGTGCTTTCACGCCGGAGCCGGGACGAACCTCACCCGGAACGTGACCTGCCACTGCTTCCCGGTCAGCAGGAATTCGCCACCGGTTCCGGGAACGGCGGCGATCCCGTTGAGCACGGCTTCCGGGTCGGTCGCGTTCGCCTGCGCACGCAGCTGACCTGCGTCGATCGTCGCGGTGACGTGCCCGGTGGCGGCGTCGATCCGCAGGATGGTGCCGGTGTGCCAAACGTTTGCGTAGACGTCGCCGCCGACGCACTCCAGCTCGTTGAGCTGATCGCGGCCGACGTCGACACTGCCGGTCACGGCGAAGGTCTTCGGGTCGCGGAAGGTCAGCCACGACGAGCCGTTGCTCATCACCAGCCGGCCGCTGTCCTGGTGGCACAGCCCCCAGCCCTCACCTTGGAACGGCACGCGCCGTAGCTCCGCGAGGGTTTTGGTGTCGCGTTCGATCGCGAAACCGTCTTGCCAGGTGAGCTGCCAGAGCGTCGGGCCGAGCACGGTGACGCCTTCGCCGAAGAGGGGCGCCGGGAGCGTGGCCTCGACCGCGGGCGGCCCGCCGGCCGGTCCCGCGGTCAGCTGCGAGCTGCCGGCCAGGCCGGTGCTTTCGTAGAGCGTGTCGCCGGCGAACTCGAGGCCTTCGGTGAACGCGGCGGGGTCGTGCGGCAGCGTCGAGACCACCTGGACCGTGAGTTGTTCCGGGCCGGGCGGCGTGGCGGGAGTGCCCGCGCAGCCGCCGAGCGCGGCGGCCAGCAGCAGTGTGGTGAGGATCGGCGTGCGCACGTAGAACAGCCTGGCACGGGCGCCGCGGGTGCGTGCGGCACAATTGGCCGCATGACTCTGCTGCTGACCCTGGACGACGGCTCCGTGCAGCGCAAACTCGCCGATGCGGTGGAGTTCGCGCGTGCCGCGGTGCTGGAGGAAGCGCCCGAGGAGCAGATCGGTGCCCACGTCGGCGCCGGCCGGGAGGACGCGGTCTCGGCGAGTCACCTGTTCGAGGCGCAGGTGCCCGGCTACCGCGGCTGGCGCTGGTGCGTGACGGTCGCGCTGGCGGGCGACGACGAGCCGGTGACGGTCAGCGAGGTCGTCCTGGTGCCGGGCCCCGAGGCGCGCATCGCGCCGGCGTGGGTGCCGTGGGAACGCCGCGTCCGCGCGGGTGACCTCGGCGTCGGCGACATCTTCCCGACGGACGACAGCGACCCCCGCCTGGCCCCGGCGTACCTCCAGTCGGACGACCCGGCGGTGGAGGAGGTCGCCCGCGAGACGGGCTTGGGCCGCATCCACGTCCTGTCCCGCTTCGGCCGCGAAGACGCGGCGACCCGCTGGCACGGCGGCGAGTTCGGCCCCCGCTCGGACATGGCGCGCTCGGCGCCGGGCGTTTGCGGGACATGCGGCTTCTTCGTCCCGCTGGCCGGTTCGTTGCGCGGCGGCTTCGGAGCGTGCACGAACGACATCGCCCCAGCGGACGGCCACGTGGTGGACGTCGAGTACGGCTGCGGCGCGCACTCCGAGGTAGAGGTCGAGGTGACCTCGTCGATCCCGGTGGCCGAGCTGGTCTACGACGACTCTTTGCTGGACTTCGACACTCCCGCCGCGGTCGAGCCGGCTGCTGCTGCCGCCCCGGTCGTCCCGGCGGACGGGGAGCGAGCCGAGGGAACGGTGGCAGACCCGACGGTGGCCGAGGTCGAGGCGGTCGCGGTGGTCGAGGCCACGGAGGTGGTGGAGTCCCCGGCCGCGGAGCCCGAGACGGCGGTGACCGAGGCTGACCTGTCGCCGGCGGAGGTTGAGCCGGAGGTCGCGGAAGCGGCGGCTGCGGAGTCGATTGCGGCGGAAGCCGGGGTGGCTGCGGCGGAGGCCGAGGAGCCGGTGGTGGCCGCGGAGGCTGCCGCGGAGCCGGAGCAGCTGGCGGCGGAGACCAAGGCTGCGGAGGCTGAGCCGATTGCGGCGGAAGCTGTGGCGCAGCCGTCGGCGGCGGAACCACTGGCTACGGGGGCTGAGGCCGCTGCGGCTGAGCCGGTTGCGGCGGAAGCGGTGGCGGCTGCGACGGAGCCGGAGGTGGCGACCGCAAATGCCGAGCTGGTGGCGGAGCCGACCCAGTCCGAGGTGACCGATGCGGTTGCCGAGCCGCAGGCCGTTGTGCCTGAGGCTGAGCCGCTGGCGGCAGAGGTGTCGGAGCCGACCCAGTCCGAGGTGACCGATGCGGTTGCCGAGCCGCAGGCCGTTGTGCCTGAGGCTGAGCCGCTGGCGGCAGAGGTGTCGGAGCCGACCCAGTCCGAGGTGACCGATGCGGTTGCCGGGCCGCAGGCCGTCGTGCCTGAGGCTGAGCCGCCGGCGGCAGAGGTGTCGGAGCCGACCGGAGGGGCGGTTGCTACGCCCGAGGCCGAGCAGGGTGTTGCGGCCAAGGCCGGGGATGCCGCGCTTGTCGGGCAGCCCGAAGCGGTTTCGTCCGAGGACCGGACTGCGGCGGTTGAGCCGCAGGTGACCGAGATTGCGAACTCCGCGGTTGCCGAACCGGTTTCGCCGGAGATCGCCGCGGCGGACACCATGGTTGCCGATGCGCCGGCGGCTGAAGAGCCGACGCGGGTCGAGGTGACCGATGTGGTCGCCGAACCGCAGGATGCGGCAGCCGAGCCGATCGTGGCCGAGGCTGAGGTGACTGAGCCGGCCCGGGTTGATGTTGCCGAGTTGCCGGCTGGTGCGCCCGAGGCTGGGCAGACCGTGGTGGGCGAATCCGCGGAGCCGGTTCAAGCCGAAGCGGCGGCTGAGCCGCAGGTGGTCGAGGCCGACGATGCTGCGGCCGCCGAGTTGCCCGTAGCGGCCGAGCCTGCTCCGGCTGAGGTGCCGGAAGCCGCGCTGACCGATTCGGTTGTCACCGAGACCGCCGAGTCGCGGGCAGACGGGTCCGAGGCCGGCGCGGTTCCGGAACGCGCTGAAGCTGAGCCTGCCCAGACCGACGTGACCGATGCTGCTGTCGCCGAGCCGACCCAGGCCGACGCCAACGAAGCCGACGCCACGGAAAGCGGAGCCGCACAGCCCGACGCCACCGGGACCGCGGCGCGGGAAGCCGAGACCGCACAGCACTCGGCCACCGAAGCCGATGCCGCGCAGCACCAGGTCGGCGCCGCCGAAACCGGAGCCAAGCACCACGACGTCACCGAGACCGATCACCGCGGCGAGCGGTGAGCGGTTCGACTGCTGAGCCGCCCGTCGCCGATCCCTTTGGTACCGGGCGGCTTCGGGACGCGACCCTGCGTGCCTGGCGGGACTCGCCCACTCGGCTCACCGAGGACACCAACGTCGAGCGGGACCTCCGCGTCGGGGCCTATCGGGATCGCCTCTTCGTCGAGCTCGCGCAGAACGCCGCCGACGCCGCCATGGCGGCCGGTGTGCCGGGGCGCGTTCGGGTGTCTCTTGTGGACGGACAGCTCCGGTTCGCCAACACCGGCGCACCCCTTGACGCTCGGGGTGTCGCCTCACTTGCGTCGCTGCGGGCGTCGGGGAAGACCGGGGACACCGTCGGGCGGTTCGGGGTCGGGTTTGCCGCTGTCCGCACCGTTGCCGATGAGGCGCAGGTTCTGAGCACTACCGGTGGCGTGGTCTTCTCCGCCGATCGCACCCGTGAAGCCGCGGGGATCGACGGTGACGTTCCCGTGCTGCGGCTGCCGTGGCCCGTCGAAACCCCTGTTCCGGCGGGGTTCGACACCGAAGTTCGCCTGCCGTTGCGAAGCGACGTCGATGGGCAAGCCCTCCTCGACGAGCTGGGCAAGGACATCGGTGACCTTCTGCTCGCCCTGCCGTGGCTGGGTGAGGTCGATGTGGACGGTCGTGTGTGGACTCGCACGGCTGACCAGGACGTCGTCGAGATTCGTGGGCCGGAAAAGGAAACCCGCTGGCTGACTCATCGCGGTGACGTCGTCTGGGCCGTCCCGGTCGACGCCCAGGGGACTCCGATCCCGCTCGAAGAAGACGTCCTGCACGCGCCCACCCCCACCGACGACGGGCTTTCGTTGCCCGCCCGGCTGCTGGCGCCGGTGCCGGTCGAGCCGTCGCGACGGCGGGCGCTGCCCGGCGAAGAGCTCAAGCGGGCGCTCGAAAAGGCCGCGAAAGAGTACGTCGGACTGGTCCGGTTGCTGCCGCCGGAACGCCGGTTCGCGCTGGTGCCCGTCCCCGGGTTTCCGAAGTCCACAGTGGATGCGCAACTCCGGGAAGACGTGCTGGCGCAGCTGGCCACCGAGCCGTGGCTGTCCACTCAGGACGGCCGTGAAGTCTCTGGTCGTCAGGCGCGCGTGATCGACGTCGACGTGCCCGGGCTGGCCGCCTTGCTGGCCGACGTCGTTCCCGATCTGCTCGCCGAAGCGCCGCCTGCCAGTGCGCTCAAGGCTGTTTCTGTGCAGGTGATCAGCATCGAAGAGGTGCTGGAAACGCTTACCGGCGCCACCCGGGAGCCGTCCTGGTGGCACGACGTCTACCAGGCGCTGAACATCGCCGTCGAATCCCACGCGCTCGCGGCGGCCCGGCTTGACGGCCTGCCCGTGCCGCTTTCCGACGGCCGCACGTTGCCGGGTGCGCGAGGCAGCCTGCTGGTCGACGGCTCGGCCGAACTCCTCGATCTTCTGTCCGATGTGGACATCCCGGGGCTGCGGCTGGTGCACCCCGCGGCATCGCACCCGTTGCTGGAACGGTTGGGCGCCAAGCACGCCGACGCGCGCGAGCTGCTCAACGCCGATCAGCTGCGCGACGCCGTCGAACGCAGTGTCGAGGACGTCCGGTCCGGGCTGGACGGGACGACGCTCGCCGGTGCCGTCCTCAGGCTGATCGCCGACTGCGGTGACGATGCTCCACAGTGGACCGGCGCGCTCGCGTTGCCCGCCACCGACACCTGGCGCCGCGCCGACGAGCTCGTGCTCCCGGCGTCGCCGCTCATCGACATCTTCGACGAAGAGGTCTTCGAGGAGGACGGCACACTCGACGTCCTCGACGAGGACTTTGCCGGAGACTGGCCGGCCGAGACGCTGAAAGCCGTCGGCGTGCTCGATTCGTTCGCGCTGGTGACCGACGACGAGCCGCACGAACCCGACCACGACCTGCCGGACGAAGAAGCCTGGTGGGACGCGCGCGCCGAGCCGCCGTCGACGCTCCTCGCCATCCGGGATCTCGACCTCGTCGCCGACGATTCCTGGCCCGCGGCGCTGCGTTTGCTCGCAGCGCGGCCCGAGACGTGGCACGCCCTGCGCACGCCCGGTGGACACGCCGCCTGGTGGATCGCGCAGTACGCCGTGCTCGGCGGGCTGGCGCCGAACGAGTGGCGGCTGCCGGATGCCGACCTCGCCGGGCTCTACGACGAGGTCCCCGACGTCGGCCTGACCGACGACCTGCTCCGGATCGCCGGAGTGCGTAAAGATCTCACACTGTCCACAGTGGACGAGGCGGCGGACGTCCTGCGCCGGCTCGGCGACCCGGACCGCACGATCTCGGCCGGCCTGGCCACGCGTGCCTACGACGCCGTCGTCCAGTCCGGGTTCGATCCCGGCGCGCCGGACGCCGTCCGGGCCGCGGACGGGTCCGTCGTCGAAGACGCGCTGGTCCTGGACGTGCCGTGGGTCGCCGGGGCGCTCGAACCGGATCAGTACGTTGTCGCGCCCGAAGAGCCGGACCGCCTCGCGGACCTGCTCGACCTGCCGCCGGCGAGCACCACCCCCGCCGAGATCATCAGCGAGGGCGAGTACGCGCCGTGGGCCGAGCTGCCCGCGCTCAAGCTCGTCGCCGAGCAGCTCGGGATCCGGCTGCCGGACGGCGGCGTGCTGGTGCACGATCCGCTGACCGTGTCGATCCAGCTCACCGAGCACGACGTCCAGTGGTGGTCCGACGGCCGGCTGCACGCGGCCGACACGTCGGAGGGTCTGGCCCGCGCGTTCGCCTGGGCGACCGGGCGCTGGCCGGACCGGCACCTCATCACGGCGCTGCTCGACGACCCGTCACCGCGGACGCTGCTGGCGTAAGCGCCGGAGAACTCAGACCCGCTGCGCGGACTTCGAGCCGCGGCGGGCGGCGGCGCGCTGCCACAGGATGATCGCCAGCCCGACGAAGCCGAGCACGAACCCGGCCAGCGCCGTCTGCACCCACAGCCCCGAAGTCGTGAAGAAGAGCACCACCAGCGCGACAGTCCAGATCGTGGTGCCTACGATCACCACCGGCGTCAGGTCGGTCAGCCTCTTGGGCAGCTCCGGCGTGTGCCGCAACGAGCCCGTAACCTCCGGTGGATTGCTCGGATCACTCACGAGGTGCAGGGTACTCCGCAGCAGCGAGAGAATGGGCAGGCGAATGGCGGAGCAGGAGACGACCCCCACCGGGACGCCGGAGGCGGCCGGCACCGGGACGTCCACACTGGACCGGTTCTTCAAGATCACCGAGCGGGGGTCGACCGTCCCGCGCGAACTGCGCGGCGGCCTGGTCACCTTCGTGACGATGGCCTACATCGTGGTGCTGAACCCGCTGATCATCGGCAGTTTCGCGCCGGACGACGCGGCCGCGCACAAGGACCTGCTCGGCGGGATCCTGCCCGTGCCGCAGGTCGCCGCCGTCACCGCGCTGGTCGCCGGGGTCATGACGATCCTGATGGGCCTGGTCGCGAACTACCCGTTCGCCATCGCCACCGGCCTGGGCATCAACAGCCTGGTCGCGGTCACCATCGCTCCGCAGATGACCTGGCCCGAAGCGATGGGCCTGGTCGTCATCGAGGGCGTCATCATCGTCGCGCTCGTGCTCACCGGCTTCCGCACGGCGGTGTTCAAGGCCGTGCCGGCGTCGCTGAAGTCGGCGATCGCCGTCGGCATCGGCGTGTTCATCTGCCTGATCGGCCTGGTCGACGCCGGGTTCGTCCGGCGGCTGCCGGACGACGCGCACACCACCGTCCCGGTCGGCCTGGGCATCAACGGCTCGATCGCGTCCTGGCCGACCGCGGTGTTCGTCGTCGGCCTGCTGATCACCGGCATCCTGGTGGTGCGCAAGGTCAAGGGCGCGATCCTGATCGGCGTGCTGTCCTCGACGGTGCTGGCGATCGTGGTCGAGGCGATCGTCAAGGCCGGGCCGTCGAAGGGCACGAACCCGAAGGGCTGGAACCTCGGCTACCCGGCGCTGCCGGACCAGGTGCTCGGCCTGCCGAACCTCTCGCTCGTCGGCGACGTCTCGTTCGGCGCGTGGACGCGGCTGCCGATCATCACCGTCTGCCTGCTGGTGTTCACGCTGGTGCTGGCCGACTTCTTCGACGCCATGGGCACCATGACCGGCCTGGGCAAGGAAGCCGGGCTGATCACGAAGGACGGCCAGCTGCCGAACGTCGGCAAGGCGCTGTTCGTCGAGGGCCTCGCGGGCGCGGCCGGCGGTTTCGGTTCGGCCAGCTCGAACACGGTGTTCGTCGAATCGGCGGCCGGCATCGCCGAAGGCGCCCGGACGGGCCTGGCGAACGTCGTCACCGGCGTGCTGTTCATCGCCGCGATGTTCCTGACGCCGCTCTACCAGGTGGTGCCGGTCGAAGCGGCCGCGCCGGCGCTGGTCGTGGTCGGCGCGATGCTGATGGCGCAGGTGCGCGACATCGACTTCACCGACTACGCGATCGCGCTGCCGGCGTTCCTGACCATCGTCGTCATGCCGTTCACGTACTCGATCGCGAACGGCATCGGCGCGGGCTTCGTCAGCTACGTCGTGATCCGCGCGGCCACCGGCAAGGCGCGCCAGGTGCACCCGCTGATGTGGGTGATCGCGGTGGCGTTCGTCGCGTACTTCGCGGTCGGCCCGATCCAGGCGGCGTTCAGCTGATCAGCCCGGCGCGCTGACCTTCATCGCGGCGTCCAGCACGCCGCGGTCGGGGTCGAACTCGGCGGGCGGTGCCTCGTAGCGGATCGTGACGAGGCTGTCGCCCGCGCCGAGCCCGATGATCGCGACCCGTTCGGGGTCGCGGCCGTCGCGGAGATAGGTGTAGTCCCATTCCGCCGCGTCCCCGAAGTCGCCGGCCTGCACGGGCTTGACGACCGAGCCGTCCTGGTGCGCCTTCGCGGCGATGGCTTGGAGTCCGCTCAGCGCGTCTTCTTGCGAGATCGGCACCTTGTCGGTCTCCAGGAGGAGGTGACCGCTGCGGTAGCTCGCGCGGTCGTTCTCGTGGGTCACGCTCCAGCCCGACGGGACCGGGATCTGGATCGACCAGCCGCGCCCGCCGGCGACGTCGGGGAAGTTGTAGGCCTCTAAGGTCGCCTGGTACGGCAGCGTGGTGGTCGTCGGCGCGGGTGGCGGCGGCGCGGCCGCCGGAGCCTCTTCGCCGCGCCAGAACTGCGCCACCACGATGGCCAGGATCGCCGCGCCGACCACGGCCGAACCCACCAGTTTCTTGTTCACCGGACCCCCAGGTTTCTCCCTCGGGAAGGACGCGTGAACGTCTCCGGGGTTGCGGGTTGACGGAGATCACCTGAAGGGACGAAGTTTCGTAAGGTATGCTAACTATATGTCCGGCGACACGCACGAACGCTCCTTGGCGAGCCGTCTGCGTCTCGCGGTGGTCCGGCTCAACCGCCGGCTGCGGGCACAGCGCGTCGGGGACGATCTGACGTTGACGCAGGTCGCCGCGCTGTCCACCTTGCACAAGTGCGGTGCGCTGACCCCGGGTCAGCTCGCCGCGAAGGAAGGCGTCCAGCCGCCCTCGATGACGAGGGTGATCGCCGCGCTCGAGGAGATGAAGTTCGTCGAGCGGCGGCCGCACCCGACCGACGGCCGGCAGGCCATCGTCGAGTTGTCCGAGAGCGGGCTGGCCTACGTTCAGCGGGCCATCTCCGTGCGGGAGGCGTGGCTGGACAGGCAATTGGCCGATCTCGGTGACGAAGAGCGTGAAGTGCTCTCGAAAGCCGCCGAAATCATCGACAGGATGGCGGGGAACTAGCCACGGTGACCACCACGGGTAGCGAAACAGAACGACAGGTCGAGACCACTGCTACCCGGGAAACGGCACCACCGCCGTCTGCGTCACCGCCATCTTCGGCACCCTCTTCCGAGCCCGTGGCCCAGCGCCGCGGCAGCATGTTCGCCTCCTTGCGGGTCCGCAACTACCGGCTGTTCTTCACCGGCCAGGTCATCTCGAACATCGGCACCTGGATGCAGCGCATCGCCCAGGACTGGCTGGTGTTCACCCTCAGCGGCAACAACCCGATCGCCCTCGGCGTCGCGGTCGCACTGCAGTTCACCCCGACGCTGTTCCTCTCGCTCTGGGCCGGCGTCCTCGCCGACCGCGTCGACAAGCGGCGGCTGCTGACCTGGATCCAGGCCGCGGCGTGTTCCCAGGCCGTCGTGCTCGGCGTGCTCGACCTGACCGGGCTCGTGGCGCTGTGGCAGGTCTACGTCCTGTGCTTCACGCTCGGCATCACGGCGGCGCTCGAAGTGCCCACGCGGCAGTCGTTCGTCGCGGAGATGGTCGGCCGGGACCAGATCGCGAACGCGGTCGCGCTGAACTCGTCGATCTTCAACATGGCCCGGATCGTCGGCCCGGCGATCGCCGGGTTCGCGATCACCTGGATCGGCACCGGCTGGCTGTTCATCGCCAACGCGGCCAGCACGGTCGCGGTCATCACCGGCCTGATCCTGATGAACCCGGACAAGCTGTTCCGCGTCGCGGCGATGCCGCGCGAGAAGGGCCAGCTGGCCGAGGGCCTGCGGTACGTCCGCCGCCGATCGGACCTGATGACGGTGATGGTGCTGGTGCTGTTCGTCAGCACGTTCGGCATCACGTACTTCAGCTCGCTCCCGATCGTCGCGGCCAACGTCTTCCACACCGCGGCCGACGGCTACGGGTTGCTCTCGACGCTGGTCGCGGTCGGCACGTTCACCGGCGCGATCATGTCCGCCCGCCGCGGCACGAAGGGCCGGCCACGGGTGCGGCTGATGCTGATCTCGGCCTTCTTCCTCGGCGTGTTCGAGCTGATCACGGCGTTCATGCCGAACTACCTGACCTTCGGCCTCGGCCTGATCCCGCTCGGCTTCGCCACGATGACGTTCCTCAACACGGCGAACGCGCTGGTGCAGACGTCGGTCAGCCCGGAGATGCGCGGCCGGGTGATGGGCCTGTACGTGCTGGTCCTGATCGGCGGCAACCCGATCGGCGGCCCGATGGTCGGCTGGATGGCGCAGGCGTTCGGCGGGCGGTCTCCCTTCTACATCGGTGGCGCGGTCTCGGCGCTGGCCGCGGTGGTCTGCGCGATCGTGCTGATCCGGCGGGGCGGGGTTTCCTGGCCGGTGCAGCGGGGGTTCGGGCTGCGGGTGCTGAAGCGGACGAAGGTCTAGCCCGGTCGGCTCGCGTGCCCGGGCGGTCGGTTCGTGTGCCTGGAGGGTCGGTTCGTGCGTCCTGGGGTCAGCGGCCGAGTAGCTGGGGGACCATCGACTCGGCCCACGCGCGTAGCTCCTCGTCGGACTTGCGTGGGGACGTCCAGGCGAGCTGGACCTGTTGTCGTGATTCGTCGCTGAGCCGGATCACCACTCGCGGGTTGTCGACCATGGCGGGCCGGCCACCGATCCGGTCGGGGAAGTCCTTGGTGCAGCAGTCGTCGCTCGAAGCCTGGACACCCAGACCGTCCTCGCGGTGTTCGCACTTGCCGCTGTGCTTCGGCACGAAGTCGGTGAGTGGCCGCTGGGTGCTCTGGGCCAGCAGGGAACAGAGCTGCCACGCGATAATCGGGGTCGAGGCGTCGACGATGCCGCTGCCGGGGGTCGGCCCGACCGCGCGGGACGGGATCGAGTCGTCGTAGGACGCCTTCGGCAGCGCCGGCCCGGGGGCCGTGATGGCGTTGACGATCCCGTCGCCGAGGGTTTGTGCCAGGCCGCGCAGATCGCGGGCTGTCTGGTCCCGGGGGTCCTGGGAGACGGAGATCTCCAGGACCGGTTTCGCCCAGTCCGGCGCGCCTGGCCCGAGCAACCGGGTGACGACGCTCGCATCCTTCAAGAACCGTGATTGGTACGAAGTGGCGGCACGGCCGCCGACGGTGACCTGCTCCGGTGCGTCACCGGACCGGACCGGCCTCCCGTCGCCGAGCTTGGCCGAAACCCGGAGCGTCGTGGTGACGACCTGGCAGCCGAAGATCACGTTGACCTGGCGGAGGACCGGCCCGCCGAGCAGCTTCGCCCAGGTCGCTCCGGGCAGCGCCGAGCACAGGACGTGGCTCGCCGTGTAGCCGGGCAGGGCCGCGACCATTTCGCCGGTCGGCATCGGCACCTCGCGGACCGGCTCCGCGCCCTGTTCCGGCCACGGGCTCGGCAAGGTCGTCGGTGGGGCGGGTAGCGAGACCGGCGGGAACGCGATGCGAAACGCCAGCCACGCCCCGCCGCCGAGCAGCGCGGTGAAGGCGAGGACGGCGACGACGATCAGCGCTGCGGTACGAGTGGAGCTCCCCCTTGTGTTCACGCTGTGACCGTATCGGCACGCACCGACAGAAACCGGCGGGTTCGCGCACTGAGGGTCACCCGTACGAGTGAGATCCGAGTCTCCCCGGAAGACCCCTTGCTCAGAGAGATGAGGTTAGGCTAACCTCATACACGTCCGCTTCGTGGTGGGAGCGGCAGTCAGTTCGGGAACGGACGGAGCCCCGGCCCTGGGAACCCCAGGCCGGGGCTCCGTTCATGTGCGGGTCACGGCAGTGTCGGGCTGAGCGAAGGGCTCGTCAAGGGGTTCTCACCCGGGAGCGTGGGCAGGCGCGGCAACGCCATCCCGAAGTACACCCGGTAGGCCGCGCGGATCGCGTCGTCGCCGGTCAGCAGGACCTCGTGGCGGACGCCGTCGACCGTTTCGATCAGCTTGGCGCCCGAGAGCGTCACGCGGCCCTGGGACGTCGGGCGGGAGCACGTCAGCGACCGCGTGAAGTGCGACGCCGGGGACGTCGACTGCCACCACGCCAGCGGCACGAAGTCCGAAAGCGGACGCGATCGGCGTTCCAGGCGGTACTGCGGCTTCCCGTCCAGCAGGACGTCCACGTCGCCGTACGGCGCGTCCAGCACCAGGAAGTCGCCTTCGGGGTCGCGCTGGGCGTCCACGCCGGACAGGCGCAGCGGGTGCCGGGAGAAGCGGCCGAAGCCGACGTCGAGCAGCCACGGCTCGTCGAGCTCGACGACGACCGCCGCGTGGTCCAGCGGCGGGCCGAGGGACCCGTCCGGGCGGAAGACCTGCGCCGCGCGCAGGGAAGCGTCGTACCCGAGTTCGCGCAGCAGGGCGGCGAACAGGCCGTTGAGCTCGTAGCAGAACCCGCCGCGGCGGCGTTCCACGATCTTGGCGAACAGCGCTTCTTCGGTGAGCTCGATCGGCTCGCCGAGGTGGACGCTCAGGTTTTCGAAGGGGACCGCCGCCAGGTGGCGTTCCTGCAGGGTGCGCAGTGTCGCGAGGTCGGCCGCCGCGGGCCGTGCGACGCCCAGCCGGGCCAGATACGCGTCAACGTCCATGGCTCAAGCCAAACACCTCGACCGCACTCGAGGTCAAGCGAATTCACCCGGAGACGAGAACGGGGCCCTCCACAGTGGAGGACCCCGTTCGCGAACCGCGTGCTCAGCCGAGCAGCAGGCCGTTGCCGCCGGCGACGGCGTTGTCGAAGCGCTTGCTGATCTCGGCCCAGTTGAAGATGTTCCACAGGGCCTCGACGTACTTCGGCTTCACGTTCTTGTAGTCCAGGTAGAACGCGTGCTCCCAGACGTCGACCAGCAGGATCGGCACCGTCGGCAGGATCAGGTTGTTGTGGTGGTCGCGCAGCTGCTGGGTGATCAGCGTCTTGCCGATCGGGTCCCAGGAGAGCGCGCCCCAGCCGTTGCCCTGGATCGTCGTCGACACGGCGGTGAACTGCGCCTTGAACTTGTCGAAGGAGCCGAAGGCCTCGTCGATCGCGGCGGCCAGCTCGCCGGTCGGCTTGTCGCCGCCTTCCGGCGACAGGATCTTCCACCACACGACGTGGTTGGCGTGGCCGGCCAGGTTGAAGGCCAGCGTCGTCTCGAGACCGACGATGCCGCCGAAGTCCCCGGCGTCGCGGGCTTCCGCGATCTTGTCGAGGGTGTCGTTCGCGCCCTTGACGTAGGTCGCGTGGTGCTTGCTGTGGTGCAGCTCGTTGATCTCGCCGGAGATGTGGGGCGCCAGGGCGCTGTAGTCGTAGTCGAGATCGGGGAGCTCGTAGCGGGCCATTGGCCCTCCTTCTGTCTTCGACACAAGATTCCGGTATCGAACCTAGTAGCACACGGCCGCTCGCGGCGAGCGGGGGCGCGTGGTCGTCACTGCGTGGGACGACCGGTTCGACAGTGGCGTACCCGGGGGTGCGCCACCCGAAACCGAGCCTGCAACCTGGACTTAAGTCGAGGTCAAGGTGCTGTGACGACGATCATTCAAGCTGTGCGGAACTCGGTCAGCCGCTGGGCCAGCTCGTCGAACACCGCGACGTTGCACTCGAACGCCACCAGCGTCTCGTCGATCACCCGGGCGCGTTCGGCGTCGGTCCAGGGCGCGTTGTCCAGCTTCGCCCGGTAGACGTCGCGGAACTTCGGGGCGCTGCCGATGCCCTCGAAGTGGTAGAAGAGCGTGCCCGCGTCGGCGACGTCGTAGGTCTTCTCCAGCAGGCGGCGGATGGCCTGGCCGCCCGCGATGTCGCCCAGGTAGCGCGTGTAGTGGTGGGCGACGTAGCCGCCGGCCCACGACGACGCCTCTTCGACGCGCGCGACGTACGCCTGCGTCGACGCCAGCGGGGCGATCGTCGAGCGCCAGTCCGGGCCGACGAGGTGCGCCAGGTCGCGCTCCAGGCTCGGCCGCCGGCGGAGCGCGTCGAAGACGAACTCGCCGCCGACCGGGTCGCCGGCCATCCGGTCGCTGGCCGCTTCGATCGCGCCGTAGATGAAGTAGTACTGGATCGCCAGCTGGGTGTAGCCGTCCTGCGACAGCTCGCCGCCCAGCAGCGCGCGCATGTACGTCGAGTAGTTCGCCTTTTCGTGCACCTGCAGCGTCGAGGCGCGCAAGGTCGCCGAGAACGGACGGGTGTCGAGGTCCGTGGTCACCGACATGGAAGGCCTCCCGGCGATCGATCTGACACACTGTCAGAAAGAGCCTAAGCCATAACCGGCGGTAAGGCTACCCTAAATCTCGGCCGCTCCGACCGCTCGCAGCACGAACCGGACGGCGGCTTCGACGACGTCTTCGCGCTGCTCCGGCGGCCCCTCGACCAGCGCCCGGTTGCCCAGCGCGGCGGTGATCATGGCGATCAGGACGTCCGGGTCCTCGGCGGGCCAGCGCCCCAGGTCGACGCCGCCGGCGAGGATCGCGCGCAGCCGGTCGGTGATCGGGTCGGCGTGCGCGCTGATCCGCCGGTACGCCGCGGGGGCCAGCGCCGACGCGAGCGCCGCGCCCGGCGGCATGTGGTACTCGGCCAGCACCCTCAGCTGGAGCCGGACGAACGTGGCGAGCTGGTCGACCGGGTCGGCCTGGGCCTCGACGGCGTCGGTCAGCCGGGTGACGTACCGGGCGGCCTCGTCCTCGACGAAGGCGACGAGCAGGCTCTCCTTGTCCGGGAAGTGGTTGTACAGCGCGCTCCGGCCGACGCCGGCGGCCGCGGCGACGCCGGTCAGCGAGATCGCGTCGAAGCCGCGTTCGTACAGCTGGGCGCGCAGGACGTCGAAGACGCGCGCGCGGACTTCACGGCGGTGCGCCTCCAACGACCCACCGAGGATCTTCGGCATCCGCCCAGGCTAATCGGCCACGGGCCACGTGTGCACCGGCTCGCCCGCCTCCGACAGCTCCAGGTAGCGCCCGAGCATCCGGGTCAGCGCCGCCTCCCGGTCGAGCCCGTGCTCCTGCGCGTGCACGACGAAGTCGCGCTGCCAGGTCGCCCCGGTCCGCCGCGCGAGGCACCGCTGCTCGATGATCCCGAGGTAGCGCTCGCGGGCCTCGTCGGAGACGTCGGAGGCGCGCAGCCCCTCGTGGGCCAGCGGGAGCAGCACGCGCAGCGCGAGCTCGTCCGGCGGGATCCAGCCGATGCCCGGCCAGTACAGCTGCGCCTCGAAGCCGCGGCGCGCGCCCGCGTACAGGTTTTCCTCCGCCGCCTGGAACGACATCTGGCTCCACACCGGGCGTTCCGCCTCGGCGAGCGCGCGCTGGGCGCCGTAGAAGAACGCCGCGTTCGCCACGGTGTCGACGACCGTCGGCCCCGCGGGCAGGATGCGGTTTTCGATGCGCAGGTGCGGCAGGCCGTCGACGACGTCGTACACCGGGCGGTTCCAGCGCCAGATGGTGCCGTTGTGCATCCGCAGCTCGGTGAGCTTCGGCGCCTGGCCCGCGTCGAGCGCTTCGATCGGGTCTTCGGCGTCGGTTTCCGGGAGCAGGCCGGGGAAGTACCGGACGTTCTCCTCGAACAGGTCGAAGATCGACGTGATCCAGCGCTCGCCGAACCACACCCGCGGCCGGACGCCCTGGTTCTTCAGCTCTTCCGGGCGCGTGTCGGTCGCCTGCAGGAACAGCGGGATGCGCGTCTCCTGCCAGAGCGCCTTGCCCAGCAGGAACGGCGAGTTCGTGGCGAGCGCGATCTGCAGCCCGGCCAGGCACTGTGCGGCGTTCCAGTGGGCGGCGAACTCCTCCGGCGCCACCTGCAAGTGCAGCTGCACGCTCGTGCACGCGGCTTCCGGAAGAATGGATTCCGCATAACTGCGCAGGCGTTCCGGCTGCTGGCCCGGCAGCGGCGCGCCTTCCATCGCCAGCACGGTCCGTTCGCCGCGCGCGGCGAAGATCTGGTCGTTCAGCGTGACATACCGCGATTTGTTGGTGAGCCACTTCTGGTCGAAATGCTCGTGCTTCAACGTCGGCAGGATGCCGATCATCGCCAGCGCCGACCCGTTGTCCCCGGCTTTCGCCGACGCGGTGCTGAGATAAGCGCGGAGGTCGTCTTCCAGCTGGAGCGCCGAATCGCCGGCCAGCGGCCGCGGCGGCACGTTCAGCTCCAGGTTGTGCTGGCCCAGCTCGGTGGTGAACGACGGATCGTCCAGCGCTTCCAGCACCGCGTTGTTCGTCATCGACGGCCGCAGTTCCCGGTCCACCAGATTCAGCTCGACTTCGAGGCCGATGTTCTTGCGCGGAAAAGAGAAACTGCCGTCGGTGAGCATTCGGGCCAACGTGTCGAGACAGCGCTGCACCTTGCGGCGGTACCGTCCTCGATCGAGCGTGTTGAACGGTTGTGCCGCCAGGTCCATCCCCATGACCATCCCTGCTTCGCGTCGGCGTGGAACTAGTACGTGTTTCAGGTTCCCGGCGGATAACCGTTTCACAGCGGTTGAATCCGTGCTAGCGGCCAAACTGGTGCTCTCCGTCACCAGGAGTTAACCGACAGCAAAATGAACCCGTTCGTACCAGAGCAACTCGACGTTCGGACCAGCGAGTGCCCCGGCAAGCGGATGACAGACTGGGCGGATGGCCGTGATCCACACCGATGACCGGGACGACCCGGGACTCGACGACTTCCGCGACCTGTCCACTGCGGACCGCCGCCCGGACCGCCCTGGTGGCAAGGGACTCGTCATCGCCGAGGGCACCGTCGTGGTGTCGCGGCTGCTGGCGTCCCGGTACCCGGTGCGTGCGCTGCTGGGCGTCGAACGGCGGTTCGCCGAGCTGGCGGACGACCTGGCCGGGACGGACGCGCCCCAGTACGTCACTTCGGCGGAGGTGATGGCCGACGTCGTGGGCTTCCACCTCAACCGCGGCATCCTCGCGATCGCCGACCGGCCGGCGCCCCTGACGGTTTCCGACGTGGTGGCCGGCGCCAACACGATCGCCGTGCTGGAAGGCGTGGGGGACCACGAAAACCTCGGCGCGCTCTTCCGCAACGCGGCCGCGCTCGGCGTCGGCGGCGTGCTGCTCGGCCCCGGCTGCTCCGACCCGCTGTACCGGCGCAGCGTGCGCGTTTCCATGGGACACGTCCTGCGCGTCCCCTTCGGCCACCTGACGGACTGGCCGGGCGGGCTCGGCGACCTGCGGGCGCGCGGGTTCGCCGTCGCCGCGTTCACGCCGCGGCCGGGCTCGGTCCCGCTGCGCGAGCTGCGGAAGCACGCGCCGGGCCCGGTGGCCCTGCTGTTCGGCGCGGAGGGGCCCGGACTGACGGACACGGCGCTCGCGGCTGCTGATCACGCGGTGCGGATACCCATGCCCGCGGGAGTCGACTCCCTCAATATCGCCACGGCCGCCGCCGTCGCGTTCTACGAACTGGCCTCGGGTGACTAAGACCTGGTCTCAAAACTCAAGGGTGTCACTGCGTAACCTGCCGGTCCGGGTGGGCGGCCCCGGATCGATGACCGTGCCGCGCTAGAGGGGATCTTGTTCGTGCTCGACACCGGCTGCCGCTGGCGAGACCTACCCGAGCAGCTCGGATGCGGTTCCGGGCGCACCGCGTGGCGGCGGTCACGTGAGTGGCAGGACGCTGGCGTGTGGGACCGGCTGCACCAGCTCGTGCTCGACGAGCTGTCCACCATCGACGAGCTCGACCGGACCGGAGGCTGCATCGACGCGGTGTCGGTGCGGTCGAAAAAGGGGGCGAGCTGACCGGCCGCAGCCCCACTGACCGGGGTAAAGCCGGCACCAAGTGTTGTCGGCGGCAAACACCCACGACAGCATGATGTTCGAGCCGCTGCCGGACACGAACCCGACCGTGCGCGGCCACCACGGCCGGGCGGGCCGGCCACGATGCCGACCGGACAAGCTGCACGCCGACGAGGGCTACGACTACCGCCGCTGCCTGACCCGCCGCGGTATCTCACTCGTTTGGGATACATCGGTAGCTCTGTGTCGTCGGGTGGAGGTGACTGGTGAGCTTCTGAGCGCGGACCAGGTCCTCGGGTCGGCACGGGGCCCCTGTCACCCACGAGGGAGATCGATCTCCTGGAGGAGGCTGCAGCCGCGTTGCCGACGGCACCATCGACGGGGATGAACGAGCACTCTCGTCGGGAAGTGATCAGCCATCGGTGGGGCCGCCTCGTCAGAGGCGTTCGATGCGGTCGGCCTGCGGGCCCCGGTCGCTCTGACGCACCGCGTACCGGACCCGGTCACCCTTCTGCAGCGACTCCGACCCCATGATCACGGACGCGTGGGCGAAGAGATCGTCGCCGCCTGCGTCCGGGGTGATGAAGCCGAAGCCGCGGTCGCCGTCGTAGCGCGCGACGACGCCCTCGCCGCCTCGTACGGGCACGTCCCGCGCCGCCGGCCCTGCGGCCGCGGCAGGTGCCGACCGCTGCGGCGCCGTCTGGGGCTCGGCGCCCCGGACCAGGTGCACGTCGCGGGCCTGCGGACCCTTGTCTCCACTGGCCACCTCGTAGGCGACGCGGTCGCCCTCCGCGAGCCACGTCAGCCCCTCGGCCAGGGCCCGGGCGTGAACGAAGACGTCCCCGGCGCCGGAGTCGGGGTTGATGAAGCCGAAGCCCTTGTCCTCGTCGTACCAGGCCACCGTGCCGTCGGCACCGTCCGCGATACCGGCCGCAGCGGGTGAGCCGGCCCCTGCTCCCAGCGGGATCACGTGCCCGGCCTGCGGGCCGCGCTCGCCTTCGACGATCAGGAAGGCCACCCGCTGCCCCTCGGTGACCACGCCGCCGGTCACGATGGCGGAGCTGTGCACGAAGATGTCGGCGCCGCCGCCGTCCGGCGACGCGAAGCCGTACCCCTTGCCCGGCTCGTACCAGGTGACGGTGCCGAGCAGGCCCACGGCGCCGCCGGTGGCCGCATCGGCGGTGACGCGAACGCGCAGCGCCTCGGGCCCGCGGTCGTTCTCGCCGACCTCGAACACGACGGCCTGGCCCTCGCGGAGCACTTTCGCGCCGCCGTCCCCGACGATCTCGGAGGCGTGCACGAACACGTCCGGCGAGCCGTCCTCGGGCGCGAGGAAGCCGAAACCCCGTTCGGCGTCGAACCAACGGACGGTCCCTTGCGGCATCAACAGCTCCAGGTCGAGAGGGCGGGCACTGGCCCCCAGTCTCTCTGACAGACCTCCGGTCCGTCGGGCCGGGTCCACAGGCGGGCGGTGCGGAGCCACAGGCGGGCCGTTGGTTCACCTGGCGACACGCCGAGTTTTGAGACCAGGTCTAAGGTGCCTCCTAGTGTTTCGGGGGACTCGGGCGTGAAGGGACACGGGGACACCATGGAGCTGCGGATCCGCGGTGAGCGTGCGGTGCTGGCCGGGCCGGGCGGCGACCGGGCGCGCGAGGTGGACCCGTACAAGCTCGCGATCGGCGGGGACCTGGCGCAGGCCCTGCACGAGTGGGCGCGGGTGGCGTCCGCCGTGTCCGCCGACCCGGGTGCGGAGGCGGCCTCCGTCGTCTCGCAGCGCGGCCGCCAGCTGGCCGGCCGGCTGGCCGCGGTGATGGGCACGGCCGTACGGTTCGTGGACCCGGTGACCGGCGCCGACATCGTCGTCGAGCCGCCGCCGCGGCAGCCCGAAACCGGCCGCAAGCTGGTCCGGACGGTGCTGGGCCCGCCGGGGCCGCCCGGGGAACCGACCCCGTGGCCGACCGGGCTCATCGTCTCGGCGTTCATCGCGGCCGTCGTCGTGGTGGCGATGCTGGCGCTGGCGACGACCCTGGCGCGCGAGACCAGCGGCTGGCTCGCGCTGGTGGCGTCGGTGGTGGTGACGGCCGGCATCGCGCCGTCGCTGTGGCTGATCCGCCGCACCCCGATCCTGCGCTGGGCCGCCTACGGCGCGGCCGGCGGCGTGCTGATCGCCTGGGTCGGCGTGCTGGTGATCGCCTTCGGCGGCGCCTGACCGGGCGGAACGGGATACTGGCGCGATGGAGCAGCTGGACGTGTTGCGGAAGCTCTGCCTCGCCCTCCCGGAGGCGACCGAGCGGCTCAGTCACGGCTCGCCGGCGTGGTTCGTGCGCGGCAAGAAGACCTTCGTCATGTTCGCCGACGACCACCACGGCGACGGCAGGCTCGCCTTCTGGTGCCCGGCGGCCGCCGGCGTGCAGGAGGAGCTGGTGCGCACCGAGGCGGAGCGGTTCTTCAAGCCGCCGTACGTCGGCCCGCGCGGCTGGCTGGGCGTGCGCCTGGACGTCGACGTCGACTGGGCTGAGATCGACCGGATCGTGCGGGAGGCCTACCGCCTGGTCGCGCCGAAGTCGCTCGCCGCGCTGGTGGAGTAGCGCACCGATGTGGCCTTCGGTGCGTCAGACGCACCGAAGGCCACATCGGGACGCTTGGGTCTAGCCGCGCTGTGAGCGGACCCCGAGCAGCACGTCCTCCCAGGACGGCACGATCGGGTGATTCTTTTTGGCCTTCGGCCGCGCCGGTTCCTCCGCGGTGGCCGTCTCCTCTTCGGGGTCGGCCGGGACGCGGGGGATCTCGCGGGTGTCGTCGTCCGGGTCCGGCTCGGCGGCCGGCAGCTCGGCGTGGTCCGGCGACACCGAATCCAGCGTCGGCTGGAACTCCGCGTCGCGGGCCGGGTTGAGCGCGCGGACCGTCCGGGGCGGGCGGTAGGCGTTCGGGTCGAGCAGGACCTCGGCGTTCTCGTCGAGCGCCGTCACGGTGCCGCCGTGCGCTCCCGGGGCGAACGCCCAGTGCGCGCGGTTGTCCGAGCGGCCGGCCTTCCAGCGCAGTACGACGACCCAGCGGCCGTCGTCGCCCTTCCAGGAGTCCCAGGTGGCCTGCGAGTAGTCGTGGCCGCGCACGCCGAAGCCGTACGCGACGACCTCGCCGAGCGTCTGCACGTCCGGGCCGTCTTCGCGGACCGGGTGCGCGCTCTGCGCGAGCTCGGCGGTCCGGGACCGCTCGAGCAGGACGGGGTAGGCGTAGCGCTCGACGCGCTGCTCCGAGATCCCGGCGCCGCTCGCGACTTGTTCGACTGACTCGCCGGCGCGGATTCGCGCCTGGATCTCGCGTGGCCGCATCTGGCTCTCCAACTCGATTTCGATCTGGCCGAGGCGGGTGATGTCACCCCGCGCCGCCGCGCGCAGTCTCTCATCGGCCGGGAGGAGGAATTGCGTACGGCTCGCCGGGTCTTCGCACACGATGGACTTACCGTCCTCGTGCAACCCGACCACTCGTAGCGTGCGCATTGTTCGCCTTCCCCGATGCTTCACCGTTGTGGGTGCCCACGTTAGAACGGCGCGTCGGCTTGACGTGCGAGGCGCGCCGAGTCATCACCCAAAGGACCACTGTTCACTTTGTGACTCCCGCATCATCCGTGCCCTGGTCAGCGGCATCCGTGTGACACGCCGACCACGCAAAGTCACGATCGAGTGGATCGCCTCCGCGTGTTCCGGCAAAATCTCCTCCGACTGGCCCAGTCCGCTGGGCCCTGTGGTTTCTGGGACTGGTGTGACTACTGGGACGCGTGGGACGTCGCGGGGGTTGCCAGGTCGTGAGTGTTTAGGGCGGTTAGAACCGCCCTAAACACTCACGACGCTCAGCCTGGCGGCAGGCGGACCGTCACGGTGAGCCCGCCGCGCTTGCCCGGCTGGGCCTCCGCCGTGCCGCCGTGGGCGTGGGCGACCGAACGGACGATCGACAGCCCGAGGCCGGCGTTGCGCGTGTCGCCCGTCCGCTCGGCCCCGTTGATGCGCCGGAACGGCTCGAAGAGCGTCGGCACGGCCTCGGGCGGGACCACCGCGCCCGAGTTGCGGACCTCCAGGGCCGGGTCGGCGCGGACTTCGACGTACACCCAGCCGCCGCGGGCGTTGTACGTGATCGCGTTGACCAGCAGGTTCGTCACCAGCCGCTCCAGCAGCACCGGGTCGCCCGCCACCGTGCGCGGCCGGAAGCGGGTCTCCACCTTGACGCCCGCCGACTCCGCCTGGGCCGCGGTGGCCCGGACGACCGACGCGACGACCTGGTCGAGCCGGACCGGGCTGCGTGCGGTCAGGCCGCGGTCGCTGCGGGCCAGGATCAGCAGGCCCTCGATCATCCGCTCGCTGCGCTCGTTGGTGTGCAGCAGGTGCGTGCCGAGTTTCCGCAGGTCGGGCGCGACCTCGGGGTCGGCCATCGCGACTTCGATCAGCGTCCGCTGCACGGCCAGCGGGGTCCGCAGCTCGTGGGACGCGTTCGCGACGAACCGCTTCTGGCTGTCGAACGACTCCGCGAGCCGGTCGAGCATGCCGTCGAAGGTGTCGGCCAGTTCCTTCAGCTCGTCGGGCGGGCCTTCGAGGTTGATCCGCCGGTCGAGCTTGCCCGCTTCGAGCCGCCGCGCGGCCGAGGTGATGTCGTGCAGCGGCCGCAGCGCCCGCCCGGCCATCAGCCAGCCGAACAGGACGGCGAGCGCGGCCGTCGCCACGAGCGCGATCGCCGAGTTGACGACCAGGGTGGACAGCGTCGAGGACCGGTATTCGTCCAGCGAGCCGCTGACCAGGCGCACGGCCATGCCGGCGGGCGCCATGACCGTGTCGTCCGGGATGCCGTACGCCGCGTCGGCCGAGCCGAGGGACGCCGTCGCGAACCTGGCCGGGTCCGGCAGCGTGCCCTGCACCAGCAGGTAGTCGATGACGACGAGGACCAGCCCGGCCAGCAGGAACAGCCCGCCGTACCAGGCCGTCAGCTTGGTCCGGACCGACAGCGCGTTCACGGCGTGCCGAACCGGTAGCCGGCGCCGGGCAGCGTCTCGATCACCGGCGGGTCGCCGAGCTTGCGGCGCAACGTCATCACCGCGACGCGCACCGCGTTGGTGAACGGGTCCGCGTGCTCGTCCCACGCCTTGTCCAGCAGGTCCTCGGCGCTCACCACCGTGCCCTCGGCCCGCATCAGCACTTCCAGCACGGCGAACTCCTTCGGCGAGAGCTGCAGGAACCGGCCGTCGCGCGCGGCCTGGTGCCGCGGCAGGTCCAGCACGACGCCGTCGCGTTGCAGCACCGGCGGCAACGCCGGCCGCGCGCGCCGGGACAGCGCCTGCACCCGGGCGACCAGCTCGGCGAACGCGAACGGTTTGGTCAGGTAGTCGTCGGCGCCCAGGCCCAGCCCGGCGACCCGGTCGGTGACGTCGGCGGCGGCCGTCAGCATCAGCACCCGCGCCTCGCCGCCCGCCGCGACGACGGCGGCGCACACCGCGTCGCCGTGCACCTTCGGCAGGTCGCGGTCGAGGACCACGACGTCGTAGCCGTGCACCCCGACCCGCTCGAGGGCCTGTTCGCCGTCGTAACAGACGTCGACGGCCATCGCGAAGCGGCGAAGGCCCTCCGCGACCGAGTCGGCGAGCAGCCGCTCGTCCTCCACCACCAGCACACGCACCCGCCCAGTCTGCCCAGGCGGGCCATAAGCCCCGCATAAGCGACTTCGCTTAGCGCGCCGGAATCCCCCGATCCGTAGACCTGACGACCTGACCGGAGGAAAGGAGCGAGCGATGCGAACACGCCTGACCGTCATCGCGGCGATCGGCGCCGCGGTGCTGCTCGCGGGGTGCGGGGCCAAGCCGGACGACGCGTCGAAGGTGGCCTCGATCTCGGGGCCGTCCTCGTCGGCCCCGGCCAAGGCCGCGGACAACAAGAGCGACGAGGACAAGATGCGGGACTTCGCCAAGTGCATGCGCGAGCACGGCGTCGACATGCCCGACCCGAAGCCGGCCGGGGACGGCGGCGGCATGGCGATCACGCTCGGGGGCGACGCTAAGGACGCGGGGAAGCTCGACGCGGCGCAGAAAGCCTGCAAGAGCCTCATGCCCAACGGCGGCGAGATGAAGCCGCCGAGCCCCGAAGAACTGGACAAGATGCGCAAGGACGCCAAGTGCATGCGGGACCACGGCATCGACATGCCGGACCCGGACCCGTCCGGCAAGGGCGCGACGCGGATGGGCGGACCGGGCGACGACCCGTCGAAGTTCGAGGCCGCCGCGAAGGCGTGCGGGCTCGGCATGTCCATGCACGCGGAACCGGCGGCGCCCGCGCGATGACCGAGATGATCGAATCCAAGCCGCGGCGCCGGGGCCGGGCGCGCTGGTTCATCGCCGCGGCCGTGCTCGTCGTCGTGGTGGGGACCGGCTCCGCCGTGATCCTCACCCGCGTCTCCTCCGCCACCTCGGTGCAGGAGGCCGCTCCGCCGCCGGTCGAGACGGCGGCGGTGGCCAAGACCGACCTCAGCGAGGAAGAGGAGGCCGACGGCACCCTCGGTTACGGCGAGGAGTCCACGGTCGCCGGCCGCAAGCCCGGCACCATCACGTCGCTGCCCGCCGCCGGCGCGACCCTCACCCGCTGCCAGGCGGTGTACGGCGTCGACGCCAAGCCGGTGCCGCTGTTCTACGGCACGCTGCCGTTCTACCGCGACCTCGCCTCGGGTGCGGCCGACGGCGCCGACGTCAAGCAGCTCGAGGAGAACCTCAAGGCGTGCGGGTACGGCGGCTTCGGCACGCCGGACAAGAAGTTCACCGCGGCGACGGCGGCCGCGCTGAAGAAGTGGCAGAAGGCGCTGGGGCTGGACCAGACCGGCGCGTTCGGCCAGGGCGACGTCGTCCTTTCGGCGGGTGAGCTGCGGGTGTCGGCGCTGTCGGCCAAGCTCGGCTCGCCGGCCCAGGGCGAGGTGCTCAAGACCAGCGGCACCGTCCGCTCGGTGCAGGTCAAGCTCGACGCGGCCAAGCAGGACCTGGCCCAGCAGGGCGCCAAGGCGTCCGTGACGATCAACGGGAAGACGTCGAAGGGCACGATCACCGACGTCGGCAAGTCCGCGGTCGAGGGCAAGGACGGGGCCGGCCAGGACGACGGCAAGCCCAAGATCACGGTGACCGTCCAGCTGGACGACCCGGCCGTGGCCGGCACGCTCGACTCGGCCCCGGCGACCGTCCGGTTCACCAAGGACGTCCACCAAGGCGTGCTCGCGGTGCCGGTCGGCGCGCTGCTCGCGCTCGCCGAAGGCGGTTACGCCGTCGAGGTCGACGAGAACGGGAAGCGCCGGCTCATCGCCGTCCAGACGGGACTGTTCAGCGGCGGCAAGGTCGAGGTCAGCGGCAACGGCCTGACCGCGGGCATGCGGGTGGTGACGACGTCGTGACGCCCGTCCTGCGCGTGCACGAGGTCACGCGCACCTACCCCGGTGGTGTCGCCGCGCTCGACGGCGTCTCGCTGAGCATGGAAGACGGCGAGATGGTGGCGATCGTCGGGCCGTCCGGCTCCGGGAAGTCCACGCTGCTGCACCTGATGGGCACGCTCGACCGGCCGTCCACCGGCCGGGTCGAGCTGCGCGGCCACGACGTCGCCGTGCTGTCCGACCGGAAGGTCTCGGCGTTGCGGTCACGCTGGATCGGGTTCGTGTTCCAGCAGTTCTTCCTCGACGAAGGGATGAGTGCGGTGGACAACGTGTGCACCGGCCTGCTCTACGCCGGGGTGCCGCGGCGGCAGCGGCGTGCGCGAGCCCGGGAAGCGCTCGACCGCGTCGGGCTGGGACACCGGGCGTGGCACCGGCCCGGCGAGCTGTCCGGCGGCGAACGCCAGCGCGTCGCGATCGCCAGGGCCGTCGTCAACAACCCGGCGATCCTGCTGGCCGACGAGCCGACCGGCAACCTCGACACCGGCACCGGCGCGGCCGTGCTCTCGCTGCTCGGCGAGCTGTCCGCCGACGGCACGACGATCGTGGTGATCACCCACGACCGGGAGATCGCCGCGGGCATGCCGCGCCGGATCGAGCTGCTCGACGGGCACCTGCGGCTCGACACCGGCCTGGTGGGTGCGCAGTGATCGCGCCACCGGAGGTCAAGCTGCCGGAACCGGCGCGGCTCAAGCCACCGGACGTCGTCGCGCTCGGCGCCCACGGCATGCGGACGCGGCCCGTACGCGCCGTGCTTTCCGCGCTGGGCATCGCGATCGGCGTCGCGGCGATGGTCGCGGTGCTGGCGATCCCGGCGTCCGGCGCGCAGGCCCTGCACGACCGGCTGGCCGCGCTCGGCACCAACCTGCTCACCGCCGGGCCGGGCCAGACGTTGTTCGGGGCCAACGCGACCCTGCCGGACGACGCCGTCGCGATGGCCAAGCGGATCGCGCCGGTGACCGCGGCGACCGGCACCGGGACGACGTCGGCGAGTGTGCGGCGCAGCGACAAGATCCCGGTCGACGAGACGTCCGGGCTCGGGGTCTTCGCGGCGCGGCCGGACCTGCTCGGGGTGCTGGGCGGGAAGGTCCGGTCGGGCGCGTTCCTGGCCCCGGGGAACGGGAACTACCCGGTCACCGTGCTCGGTGCGCAGGCCGCCGCGCGGCTCGGCATCGACCACGTCGACCCGGCACGTCCGCCGCAGGTGCTGATCGGCACGCAGTGGTTCACCGTCGTCGGGATCCTCGGGCCGATGCCGCTGGCCCCGGAGATCGAGCGGTCGGCGCTGGTCGGCTGGGACGTCGCGAAGCGGCTCCTCGGCTTCGACGGCCATCCGTCCACGGTGTACGTCCGCGCGAACGAGTCCGAAGTGGACGGTGTGCGGTCGGTGCTGGGCGCGACGCTGAACCCGCAGGCGCCCAACGAGGTCGAGGTCCGCCGCCCGTCGGACGCGCTCGCCGCGCAGAAGCTCACCGACAACACCTACAGCGCGCTGTTCCTCGGCCTCGGCGGGGTCGCGCTGCTCGTCGGCGGGGTCGGGGTGGCGAACACGATGGTCATCTCGGTGCTGGAACGGCGCCGCGAGATCGGCCTGCGCCGCGCGCTCGGGGCCACGAAACGGCAGGTGCGCGGGCAGTTCCTGGCGGAATCGGTGCTGCTGTCCGGGCTCGGCGGGCTGGCCGGCGTCGTGACGGGGGTGCTGGTGACCGCGGGGTACGCGCTGAGCCAGGGCTGGCCGGCCGTGCTGCCGGTCGGCGCGCTGGCCGGCGGGGTCGGCGTCGCGGCCCTGGTCGGGGCGGTCGCCGGGGCGTACCCGGCGGTCCGCGCGGCTCGGCTCGCGCCGACGCGGGCGCTCGCCTGAGGCAGGTCCCCGGGACGGTGCAGGGGCCGTCCCGGGGATTGCACCAGCCTTGCACCTCGGAACGTGCGTCCCCACAAGGAGAGCACGCAGGGAGATCCCCGGTCACCACCCGGCGAGTTGAATGTGCGGACGGGTTGGTGATCGGGGAGGGCAGTCGGCGTGGCACGAGTCGAGGCGAACAGGCGTGATTTTCTCCGCTGGCTGGCGACGGCGGGCGCGGGGCTCGCCGCCGCGGGGATCGCGCCCGCGCTCTTCGCCCAGGAAGCCGCCGCGGCCGGCACGGACGTCGTGGTGGTGCTCGGGGCCACGGTCGTCGACGGCACGGACGCCCCGGCCCGGCCGAACTCCGCGGTCGTGCTGATCGGCGACCGGATCGCCTGGGTCGGCCCGGCCGTCGAGCTGCCGCACTGCGCCGGCGCCCGGATCGTCGACGGCCGCGGCCGGTACCTGATCCCCGGCCTCTGGGACATGCACGCCCACGGCATCGACTACGAGAAGCTGTGGCCGCCGATGTTCCTGGCCAACGGCGTCACGGGTATCCGCGAAATGCAGGGGTACGACGAGAACCGCGCCACCCGCGACAAGATCGACCGCGGCGAGCTGCTCGGCCCGCGCGTCGTCATGGGCAGCGCCATCATCGACGGCCCGGTCAGCCTGCTCGGCCCGCCGATCACGCAGGTCGCGAACGCCGAAGAGGGGCGCGCGGCCGTCCGGACCGCCGTCGCGCAGCGCTCGGACTTCGTCAAGGTCTACTTCTACCTGCCGAAGGACGCCTACTACGCGATCGCCGACGAGTGCCGCCGCTTCGGGCTGCCCTTCTCCGGCCACTGGCCGTACCGGCTTCGCCAGCTCGACGCCGCGAAGGCCGGGCAGCGCACCTTCGAGCACCTCTTCGGCCTGCACATCGCCACGTCCAGCCGTCGTGACGAGTTCCTGGCCCTCCTCGACGCGCAGCCGTTCGACCCGAACGCGAAGCGCGACTTCTTCAACCTCGCCCGCGAACTCGACCGGCAGGCGGCCCAGGCCTACGACCCGGCCACCGCGGAAAGCCACTTCGCCGCGCTCAAGGCGCTGGACAACTGGGTGAGCCCGACGTTCGCCGTCAACCGCGTCATCTCGCGCCCGGCCGGCACCTTCGCGCACGACCCGCGGCTCAAGTACGTCTCCCAGGACATCATCGACTACTGGGCCGACCGGCTCACGATGTTCACCCCGGTCACGGCCGAGCAGATCGCCCAGCAGGACGCGTACTTCGAGGCCCAGCTGCGGCTCGTCGGCGAGGCGCACCGGGCCGGGCTGGGCGTCCTCGGCGGCACCGACTGCCTGAACCCGTACGTCTTCCCGGGCTTCAGCCTGCACGACGAGCTCGACTACCTGGTCCAGGCCGGCCTGTCACCGCGCCAGGCGCTGCAGTCGGTGACGCGCGACGCCGCGCGGTTCCTCGGCAAGGCGTCGACCACGGGCACGATCACCCCGGGCAAGGTCGCCGACCTGGTGCTGCTCGACGCGAACCCGCTCACCGACATCCGCGCGGTCCGCCGGATCGACACGGTCGTCACGGCGGGCCGGGTGCTCGACCGGACGCGGCTGACCCGGATGCTGGCGGACGTCGAGACGGCGGCGAAGCAGCCGCCGGCGGGCGCGAACAGCAGGTCAGTGCGGTTGCCGGTGCGTGGCTGCTGCTGAGCGCCCGGTAATCTCGGCCGGTCGGAGACCGGGCTCGAGGGGGACGCGTGACACTGGCCGAGCGGCTTTTCGGGGGCTCCGGGTGGCGGAGCCCCCGGCCCGGGGCGAAGCCTCGGATGTCCGAGCGGCTTTTCGGGGGCTCCGGGTGGCGGAGCCCCCGGCCCGGGGCGAAGCCTCGGATGTCACAGCGGCTTTTCGGGGGCTCCGGGCGGAAGCTGGTGGGGGCGCTGGTCGTCCTCGAAGTCGCCGCCGTCGTGCTGGTCCTCGTGCTGAAGCGGTTCGACGGCCTGGACCTGGAGGTCTACCTGGGCGGCGCGAAGGCGCTGGCCCAGCAGGGCTCGCCGTACGAGGCCTGGGTGCCGACGACGCACCAGATCCTGCTGCCGTTCACGTACACGCCGTTCGCGGCCGCGGTGTTCCTGCCGGGCACGCTGCTGCCGTTCGCGGCGACGATGAAGCTCGTCAGCATCGCCTCGATCCTCGCGACCGGCGTCGTCGCCTACCTCTACGTCGCGACGCTCAACGGCTCGCTGACCGACTCGTCGAAGGTCCACGGCCGGGCGGTCGCGGCCCTCGTCGCGATCGTGGCGCAGCTGGCCGGTGCGCTGCTCGAACCGGTGCGCTCGACGCTGGGCTTCGGGCAGATCAACGCGCTGCTCATGGTCCTGGTGGTGCTCGACGTCCTGCTGCCGGGCAAACGCGGGCGGACGAAGGGCCTGCTGATCGGCGTGGCCGCGGCCATCAAGCTGACGCCGGCGGTGTTCGTCGTCTACTTCCTCTTCCGCCGCGACTTCAAGTCGGCCGCGCGGGTGGTCGCCGGGTTCGTGGCGGCCGGCGCGCTGCTGTGGCTGATCCGGCCGTCGGCGTCCTTCACGTACTGGACGAAGCTGGTGTTCGACGCGGGCCGCATCGGCGGCGTCGACTACGTCGGCAACCAGTCGCTGAAGGGCCTGGTGACGCGGCTGGGCCTGCCGGAAACGGCGGGGAACATCGTCTGGCTGCTGGCCGCGCTCGCCGTGATGGCGGTGGTCGCGGTGGTGATCGTCCGGGCGGCCGAGCCGGTGCTCGGGCTGACCGCGTGCGCGCTGGGCGGGCTGCTGGTGTCGCCGATCTCGTGGACGCACCACTGGACGTGGTGCGTGCCGATCCTGGTCCTGGCCGGGTACTACGGCGTGCGCGCGTGGCGGACCGACCGCGTGGTGACGTGGTGGGCCGGCGCGGTCGTGGCGGCCGGGCTGGCGCTGTTCATCTGGGGGCCGATGTGGTTCGCGCCGCGCCCGGCGTCGTCGATCGGCTGGTGGCTGGCGACCGAGTCCTACGAACTCTTCGGCCTTGCCCTGCTGGTCCTCGCGGCTTTCGCCGCACCTCGCCTGAAAGCCGTGAAGGCCTCCTTACCGGCTGTAAGAGCCGGTAAGGAGGCCTTCACGGACGTCTAGGTCAGCTGCCCAGGCGCTCGACGACGTACTCGATGCTCTGCGTGAGCTTCGTGATGTCGTCCGGGTCGATGGCCGGGAACAGGCCGACGCGCAGCTGGTTGCGGCCCAGCTTGCGGTACGGCTCGGTGTCGACGATCCCGTTGGCGCGCAGCACCTTCGCCACCGCGGCGGCGTCGACCTCGTCGGCGAAGTCCACCGTGCCGACGACCTGCGAGCGCAGCTCCGGGTCCTTCACGAACGGCGTCGTGTAGCTGGTCTTCTCGGCCCACTCGTAGAGCCGCGACGACGAGTCCTTCGTGCGCGCGGTCGTCCACTCGAGGCCGCCCTGGCCGTTCATCCACTCGATCTGCTCGGCGAGCAGGAAGAGCGTGGCCACGGCCGGGGTGTTGTACGTCTGGTCCTTGCGGGAGTTGTCCAGCGCGGTGGTCAGCGACAGGAACTCCGGGATCCAGCGGTCGCCGCCGCCGATCTCGCCGATCCGCTCGACTGCGGCGGGCGAGGCCAGCGCGATCCACAGGCCGCCGTCCGCGGCGAACGACTTCTGCGGCGCGAAGTAGTAGACGTCGAAGTCCTCGGCCTTGACGGGGAGGCCGCCGGCGCCGGAGGTGGCGTCGATCGCGACGAGCGCGCCGTCGCTGCCCTCGGGGCGGCGGACCGGGACGGCGACCCCGGTCGACGTCTCGTTGTGCGCCCAGCCGACCAGGTCCGCGCCGGCTTCGTAGGCGATCTCGGGCGCGCTGCCCGCGTCGGCCTTGACGACGATCGGGTCGGCCAGGAACGGCGCGCCCTTGGTGACGGAGGCGAACTTCGAGGAGAACTCGCCGTAGGTGAAGTGCTGCGAGCGCTCGCGGACGAGGCCGAACGCGGCGGCGTCCCAGAAGGCCGTGGTGCCGCCGTTGCCGAGGATCACCTCGTAACCCTCGGGGAGCGAGAACAGCTCGGACAGCCCGGCCCGGACGCGCCCGACGAGCGACTTGACCGGCTTCTGCCGGTGCGACGTGCCGAGGTAGGTGGAGCCGGACTCCGCCAGGGCGCTCAGCTGCTCGGCGCGGACCTTCGACGGTCCGCAGCCGAAGCGGCCGTCGGCCGGCTTGAGGTCTGCGGGGATGGTCAACTCAGCGTCGGTCATGTGGCCAGTCTCTCAGGTCGGGACGGAGCAGGTCGAAGCGGTGCTGAAGTGTCCGGAATGTGGAATCACCGCTGTTCCGGGCAGTGGACGGCGCCGCTCCCGGCCTTCGGAGCAGCTCGTCGTCGGCCTTCCGGACGTCGGCGGCCGCGCACTCGGCGCCCGGCTTGACCGTAAAAACACGGTTCCCGGCGTCGCGGCCCGCGCGTAGGTTCCCCGGCGCGGCAAGTCCGGCGCCGCCCTGACCCGAGGCCCCGCTCACCCCGACTGGGGGTGTGAGCGGGGCCCTCCCTCGGCACCGAAGTTCGACGACAGCCTTCAGCGCCAGCCGTCGACGCCACCCGGCACGGGGGCCGCCGGGTCGTACGGCGTGCGCGTGAAGACGAACGTCGCGAGGTCGAGATGGTTCGCGACGCCTTCGCCGTCCCGGCCCACCTTCAGCGTCTCGCCGGAGTAGTAACCGTCGAGGCCGACGTACGTGTCGTCGCCCGTCGCGCGGAAGCGCGAGCCCCGCCCGGGGCCCTCCGCCGGGGCCAGCGACAGCAGGCCGTCACCCTGGATCCGCAGGTGGTAGGGCGTCGGGCCCCAGTGCCAGAGGCCGGTCAGCGCCAGCAGCGCCGGGTCCACAGTGGACGGCTGCCACTCCGCGGGGACGCGCGGCTCCAGCTCGTCGGTCATGGTGATCAGGTCCAGGCACAGCGGGGTGATGCCGACACCGGACGTCGAGTTGGTGAGCACCAGCGCGCCGGTGCCCGCGGCCGGGTCGACGAGCGTGGCGGCCAGGAACCCGGGCATCGAGCCGGTGTGCCCGGCCAGCCGGCGGCCCTGGTAGCGCACGAGCATCAGGCCGAGCCCGAAGCCGGTGGCCCAGACGTCGGTGTCGTCGACGGTCACCATCGTGCGCATCTGCTCGATGGTCTCCGGGCCGAGCACGCCGCCGCCGTGGCCGCCGAGGAACGCCGTCCAGCGGCCGAGGTCGGTGATCGTGGACCACAGCTGCCCCGCCGGGGCCATCGCGCCGGCGTCCGGGTGCGGCTCCGGCAGCAGGACGTCGGCGAAGGGGTGCACGGCGAAGCCGTCGGCGTGCGCGCCGACCGGGTGCGGGGTGGTGCGCGTCATCCCGAGCGGGCCGAGGATCTCCTCGTCGAGCACGGCCAGCCAGTCCTTGCCGCGGTGGCGCGAGAGGAGCTCGCCGAGCACGCCGTAACCGACGTTCGAGTAGTGGAACCTCGCGCCGGGCCGGTGTTTGGTGGCGCCGTCGGCAAGGCTGCCGACGAGCGCGTCCCAGTCGGCGCCGGGCGTGCGTTCCCACCACAGGCCGGGCGATTCGGACGTCAGGCCGGAGGTGTGGGAGAGCAGCTGGGCCACGGTCGCGGCGCCGAACGGCGTGCCCGGGACGTGCTTTTCCAGGGGGTCGTTGAGGTCCAGCAGGCCCTCGTCGCGCAGCCGCATGACGGCGGTGGCGACGAGGGTCTTGGTGATCGAACCCAGCCGGTACTGGGTGTCGGTGCCGGGGACCTCGCCGCCGACGCGGCCCCGCCCGCCGGACCAGACGATCTCCCCGTCCCGCACCACGGCGGCCACCAGCGAGGGAGCCCGGCTGGCCGCCTGCTCGTGGGCGATCCGGCGGAGCAGGGCATGTTCGGTCGACTCAAGCATGCAGGCATTCTGCCGCGCGCCGTTCAGCCGAGCAGGTTGCGGGCCATCGCCGTGGTCACCGCGGCCGTGCGGTCCGAGACGCCGAGCTTGCCGAACGTCCGCAGCAGGTGCGTCTTCACCGTCGCCTCGCTGATGTGCAGCGCGCGGCCGATGTCCGCGTTCGTGCCGCCCTTCGCGACCAGGCGCAGCACCTCGACCTCGCGCGCCGACAGCGTCTGCGGCTCCGGGTTGCGGACGCGGTTGACCAGCTTGCCCGCCACCGACGGCGCCAGCACCGTCTCGCCGCGAGAGGCCGCGCGGATCGCGTTCGCCAGCTCCGTGCGGGACGCGTCCTTCAGCAGGTAACCCGACGCGCCGGCCTCGACCGCGCGCAGGATGTCCGCGTCCGTCTCGTACGTCGTGAGCACGACGATCCGCCGCCGGGGCTGCTCGCGCAGGATCCGCTTGGTCGCGCCGACGCCGTCCAGCCCGGGCATCCGCAGGTCCATCAGCACGACGTCCGGCTGCGCGACGCGGTCGAGCGCGACCGCCTCGTCACCGGAGCCCGCCTCGCCGACGACCGTCAGGTCCGGCTCGGCTTCGAGCATGCCGCGCAGCCCTTCGCGGACGACGGGGTGGTCGTCGACGAGCATGATGCGGATCACGCGGGGACCTCCAGGGTCAGTTCGGTGCCGTCGGCGCCACTGCGGAGGCTCAGCGTCCCACCCACCTGTTCCGCGCGGGACCGCATGCCCCGCAAACCGAACCCGGTGACGCGGTCCGGGTCGAAGCCGGCGCCGTCGTCCCGGACGTCGAGCCGGACCGCGTCGTCCACAAGGGACAGCCGGACGAGCACGGCGGCCGCCGTCGCGTGCCGCCGGACGTTGTTCAGCGCCTCCTGCGCCCCGCGCAGCAGGACCACCTCGGCGGCCATGGCCAACGGGGGCAGGTCACTGTCCACTTCGTACCGGACGGCCAGCCCGGTCTCGTCGCCGAGCCGGTCGGTCAGCCTGCGGACGGCGTCGACGAGGGAACCGCTCGTCAGGTCGTCCGGCGCGAGCGCGGCGACCATCGTGCGGGCCTCGGCGAGGTTCTCCCGCGCCGTCCGCGCGGCCAGCTCGGCGTGCCGCCGCGCGGCCGCCGGGTCGGTGTCCACTTCGGACTCGATGGCCTGGGCGAGGGTGACGATGCTGGTGAAACCCTGCGCGAGGGTGTCGTGGATCTCCCGGGCGAGCCGCTCGCGTTCGGTGGCCGTGCCCGCCTCGCGGGAGAGCCGGGAGACTTCGGCCTGGCTCTCTTCGAGCTTGGCGATCAGGTCGGCGCGCGCCCGGCTCTCCTCGATGACGTGCAGGATGAACTTGCCGGACAGCACCCCGAACACGACGAGGATCGCCGTCATCGGCAGCAGGATGTGCAGCACCGGGCCCTCGAGGCCGTCGTTGAGGATCGACGCCGCGGGGCTCAGCAGGATCGCCGCCGTGGTGAGCACCGCGGCCGGGCGGAACTCGAGCGTCATGAACAGCAACGGGCAGGCCATGAACAGGATGAAGCTGGCCGTCGTGTTGGCGAGCACCGCGACCGCGACCAGGGCCACGACGACAACGGCGAACGCCCACCGCTGCCGCGCGTGCCCGTCGTCCCGGACGATCCCGCGCCCCCAGAGCAGGTACGTCAGCACGAGCGAGGTGAGCGCCCCGACGGCGACGGTGCTGCGGACCGGATCGGTCTCGTCCAGCAGCACCAGCACCGTCGTGGCGACGTAGGAGACCGCGAAGAGGATTTCCCAGAGCCAGTTGAACCGGTCCCAGGCGTCGCTCACTTCCCGTCGGTCCACCGGAAGCTCAGCCGCGCCAGCACCAGCCCCGCCACGCACCAGATCCCCAGCACCAGCGCCACCCGCGGCAGTTCCCATGAGCCAGCCATCTCCATTCCGACCGCGCCGTCCGGCAGGAACACCGACCGGAAGCCCTGGCAGATCCATTTGAGCGGGAAGAACGACGCGATGTCCACCATGATCTTCGGCAGGTTCGTGATCGGCGTGACGAACACGCCGGAGATGAACTGCAGCACCAGGTACAACATCTGCACCACGGCCACCGCGCCGGTGGTCGACTTCGCGAGCGAGCTGAGCGCGATCCCGAGCAGCGTGCAGGACACGATGCCGAGCACGAACACCCAGAGCAGCGTCAGCCACTTCGCCGGGTCGGTCGGCAGCTTCAGCCCGAACAGCAGCGTGCTGACGGCGACCATGAGCACGGTCTGGGCCAGGCTGGACACCGCGACCAGCACCATCTTGCCGATGAAGTAGGACGCCGAGGGCATCGGCGTGCCGCGCAGCCGCTTGAGCGCGCCGGTTTCGCGGTCGGCCGAGACGCCGGTGGCGATGCTGTTGAACGACGTCGAGACGATGCCGGAGCCGATCATCCCGGCGGCGAGCAGCTGCCCCGACGTCACGCCGGCCAGCGCGGTCGGGCCGTCCAGGATGGAGCCGAGCAGGATCATGAGCACGGCGGGCAGGGAGAAGGTGAAGACCACCTGTTCCTTGTGCCGGAAGAACTGCCGCAGCTCGGTGCCGCCGCGGGCCAGGCCCAGCGCGAGCGGGCCTGGGAGGGCTCGGGGGTTTCGGGTGGCGGTGCCTCCGGATGGCGTCGTGGTCATGCCTTGTCTCCGATCAGGTCCAGGTAGATGTCCTCCAGGCTGGGCCTGGTCACGGTGAGGTTCGGCAGCTCGCGCCCGCCCGCGGAGAGCTGGTTGACGAGCTTGGTCGGGTACGCGGTGCGCTCGGTGTGCTCACCGCGGTCGTCGATCCACCGCACGGTGGCCTCGGCACTCGCCCGGCCGCCGAGGTTCTGCGGCGTGTCCTGCGCGACGATCTCCCCGCGAGCGATCACCGCGACCCGATCGGCGAGCGCCTCGGCCTCGTCGAGGTAGTGGGTGGTGAGCAGGATCGTCGTGCCCTCGGCGGCGAGGTCGCTGATCAGCGCCCAGAACTGCCGCCGCGCCTCGGGATCGAACCCGGTGGTCGGCTCGTCGAGGAAGAGGAGTTCGGGACGCCCGATGATCCCGAGCGCGACGTCGACGCGCCGCCGCTGCCCACCGGAGAGCGACTTCACCCGGGACTTGGCCTTCTCGGTCAGCCCGACCTTCTCGATCACCTCATCGGGATCGCGCGGGTCCGGGTAGTACTTCGCGAAGTGGTGGACGGTCTCGGCAACACTCAGCTCGGCGGCGTCGTTCGCGGTCTGCAGGACGATGCCGATCTTGGAGCGCCAGGCTCGCCCGGCCTTGCCGGGGTCCTCGCCGAGCACGGTCACCTCGCCATCGGTCCGCTGCCGGTGGCCTTCGAGGATCTCGACGGTCGTGGTCTTCCCGGCACCGTTGGGCCCGAGCAGGGCGAACACCTCACCTTGGGCGATGTCCAGATCCAGCCCGGCCACCGCGAGGTGACCGGGGTACTGCTTGCGCAGGCCGCGCACGCTCACTGCTGTGGTCATGGGTCCAGCTTGGTCCCAGGGGACGTTGATTCCGACCAACGCGCGACTGAATCCGGCTGTCCACCGATCGGTGGACAGCGCGGTCGGCGGGGGCGGCTTTCGGTGGTCTCACCTGCGGCGGGGTCGCGAACGGTCCTTTCGTGCCTTGCCGGGTGGGAGTGGCCCTTTCATGCCGGGCCGGCTTGGGTGCGAGTGGCCCGTTCGTGCTTTTCGGGCACGAACGGCCCGTTCGCGACGCCCCGACCCGGGCGCGAGTGGCCCGTTCGTGCCTGCACCTGCGCACGAGTGGCCCGTTCGCGCCCGCACCTGCGCACCAACGGCCCGTTCGCGACGCCCGGCTTCCCTCGAGACGCGAGTGGCCCGCTCGTGTCTTTTCGGGCACGAACGGCCCGTTCGCGACGCCCGGCCTGGCGCGCGAGCGGCCCTTTCGCGACGTCCCGCTTGCGCACGAGTGGCCCGCTCGTGTCTTTTCGGGCACGAACGGGCCCGTTCGCGACGCCCGGCCTGGCGCGCGCGACTGGCCCTTTCGCGACGTCCCGCTTGTGCACCAACGGCCCGTCCGCGGCTTTTCGGGCGCCAACGGGCCGTTCGTGACGCCTCGGCCCGTCACGAGCGGCCCGTTCGTGACGCCTCCCCAGTCCGGCCGGACCGGGGCGGCCCGTGCGCGCTGTCACCGATCGGTGGGCCGAGCCCTCGGCGCGGCGGCTTGCAAGATCGGGCTTGGTTTCCCGTGGAACCACAAAAACGCTGTCATACAAGGGAAATGCATGAAAAGCTGCTATCCGGTAGCCCCCGGGAGGGTGAAATGATCAGGCGACACTTGTTGACAAGTTGTCTAACATGACGGAATGCCTCACAAGTGGGTGACCGCCAGCGACGGTGTCCGCCTCTCGGTCGACATCGACGGCCGCGACGACGGGCCGACGGTCGTGCTCGTGCACGGCTATCCCGACAACAGCTCGATGTGGGATCCCGTCAAGGCCGAGCTGCGCGGCAACCACCGTGTCGTCACCTACGACGTCCGGGGCGCCGGGCAGTCGGACACGCCGTCGGGACGCTCGTCCTATCGGCTGGACCAGCTGGCCGATGACCTCAAGGCCGTCGTCGACGAGGTGCAGCCGAGCGGCAAGGTGCACCTTCTCGCCCACGACTGGGGCTCCATCCAGACCTGGCACGCCGTCACCGGCGACGGCCTGCGCGGGCGCGTCGCGTCCTACACCTCGATCTCCGGGCCGAGCCTCGACCACGCCGGCGCCTGGTTCCGGGCGCAGCTGACCCGACCGTCGCCGAGAAAGATCAAAAACGCGCTCACCCAGTTCCTGCACTCCTGGTACATCCTCGCGTTCCAGCTCCCGTTCCTCCCGCCGCTGCTCTGGCGCACCGGGATCATGCCCGCGCAGATCGCCCGGATGGACCCCGGCGCCGCGAAGCCGAGCACGAAAGACGGCGTCAACGGCCTCGAGCTCTACCGCGCGAACATGTTCACCCGGCTGAGCCGCCCGGTGCCGCGCAAAGCCGACGTCCCGGTGCAGGTGCTGGCCCCGACCGGGGACGCCTTCGTCACGACGCCGCTGCAGACCGAGATCGCCGAATGGGTTCCTGACCTGCGGGTTCGCCGGATCGTCGGGACGCACTGGGTGACCCGCGCCAAGCCGAAGGTCATCGCCGACGCGGCCGCCGAGCTGATCGAGTACACCGAGGGCGGCGCGGAGAGCCGGGCCCTGCGGAAGGCGAAGGCCAACGGCCGGTTCGCGCACCAGCTCGTCGTCGTCACCGGCGCGGGCAGCGGCATCGGCCGCGCCACCGCGCTCGCCTTCGCCGACGAGGGCGCCGACGTCGTCATCACCGACATCGATCCGGACGCCGCCGCGGCGACCGTGAAACTGCTGCGGGACAAAGGGGTTGACGCCGCCGAGTACACAGTGGACTCCAGTGACGGCCCGGCCGTGCACCGGTTCGCGGAGCAGGTCAAGGCCGAGCACGGGGTGCCGGACATCGTGGTGAACAACGCCGGGATCGGCATGTCCGGGTCGTTCCTCGACACGTCGGTCGAGGACTGGGAACGCGTCATCGACGTCAACCTCTGGGGTGTCATCCACGGCTGCCGTGCGTTCGCGCCGATGCTCGCCGAGCGCGCCGAAGGCGGCCAGATCGTCAACCTGGCGTCCGCCGCGGCGTACCTGCCGTCGAAGATCCTCTCCGCTTACGCCACCACGAAGTCCGCCGTGCTTACGCTGAGCGTCTGCCTGCGGGCCGAGCTGGCCGAACACCACATCGGCGTCACGGCCGTCTGCCCGGGCATCGTCAAGACCAACATCACGAACACCACGCGCTTCGTCGGAGTGTCCGAAGAGGAGCAACGTCGGCGGCAGAAGGAAAGCTCGAAGCTGTACGCGCGGCGCGGTTTCGGCCCCGAAGGCGTGGCGAAGGACATCCTGCGGGCGGTGGAAAAGGACACGGCCATCGCACCGTCCACTCCGGAGTCGAAGGTCGCGCTGGTCCTTTCGCGACTGACGCCGGGCCTGCTGCGGGCGGCGGCGAAGCTGGACGTCACGCCTTGACCGAACGCCGGCCGCGGCGGATGTCGCCGCAGGCGCGCCGCGACGACCTGATCCGCGCCGCGCTCGACCTGTTCGGGTCGCGGCCGCCGGAGCTGGTCACGGTGGACGACATCGTCGCGGCGGCCGACGTGTCGCGGCCGCTGTTCTACCGGTACTTCCCCAACCTGCGCGAGCTGCAGGTGGAAGCGCTGCGCACGGTCACCGACGGGCTGATCGACGGCCTCGCCGGGCTCGAGGAGGGCCCGCCGGAGGTGCGGCTGCGCGCGGCCGTCCGCGGCCTGATCGACGTCGCGGACAACTACCGCGCGGGCTACATCGCCTTGCTGCGCAGCGGTTCCGTGATCGCGACGTCGGAGACGGACGCCGCTGTCGACGCCGTCCGCAACCGCGCGGTCGCCCTGATCCTGGACGCGCTCGACGTCACGGACCCGTCGCCGTTGGTGCTGCTGACGCTGCGTTGCTGGACGGCGGTCGTCGAAGGCGCACTGCTGAGCTGGCTGCAGGAACGCACCGTCGAACGCGATGACCTGGACGGCTGGCTCGTCGACCAACTCACCGCGATGCTCGCCGCCACCGCCGCGCACGAGGTCACCGCAAGTCCGTGAAGGACTCCTTGAGGGACTTCAAGTCCCTCAAGGAGTCCTTCACGGACAACGGAAAGCGGGTCAGTGCTTGGTGACCAGTTCCCAGCCTTCGACGTCCTGCGGGGTGCGCGGCGCCGGGCCGACGTACTTGGCCGACGGCCGCACCAGGCGTCCGGTGCGCTTCTGCTCCAGGATGTGCGCGGCCCAGCCGGCGGTGCGCGCCGAGCTGAACATCGACGGCATCATGTGCGGCGGGACCTGCGCGAAGTCCAGGATCACGGCGGCCCAGAACTCGACGTTCGTCTCGATCGGGTGATCCGGACGGCGCTCGCGCAGCTCCTTCAGCGCGGCCTGCTCCAGCGCCGCGGCGACCTCGTAGCGCTCGGCGCCCAGCTCCTGGCAGGTGCGCCGCAGCACGCGGGCCCGCGGGTCCTCCGCGCGGTAGACGCGGTGGCCGAAGCCCATCAGCCGTTCCTTGCGGTCGAGGATGCCCTTGACCAGGCCGGCGGCGTCGCCGGTGCGTTCGACTTCTTCGATCATCGGCAGCACGCGCGCCGGGGCGCCGCCGTGCAGCGGGCCGGACATCGCGCCGATCGCGCCCGACATGGCCGCGGCGACGTCGGCGCCGGTGGAGGCGATGACGCGGGCGGTGAAGGTCGACGCGTTGAGGCCGTGCTCGGCGGCCGACACCCAGTAGGCGTCCAGGGCCCGGACGTGGGCCGGGTCCGGCTCGCCGCGCCAGCGGATGAGGAAGCGTTCGGTGATCGAGTGGGCCTCGTCGACGCGGGCCTGCGGGACGGCCGGCTGGCCGATCCCGCGGGCCGACTGCGCGACGTAGGACAGCGCCATCACCGAGGCGCGGGCCAGCTGCTCACGGGCCTCTTCGTCGGTGATGTCGAGCAGCGGCCGGTAGCCCCAGATGGGGGCGAGCATGGCCAGCGCCGCCTGGACGTCCACCCGCACGTCGCCGGTGTGCACCGGCAGCGGGAACGGTTCCGCGGGCGGGAGGCCGTGGCCGAACCGGCCGTCCACGAGAAGGCCCCATACGTCGCCGAAGGTCACCTTCCCGGCGAGGTCTTCGATGTCGACGCCGCGATAGCGCAGGGCACCGCCGTCCCGGTCGGGTTCGGCGATCTCGGTGTGGAAGGCGACTACGCCTTCCAGGCCCGGTCGGAAGCCGTCGTCGGGTTGGCCGGACGGCTGTGGCTTGCTGATCGTGGAGGTAGTCACTGTTTCGCGAAACCTTTCGGTGCGCTTTCTTCCCCGGCTGGTCGCGCTGACGGGATACGCACGGAAAGCGCGCACCATCGCACGGATGGATAGACCTTGCTCCCTCGATCGCCGGGGGGCAATCGAAAGAAGCGGTGGTTTCGGTCACGATTACGAGAACGATTCAGTCACACAGGCCGTCCGGCAGGAGAATTTTTCGCGACACACTGTGACGAAGCCCAGGTAAATCCTGTGTTTCCGAACCGGGCGCGGATGTGGTCCGGGTGATAGACCTAGCTGATGCACCTCAGTCCGCAGGAGCGGGACAAGCTGCTGATCCACGTGGCGGCGGACGTCGCGCGGAAGCGGCTGGACCGCGGGGTCCGGCTCAACTACCCGGAGGCGGTGGCGCTGATCACCGACCACGTCCTCGAAGGCGCCCGCGACGGCCGCACGGTCAGCGAGCTGGTCGCCAGCGGCCGGACCGTGCTCGGCCGGGCGCAGGTCCTCGACGGCGTGCCCGAGATGGTCGACTCCGTGCAGGTCGAGGCCACTTTCCCGGACGGCACGAAGCTCGTCACGGTGCACGACCCGATCGTCTGACCGCCCGCCCGTCGTGAGTGTTCAGGGCGGTTCTGACCGCCCTGAACACTCACGACCCCCACGTGAGAGGAGCCGGATGCGTCCAGGCGAGATCATCCCCGGCGACGAGCCGGTGGAGCTGAACCCGGGCCGCGAGCGCGTCCGGCTGCTCGTGCGCAACCTCGGCGACCGGCCGGTGCAGGTCGGCTCGCACTACCACTTCGCGGCCGTCAACCCGGGCCTCGAGTTCGACCGCGACGCCGCCCGTGGGCACCGGCTCGACGTCCCGGCCGGGACGTCCGTGCGGTTCGAACCGGGCGTCGAACGTGAGGTCGACCTCGTTCCGCTCGCCGGGGCCCGCCGGGTGCCCGGGCTGCGGTCCGAATTTTCCGGGGAGTTCTGAAATGCCGCAGATCGACCGCGAGCGCTACGCGGAACTGTTCGGGCCGACCACCGGTGACCGGATCCGGCTCGCCGACACCGACCTCCTGATCGAGGTCACCGAGGACCGTTCGATGGGTCCCGGCGGCTCCGGCGACGAGGTCCTCTTCGGCGGCGGAAAGGTCATCCGCGAGTCGATGGGCCAGGGGATGGCCACCCGCGCCGAGGGGGCGCCGGACCTGATCATCACCGGGGCCGTCATCCTCGACCACTGGGGTGTCGTCAAGGCCGACGTCGGGGTGCGCGACGGCCGGATCGTCGGGATCGGCAAGGCGGGCAACCCGGACACGATGGACGGCGTCGACCCGGCGCTGGTGATCGGTCCGTCGACGGAAGTGCTGTCCGGCAACGGGAAGATCCTCACCGCGGGCGGCATCGACTGCCACGTCCACTTCATCTGCCCGCAGCTCGTCGACACCGCGCTCGCCGCCGGACTGACCACTTTGGTCGGTGGCGGCACCGGGCCGAACGAGGGCACGAAGGCCACCACGGTCACGCCCGGCGCGTGGAACCTCGGCCGGATGCTGTCCGCGATGGACGGTTACCCGGTCAACGTCCTGTTGCTGGGCAAGGGGAACACCGTCCGGCACGAGGCGCTGCGCGAGCAGCTCGCCGCCGGCGCGGGCGGGTTCAAGCTGCACGAGGACTGGGGCACGACACCCGCGGCGATCGACGCCTGCCTCACGGTGGCCGACGAATCCGGCGTCCAGGTGGCGATCCACACGGACACGCTCAACGAGGCCGGCTTCCTGGAGTCCACTGTGGACGCCATCGGCGGCCGCTCGATCAACGCGTACCACACCGAAGGCGCCGGCGGCGGGCACGCGCCGGACATCATCCAGGTCGTCTCGCTGCCGAACATCCTGCCGTCGTCGACCAACCCGACCCGGCCGCACACCGCGAACACCCTCGACGAGCACCTCGACATGCTGGTGGTCTGCCACCACCTCAACCCGTCGGTGCCCGAGGACCTCGCCTTCGCCGAGAGCCGGATCCGGCCGACGACCATCGCGGCCGAGGACGTCCTGCACGACCTCGGCGCGATCTCGATGATGAGCTCGGACTCGCAGGCGATGGGCCGGATCGGTGAGGTCATCATCCGGACCTGGCAGACCGCGCACGTGATGAAACGCCGTCGTGGCGCCCTGCCCGGCGACGGCGCGGCCGACAACCTGCGTGCCCGGCGTTATGTCGCCAAATACACGATCAACCCGGCCATCGCGCACGGCATGGAGACCGAGATCGGCTCGGTCGAGGTCGGCAAACTGGCCGACCTGGTGCTGTGGGAGCCGAAGTTCTTCGGCGTCCGGCCGCACGTGGTACTGAAGGGCGGCTTCCCGGCGTGGGCGGCGATGGGCGACGCGAACGCGTCCATCCCGACACCGCAACCGGTCATGGCGCGCCCGATGTTCGGGGCGAACATCGGCGCCGCCCTGAGCCTGCACTTCGTCGCGCCGGAGGCCCTCGACAGCAACCTGCGGGAAACTTTCCGGATCACGCGACCGCTGGTCGCCGTGTCGAACACGCGCGCGCGGACCAAGGCGGACATGGTGCTCAACGACGCCACGCCGGACGTCCGGGTCGAGCCGGACAGCTTCGCGGTGCACGTCGACGGCGAGCTGATCGAGCCGCAGCCCGTGACCGAACTGCCGATGGCCCAACGATACTTCTTGTTCTGATGGATCTTTCGGCACTCATTCTCGCGGACTCCCGCTTCCCCGGCGGCGGGCACGTCCACAGCGGCGGGCTCGAAGAAGCGGTCGCGCGCAAACTGATCAAGTCCGAAAGGGACCTGCCGGGATTCCTTTCCGGACGGTTGCGGACGGCGGGCCTGCTGGCGGCGGTGTTCGCCGCGGCGTCGGCCCACGCGGCCGCGCGATCCGTCTCAAGTGGACACTGGTCCCGGTTGGACGCCGAGCTGGACGCGCGGACGCCGTCGCTCGCGCAGCGCGAGGCGTCGCGGGCACAGGGGCGGGGGACCGCGCGGGCCGGGCGGATCTCCTGGCCGTCCCCGGTGCTCGTCGCGCTGTTGGAGGAAACGCCGCGGCCGCACCACCCGATCGTCCTGGGTGCGCTGGTCGGCGTCGCGGGAGGTGCGCCGTACGACGCCGCGATGGCCGTGGCCTACTTGGCCGTGAGCGGTCCGGCGAGTGCCGCGGTGCGGTTGCTGGGGCTGGACCCGTTCGCGGTCAACGCCGTCGTCGCGCGGCTCGACCTGCGGTCGGTGTGCGAGACCGCGGCGGCGGTGGCGGGCGACGACCCGGCGTCGCTGCCGGCGCCCGGATCGCCCGGGTTGGATCTGTTCGCCGAGGCGCAGGCCCGGCATCACCAGGAAGAGGTGCGTCTCTTTGCCAGCTGAGCACGGTCACGGTCATGGGCACTTCCACGAGGTCAACTTCGACCCGACGGCCGCCGAACCCGACCACTACGACGCCGCGCCGACGGCCGGGCGCGCGTACCGGATCGGCATCGGCGGCCCGGTCGGCTCCGGCAAGACGGCGCTGACCGCGGCGCTGTGCCGGGCGCTGGGCGACGAGGTCAACCTCGCCGTCGTCACCAACGACATCTACACGACCGAGGACGCCGACTTCCTGCGCCGCGCGGGAGTGCTCGACCCGGAGCGGATCGAGGCGGTGCAGACCGGCGCGTGCCCGCACACGGCGATCCGCGACGACATCACCGCGAACCTCGACGCCGTCGAGCGGCTGGAGGAGAAGTTCCCGGGGCTGGACCTGGTGATCATCGAGAGCGGCGGCGACAACCTGACCGCGGTGTTCAGCCGCGGCCTGGCCGACAGCCAGGTGTTCGTGGTCGACGTCGCGGGCGGCGACAAGGTGCCGCGCAAGGGCGGCCCCGGTGTCACGACCGCGGACCTGCTGGTGATCAACAAGATCGACATCGCGCACCTGGTCGGCGCGGACATGGACGTGATGACGTCGGACGCGCACCGGATGCGCGGGGAGCTGCCGGTGATCACCCAGTCCCTTGTGGACACCCCGGACGCGCCGGCGGTCGCGGCCTGGGTCCGGTCGCTGCTCCCGGTCCGCGCCGGGTGAAGGCCCACGCCCGGCTGACGGCGTGCTTCGACGGCTCGCGCACGATCCTGCGCGAGCTGCGCTCGATGGCACCGTTGACGCTGTTCCCGCGCCGCGGCGGCGGCCGGACGGCGGTGGTCCACCTGGTCAACTCGGCGACGTCGCCTCTGGGCGGCGACGACCTCCTTCTGACGATCCGCGTCGGCCCGGGGGCGTCACTGCGGCTCTCCGGCGTCGCGGCGACGCTGGCGCTGCCCGGGCTGCACGGCGAAGGCTCACTGTCCACAGTGGATATCTCGGTGGCCGAGGGTGGCCGGCTGGAGTACCTGCCGGAGCCGACGGTCATCACCGCGCGAGCCCGGCACACCGCCGTGTTCCGGGCCTCGCTGGCGGACGACGCCTACCTGCACACGCGCGAGGTGCTGGTGCTGGGCCGGGCGAACGAGAAGCCGGGCACGCTCACGACGTCACAGCAGGTCACGCGGGGTGCGGTGCCGGTGCTGCGGCAAACGCTGACGATCGGGGACTCCACTTTGGACGCCAGCCTGGCCCACTTGGCGGGCCGCCGGGTCCTGGCCACGGACCTGGTGGTGGGCGGCCCGGAGCTGCCGGCGGCCTCGGGTGACTGGTGGTCCCGCACGCCCCTCGCCGCCGGCGGCACCCTCACCACTTCGCTGGCGCCGGACGCCGTCACGGCGTTGGCGCCCCTGTCGTGAGGGGCACCCTCAGGGACTTGAAAGCCCTGAGGGTGCCCCTCATGGCTTGCGGAAGCTCGGGTGCCGCCGTGTCGGGGTCCCGGGCGAGCCCACGGCACGCGAGTGCCGGGCCCACAGCGCGCGAGCGCCGGGTTGGCAGCGCAGAAGTTCCTGGCTGCAGCCGGGGCCTCGGCGGTGGTCGGCCTGGTCGTGAGGGGCACCCTGAGGGACTCGGAGTCCCTGAGGGTGCCCCTCACGACCGTCGGAAGCCGACGTGCCACCGCTCGCCGGGGAAGGCCCCCTGCGCCGTCCCCGGCGAGCGGAAGTTGTCGAAGATCGCGATGGGAAAGCGGTCGCGCGAGCGGGACGCGCTCGTTCTCGATACCGTGCGCCGGCGGGTTCGACGAGCGAATCCCGCGGAGCCTTTGGTAATGACGATTTTCACAAGTTACTCACCCGGGTAGGATCTGGCAATCCCTCGGAAGGAGGAGAGAACCGGTGGCTCGCACGTACGGCGGGGTCGCGCCCGAGCAACGTCGTGCCGACCGTCGCCAGCGGCTGCTCCTGGCCGGCCTCGAGCTGTTCACCTCCACCGGGTTCCGGCACACCAAGATCACCGAGATGTGCGCGCGGGCCGGGGTGTCGACGCGGAACTTCTACGAGGAGTTCGCGAGCAAGGAGGACGTGCTCCGCACCCTCCACGACCAGATCAACAGCCTGGCGCTCGCGCACGTCACCGCGGAGCTCGACAAGGTCGCCGAAGCCGACGCGCTCACCCGCATCTCGACGCTGCTCGACGTCTTCATCGCGACGGTCACCGTGGATCCCCGGATGCCGCGCCTCAACTACGTCGAGGCGGTCGGCGTCAGCGCCGAACTGGAGGCGCAGCACCAGGTGTGGGTCGACCGCTGGGCGAACTTCATCGCCGCCGAGGCGAACCGCGCCGCGGAACACGGCGTCGCGCCCGTGCGGGACTACCGGCTGACGGCGATCGCGCTGGTCGGGGCGGGTACCGGGCTGCTGCGCGAATGGCAGGCGCACGACCCGCCGCTGCCGGTCGAACAGATCGGCGCGGAGTTCCGCGCGATGATGTGGTCGGCCATCATGCGGCCGGAAAAGATCTTGGACATCGAGGGCAACCGCGGCGCGACCTCCGACGTGGAAGAGTCGAGCCGGGAGGGGGATCCGGGGGGACACCGGCGAACGTGAAGGGCCGTTACCAGCAGCGGACGCTGGTAACGGCCCTTCACGGACTTTACGGGGTGCGCGCCGTCGGAATGCCCAGGGAAACCGGGCCCGTCTCCTGGCACAGGTCGTGACAGCTGTTGTCGAGCGTGCAGCACAGCGAGCAGATCGGCCCGCTCTGCTTGGCGCAGTCGGCGACGTCCGGCAGTTCGTACGGATCACCGCAGACCGAGCAGGTGTACGTCGCCCGCAGGTCGACGTCCTGATCGGGCCCGGCGACCGTGTTCGGCCGGGCCAGGTAGTACTTCCCGCGCGTCACGACGGCCAGCGTCGGCACCAGCACAATCGCGATGACCAGCGCCAGCAACGGGCTGAACGCCGCCAGGAACTGCCCGAAGGCACCGAAGTACGCCGCGATCGAAACCGTCGAAGCGACGAGCATCGAGCCGAACCCGACCGGATTGATCTTGTGCAGGTAGGCCCGCTTGAACTCGATGTACTTCGGCGAGAGCCCGAGCGGCTTCGCGATGACCAGATCCGCGCACACCGCGCCGATCCAGGCGATCGCGACGTTCGAATAGAAGCCCAGGATCTTGTTGAGGAACCCGAACGCGCCGAACTCCATCAGCGCGAGCGCGATCCCGCAGTTCACCAGCACGTACCAGACTCGGCCCGGGTGCTTGTGCAGCACGCGGGAGAAGAAGTTCGCGAACGACAGCGAGCCCGAATACGCGTTGGTCGTATTGATCTTGATCTGCGAGACGACGACGAACAGCGCGGCGAACGTCAGGGCGACCGGGCCGAGGGCCGGTTTCACCGCCTCGACGTACGGCGCGATCGGCTCGAGCGCGGCCGTCTTGCCGACGACGCCGAGCGCGAGGAACGCCAGGAGCGCGCCGCCGATCTGCTTGGCGGCCCCGAGGATGACCCAGCCGGGCCCGGCGGCGAGCACCGCGGTCCACCAGGCCCGTTTGTTCTCCGTCGTCTTCTCCGGCATGAACCGCAGGTAGTCGGCCTGCTCGCCGATCTGCCCGATCAGCGACAGGGCGACACCCATGCCGAAGCCGAACCCGATCGCGGAGAACCCGGACCCGGCGCCTTCCGTGCCGCCGAAGGCCGCGAAGTCGGCGAAGCGGCCCGGCTCGCGGACCAGCACGACGACGAACGGCAGCACCAGCCCGGCGAGCCACAGCGGCTGCGTCCAGGTCTGCATCTTCGCCACCGCGCCCATGCCGTAGAGCGCGAACGGCAGGACGATCAGCGTGGCCAGGAGGTAGCCGACCGCCAGCGGGATGCCGAGGGCGAGCTCGAAGGCCTGGCCCATGATCGAACCTTCGAGCGAGAAGAAGATGACCGTGAAGCTCGCGTAGACGAGCGAAGTGAGCGTCGACCCGAAGTAGCCGAAGCCGGCTCCGCGGGTCAGGAGGTCCATGTCCACTCCGGACTTCGCGCAGGCGGCCGCGATGGGCACGCCGGTCGTGAAGATGACGACGGCGGCGGCGAGGATCGCCAGCACCCCGGAGGTGAAGCCGTAGGAGAGCACGATGCTGGCGCCGATCGCGAAGTCGGCGAGGTAGGCGATGCCGCCCAGCGCCGTCGTCGCGACCACGAACGGTGACCATTTCCGGAACGAATGAGCGGCGAAGCGCAGTGAGTAGTCCTCGCGGTTTTCGTTCGCCGCGAGCGGGGCGTACTGGCGTTGCGGTGGGACCGTTTCGGGAGTGCCTTCTGGGGCGTTCGACAGGATCTCGGTCATGCCTGCCTCCGGGGGTGGTGGGGAACGGGCCGAAAGATAGCCGCGTCCTTTATCGATCCCGGTCCAGGAGGTAACGCGGGCGTAAATGGTTGCTGACGGGCGGTTACGGGACGATGGCGGCGAAGTCGTGTCGGGAGTCACCGTTCAGTGGGTTCCGCTGCAGCTCGCGAGGCCCTAACGTCACCTGGACCCAAGTGTCAGGGCCCCGACCGGGTACGGAGGTTTGGCGATGATGCCGGAGATCGAGGACAAGGTGGAAGACGCCGTAGTACGCCTGCCCGGGATGCGCGTCGCCTATGACGGCGCCGCGTTCGACGAGTCGGCGCTGGCGGCCACGTGGACCGACCAGTTGCAGGGCTGGCTGAACCAGGCCGTCGCCGCCGGGATCGCCGAACCCAACGCGATGGTGCTCGCGACCGCGGACGCCGAAGGCCGCCCGTCGTCGCGCACCGTGCTGTGCAAGGGCCTCGACGAGCGGGGTGTCGTGTTCTACACGAACTACACCTCGTCGAAGAGCCACGACCTGACGGCGACGCGCTACGCGTCGGTGACGTTCCCCTGGTACGGGCTGCACCGCCAGGTCCACGTCCGCGGCGAGGTCGAGAAGGTCGGCGTCAAGGAGACGGCGGAGTACTGGGCGCAGCGGCCGCGCGGCTCGCAGCTCGGCGCCTGGGCGTCCCCGCAGTCCCGCGTCGTCGACGGGCGCCGCGCCCTGGAGACCGCGCTGAACGGCATCGAGCGGCGCTTCGCCGACGTCGAGCACATCCCGGCCCCGCCGCACTGGGGCGGCTGGCGGATCCGGCCGGACCTCGTCGAGTTCTGGCAGGGCCGCGAGGATCGCATGCACGACCGGCTCCGCTACATGCGCCACGAAGACGGCTGGAACATCGAGCGCGTCGCGCCGTAGTTCTCTCCTCCCGAAGGGCCCTCGCCACGGCGGGGGCCCTTCGGCGTCCGGCGACGAAAATCACGCGACCGGGGATAGTTAGCCGAGCTAAGCTCGTTGGTTGTGAGTGATCAACCGGGGACCTTGCCGCCCCGCACGGGCATCCGCGGGCTCCTCGGGCGCATCATCGTCGACACCCGGCCGTTGAAGATCCCGGCCTTCCGCCGGCTCTGGCTGTCCACTGTGGTCACCGCGGTCGGCACCCAGCTGACCGCCGTCGCCGTGCCCAAGCAGGTCTTCGACCTCACCGGCTCCTCGGCGTACGTCGGCCTCAGCGGGCTCGTCGCGCTGGTCCCGCTGCTGGTCTTCGGGCTCTGGGGCGGCGCCATCGCCGACGCCGTCGACCGGCGGAAACTCCTGTTCGTCACGAACGTCGGGGTCGCGATCACGTCCGCGCTGCTCTGGCTGCAGGCGTTCCTGAACTTCGGCTCGGTGTGGCTGGTGCTCGGCCTGCTGGCCGTCAACCAGGCGTTCTTCGCGATCAACATGCCGACGCGCGGTGCCGTCGTCGCCCGGCTCGTCCCGCCCGAACTGCTGCCGTCGGCGAACGCGCTGAGCACCACGATGTCGACGTTCGGCGCCGTGTTCGGCCCGCTGATGGCCGGCGCGCTGATCCCCGTCCTCGGCCTCTCGACGCTCTACCTGATCGATGTCATCGCCCTGACGATCACGCTCTTCGCGGTCTGGCGGCTGCCGTCGATCCCGCCGCTGAACGGGCCCTCGCGCCGCGCCGGCGTCCGCGACGTCGTCGACGGGTTCCGGTACCTGGCCGGGCAGAAGATCCTGCTGGCCTCGTTCGTCGCCGACATCATCGCGATGGTGTTCGGGATGCCGCGGGCGCTGATCCCGGAGATGGCCGAGCGCACGTTCGGCGACCCGCCCGGCGGCGGCCCCGCGCTCGGCTGGCTCTACGCCGCGCTGCCCGCGGGCGCGATGCTGATCGGGCTGTTCTCCGGCTGGCTGACGCGCATCCACCGCCAGGGCGTCGCGGTCGTCATCTCGATCTGCGCGTGGGGCGCGGCGGTCGCCGCGTTCGGGCTCGCGCACTCGCTGTGGCTCGCGGTCGTCTTCATGGCGGCGGCCGGCGCCGCGGACATGGTCAGCGCGGTCTACCGGATGGCGATCCTGCAGACCGCGACCACCGACGAGATGCGCGGCCGGCTCCAGGGGGTGTTCACCGTGGTCGTCGCCGGCGGCCCGCGGATCGCCGACCTCACCCACGGCTGGGGCGCCGCCGCGTTCGGCACCGCGGCCACGGCGACCGTCGGCGGACTGCTGGTGATCGTGCTGGTCCTGGCCGCGATGCTGGTGCTTCCGGCGTTCTGGCGGTACCGGGCGCCGACGGCGTAGGACGCCTCCGGCTACTGTGCAAAGTATGCGTATCGCAGTCGCTTTGGTCGCTTTTGCCGCTTTGACCGCCTGCTCCGCCGAGGACAAGCCGGCGCCGGCGCCCAGCTCGTCGTCGCCCGCGCCCAAGCCGAGCACGAACGCCGCCGCGGCGTCGCTCGACCCGTGCGCGCTGCTGCCGGCCGCGGCCGTGTCGAAGGCGCTGTTCCTGGACAACCTCACGGCGGTGCCGGGACCGGTGCAGGACAACGCGGCCAGCGGCGGCAAGGCCCGCACCTGCGAGTACAAGCTCGACAACAAGGCCGCGGGCGCGCTCGCGGTGACGCGGTACGACGGCCGGCAGGCGAAGCCCGCCGACATGGTCGCGTCGATCAAGAAGGCCAAGCCGGGCGCCCAGGACGTCGCCGGTTTCCCGGACGGCGCGGTCTACTACGTCGACGAGCAGAAGACGGCGACCCTCGCGTCGGCCGAGCTGGTGTCGGGGACGCCGGTGCTGATCAACTACACCGGCCCGGCGAAGATGACGCCGGATCAGATCGCGCCGCTGGTCAAGGCCGCCCTCGCGGCCAGCAACTGAGCTGTGCCGTCCGGGGCTCCGCCCCAGCCGGATCCCCGGAACCGCTGATCAGGCCCAGCCGACGAGCTGTCGCTGCCCCACGGCCGGCAGCTGCTTCAACGCGGGCCGCGTGATCGCGCCCGGCGTGGTGGGCGAATCGAACCACTCGCCCTGCGTCGTCTGGTAGAGCACGGTCGCCCGGTCCGGCGCGGCGGCCACCGTGCCGATCCGCGGCTCCGAGCGGTCGACGATCTTGGTGAGCTGCGGGGTCCCGCCGTCGACCTTCAGCCGCGCGAGCACGCCGTGCGCGTCGGTGCCGGTGACGGCGGACAGCAGCACCGTGCTCGCGTCGAGCGCGGCGACGAAATAGTAGCGCGTGCCCGCGTCGTCGTAGGTCGCGTAGACGATCACGCCCGAGGAGTCGGTCAGGTAGGCCAGGTTCCCGGCGCGCCGGACGTTCTTCCAGGTCAGCACCTTGCCCTGCGCGTCGGGCCACCAGGCCGGGACGCGCTGGTCGAGTGGCTCGTCCGGCGGCACGACGTCGGCTTCCTTGGTGTACTGGCCGAGCCGCGGGTAGTCGGTGGAGTAGACGGCCTGGCCGTTGTCGAAGTAGAGCTTGCCGCCGGTCCGGCCGAACCGCGGGTTCCGGAAGCCCGCCACGGCGCCGGCGCGTTCGTAGCGCCGGCCGCGGGTGTCGAGCTTGTAGACCTCGACGCCGCCGCCGGACTCGAGGGCGGCGTACCGCCCGTCGGGGGAGACGAGGTCGAGCTTGTCGGCGGGCCCGTCGAACCGGGACGGCGAGGTGTCGTGCCCGGGCAGCGGCAAGGTGGTCTTGACGGCCCCGGTGACGGGATCGGCGAAGACGACGTCGTCGTGGCCGGTGTCGCGCTGGAGCAGCACCACGCCGGAGAGATCGAGCGGCACCGGATCCGCCGCGGCGGCGGGGGCGGGCGGCGTGCCGCTCCCGCAGGCCGTCACCAGGAGAGCGAGCAGCACCACGCCCCACCGACTCTTCGCCGCCATCGGATCTCCCGTCGTCCGCGGCTCAGATGCGGCGGGCGATCGTCCGGTTCCCCCAGTGTCAGCGGCGGTGCCACGCGTGGTGGCAGGTGCCGCCGCAGCGGACCCGGCGCCGGTCGTCCGCGACGCCGAACAGGCTGACGAGCAGCCGGAACGCGGGCACCTGCTGGTAGTCCGGGAGCGCGCAGATCCTGCGGACCTGCAGGTCCGGCCGCCCGGCCCGCAGGAGCACCGCCGCGGTGTCGCCGGTCTTGATCCCGGCGCGGGCGATCGCTTCGTCGCGGTCTTCTTCGGCCGCCCTCGCCTGACCGGCGTAGAAGGCCAGTTCGTCCAGGATCACCCGGCGCTGCGCCGGGTCCTGCCGCGCGAACCAGCGGGTCCCGTCGTCGAGTGACCGGATGCCCCGGGCCGGCTCGTTCAGCCGCGCCGAGTGCTCGCCGACGATCATCGGCGCAGGGCCGCCAGCTCCACCGGGCTGTGGGCGGAGAACACCGTCACCTCGTCCTGATGCTCCTTCACCAGCTCCTGCAGCCGGGCCAGGTTGTCCAGGCGGGCCTGGCGTTTCGTCTGGACGATGTTCTGGAACGCCGTCATGCCCGGCGGGCAGTGCGGGGCGACCGGGTCGAGCTGGCCGTGGAAGAAGTACGCGTCGCCCGCGTGCAGGAGCCAGCCGTCACCGGTGTCGATCGCGACGCCGCTGTGGCCGAGCGTGTGGCCCGTCAGCGGGACCAGCAGGATCTCCTCCGGCAGGCCCTTCAACGACCGGACCGCGTCGAAGCCGAACCAGGGCTCGCCCGTCTCGTCGTAGGTGCTCCACAGTGGACGGTGGGCGAACTGGGCCGCGCGGTAACGGTTCTTCTCCGCCGCGTTCGACGGGGCCGTCGCCGCGCGCTGCTCCTCGGTGCGGACGTGCACCACCGCGTTCGGGAAGTCCGCCAGCCCGCCGGCGTGGTCGACGTCGAGGTGGGTCGGCACGATGTGGCGGACGTCGGCCGGGTCGAGGCCGAGCGCCTCGATCTGCGCGACCGCCGTCTCGGCCGCCTCGAGCCGGGCGCCGACCATCGCCATGAACGGCCGGCCCAGCCACTTGCCCGGCTGGGCGACACCCTGGGTGCCGAACCCGGTGTCGACCAGCACCAGGCCGTCGCCGGTCTCGATCAGCAGGCAGTGGGCGACGAGCTCCGCCCGCCGCAGCAGCCCGGGCTCGCCGTCGAGCAGCTTGCCGCCCGCCGGGCGCATCGTGCCGCAGTTGAAGTGGTGCACCTTCATACGCTGCTCCTGGTGCTCAGCCGGAGGAACTGGGTCTCGTCGTGCGCGGCGAAGACGCTCACCTCGTCGCCGTGCTCCTGAACAAGCTGTCGCAGGCGGGCGTGATTGTCCAGCCGGGCGCCCTTGACTGTCTCCATCCGGCCCTCGAACCACCGCAGGCCCGGCGGGCAGTGCGGCGCGGCCGGGTCGACCTGGCCGTGGAAGAAGTACGAGTCGCCCGCGTTGAGCAGCCAGCCGCTGCCGGTGTCGACGGCGACCCCGGCGTGGCCGCGGGTGTGCCCGCCGAGCGGGATCAGCAGGATCTCCTCGGGCAGGCCGGTCAGCTGCCGGACGGCGTCGAAGCCGAACCACGGGTCACCGGTGTCCGGATAGGACGTCCATTGTGGACCGTGACTGAACTGGATCTTCCGGTACCGCCCGCGTTCGGCGGCGTCACGCGGTGACTGCAGGGCCCGCAGCTCCTCGGCGTAGACGTGCACCCGCGCCCACGGGAAGTCGATGAGCCCGCCCGCGTGGTCGAGGTCCAGGTGGGTCAGCACGATGTCCCGGACGTCCGCTGGGTCGTGACCCAGTGCCCGGATCTGCGCGATCGCGGGCAACGCCGGATCCGCGACCGGGTTCGACTGCCGGACGAACCCGGCGCCCAGCCAGGCCTCGCGGTCGACGGCGGCCGGCGTGCCGGTGCCGGTCTCGACCAGCACCAGCCCGGTGGCCGTCTCCAGGAGCAGGCAGTGGCAGACCATGGTGGCGCGGCGGAACAGGCCCGGCCGGCCGTCGACCAGCCGGCCGCCGAGCGGGCGCATGGTCCCGCAGTTCAGGTGGTGGACGCGCATCAGGAGAACTCCCGTTCGAGGGTGGCGTGCAGGTGGGCGGCGACGGCCCGCAGCGGGGCGACGTCGCGGCGGGTGCGGGCCAGCAGCAACCCGCCTTCGACGGCGGCGAGCACGATGGTGCCCAGCTCGTCGGCGCGATCCGCGGGAAGTCCTTGCGTGGCAAGGTATCCGGTGAGGATATCGTGCCAGTCCGCGTAGCCGTCCGCGCACGCCTCCCGGATCGGTTCGCTCTCGGCGGCGGCGTCCAACGCGACTGTCGCGAGTGGACAGCCGCGCTGGAAGTCCGACTCCGTCAGGAAGTTCGCGAGCGCGTCGACGACCCGGTCGATCGCGGTCGCGACGTCCGGGGCGCCGGCCACGACCGCGCGGAGCAGCTCGCCCGTGCGTTCGCTCGACAGCCGGACGGCTTCGGCGGCCAGTTGTTCCTTGCCGCCGGGGAAGTGGAAGTAGAGCGACCCCTTCGGCGCGCCCCCGGCCGTCGTCAGCTGGGTGAGGCCGGTGGCGTGGTAGCCCTGCGAGTGGAACAGGTCGGCGGCGGTGTCGAGCATCCGCTGCCGCGTGTCGGTGCGGCGAACCATGGAAGGGACCGTAACGCAAACTATGACGACCGGTCTAGTGAGTAACGCTGAAAAGCCGGGCTGCGGCCATCCGGGTGAGCCTGCTGGTCTGACCGAGCGACAGCGCGCACTATCACTAAGCGTGAGCGAATCCGAGTTCGTGGCACCGCCGGGTGGTGTTCGCCGAGAGCTGCCCCGCGCCGCCGCCCGCTCGCGGCGGCGCGTCACCGTGACGCTGGTGCTGCGTCGGCGTTCGTCAATCCCTGACCAGCTCAGTGCAGGTCCGGACACTCTCGGACGAGAGCTGTTCGCCGAGCGGTACGGCGCCGATCCGGTCGACGTCGAGATCGTCCGCACGGCCATGGAAAAGCTCGGGCTGGAGGTCGGGGGCAGCGATCTCGGTACACGGAGCGTAGTCGTCTCGGCTCAGGTCAGGACCCTCGTCCGGGTGCTCGGGACCCGGCTGTGGATCCCCGCCGAACTCGACGGGATCGTCCTCGCGGTGCTCGGTTTCGACGACGGGCCCGGCGAGCTCCTGGCCGCCCTGGCCGCGGCGGTGCACGCCGAGCCGACGCCGCCGGTGCTCGACGTCGGCGTCGCGGACGAGGACTGGACCGAGCAGGAACGTGCCGTGCTGGCCGAGCTGCTGGCGGACGCGGCGGCGTTGGGCATCAAGGTCGTCCCGCCGCGTCGGTAAGGTCGTCCGCATGGGCAACCCGACCGGTCAGCAGTTCGAGATCACCCGCGGCAACGCGCGCGCCGTCGTCACCGAGATCGGTGCGGGCCTGCGCGCGTTCGAAGTCGGCGGAGTGCCGTACGTCGAGGAGTTCGCCGAAGACGCGAAGCCGCCGAAGGGCGCCGGACAGGTGCTGCTGCCCTGGCCGAACCGGACCAAGGCCGGCTTGTGGACGTTCCAGGGGGAGCCGCAGCAGCTCGAGATCACCGAGGAGGCGCGCGGCAACGCCATCCACGGCCTGACCCGCCACCTCGAGTGGGAGCTGCTGGAGCACGCCGAGTCGTCGATCACCCTGGCCGTCGACGTCGAGGTGCAGCCGGGCTGGCCGGTGCCGCTGCGCGCGACGATCACCTACGACCTCGCGCCGCGCGAGCTGACGATCACCCACGAAATCCGCAACGAGGGCGAGCAGCCGATCGGCGTCGGCGTCGGCACGCACCCGTACTTCCGGATCGGCGACGTCCCGACCGACGAGCTGACCCTCACCCTGCCCGCGAGCCGCGTCCGGCCCTACCTCGGCGACGAGCAGATGCCGTACGCGCCGGAGCAGGACGTCGAGGGCACCGAATTCGACTTCCGCGGCGGCCGCGTCCTCGCGGGCGTCGACCTGGACACGGCGTTCGGCGGGCTGGCCGCGGCCGACGACGGCCTGCACCACTTCGTCCTCGCCCACGGCGAGCAGGAGCTGCTGGTCTGGACCGGCCCGGACTTCCGCTGGGCGCAGGTGTTCACCCCGGACGACCTGGTCGGGCGCGGCCGCGCGGTAGCGATCGAGCCGATGACCTGCCCGGCCGACGCGCTCAACACGGGCACGGACCTGGTCGAGCTGGAGCCGGCGACGTCGTGGTCCGGCAGCTGGGGCATCCGCGTCAAGTGAAGCCGCTTCGCCTGGGCGTTGCCGACGCGGGCGAAGTGCTGACGCTGCAACGCGCGGCGTACGTCACCGAAGCCCGCGCGCACGACGACTTCGACCTGCCGCCGCTGCTGGAGACCTTCGCCGAAGCGCAAGCGGCGTTGGCGTCGTGCCTTTCGTGGGGCATCCGGGAGAACGGCCGGCTGCTCGCGTCGGTGCGCCTGGCGGTGACCGGGCACGTCGGCGTGGTGACCCGGCTGGTCGTCGCGCCCGACCGGCAGGGCGCGGGCCTGGGCGGCGGGCTGTTGCTCGCTGCCGAGGCGGCGGCCCCGCCCGAGGTGACGGTGTTCCGGTTGTTCACCGGGTCGAAGAGCGTCGGGCCGCTGGGGTTGTACGCGAAGCACGGCTACCGCGAGACGCACCGGACACCGGAGAACAACCACGAACTGGTGCACCTGGAGAAGGTGCGGGTTCCGTAGGCTGCTCCGGTGCAGACGGTCTCGTTCTGGCAGGCCTGGGGGCTGTGGTTCGACGGCCAGTCCGTGGCGGGCTTCCGGCTGTGGGGTCTGCCGGTGCTGTGGTGGGGCCGGTTCGGCAAGCTCGGTCAGTTCACCGGCGGCCTGGCGGCGATCATCGACATCGTGGGCGTCGCCCGGATCACGGGGTGGGGCGAGCGGCTGCGGGCGAGGCCGATCGCGGCGCAGCGGCAGACGCTCGCCGAAACCCGGCGCCGCAGCCGCGCGATCTACCGCGCCGCCTACCGCGACCTGCTGGCCGACTTCGTCCGGTCGAAGCAGATGAAGGAGCGGCGCATCGAAGGGCGGCCCGGCGAGCCGAAGCGCGAGCCACTCGACGCGGAGACCCGCCGGGTGAAGCGCATTCTGGTCACCTTCGTGGTCATCTGGTCGGCCCTGCTGCTCGCGCTGCTCTTCTGGGCCCGCTCGACGTGGGACGGCCGGTCGATCGATCCGGACCTGCCCTGGTACTGGTGGGTGCCGATCCTGCTCGTCGTCCTGACGCTCCCGTTTTCGCTGTGGGCCCTCTTCGCCGGGATCTCAGTCGGCTTGAATCTGCTGGCCCGGGCGTTCCCCCTGGTCGTTTACGGCCTGTTCGTCTGGCCGCCGCTCGTCCTCCTGCGCGGCCCGCAGCCCGATCGGTCGCTGCGCGTCATCGGCGTCCTGCTGGTCGTCGTGGGTTTCGCGTTCGATCTGCTGGCGAGCTGAGCCCCGCGTCGCGGCGTCCAGGCGAGTTCGTTAGCGTGGCGAACTATGGCGAAGGCAATTGTCGGGGGCTACGTCGTCCCCATCGACGGTGATCCCATCGACAACGGCACGGTCCTGATCGACGACGGCAAGATCGTCGCGGTCGGCACGGAGGCCGACGTCGACATCCCGGAGGACGCCGAACTGGTCGACGCGGCCGGCACCTGGGTGCTGCCCGGCTTCATCGACGCCCACGCCCACCTCGGCGTCCACGAGGACGGCGAAGGCTGGGCCGGCAACGACACCAACGAGATGACCGACCCGAACGGCGCCCGGTTCCGCGCGATCGACGGCATCGACCCGTACGAGCCCGGCTTCGACGACGCGCTGGCCGGCGGCGTCACGAGCGTCGTCATCAAGCCCGGGTCGGGTAACCCGATCGGTGGCCAGACCATCGGCGTCAAGACCTGGGGCCGCAGCATCCTCGACATGGTCTTCGCGGAAGGCGTCAGCGTGAAGAGCGCGCTCGGCGAGAACCCGAAGCGCGTGTACGGCGACAAGAAGCAGACGCCGTCGACGCGGCTGGGCGTCGCGGCGATCCTGCGCGAAGCGTTCACGAAGGCCCGCAACTACCAGGCGAAGCGCGACCACGCGGCCGCCGAGGGCAAGCCGCACGAGGTCGACCTGACCCAGGAAGTCCTGGCCAAGGTCCTCGACGGCGAGCTGTACTGGGACCAGCACGTCCACCGCGCGGACGACATCGTGACGGCGATCCGGCTCGCCGACGAGTTCGGCTACAAGCTCGTGATCAACCACGGCACCGAAGGTCACCTGATCGCGGACCTGCTCGCCGAGCGCGACGTCCCGGTCATCCTCGGCCCGCTGTTCACCACGAAGTCCAAGGTCGAGCTGCGCAACCGCACGCTGCGCTCGGCGGGCATCCTGGCCCGCGCCGGCGTCAAGATCGCGATCACCACGGACCACCCGGTGATCCCGATCAACTTCCTGGTCTACCAGGCGGCGCTCGCGGTCAAGGACGGCCTCGACCCGCACACGGCCCTGAAGTCGCTGACCGTCAACCCGGCTGAGATGCTGGGACTGGACGGGCAGATCGGCTCGCTGAAGCCGGGCCTCGACGCGGACGTGGTGCTGTGGTCCGGCGACCCGCTGGACGTGATGAACCGCGCGCTGCGGGTCTTCGTCCGCGGCGCCGAGGTGTACCACTTCGACGAGCAGCTGGGCGAAGGCGTATCGGCGGACCGCCGGTACCGCGAGTCCCGCTGACCGTCCCTTGAGCGGGCGGACGACACGTCGGTTACCGGGCGGTTCCGGCGTGTCGTCCGCCTATTTCTTCACGACAGCAGGGCGTCGAGGTCGAGCTTGACCGGGAACGGGACGTCGGTCGCGAAGGTTCCGGTGACCGCGGCAGCGTCCTGGTAGCCGCGGCAGGCGACGAGCGAGACCGGCTCGGTGAGGTCGATGATCCAGTAGTGCGGGATCCCGGCGTCGGCGTACTCGTCGTGCTTCACCCGGTAGTCGGTGCGTCTCGAGCCCGGCGACACGATTTCGATGACCACGGCCACCTCGTCGGCGCGGATCATCGTGTGGTCCTTGTCGATACGAGGGCTGGGGCCGGGCGTCGTTATCAGCCGGCCTTCCATGAGTTCGGTATAACCAGCTGGGGTTTCCCCCAGCGCTGTGTACTCGTCGATGGTCAGCAAACGATGGGGAACTGTGGTCACGACGGTTCCTCGATCGAGCGAAGATTCATGACAGCAGGGCGTCGAGGTCGAGCTTGACCGGGAACGGGACGTCGGTCGCGAAGGTCCCGGTGACCGCGGGCGCGTCTTGGTAGCCGCGGCAGGCGACGAGCGAGACCGGCTCGCCGATGTCGATGATCCAGTAGTGCGGGATCCCGGCATCGGCGTACTCGTCGTGCTTGACGCGGTAGTCGGTGCGCCGGGAGCCCGGCGACACGATTTCGATGACCACGGCCACCTCGTCGGCGCGGATCAGGTCGCCGACGCGGGCGACCGCGGCTCGGTCGAAGACCAGCAGGTCCGGGCGGCGGGAGAAGCCGGGCTCGCCGTGCGGCGCCAGCTGCAGGTCCAGGTCGGTGCCGAGGGCGAAGGCGAGACCGCGTGGCAACTGCCGTTCGAGCTGTCCGGCCAGCCGGCACGCGGCCATGTTGTGCCTCCGGCCGGCGCCGGGCGACGGCACCACCCGGCCTTCCACCAGTTCGGTGAAACCACGGTCGGTTTCCCCGAGCGCTCGGTACTCCTCGACGGACAGCAGACGGCCGGACATGGGGTAACGGTATCTGTGCCGGCCGTGTGACAGCCTTCGCTGGACCGGGCTACACCGAGGCCTTCAGTTCGCGGGCGATGACCATCCGCTGGATCTGGTTCGTGCCTTCGAAGATCTGCGGCACCTTCGCCTCGCGCATGTACCGCTCCACCGGGAAGTCCCGTGTGTACCCGGCCCCGCCGAGGACCTGGACGGCGTCTGTCGTCACCTTCATCGCGCCGTCCGTCGCGACCAGCTTCGCGATCGAAGCCTGGCGCTGGAACGGCATCCCGCGGTCGCGTCGCCGGGCCGCGTCGAGGTACGTCGCCCGCGACGACTCGACCGTGGCCGCCATGTCGGCCAGCAGGAATTCGACGCCCTGGAAGTCGATGATCGGGCGGCCGAACTGCGAGCGGCCCTTCGCGTACTGCACCGCTTCGTCCAGCGCCGCCTGGGCCAGGCCCACCGCGCACGCCGCGATGCCCAGCCGGCCGGAGCTCAACGACGACAAGGCGATCTTCAAGCCGTGGCCCTCGTCGCCGATCAGGCGGTCCGCCGAAACCGTGGCGTCGTCGAAGATCAGCTGGGCGGTCGGGGACCCGGTGAGGCCCATCTTCCGTTCGCGCGGCGCCGCCGACAGGCCCGGTGTGGCGCCGTCGACCAGCAGGCACGAGATGCCGCGGCCGCCGTCGTCGCTCGTGCGGACCATCGTCGTGTAGAAGTCCGCGACGCCGGCGTGGGTGATCCACGCCTTGGTGCCGTTGACGACGTAGTCCGAGCCGTCGAGACGCGCGCGGGTCGTCAACGCGGCCGCGTCCGAGCCCGCCTGGGTCTCCGACAGCGCGTACGCGCCGAGCAAACCGCCTTCGAGCATGTCCGGCAGCCACCGGTCGCGCTGCTCGCCGGTGCCCCAGTTGGCCAGGCCGTAGCAGGACATCGTGTGCACCGAGAGCCCGACGCCGACCGTCATCCACGCGGCCGCGATCTCCTCCAGGACCTGCAGGTACACCTCGTACGGCACGTCGCCGCCACCCCAGCGCTCCGCGTACGGCAGCCCCAGCAGCCCGGACTTGCCGAGCAGCCGGAACTGCTCGCGCGGGAACCGCTCGGCCTCCTCGGCCTCGGCCGCGCGGGGTGCCAGCTCGTCGCGGGCGATCTCGGTCGCCAGGGCGAGCAGGTCCTCGGCGTCCGAGTCGGGCAGCAGGCGTTCGGCGGGCATCGTGGTCCTCCCGGATAACGGTACTGAAAACAGTACTGTGGGTCTGCTTAGAGTACAGTACGACAAGCCTGGGGTGGCCGGAAGACGTAGGAGATAGTGGTCCGATGGAAGCCAGTCGCCGGCCCACCGCGAGGCAGCGCGCCCTGCTCGCCGACCTCGAGGCCCTCTTCCTCGCGGAGGGGTTCGCCGCCTTCACCCTGGACGACATCGCCGCCCGCCTGCGCTGCTCGAAGTCGACGCTCTACGCGCTCGCGCCCAGCAAGGAGCAGCTCGCCGTCAAGGTCGTCGCCCAGTTCTTCCGGGGCGCCGCGGAGCGGATCGAGGAGCGGATCGCCGGGATCGACGACGCGCCGAAGCTCATCGGCGAGTACCTGGCCGGCGTCGCCGAGCACCTGAACCGCGCGTCGGCGACGTTCATGCGCGACATCGCCGAGTTCGCGCCGGCCCGCGAGACCTACCAGGTCAACAGCCGGTTCGCGGCGCAGCGGATCCGCGCGTTCATCGACAAGGGTGTCGCCGACGGCGTCTTCCGCGACGTCCACGCCCGGCTCGTCGCCGAGATGACCGGGCTGATCGTCGAAGGCATCCAGACCGGCGTGCTCGCGCAGCGGACCGAGGTGTCCGACGCCGAAGCGTTCACCGCTCTGGGTGAGCTGCTGCTCGGCGGGTTGAACAAATAGCGGACAGGAATTGTCACCCGTTCTCCCTTAAACTCGCCGGGTGATCGTCGTAGGCGGAGAAGCTCTCGTAGACCTCGTCCCGGGTGACCCCGTGGACTCCACTGTGGACGGTGGGCTGCGCGCGCTGCTGCCGCGCCTGGGCGGCGGGCCGTACAACGTCGCGCTGGCCGCGGGCCGGCTCGGCGTGCCGACGGCGTTCCTGTCGCGGGTGTCCACCGACCGCTTCGGTGAAGCGATGGTCGAGCGGCTGCACGCGTCGGACGTCGACACGTCGCTGCTGCAACGCGGGGATGAGCCGACGACGCTGGCCGTCGTCGCGCTCGACGCGAAGGGCGCCGCGCACTACACGTTCTACGTCGAGGGCACGGCGGACCGGCTCGTCGCCGACCCCGGCGCGCTGCCGGAGGAGGTCACCGCGCTCTCGCTCGGCACCCTCGGCATGGTCCTGGAGCCCGGCGCGTCGGCGTACGAAGCGATGCTGCGGCGCGAGGCCGCCCGCGGCGTGCTGACCGTGCTCGACCCGAACATCCGCGAGGCGCTGATCACCGATCCGGCCGCCTACCGCGCCCGGTTCGCGTCGTGGCTGCCGGACGTCCGGTTGCTGAAGATCTCCGACGACGACGCCGCGTGGCTCACCGAAGGCGCCGACCCGGTCGCCGCCGCGAAGACGTGGGTCGAGTCCGGTGTGGACGCCGTGGTGCTCACCCGGGGCGCCGACGGCGTCGCGGTGATCACCGCCGCAGGTGAGCTGGCCCACGTGCCGTCGCGGAAGGTGACGGTGGTCGACACCATCGGCGCCGGCGACACCGTCCAGGGCGCGCTGCTGGCCTGGCTGACCACCCACGAGGTCTCGGACCTGGCTTCTCTCGACGCGGACGCGTGGCGCGAAGCCCTCACGTTCGCGGCTAAAGCGGCCTCGATCACCGTGTCGCGCAGTGGCGCGGAGCCGCCCACGACCGCCGATATGGCATCCACCGTGTGAACCTGGTCCCAAAGCGGGTACCTGGGGCAACGTCACCGCTGCGCGGTGCGGGGTTTCTCGACTAGCGTAGAGGGGCATTCTTCATACCCCAGCGGGGCGGTGTGCAGCGAGGCGCCAGTGTTTCCTCGCGTGAACACGTGGCTACCTGTGGAACCTACAGGCGCCGCCGGCCCGTGCCCAACGTGAGAGGGACTTGCATGTCCGACGCGACGACTGCGGGGCAGTCCGGCGGCGAAACCGCGAAGCTGAGCCTTCCGAATGGTGAGCACGAGTTCAAGATCGTCCACCCGGTCGAGGGCGCGCCCGGGATCGAACTGGGGAAGCTGCTGGCGCAGACGGGGTACATCACCTACGACCCCGGGTTCGTCAACACCGGCGCCGCTTCGTCGGCGATCGCCTACATCGACGGCGACGCCGGCATCCTCCGCTACCGGGGTTACCCGATCGAGCAGCTGGCCGAGAAGTCGACCTTCGTCGAGGTCTCCTACCTGCTGATCTACGGCGAGCTGCCGACCGAGGCCCAGCTGGCCGACTTCACCGAGAAGATCCAGCGCCACACGCTGCTGCACGAAGACCTCAAGGAGTTCTTCGGCGGCTTCCCGCGGGACGCGCACCCGATGCCGGTGCTCTCCAGCGCCGTCTCCGCGCTTTCGACCTTCTACCAGGACTCGCTCGACCCGTTCGACGAACCGAACGTCGAGCTGTCCACCATCCGCCTGCTCGCCAAGGTCCCGACCCTGGCCGCGTACGCGTACAAGAAGTCCGTGGGCCAGCCGCTGCTGTACCCGGACAACTCGCTCGGCCTGGTCGAGAACTTCCTCCGCATGACGTTCGGCTTCCCGGCCGAGCCGTACGAGGTCGACCCGGACGTCGCGAAGGCGCTCGACCTGCTGTTCATCCTGCACGCCGACCACGAGCAGAACTGCTCGACCTCGACCGTGCGCCTGGTCGGCTCGTCCGAGGCGAACCTGTTCGCGTCGATCTCGGCCGGCATCAACGCGCTGTTCGGCCCGCTGCACGGCGGCGCGAACGCCGCGGTGCTCGACATGCTCGAGGGCATCAAGAACGACGGCGGCGACGTCGCCAAGTTCGTCGAGCGGGTGAAGAACAAGGAAAAGGGCGTGAAGCTGATGGGCTTCGGGCACCGGGTGTACAAGAACTACGACCCGCGCGCGAAGATCATCAAGAACACCGCCGACGAGATCCTCGGCAAGCTGAAGGGCGGCGACCAGCTGCTCGACATCGCCAAGAAGCTCGAAGAGACCGCGCTTTCGGACGACTACTTCGTTTCGCGCAAGCTGTACCCGAACGTGGACTTCTACACCGGCCTGATCTACCGGGCGCTGGGCTTCCCGACGAAGTTCTTCACGGTGCTGTTCGCGCTCGGCCGCCTGCCGGGCTGGATCGCGCACTGGCGCGAGATGATCAACGACCCGGCCACCAAGATCGGCCGCCCGCGGCAGATCTACACCGGCCACGCGTCGCGGGACTACACCCCGATGTCGGAGCGCTGAGCGTTTTAACCCGATAAGCGCCCCGTCGTGCACTGGCACGGCGGGGCGCTTATCGTTGTCCGGCGTGACCAAAGAAGCACCCGTTGTCCTGTGGTTCCGTCGCGACCTGCGGCTCGGCGACCACGCCGCCCTGCTGGAAGCCTCGAAGCACAGCAAGCACGTCCTCGCGCTGTACGTCCTCGACGAGGCGCTGCTGAAGCCGTCCGGCGACGTGCGCACGGCGTTCCTCTACGGCTGCCTGGAGAAGCTCCACGAGCAGCTCGGCGGCCGGCTGATGCTGGTGCGCGGCGAACCGGCGGCCGAGGTCGTGAAGGCCGCCAAGAAGATCGGCGCGAGCGCGGTGCACGTCAGCGCCGACACGGGCCCGTACGGCCGTCGCCGGGACGCCGAGGTCGCGAAAGCTTTGGCGGAGCACAACATCGACTGGGTCGAGACGGGCTCGCCGTACGCGGTGGCGCCCGGGCGCGTCACCAAGCCGGACGGCGACCCGTACCGCGTCTTCACGCCGTTCTTCCGCGCGTGGACCGCGCACGGCTGGCGTGCGCCCGCCGACACCGGACCGTCCCTTGTGGACTGGGTCGAGCCGGATCGCTCCTTGGGGATCCCCAAGCCGCCGCGCGTCTCCGCAACGCTGCCCGAGCCCGGTGAGCAGGCCGCGCTGGACGTCTGGCACGCCTTCCTCGACGGCGGCGTCGACACCTACGACGAGGACCGCGACCGGCCGGATCGTGAAGGCACCACGCGGATCTCGCCGTACCTGCGCTGGGGGTGCGTCCACCCGCGGACGCTGCTCGCAGACCTGGCCGGTGACGACCGGGTGGGCGCGAAGTCGTTGCGCAGCGAGCTGTGCTGGCGCGAGTTCCACGCCGACGTCCTGTGGCACCGCCCGGAAACCGCGCGCAAGAATTACGACAAACGGTTCGACAAGATGAGCCACGACGACGACCGCGACGCCTTCGACCGGTGGTGCGCCGGGAAGACGGGCTACCCCATCGTCGACGCCGGGATGCGGCAGCTGCTGGCCGAAGGCTGGATGCACAACCGCGTCCGGATGGTGGTCGCGAGTTTCCTGGTGAAGGACCTGCACCTGCCGTGGTGGCAGGGCGCCCGGCACTTCATGAACCACCTCGTCGACGGCGATCTCGCGTCGAACCAGCTGAACTGGCAGTGGGTCGCGGGCAGTGGCACCGACGCGGCGCCGTACTTCCGGATCTTCAACCCGACCACGCAGGGGGAGAAGTTCGACCCGAACGGCGACTACGTCCGCAAATACGTCCCGGAACTGCGTTCGGTGGCGGGGAAAGCGGTCCACAAGCTGAAGGACCGCCCCAAGGAGTACCCGGAGCCGATGGTGGATCACGCCCACGAGCGCCAGGTGTCCTTGGAGCGGTACGGCAAGATCACGTCGTGAGTGTTCAGGGCGGTTCTAACCGCCCTGAACACTCACGAGGGCTCAGCCGCGCAGGGCCTCCGACAGCTTGATGCGGCTGCCGATGCGCAGCACGCTGTTGCCGTAGATCTTGCCACCCAGCCAGGTCAGCAGCGCGACCAAGGCGACCGTCAGGCCGAGGGACAACCCGATCTCCCACCCGGCCGCGGCGCCGGTCGCGATCCGGGCCGGCATCAGGATCGGCGAGAGCAGCGGGATCAGCGAGACGACCTTGGCCGCCGTGCCGTCCGGGTCCTGCAGCAGCAGGTTGAAGCCGGCGACGAACCCGATGATCAGCACGATGTTGATCGGCCCGACGACCGACTGCGTGTCCTCCTGCCGGGACACGAGCGAGCCCAGCGCGCCGTAGATCGTGGCGTACAGCAGGAAACCGAGCAGGTACCAGAGCAGGCCCCACAGCAGCGCGCCGCCGGCGAACCTCGACAGGGTGAACACCCCGCTCACCGACGCCGCGATCAGCCCGGCCGTGGCGAGGATGACCAGCTGGACGAGCCCGACCAGGCCGAGCCCGATCACCTTGCCCAGCAACAGCTGCCACGGCCGCACGCTGGCGAGCAGGATCTCCACGACCCGGCTCGACTTCTCCTCGACGACACCCTGGGCGACCATCGTCCCGTAGGTGATGATGCTGATGTAGAGCAGGAACGCGACGATCAGGCCGACGACCAGCCGCTGGGTGTGGTCGGCCGGCTCCGGCGACAGCGCGTCGTCCTGCACGTGGGTGCCGTTGACCTGCGCCATCACGTCGGCGGGTTCGAGCTGGGCGGACGAGAGCACACCGTCGAGCACCTGCTGCTGCGCCACCTGGTCGAGCACCGTGCGCAACTGGTTGTCCAAAGAGGACTTGTACGTGGCGGTCAGCTTCGCCGCACTGCCCGAGACGAGCGCGTCCAGGTCGCCGTCCTCGACCTTCTGCCGGCCCTCGGCCGGGTCGGTGATCGTGACGGTCGAGATCTCCTGGCCCGCCTGCGCCGCCTTCGTCTGGAGCTGCTGGGCGATCCCGGTCGCCTGTCCGGTCAGGCCCACCGTGCTCTTGTCGGCCGCCCCGGCCAGCGCGGCCTGGAACCCGACGTAACCCAGCAGCAGCACCAGCATCACGACGGTGCCGATCACGAACGAGCGCGTCCGCAGCCGCGTGTTCAGCTCGCGCTTCATCACGAGCCAGACGGCGCGCCGCCCACTCAGCGTCCTCATCGTGGCTCCCCCTTGTCCGATACGGCGTCGCGGAACAGCTCGGTCAGCGTCCGGCGCCGGTGGCTGAACTCGGTGACCGGCCCGGTCGACAGCGCCGCGGCGAGCACGGCCTGGTCGTCGGCGCTCGGTTCGAGGCCGAGCACGGTGGTCGTGTCACGTTCTTCCAGCACCCGCACGCCGGGCAGGCCCGCGGCCCAGCCGGGACGTGCGCCCGGCGCCGTCACCACGAGCTTGCTGCCGGCTTCGGCGGTGAGCTCGCCGACCGTGCCGACGGCGATCATCCGGCCGTTGCGGATGATCCCGACCCGGTCGCACAGCCGCTCGACGAGGTCGAGCTGGTGGCTGGAGAACACGACCGGCACACCGGCCGCGGCCTTCTCGCGCAGCACCGCGCTCATGACGTCGACGGCCAGCGGGTCGAGGCCGGAGAACGGCTCGTCGAGCACCAGCACGGCCGGGTCGTGCACCAGCGCCGCGGCCAGCTGGACGCGCTGCTGGTTGCCGAGGCTGAGCTTCTGCACCTCGTCCTTGCGGCGCTCGGCCAGGCCGAGCCGGGTGATCCAGGTTTCCGCGTTGCGGTGGGCTTCGTTCGCCGTCAGGCCGTGCAGTTCGGCGAGGTAGACGAGCTGGTCCAGCACCTTCATCTTCGGGTACAGCCCGCGTTCTTCCGGCATGTAGCCGATGTGCGTGCGGGTTTCGTGGGTGATCGGCTTGCCGTCGAAGCGGACCTCGCCACCGTCGGCGGCCAGCACCCCCAGCGCGATCCGCATCGTGGTCGTCTTGCCGGCGCCGTTGCTGCCGACGAAGCCGAACAGCTCGCCGGCGCGGACGTCGAACGTGACGCCGTCCAGCGCCACTTTCGCGCCGTAGCGTTTGGAGATCCCGTCGATCTCCAGGTTCCCCTCGGTCATGGGGTGTCCCCCTCTTCGAAATCCGCGGGATCGTCGTCCGGCAGCGACCAGCCCAGCACGATCGGCGGGACGGTGGTGCCGGTGACGAGCAGCGCGGACATCATCATCACACCGCGGAACGCGCCCTCGGCCTGCCCGGCGACGACCAGGGTGTAGAACATCGCGACCAGCATCAGCGCGACGAGCACCAGGTAGCCGATGTAGGTCACGCGGTGGCGCCACTCGCGTTCGCGCTCGTCCAGCAGCCGCGAGAAGCTCCCGCTCATCCGGCCGGTCAGGATCTTCAGCAGCGTGAAGGAGGCCCCGCCGGTCAGCAGGGCGCCCATCCAGAGGCCGAAGTACAGCCAGGGTGAGACCACGGTGAAGACGGCCGCGCTGCCGACGAGCACAAGATCGGCGACGGCGAGCACCCCGGCCAGGGCCCGGCGGTGCCGCCGGTCGCGCCAGCCGGGCAGCCGCTGGGCGTGCCGCAGTTCGCGTTCGTCCATCTTGTCGAGCTGACGTTCCCAGTAGGCCGCCAGCCGACCCTGCTGTTCGATCATGGTCATGCTCCCCCCTCGCGGTAGACCTGGGTGGACAGTGGCATGAACGGTTCACGGCTGAACACCGCTTCGACCGGCAGGTCGAACACCGCGCAGATCCGGAAGGCCAGGTCCAGGCTCGGATAGTGGTCGCCGCGCTCGAGCGCCCCGATGGTCTGCGGGTTCACCTCGACGGCGTTCGCCAGCGCGGCCCGGCTCAACCCGCGTTCGGCCCTCAACACGGGTAGCCGGTTGTAGATCGGCAGCTCTTTGCCGCGTCTGACCGGACTCATGGAACGTACTGTTGCAAAAACCCAACGACTCGTCAACCTAAGAGAACATCAAGCCTCAGTTTCGTGCACGCCGAAGCGGCACTTTCACGTGAAAGTGCCGCTTCGGGTCAGGCCAGGCCGGCCAGTGCTTTGTCCACCAGTTCGGCCACCCGCGGGGTCGCCGCGGCCGCGTCCGCCGGGACCAGGGACAGGCGCGTCCGGCGTTCCAGGACGTCCTCGACGTCCAAGGCGCCCTCGTTGCGGACCGCCCAGACGATCTCCGCCGCCGTGATTTCCGTGCCCGGCGACACCGGGGCCGCGAACTCGGTGTCCAGTTCGCCCAGCGCCGCCACGCGAGGCGCCTCCGTGCCGTACTTGGCCACCAGCCGGGCCGGAGCGTCCACAAGGGACAGATCTTCGCGGCGGGCCGCGCCCAGCAAGGGAAGCCGGGAGGTCCGGCACGGCGAAGTCGGGAGCCCGGCGAGGCGGACCGCCGCGTCGACCGCGTCCTCGGCCATCCTCCGGTACGTCGTGAGCTTGCCGCCGACCACCGTCAGCAGGCCGTCGGAGCCCGCCAGGACCGCGTGCTTGCGGGACAGGTCCGCCGAACGGCCGCCCGTGCCTTCGATCAACGGGCGCAGTCCCGCGTACGAGCCCGCGATGTCCGCGCGGGTCAGCGGGCGCGACAGGACCGACGACGCCAGTGCCAGCAGGAAGTCCACATCGGACTCCGGAACCGTTGGCACGTCGGGCAACGAGCCCGAAACCGGCTCATCCGTCAGTCCCAGGTAGACGCGGCCGTCCGGCTGGGGGAGCAGGAACACGAAGCGGTTGGTCTCGCCGGGCACGCCGATGTTGATCGACGTCGTGCCCATCGGGACCGTCCCCGGCGCGAGCACCAGGTGCGAACCGCGCGACGGCCGCAGGCGGACCGAGCCGGTCAGGGTCCCGGCCCAGACGCCCGTCGCGTTGATCACCTGGCGGGCGACCAGGTCCAGTTCGTCGCCCGAAACGCCGTCGCGGACGCGGACGTGGTCGGCCGTCACCGAGAGCGCCGACAGCCGCGTCAGGATGCGGGCGCCGAACGTCGCCGCCGTGCGCGCCAGGGCGATGACCAGGCGCGCGTCGTCGACGAGGGCGCCGTCGTAGGCCAGCAACGCGCCGCGCAGGGCGTGCGGTGAGAGCGCGGGGGCCAGCGTGAGCGCCTCCGCCGCCGGGATCGTGCGCGGCCGCGGCAGTACCGATGACGGCGTGCGCGCTGCCCGGCGGAGGCCGTCGCCCGCTCGCAAGCCCGCCGAAACCAGCGCCTGCTGAGCCCGGGACGTGCTGGGGTACAACGGGAACAGCTGCGGCATCGCGCGCGTGAGGTGCGGCGCCGTGCGCGTCATCATGATGCCGCGCTCGACCGCGCTTTCGTGCGCCAAGCCCAGTTCGCCGTGCGCCAGGTACCGCAGTCCGCCGTGGACCAGCTTCGACGACCAGCGTGATGTCCCGAAGGCGAGGTCGCGCGCCTCGACGAGCGCCACCGACAACCCGCGGGAAGCGGCGTCGAGCGCGATGCCGGCGCCGGTGACGCCGCCGCCGACCACGATGACGTCGACGCGCTCGCCCGACGCCAGTTCCGCGAGCTCGCGTTCGCGGCGCCGCGCGTTGAGCGACCCCGACGTCATGGCTTCAAGGCCGCGTCGAGCACGTGGGTGAACTCGGCCATCAGCGCCGCCTGGTCGACGTCCATCGTGGCCGGCCGCAGCGAGAACGCGAAGGACTGGACCAGCAGCAGCACCGACCGGGCCTGCGCCGCGACCGGCGCGCGCCGGACCGAGCCGTCCTGGTGGCCGGTTTCGAGCAGCTGGTGCAGCACCTGCTCGGCGAACCGCTGGGTCGCGCCGAGCCGCTCCACGATGTACGGCAGCACCAGTTCGGGGTCGACGTCGAGCAGCGTGCGGAACAGCGGGTCGTTCGACAGCGCGCGGATCCCTGCGGACGCGATGAGCACGAGCCGCTCACGGCTGTCCGACGCCTCGGCGCCGCGTTCGCTCGCCGTGCGCAGCAGGCCGCTGAACTCACGCGTCATCAACGCGGCGAGCACGCTGCGCACGTCCGGAAAACGGCGGTAGACCGTCATCCGGCTGACGCGGGCGGTGCGGGCGATCTCGGCGAGTGTGGTGCGGCGCACACCGACGGCCAGCACGCACGTGCGCGCGGCGTCGAGCAGCACGTCATCGGCCACTCGTGTCGCCGTCTGCCGGTTACGGGTGTCCGCGAGCGCGGAAGATCCCGCGATCTGCGTGGTGTGACGTTTCACGTCCATGTGTCACACTGTAGTCGTGAACGAGCTGATTGACCACCGTCTCCGCCAGTCCTGGACCGCGGAAGCCGCCGACGCCGCCCAGCTGCCCGCGCGGGCGGCCAAGTGGCTTGAACAGCGTATAGGCCAGGTGGGTCCCGGCGCCGCACCGGTGGCCGAATTGACGGTGAAAATACCGTCGTCAAGTCTGGCCGGATCTGCAGTGGAAGCGCTGTCGGAGGTCGTCGGAACCGCGAACGTGCTGGTAGACGACGAATCGCGGCTCGCGCGGGCCACCGGGTTGTCCTACCTGGATCTCTTGCGCCGCCGGTCGTCCTCGGTGGAGTTCCCGGTGCCGGACGCGGTCGTGCTGCCCGCCGGACCGGACGAAGTCCAGGCCGTGCTCGACGTCTGCGTGCGGCACGATGTCGGAGTTGTCCCGTTCGGTGGTGGGACCTCGGTGGTCGGCGGGGTCGCGGCGCTCAGCGGTGAAAAGACGTCCGTGATCGCGCTGGACCTCGTCCGGCTCGACGCGCTGGTCTCGGTCGACACCGAATCACGCATCGCCATCCTCCAGGCCGGCGTCCGCGGCCCCGAAGCCGAGCGGCTGCTCGGCGAGCGCGGCCTGACGCTCGGGCACATCCCGCAGTCGTTCGAGCGCGCCACGATCGGCGGCTTCGCGGCGACGCGCTCGGCCGGCCAGGCGTCGTCGGGCTACGGCCGGTTCGAGGACATGGTCACCGGCGTCCGGCTGGCCACCCCGCGCGGCGAGTGGAAGCTCGGAGTCGCCCCGGCGTCCGCGGCCGGCCCGGACCTGCGCCAGCTCGCCGTCGGCAGCGAAGGCACGCTCGGCGTCATCACCGAAGTCTCGCTGCGGGTGCGGCCGGCGCCGCCGGTCAAGCGGTACGAGGGGTACGCGCTGCCCGGCTGGGAGGCCGGCGCGGCGGCGGTCCGCGACCTCGCGCAGAACCACGTGCTCGCCGACGTCACCCGGCTGTCCGATGTGGACGAAACCGAGGTCTCGCTCGCGCTGAACGGCGGGCTCAAGACGACGGCGCTGCGCAAGTACCTGTCCGCGCGCGGCGTGCGGCACCCGTGTTTCCTGATCGTCGGCTGGGAAGGCACCGCGCACGACGTCGCGGTGCGCCGCCGCGAGACCACCCGCCGGCTGAAGGCGCTGGGCGCGGTGCGCGTCGGCAAGGCGCTCGGCGAGTCCTGGCGGCACGGCCGGTTCGGCGGACCGCGCCAGCGCGACATGCTGATGGACCGCGGTGTCTGCGTCGAGACGCTGGAGACCGCGACGTACTGGTCCACTGTGGACGAACTGCGCGACGACGTCCGCGCGGCGCTCACGGCGTCACTGGGCCGCGCGATCGTCATGTGCCACATCTCGCACGCGTACGAGACGGGCGCGTCGCTGTACTTCACGGTCCTGACCGCGCGCGATCAGGCCGACCCGGTCGGGCAGTGGCAGCGCGCGAAGGCCGCGGCGTGCGAGGCGATCAGCGGCCTCGGCACGATTTCGCACCACCACGCCGTCGGCGTCGACCACGCGCCGTACCTGAGCGCGGAGATCGGCAAGCTCGGCGTCGAGGTGCTGCGCGCGGCGAAGTCCGCGGTGGACCCGACCGGAATCCTCAACCCGGGCAAGCTGATCTAGGGAAAGGTGCGCCCGTCCGGCGGCTCGACGACCTCGCACGCGATGCCCGGGCCGGCCGCTTCCTCGCCCTCCAGCCCGATCGCCTGCGCCTGCGGGACGTCGGCGGTGCGGACCGGCTTGCCGTCGACCAGCAGCGGGAAGCGGATCGGCATCGCGCCGATGTAGGCCAGCACGTCGGTGACCTTGCTGCCGTCTTCGAGCGTGATGGCCGGGTCGGTCAGCCGGACCAGGTGATAGCGGTTGCCGCGGCCCTCGCAGACGTCCAGGACCGCGAGCTGGTCCGGCGTCACGAACCAGACGGCGTGCTCCTCGACGCCGGGCAGCGCGGTGAGCGTCGCCGGGCGCTGGCCGTCGCGGTAGCGCAGGCCGGACGCCCAGACCGCGCCGAGGCCGTCGCATCGGGCGTGCGCGACGACGACCGGGCCCCGCAGGCCCAGTTCGGCGCGCATCCAGCTGATCTTCGACGGGTTCGCGTTGGAGCCGTACGCCAGCACGGCCTGCCGCTCACGCCAGCCCTCCGGCGCCGTGTCCAGCGGATACCCGGCGCCGTCGGTGTGCACGAAGGAAAAGCCCGGCCGGGTCCCCGGGTAGGGGTCGGCCGGGTAGTCCTCGTCGACGAAGAGCGTCAGAACGTCACCACGCTACGCAGGACGTCACCGTGGTGCATGCGCTCGAAGGCCTGCTCGACGCCGTCGACGCCGATCCGCTCGGTGACGAACTTGTCGAGCGGCAGCCGGCCCTGCAGGTAGAGGTCCACCAGCATCGGGAAGTCGCGGCTCGGCAGGCAATCGCCGTACCACGACGACTTGAGCGAGCCGCCGCGCGAGAAGAAGTCGATCAGCGGCAGGTCGTCGAGGCGCATCTCCGGCGTCGGCACACCGACCAGCACGACGGTGCCGGCGAGGTCGCGCCCGTAGAAGGCCTGGCGCCAGGTCTCCGGCCGGCCGACGGCGTCGATCACGACGTCCGGGCCGAACGAGCTGGTGGCGTCCTGCATGGCCTCGACGACGGCTTCTTCGGAGAGACCCTTGCTGTTGACCGTGTGGGTGGCGCCGAAGTCCTTGGCCCACTCCAGCTTCCGGTCGTCCATGTCGATCGCGACGATCGTGGTGGCGCCGGCGAGCTTCGCGCCCGCGATGGCCGCGTCCCCGACGCCGCCGCAGCCGATGACCGCGACCGAGTCGCCGCGGGTGACGGCGCCGGTGTTGATCGCCGCGCCGAGCCCGGCCATCACGCCGCAGCCGAGCAGCCCGGCGACGGCGGGTTCGGCGTCGCGGTCGACCTTCGTGCACTGTCCGCTGTGGACGAGCGTCTTCTCGAGGAACGCGCCGACGCCGAGCGCGGCCGACAGCTTGGTGCCGTCGGCGAGCGTCATCGGCTGGGTGGCGTTGAACGTCGAGAAGCAGTACCACGGCTTGCCGCGCTTGCAGGCCCTGCAGGTGCCGCAGACGGCGCGCCAGTTGAGGATGACGTAGTCGCCGGGCTCGAGATCGGTGACGCCGTCCCCGACGGCTTCGACGACCCCGGCGGCCTCGTGGCCGAGCAGGAACGGGAAGTCGTCGTTGATCCCGCCCTGGCGGTAGTGCAGGTCGGTGTGGCAGACCCCGCAGGCCTGCACGTTCACGACGGCCTCGCCCGGCCCGGGATCGGGCACGAGCACGGTCTCCAGCGAGACAGGCTCGCCCTTCGCCCGCGAAACGACCCCCTGGACCTCGTACGGCATGCGAATCCACCTTCCTCGCTGGTTCTGCCCGCAGCTAATCACGGATCATGCGGAGATGGCGACATCCGCATGAGTGAGAGTCGGTGGTGAAGACGCAACAGGGTGCGTCTAGCGCAACTGATGCACCCAGGCGGCGATGACGTCGAGGTCACCGGCGGTGAGACCGGCGCTCGGCGCGACCGTGTGGAGTAGCGCCGGCCCCGGGTGGTGGGCCGTCACCCAGCGCCGGTCCGCGCCGGTCGTCTCGTCGTCGATCCAGACGAAAGGCAGGCCCGCGGCCCGCTCGACGATCCGCCGGGTCTTCCGGTGCCGCCCGGCGCGGGCGTCGCGCTCCTCGTCGGGAGAGTCCGGCCAGGTCAGCACCGGCAGCGGCGGCAGGCCGAGCAGCGGGGCGACGCACTCGTTGGCCTCGTCCAGCCAGGTGGTGGCCCAGATCAGGTCGCCACCGAGGGCCAGCAGCCGGGGGCCGACGCTCGGATCGACCCGGGACAGCAGCGGGTTGGCCAGTTCGGCGTTCGTGAACACCTCGTACTGCCCGGTGCTTCTCCCGAAGGGGATCAGCGGGCCGTCCACGTCGAGGAACACCAACGGCTTGCTCATGGCAGCGCGAAGTCTGCCATGAGGGGCACCCTCAGGGACATAACGTCCCTGGGGGTGCCCCTCACGACACGTCGGGGGTCAAGCCGGGGTGATGATGTACGCGATCCCGCCCGGGCCGCCCGCCACGGTTCCGTCCGCGCGGTACCGCTGGGTCCGCTGCCAGATCTTCTCGAACTGGTCTCGCTTGTACACGTTGCGCACCCGGTCGTTGCTGCTCGACGCCGGGTCGTTGACGATCACGTCGCCGTCCTTGGTGAAGCCGACCACCACCATGATGTGGCCCGCCGTGCCGTAACCCGCGCCGTCCAGCTCGGAGGCCAGGAACGACTGGGACGTGATCACCGGGATGCCGCGGACGATGTAGTTCTCCAGCTCGTTCAGCGAGTGCAGCCGCGTGATGTGCCCGCGCAGCCCGCGCGACGCCGCGTACGCCGTGTTGAACGGCCAGTTGCCCGTGCCGTCGTACGCGTGGTCGTAGGTGAAGCGCGCCGCGAACGCGATCGACGGGTCGACGTAGTCCGACGGGATCCACGACATCTCCGCCGCCGACGGCTTCTTGCCCCAGTACTCGGCCACCATCTCCGTCGACGTCGGGCTGCACCAGGCCTCGCCGCCCCCGCCGTACTGCGGGAACTGTCCCTTGTGGAGGTTCTGCGCGTACGCCGGCACCTTCAGCTCGATCCCGCTCGCGCGGCCCGGCTTCGTCGTCTGGACGTCGAAGCGGTTCGGCACCGCCGAGGTCATCGCGCCCAGCGACGTCACCGACGGCGTCGCGTGCGAGCCCTTCTCGCGGTAGAGGCTGATCCGCAGCTTGTACGACTTGAGCGTGACGCCGGTCTTCGTGACCAGCGTGTCGACGTCGACCAGGGCGTTCGCGTCGTCCTGGCCGTCGACGCTGGTGCGCAGGATGTCGGCGTCGCCGCTGGCCCAGCGGCCCATCACGTACCAGCCGGTCTCCGCGCCGGCCGCCGTCCTGCCCTGCGCCTCGACCTGCAGCCAGGTCTTCGCCGGCGTCTGTGCGTTCCACGACGACACGAGCTGCGTCGCGCCGAAGCCCTGGCGGTACGACGGCGACGTCCACTGGCTGTATTCGTACGTCTTCGTCGTGCCGAGCTCGGGTTCGGTGTGCTCGACCGTGCCGATCGGGCGGGTGATGCGCAGGCCGTCGCGGGTCAGCGCGAGCCCGGCGAAGCTGCCCTCGTGCAGGCGGCCGCCGGCCCACTCGTGGTAGTCGATCGACTCGTCGTCGCCCGGCCGGCCGGGCGCGGCCTCGGCGACCTGCGCCGTCACCACCGTCACCATCACGGCGGACAATATGGCGAACAAACTGCGTACCCGCATCCCGGCTCCTTGCTCGACCCACCCAGTAGCCAGGGATTTTCGCCGGTCCGGCCGGGTATGTAAACAGGTACCTAGAGGACGGCCTGGGTCTGTGTCACTTTCGCGACCAACTTGCCGTCGTCGTCGTGGATCTCCGTCTCCACCACGACGAACTTGCGGCCCGCGTGCAGTGGTCTGGACGACGCAGTCGCGTAGCCCGAACGCACCGCGCGCAGGAAGTTCGTCTTCGACTCGACAGTCGTCGTGCCCTGCGCGCCCTCGGGCAGGTTGAGGAACGCGCACACGGCGCCGGTCGAGTCGGCCAGCGCCATGAGCGCGCCCCCGTGCAGCGCGCCGCCGAGCGTGCAGAGGCTCTCGTCCCACTTCAGCCGGCTGCGCACGAGCGCGGGCCCGTGTTCGAGGACCTCGACGCCGAGGCGTTCGGAGAACGGCATGGAGCGGTGGAAGAGCTGCGTGCCCTCGGGATCGGTCATGCCCTCGAGCCTGCCGGACACCGGCGCCGCGGGTCGATTACCTCCGGGGTAGTCGTGAGTGTTTAGGGCGGTTCTAACCGCCCTAAACACTCACGACAAGCCGCGGAAGACTCAGGAAAGCGGGTGGACGAGCAGCAGTTCCGTGTTGTGATCCGCATCCGAGCCGACGCGGCCGAGGTCGACGTGGATGTCGTTGTACGACAACTCGCGGTACAGGGACGCAAGCGCTTGCGGCGTCCGGGCGTCGTAGTCCACGGCGTACGGCGCTTCCGCCTCGATCAGCGTCGTGAACAGCGACAACGTGCCGTCGGCGTTGTCCGCGACCTCGACGATCCGGGCCTGCTGCGGGAAGTCGACGTGCGACGCGGTGTTGATCTCCCAGAAGCTCTGCTTCGGGGTGCCGCCGGCGTGCGCGGTGATCTTGTTGAGGTGCGTGTGGCCGTTGACCCAGGCCAGCACGTTCGGGAAGCGCTTGAGCAGCGCGACGAACGCGTTGCCGTCGAGGCGCGGGTCGAGCAGGTGGCGCGAGTCCGGCAGCAGGTTGCCCATCGAGCCGCTGGTGTGGTGGCTGAACAGCAGGAACAGCTCGTCGGTGACGCTGTGGGTGACCCGGCGGCCGAAGAAGTCGTAGTACGCCGAGCTGCCGCGCTTGAGCGTCGACTCGACCCAGTTGTACTGCGCGAGGCCGATCGAGCCGTCGGCGAACCCGGCGTCGGTCGTGGTGTCGAGGCTGATGCCGGTGATGCCCGGCGCGATCCGGAACGTGTAGTAGACGGCCTTGCCGTCGGCGTTGTCGGCGCCGAAGCCGTGCCCGGCCGGGCCGGGGCCGGTGTTGGCCGTGTCCAGGTGCGCGCGCACGAACTCGCCGGTGCTGAACGGGCGGCGACGTGCGTCCGGCGTGATCTCGCGGATCGTGCCCCCGCCGCCGAACAGCTCGGCGACCGGCACGCTCGAGCCCGGCTTCTTGATGGCCGCGGCGAGCTTCTTCGCGGTGCTTTCGTCCTTGCCGATCACCTTGTACTTGCCGGTGTACCAGGCGTCGATGCCGGGGATCTGGGCCGGTAGCGAGCCGACGATGCTGTCGTCGTGGTTGCCGAAGGTGCAGAACCACGGGACGTCGAGGCCCGGCGCGGTGAACGTCCCGATGCCCGCTTCGAGCAGGCCGGGAAGCTGCGGGAACCCCTTGGCGGAGTAGGCGTCGCTGCCCGGGATGGCCGGGTTCCAGAACGCGCTGTTGCCCGAGTTCTGGACGCCTTCGTAGGCGTTCGTGGCGCCGGAGTTCGGCGTGACGCTGCCGCCGTTGAGGACCTTGAGGAACCAGTCGAGCTCGATCAGCTCGTGGTTGTCGGTGTTGTCGCCGGTGGTGACCATGAGGTCGAACGGCCGCCCGGTGAACGGGCCCTGCCGGACGCTGTTGACCCGCTCGACGAGCGCGCTGGTCGCGACGGTCCCGAGCGCTTCCTGCGGCCGGTGCGCGGAGCCGATGTAGGGGTGCAGGTACTCGAACCGCGCGGGGCTCTCGGTGTCGGTGATGTGCAGGTCGGTGAACTGCACGAACGCGCTCAGCGCGCGGCGCCGGTCGTCCCGCCCGGCCTGGGGTGCGGCGAGATCACCGCGGACGACGAGCGGCCAGCCGGGACCGGCGCTCAGTCGGGAGTAGGTCGCGGTGCCGCCACCGGTCGCGACCTGTTCGAGCGTGGTTCCGGCGGTGCTGACCGAGCGGGTGGAGGTGAGCCGCAGTGCCCGGTCGAGCGCGTTCGCGGTGGGCGTGCAGAGCAGCAGCCCGAGACCGGCGGCGCCGGCCGTGGCGAAGGTGCGCCGGGTGAGTTCGGCCATGTGATTCGCTCCCCAGGTGTCTCGGTTGCCCAGCACCGTGCCGGACGACGTTGTCCACACGGTGAACATGAAAAACATTCACCGTGACACTTGGGTTCACCTTGTCACAGGGCTTGGGGTGGGGTGTACCGCCGAAGGTCGTGGTCATTTCCGCCGCTGACCCCGCCGCTCAGCAGGCGATGCCACACGCTCCGGCGGCGGCGAACAGGCCGAAGAAGAACAGCATCACGATCAGTGCCGGGATCACGCCGATGATTCCGCAGATCAGGCCCGCGATCGCCATGCCCTTGCCCGTGTAGCCGGGCCGGCCGCCCTGGACCATGCCGGCCCACGACAGGCCGATCGCCAGGAAACCCAGCAGCAGGTCCGCGAACGGGACCCAGAAACCGACCAGGGCGAGGATGCCGACGACCAGGCCCGCCACCGCCATGCCGCTCGTGCGCAGCATCGGGTACGCCGCCATCGCGTAGGGCTGGGCGAGGTAGGGCTGCGACGGATAGGCCTGCGCCGCGTAGGGCTGGACCGGGTACGGCTGCGTCCCGTAAGGCTGCATCGCCGCCGGCGGGGCCGGTGTCGGCATGGACGGCGGGTACTGCTGCCACGTCGGCTCGGCCGGGCCGGGCTGCTGGTAGGAGTCGAAATCGGTCACGCCGCACCCACTTCTGTCAGTAACCCGAAGTCGTTCCGGTGACTCCGGTTGTTACTCAGCCCTTCAGGCCCGACTCCGTCACCCCCTGCACCAGGTACCGCTGCAGGAACGCGAACAGCAGCACGATCGGCAGGATCGACACCGCCGCCGCCAGGAACAGCAGGTTCAGCTGGGGGTTCTGGGCTGTCAGCAGGCCCGACAGTGCCACCTGGACCGTCCACGAATCCGGCGACTGGGCGATGATCAGCGGCCACAGGAACGCGTTCCAGCTGCCGATCACCGTGATGACCGCGATCGCCGCGAAGAAGCCCCGGGAGTTCGGGACCACGATGCGCCAGAACACGCCCCAGCGCGTCAGGCCGTCGACGCGGCCCGCCTCCTCCAGCTCGCGGGGGAAGTCCAGGAAGTACTGCCGGAACAGGAAGACGCTGAACGCGCTGAACAGCCCGGGGATCACCAAGCCGCGGAAGTCCGACAGCCAGCCGAGCGTCGAGACCACCACGAAGCTCGGCACGAACGTCACCGACGTCGGGATCATCAGCGTCGCCAGCACCGCGTAGAACACGATCCCGGAATGCCGGTACGGGATGCGCGCCAGGCCGTAGCCCGCCAGCGAGCACAGCACCAGCAGGCCGACTGTCTGCAGCACCGCCACGATCGCCGAGTTCAGCAGGCTTCGCGCGAAGGGGACGTCGTCCGAGGCGAAGAGCTTGGAGAAGTTCTCCCAGTGCATTGTGGACGGAAAGAAGGTCCACTGTGGAGCGGTGATCTCCGCTCGGGACGCCAGCCCGTTGCGCAGCAGCAGGTAGAACGGCAGCAGGAACAGCACGGCTGCGATGATCAGCGCCGTCCAGCGGAGGAACGCCCTCATGTCGCACGTCCGAACCGCAGGACGCGGCCCTGCAGCAGCGTCACCATGGCGATGATCAGCGCCAGGATCACCGCACCCGCGCTGCCGCGGCCGAGGTCCTGGCCGCCCGAACCCAGCGAGGTGTAGTACAGGTAGACCAACGGTGGCCGCGCGAACGGCGGGTAGCCGCGGGCGTCACCCATGATGTTGTAGAACTCGTCGAACGCCTGGTACGCGTTGATCAGGTTCAGCAACAGCACCGCCACGGCCGTCGCGCGCAGCTGGGGCAGCGTCACGTACCGGAACACCTGCCAGCCCGGCTTCGCGCCGTCGAGCCACGCGGCCTCGTACAAGTGCTGGGGGATCCGTTGCAGGGCCGCGATGAACAGGATCATGTAGAACCCGAGTTGCAGCCACAGCCGCGCCGTCACCAGCACGATCCAGTACAGCGGCGGGTGGACCGTGCCCGTCCACGCCACCGGGTCGGCGCCGAACAACGACAGCACGGTGTTCGCCAGGCCGTATCGGACACCGGAGAACAGCGACGTCTTCCAGATCAGGGACGCCACGACGTACGAGCACGCGAACGGCAGGAAGAACACCGACCGGAAGAACGCCCGCGCGAACCGGAGCTGGTTGACGCCGAGCGCGAGCGCCAGCGACAGCACGAACGTCAGCGGCACGATGAACAGCGCGAACACGCTGAACGTGCCGAGGCTGGACAGGAACGGCTCGTCGGTGAGCATGTGGCCGTAGTTGTCCAGCCCGACGAACTTCGTCGGCGTGACGGTGTTGCGCGCGTCGAAGAACGAGAGGTACGCGCTCCAGCCGATCGGCAGGTACGCGAACACCGCCAGCCCCAGCAGGAACGGCCCGACGAACAGCCAGAATGTGCGTGCGTCTCGCCGCTTCATCCCCGGTGTCATCCAAAAAGACGCTTGAGCTCGGCAGCGGCAGTAGCAATGGCCGTCTTGACCTGCGCGGCCGGGTCCGCTCCCTCCTTCGCGATCTTCGCGACCGCGTCGGACAGTGCCGTGTTCGCCTGCTGTGTCCACACCGGACCGCCGACGAGGTGGCTGTTCTCCTTGACGAATCGAGCGGCGTCGGCGGCCGGGCCGGTCTTGAGGCTGTCCGCGCGGTCGATCAGGCTCTGCCGCGCGGGGACGTGGAAGCCGAACTTCGTCGCGAACTCCAGCTGGTCCTGCGTCTGGTCCACCCACAGCCACTTCACGAACGCCTTCGCCTCGGCGACGTGCGCGCTCTTGGCGTTGACCATCGCGCCGTACGCGCCGACCGGGACCGACGGCGCGCCGCTGCCGTCGAGCTTGGGGAAGGGCAGCACGCCGAAGTCGTCGTCGAACGCGTCGCGGATCTTCGGCACGTTCCACAGCCCGGTCCACTGCATCGCGGCCAGCCCGTCGATGAACGCACCCGGGTCCGACCAGTCGGCGGGCGCGCCGAGCAGCAGCGAGCCGTTGGTGTTGAGCGTGTGCAGCTTCGCCAGCGCGGTCGCGGCGCGCGGGTCGTCGAAGCCGACCTCGCGGTTGCCGTTCTTCAGGTAGTCGAGGCCGGCCGACCACAGCAGCGGGCCGGTGAGCACACCGACACCGCCGTCGTTGCCCGCGAAGAAGCCCTTCACGCCGTCCTTCGTGAGCTTCGACGCCGCGTCGATCAGCTCGTCGACGGTCTGCGGCGGCTGCACACCGGCGGCCTGGAGCAGGCTCTTGCGGTAGAAGAGCACCTGCGTGTCGGTGGCCTGCGGGACGCCGTAGACCTTGCCCTCGACGGTCTGCGCGGCCAGCACCGCCGGACTGAAGTCACCCTTCACCGGCCCGATGACGTCGTCGAGCGCGACGACCTGGTTCTGCCGCACCCAGTCGATCTTCACCTGCGCCTCGAAGACGTCCGGCACCTTGCTGTTCTGCAGCGCGGTGACGATCTTCGAGTCGTAGTCGCCGGGGTTCCACTGCACGGTGACGGCGGCGCCGGGGTACGTCGCGGCGTAGCGCTTGACGGCTTCCTGGACGCCGTCCTCGCCGTACGCGTGGTACCACTGCTGCAGGCCGACCTTCGGCGCGTCCGTCGGCGGCGGTCCCGCCGAGTACGCCGTCGACGCGGGCGGGTCGCCCTGCCGCCCGGTGTTCGACCCGCACGCCGCCGCGAGCGCGCCCACCGCTCCCGCTCCCGCGAGCGCGAGAAAACTCCGCCTGTTCCGCATCCCCAGCACTCCTCCGTGAACGTCCGTGAAGGCCACCTTGAGGGACATAGAGTCCCTCAAGGTGGCCTTCACGGAACTAAAGGCACGCCGGAGATTTACCCGTTAGAGCTGTGAGATGTCGAGCTTTCCCTCGGAGTAGGACGCGCGGATCCGCTTCTTGTCGAACTTGCCGACGCTCGTCTTGGGCACTTCGTCCACGAAGGTCCAGTTTTCCGGCAGTTGCCACTTCGCGACCTTGTCGCTGAGGTACTCGCGCAGCTCCTCGGGCGTAGCCGTCCGGCCCTCCTTGAGCACGACGGCGACCAGCGGCCGCTCGTCCCACTTCTCGTCCGGGATGCCGACGACCGCGGCCTCGGCCACCGCCGGGTGGCCCATGACCTGGTTCTCCAGGTCGACCGACGAGATCCACTCGCCGCCGGACTTGATGACGTCCTTGGCGCGGTCGGTCAGCGTCAGGAAACCGTCGGAGCTGATCTTCCCGACGTCACCCGTGCGCAGCCAGCCGTCGTGGAACTTGTCCGGGTCGATGTCGGCCCCGCCGTAGTACGCCCCGGCGATCCACGGGCCGCGGACCTCCAGTTCGCCGACGGCCTCGTTGTCCCAGGGCAGCTCTTCGCCCGAGTCGCCGATCAGCCGGGCCGTCACGGCCGCCGGGAAGCGGCCCTGCGTGTAGCGGTAGCGCCAGGCCTCGTCGCCGGTCGCGGACGCCGGCGGGCGCGCGACGCTGCCCAGCGGCGACGTCTCCGTCATGCCCCAGGCGTGCAGGATCCGGACGTTGTGCCGCTCCTCGAACGCGTGCATCAGCGACGGCGGCACCGCCGACCCGCCGACGACGACCTCGCGCAGGTGCGAGATGTCCTGCGGGTGGGCTTCGAGGTGGGCGAGCAGGCCCTGCCAGACGGTCGGGACCGCGCCGGCGAACGTCGGCTTGACGTCGGCCAGCAGTGCGGCGAGCGGCGCGGGCTGGAGGAAGCGGTCCGGCATCACCAGCGTCGCGCCGACCATCAGCGCCGCGTAGGGCAGGCCCCACGCCATCGCGTGGAACATCGGCACGATGGCCAGCGCCTTGTCGTGCTGGGCGAGGTTCATGCTGTCGCTCATGCAGACCTGCATCGAGTGCAGCCAGATCGAGCGGTGCGAGTAGACGACGCCCTTGGGGTCACCCGTCGTGCCCGACGTGTAACACATCGCGGCCGCGGAGCGCTCGTCGATCTCCGGCCAGTCGAAGGTGTCGGGCTGGCCGGCCAGCAGCTCGGCGTAGGAGTGGACCTCGACGCCGGCCGGCGCCTGCAGCGTCGACGCGTCGCCGTTGGCCACGATGACGTGCCGGACCGTCTTGAACTCCGGCAGCTGCTTGGCCAGCAGCGGGACGAGGGTGCCGTCGACGATGACGACCTGGTCCTCGGCGTGGTTGGCCACGAAGACCAGCTGCTCCGGGAACAGCCGGATGTTCAGGGTGTGCAGCACGGCGCCCATCGCCGGGACGGCGAGGTAGGCGGCCAGGTGCTCGGCGTTGTTCCACATGAACGTGCCGACGCGCTGGTCGCCGGTGATGCCGAGGCTCCGGAGCGCGTTCGCGAGGCGCGCGGCGTGGCGGCCGAGCTCGCCGTAGGTCTCGCGACGGGCTTCTGAACCGGTCCAGGTGACGACTTCGCTCGCCGAGTGCACCGACGTGCCGTGGCGGAGCAGGTTCGCCAGCGACAGCTGGCCGTCCTGCATGGTGCTCAACATGGTCACTCCCGGGGGTGTTCGCCGGTGAACTGGGGTTGAGCCGACTCTAGTGCGGATCGGGTGAAGCGGGCATGGTCAACAACGGCTCCGTTCGGTCACGGTCGTCGCCCGATCGCGGGACGACCGAACGGTGATCATGATCATCAAATATGCCCCTTTTCCTTGCGTGTAAGGAAAAGGGGGCGAATTCGGGGCGTAGCGGAGGCTTCACTTCCGGGTGAGTGAGGCCACTCGGGACGCTCACTGGGAGCGTTTCCGCAGGCCGGAGCGGGTTGCCCGGCATCACCTCCAGGGGTAATAAGTGCGTGTCGGTTGCACGGCGGAGAACCCGGTGGCGTTTACTGGGGCCGTGGTAAGAGACGGCTGAGCAGCGCTTGCAGCAGCAAGCACAGCAAAAAGCCGTCGGCCGCGAAAGCGGAGACCTGAGAGGAAAGGACTACTACGTTGGCTCTGCCTACGTTGACTCCGGAGCAGCGCGCCGATGCACTCGCCAAGGCGGCCGAGGCTCGCAAGGCGCGTTCGGAGCTGCTCGCGTCGATCAAGTCCGGCAAGGAGAGCATCGAAAAGGTGCTCAAGCAGGCCAAGGAGAACAAGACGATCGGGAAGACGAAGGTCACCCAGCTGCTGAAGGCCGTCCCCGGCCTCGGCGCGGTGAAGGTCGCCGCCCTGCTCGAGCAGGCCGGCATCGACCCGGACCGGCGCGCCGCCGGCCTGGGCGAGCGCCAGCGCGAGGCGCTCATCGACGCGCTCAAGTAGCCGTCACCAGGAGCTGACCGCGAGGGGAGTGTCGCTCGTGACACTTCCCTCGCGGATCTCCCGGATCCTGGGACTCTGGAGCTGTGGAAGCTGCACATCCTGGGGCCGAGCCCCAGACCCCAGCCGGGGGGCAAGCCCCCCTGGACCCCCCGGAAGCACCTGGGTCAGTTGGTGATCTGGCCGCCCGCTACCAGCGCGGCGACTTCCTGTTCACGACGGCCCGGCGCGCACTCCTGGCGCAGGGCACCCTCCGGACCGTCACCGAGACGGACGCCCGACGGCTCGCCTCGGTGATCCCGGGCGTGCTCGCCGAGACCGGCGCCCCGCTGGCGGTCGGCGTCCTGCCGTTCGACACCGGGCCCGACACGAAGGTGCCCGGTCACCTGGTCGTGCCCCGGACCGTCCACCGATCCGACGGCGCCCCTTCGCTGCCCCGTGAGGTCCTGCCGGCGCCGTCACACGTGCGCGCGGTGCCTTCACCCGAGCAGCATATGGCTTCGGTGCGCGCCGCCGTCGACGCTCTTCGTGAGCGTGACCTGCGGAAAGCCGTCCTGGCTCGCGCGCTGGACCTCGAGTTTTCCGCGCCGCTGCCCGCCGAGAGCATCGTGCGCAACCTGGCCGTCGGCAATCCCCGCCACTTCACGTACGCGGCCGAACTGCCCGGCGGCCGGACGCTTGTCGGCGCGACGCCCGAGCTGCTGCTGCGCCGCACCGGGCGGACGGTGTTCTCCAGTCCGCACGCCGGCTCGATGCCGCGCTCGGCCGACCCGGCGACCGACCGGGCCAACGGCGAGGCGCTGCGGACGTCCCGCAAGGACCAGCTGGAACACGCCGTGGTGATCGACTACCTCGTCGAGGCGCTGCGGCCGTTCTGCCGGACGCTGGAGGTGCCGGCCGAGCCGGAGCTGGTCACCACGCCGGCCATCTGGCACCTGCGCACGCCGATCACCGGCGAGCTGGTGGACCCGGACGTCACGGCGCTCGACCTCGCGGCGGCCCTGCACCCGACCCCGGCGATCTGCGGCACCCCGACCGACGGTGCGCGTGACCTGGTCCAGGAGCTGGAGCCGTTCGACCGCGACTACTACGCGGGCGCGGTCGGCTGGGTGGACGCCACGGGCGACGGCGAGTGGGCGGTGGCGATCCGCTGCGCCGAGATCGCGTCGACGTCGATGCGGCTGTATGCGGGGGGCGGCATCGTCCCGGCGTCGGACCCGCGGGCGGAGCTGGACGAGACGACGGCGAAGTTCCGCACGCTGCTGACGGCGATGGGCCTGGAAGACAGCCTTTAGGGCACCCAGTGTTCCTCGGTGACCGACAGTTCTTCGGTGGTCAGGACGGCGATCGCCGCTCGGTAGCCGTCCGCGGCCTTCAGGTCCGCCAGGCTCGTGCGGGCCGGGTCCAGGGCCGGGTCGCCCGAGGTGATCAGGCGGGCCGGTTCGTCGTAGCGGGAGAACGTGATGCTCTGCAGCGGGATCTTCAGGCCCTTGCCCGTGGCCTTCATCACCGCCTCCTTGCGCGTCCAGTAGACGAAGAACGCGCGCGCCTTCTCTTCGCCGGACAGGCCCGTCAGGTGCTCGGCCTCGGCCGGGCTCAGGGCGTACTCGATGAGGCCTTCGTCGGCCTTGCGGTTCGCCGTCTCGACGTCGAGGCCGACCGGCACCGCTGGGGTGGCCGCGAGGCCGATCAGGTCGCCCGAGTGTGAGATGGACAACGTCAGGTCGGCGCCCGGGATCCGCGGCCTGCCGTGCGGCTTGCCGCAGTCGTCGCAGGTCGCGTCGAACTTCACCGACTCCAGCGGGACGCCCAGGCGCTCGGCCGTGACGGTCTTCGCCAGGACGCGGCCGGTGAGGAACCGCCGCTTGTCCGCGTCCTGCCGGTACGCCCCGAACCGGTCCTGCTCGACGTCGTCGAGCAGGCGCAGGAAGCGCGGCTCGGCGGGCAACGGCGCTGACCAGCGGACCACGATCTCCATCACACCCCCGATCTTTCCCGCTACCACGGCCGTTGTCACGAATTCGGGTGCAGGACTGGGGTAATGCCGCACTCAGCGGGTACCCTCGGGTAAGCAAGCGCTTAGCCAGTGACAGTGTTTTCCGGGGCCTTGCCCCAGACCCCGGCCGGGGGCGAGCCCCCTGGACCCCCAGAAGCGTGTCAGAGGAGCAGCTCACCCATGGATTTCTCTCTCAGCACCGAAGAACGGGAAGTGCGCGACTGGGTCCGCACGTTCGTCCAGCGCGAGCTGGTTCCGCTCGAGCAGGAGGTCCTGCGGCGCGAGCGCGCGAACCAGCCCGGCCTCACCGGCGAAGAGCTGAAGGACCTGCAGCTGAAGGCCAAAGAGTCCGGCTTCTGGGGCATCCTGACGCCGGAGGAGTACGGCGGCATGGGGATGTCCGCCGTGATGGCCGCGCTGCTGGAAGCCGAGCTCGGCCGGACCTTCGTGCCGTTCCGCTTCGGCGGCGCCGCGGACAACATCCTGTTCCACGCCAACGAGGAGCAGAAGCAGGCCTACCTCCTGCCGACCATCTCGGGCGAGCGCAAGTCCTGCTTCGCGATCACCGAGCCGGGCGCCGGGTCCGACGCGAAGGCCATCCGGGCGACCGCCCGCAAGGACGGCACGGACTGGGTCATCAACGGCGAGAAGACCTTCATCACCGGTGGCAACGAAGCCGACTTCACCATGGTCTTCGCCATCACCGACCCGGAGAAGGGCGCGAACGGCGGTGTCACGTGCTTCCTGGTCGACCGCGAGGCCGGCTGGAAGTCCGAGTACATCGACACCATGGGCGAGTGGGGCCCGGCGTCGCTGGTCTTCCAGGACGTCCGCGTCCCGGAGACGCAGATCCTCGGCGAGGAAGGCCGCGGCTTCGAGCTCGCCATGCAGTGGATCGGGCAGGGCCGCTACCTGCTGCCGGCGCGCGCGATCGGTTCGTGCGAGCGGCTGATCTCGATGGCCATCGAGCACGCCAACACCCGCGAGACGTTCGGGCAGAAGATCGCCGAGCGGCAGGCGATCCAGTGGATGATCGCCGACTCCGGCGTCGAGCTCGAAGCGCTGCGCTGGCTGGTGCTCAGCGCCGCCTGGCAGGTCGACCAGGGCGTCGACTCGCGGCACGCGCAGTCGATGGCGAAGCTGTACGGCGGCCAGAAGGCCAACGAAATCGTCGACCGCGTCATGCAGATCCACGGCGGCATGGGCTACACGCGGGAACTGCCGGTCGAGCGCTGGTACCGCGAGCTGCGGCTGCTGCGCATCTACGAGGGCACCGACGAGATCCAGCGCCGCACGATCGCGCGCAACCTGCTCAAGGGGCACGTGAAGGTCGGCGGCGTCCTCGGCTGAGGACCCTCCGAACGCGGTCAAGGCCACCTCCCGAACCTCCGGGAAGTGGCCTTGACGGCGGTTGGAGCTACTTCTTGTTGCGGATGGCGATCGGTACGCCGGCCAGGTCCTCTTCGTTGCACAGCAGCTTCACGTCGTAGTACGGCGAACCCTGGCGGTCGTCGTAGTCGAGGTGGATGGCCAGGACGTCGAGGGGCTCGCCCAGCCACTCCTGCGCCTGCCGTAGCCACTTGGAGCACCGCTCCAGGGCGGTGGGGAGATCGTCATCGCGGAACTCGACCGGGCGGTAGGGCACGTCCTGCACCTGATCGCGGGGGTTTGCCGGCGTCGGGAGGCCCGGCGCGAGACCCGAGTCGTCCAGTTCCAGTTGGATCGTTTCCTCAGTCACCCTTCGAGCGTCCCCCACGCGCGCCGTCTGAGCAAGGCGTACTCAGGTAAAACCGGCGCTAAACGGACAGCCCCCACTCTTTGGCGATGATTTCGCGGCACCGTGCCAGGTTGCTCACACCGGGCGCCGACGTGCAGCCCAGCGCCCGCGACGCCAGCTCCGCGTAGTGCTCGGCGAGCTGGTCCAGCGCGAGCGGGCCGCGCGGCGAATACCACCGCGCGACACCACTGCACATCTCCAGCAGGGCCAGCCGGGTCACCGCCGGGTGTTCGGTGTGGAACACGCCGGCCGCGACGCCTTCGTCGATGGCCGCGGCCCACAGCCGTTCATAACCGTCGCGCAGGGCCACGACCGGCTCGCGCGCGGCCGGGGACAGGACGTCGACTTCGTTGTCCACCACCCGAGTTTCCGCCGGGCCGACCGCGTGCGCGAGCACGTGCAACGCCACCAGTGTGCGCAACCGATGCACCGGGTCGGGGCTGCCGGCGGTCGCTTCGCGGGCGGCGTCGAGCAGGCGGTTCAGCGCGGTGTGCATGATTTCCGCGAGCAGATCCTCCTTGGTGCCCATGTAGTGGTACAGGCTCGCCGAAGAAAGTTCCGCCTCCTGGGCCAGATCCCGGATACCGGTGCCGTGGAACCCCTTGGTGGCGAACAGTTTCACGGCCGCCGCGCGCACCCGGTCGCGACTGCTCACAGCCAGGTCTCCACCTTCGCGTCCCAGGCCCCGGCCCGCAGGTCGGCCACCTTCCGCAGCTCGCCCTTGGCGACGCGCTCCGACGGCGTCAGCGGCAGCCCGTCCGCGAACGCCCAGAACCGCGGAACCTTGAAGTAGGCCAGCTTTTCCGCGCAGAACGCGGCGAGTGCGGCCGGCTCGGGACGCTCGCCGTCACACACGACGTACGCCTTGATCTCCTCGCCGCGCAGCTCGTCCGGCACCGCGATGACAGCTGCCAGCCGCACCGCCGGGTGCAGCAGCAGGGCGCGTTCGACCTCGTCGGCGGAGACGTTCTCGCCGCTGCGGCGGATCATGTCCTTCGTGCGGCCGACGTAGTAGACGCGGCCCGCGTCGTCCATCCGGGCGAGGTCACCGGTGCAGAACCAGCCGTTGCGGAAGGCTTTCGCCGTCGCGTCGGGATCGTCGTGGTAGCCGTGCATCAGGCCGATCCCGCGGATCAGCAGCTGCCCGGTTTCCCCGCGCGGCAACGGCTTCCCGTCGTCGCCGGCGATCATCACCTCGCGGTCGCGGCTGGGCCGGCCGATGCAGCCGGTGCCGACGGTCTCGTCGTGATCGGCGGCGCCCACCCGGATGTCACCGCCCGTCTCGGTCATCCCGAACGCCTCGAACCACGGCACGCCCCAGCGCTGCTCGAGCTCGGCGTGCAGGTCGAGCGGGATGGCGGACGCGCAGATCGCGCGGACCTTGTGGTCGCGGTCGGCGCCGGACGGTTCCTGGCGCAGCAGCAGCGTCGGCATCAGGCCGAGGCAGTAGAACCACGTGACCTCGTGCTCGCGGACCTTCGCCCAGAACGTGCTGGGGTGGAAGCGGTCGAGCACGACGAGCGTGGCCCCGCCGGCCAGGCCCAGCGCGACGTTCCACTGTGGATCGATGTAGTGGAACGGTTGCGCGGTCAGGATGACGTCGTCCGCGCCGACGGCCGGGAAGTCCGTGGCGAGGCTGATCGCGAGGGTGGTCCAGTACCGGTTCGGCAGCACGCAGCCCTTGGGCGCGCCGGTGGTACCCGACGTGTACTGGAGGTTCACCGGCGTTTCCGGCACCGGTGTGAAAGCGGCACTTTCACGTGAAAGTGCCGCCCCCAGGTGGTCACTTTCACGTGAAAGTGCCGCGGGGGTGATGACCTCGGCCAGGCTGATCCGGTTCAGCAGGTCGGTGAACTCAGGTGCTGCGACGACCAGCTTCGCGCCGGAGTGGCGCAGGACGTGGGCGCCGTCGAACTCGCGGTAGTTCGTGTTGATCGGCACCAGCAGCGCGCCGATCTTGGCCAGGCCGAGCCAGATCAGCGGGAAGGCGGGCTGGTTGCGCAGCATCACGGCGACCCGGTCACCCGGGCCGACGCCGCGGTCGGTCAGCGCGGCGGCGATGCGTGACGTCTCGGCGTCCACCTGAGCGAAGGTGAAGCGCTCGCCGGTCTCGTCGAAGATCCACGCCATGCGCTGCGGCCACAGTTCCGCGGCGCGCGCGACGAGCTGGGCGAGGGTGCCCACCTCGGCCGGCGGCGTCACGTCCGGCTCCGGAAGGCCTCCGTGGACGCGGCGACCGCGGCCGAGTGCTCGGTGATCAGCGCGTGGCTGACTTCCAGCTCCAGCGCGGGCTCGACGTCGATCGGGGTGTCGAGGACGCGCTTCGCCATCGCCGCGGCGGCCGGCGGGTGCTCGGCGATCCGCTTCGCCCAGCTCCGCGCCTCGGCCTGGAGCTGTTCGGCGGGCACCGCCGTGTTGACCATGCCCAGCTCCGCGGCCTTCCGGCCGTCGAAGCGCTCGCCGAGCAGGAGCAGTTCCTTCGCCTTGAGCGGGCCGACGAGCAGCGGCAGCAGCCGCGACGCCGCGCCGGTGACGCTCAGGCCGAGCGAAACCTCGGGGAACGCGAAGACCGCGTCCTCGGCGGCGAGGATCAGGTCGCAGCCGAGCGCGAACTCGGCGCCCGCGCCGATCGCGTAACCGTGCACCGCGGCGATCACCGGCTGCCGCAGCGCGCGCAGCCGCCGCGTGACGTCCTGGAGCCGGTCCAGGCGAGCCCGCGAATCACCTTCGGGGGTGGGCTCCTTGAGGTCGTGGCCGGCGCAGAAGGCCCGGCCGTTCCCGGACAGCACGACGACGCGCGCGTCGCTGCGGGCGGCGGCGTCGAGCGCGGCGAGGAAGTCGTCGACCAGCACGGCGGCGACCGCGTTCAGCCGCTCGGGCCGGTTGAGCCGGATGTGCGCGATGCCGTCTTCGACGGCGAAGTCCACGGTGGGCATGAGGCCGATGCTAGACGTTCGATCGATCGATCGATAGCCTTTGAAGGATGCAGGTCGATGCGGTCTACGAAAACGCCCTGGTGTGGACGGGCACGGGCTTGACCAGCGCACTCGCCGTGCTGCACGGCCGGGTCGTCGCGCTGGGGGAGGACGCTCTCGGGGTGTCCGCGCGCACGCGCGTCGACCTCGGCGGCGGGTTCGTCGTGCCGGGCTTCCACGACGCGCACAACCACATGGCCTGGTTCGGGATGGCCCTCGACGACGTCCCGCTCGGCGGCTGCCGCAGCGTCGAGGAGGTCTACGACGCCGTCGCCGCGCGGGCCGCGACGCTCCCCGCGGGCAGCTGGGTGGTGGGCAGCGGGTACGACCAGAACAAGCTCGCCGGCGGGCACCCGGACCGGCACGGTCTCGACCGCGCGGCGCCGGGGATGCTGGTGCGGCTCAAGCACACGTCCGGGCACATGACCGTGGTCAACTCGGCCGTGCTGGACCAGCTGGACCTGGCGCACGTGCCGGTCGGCGGCGACGTCGTGCACGCCGAGGGCTCGCCCACCGGGCTGCTGCGCGAGCAGGCCCAGCTGCTGCTGCGGCCGCTGACCTACCCGACGCCGGTGGAGCAGGTCGTCCGCGGCCTCGACCGCGCGTCGGAGCGGTACCTGTCGGAGGGCATCACGAGCGTCCAGGAGGCCGGGATCGGCGGCGGGCTGGTCGGCGAGACACCCGCCGAACTGGCCGCCTATCAGCTCGCGCGCGACCGCGGGGTGCTGCGCGTGCGCAGCACGGTGATGGTCGCGGCGAGCGTGCTCCACGACCTGCCCGACGGCGCCGGGTTCGGCCTCGACCTCGGCCTGCGCACCGGCCTCGGCGACGAGTGGCTGCGCGTCGGCCCGATGAAGCTGTTCGCCGACGGTTCCCTGGTCGGGCGCACCTGCGCGATGCACGAACCCTTCGACGGCGAGCCCGAAAACCGCGGCTACTTCCAGGTGCCCGAGGACGAGATCGCCCGCACGATCCGGAAGGCGCACGACGCCGGCTGGCAGATCGCGACGCACGCGATCGGCGACCGCGCGATCACCGTCGTCCTCGACGCGTACGAAGCCGCGCTGGCCGCTTCACCGTGCGCGGACCACCGGCACCGCATCGAGCACTGCGCGGTGCTTCAGCCCGCGGAGCTGACCCGGCTCGCTTCGCTCGGCCTGATCGCGTCACCGCAAGGCCGGTTCGTCAACGAACTCGGCGACGGGATGCGCGCCGCGCTCGGCGAGGCCCGCGTGCCGTGGTGCTACCGGCTGCGCAGCGTCCTCGACGCCGGTTGCGTGCTCCCGGCGTCGTCGGATCGCCCGGTGGTCGACGGCGCGCCGCTGCTCGCCCTCGCCGACATGGTGCGCCGGCGAACGGCGTCCGGTGCGCCCTTCGCTCCCGAAGAGGCGTTGACGCCGGAACAGGCGCTGCGCGCGTACACCTACGGCTCGGCCTACGCGACGTTCGCCGAGCGGGACCTGGGCACGCTGGAGCCCGGGAAGCTCGCCGACTTCGCCGTGCTCTCCGGCTCGCCCCTGGACGAGTCCGCTTTGGACGACCTGAGCGTGCTGGCCACCGCCGTCGGCGGCGAACTGCGTTACCAGGCCTGATGTCTCACTTGCCTCCCACGAATGCGTGTGCCTCCTTCGCCAGGGCGGGCCACGGCTGCGGCGAGTCCGCCGCCAGGGCCAGCCATTCCTTCATCGGGGTGCCCTTGTTCGCGTCGAAGCGCACCCCGTGCCCGCCTTCGACCAGCTCGTCCACGCGTATTTTCGGCAACTTCAGCACCAGCTGCCCGCGGACGAACATCGCGAAGATCCGGCCGTCGGCCCGCAGGGCGCCGCGCCCGAACCCGCCGGTTGAGCCGGGTGGCGTGATGCCCGGTTGTCCGGTGAACTCGTCGACCAGGTCCTCGAACTTCTCCTCCGGTGACACCGACCACCTCCTTCGCGCTCGACCCTAACGACCACCACCGACAGAAACGGGAGGCGAAATGCCCGTCCGCGACGCCGTCCTCGAAGACATCGAGGAGATCTGCGCGCTCATCGAGGAGCACGCCGTCTACGAGGACAAGCACGACCTCAAGCTGGACCGCGCCGAGATGGGCGGTCACCTGTTCGGGCCGGAGCCGAAGGCCTGGGTGCTGATCACGACCCCGCCCGGCGAGCCCGGCACGGTCGCCGGCTTCGCGTTCTGCAGCTGGAACTTCTCCACCTGGGAGGCCAAGCCGGGGATCTGGCTGGACGACCTGTTCGTGCGTCCCGCGCACCGGCGTCACGGCCTCGGCGGCGAGCTGCTCGGCGAGCTGGCCCGCCGCACCGGCGGCCGCGTCGAGTGGGACATGCAGGCGGGCAACGAGAAAGGCGAGGCGTTCTACGCCCAGCTCGGCGCGGAACCGGTCCCCGGCTGGATCCGCTACCGCTGGCGGCCGTGAAGCGCACGGGGAAAGTACCCGGCCCGTATCGTATGCGGCATGGGAGATGGTTCGGTCCGGAGATCCTCGTCGGTCGAGGACTACGTCCGGGTGATCTACGGCCTGGTCGAGCGCGGTGAGCCGGTCACCAACACCTCGCTCGCCGGACGGCTGGAGGTCAGCCCGTCCTCGGCGTCGGGGATGGTCACGAAGCTGTCCCAGCTCGGCCTGGTCACCCACGTGCCCTACCGCGGCATCGAGCTCACGGCCGACGGCCGGCTGCTCGCGCGGTCGGTGCTGCGCCGGCACCGGCTGATCGAGACGTACCTGGTCTCCGAGCTCGGCTACACCTGGGACGAGGTCCACGCGGAGGCGGACGCGCTGGAGCACGCGGTGTCGGACCGGCTGGTCGAGCGCATCGCGGCCAAGCTCGGCAACCCGGTCCGCGACCCCCACGGCGACCCGATCCCGGCCGCGGACGGCAGCGTCGAGGAGCTGTCGGTCCGCATCCTGGACGACCTGGAGCCGGGCGCGGTCGGCGAGATCGTCCGGGTCTGGGACACCGACCCGGAGCTGCTGCGGTACCTGACGGAACACGCCATCAACCTGGGCGAACGCATCGAGGTCGTGGAGCGCCAGCCGTTCGGGGGGCCGATGGTGGTCAAGGTCGGGTCACCGCCGGAGGTGGCGACCCACGCGATCGGCAAGGAGATCGCGCAGGCCCTGTCGGTCACGCTGCGCTAGCCACCGATGGTGAGGCTGAAGCCGTCACGCTCGGTCTCCTCGGCGCTCTTCCACAGGGTGCCGCGGTTGGTGTTGCCGAGGTGCACGCCGTAGCGCTCGGCGCTCGGCACGTCGGTGAACGTGAAGGTGAAGGTGCGCACCCACATGCCTTCGACGATCTTCGTTTCTTCGCCGGGGGTGCGGCGCAGCTCGGTGGTGGCCACGACCTGCCCGGTCTCGTCCACAAGCGTGACTTGCGAGCCACTGCTCAGGTCCCCGTAACCGTCATAACCGTCAGCTGCGGCTTTGGTGCATTTCATGTCGCACAGCAGGGACAGTGTGCCGTTGACGGACGAGGGGCCTGAGGTGGTGAAGACGATGATCAGGATGGTGGCGACCGCGGCGACGACCGCGGCACCCGCGACGATGAAGAGGGGCTTGCGGCTGCGGTGCGCGGGCGGCAAAGCCGTGTCGGGCTGCGAGACGGGCTCCGGGGTCGGCGGTTGGCGGGTGTTCGGGTCGACGGTCATTTGTCCGCCTCGCTCTCTGTGCCGGGATTGTGCAGAGAGACGCATTGATCACCGCGGGTGTTACGGGCGGTGATCGACCTGTGATGACGTCGGGGCGCGTACGTCCGGGTGACGTCCTGGAGCGGATGTGGTGACACCGCCGCGCCGCCGACCATGGGCGGCATGACCTCTCCGTTCCGCTTCGGCATCGTCGCCGGTTACGCCCCTGACCTCGGCACCTGGACCGCTCAGGCGCGGCGGGCCGAGGAGCTCGGCTTCGACACCCTGCTCGCCACCGATCCGGTCTCCGGGGGCGACCCCTTCGTGCTGCTCGGGGCGGCCGCCGCGGTTACCGAACGGATCACCCTCGGCACCTTCGTGCTCGCCGATCCGTTCCGGGACGCGCGGGCGCTCGAGTGGCAGGCGCGGACGCTGCACCAGCAAACCGGGGGCCGGTTCGAGCTCGGGCTCGGCGCCGGGCGGCCGAACGCCGACGCGCTCGCCGCGAGCCTCGGGCGGGAGTTCGGCTCGCCGGGTGAGCGCGTCACACGGATGGCGGACACCGTCACGCACCTCAAACGATCGATCGAGCGGCCGCGGCTGCTGCTCGCCGCCAGCGGGCCGAAAATGCTGGCGCTCGCCGCGCAAGAAGCGGACATCGTGACCTTCTCCTGGCATCCCACGACCACCGAGGACCAGGCGCAGTCCATTGTGGATCGATTCCGTACGCTCGCCGGGCCGCGGCTGCCGGAGATCGAGCTCGGGCTGAACCTGATCGCCGTCGGGGACGAGCCGTCGCCGCGGGTGGCCCGCTTCGCCGGGGCCGATCTGCCGGAGCTGGTGGCGGCCGGCGCGGTCACCGTGCTGCCGTCGGATCCGGGCCGTGCCGGGGAAAACCTCCTCCGGTGGCGGGAGCGGTGGGGGATTTCCTACGTCACCGTCAACTCCGGCTACTCGGCACCGTTCGCCGCGATCGCGGACCACGTCAGGACTTCCGGGGCGTTCGCAGGTGGGTGAGTGGTCTTCCGATCTCGCCGAAGCAGGCCTACGCTCCAATTTTCGTATTCGGGAGTGCTTCGGAGCGATGTGATGACCGGTCAGCGAACACACACGATGGACCGGGGGGACCAGGCCGAACTCGACCGGCTGCTGGCCCACGGGCCCTTCGCCGTGGCACTGCGAGCGGCGATCCGGGTTCGTGGCCTCGGCCTCGACCGGATCCGCTATCGCTTGCGCGGCAGGGGAACCACGGTCAGCTTGGCCACCCTCAGCCACTGGCAATCCGGACGGTGCCGGCCGGAACGGGCAGAATCGTTGGAGGCGTTGAGAAACCTCGAGGACATCTTGAACGTGCCCGGCGGTTCGCTCAGCAAGCTGCTCGGGCCGCCGCGGGTGCGCACGCGCTTCCACCCGCAGCCGCCACCGCTCAACTGAGCGATACCAAGGGAAAGCCGCTCAAGTGAGCGGCTCGCGTAGGCTCGCCGGCATGCGAGCTGTGGTCATGGAGGAGTTTGGCGTTCCGCCCGTGGTCAGGGAGGTACCGGAACCGGTTGCGCCGCCGGGCGGGGCCGTCATCGAGGTCGACGCCACCGGCGTGTGCCGCAGCGACTGGCACACGTGGCAGGGGCATGACAGCGCGGTGACCCTGCCGCACGTCGCCGGCCACGAGCTCGCCGGCCGCGTCGTCGCGCTCGGCGAAGGCGTGCGCGGCTGGGCCCTCGGCACGCGCGTCACCGTGCCGTTCGTCTGCGCCTGCGGCACGTGCGCCCAGTGCGCGCGCGGCGACCAGCAGATCTGCGACCGCGAGTTCCAGCCGGGCGCGACGCACTGGGGGTCCTTCGCCGAGCGCGTCGCGATCGAGCACGCCGAGGTCAACCTGGTCGCGCTGCCCGACACGCTCGGCGCGGCCGAGGCGGCGGCGCTGGGCTGCCGGTTCGGCACGGCGTACCGCGGGGTGCTGCGGCAGGGCCGGGTCACCGCCGGGCAGTGGGTGTCGGTGTACGGCTGCGGCGGCGTCGGGATCTCCGCCGTGCTGCTCGCCGTCGCGGCCGGCGCGAAGGTCGTCGCGGTCGACGTCTCGCCGGCCGCGCTGGAGCTCGCGGCGAAGTCGGGGGCGGCGCTGACGCTCGACGCGTCGGCGTTCGACGGCCCGGAAGCCGTCGCCGCGCACGTGCGCGAGCTGACCGAAGGCGGCACGCACGTCTCGCTCGACTGCCTCGGCTCGCCGTCGACCTGCGCGGCGTCGGTGGGCAGCCTCCGCAAGCGCGGGCGGCACGTCCAGGCCGGGCTGATGCCGCCGGCGCAGGGCGTCGCGCCGATCCCGATGCACCGGGTCATCGGCGGCGAGCTGGAGCTGGTCGGGATCCACGGCCTCCAGGCCCACGAGTACCCGGAGCTGCTGCGCGTCGTCGAGACGTCGGGCATCGACCTGGCCGCGCTGATCGGCCGGCGGATCGGGCTCGACGACGTCCCGGCCGCGCTGGCCGCGATGACCGACCCGGTGCCGGCCCGGGCCGGCGTCACCGTGGTCACGTTCGGTGAGTGATCCACGGCATCGTGTTCAAGTGATCCGTTCGTAGCTGATCCACGCTGGCATGTGACAAACAGGTGTGGGAATGTCCAAGCCATGGCGGTCCAACGCGAGGGGACCCGGCCGCAGGAGCGCCCGATGGGACGTCTCCTGCGGCTGTTCGGGTCCGCCGGTGTGACGTTCCGCGGTCACCGGGTGGTCCCAGGGCACGTTGCCGGAAGTCGGCGACGGGAGCCGCTGGCAGAATCGAAGTAGTGGACGCTCTTCTGCCGAGACCCCGCGCCGAGCTCGCGCCCGGTGCGGTGCACCTGCCCGACTGGCTCGACTTCGACGCCCAGCGCGACCTCGTCGCCGCGTGCCGCGGCTGGCCCGGTTACCGCAACACCACGTACCCCAACGGCGGCGTGATGTCGGTCAAGACCGTCTGCCTCGGCTGGCACTGGTACCCGTACGGCTACTCGCGCACGACCGACGACGGCCGGCCGGTGCTGCCGTTCCCGGACTGGCTCGGCGACCTCGGCCGCCGCGCGCTGGCGGACGCGTACGGCGAACCGGCCGACGGCTACGAGCCCGACACCGCGTTGGTCAACTTCTACGCCGCGAAGACGAAAATGGGGCAGCACCAGGACAAGGACGAGCAGAGCGCGGCCCCCGTGGTGTCACTCAGCCTCGGCGACACGTGCGTCTTCCGCTTCGGCAACACGGAGTCGCGCAACCGGCCGTACACCGACGTCGAGCTGCACTCGGGCGACCTGTTCGTGTTCGGCGGCCCGTCGCGGTTCGCCTACCACGGCGTCCCGCGGACGTTGCCGGGCACGGCGGACCCGGCGCTCGGCCTGACCGGCCGGCTGAACATCACGCTGCGGGTGTCCGGCCTCTAGTCTTCGGTGAACTCCTTCTCCGGGACCATGACGAGCCGGACGGCCATCGCGCGGGAGCCTTCGGGGTGCTCGCCCGGCGCGGTGACGTACTTCCAGATCAGGTTCTGGTACTCCTCGACGAACGAGGCGATCTGGTCCTTCGTCAGGCGCAGCCCGGAGCGGTGGATCTGGTTCCAGCCCTCGGCACTGTCGTACCCGGCGTACGCCCGCGTGAGCAGGCCGATGTCGTGGCTCATCTTGAGCGCGCCGAGCTTCGACGCGGCTTCGCGCTCGTCGGGCGTCATCTCCAGGCCGGGCGGGGTGTAGAGGTCCTTCGACAGCGCTTTCCACCAGCGCTCACGGCCGGTGGAGCGCTCCTCGATCTCCGCGATCAGCCGGAGGTCGGCGAGCTTGCGGAGGTGGTAGCTGGTCGTCCCGGTGCTTTCGCCGAGGGCCTTCGCGACGCTCGTCGAGTTCGCTTCGCCGTGTTCGCCCAGGTAGGACAGGATGTCGCGGCGCACGGGGTTGGCCAGGGCCTTGTAGAAGGCCTTGAGATCCGCGCCGGTGAGGACCCGCCGTTCGGGACGTTCGACCATGCCCCGGAGCGTACTACAGAGACTGTTTGCAAAGAATCTCTGCATTCGGCTACCTTGGGTTCCAGAGGCACGGGAACTTCGGGGGTTTCGATGCGGAAGGTCTTCTGGGCGGCGGGATTGTGCCTGCTGCCGTGGATCGCGGTACTGGGGATGACCCTGCCGGACGTCTATCCGGCGCAGCACTGGAGCCTGGCGTGGACGGGCTTCGACGCCGCGGAGGCGCTCGGCCTGCTCACGACGGCCTGGCTGCTCGGCCGGGGCGATCCGCGGGTGCCGTTCGCCGCGATCGGCACGGCCACGCTCCTGCTGACCGACGCGTGGTTCGACGTCGTGACGGCCGGCGACGACGTCGTGTTCTCCCTGCTCATGGCCGGGTTGGAGGTGCCGCTGGCGTTGGCGTGCCTGTCGGTGGCAGTGCCGCGCCCGGCGGTCCCGGCGCATGTCTGAGCTGAGCCCGCGGCTGCGCGACGAGATCGACGACCAGGTCGCGGAGGCCTTCGACGCCTACCTGGCGGAGTCCGGCCTGGCGCGGCGGCGGCGGGCCTGGCCGGTGCTGGTCGCGATGGCACTGGGGGTCATCGCGACCGGCCTGGCCCCGGGCGCGGCCTGGGCGATCTGGCTCGCGGTCACGGTCACGGCCTGGGTGGTCTGCCGCAGCTTGTCGTGAGTGTTCAGGGCGGTTAGAACCGCCCTAAACACTCACGAGGGCTGGAAGCGGAGAGTCTGACCCGGGCGCAGCTGGGCGGCGACGTCCAGGTCCTCCTCGTCGACGACGGCGATCACCGGGTAGCCGCCCGTCGTCGGGTGGTCGGCGTGGAACAGGATCGGCTGCCCCGACGGCGGCACCTGCAGCGATCCCGGCACGCACGGCTCCGACGGCAGCTCGTCTTCGCGGGCGCGGGAAAGCGGAGGGCCGGTCAGGCGGATGCCTACGCGGTCGGAGTCCGGCGACACCGTGTACACAGTGGACAGAAGACGCGCCGGGTCGGTGAACCAGTCGCGACGCGGTCCCGGCGTCACCCGCAGCACCGGGAAGACCGGAAAGGGCGCCCGGGGCGCGAGATCGACACCAGGGAACTCGAGCGCGTCGTCGCCGACCGGCAGCAGCGTGCCCGCCGCGATCGCGGGCGGCCCGAGCTTGCCCAGCGTGTCCGTGGATCGTGAGCCGAGCACCGGCGGGACGTCGATGCCGCCGCGCACCGCGACGTAACAGCGCAGGCCGGCCGAGGCCATCCCGAGGGACAGTTCCGCACCCGCGTGCAGCGTGATCGGCGCGTTGAGGCCGAAAGCGCGGCCGCCCGTTGTGACGGGGCAGTCCGCGCCGGTCACCGCGACCGTCGTCACCGCGGACGCGCGCAGCACCAGACCGCCGAGCGTGACCTCCAGGGCCGCGGCGCCGGGCGGGTTCCCGACGAGCCGGTTGGCCAGGAGGAACGAGCCGCGGTCGGCGGCGCCGGACCGGCCGACGCCGAGCGCCGCGTGGCCGGGCCGGCCGAGGTCCTGCACCGTTGTGGCGAAGCCGGGCCGGCGGATCTCGAGCTTCACGAGACCTCCCGGAACCGGACGCGCGTGCCCGGCGGTAGCAGGTTCGGCGGGTCGCGCTCGACGTCCCACACCGGCGCCTCGGTGCGCCCGAGCAGCCGCCAGCCGCCCGGCGACGCGCTCGGGTACACCGCGCTGTACTCGCCCGCGATCGCCACCGAGCCGGCCGGGATGCGCGTGCGCGGCGACGATCGGCGGGACACGTGCAGCACCGGGTCCGCGCCGGACAGGTAGGCGAACCCGGGTGCGAACCCGCAGAACGCCGAGACGTACGACCCCGCGCGGTGCCGGGCCACGACCTCCTCGACCGACAATCCGGTCTCGGCCGCGACCTCCGTCAGGTCTTCGCCGTCGTACACCACCGGGATCACCACTTCGCGCGTGTCGGCAACCTGACCGTCCACAGGGGACACTCGACCCAGCAGGGCGCCCAGCCGATCCGAGGAGGTCACCGCCGGGTCGAAACGGACCAGCAGCGTGCGCGCCGCCGGAACGAGTTCCACCACCCCGTCCGGCGGCGCCTGCGCCAGCGCGGCCTGATAACCCAGTACGTCGTCGACTTCCACGAGCACCGCACGGCGTCCGCACGGCAGCAGCCGGACGGTCATCCGGTGAACGCGGTGAGCGTGACACCCGCGTCGGTCAGGCCGTCGCGGATCCGCCGGGCCAGCTCCACCGCGCCCGGCGTGTCCCCGTGCACGCACAGGGAATCCGGGCGCAGGTCGAGCTTCCCGCCGTCGGCCGTGACGACCCCGCCGCCGGTCGCCATCGCGACCGCGCGCTCGGCGACGGCGTCGGGTTCGTGCAGCACGGCGCCGGGCTGCTTGCGCGACACCAGCCGTCCTTCCGCGGTGTAGGCCCGGTCGGCGAACGCCTCGGCGTACGCCACCACCCCGGCTTTTTCCGCCTCCCGCTGCATTTCCGAGTCAGGCAGGCAGAGCAGCGCGAGCGCCGGGTCGTACCGGCGCAGGCCCTCGACGATCGCCGCGGCCTGTTCCGGATCGGCCGCCGCGGTGTTGTACAACGCGCCGTGCGGTTTCACGTACGTCACGCGGCTGCCGGCCGCGCGGGCGAACGCGTCGAGCGCGCCGATCTGGTAGAGCACCTCGTTCGCCAGGTCTTCCGGGGCGATGTCGAGCGCGCGCCGGCCGAACCCGGCCAGGTCGCGGTAGCCGACGTGCGCGCCGATCGCGACGTCGCGATCGGCCGCCAGCTCGCACACGTGCCGCATCACCGACGGGTCGCCGGCGTGGAAGCCGCAGGCGACGTTCGCGCTGGTGACGATGTCGAGCACGGCTTCGTCGTCACCCATCTTCCAGGCGCCGAAACCCTCGCCGAGGTCACTGTTCAGGTCCATTTCAGCCCACCCGGTATTCGCTGTCGTGGCGGTCGGTGATGAACATGTACCCCGGCGCGTGGGTGATCGCGTACGGCGGCCGCGACGCCATCAGCGCCGCCTGCGGGGTGACCCCGCAGGCCCAGAACACCGGGACGTCACCGTCGGCTGCGTCCACCGGATCACCGAAGTCCGGCCGCGAAAGATCTTCGATGCCCAGGGTACGCGGATCCCCGATGTGCACCGGCGCGCCGTGGACGGCCGGCATCGCGCGGGTGATCCGGATGGCGTCGTCGACGCGGTCCTCGGGGAGGTACCGCATCGAGACGACCATCGGGCCGAAGAGCCGCCCGGCCGGCTCGCACTGCCGGTTCGTCAGGTACATCGAGACGTTGCGGCCCTGCTCGACGTGCCGCAGCGGGACGCCCTCGGCGGCCAGCGCCGTCTCGAAGGTGAAGCTGCAGCCGATCGAGAAGGCGACCATGTCGCTGCGCCACAGCCCGGTCGCGTCCGAGACCTCGCCGGCGAGCACGCCGTTCTGCCAGATCCGGTAACGCGGCAGGTCGGTGCGCAGGTCCGCGCCGTCGGCCAGGCGGGTGGCCGGGTCGCCGGGGTCGGTGACGTCGAGCAGCGGGCACGCCTGCGGGTTGCGGGTGCAGAACAGCAGGACGTCGTAAGCCCAGTCCTCGGGCACGGCGATCAGGTTCGTCTGGGTGAAGCCGCCGGCCCAGCCCGTGGTGGGGCGGGCCGTGCCACGCCGGAACGCTTCGCGCGCTTGCTCCGGCGTGAAGGTGGCCGGTTCGTCGAAGGTCGTCATGAGTTCCCCCTCAGTCAACGAGTTCGATCCCTCGGGTCTCGGGCAAGCCGAGCAGGGCCAGGGCGGCGATGGCGTAGCCGATCGCGCCGAACACGATCGCGCCGCCGGCACCGAGGAAGCCCACGACGGTCGGGAAGATCGCGCCGACCGCGCGGCCGAAGTTGTAGGTGAAGCCCTGGCCGGTGCCGCGCAGCGTCGTCGGGTACAGCTCGGCGAGGTACGCGCCGAAGCCGCTGAAGATCGCGGACATCGAGAAGCCGAGCGGGAAGCCGAGCACCAGGACGAGACCGTTGGCGCCCTTGGGGATCTGGGTGTACGCGACGATCAGCCCGGCCGACAGGATCGCGAACGTCAGGAAGGTTTTCTTGCGCCCCATCAGGTCCGTGAGGTAGCCGCCGCAGACGTACCCGACGAAAGCGCCGGTGATCAGGAACGCGAGGTAGCCGCCGGTGCCGATCACGGTCAGCTCGCGCGTCTTCTTCAGGTACGACGGCAGCCACGTCGAGATCGTGTAGTACCCGCCCTGGACGCCGGTCGCGAGCAGCGCGGCGAAGAACGTCGTGCGCAGCAGGTCGCGGTGGAAGATCTTGACCAGCGTGCCCTTGACGCGCTCGCCCTTGAGACGCTCTTCCGCGCGCGGCGCGTCCTTGACGCTCTTGCGGACCCAGAGCACGAGCAGCGCCGGGATGACGCCGGTCCAGAACATGATGCGCCAGGCCAGGTCGGGGCTCGCGAGGCTGAACACGACGGTGTAGACGATCACCGACAGGCCCCAGCCGACCGCCCACGCGCTCTGCACGAACGCCACGGTCCGGCCGCGGTAGCGCGCCGAGGAGTACTCCGCGACCAGCGCCGCGCCGGCCGCCCACTCGCCGCCGAAGCCCAGGCCCTGCAGGGCGCGGAAGATCAGCAGCGTCTCGAAGTTGGGCGCGAACCCGCAGAGCACGGTGAACACCGTGTACATCGCGATGGTGATCTGGAGCGTGCGGACGCGGCCGATGCGGTCGGCCAGCATGCCGGCGCCGATCCCGCCGACGGCCGACACGACCAGCGTCGTCGTGCCGAGCAGACCGGCTTCGCCGCTCGAGATGCCGAAGTACGCGGTGATCGCGGCGAGTCCGAGGGGCAGGGTCTGGTAGTCGAACGAGTCCAGGCCGTACCCGCCGAACGCGCCGGCGAAGGCGAGCCGGCCGCGTTTCCCCAGTGTGCGGAACCAGTCGAACGGCCGGGCCTCGGTTGCTGTGGCAGTCATGTCGGGCACCTCCAGGCCAGTGTCTCATCGTGGCGTGCCTCACACAGTAAGGATTGTTCAACAATTCCACAAGACTGCAATTGGATCGTCCTCAGTGTGACGGGTACCATCGTCCCCGTGGTCATCGAAGACAGCGTGGTCCCGGACCTGCCCGGCCTGGAGGCCGATCGCGGCCTGGTCAGCCGCAAGAGCACGGCCGAGCGGGTGGCCGGCGTCCTCCGCAAGCGCATCGCGGAGGGCTTCTTCCTGCCCGGTGGGCGGCTGTCGGAGCAGGACATCGGCAACGCGCTCGGCGTCTCGCGCAACACGCTGCGGGAGGCGTTCCGGCTGCTCACGCACGAGCGGCTGCTCGCCCACGAGCTCAACCGCGGGGTGTTCGTGCGGATCCCGAGCATCGAGGACGTCGTCGACATCTACCGCGTGCGCAAGATCATCGAGTGCGCCGCGGTCCGGGGCGTGACGGCGAAGCCGGCGTCGTTCCCGCGGATCAAGGAGAAGGTCGACATCGGCGACGAGGCCGCCCGCAACGGGAACTGGAAGGACCTCGGCACCGCGAACGTCTGGTTCCACCAGGAGCTGGCCGCGCTGTCGGGCAGCGAGCGCGTCAACGAGCTGGTCAGCAGGCTCATCGCCGAGCTGCGGCTGGTCTTCCACATCATGGCCGAGCCACGCCGCTTCCACGAGCGCTATCTGCCGCGCAACCACGAGATCCTGGACCGCGTCGAGGCGGGCGACGGCGCGGGCGCGGAGCAGCTGCTGATGAAGTACCTGGAGGACGCGGAGGAGCAGCTGGTCGAGGCGTACGCCGACCGCGCGGCCGCGGCCCGGGCGGCGATCGCCGTCGAGTAGTGCGTCTTCGGGCACGCTTGCGGTCCGGACGGGCCGAGCCCGGCATTTCCGGGCCGCGGACTGGATAACCTCAGCGCGGTTTCGCCGCCGGAACCCCCAGCGGCCGGCGAGACCCGGCTGCCGGGGCGTGTGACTACCCCCAGGGTCACCCCCGGCAGCTCCGAAACGCCGTGAAGGCCTCCTTGAGGGACTCAGAGTCCCTCAAGGAGGCCTTCACGGACTTGCCGGAACTCAGCCGGCGTAGCGGGCGAAGATCCTCGTGAAGTCCCATGCCTGCTGGGAAACGCCCGAACACGTGTCGTCGTTCGGGTAGGCGCCCGGGCAGGGGCGGTCGCGGTTCGCGGACCAGAACGTCAGCCGGGCCAGGTGGTGCGTGTTCGCGTAGGCCAGGATGGTGGTGAAGTCGGCCAGGGTGACCGTCTCGCTGTTGTCCGTGATGCCGTTCATCGACGAGATGCCCATGTGCCGGTAGGCCGTGTCGTCGTCGTAGCCGTAAGCCGACTTGACGACGTTCTTGAGGCCCTCCGCCGCGCGCTGCGTGAGCGTGCCCATGTTCTGGCCGGCACCGCCGAAGTCGAACGGCATGATGACCCAGCCGTCGACCGTGAGACCGGACTGCGCCGCGCGGTTGACCAGGCTGTTGTCCGGCCCCGACTGCCCGGTGCCGAACGTGACGTACAGCTTGATGCCCGCGTTGTTCGCCCGGATCGTCTTCAGCGCGTCGACCGTGCGCTGCTGCACCGTCGGGTTGCTGTAGGCGTCGGCCTCGATGTCGATGTCGATCGCCTTGAGGCCGTAGGCGCTGATCACCTTCTGGTACGCCGCCGCCAGCTCACCCGCGCTGCCGCACGACGACTCCAGCTTGTTGCCGGAGTAGCCGCCGAACGACGGGATGACGTCGCCGCCGCCCGCGCGCACCGTGTTGATGGTGTTCTGGTCGACGCCGCCGGTCAGCGCGCGCCCACCGTCCCACTGCGGGTTGCAGTAGCCGTTGGACAGGACGAACGCCAGCGTGAACCACTTGACGCCGGTGGCGTTCTGGATCGTCGCCGGGCTCGGCGGGTTGCCCCAGCCGTTGTAGAGGTACGGCGCGACGGCCATCACGCCCGGCCCGGTCGGCGGCGGGGTCGTGCCACCGCTCGGGAGCGTCCACTGCTGGTTGGCGCTGGTGGCGCACGTCCAGATCTGCAGGCGCGTGCCGTTCGCGCTCGAGTTGCCGGTGGCGTCCAGGCACTTGCCCGACCCGGTGTTGACGAGGTTCTTCGCCGCGTTGGCCGTCCACTTCTGGGCGGTGGAGCCGTTGCAGTCCCAGAGCTGGATGGTGGTGCCATTGGCCGTCCCGGCGCTGGTGACGTCGAGGCACTTGCCCAGCGCCTGCAGGGATCCGTCGGACCCGGTCGTCCACTGCTGCGCGCCGCTGCCGTTGCAGTCGTACAGCTGGATCGCCGTGCCGTTGGCGGTGCTCGCGGCGTTGACGTCGACGCACTTCCCGGCGATGCCGGTGATCGGCCCGGTCGCCGCCTGCGCGACACCCGGTGCGAGCACCAGTGCCGATGCCGCGGCTATGAGGGCGCCGAATGCTGCTGCTCTTCGGGGGTTCCGGGTGGCGGAGCCCCCGGCCCGGGGCGGAGTCCCGGTTGTCACTGCCAGTTTTTTCATGCGGGCACGTTCCACTTCTGGTTGGCGGCGCCGGTGCAGGTCCAGATCTGCAGCCGGGTGCCGTTGGCGCTGGAACTACCGGTGGCGTCGAGGCACTTGTTCGACGCCGACCCGACGATGTCCTTGGCCGCCGTCGCCGCCCATCTCTGGTTGGCCGTCCCGCCGCAGTCCCACAGCTGCAGCTGCGCACCGTCCGCTGTGGACTGTCCGGTCACGTCGAGGCACTTGCCCAGCGCGCGGATCGTGCCGTCGGTGCCGACCGTCCACTGCTGGGCGCCTGAGCCGTTGCAGTCGTAGAGCTGGACCGCCGCGCCGTTCGCGCTGCTGCCGCTCGCGACGTCCAGGCACTTGCCGCCGAGGCCGGTGATCGCGCCGGTCTTGCCGCCGCCACCGCCGCCGGTGCCCTGGTTGCCGGCCCAGGTGAACGTCGCCGACGTGTGGCCGGGCAGACTGTAGGTGAACGACGAGTTGCCCCAGTTCACCCGGACGCTCTGGGTGCCGGTGCTGGTGTTGTACGCGATCAGCGCCTTCGAACCGTCCGGGTTCTTCCAGGCGACGTTGCGGACGGTCGAGTTGTCGTTCGAGTCGATCCGGACCGCGCCGGGCTTCACGAACTTCGTCAGGTGACCCATCGTGTAGTACTCGACGGTGTAGTCGACCTGGCCGTTGCGGCCGTCTCCGTTGTGGACGGTCACGAGGCCGGTGCAGGTGTCGCAGCCGCCGTTGTGCGGATTGTGCGCCTGGTCCATCGCCAGGCTCCACTTGGTGACCGTGCGGCTCCAGTTGCGCGTGTAGTCGACGATGTTCGTCATGTCCTCGGCCTGCTGGTTCGACACCCAGGTGCCGCCCGAGTGCTCGGTCGAGTACGCGTTCACGCTCGGGTACTGGTTGTGCACGGTCGTCTGCTGCGAGACGTTGCCGCCGTACCCGTGCCACGCCATGCCGCCGAAGTTCGGGTGCGACCGCACAGCGGCATCGTCCATGGTGGGCGCCGCGAAGGACTGGTACTGGTCCCAGTTCCAGTCGAGGGCGAGGACCTTTGTGGACAGACTGGCGTTCTGCAGCGCCGGCAGCAGGTTGTTCTTGGTGAAGTACGCCAGGCCCGCGCCGTTCCAGTTGGTCGACGGGTAACTCGCGCAGCACGTCGGCTCGTTCTGCACCGACAGGTAGTTGATCGGCACGCCGGCGGCCTGGTAGGCCTGGGCGTACTTGACGAAGTACTGCGCGTAGGCCGGGTAGAACTGCGACTCGACCCAGCCGAGGAGGTAACTGTCGTTGTCCTTCATCCACGGCGGCGCGCTCCAGGGCGACGCCATGACCTTGATCTGCGGGTTGAGCTGCAGCGCCTGCTTGGTCAGAGGCAGGACGTCGGTCTGGTCGTGCGCGATGGAGAACTTCGTCAGGTTCGGGTCGGTCTGCCCGGCGGGCACGTCGTCGAACGTGTAGCTGTAGCGCGCGATGTCCGACGCGCCGATCGGGTTGCGCAGGAAGCTGATGCCGATGCCCGCGTTGGGGTCGAACAGCTTCTGCATCACCGAGTTGCGCGTGCTGGCGCTGAGCAGGTTGCTCGAGTTGAGCAGCCATGCGGCGGAGTCGGTGAACGACGCGCCGGCGCCCTCGAACTGCTGGTACGTCGTGTTTTCGTTGACGTTGATGGTCTGGCCGCCGGTGCCGGTGCCCGCGGTGAAACTGATCGGCGTCTGCTGCTGCAGGCCGCGGGTGACGTTGACGCCCTTGGCGTCGTCGGTCGTGGTGAGCCAGACGTTCACGGTCTCGCCCGCGGCCTGCGCGGGCACGGCGAAGGTGGCGGCGGCGAGGGCCGTCACACCCAACAATGCGGCGAGAGAGCGTTTTCTCATGGGAGCGTCCACTTCTGGTTCGCGCCGGACCCGCAGGTCCAGATCTGGAGCCGGGTGCCGTTGGCGGAGCTGTTGCCGGTCGCGTCGAGACACTTGCCGGAGCCCGCGTTGACGAGGTTCTGCGAGCCGTTCGCCGTCCACTTCTGGGCGTTCGAACCGTTGCAGTCCCACAACTGGACGGTGGTGCCGTTGGCCGTACCCGCGCTGGTGACGTCGAGGCACTTGCCGAGCGCGCGGACCGTGCCGTCAGTGCCGACCGTCCACTGTTGCGCGGTCGTACCGTTGCAGTCGTAGAGCTGGACCGCGGTGCCGTTGGCGTTGCTCGCCGCGTTGACGTCGACGCACTTGCCGCCGAGGCCGGTGATCTGCCCGCTGCCGGCGGGCGGCGGGGTGGTGGTGCCACCGGCGAACTGCGTCGCGACCTGCTCGCCGAGACTGGTGGCGTTGTTGTGGTTCTCGATCGGGTTGACGTGTGTGTTCGGGAACACGATGTACGTCACGGGACCTTCGGTGCCGCCGTTGGACGGGTCGGGGTTGATGCCGAGGTTGACGGCGGTGGCGTAGGAGGCCTCACCGATGATGCCGGTCGGCCCGGTGTCGCCGACCACGGCGTAGGTGACCTGGTTGTTGTAGATCACCGCCACGACCGAACCGCCGTCGATGCCGTAGTTGCGGTAGTCCCATGTGGACGTCGGCTGCGGCAGCACGATGTAGGGCAGCTGCGCCGCGTTCAACGGCTGGTCGGTCGACGTGTGGAACGCCGTGTCCGGGTAGAAGCAGCAGTCGGTCTGCTCGTTGCACTGCGTGGTACGGACGCCGTCGCAGTCGATGTCCATGTCGGCCTTGAAGAACACCGCGCCGTTGGCCTGGCAGACGGGCACGGTGGCCGCGCCGCCTTCGTCGAAGGAGTACTTGCCGTTCGAAATCTGCTGGCAGGACGTCGTTTTCGCGAGCAGCTGGCTCGCGGACGGGCCGGCCTCGACCGCCGCTTGCGCGGAGGTGGACATCAGGAAAGAAAGCGCTAACAGGGCACACCCCATTAGCGCGACGAGGAATCGCCGCACTTGGATTCTCCTGTGGGGTAAGGGGTCGTGAGTGTTTAGGGCGGTTAGAACCGCCCTAAACACTCACGAGGGGGAGCAGATCAGGGCGTGGTCCACTTCTGGTTCGCGCCGCCGCCGCAGGTCCAGATCTGCAGGCGGGTGCCGTTCGCACTCGAATTGCCGGTGGCGTCGAGGCACTTGTTCGCGTTGGGGTTCACGATGTCCTTGGCCCCGCTGATCGCCCATTTCTGGGCGGCGGTGCCGTTGCAGTCGTAGAGCTGCACCGCTGTCCCGTCGGCGGTGCCGGCGGCGTTGACGTCCATGCACTTGCCGAGCGCGCGGATCGTGCCGTCGGTGCCGATGGTCCAGTTCTGCGCGGCGTTGTTGTTGCAGTCGGTGATCTGGATCGGCGTCAGGTTGGCCGTGCTGGCGCCCGCGACGTCGACGCACTTGCCGCCGATACCGGTGATCCGCCCGGTGCGCCCGGACGGCGGGGTGGTGCCGCCGGTGTCGTTGGTGACGTGGACGTAATCGACGACCAGCTGCTGCGGGAACGTCGTGCTGCTGTTGGGGTCGCCCGGCCAGTACCCGCCGACGGCGAGGTTGAGGATGATGAAGAAGTTGTGGTCGTAGACCCAGCGGTTGCCGTTCAGGTCGGACGGCGTGCGCGTCTGGTAGAGGTTCCCGTCGACGTACCACTTGATCTGGTTGGGCGACCAGTCGACGGCGTAGGTGTGGAAGTCGTCGGAGAAGTTGGGGCCGTTGTAGGCGGCGCCGATGCCGCCGGAGCCGGAGTAGCCGGGGCCGTGGATGGTGCCGTGGACGGTGTTCGGCTCGAAGCCGACGTTCTCCATGACGTCGATCTCGCCGTCGGTCGGCCAGTTGCCGCCGCCGAGCATCCAGAACGCCGGCCACATGCCCTGCCCGCGCGGGAGCTTCATGCGCGTCTCGAAGTGGCCGTAGGCCTGGCTGAACTTGCCGGAAGTGTTCATCCGCGCGGAGGTGTACTCGCAGCGGCCGTACCAGCAGTTGTAGTTGCCGGGGTTTTCCTTCTTGGCTGTGATCACGAGGTGGCCCTGGCCGTCGAGCTGGGCGTTGTTCGTGCCGGAGGTGTAGTACTGGCGCTCGTGGTTGTTGACGTTGTCGCCGGTTTCGAGCTGCCACTTGGAGCCGTCGACGGCGGACCCGGCGGGGCCGTTGAAGTCGTCGGTGAAGGTGGCCGCGGCTTCGGCGGCGGGTGCGGTCAGTGCTTGCTGCCCGAGGACGAGCAGTGAGCCGACGGCCAGTACGGCCGCTGCTCTGCGCAACTTGCGGAATTTCGAGGTGGACATCTTTGTCGCCTCTCTCACCGTGGGGACCGGCGTTCCGCGCGCAGCACGGAACGCGGGGAGGGGAGGGTGGCCGTGCATGCCGGGGCGGCGGCAGGCGTGACCGGGCATCGCGGTGCCGTCCGCGGTCCGGGGCGGGTGGGTCGCGGGCGACGAAGGGTTCTACAGGGCTTTGTTGTGCCTGGCAACAAAGTATGCATGGTCCAGACAAGTCGGGCAACAGTCGGACCGTCATTTTTTTTCAACCCGAATTAAGGGTGGGTGGCTGACGGGTGCGGCTGGCTCGAGGTGCTGCTGACCTGCGGGAGCCGGGTTCCCGCTCAGCGGGGCACGCCGGTTGTGCACAGGCTGGCCACGTTGTGGACAAGCGGGCTGCCGGGGCGGGCTTTGCCGGGGGTTTGTCGGGTGGGGTCGATACGCTGGAGCGGGGATGGACCCCGGGGAGGGCGGGCCCCGCTCTGGGGCCGCGAGGGCTCGACACACTGCCGACAAGCTGCCGACACGCTGCCGCGAAGGGCCGACACGCCGGCGGGAGTGGCCAACATGGTGCCCGGCGCGGCCGGCGTACCGGGGGTGTCGGGTGTGCCCGGCGCGGCCGACACGCCGGCGGGAGTGGCCAACACGCCGACGGGAGTGGCAACACGCTGGCGGGAGTGGCCAACGCGGCGCCCGGAGTGGCCAACACGCTGGCGGGAGTGGCCAATACGGCGTCCGGCGCGGCCAATACGCCGGCGGGAGTGGTCAATACGGCGCCCGGAGTGGCCAACACGGTGCCCGGCGCGGTCGGCGCGCCGGGGTGTCGGGTGTGCCCTGCGTGTTGGCCGCTCGGTGAGCGTGTTGGCCGCTGCGGGCGGTGCGTCGGCCGTTCCGGTGATGGTGAGGGTGAGAGCGGGAGCGGGAGCCCGGGTCAGGCCGCGTCGGAGTTGGGGGCTGCCGGCTTTGCGATCCGGGACGTCGCTCCCTGCTCCAGCAGGTCCGCCACCGGTAACGTCGCCGCTCCCGTGGCCACCGCGTCCAGGCCCAGCGACCCCAGCTGGATCGACGTCTGGCTGAACGGGTGCCGCAGCGCGTGCTCGCCCGCGGCCTCGCGGATCCTGGGCAGGAGCTGCTCGCCCAGGGCCAGGCCCGCCCAGCCGCCGATCACGATGCGTTCCGGGTTGAACAAGTTGATCAGGTTCGCGATGCCCGCGCCCAGGTAACCGGCCGTGTCGTCCAGGACGCGAGCCGCCGTTTTGGACTTCGGGGCCGCCTCCAGCAACGCCGAGAACTGGGCCTGCTCGTCCGCGCCCGGGACGTCCTTGCCGCGCGCCCTGCGATACCGCGTCAGCACGCCCTCCGCCCCGATGTAGGCCTCCAGGCAGCCGTGGGAGCCGCAGCGGCATTGCGCGCCGCCGTACGCGATCGTCGTGTGGCCCCACTCGCCCGCGCTGCTCGTCGAGCCGCGGTACGTCGAGCCGTCCGCTACCACCGCCGCGCCGACGCCCGAGCCGATCAGCGCTATCACCGCGTGCTTCGCGCCGCGGCCCGCGCCGAACCACATCTCCGCCTGGCCCTGGGTCTTCGCGCCGTTGTCGACGAACAGCGGCAGGGTCACCCCCGCGTCACGCAGCAGCGACGTCAGCGGGACGGCGTCCCAGCCGACCGTCGGCGCGTGCACCAGGACCTGCTCGCCCTGCTCGACCGTGCCCGGCACGCCGATGCCGACACCGAGCACCGCCGATTCCTCGACGCCGGCGCTGGCGAACACCTCCCGCAGCCCCGACGTCACCTGCTCGACCGCCGTCGCCGGGTCGGGCGCCGCCGGGAGCGGGTGGTCGACCGTCGCGAAGCGGTTCATCGCCAGGTCGAACAGTTCGATCTTGACGCCGGTCTCGCCGATGTCGACGCCGACGACGTGGCCGTACGCCGGGTCGACGCGCAGCAGCACGCGCGGCCGGCCGCCGTCCGATTCCACCTGGCCCGCTTCGGTGATGAGCCGTTCCTCGCCCAGTTCGGCGGTCACGTTGCTGACCGTGGCGGCACTCAGTCCGGTCAGCTGGCTCAGCTCGTGCCGCGACAGCGGGCCGTCGAAGTAGAGTTTCGACAGCAGCAGGGAACGGTTGTGTCGCCGCAGATCGCGGACGGTGGTGCGCTTGCTCGCCATGGGCAACCCATCTGAACTCTTACCGGCTACTGACAGGATGCCTGATCACCCTAAGTTGTGGCCATGTATTAACTGGTGAACTAAGTCCCGAACTGATGGTCGCACCGCAGGTATCTGGCACAATCCCCACCGTGACCCAGGTAGTGCGCCAGACGACGCGGGACCTCCGGCGGCACAACCGCGCGGCACTGCTCTCCACCCTCTACCTCCACGGCCCAGTCAGCAGACTGGAACTGGTAGCTGAATCGGGACTTTCGGCCGCCACCGTTACGAACGTCGTAGCCGAACTGATCGCGGACGGCGTCGTCGCCGAAGCCGGATCGGTCGAATCGGACGGCGGACGCCCGCGGACGCTGCTGGCCGTGCGCCCCGATTTCGGCCACGTCGTGGGCGTCGACGTCGGCGAGACGCACGTCGAGGTCGGCCTGTTCGACTGCGCGCTCGGGACGCTCGGCACCGTGCGCCACCCCCTCGTCGGCACCCGGCTCGACCCGGGTGAGGTGGCCGCGCTGGTGCACACCGGCATCGCCGAGGTCCTCGAGAACGCCGACGCGAACGCGGTCTTCGGCGTCGGCATCGGCGTGCCCGGGGCGGTCCGCGACGGCGGGATCGTCCACGCGCCGACCCTCGGCTGGCGCGGTGTGGCCTTCGCCGACCTGATCCGCCCGCACGTCGTCGCGCCCCTTCACTTGGACAACCGCGCCCGCACACTGGGCCAGGCCGAGAGCTGGCTGGGGGCCGGCCGGGGCGCGGACCGGGCCATCGTCGCCCTGCTCGGCGTGGGGGTCGGGGCCGCGGTCGCGACGGCCGGGCCGTCCCACCCGGGCATCACGACCAGCGAGTGGGGGCACACCGTCGTCAAGGCGGGCGGCGCGGCCTGCCGGTGCGGGTCGCACGGCTGCCTGGAGGCCTACGTCGGCACCGAGGCGGTCGTCCGGCACTACGCCGATCGGGTGGGGAAAGATCCCGTCATCGGGGACGAAAGTGACGCCGAACTGGCCCACATCGTGGCGGAAGCGCAGGTCGCCGGGCCGGCCGCGGAGGTGCTGGCCGAGGCCGGCGAGTACCTCGGGATCGGCATCGCGAACCTGATCAACCTGCTCAGTCCCGACCGGGTCGTGCTTTCCGGTTCCGCGGGGGCGATCATGGGTCCGGCGATCCTGCCCGCCGTGCGTGACGCGGTCGGCCGGCACGCGCTCGACTACCTCGCCGGGCGCACCGAAGTCGTCCTCGGCCGGCTCGGGCCGGAGGCCGTCGCGCTCGGCGCGGCCACCCTGCCGGTCGCGCAGCTGCTCGCCGCGGGCGGCCGGACCGGCTGAAATCCCTTGTGTCGCAAGGGGTAAACCGCCGGTCGGCCCAAGCCCGCAGGTTCTTTCAGTACTTAAACTTAGGCACAAAACGTTACCGCCGTGTTATTGACGTGACCCGAGTCACCCGGGTTGACTCGTGGCGTCGTTCGGTCGCCGGCGGTCGGGGCTCGCTACCAGTCGACACGGAGTAGTCGTCGATGACCAGGAGGAACCGATGCGAGTCAAGCGCTCCATCGTCGCAGCGCTAGTGGCACTAATGGCCCTGGGGGGCTTGACCGCGTGCGGGGGAGGTAGCTCGAGCGCAGGTCAGGGCAACCCCAACGCCGTGCTCAACGTGGGCATGCCGAACGGCCCGCAGTCGGAGAACAACAACCCGTTCCTCGAGACGTCGGCCGCGGCCAACCTCGGGTACCGGTGGACGATCTACGAACCCCTGGTGATGCTCAACCGCGTCAAGCCGCAGGAGCCCGGCAAGCCGTGGCTGGCCGCCAAGTGGGACTGGTCGGACAACTACAAGAAGCTGGTCCTGACCATTCGGGACAACGTGAAGTTCTCCGACGGCCAGCCGATGACCGCCGAGGACGTGGCCTACACGTTCGGCCTGCTGAAGGACAACAAGGCGCTGAACATCGACGCCGTCCCGTACAAGGACATCACCCCGGCCGGCAACCAGGTCACGCTGGGCTTCGACAGCTCCCAGTTCGTCAACCAGGTGAAGATCCTGCAGACGATCGTGGTGCCGAAGCACATCTGGCAGGGCATCAAGGACCCGGCGCTCGACACGATCAAGAACCCGGTCGGCACCGGCCCGTACACGCTCAAGTCGTTCACCCCGCAGACGGTGATCGTCAGCCAGCGTGACGGCTACTGGCAGGAAGCGCCGAAGGTCAAGGAGATCCGCTACACCTCCTACACCGACAACAACGCGCAGGTCTCGGCGCTGGCCAGCGGTGCGGCCGAGTGGAGCTTCGTCTTCATCCCGAACTACAAGGCCGTCTACACGAACAAGGACCCCGAGCACTACAAGCTCTGGTTCCCCGCGCAGCTGGCCGTCCACGGTCTGTGGTTCAACACCGAGAAGGCCCCCTGGAACAGCGCGCCGCTGCGTCAGGCGATCAGCAAGGTGATCAACCGCGACGACATCTTCAACCAGGGCGAGGCCGGCTACTTCTACCCGAAGAACGACCAGGTCACCGGCATTCCGACGCCGGCGGGCGACCCGTTCATCGCGCCGCAGTACCAGGGCCAGACCGTCAAGGTCGACGTCGCGGCGGCCAAGGCGCAGCTCACCGGCGCCGGCTTCACGTTCAACGGCGACAAGCTGCAGGACCCCTCCGGCAAGCCGGTCACCCTCAAGCTCACGGTCCCGTCGGGCTGGTCGGACTACATCACCGACCTGGAGATCATCAAGGACAACCTGTCGCAGATCGGCATCACCGCGACGGTCGACAAGATGAACCAGGACGCGTGGACGAAGTCGGTCGACACCGGTGACTTCGAGGGCCTGATGCACTGGACCAACGACGGTGCGACGCCGTACGACATGTACCGCGACGTCATGGACGGCAACCGCTACAAGCCGACCGGCCAGGGCAACATCAACGGCAACTACGGCCGCTTCAAGAACGACGAGGCGACCAGGGCGCTCGAGACCTACGCCAACGCCGAGGACGACGCCTCCCGCACCGCCGCCATGGCGACGCTGCAGAAGATCATGATCGACCAGCAGCCGATGATCCCGACCTCGGCCGCGAACTCCGGTGGCGAGTACAGCACGAAGAACTGGACGGGCTGGCCCGAGGAGGCGAACCCGTACGCCCCCGCGCAGCCCACCCTGCGCAACGCGCTGGACATCATCCTGCACCTGAAGCCCGCGGCCTGATCCATGGCGGACTCAGTTGTGAAGACCGGTCACGGGGACGGCCGCGGTGACTCCGCGGCCGTCCCGGCCCCCTCCGATCCGGCCGCCGCCGGGTCGGAGGGGGGTACGGAAGAGGTCCTCGGCGACGTCGTCCTCGAGGCGACGGGGCTGACCAAGCACTTCCCGGTGCGCCGGAAGGGCCGGGCCGGGCTGACCGGCCCGCGCCGCGCGGTCCAGGCCGTCGACGACGTCTCCCTGACGTTGCGACGGGGCCGCGTCACCGCGCTGGTCGGCGAGTCCGGCTCGGGCAAGTCGACGGTCGCGCGGCTGCTCGCGCAGCTCTACCCGCGCACCGGCGGTGACATCCAGCTGCACGGCGAGACGGTGAACGTCCGTGGCGGAAAGGCCTTCCGCGCCTACTGCCGCCAGGTCCAGATGATCTTCCAGGACCCGTTCGCGTCGCTGAACCCGGTGCACACGGTGCGGTACCACCTGACGCGGGCGCTGAAGATCCACGGCCGGGCCGGCGACGACCTGGAGCAGGCGCTGCACGACCTGCTGCTGCGCGTCCAGATGACGCCGCCCGAGCGCTACATCGACAAGTTCCCGCACGAGCTGTCCGGCGGGCAGCGCCAGCGCGTCGCGATCGCGCGGGCGCTCGGCGCGGACCCCGAGGCCCTGCTGGCCGACGAGCCGGTGTCCATGTTGGACGTCTCCATCCGGCTCGGTGTGCTGAACCTGTTGCGGGACCTCAAGGAACGCCTGCACCTCGCGATCCTCTACATCACCCACGACATCGCGTCAGCGCGCTACTTCGCCGACGAGACGATGGTGATGTACGCCGGCCGGATGGTCGAAGGCGGCGACAGCGAGACGATCACGCAGAACCCGGCGCACCCGTACACGCGCCTGCTCATCGACTCCGCGCCCGACCCGGACCGGCTGGTCGGCGGCAGCGCCGAACTGGACCCCGGTGAAGTGCCGGCCGAGCGCGGCGCCGGCGAACCGCCGAGCCTGATCGACCCGCCGTCCGGCTGCCGGTTCCACCCGCGCTGCCCGGTCGCGATGGAGCGGTGCAAAACCGACCTGCCGCCGCGGTTCGAGGTCGACGACGCACCCGGCCACTGGGCCGCGTGCTGGCTGTACGACGGGGCCGCCCGATGAGGTACCTGCTGCAACGGCTGGCCTTCTACCTCTTCACGGCGTGGGCCGCCGTCACCATCAACTTCTTCATCCCGCGGCTGATCCCCGGTGACCCGGTACAGTCGCTGATCACGAAGAACCAGGGCACGCTCAGCGCGGACGCGATCCAGTCCCTGTATGTCCTCTTCGGACTGGACAAGAACGAGAGCATGGTCACCCAGTACTTCCACTACTGGGCCCAGCTCTTCCGCGGCGATCTCGGGCTGTCGTTCACGTTCTTCCCGACCCCGGTCACCGAGGTGCTCGGCGACAGTCTGCCGTGGACGATCATCCTGGTCGGCATCACGACGATCATCGGCTTCCTGATCGGCACCGCGCTCGGTGTCGTCGCCGGCTGGAAGCGCGGTTCGTGGGTCGACGGCCTGCTCCCGGTGACGACGTTCCTCTCGTCGGTGCCGTACTTCTGGCTCGGCCTGATCGCCCTGACGCTGCTGGCCGGGCCGGGGAGCTTCTTCCCGTCGTCCGGCGGGTACGACCCGGGCCTGATCCCGGGCTGGGACCCCGACTTCATCGGCAGCGCGATCCAGCACAGCCTGCTGCCCGCGATCACCATCCTGATCAGCTCGATGGGCAGCTGGATCCTGGGTATGCGCAACATGATGGTGACCGTCGCGTCGGAGGACTACGTCACCGTCGCGCACGCCAAGGGCCTGCCCGAACGCCGGGTCGCGGTCGGTTACGCGGCGCGCAACGCGCTGCTGCCGAGCGTCTCCGGCTTCGCGCTGGCGCTGGGCTTCATCGTCGGCGGCACGCTGCTCGTGGAGATCGTCTTCTCCTACCCGGGTGTCGGCTTCGAGCTGTTCCAGGCGGTCGGCTCGCAGGACTACCCGCTGATGCAGGGCATCTTCCTGATCATCACGCTGTCGGTGCTGGTGGCGAACCTCCTCGCGGACGTCGCCTACCTCGCGCTCGACCCGCGGACCCGGAAGGCGGGCTGACATGGCGGTACCAGCAGCGGACGTCAAGGCCGCCCAGGCCCTCCCGATCGACGCCATCGCCGGGCGTGCCAAGCGGCGCAAGTTCCGGTTCCTCACCGGCGGCAAGACGATCACCGGGCTCAGCGTCATCGTGTTCTTCCTGATCATCGCGGTGATCGGCGAGTGGATCGCGCCGTTCGACCCGTCGGCCCGCAGCAACGACCTGCTCGAAGGGCCGTCCGGGCGGCACTGGTTCGGCACCACGCACCTCGGCCAGGACATCTTCAGCCAGGTCCTGGCCGGCACCCGCAGCGTCATGCTCGTCGGCCTCACCGCCGGCGTGGTGGCGACGATCCTCGCGGTCATCGTCGGCGTGACGTCCGGCTACCTCGGCGGGACGCCCGGTGAAGGACTCTCCGCACTGTCCAATGTGTTCCTGGTGATCCCGGCGCTGCCGCTGATCATCATCATCGGCAGCGCGCTGCCGAGCGGCGGTGACTACCTGGTCGCGGTGGTCATCGGGTTCACGTCGTGGGCGTGGGGCGCGCGGGTCCTGCGCGCGCAGACCCTTTCGTTGAGAGGCCGGGAGTACGTCGAAGCGGCGCGGGCCACCGGCGAGTCGACGTGGCGGATCATCTTCTTCGAGATCCTGCCGAACCTGACCGCGGTGATCGCGTCGAGTTTTGTCGGCACGGTGATCTTCGCGGTGATGTCGGAGATCACGCTGGCGTTCGTCGGCGTCTCGAGCTTCTCGAACTGGAACTGGGGCACGATCCTGTTCTGGGCGCAGAGCCAGCAGGCGCTGGCGCAGGGCGCCTGGTGGTGGTTCGTGCCGGCCGGGCTGGCGATCGCCGTCCTCGGCACCGCGCTGTCGCTGCTGAACTTCGGCATCGACGAGTTCGTCAGCCCGCGGCTGCGCGGCAGCGGCAAGGCGAAGGTGCGGGACATCCACGGGCGCACGCAGCGCATGCGAGTGGGCTTCACGCCCGTGCTCGGGCGGGAGGAACAGGCATCATGACACCGGTCCTGGAGATCAAGGGTCTCGACGTCGACTACGGCGTCGGCGACGAAGCCGTGCGCGCGGTGCGGGACGTCCACCTGACGCTCAACCGCGGCGAAGTCCTCGGCCTGGCCGGGGAAAGCGGCAGCGGGAAGTCCACTTTGGCCTACGGGCTGACCCGGCTGCTCGCGCCGCCGGGCGTGATCCGCGGCGGCGAGGTGATCTACCACCCCGAGAACGCCGAGCCGTACGACGTCCTGAAGCTGAACCACAAGCAGCTGCGGGACTTCCGCTGGGCCGAGACGTCGATCGTGTTCCAGGGCGCGATGAACTCGCTGAACCCGGTGCACAAGGTCAGCACCCAGCTCGTCGACGTCATCAAGGCGCACGAGCCGGACACGACCCGTGCCGGGCGCGCGGCCCGCGCGAAGGACCTGCTGAAACTGGTCGGCATTTCGGCCGACCGGCTCGACGCGTACCCGCACCAGCTCTCGGGCGGCATGCGCCAGCGCGTGATGATCGCGATGGCACTGGCGCTCGAACCGCGCGTGGTCATCATGGACGAGCCGACCACCGCGCTAGACGTCGTGATGCAGCGCCAGATCCTCGGTCAGCTCGTGGAACTGCGCGAACGGCTGGGCTTCTCGGTCCTGTTCATCACGCACGACCTTTCGCTGCTGGTCGAGTTCTCCGACCGGATCGCGATCATGTACGGCGGCCGGATCGTCGAACAGGCCCCGGCGTCGGCGCTCTACCGGGACGCGCTGCACCCGTACAGCTTCGGCCTGCTGAACTCGTTCCCCGCGCTGCGGGGTCCGCGACGCGAGCTCAGCGGGATCCCGGGTTCCCCGCCGGACACGCGGGGGATGCCGGCCGGCTGCGCGTTCCACCCGCGGTGTCCCAAGGCCTTCGAGCCGTGCGACTCGAAGATCCCCGTGCTGGGCCTGCCCGGCGGCGACGCGTCGCGCGAAGTGGCGTGTTTCCTGCACCCCGTCGCTACCCCCTGAACGTCGCCCGTCCTGTCCGGTACCACTGGAGGAGAGCCGCCTTGACCGAGACCACAGCCGCGACCGCGCAGCAGCAGGCGTTGATCGACAGCCTGCCGCCGGACTTCCGCTGGGGCGTGGCCACCGCCGCGTACCAGATCGAAGGTGCGGTCTCCGAAGACGGGCGTACACCGTCCATCTGGGACACTTTCTGCCAGGTCCCGTGGGCGATCGACAACAATGACAACGGTGACATCGCCTGCGACCACTACCACCGGATGCCGGCGGACATCGGCCTGGTGGACGAGCTGGGCGCGGACACCTACCGGTTTTCCGTGGCGTGGCCCCGGATCCAGCCGCGCGGCCGCGGCCCGGTCAACGAGGCGGGCATCGGGTTCTACGACCGGCTGGTCGACGAGACGCTCGGCAAGGGCATCACGCCGTGGCTGACGCTCTACCACTGGGACCTGCCGCAGGAGCTCGAGGACGCGGGCGGCTGGCCGGCGCGCGACACGGCGTACCGCTTCGCGGACTACTCGATGCTGGTGTTCGATCGGCTCAAGGACCGTGTGCGGCACTGGACGACGTTGAACGAGCCGTGGTGTTCGGCGATGCATGGGTACGTGCACGGCGTGATGGCGCCGGGCCGCCGGGACTACGCGGCCGGGCTGCACGCGGTGCACCACCTGCTGCTGGGCCACGGCCTGGCGACACAGCGGATGCGCGAGGCCGCGCCGCCGGACACGGAGTTCGGCATCACTCTCAACATGTGCACCGCCGACCCGGCGACGGACTCCCCGGAAGACGTCCGCGCGGCGCGTCAGGCCGACGGCCTCGGCGTCCGGATCTACCTGGACCCGCTGGTGCGCGGCGAGTACCCGGACGACGTGGTGGAAGACCTGGCCGCGCGCGGTGTCAAGCTGCCGGTGCAGGACGGTGACCTCGAGATCATCTCGACACCGCTGGACTTCCTGGGCGTGAACTACTACTTCGGCCAGCAGTTCTCCGGCGTCGACGAGCAGGGCAGCGCGGTCGACTCCGACGGCGTCCCGACGTCCCGCGCGGTCCCGTTCGGCGAGCCGACGACGGCGATGGGCTGGGAGATCCTGCCGGACAAGTTCACCGAGCTGCTGACCCGGCTGGGCCGCGACTACCCGAACCTCCCGATGTACATCACGGAGAACGGCTCGGCTTTCGACGACGACCCGGACTCGAGCGGCTTCGTCCGCGACGAGCAGCGCACGGCGTACCTGGCCTCGCACATCGCCGCGGTGGCGGCGGCCCGCAACGCGGGCGCGGACGTCCGGGGCTACTTCGCCTGGTCCCTGTTGGACAACTTCGAATGGGCGTACGGCTACGCGAAGCGGTTCGGCCTGATCAGGGTGGACTACGAAACGCAGGAGAGGACGATCAAGCAGAGCGGCCTCTTCTACCGCGACACGGTGCGCCGGGTCCGCGGCAGCTGAGCTACGTCCGTGAAGGCCTCCTTACCGGCTCTTACGGCCGGTAAGGAGGCCTTCACGGCTTTTCGGCGGTAAGGCGGGCCCCACCAGGGTCAGGTGGTGGGCCCCATGGTTCGGCCCCGGGGGTTTCCCTAGCTTCGTACGGGTAGCCGACCCCTGGGGGAACCATGAGCGTCCGGACGGAAATCAGACCCGCGCCACCGCAGCGGCCGCCGTGGTGGCGACGGCCGTGGATCGGGCCGCTCGCCTTGCTGGTGCTCGCTTTCCTGGCCTTCTCGCTGCCGCCGTACCTCGCCTTCGATCCGGCGCGGTCGAGGGTGCCGCAGCCGGAAGGCTTTCCCGCGCACTACTGGTTCCTCGTCGCCCACGTGATCTTCGGATCCGTCGCCATGGTGGGGGCCGTGCTGCAGATCTGGCCGTGGCTGCGCCGGACGTACCCCGTTTTCCACCGTTACGCCGGCCGCGCGTACGTCTTCGCCGGGGTGCTGCCGGCCGGGGTCATGGCGCTGACCATCGGTTCGCAGAGCCCGTTCGGCCCGACGACCCGGGTCAGTGACATTGTCGCGGCGCTGCTCTGGCTCGGCTGCACCTTCGCCGGCTGGCGCGCGGTGCGCGAGCGGCGCTTCGGCGACCACCGCAAGTGGATGATCCGCAGTGTGGCGATGACGTTCTCGATCATCGTCAACCGGCTGATCACGCCGATCGCGATGGTCGTGCTGGAGCCGCAGATCCCGACCACGTTCGGCGGCAGCGAGCTGGCCTACTCCCAGAGCGTCGCGGCGATCTCATCGTGGGGCGGCATCGCGATCGCGCTCGTCTTCAGTCAGTGGTGGCTCGAGCGGAAGCCAGCCACCGCGCGATGATCGTCCGCTGGATCTCCGACGCTCCTTCGTAGATGCGCGGCGCGCGGACCTCGCGGTAGAGGTGCTCCAGCAGGTGCCCGCGCCGCAGGGCCCGGGCGCCGTGCAGCTGCACCGCCGAGTCGACGACGAACTGGGCGGCCTCGGTGGCGAACAGCTTCGCCATCGCCGCGCGGCCGCCGAGGTTCTGCTCGCCCGCGTCGTACGCACCCGCCGCCGCGTAGACCAGCAGGCGCGCGGCTTCCGTGCGCGTCGCCATCTCCGCCAGCGCGTGCGCCACCGCCTGCTGCTTGATCAGCGGGCCGCCAAAGGCTTCGCGCTGCCCGGTGTAGTCCACAGTGGCGTCCAACGCGGCTTGCGCCATCCCGACGGCGAACGCGCCGACGCTCGGGCGGAACAGGTCCAGGGTCCGCATCGCGACGGCGAAGCCGCGGTTCTCTTCGCCGAGGAGCTCTTCACGCCGGACCTCGACGCCGTCGAACGTGACCGTGCCGATCGCGTGCGGGCTGACCAGGTCCAGGTGCTCGCCGCCCAGGCCCGGGCGGTCGCCGGGGACGACGAACGCGCTGACGCCGCGGGAGCCGGCGCCTTCGGTGGTGCGGGCGAAGACCGTGTAGAAGTCGGCCTCGGGCGCGTTGGAGATCCACATCTTCTCGCCGGTGAGGCGCCAGCCGTCGCCGTCCGGCTCGGCTTTCAGCGAGAGAGCGGCCGCGTCCGAACCGGCGTCCGGTTCGGTGAGCGCGAACGCCGCCACGGCGTCCCCGGCCGCCACCGCGGGCAGCCACTTCGCGACCTGATCGTCCTGTCCGGACTGCAGGATCGGGTAACTTCCCAGGCCCTGCAACGCCAACGCCGTCTCGGCCTCGGTGCTGACGGTGGCGAGGTTCTCCCGAAGGATGCACAGGTCCGTCGCGGCGGCCTGGCGTGACGGCTTCCCGTCGGCGACGCCGGGGAACAGCCGCGCGAGCAGGCCTAACGCGCCCATCGCCTTGAGCAGCGGGCGGTTGACCGCACCCTCCACACCGGACTCGGCGAGCGGGCGCAGCTGCTCCTCGGCCAAGCGCCGGACGTCCGTGGCGAAGGCGAGCTGGTCCGCGTCGAGAGTGAAGGTCATTCCGGAACTCCAGGTCGCCAGCGGGCATGGGCGGTACCGGCCGGGCCCGACCGGACGAGGTCGAGCCGCGGCTCCGGGCCATCCGAACGGCCGGTCTGCGGTTTGCGGTTGCCCGCGGCGAACTGCTTCGGCCAGGCGATCGGGTAGCCCTGCTCGGCCGCCGCGTGCAACGTCCACTGTGGATCGTAGAGGTGGGTCCGGCCCAATGCGCACAGGTCCGCGCGGCCGGCCAGGATCAGCGAGTTCACGTCGTCGTACGACGAGATCGCGCCGACGGCGATCACCGCGATGCCGTACTCCTGCCCGATCTCGTTGCGGATCCGGTCGGCGTACGGCGTCTGGTAACTCCGGCCGTACTGCGGCTTCTCGTCGCACACCACCTGGCCGGTCGAGACGTCGATGCCGTTCGCCCCGTGGGAAGCGAAGGCGCGCGCGATCTCCACGGCGTCGTCGGCGTCGATGCCGCCGTCCGCCCAGTCGGTCGCCGAGATCCGGACGGTCATCGGCCGCTCGGCGGGCCACACCGCACGGACCGCGTCGAAGACTTCGAGCGGGAACCGCAGCCGATTCTCCAGTGGGCCGCCGTAGCCGTCGGTCCGCTGGTTCGTCAACGGCGAGAGGAACGACGAGAGCAGGTAGCCGTGCGCGCAGTGCAGTTCGAGGACGTCGAACCCGGCGCGAGCGGCAGCGAGTGCGCACGCGACGAACTCGTCCCGGATCGCGACCATGTCTGTTGTGGACAGTTCACGGGGGACCTGGTTCCGCTCGGAGTACGGCAGAGCCGAGGGTGCGCAGACTTCCCAGTTGTCCGACGGCAGCGGCTCGTCGATGCCGTCCCACATGAGTTTTGTCGAACCCTTGCGGCCGGAGTGTCCTAATTGGACGCCGATCCGAGCGGGCGACTGGGCGTGCACGAAGTCGACGACCCGCTTCCACCCTGCTTCCTGCTCGGCCGTGTAGAGACCGCCGCAGCCGGGGGTGATCCGGCCTTCGGGCGAGACGCACACCATCTCCGTCATCACCAGGCCGGCGCCGCCGAGGGCTTTGCTGCCCAGGTGCACCAGGTGGAAGTCACCCGGGACACCGTCCACAGCGGAGTACATGTCCATCGGCGACACGATGATCCGGTTGGGCAGCTCCAGCTCGCCGAGCTTGAACGGCTGGAACATCGGCGGCCGGGACGTCGTGCCGAGCGACTGCGCGAACCAGTGGTCCAGTTCGCCGGCGAACTCCGGATCACGCAGGCGGAGGTTGTCGTAGGTGACGCGGCGGCTGCGCGTGAGGATGTTGAACGCGAACTGCGGCGGGTCCTGGTGGGCGTACTGCGCGATGTTCTCGAACCACTCCAGGCTGGCCTGCGCGGCGCGCTGGGTCGACGTCACGACCGGGCGCCGTTCCAGCTCGTACGCCTTGAGCGCCTCCGCGACGCCCGTGTTTTCGTGCAGGCACGCGGCGAGCGCGAGGGCGTCCTCCATCGCCAACTTCGTGCCGGAGCCGATCGAGAAGTGCGCGGTGTGCGCGGCGTCGCCGAGGAGGACGACGTTGCCGTGCAACCAGGTCTCGCAGCGCACCGTGCCGAACGTGACCCACTTCGAGTTGTTCGCCATGACGCCGTGGCCCTGCAGGACGTCGGCGCACAGCTCGCGGATCAGCGAAATCGACTTCTCGTCACTCTCGCCCGGCTTGAGCGAGGTCGCCGCGATGGAGCCGAACGTCCGCTGCCAGACGTCCTCCTGCACCTCGAGGATGAACGTGCTGCCCTCACGGCCGTACGGGTAGCCGTGGATCTGCATGATCCCGGCCGGCGTCTCCAGGACGTAGAACTTGAAGGCGTCGAACACCAGGTCCGTGCCGAGCCAGATGTAGCGGCACCGGCGCGTCTCGACGCTCGGCCGGAAGTGCTCGGCGTGTTTCGCGCGGACCGCGGAGTTGACGCCGTCCGCGGCGATGACCAGGTCGTAGCCGGACAGATCCGCCGGGGCCTCTTCGCGGAAGCGCAGTTCGACGCCGAGTTCCGCGCACCGGTTCTGCAGGATGCCGAGCAGGCGCTTGCGGCTCATCGCGGCGAAGCCGTGGCCGCCCGAGGTGGTGACCGTGTCGCGGTAGTGGACGTCGATGTCGTCCCAGCGGGCGAACTCGGCGCGCATGGCCTCGTGCACGGCCGCGTCGGCGTGTTCGATCCCGCCGAGCGTCTCGTCCGAGAACACCACGCCGAAGCCGAAGGTGTCGTCGGGCGCGTTGCGCTCCCAGACGGTGATGTCGTGACCCGGGCCGAGCTGTTTGGTCAGCGCGGCGAAGTACAGGCCCGCCGGGCCGCCGCCGATCACCGCGATACGCACGCCGTCCAGGGTATGTCGTCACGCGTACGACCGTCAATAAGGCGAAAGATGGGCTACCGTGTCCGCATGGAACGCATCAACCCGCCGGAGCTGGGCAAGCCCTCCGGGTTTTCGCACGCGGTGGTCGCCGAGGGCCGGGTCGTCTTCCTCGCCGGGCAGACCGCGCTGGACGCGTCGAACAAGATCGTGGGCGACGGCGTCGTCGGGCAGTTCGAACGCGCGCTCGGCAACCTGCTGACGTCGCTGCGCGCGGCCGGCGGTGAACCCGCGGACCTCTGCAGCGTGACGATCTACATCGTCGACATGGCCGACTACCGGGCGCACGCGCGCGAGATCGGCGCGGTGTGGCGGCGGCTCGCGGGCACCGAGTACCCGGCGATGGCCGGCATCGGCGTCGACCGGCTCTGGGACGAAGAAGCCCTGGTCGAAGTCCAAGGCTTCGCGGTCGTGAGTGTTTAGGGCGGTTAGAACCGCCCTAAACACTCACGACAAGGTGCGGCAGCGGACTCAGCCGAGGTTGATCGCCTTCGAGACGTACGCGCGGGCCGGGTCCTCCAGCCGGGCGTGCAGCTCGAAGAACAGCTCGGCCGCGCGGATGCCCGACCAGTCGCGCGGCAGGAACTCCGCGGGCAGGCCGGGGTCGAGGTAGGGCATCCGCCGCCAGCCGGTGAGCACCCGGACGTAGTCGCCGAAGGCCTCTTCGTCGGCGACGGTCTTGCGCCGCTGCCAGCGGCGCAACGCCGGGCCGTGCTCGTCGAGGAACGTCGTGTACAGCTCGTCGAGCCGGTCGAGGTCCCACCAGTCACGGACCTTCGCGGCGACGTCGCCGAAGGCCAGGTGATCGGCCCGGAACAGGTCGGCGTACCCCGCGAGACCGAGGCGGGTCAGGGCTTCGGCCGTGACGTCGTGCAGGTGCGCCGGCGCGATCCAGACGCCCGAGGCGGCGGTGCCGAAGCCCATCCGGGCGAGCTGGGTGCGCAGCAGGTGGCGCTTGTGCCGCTCGGTCTCCGGCACCGAGAACACCGCGAGCAGCCAGCCGTCGGCCGGGGTCGCGCGCTCGCGGCGGAAGATCCGCTCGTCACCTTCGCGCAGGATCCCGCGCGCGTCGTCGGACAGTTCGTAACCCGCGGTGGCGTTGCGGCGTACGGCCTCGAGGATCCCGCGTCGCTTCAACCGGGAGATCGACGAGCGCACGGCGGGCTCGTCGACCCCGACGGCGGCCAGCAGATCGATCAGCGACGCGACCGAAAGCCAGCCGCCTTCGGTGCGCGAATAGAGGCCGTACACCGTCACGATGAGCTGGCGAGGCTGGGCCGCACGGCCGGAGCCGTCCAGTTCGGTCGCCTCGGGTACGGCCGTCATCCGGCCACAATAACAACCGGCCGCGGACCACTCCGCTACGATTTCGCCGCGATGCTGCCAGCCACCAAGGGGATCTTCGACCGGCTCACCCGGCGCGGCCGCCTGATGTCCAAGCGGACCTGCGACCGGCAGGGCCACGTGGTGCGCACCGGGCGCTTCCTGTTCCGGACGCCCACCGCGTGGGAGTACGCCGCCGCCGTCGCCTGCGGCAGTGATCCGGCCGCGCAGCGCTGGCTCGGCTGGCAGCGCGACTCCATCGTCGCCCGGGGCGCCCGGGCGGACGCGCTGCGCGTCGTGCCCGGCACCGGGCCGGACTGGGTGTCGCCCGATCCGCAGTCGATCGACCTGGTGATGATCGACCTCGAGGCCGGCCGGTGCGTCGGGCTGGTCAGCGTGCACACCGGCGAGGACGGCGGCCCGGAGACCGGCGGCTACCTCGCGCCGGACTACCGCGGCCGCGGGATCGGCCGGGTCCTCTTCGCCACGGGGCTGGTGCTGGCGCACGACCACCTCGGCCTGCCGCGGGTGCGGGCCGGCGCCGAGGTCGGCAACGTCGCGAGCGCGCGGTCCCTGCAGGCCGCCGGGCTCGCCCGCGTCGCCGGGCCCCCGACCTACCGGCTGCCCGACGGCCGCGTCACCGAGGCGTGGTGGTTCGAGCACGCCGTCCCGCGGGTGACGCGCTGCGCCGGCCCGCAGGCGACGTGGTTCCGGGCGACGTCGGTGCTCTGAACCCGTCTTGCTCCGAAACTTCGGCGGGCGCCGACGTTTCCCGCACCTACGGTCGGCGCATGACCCAGCTGACCGCCCCGGTACCACCCGTTCCCGCCGACGTCCCGCCCGGCGGAGTCGCCTGGCTGCGCGCGACCGTCGCCCGCTTCAGCAACGGCGCCGACCACGTCCGGCGGCGTGCCCTCGCCGTGTCGTTGCTCGCCGAGATCGACGAGAACGCTGTGCAGGACAAGGCTTTCGCGTGGACTCAGCGGATCCTCTCGGAAGTCGAAGACGTCGATGTGATGGCCGTGCTCGCCCGGCCGGTGCCGGTCGGGGTGCTCGCGGAAGCGCTGGGGCTGCCCGACGTCTCGGCGGAGGTGGCGTTGGTCGCGGCCGCGTACCACCCGCACGTCACGCCGTCGGAGGCGGCGGAAGCGGCGATGGGACGGCTGATCGGGGCGTGCGGCGGAGTCACCGAACTCGCGGCCGCGCGGATCGGCGTGCTCGTCCAGGCCTGCGACGCCACCGCCGGCCTGATCGGGAACGCGCTTTCCGCGTCACTGGCCGGAAAACCGGGCGAGCTCCTGGCCGACCCGCCGGTGTTGCGGACGCGTCGCCGCGTCGACGGCGAAGACGTCACGGTCGAATTGACCGGGACGCCGTTCGGCGCCGGGCCGCGCGAATGCCCGGGTTCGGCGCACGCGATCGCGCTCGCCACCGGGGTTCTCCAGGCGCTGCGCGGTTTTCGCCTGACAGAAGCGGAAACGGCGTGGGTGTCGTCGCCGAATCTCCGGATGCCTTCGGTGCTGCGGGTGACCCGCGGGAGTTCTGCCGGCGGCCTCTGCTAGAACTACCGCGTTCATTTGTCTGGGGGAAGGCCGGAAATTGCTGTACATGGATGGGCTGCTCGGCTTCGTCACGCTCGGATTGTGGATCTTCTGCTTGGTCGACGTGATCACGACGGACGAGTCGTCGTGCCGCAACCTGCCGAAGATGCTGTGGCTGCTGCTTGTGCTGCTGGTGCCGCTGGTCGGTTCGATCGTCTGGCTGGTCGCGGGCCGGCCGCAGCAGGTCGCGCGTGCCGGTGGCCGCTACGAGCGCAACGCGCCGGCGTTCCCGGAGTACGACCGGCCGGGCCGGTTCGCGGCGGGGAGCCCGGACGACGACGAAGAGTTCCTCCGCAAGTGCCGTGAGCGCGCCGAAGCGCAGCGGAAGCTGGCCCGTGAGAAGGGCACCGAGGCCTGAGCCCGAACGCCCCATCGGGGAGCTAGCAGGCAGGGCCTTCGCAGGAGCCGCGTTCGTAGGCCTCCAGCGTCGAGATCACCAGCTGCCGCTCGGCCGGCGTCAACGGCGCCAGCGCGTCGCTCCACGCCCTCGCGCCGCGGGCCAGCCAGGCGTCGACGGCCGGGCGTTTGCCCGGCTGGATGCTGACGATCGTGCGGCGGCGGTCGGCGGGGTCTTCGTCGCGGTTCAGCACGCCCTGGCGGCTGAGGTCGCCGACCATCAGGCTCGCCGTCGTCGGCGCCACCTGGAGGCGGGTGGCCAGCTCGGTCACCGTCATCGGGCCGTCGAACAGCAGGTACGACAGCAGCGAGAGGTGCCGCGGCGCCAGCGTGCAGCCGTTGAGCTCGTCGGGGACCGGAGTGCGCTTCGCCCGGCCGACGAGGCGGGGCATGAGCAGCAGGAGCTGCCGCACGCCGTCCTCGACACTCGGCCCGGCTTCCGTTGACACCGCACTCCTCCCGTCGGTAGCTTTGTTTGCAAAACAAACGCTTCGATCGCTCCCGAGCCTACCTCGGGGTACCGATCGAGCGTACCGGCAAGAAACAGGGGTTGAGATGACGTCCGAGGTTCCCGGGTTGACCGAGGTTCGCGAGATGAACAAGGGGGTCACCGAGGAGTTCCGCGCGAACGCGGGTGTCGTCGGCGGCATGTTCGAGGGCAAGAACGTGCTGCTGCTCACGACGATCGGCGCGAAGAGCGGCGAAGAGCGCCTCTCGCCGCTGGTCTACACCCGCGACGGCGACCGCCTGGTGATCGCCGCGTCCATGGGCGGCGCGCCGAAGAACCCGGCGTGGTTCCACAACCTGGTCGCGAACCCCAAGGTCACGGTCGAGGTCGGCACCGAGAAGTTCGAGGCGACGGCCACGGTGATCGCCGACCGCGCCGAGCGTGACCGCCTGTACGCGGGCATGGTCGCGCACGCCGAGGGCTTCGCCGACTACGAGAAGAAGACCGACCGGATCATCCCGATCGTGGTCCTGGAGCGCTGACCACCGGTCGTGAGTGTTCAGGGCGGTTAGAACCGCCCTGAACACTCACGACAAGCCGCGGCAGACCGGCCGGGCCGCGGGGTCAGGAAACCGACGTCGTCGCGGGGGCGGGTTCGACGCGGGGCTCGGCGGGCGGCTGTCCGGCAGCCTCCCGCTCCTCGCGCCGGGCTTCCTTGCGGGTGATGATCCGCTTGCCGACGTCGATCATGGGCTTCTCGACCCAGCGGTGGATCAGGTCGGCGATCGCCAGGCCGACCAGGAACACCGTCACCGCCGTGACCGTGCGGTTCACCACGAGCCCCGGCACCGCCTGGACGACGACGAAGTGCACCGGACCCTGCAGCAGGTAGAGCGAGTACGACCGCTCGCCGACGAAGCGCATCGGGGCCGTGCCGAGCAGCCAGCGCAGCGGGCCCGGGCTGACCAGGACGATCAGCAGCAGCATCGTCAGCACCGTGTACCCCACGAGCAGCAGCAGGTTCTGCCCCGACTCGTTCCACAGGGTGTCGAGGTTCGTGTGCAGCAGCCCGAACGCGGCGACGATCGGGATCGCGGCCAGCGGGTGCGTCAGCGGCTTCAGCAGCGTGTACCCGCGGCGGTAGTGCAGCAGGATCGCCAGCAGGCAGCCGCTGGCCAGGATGAAGTAGTGGATGGTCGAGGTGTAGATCGCGGTCTTCGACGTGCCCAGCACCCAGCCGCCGGTGGTCAGCGGCACCAGCGCCAGCAGCGCGCCCATCGCCGCGCCGACCAGCAGGAACTTGCGCTTGGCCGCGCCGATCCCGATCGCGACCAGCAGGAACGGCCAGACCAGGTAGAACTTCTCCTCGATGCCCAGCGTCCACGAGCCGCTGAAGAAGTTGTCGGCGCCGTTGCCGCCCGAACCGGGGAAGAACTCGTTGAGGAACGTCAGGTAGTACTTCAGCGCGTGCGGGAAATCGCGGCTGAGGAACTCGGCGCGCAGGAGCACGAACGCGACGATGCCGCCGAGGATCACCAGGTACGGCGGCAGGATCCGGAAGACCCGCCGGATGTAGAAGTTCGACAGCGAGATCCGGCCGGTGCGGTCCTGCTCGCGCAGCAGCAGCGTCGTGATCAGGAAGCCGGACAGCACGAAGAAGATGTAGACGCCGACCCAGCCCGACAGCCAGCCCCAGTTCGGGCCGCCGAAGTGGAAGAAGATGACCATCGTCGCGGCCAGCGCGCGCAGGCCGTCGAGCCCGGGGAAGCGCCGGCTGCCGAGGTAGTCCTCATGGCTCATCGTGCGCAAGACGTTCCCCCATCGGTGTGACAGTCGGGGGCGAGTATAGGGCGTGGCTACGGCCGCCCCGGCCGTGTGGGGCGGGGCAAGCGCGTCCGGGCGAACGCGATCAGGGCGCGGGCCGCCGGTCCGATCGGGCCCTGATCGCGCCAGGCCAGCGCGAGTACGCCGCGCAGCCGCGGCCGGACGATGTCGATCACCCGCACGTCACCTTCGTGGTAGCGGGCCAGGGATTCCGGCACCACCGCCACGCCGAGGCCGCGCACCGCCAGCTGCACCAGCACGTTCGGGTCGGCCGCCTCGAACGCGATCCGCGGGGTCAGCCCTTCGGCCGCGAACGCCCGGTCCAGCGCCGTGCGCAGGCCGGTGCCTTTCGGCAGGGCCATCAACGGCGGCCCGGCCAGGTCGGCCAGCGCGACTTCCGCGCGGTCGGCCAGCGGCCCGGACGGCGCCGTGACGGCCAGGAACGGCTCGTCGATCAGCACCTGCGTCGTGATGCCCGGCGGCGGCTCCGCCGCGAGACCGACCACGGCCAGGTCGAGCCGGCCCTCCTGCAGCGCCGTCAGCATCGTGTCGGAGTTGGGCCTCGGCCAGCGTGATCTCCACCGCCGGGTACCGCTCGTGGAAGCCGGCCAGCAGGTCCGGCAGCCCGACCGGCCCCGCCGACGTCACGGCGCCGAGCGCGACCTGGCCGCGGACCAGCCCGGCCAGCTCGTCGACGGCCTCGTGCACGCCCCGCACCGCCGCGAGCGCGGCCCGGGCGTGGGGCAGCGCGGCCGCGCCGACGTCGGTGAGCCGCACCGTGCGGCCGGAGCGGTCCAGCAGCTCCTGCCCCAGCTCCCGCTCGAGGCGCCGGATCTGGGCGCTCACCCCGGGCTGGGCGACGTGCAGCCGCTCCGCCGCGCGCGTGAAGTTGCCTTCCTCCGCGACGGCGACGAAGTACGCGAGCTGGTGCAGTTCCATAAGCACTGATTCTAGCCGGGATAAAAGCCAGATCTTGGACTTCTGATCGTCGCGGGCCGAAGGTGGAGGGAGCACCGAAGGAGGAGTTCACGATGGACGTCACCCCGCTCACCGGCCAGGTCTTCCGGCCCGGTCAGGACGGCTACGACGACGAGGTCGCCGGCTTCCAGCTCGCCGTCGCCACCGCGCCCGCCGTGGTCGTCGGCGCCGAGACGGCCGACGACGTCGTCACCGCCGTCCGGTTCGCCGCCGCCCACGGCCTGCGCGTCTCCGTGCAGGCCACCGGCCACGGCCTGACCGCGGGTACCGAAGGACTGCTGATCAGCACCCGCCGGCTGGCCGGCGTCGAGATCGACGCCGAGGCCGGCACCGCCCGCGTCGAGGCCGGGGTCCGCTGGGGCGCGGTGCTCGAAGCCGCCGCGAAGCACGGGCTCGCCCCGCTCAGCGGCTCGTCGCCGGACGTCGGCGTCGTCGGCTACACGCTCAGCGGCGGCTTCGGGCTGATGGCCCGGAAGTACGGCCGCGCCGCCGACCACGTGAGCGCGATCGACGTCGTGACCGCCGACGGCTCGCTTCGGCACGTCGAGGCGGGTTCGGACCTGTTCTGGGCGCTGCGCGGCGGCCGGGCGGACTTCGGCATCGTCACCGCGCTGGAAGTGGACCTGGTTCCGGTCACCGAGCTGTACGGCGGTGGCCTCTACTTCGACACGGCGGACATCCCCGCCGTGCTGCGGGCCTGGCGCACGTGGGCGTCGAGCGCACCCGACACGCTCACGACGTCGCTCGCCATGATCCCGTACCCCGACCTGCCGATGGTGCCGGAACCCTTGCGCGGCAAGCACATCGCGCACGTCCGGGTCGCCTACCTCGGCGACGGCGGGGACGACCTCGTCGCGCCGCTGCGGGCCGCGGCGCCGGCGCTGATGGACACGCTGAAGCGGATGCCGTTCAGCGAGTCCGGCTCGATCGCGGCCGAGCCGCCGCACCCGCACGGCTACCACGGCACCAACACGACGGTCACCCAGCTCAACGACGCCATGCTCGACGCGATCGTCGAACACGCCGGCCCCGGCGCGGAGGTCGGCACGGTGCTGATCGTCGACCGGCTGGGCGGCGCGCTCACCCGGCCGCCGGAGGTGCCGGGGGTCGGCTGGGACAGGCAGGCGGAGTTCGTCGTCCGGGCGCTTTCGGTGGTCGAGGCCGGGATCGAGCCCGTCCGCAAGGCGCACGCGAAGCTGTTCGACGCGCTGACACCGTGGTCGAGCGGGCGGCTGCTGCCGTTCGTGTACGGCGAGCACGACCCGGCGGAGGTCGCCGAGAGCGTCTACCCGGCGGATGACCTGCGGCGGTTGCGGGAGCTGAAGCGCGAGTACGACCCGAAGGCCACCTTCGGTTCTTGACACGACGTCAACAGCGGCGTTTCCTGAGGGCGGAACCCGCTCAGGCGAGGAGGCGTGCCCATGGCCGCGACCGCCCTCCGGGACGCCGTTCTCGGCGCCGGGCTGCTGGCCGCCAGCGCGAACGTGATCATGCAGCTGTCCCGGGCCCCCGTCGGGCACGGCGTGGTGGAGAGCAAGGTCGACAGCGGCAACCTCTTCCGGCACCCGGTGAAGCGGACGCGGACCACGCTCACCTATATCGCCGTCGCCACGATGGGCACCGACGCCGAGCGCGCGGCCTACCGCCGTGGCGTCGACCAGGCTCACGCGCAGGTCCACTCGGACCCGGACAGCCCGGTCGCCTACAACGCGTTCGACACCGATCTCCAGCTCTGGGTCGCCGCCTGCCTCTACAAGGGCTTCGAGGACGTCCACCTCGCGTTCCTCGGCGGCGCCCCGGAGCGCTTCTACCGCGAAGCCGCGGCGCTCGGCACGACGTTGCAGGTCCGGCCCGGGATGTGGCCGGAAGACCGCGACGCGTTCGAGGAGTACTGGACCCGGGGGCTCGCCGAGGTCGCCATCGACGACACCGTCCGCCGGTACCTCACCGACCTCGTCGACCTGCGGTTCCTGCACCCGGTCGCGGCCGCGCCCGGCCGGCGCTTCCACCGGTTCGTCACCACCGGCTTCCTGCCGCCGCGCTTCCGCGCCGAGATGCGCCTGAACTGGACCCCGGCCGATCAGCGCCGGTTCGACGCGCTCCTGCGCCGCGTCGGCGTGCTGGTCCGGCTGAGCCCCGGCCCGCTGCGGCGCTTCCCCTACAACCTCTGCCTCTGGGACCTGCGCCGCCGGCTGCGCACCGGGCGTCCGCCGGTCTGAATCGCCCCGTTACAGTGTCGGGTCGACACCGGCCACCCGAGGGGATTCCATGACGGCGATCGAGGCGGACGTCGAACCGCCGGTGACCGCGCCGGCCCGCCGCGGCCCGCTGATCGCCGTTTCGGTGCTCCTGGCGGCTCTTTTCCTCGTCGGCGCCTGGGCGGCCTGGTTCCTCACGATCGACGACGCCTTCATCAGCTTCCGCTACTCGGCGAACTTCGCGGCCGGGCACGGCCCGGTGTGGAACGTCGACGGCCCGCGCGTCGAGGGCTTCACGAACTTCGCCTGGGTCGTCTGGTCCGGGCTCGGCGCGTGGCTCGGGCTGGCGCTGCCGCTGTTCACCAAGGTGACGTCGCTGCTGCTCGGCCTGGGCACGCTGTACCTGCTCATCCGCGAAGGCCACCGCCGCGCGGGCCTCACCGGCGTGCTGGTCGGCGCGGGCGCGTACGTCGTGTTCCTCCCGACCTACTTCCACATCACGGCCGGCCTCGAGACGGCCGCGTTCGCCGCGGTGCTGCTGCGCGTCGTCGTGCTCGGCCTGCGGGTACTGGCGAACGAACGCGTGCGCGTCTGGGAGCCGCCGGTCCTGCTGCTCCTGCTCGGCATGCTCCGGCCCGAAGGCGTGCTGGCCGCGCTGCCGGTCTTCCTGCTGTGGTTCTGGCGCGAACGCGGGGCCGCGCGCTGGTGGTGGAGCGGCGGCGCGGTCGTCGTCGGCGCCGCGTACTTCGTGTGGCGCTGGCGGTTCTACGGCCAGCTGCTGCCGAACACCTTCTACGTCAAGTTCGGCAACCTCGACTCCGGCTGGATCTGGACCAAGCACACGACGTTGCTGCTGCTCCCGCTCCTGCTGCTGACGCTCTCGCTGCTGCTCCGCAAGGCGACGCGCGCGATCGGCGCGCTGCTCGTGGTGACCGTCGCGGTCACGTACGTGACGTACGCGGTGTCCGGGCCGACCATGGACTACCTCGACCGCTTCGCCGACCACGCGATCCCCGTGCTCTGCCTGGGTGCCGGGATCGCCGCCGGGACGCTGGCGCCGCGGGTCGTCGGCGCCCTGCTCGGGCTGGTGGCCGTCGGCTGGTCGGCCGTCGCCGGCGCGAGCGCGCCCGACCTCGGCGTGATCGCGAACTACGGCCCCGACCTGCAACGCGCGCACATCGCGATCGGCAAGGGCCTGGCCGAGGCCGACGTCCCGGCGCCGGCCCGCAGCCTCGCCGTCACCGACGCGGGCGCGATCCCGTACTACAGCGGCTGGCAGTCGATCGACTACATCGGCCTCAACGACCCGAAGATCTCCCGTGGCGCGGACCCGACGCAGGTCGTCATGCAGGCGCACCCGACGGTCATCGTGGTGACCGCGAACGGCCCGGAGCCCGAGGGCAAGCGCTACGGCTTCGACTTCCCGCGGGCGACCGTGGGCTACCAGAAGGTCGCGGCCGTCGAGATGCGCGCGGGTTACTGGCAGGACGTCTACGCGCTGCCGCAGTACGCGGACACGATCGGCGAGCACGTCCGGCGGCAGGCCGACACGGCCGGGCAGGCCAACGACCCGGGCCGGCCGGAGGACACCGTCGACCGCTGGCTGGACCGGCTGCGCTCGCAGCTGCCGTTCTGAAGAAGGCTCGCAGCGAGTTGACCGCTTCGCGCGCGGGCGCGAAGGTGGGCCGATGAGCAGCGATGAGCTCCGTCACGGCGTCAAGTTGAGCAGTCTCGACCAGGAGGTCTTCCCCGGCGCGGGGGCCACCAAGCGCGAGATGCTGGACTACCTCGAAGCGGTCGCCGACCGGATGCTGCCGGAGCTGCGCGACCGGCCGCTGTCGGTGGTGCGGGTGCTGCGCGGCCAGGGGCCGTTCATGCAGAAGAACCTGCCGAAGTACACGCCGGACTGGGTCGAGCGGATGCCGCTGTGGGCCGACCGCTCGCGCCGCGAAGTCATCTACGCGCTGGGCAACGACCTGCGCACGCTGATCTGGTTCGGCAACCAGCGGGCGATCGAGTACCACGTGACGCTCTTCCGCGGCGAGCCCACGACCGGGCCGACGCACCTGGTCCTCGACCTCGACCCGCCGGAGGAAGGCCCGTTCACGCTGGCGATCGACGCCGCGAAGCTGGTGCGCGAGGCACTGCAGGCCGACGGCCTCGACGGCGCCGTCAAGACCAGTGGTTCGAAGGGCCTGCACGTCTTCATCCCGCTCGCCCCGGGCCAGTCGACCGAGGACATCGCGGCGGCCACCCGCGCGGTCGCGGCCCGCGCCGAGCGCATCGACCCGGCCCGCGGCACGACGGAGTTCGTCAAGGAACGCCGTGAGGGCAAGGTCTTCCTGGACTCGACCCGCTCCGGCGGCGGCACGGTCGTCTGCGTCTACAGCCCCCGCAACCGCCCGGGCGCGCCGGTGTCGTTCCCGGTCCGCTGGGCCGACCTGGACGGGGTCAAGCCGTCGGACTTCACGGTGCACACGGCGCCGGGTCTTCTGGCCGACGGCGACCCGTGGACCGAGGAGATGCCGGAGCCGTTCGTGCTGCCGGCGGATCTGGTCGAGGAGGGCCACACGATCCCGATCGCCCGGGTGGCCGCGATGCACGAGGGCAAACGCCGCGCCAAGGCCGCCCGCGAGTCCGGCTGAAGTTCCAGGGTTCCGTCCAAGTCCGTGAAGGCCTCCTTGAGGGACTCAGAGTCCCTCAAGGAGGCCTTCACGGACTTGGAGCCGGGGCTAAGCGGCCTGGTTGTGGGCCGGTGCGGCCGTGCCGTGGGCAAGGCGGCGGGTCAGGACCACGATTGCGGCCGGGCGGGCTGCCGGGACGCGGTGCCGGGCCAGCCAGACGACGTCGCGGCCGAAGGACCAGACCAGCGACGCCAGCGCGACGGCCACCGCGGCGAAGGTCCACGCCACCGGCAGGATTTCCGACACCGCCACCACCAGGACCACGCCCTGGACCGCGGCCACCGTCTTGCGCGCCATGCTCGGGTAGAGCGGCGCGGTCAGCCACGGCATCGCCCACGAAGCCGCGACGAACGCGTAGCGCATCAGGCCGATCGCCAGCACCCACAGGCCGAGCTTCTCCGACACCTGGACGCACAGCAGCAGGATCAGGAACGCGTCGACCTCCATGTCGAAGCGTGCGCCGAACTCGGACGACGTGCCGGTGCGGCGGGCGACCTGGCCGTCGACGCCGTCCAGCGCCAGGGCGACGGCGATGAGCGCGACCAGCCACGCGATCGGCTGGTGGGCGTCCGCGATCAGCTCCGCGGCGCAGCCGACCAGCGTCGCCCGGGCGAACGTGATCCAGTCCGCCGGGCCGAAGCCGCCACGGCCGGTGCGTCGCAGGCCCCAGCCCGTCAGCAGCACCAGCGCGACGCCGAACACGAGCCCGGTCGCCCAGGCGATCGGCGCGAGGCCACCGGCGACGGCCCCGGCGGCGAGCACCCACGCCGGCACCGCCGCGCGTAGGAGAAGTCCCTGCTTGATCATCGTCCGCTCCGAGAAATGCTCATAGGGTGGCGGCGACACCAGCCTCCGGCCGCCTGCTAGGAGAAACACGTGGAACGCGCTTTCTGGGTTCAAAAGCCGGACGAGGGCGAGATCCGGTCCGTGACACTGCGCGACCCCGGACCGGACGAAGTCCTTGTGCGCACGCTGTATTCGGGCGTCTCGCGCGGCACCGAAACCCTCGTGTTCCGCGGTGGCGTCCCGGCGAGCCAGTACGACGTCATGCGCGCGCCGTTCCAGGAGGGCGACTTCCCCGGCCCGGTCAAGTACGGCTACCTCAACGTCGGTGTCGTCGACCAAGGCCCGAGTGAGCTCCGGGGCAGGACCGTCTTCTGCCTCTACCCGCACCAGACCGCGTACGTCGTCCCGGCGAGCGCCGTGACCCTCGTGCCCGACGCCGTCCCGCCTGGCCGCGCGATCCTCGCCGGCACCGTCGAGACCGCGGTGAACGCCGTGTGGGACGCGCGGCCGCGGCTCGGCGACCGGATCGCCGTGATCGGCGCCGGGATGGTCGGCTCCAGCGTCGCGAAGCTCCTGTCCGGCTTCCCCGCGACGCGCGTGCAGCTCATCGACGTCGACCCGCGGCAGAAAGAGATCGCCGACGCACTCGGTGTCGACTTCTCGACGCCGGATGAAGCGCTGGGTGACTGCGACCTCGTCGTGCACGCGAGCGCGTCCGAGGCCGGTCTCGCGAAGGCGCTGGAGCTGCTCGCGCCGGAGGGCGAGGTCGTCGAGCTGTCCTGGTACGGCGACCGGAAGGTCAGCGTGCCGCTCGGCGAGAACTTCCACTCGCGGCGGCTGACGATCCGCAGCAGCCAGGTCGGCACGGTCGCGCGCCCGGATCGCGACTACGCGCAGCGGCTCGGCGTCGCTCTCGATCTCCTGGCCGATCCGGCGTTCGAGGCGCTGGTCAACGGCGAATGCGCGTTTGACGACCTGCCGTCGGTGTTACCCCGGTTGGCCACGAATGAACTTTCCGCCCGCTGCCTCCGTGTCATGTATCAGCCGCAGTAACCACGTCCACCCCGAACGCATCGGAGGTCTTGGTGTTCAGCATCACCGTCCGTGACCACGTGATGGTCGCCCACAGCTTCCGCGGGGAAGTCTTCGGACCCGCGCAACGCCTGCACGGCGCGACCTTCGTGGTGGATGCCACCTTCCGCCGCACCGACCTCGACGAGGACAACATCGTCGTCGACATCGGCAAGGCCACGGAAGAGCTCGGGGCGGTGCTGAGCGACCTGAACTACCGCAACCTCGACGACGAGCCGGTGTTCAAGGGCATCAACACCTCCACCGAGTACCTCGCGAAGGTCATCGCCGATCGCCTCGCCGACGCGGTCCACGCCGGACGCCTCGGCGAAGGCGCGCGCGGGCTCGAAGGCATCACCGTCTCGCTGAAGGAATCGCACGTCGCCTGGGCGAGTTACGAGCGTGCGCTGTGAGCGGCCTCTACGTGATCCTGCCCGGCGACGTCGACGACGTGACCGTCCCGAGCGGCGGCAACGTCTACGACCGCCGGCTGTGCGACGGCCTCGCCGCGGCCGGCCTCGAGGTGCACGAGATCGCCGTCAGCGGGTCCTGGCCGCGCCCGGACACCGAGGCCCGCGCGGTCCTCGGCCACCTGCTCTCCGCGTTGCCCGCCGGGTCCGCCGTGCTGCTCGACGGCCTGGTCGCGTGCGGGGTGCCCGAGGTGATCGTCCCGCAGGCGCGCCGGTTGTCGCTGTCGGTCCTGGTGCACCTGCCGCTGGCCGACGAGACCGGCCTGCCGCCCGCGCTCGCCGCCGAGCTGGACGCGCTGGAGCGCGAGACGCTGCACGCCGCGAGCTCGGTGATCGCGACCAGCGAGTGGGCCGCGCGGCGGCTGATCCGCCACCACGGCCTGGCGCCGCACCGCGTCCACGCCGTGACGCCCGGGGTCGACCCGGCGCCGCTGTCGATCGGCACCGACGGGATGTCGCGGCTGGTCTGCGTGGCCAACGTGACCCCGCGCAAGGGCCAGGGTGTGCTCGCCCAGGCTCTCGAGACCGTCGCCGACCTGCGCTGGACCTGCGAATGTGTCGGCGGGATCCGCCGCGAGACCAAGTACGTCGAGCGCCTGCGCGAGCACCGCCTCGGCGCCCGCTTCACCCTCACCGGTCCGCGGTCCGGTCAAGCGCTCGCCGCGACCTACCACACCGCCGACCTGCTGGTCCTGCCTTCGCGCGCCGAGACGTTCGGCATGGTCGTCACCGAAGCCCTCGCTCACGGCGTGCCGGTGCTGACCACCGACGTCGACGCGCTGCCGGACACCGTCGGTGTCGCGCCGGACGGCTCGGTGCCCGGGATGCTCGTGCCGGGTGACGACGTCGACGCGCTCGGAGCCGCGTTGCGGCGCTGGCTGACCGACGCCGAGCTCCGCAAGCGCTTGCGCACCTCGGCGGCGCTGCGGCGCGAGACGCTGACCAGCTGGGACGACACCGCGCGCCGGATCGCCGAGGTGCTGCAGCGGCAGGAGGCGGCGGCATGAGCGAGCTTGCGAGTGAATCATGCGACACGAGTGCCTACTCGCCCGAGTGGCTGAGCCTGCGGGAACCCGCCGACGCGGCGGCCCGCGCGCCCCAGCTGCTCGAACCGCTCCGGGAGTTCCTGCCGGACGACGAAGAGGTCGTCATCCGCGACCTCGGCTGCGGCACCGGCTCGCTCGGCCGCTGGCTGGCCGCGCGGCTGCCCGGCACCCAGCACTGGATCCTGCACGACCACGACACCGCCCTGCTGGCCCACGCCCGGGCGGGCCTGCCGCGGACCGCGCTCGACGGCAGCCCCGTCGACGTCGTCACCGAACAGCGCGACGTCACGGCGCTGCGCGCGCCGGACCTCGACGGGACGTCGCTGGTCACCGCGTCCGCGCTGCTCGACCTGCTGACCAAGGACGAGGTCACCGCGCTGGCCGGCGCCATCGTCGGGGCCGGCTGCGCGGCGCTGCTGATGCTCTCGGTGGACGGCCGCGTCGAGCTGTCGCCCGCCGACCCGCTCGACGACGAGATCGCCGCCGCGTTCAACGCCCACCAGCGCCGGATCACCGGAGGCCGCCGCCTGCTCGGCCCGGCCGCCCTGGACGTCGCCGCGACCGCGTTCGGCCGGCTCGGCGCGACCGTGCTCCGCGCGGAAAGCGCTTGGCGCCTCGGACCCGACCAGGCCGAACTGCAGCGCCAGTGGCTGCGCGGCTGGGTGGGCGCCGCCGTCGAGCAGGTCCCGGACCTGCTCCCGGCCGCCGACGTCTACCTGCAGCGCCGGCTCGAGATGGCACAGTCCCACGAGCTGCACGCGGTGATCCACCACGGCGACCTGCTGGTCCTGCCGCCGAGCCTGGAGGTGGCGGCGTGAAGCGCGCGCTCGCCTGGCTGCGCATCCTCGGCGCCGTCGGCATCCTCGCGGTGCTCGTCTGGCAGCTCGGCAGCGACGCCTTCCTCGACGGCCTCGGCCGGATCGACACCGTCGGCGTGTTGGCCGCGCTCGGCATCGGCTTCGCGACGACGCTGTTCAGCGCGGGCCGCTGGCAGATCGTCGCCACCCGGCTCGGCCTGCGGCTTTCCCTGCGCACCGCGGTCGGCGACTACTACCGCGCGCTGTTCCTCAACGGCGTGCTGCCCGCGGGCGTCCTCGGCGACGTCCACCGCGCGGTGCAGCACGGCCGCGAGTCCGGTGACGTGCCGCGCGGCGTGCGCGCCGTCGTCCTCGAACGCACGGCCGGGCAGGTCGTGCTGATCGGCTCCGCCGTCACCGTCGTGCTGGCCTGGCCGGGGGTCGTGCCGGGCGCGTTCCGCCAGGTCGTGACGCTCTGCGGGGTCGTCGTGGTGCTGCTCGCGGTCGCCGCGGTGGTGGTCGGCCGGGTGGCCGGCGGCCGCTGGATCCACAGCCCGTCGAAGGTGCGCCGCGGCTTCGCCGCCACCCTCGCCGACGTCCGCCTCGGCCTGCTGACCCGCGAGACGTGGCCCGCCGTGGGCCTCCTGTCGGTCGCGACGCTGGCCGGGCACCTGGCGTTGTTCGTCGTCGCCGCCCGCGTGGCCGGGGTGGCCGCGCCGGTCGGGCAGCTGCTGCCCCTGATGATCCTCGCGCTGCTCGCGATGGGTCTCCCGCTCAACGTCGGCGGCTTCGGGCCGCGAGAGGGCGTCTGCGCCCTGCTCTTCGGCGCGGCCGGTCTCGGGGCCGCCCAAGGTGTCACCGTCGCCGTCGTCTACGGCGTGCTCACGCTGGTCGCGAGCCTGCCCGGCGCCGGTGTCCTGCTCGTCCGGAGCGTCGCCGGGTTCCGCCTGGCCCGTGCTCCGCACGCCGGAACAGTCGTTCCCGCCCCGCGCACGGCGGCCGACGTTCCGGTCGAATCGGAGATGGGATTGAAGTCATGACCGCAAGCGAAGCCGTCGAAAACCTGCCGCACCGGGCCGTGGTCGAGCGGGTGGTCGACACCCGGCTCCCGACGCGGCACGGGACCTTCCGCGCGGTCGGCTACCTCGACCGGACCGGCACCGAGCAGGTCGCCCTGGTCCACGGGGACATCACCGAGCTCGGGACGCTCACCCGCGTCCACAGCGAGTGCCTGACCGGCGACGTCTTCGCCTCGACGCACTGCGAATGCGGCGACCAGCTCGCGGCGGCCCTGGACCGGATCGTCGAAGAGGGCGCCGGCGTGCTGATCTACGTCCAGGGGCACGAGGGACGCGGCATCGGCCTGCTGGCCAAGCTCAAGGCGATGCGCCTGCAGGACGAAGGCCTCGACACGGTCGACGCGAACGTGGCCCTCGGCCTGCCGATCGACGCCCGCGACTACCACTCGGCGGCCGGCATCCTGGCCGACCTGGGGGTCCGCTCGGTGCGGTTGCTGTCGAACAACCCGGAAAAGGCCAACCAGCTCACCCGCTACGGAATCCGGATCAGTGAGCTGGTTCCGCTGCTGGTTCCGCCGAATCCGGAGAGCCTCCGCTATCTCCGGACGAAGGCCGAGCGGATGGACCACCTGCTCCCGCACCTGTCAGGCGCCTAGCACCTCCAGGACGGCGGCGAAGCGCTGGACCAGCGTGTCCAGCACGACGTGTCCCTTCGCCGCGGTCGCCAGCGACGGACGGCCGACGACGCCCGACTCCGTGTACGCCCGCAGGCCCAGCGTCAGCAGGTGTTCGCGGTCGGTGACGTGGTCGGCCGTCTCGTAGCCGGGCCGGACCAGGTGCGGGTGGGCGTGCAGCAGGATCGACGTCTCCAGCTCGCCCGCGTGCATGTCGTCGTCCAGTGACGTCCGCAGGCCGGCCGCGGTGTGCGCGGCCTGCCAGTCCGCGACGCCGGGGAACAGCGCCATCCCGCCGGCGCTCTCTTGGACCACATTGGACAGTACGTAGTTGCCGCCGTGCCCGTTGACCAGCACGAGCCGGTCCACGCCGGACGCGCGGAGCGAATCCGCGACGTCGGTGACGACAGCGTGCAACGTCCGCGCGGAGACGCTGACCGTGCCGGGCCAGGCGGCGTGCTCGTGCGAGCAGGAGATCGGAAGCGGGGGCAGGTGCAGCACCGGGTACGCGCCGGCGACGGCCTGGGCCAGCGTCGCCGCGATCACCGTGTCTGTCACCAGCGGCAGGTGCGCGCCGTGCTGCTCGAAGCTGCCGACCGGCAGCACCGCGACCGCCGCCCGCCGCCGCTGCTCGTCGGCGGTGGTCGTGAGCGGGAACAGGTCGGTCATCGCGAGGCCCTTCTCTATGTTGGTGGCATGAGCGAGCATGCCGCACTCCTGGACGTCGCGCGCGAGGCCGTGGCGCGAGCGACCGCGATCATCCGGTCGCGCCCGAGTTTTTCCGTTTCCGCGAAAGGTGATCGTGACCTGGTGACCGACGTCGACACGGCGGTCGAGGACGCGCTGCGCGAGTTCCTCGCCGCCGAGACGCCGGAGATCGGCGTCCTCGGCGAGGAGCGCGGGCGCAGCGGTGACGACGGTGATCGCTGGTGGGCGCTCGACCCGATCGACGGGACCGCGAACTTCGCGCGCGGAATTCCACTGTGCGGGATTTCCCTGGCGCTGGTGGACGGCGCGCAGAGCGCGGTCGCGGCGATCACACTGCCGTACCTGGGCGTCACCTACACGGCCGCGGAAGGCGAAGGCGCCTTCGCGAACGGAGAGCGGGTCGGCGCGTCCACGGCGACGGAGATGTCGGACGCCATGATCGCCGTGGGTGACTTCGCGATCGGTGAACTCGCGGACGAGAAGAACCGCGCCCGGCTGTTGCTCCTTTCGGACCTGGGCGCGCGGGCGCAGAAGATCAGGATGTACGGCAGCGCGGCGATCGACCTGGCGTGGGTGGCGGACGGAAAGCTCGACGCAGCACTGATTCTGGCCAACAACCCGTGGGACACGATGGCCGGTGTGCTGCTGGTGCGCGAGGCCGGCGGCGCCGTCGTCGACCGCGACGGGAGCGAGCATTCGGTCGATTCCGCGGCCACGATCGCTGTCGGTGCCGGGCTGCGCAAGGAGATCGTGGACGCGCTTGATCGTGCCCATGGGGTTGTTCGTTAAGATTTCCGGGTACACGGTGGGCAGCGCCACGTACGTGATTGCACTGTCCGCGCAAGGTTTTCGGTTACGTTGGTACCGGTCGGCGGATGAGCCTGGCATGCTGGCCGGATCCCGTCGGCCGCTTCGGAGAATGGTGGATGCTCGTGGAAAGTCGCCGGATCCGCGATCGGTACCGGCTGATCGAGCCGATCGGCGGCGGCGCGATGGGCACGGTGTGGCGCGCGCAGGACGAGCGGCTCGACCGCACGGTGGCGATCAAGGAACTCCTGCTGCCGCACGACCACGACGAGGACCGCACCGAAGAAGCCAAGAACCGCGCGATGCGCGAGGCGCGGATCGCGGCCCGGTTGCAGCATTCCCACGCGATCACGGTGTTCGCCGTCCTCGAGGAAGAGGACCGGCCGTGGCTGGTGATGGAGTACCTGCCGTCGAAGAGTTTCGCCGTCCTGATCCAGGAGGAACCGGTTCCGGTCGACGACGCCATCCGCGTCGGCGCCCAGATCAGCTCCGCGCTGGCGGGCGCGCACCGCGTCGGGATCGTGCACCGCGACGTCAAGCCGGCCAACATCCTGGTCTCCGACGACGGCACGGCGAAGATCACCGACTTCGGCATCTCCCGCGCGATCGGTGACGTCAAGCTCACCGCGACCGGCGAGATCGCCGGAACGCCCGCGTACCTCGCGCCCGAGATCGCCCGCGGCGAGGACGCGAGCTTCGCCGCCGACGTCTTCTCCCTCGGTGCCACGCTGTACGCCGCCGTCGAGGGCTCGACGCCGTACGGCACCGCGGACAACCCGATCGCCTTGCTCTACAAGGCGTCCAGCGGGGAGATCGAGCCGCCGGTCAAGGCCGAGCGGCTGACTCCCCTGCTGCTGCGGATGCTCGCCCCCGAACCCGACGATCGGCCGTCGATGGACGAGGTCGAGCGGGAGCTGCGCGCGCTGCTGACGGACGAGGAGCCGGGGGAGGCCGTGCTCGCGGCGACCGTCCCGGAAACCCCGGCCGCGGTACCCGCCATGCCGGCCTCGGCCGTCATCCCGCCCCCGCCGCCGGGCGAGGTCGCCGCGGTGTCACCCGGCGCGCGCAAGGGCATGATCGCCGTCGGCGCGGGCGCGGCGCTGCTGTGCGTCGCGGTCGTCGTCGCGATCCTGCTGGTCGTGCGCCAGAAGCCACCGCAGGACAACGCCGCGCCGCCGGCGTCGCTCGCGCCGTCCACCGCGGCTTCGGTCACGCCTTCGGTCACGCCGTCCCCGACACCCGCGCCCACGTCGGCGCCGTCGACCTCGGCTCCGCCCACGTCACCGACCATCTCGCCGGTGTCGTCGACGAAGACCGCGGCCCAGGCGCTCTCCGCCTACTACGCGCTGCTCCCGGGTAACCTCACGCAGGCCTGGGGCCTGCTGACGGATCGCTTCAAGGCGTCCAAGCACCAGACCCTCCAGACGTACGAGGGGTTCTGGGGCCAGTACAGCGGGGTCAACGTCACGAGCGTCTCGGAGAGCGGGCCGGGCCGCGTCACCGCCCACCTCGTCTACGCGCTGAAGGGCGGCGGCAGCAAGAACGACACGAACACGTTCACCTTGGTCCAGGTGAACGGCGTCTGGATGATCGACGCCCAGAGCTGAACCGTTCGCCGACCTCCCGCGTGTGACAGATGAGCCGTCATCGTCGTCGACCGCGCCTGGAGGTAGCCGTGTCCGATTCCACCGCCCTGCCCCGGCGTCCGCGATGAGGCCCGCCGACCCGATGGTCTTCATCCTGCCCGCGGCGCCGCCGGGCAGCGATTCGTACGACAAGCGGATGTGCCAGAACCTGCCCGCCGTCGGGCAGCCGGTGCTGGAGCTGCCGATCGCCGGCGACTGGCCGGTGCCGGACGCGACGGCGCGCAGACGGCTCGCGCGGTCCCTGACCGCGCTGCCCGACCGGACGGTCGTGCTGCTCGACAGCATGATCGCGGCCGGCGTCCCCGAGATCGTCGTCCCGCACGCGCGGCGGCTGCGGCTGGCCGTCCTGGTCCACCAGGCCCTCGCCGACGAGCCCGGCCTCGACCCGGCGCACCGCGCGGAGCTGGACGCCTGCGAGCGCGAGACGCTGCGGATGGCCGGCATGGTCGTCGCGACCAGCCCGTGGCTGGCCCGGCTGCTGATCGACCGCCACGACCTCGACCCGAGCCGCGTCTACGTGGCGAAGCCCGGCACGGACTCGGCCCCGCTGGCCGCGGGCGCGGACGGCGTGTCCCGGCTGCTGTGCGTCGGCGACGTCACCCGCCGCAACGGCCAGGACGTGCTGGTGGAAGCCCTCGGCGAGGTCGACCACCTCGCGCTGTCGTGCGTCTGCGTCGGCTCGCTGGCGGTGTCCCCGGGTTACGTCGACGAGCTGGGCTGGTCGATCGAGCGCCTCGGCCTGGGCGGCCGCATCACCCTGTCCGGCGACGCGGTCGACCTGGGCGCCGCCTACAACGCGGCGGACCTGCTGGTCATCCCGTCCCGCGGCGGCGCGTCGGGCATGTTCGTCGCGCAGGCCCTGGCCCGCGGCATCCCGGTCCTGGCCACGGAGGTCGGCGGGGTCTACGACGCCCTGGGCGTCGACGCGGACGGCGAGATGCCAGGCCTGCTGGTGCCCCCGAACGACCCGTTCGCCCTGGCGGACGCGCTGCACCGCTGGTACGCGGACCCGGAACTGCGCCGCTCCCTGCGCACGGCGGCGTTGGGCCGCGGAAGTGCGCTGGAGGAGTGGGACGTAGCGGCGCGGCGATTGACGCAGGTCCTGTCGCGGCTGGCATCGGAGCCGCGCATCGTGGCTTGACCCTTGCCGCGGGTGCGCGAGGTTCGAGAACCTGGCGCGATGTGGCTCAGACGCCGGACCTCGTCGCCGACCGAACTCGCGTCCGAGCGAGGCTATCTGGAGCTGGTCGGGCGGCAGCCCGACCTGCCGCTACGCGATGCCTTGCTCGGTTTCCGCGATCTCGTGTCCGCGGACATCGAGTGGATCGATTCGCGCAAGAAGCGGTTCAAGAGGCCCGCCTCGCAGGTGCGGGTCGCCACGCTGGCGCTCACCGGCCTGTCCACGATCGTGCTCGGTATCCCGGAGATCCCGGCGCGGGCGTCGATCGCCCTGCCGCTGGTCGCGGCGGTCACGCTGCTGGCCGGGCTGGAGACCTTCTTCACCTGGCGTTCGCGCTGGTTGCTCATGGAGGAGACGCAGTACCGGATGAACCGCCTGCGCGACGACATGGACTACTACCTGGTCACCACACCGGCGGCGGACCTCCGGCGGGACCGGCTCGATGGCTTCTACGCCGAACAGCAGGATCTGTGGGCCGAGGTGAGCCGCCGGTGGGTGGAGTTCCGGAAGCACGACCGGGCGCCGCAGCCGGAGGCCCGGCCGTCCTGACCTCCCCGCGAAGTTCGCCCCCGACGCGGCCGGAAAGCCGTGAAGGCCTCCTTATCGGCCATAAGAGCCGGTAAGGAGGCCTTCACGGCTTTCACCGAGTGCTCATGCCAAGGTGAGCGCGTAGATCTCCACCCGCGGGTCGTTCGGCAGGCTCACCGACTGCAGGGTCTTCCCGCCGTCCAGGGCCGCCGAGACGCCGAACAGGCGCACCGGCGGGCCGTCGACGCCGCTGCCCGCCTTGATGCGGTGCGGCATCTCGAGCACCACCGGGCTGCCCGATCCCGCCCAGTCGCCGAACGTCGCGGCGAGGTCGGCGCTCGTGCCGTCCGTGTAGTGCGCGGTCAGCGTCGTGGTCACCGGGCCGTTGTGCGACGACCCGACCAGCCGCAGCGAACCGTGCGCACCCGCCGGGAGCAGCAGCGACTGACCCCGCGCCTCGACGAAGTTCGCCGCCGTCCCCGACGCGTCCGGCGCCGCGTACGTGACGCCGTCCCAGGTCACCGGTCCGGCCGCCGGCAGCAGCGACGCGTCGTAGCTCCAGCCGCCGCCGTCGAAGTTGCCCTCCGTCGACGCCGCGACCGTCGCCGTCCCGTCGTGGTTGTAGTCGCGGCCGAGGTCGACCGCGCACTGCGCGCCCGGCGAGACGCACGCCGAAGGCGTCCGGACTTCGATCGACACCGACCGGGTCACCGTGTTCGCGCCCAGCCCGGCCACCTTGACCTGCACCGGATACGTCCCGGCCGCGGCATTCGCGGGCACCGTCACCGTGATCGGCACCGTCTTCTGCACCGGCAGCCGTCCGGACCAGATCACGTCGACCGGCTGGACCTTCGCCTTCCACCCGGCGGGCGCGGTCGCGGAAATCGTCACCGGCTGCAGCAGCGGGTTCTGCGCGAGGACGTCCAGGTCGAGGTGCACCTGCTGCGCCGCGCCCGACGGGATCACCACGGACGACTGCCGCAGCGACGCGTCGACGTGCCGCCGCAGGTCACCGACGGCGTTGTTCACCGACGGCGGCTGGGCGCCGGCCGAAGTCCCCCACGAAGACGGCTTCGACCCGAGCTTGTGGTTCAGCGTCCCGCCGTGCGCCAGCGCGGACCAGTCCAGCGACGTCTGCCGGACGTCGCGGCCGTTGAGCGACACGCTCTGCACGTACCGGTTGGTGTCGCTCGCCCCCGGCGCGTTCACCGTGAGCGTGCCGCCCTGCGACCGGCCGTACTGTCCGATCCGGACGGTCGCCGACTCGAACTGCGGGCTCGACACGGCGAGGAAGTTCGCGCCGCTCATCGTCGGGTACAGCCCGAGCGACGAGAAGACGTACCACGCCGACATCGTGCCGAGGTCGTCGTTGCCGGTCATGCCGTCCGGGCCGGTGGTGAACAGCGTCATCGCCGCGCGGACGACCGTCGCGGTCTTCGCCGGCGCGCCGACCCAGTTGTACATGTACGGCGCGAGCAGGTCGGGCTCGTTGTTCGGGTTGTACGTCGCCTTGCCGTAGTAGTCGTACGGGCTGGCGATCCAGTCGTTGCGCGCGGTGCCGGCCGGGTCGGTGAGCAGCTTGTCGTAGGCGAAGAAGGAGTCGAGCCGCTTCTGCGTCGCGGGCTTGCCGCCCATCAGCGAGACGAGCCCGGCCGGGTCCTGCGGCACGAGCCACTGGTACTGGTAGGCGCCGCCTTCGTGGAACTGGTGGTCGGCGTCGACCGGGTTGTACGGCGTGAGGAACGTGCCCTCGGTGGTGCGCGGCCGGAACGCTTGCGTAGAGGAGTCCCAGAGGTTCTTGTACCACTGGCCGCGGTCGGCGAACATCCGCGCGTCTGCCTGGTGGTTCAGTCCACGAGCCATCAACGCCAGCGCCGCGTCGGCCGCGGAGTACTCCATGGTCGCCGACGCCGGGTGCTCGCAGTCGTTGTCGCCGCCCTTGGCTGCGCAGTCCGTACCCAGGGTCAGGCCGCTCGGGATGTACCCGCGGTCGTTGTAGTAGTTGACGCCGGAGCGCCCGTTGTAGGGCGACTCGGCGGGCGGCGTGCTCGTCGCGTTCTTCTTGAGCAGCGCGTACGCCTCTTCTTCGTGCCCGGCGAGCAGGCCCTTCGACCACGCCTCGACGAGGAACGGCGTCACCGGGTCACCGGTCATGATGTTGGTTTCGCTCTCGGCCAGCGCCCACCGCGGCAGCCAGCCGCCGTCGCGGCCGATGGCGACGACCGACAGCGCGACGTCCCGCGCGACCTGTGGTTCGAGCATTTCGAGCAACTGGTTCTGCGGGCGGTAGGTGTCCCAGAGCGAGAAGTTCTGGTACGGCGTGTAGCCGCTCGCGGTGTGCACCTTGGCGTCGAAGCCGGTGTACGTGCCGTCGGTGTCGCCGGCGAGGTTCGGGTGCAGCTGCGAGTGGTAGAGCGCGGTGTAGAACGCCGTCTGCCGCTCGGTGGTGCCGCCGCCGATCTTGATCGCGCCGAGCCGGTCGGCCCACTGCTGGTGCAGCGCGGTCTTCGTGGCGTCGAAGTCGAAGTCCTTAGTCTCCGCCGCCAGGTTCTTCCGCGCGCCGTCGAGCCCGGTGTAGGACAGGCCGACCTTGAGCACGACGTCGTGGTCGGTGGTGGCGTCGAAGCTCGCCCAGGCGCCGTTGCCGCCGGTGCCCGCGGCGTCGCGGCTGCCGTCGGTGCGCGTCGAGCCGCGCCAGGTGCCGTAGGAGCTGAACGGCCGATCGAAGGTGGCGGTGAAGTAGACGGTGTGCTCGTCGTGCCCGGCGCAGAACCCGCCGGCTTTGACCCGCCCTTCGAGCGTCCGGTCGCCGACGACGTGGATCTCGGAGTCCTTCACGGACTGGTTGGCCTGGCCGGTGTTGAACAGGACGTTCGCCTGGCCGGTCGACGGGAAGGTGTAGCGCTGCCAGCCCGTGCGCGCGGTGGCCGTCAGCTCGGCGTTCACGCCGTACTTCTTGAGGCCGACGCGGTAGTAACCGGGCTCGGCGTGCTCGTCGTCATGGCTGTAGGTGGACTTGTAAGCGTCCTTGTCAACGTTGTCGACGGCGCCCGTGGTCGGCATGATCGGCAGCTCGCCCATCACGCCGCAGCCGACGCCGGAGAGGTGCGTCTGGCTGAAGCCGTAGATCGCGTTCTGCAGGTAGTCGTAACCACCTTGCCCGCCGGTATCGGGGCTGACCTGCACCATTCCGAACGGCGCGCTCGCGCCGGGGAAGGTGTTGCCGAAGTTCTGCGTGCCGACGAAGGGGTTGACCAGGCTCACCGGATCGGCGGCCGGTGCCGGCGTGGCCTGCGCCACGGCGGGCGCCAAGCCGACGACCACCACCCCCGCGGCCACCGCGGCGGCCAACCGTCTGCTCTGCGACCACATGGGCGCACCTCTCAGGAGATGACAACGTTGTCAGAAGCGGACCTTCGGTCACGCTCTCGGTCCGGTGAGCACCTTTCCACCTCGATGGGCGTTTGAGAAGCCCTCAACCGGCCGCTTCCCGCGGCGATCGGTTCCGCGCGGTGGTGAGCAGCGCGGCGATGCCCGGCTTGCGCTCGTCCCGCCGCCGCCAGGTCATGGTGACGGCGGTGTCCTCACCGGCGAGTGGAATGGCGGTCGCACCGGCGTGCTCGACGATCGCGGGCACGATCCCGCACCCCAGCCCCTGCGCGACGCACCGGCAAAGCGCGGCCAGGCTGCCGACTTCGGCTTCGATGACGGGCCCGTCGATCCGGTCCAGCATCTCCCGGAAGCCGCAGCCCTTTTGCGTGGCGAGGAATCCGACGCCCTGGAGATCGCCGGGCCGGATCTCCGTCTGGCCCGCCAGGGGATGCCCCTCCGGCACGATCACGACGAGCTGTTCCCGGCCCAGCTCTTCACTGGCGAGCGCAGGATCCGCCGGCGCGTCACCGAAGGTGAAGCAAACGTCCATTTCGGACTCCCGGACGCCCGCGTACAGCTCGCCCCGGCCGGCTTCCACGAGCGAGACGCGCACCCGCGGCCACCGCGTCCGGTACTCCTTGAAGATCTCCGGAACCCACTGCGCGCACAGGGTTTCCAGGGCGCCGATGGTCAGCTCGCCGTCCGGTTCCCCACGCTCGTCGTCCACGGCGGCCTTGGCTTCCTCGACCAGCGCGAGGACCCGATCGGCGTACCCCACGAGCCGTTCCCCGGCAGCGGTGAGCGCCAGGCGTCGCCCTCGCTCGAACAACGGCGTCCCCAGTTCGGCCTCGAGGGCCTGCACTTGCTCGGTGACGCTGGACTGCGCGTAGTGCAGCTCACCGGCGGCCCGGGTGAAGTTGAGCGTCCGCGCGACCACGCGAAAGGTGCGCAGGTGGCGCAGTTCCATGGTGTCCCCCATCGGAGTTCCCGATACCCGCCATCGTAACTCCCTGCTTCCGCCGATGTCACTGAGCGTCCAGGCTCGGAGACGTGCCAAGACTCCTCACCGGCCTCTCGCTGGGCTACTTCCTGGTCATGCTGGACACCACGATCGTCACGGTCGCGCTTCCGGCCCTCTCCCCGTCCTTGTCCGGCCAGCAGTGGATCTCGAACGGCTACACGCTGACGTTCGCGGCGTTCCTCCTGACCGCGGGAGCCTGGTCCGACCGCCATGGCGCCCGGCGGATCTTCTGCACCGGCCTGCTCGCATTCGCCGCGCTCTCGCTGCTCTCCGCGCTGTCGCCGTCGGTCCCGGTCCTGATCGCGCTCCGGGCCCTCTCGGGCGTCGCCGGCGCCCTGCTGGTTCCCAGTTCCCTGTCGCTCATCGCGGCGACGTACCCGGTTCCGGCGGCCCGCGCGAAAGCCATGGGCGTCTGGGCGGCGCTGAGCGGAACCGGTCTGGTGGCGGGCCCGCTGCTGGGCGGCGTGCTGACCGAGGCGTTCGGCTGGCGGGCGATCTTCGTGGTGAACGTCCCGGTGGCGTTGCTGGCCCTGATCCTGTCCCGCCGCGCGCCGACCACCCCGCCCAAACCGGGCCGCACCGACCGGCTCGGCCAGACGACGACGGTCGTCGCGTTGTCGGCGCTGACGTACGCCTTGATCGAAAGCGCTTCCGGCTGGGCCTCACCGTCGGTTCTCGTCGCCCTCGGAATCACGGTCTTGGCGGCGGCGACATTCGTGATTTCCCAACACCGTCCGGACGCAATGCTTCCGGCGCGGCTCTTCCGGGACCGGATATTCCCCTGGGGCCTGGCGGCGGGCGCGATAGTGAATTTCGGACTCTCCGGCGTCCTTTTCGTTTTGTCGCTGTACTTCCAGGAGGTCCGCCATTACCCGCCGGCACTGACCGGCTTGGCCTTCCTGCCGCTGACCGTCCCGACGGCGTTCAACCCCATCTTCACCGGCCGCCTGGTCGCCCGGATCGGCCCCCGGGTCCCGGCGACGGCGGGCTTCCTCCTGATGTCTTCAGGGACGCTGCTCCAGGCATTCGCCACCTCCGCGGCACTCTCGGTGGTCGCATTGGCCCTGCTGGGCTTCGGCGTCTCGCTGGCCATCCCGTCCCTGCTGACGGCGACGATCGGCTCGGTCCCGCGGGACCTGGCGGGCATCGCCGGCGGCGCGTTGAACGCGTCCCGGCAAACGGGCGCGGTCCTGGGAGTGGCGATTCTCGGCTCCCTGCTGAACGTGACGACGACCGCGGTCACGCTCGCCGTGGCGAGCGTCTTATTGCTGGCCGGAGCGGCCATCGTCGCCCGTTTCCGGGCCTGACGACAGCGCCTGTTTCCTGTTTCCTGTTTCGGTAGTCAACAGTTAACTCCTTGTCGTGAATTGGGTGCGTGACGAATCCTGATCGCAGGGCGCGGAAATTCCGCGAAACCCGGATCAAAAACCCTTTCCCAAGGAGGATTTGTCATGTCCTTGCCCAAGAAGCTGGCCAAAATCGGTGGCCCGTTGCTCGCGTTCTGCATCATCGCGGCGGCGCCGCTGATCGGTTCCACCTCGGCGTACGCGGACGGCGACGACGGCGGGACCCCGCCCCCGCCGGCCACCAGCACCACCCCGCCGCCCGCGGGCACCAACGGCAACCCCTGGCACGGGTGACCCGCGCCGGACCGGCCGTGACCGAAAATCGCGGCCGGTCCGGCGAACGCGGGACGTCACCGCAGGAGGCAGGCGCACTCCAGAGCGGCGCGTTCCTCGCGCACCGCACCGGCTTCCGGCAGATCGAGCTCGGCGAACGCGCTTTCGGCGGCGGCCCAGTACGCGACGGCGTTTTCGTGGTCGCCCATCGCGTGCAGCGTCCTCGCGATGTCGTGCCGCGCGCGGGCCTCGTAAGCGCGGTTCCCGTGGCCGGCGGCCAGGTCCAGGGCCGACTTGGCGGCGGTGAGCGCGTCCCGGTGCGCGCCCTGGGCGAGGGCCGTCGTGCCGCGGTCGAGGTAGAGCTGGGTCTGCAGGTCGGCGTCGGGCACGTTCGCCGCCACCTCGCGCGCCTTCTCGTGATAGCGCACGGCCTGGGGGAACCGGCCTTGCTGACGGTGCACGTTGCCGATGTTGTTCAGCGCGTACGCCTCGACGACGTGGTCCCCGATCCGGGCGGCGTAGCCGTGCGCGTCGGTGTAGCTGGCCAGCGCATCCGTTAGGAGGCCGAGCTTTTCCTGCACGGACCCGAGATTGTTCAGCGTGTGTGCCACGCCCTGGATGTGGCCGACTTCGCGCAGCATCCGGGCAGCCGCCGAGTGCTGCTCCAGGGCGACGTCGAAGTTGCCGTGCAGTTCGTTGAGGTAGCCGAGCATGCTCAACGCGTGGGCCTGGCCCCGCGGGTCTTCGCTCCTCTCGGACTTGGCCAGCGCGGCCTCGAGGTGGGCGATGGCCTGGTCGTGCCGGCCCAGCTCCATGGTGGGAATGGCGAGCGCGCACAACGTCGCCGCCTCGCCCCGCTCGTCGCCGAGGCGGCGCCACTTCGGCAGCGCCTGCGCGGCCAGCTCCAGCGCCTCCGAAAGCTGCCCGCGCCGGTCGTTCGCGGTCGCCAGCCGGAGCAGCACGTGCGCCTGGCCCAGGTCGTTGCCCGGGTCCGCGGAGACGACTTTCCAGGCGAGGTCGAGGGTGCCGATCCAGTCTTCGAACTGGTTCGTCGTGTTGAAGTAGCGCCACAGCAGCACGGCCAGCCGCCAGGTGTGCTCGGGCAGCTCGCGGTCGGCGGCGTACCGGACCGCGGCCACGAGGTTGTCGCGCTCGGCGACGATCCACCGCAGCCCCGCGTCGGAGTCGGCGAAAACCGGCGTCACCGGGCAGGACCGGTCCGTTGCCGGCAGCTGGGCCTTGTCGAACGGGTACGCGGCGCCGACCGCGGCCGCCAGCGTCACGAGGTAGAAGTCGAGCAGCCGCACCAGCGCGCCCTCGCGGTCGGCCGGCTCGGTGGCGGCGAACTCCTTGAGCGGGTCCAGCATCTGGTACCGCTCCGGCGCGGCCTCCTCCAGCAGGCTGACCTCGTGGAGGTCGTCGAGCAGCAGACGGGCCTCGGTGACGTCGCAGCCGGCGAGCGCCGCCCCGCCGGGGACGCCGACGACCGGGCCCGGCACGCTGCCGAGCAGCCGGAACAGGGCGCGTTGCGGCTCGCCGAGCTGCTGGTAGGACACCCGGACGGCGGCGGTGCCGTCGACGTTCTCGCTGTCCGCGCCCCACGGCCCGTTCTCTTCGAGCAGCCCGAGCAGGTGCGTCAGGGGCCACCGGTCGTGCCGCCGGAACAGCGCGGCCGCGACCCGGATGGGCATCGGCAGGAACCCGCACCGGCGGACCACGGCGGCGACCTCGCTCGTCCGGCCGCGCACCCGCGCCCGGCCGGTCAGCTGGTGGAACAGGTCGGCCGCTTCTTCGGGCGGCAACGGCGAAAGCCGGATGTTCTCGCCGGTGTCCGCGTCGCCCATCCGCCGGCTGGTGATGACGGCCAGGCAGCCGTCCGTCTCGGGCAGCAACGGCCGGATCTGCTCCGGCGTCGCGGCGTTGTCCAGGACGAGCAGGGTGCGCGTGCCCCACAGGGTGTCCTGGTACAGCCGGACTTTCCGGCCGACGGTGGCCGGGACCTGTTCGGCGGGGACGCCGAGTTCGGTCAGCAGCTCGGTGAGGGCGTCGCCGACGTCGACCGCGTCGACGCCCGGGGTGAACCCGTTCAGGCGGACCAGCAGCTGCCCGTCGGGGAACCGGTCGCGGAGCTGGTGGGCGGACTCGACGGCCAGGCCGGTCTTGCCGACGCCCGGGGCACCGCTGACCCAGACCGCGCGCTGCCCGGTGGCGGCGGCGGACTCGATCGCGGCGAGCTCCGCGGCGCGGCCGGTGAACCCGCCCGGCCGGGTCGGCAGGGAGCTGGGCGGATCACCCTGTTCGGCGCGCGCGGCCAGCTTGCGCAGCACGGGCCCGGGCTGCATGCGCAGGCCGTCGAGCGCGTCGCGGGTGCTGGTGAACACGCGCAGCGCGCCCGCCCGGTCACCGCCGGCGAGCAGGGCGCGGATCAGGAGTTCGGCGTGCTTCTGGCTGGCCGGGTCGGCCTGGACGAGCGGCCGCAGCCGGTCGCGCGCCGAGCGGTGGTCGCCGGACTCCAGCTCCAGCTCGGCCAGGTCGCCGACGGCGTCGGGGTAGCTCTCGTCCGGCGAGATCACGTCGGCGCCGCCGACCCGGTCGATGTCGATGTCCTCGAGGAACTTCCCCCGCCACAGGTCGAGGGCGGCGCGCAGCAGGGTGATCGCGCGGCGCGGGTCTTCGGCGCGGACGTCCGTGGCCTGGTCGCGCAGCCGGGCGAACCGGATGGTGTCCAGCTGGTCGTCGCCGATCCGCAGCAGGTAGCCGGTCGGGGTCGTCTCGATGCCGACGTCGCCGGCGTCCTGGACGACGTCGCGCAGCCGCTTGATGTAGCTGCGCACCATGGTGGGCTTGGCTTCCCGGCCGGCCCAGACGACCTCCGCGAGCCGGGCGGGCGTCACCGGCTTGTTCGCGTTCAGGAGCAGCACGACGAGGACGAACCGCTGCTGCTGGTCACCCAGCTGCACCGGGACGCCGTCGTGCCACGCCTCCAGCGGGCCGAGCATCCGAAACTCCACGCGGCCTCCCCGGCGCCAGCTTGCTGTCCGCAAATGACATCGCGCAATCGGCCGAAAGGGTTTCGAAAATCCGCATTTCCTCCACGTTCGATACACACGCCCTTGCCAGACTCCGCCGGTCGATCAGGGGTGTGAAGGAGAAACCGGTATGGGGTCCGACGTGTTGCCGTGTTACGTCGCTTGCGATGTTTCGCTCTCGATGGCCGACCACATCGACGAGCTGAACAGCGGCCTGCGGGAGTTCCGCGGCGCGGTGCACGCCGACGCGTCGGTCACCGGCCGGATCCTCTGCAGCGTCGTCGGCTTCGGGGAGACGCCGCACGTCGTGCAGTCGCTGCTCCCGATGGACGAGCTCGCCGAGCTGCCCGCGCCGCGCGCGTGTGCCGGCACCAACTTCGGGCCGGCGTTCAGGTTCCTGCGAGAGGTCATCGACGGGGACGTCGGCGGGCTGGAGAAGCACCGCCTCCAGGTCCACCGGCCGGTCGTCTTCTTCCTGTCCGACGGCCAGCCGACGGATCCGGTGACCTGGCCCGCGGCGTTCGCCGAGCTCACCGACCCGGCCTGGGAACGGCGCCCGCGCGTGGTCGCGTTCGGCGTCGGCGACGCGGACGAGGACGCGCTCGGCCGGATCGGCACCTTCCGCACGTACCTCGGCCGCGACGGCGTCCGCGTGGGCACGGCGTTGATCGCCTCGGTGATGCACGTTCTGTCCACTTCCCGTCCACCGGCCGGTCCCACTCTGTCCAGAAAAGGAGACGCCATGGAAACGCACTGAAGGAGACCACTGTGGAGCGTTCCGAGCTGGTCCACGAGCTGAAGGTGCTGCGCAAGGGCCGTGGCCTGCAGGGCCGGATCGAGGAGCGGGTGGGCCCGGTGCTGAGGTCGGCCTGCGACGTGACCGCCGACGACGGCCTCGTGGTGATCCGCACCAAGGTGGCCGCCCGGCTGTCCGAACTGGCCGAGCACCTGCCGGAGGACCTGCGCCTGGCGGCGTTGGCGGCCTTCGCGATCTCCGCGGAGGCCCGCCAGCCGCTGTACCAGGACCGGGTGAAATGGGCCGCGACCCGCGTCGACCGCGACCCGCGGACGGTCCGCCGTCGCGTGGACGAGGCGATCGACCTCCTGGCGGAGCTGGCCACCGGCGGGCGCCGCGGCCCGGCGCCGTCGGAGAAGAGCCGCTGGCACACGGCCGAGCTCCGGGTGGCGATGGTCCTGGACCAGCCGCGGCCGGAGATCCTGGAGCAACGCCGGATCGTCGCCGATCAGAGCGGCTTGCGTTCGCTGGACCTGGCCGTCTCGCTGCCCGCCGGTCGTGAGGACCTGTCGGTGACGGTGCTGTACGGCGGGACGCTGGTGGACCGCGGGATGGAGGCGAGCGACCGCTGGGGTTACGGGCTGGAGCTGCCGAAGCCGTTGTCCCGGGGCGAGTCGTGGGAGGTCGCGGCCCTGTTCCGGCTGCCGTCGGCGGCGGCGCTGCAGCCGTGGATGGTGTGCGTGCCGCGGCACGTGTGCGACTCGTTCGACCTGCGCGTCCGGTTCGGACTGGAGCACCCCCGCGAGGTCCGCGCCCTGGACGGCGCGTTCCAGCGAGACGTCGCGGACCCGGCGTGCGGCGGTCGCCGCCTCGCGGTCGATTCGGCGGGGGAGGTCCACCTGCGGTTCCGGGGGCTGACTCCGGGGCTGGCCTACGGCGCCCGATGGGGGGACGCGCCGTGAGCGCTCAGTCCAGCAGCCGTTGTTCCTTGGCCACGGCGACGGCGCCGGCCCGGGTGTCGACGCCGAGCTTGCCGTAGATCCGGCTCAGGTGGGTCTTGACCGTCGCTTCGCTGATGAACAGCGCGCGGGCGATCTCGCGGTTGCCCAGCCCCTGCGCGAGCTGGCGCAGGATGTCCCGCTCGCGATCGGTGAGGGAAGGCCGCGGGGTGCGCAGCTGCGCCATCATCCGGTCGGCGACCGGCGGGGACACCGCGGTGCGCCCGGCCGAGGCCGCGTCGATCGCGGCGTACAACTCGGTGGCGGACCCGGCTTTCAGCAGGTACCCGGTGGCGCCCGCGGCGATGGCGCGGGTGATGTCCGCGTCGGTGTCGTAGGTCGTCAGGACCAGGACCCGGGGCGCGTCCGGACCGGCGTGGATCCGCCGCGTCGCCTCGATCCCGTCGATGCCGGCGCCGAGCTGCAGATCCATCAGGACGACGTCCGGGCGCACGGTGGCCGCCGTCGCGACGGCTTCCTCCCCGCTCGCCGTCTCCGCGACGACCTCGATGCCGTCCGCGCCCGACAGCAGGGCGCGCAGCCCGGCGCGCACGACGGCGTGGTCGTCGCACACCAGCACGCGAATACTCATGGGGCAGTCTCCAACGGGATCGCGGCCGAAATGACGGTGCCCTGGCCCGGGGCGGATTCGACGGTCAGGCGGCCGCCGAGCTGCCGCGCCCGGGCCCGCATGGCCGGCAGGCCGTGGCCACGTTCACCCGGGTCGGCTTCTGTCCTGTGGAACCCCCGGCCGTCGTCGGCGACGTCGAGCACGACCTGGTCGTCGAGGTAGGTCAGGGTGACCACGGCGCGGCCGGCCCCCGCGTGCTCGAGCGCGTTGGCCAGCGCGCCCTGGGCGATGCGGACCAACGCGGACTGGACGCGTTCGGGCAGCGGCCGCCCGGTGCCGTCGACGCGCACTTCGGCGGGCAGCCCGGCCCGCGTCTGCCGGCCGGCCACGGCGTGGAGCGCTTCTTCGAGCGAGGCGTCGGCGAGATCGGCGGGGGCGAGGTCCTGCACGAGCCGGCGCGCTTCCGACAGGTTGCCGGTGCCGACGCGCAGGGCGGAACGCAGGTGCTCGCGCGCCAGGTCGGGCCGGGCCCACGCCTGGTCGGCGGCCTGCAGCAGCATCGCCTGGCTGGACAGGCCCTGGGCGAGCGCGTCGTGGATTTCGCGGGACACCCGGTGCCGCTCGGCCAGCACCCCGGCGCGCCGCTCGGACTCGCGCAGCCGCTCGGTCTGCCGCCGCATGAAGGTGATCACCGCCGCGGTGACCACGGCGACGGCGATCGGCACGATGGTCAGGTTCGGGTCGAAGCCGTCGGCCAGCCGGTTCTGCGAAACGACCACCAGCGCGGTGACCACGGTGACCACGGCGAGCGCCGGCCCGGTCGGCAGCGTGCGCAGACCGGTGACGAACAGCGGGATCGCCGACCAGGCGAAGCTCGGGGCGAGCACCACCAGCACCACCCAGAACGCGAGGACGACGAACAGCCAGACCAGGCCGGGCTTGCGCATCCCCACGCCGTAGGCGACGACGAGGGCCGCGGTCAGCGCGATCACCCACGGCGCCAGTGAGGTGCCCTCGTGGCGCGTCAGGAACCGGACCGCGGAAGCGAGCACCAGCAGGAAGAACGCCGAGTGCATGACGGCGGCGAGCCACCGCGCGTCGGAATCGGCCGTTGTCATGTTCGCTCCCCTCCGCTCTCAGCGTCGACCGGGCCCGGTGCCCGCGCATCAGCCGATCGGCTGACCCGGTGGTCGGCCGATGCGTCGACCGCACCGGCCTGGTGGCGGGCTGAAGCTGGAGTCATCGAACCGCACGACTCCGAGGAGCGCACCATGATCTCGACCCGCACCCGCACCCGCACCCGCATCGCCGCCGCCGGCTTGGCGATGGTCAGCGCCGCGACCGTCGGCGCGGTGTCGGCGTCCGCGGCGCCCGCCACGGGCCTCGTCCAGACGTCACACCTGTCGATCGCCGCCGCGCAGAAGGCCGGTCAGGCCGCGCTGAACGCCGCCACCAAGGCCGGCCAGCACGTGTCGGTCGCGGTGGTGGACCGCGACGGCAACACGGTCCTGACCCTGCGCGGCGACGGCGCGGGCCCGCAGTCCTACAGCTCGGCGCAGCAGAAGGCGTTCACGGCGGTCTCGTGGAACGCGAAGACGTCCGAGCTGGCAGGCCGCCTGCAGCAGACCCCGACGTTGAAGGACATCGAGGGCACCCTGTTCCTGGCCGGCGCGGTCCCGGTGACCGCGGGCTCGACCCCGATCGCGGCGGTCGGCGTCGCCGGCGCGCCGTCCGGGACGCAGGACGAGTCGTTCGCGCAGGCCGGCGTGGACGCGCTGGGCAAGTAACGTGTCGACGGTGTTGATCAGTGACGTCCGCCCCTGGGGCGGCCCCCGCAGCGACGTGGAGCTTCGCGGCGACCAAATCGCGGCGATCCGCCCGCACGCTCCCGGGGTTCCGGCTTCGGTCGAGGGCCGCGGCCGCCTGCTGTTCCCGTCGTTCAGCGACGTCCACGTCCACCTGGACTCGACGCGCATCGGCCTCCCGTTCCGCCCGCACACGGGCGGCCCGGGAGTGGTCGCGATGATGACGAACGACCGCGACAACTGGCGCTCGGCGGAGGTCCCGCTACCGGAGCGAGTGGCCGGCACTCTCGAGCGGATGATCGCGCACGGCACAACGCGAGTCCGCAGCTACGCGCAAGTGGACGTCGACTGCCGCCTGGAGAAGCTGGACGCGGTCCTGGCCGCGCGCGAGAAGTTCGCCGCCCAGGCCGAGGTCCAGGTGATGGCGTTCGCCCAGGCGGGCATCCTCCGCGAGCCGGGCACGCTGGACCTCCTGGACGCGGCAATGCGCTCAGGAGCAACGGTCATCGGCGGCATCGACCCATGCACCTTGGACCGCGACCCGAAAGGACACCTGGACGCGGTGTTCGCCCTGGCGGAGAAGCACCAGGCGGAGATCGACATCCACCTGCACGAGCCGGGCCACCTGGGCCTGTTCTCGACCGACCTGGTCATCGAGCGCGTCCGGGCGCTGGACATGCGAGGCAAGGTGACGATGTCCCACGCGTACGACCTGGGCTCGATCTCCGAGTCGGTCAGCCGCCGGGTCATCGACGACTTCGCTTCACTGGACATCGCAATGACCACAGTCGCGCCCTCGGCCGCCGGCCAGCTGTCCCTGCTGGACCTGGTTTCCTCGGGCGTCCGCATCGGCCTGGGGGAGGACGGCCAACGCGATTACTGGAGCCCGTACGGCAACTGCGACCTGCTGGACCGCACGTGGCAGCTGGCCTTCACCCGCGGCTTCCGCCAAGACGCGCATGTGGAGCTGGCCTTGGCGGTCGCCACCATGGGCGGCGCGTCGATCATGAGTCACGACGTCCCGCGCTTGGCGGGTCTCGAAGACCGCCCAGGCCTGGCGGCGGGCGACCGCGCGGACCTGGTCCTGGTGGACGGCGAAACCCCGACAAGCGCGGTGATGGACCGAGGCAAGGACCGCACGGTCCTCCACGACGGCGTCGTGGTGGCCGACGGTCTCGCGGTGCTCAAGCGTTGAGGGATGGCTCAGGCGTGCGCAGCTCATGGCCGTCCCAGGTGAACCTCGCCGTGGTCACGGCGTCGTCGCCGTCGGCGCCGGTGATCAGCTGGTGGATGCCGATGCCGCTCAGTTCCGAGTAGACGCACCACTCGTGGTCCGACGTCAGCATGAGGTCGAGGTCGAGCGCTGACAGCAGCCCGAACACCTGCCCTCGGTTGGTGGCGTCGACCCCGACGAACACCTCGTCGAGCAGAATGACGCGGGGCGCTTGCGGCGCGGCCTGGTAGTGCGCGGCGACGGCGGCGAACAGGGGCAGGTGGAGCGCGATCGCCTTTTCCCCGCCCGACAGCGCCCCGTGCAGCTTGCGGGTCAGCAGCTTCCACCCTTCGCCGTTGGCCCGGTCGACCTTGACCACGAACTGGTGCCACGCCGTGTAGTCGAAGACCTGGGCGAGCTGCTGCTCCCAGCTCGTCGCCGTGTCGTCCGCCTTGGCCTGTTCGATCCGGTCCCGGAAGAACCGGTGCAGTGATTCCCGTTCCGCGTCGTTCAGCCCGGCCGGATCCTTGAGCAGGAGGTCGCGGGCGGCTTTGGTGCCGGTCGGCAGATCCGGTGCCACCTGCCAGACCAGGTGCACCGCCACCTTCGACGCCGTCCGCACCCGCTCCAGCCGGGCGTTCATCCCGTCGACGAGCTCGTTCGCCTGCCTGATCCGCGCGGCCAGGTGCCGCCGCGTGTCACCGGTCAGGGTCTGGTCGAAGAGCTGCCGCTCGCGTTCGGTGATTTCGTCGCGGCTCTGCTCGGCCTCCGTCCGGAGGATGTGCAGCAGTTCCGCGGCGCCGACCCGGATACCGTCGACCACCGCGGTGAAGACCTGCACGTCCTCGTCGGTCTCGAGGTCGAGGTCCGCGCGCGCCTTCAGGGTTTCCCGGCAGGAGTGCACGGATTCGGAGAGCCGGTGCAGCGCGTCGCCGATGTTGGCGGGCGAGTGGGGAATGGCCGGCCAAGCGCCGGCCACCAGCCGAGCTGCCTCCAACGCGGCGCGGACGCCGTCCGACGCGGCGAGAGTCGCTTCGAAGGTGGCCAGGTCGTCGATTCCGCCGTCGGCGGGGAACACGCCGGTCGCCAAGTGCCGGAACCGGTGCGCCGCGTCATCCCGGCGGGTCCCGGCGAGCCGGTGGGCTTCGTCGTCGGTTTCGCGCCGGACCTTCACCTCCCCGAGCTTGGTGGCGAGTTCGTTGACCGAGCGGGCGGTACTCCGGTGCTCTTCACCCAGTTCCCGGATCTTGGCGCGCAGGGTTTCGATCTCGGCCAGCACTTCCCGGTAGTCGACCCCGAACGTGCTGTCGACGGCTTCGAGGGTGGCGGCGAGCCGTTCGTGGTCGCCGGCGGCGTTCGCGGCTTCTTCTTCCCGGTCGGCGGAGATCTCCGCCGAGCGCTGGGCCAGTTCGGCCGCGGCGGTGGCGACCTGCCGGAAACCGGCCAGCTTGGCGTGGGCCTCCAGCCAGCCTTCGGCTTGGTCCTGGAAGGAGGCAATGGCGGTCGCGAGGGTGCCGAGGGCCGCGCGGTCGGTCGGCAACCCGTGTTCGGCGGCGACGCCGGCCAATTCGTGGAGCGCCCGGGCCACCTCCCGATCGCGCGAGGTGACGGCGTCGACCCGGTCCCGGACGATCCGTTCGGCCGCGGCGCGTTCCGACTCCCGCCGCACCACGTTCTCGGTGGCGGCGGCCACCGCGGTGTGCCCGGGACGCGCCGCACGTTCGTGCGCGACCACCTCCCGGCGCGTCAGCAGGGCAGCCAGCTCCTCGCCCAGCGAGGTCACCGCGGCGTCGTACTCCGCGACCGATGCCGTCAGCGCGTCGATGCGACGTCGGCGGGCTCGTTGGCGGGCAAGGGCGCCGACGTAGGAAGCGTGCTCCTTTTCCCAGCTCCCGCTGAGCGCACCCAGCCGCCACGACCCGTCCGCGCCGATCGCCGCAGGCGCGCCTGCAGGCAGGTCGTCGCCGAAAGCGATCGACCGCAACATCCGCTCGACGGCGCGCGGCTCGACACCGGCGTCGCGTTCGGCGATCAAGATGTCGCCGAGCGACCGGCCGGGTACCGGCGGGAGAGCGTCGGGATCGGCGAAGACGTCGTGACCCGCGACGTCGCCGCGCGGCCCGACCCAGGCGTCCAGCAGGCCGCTTGCTTCGAGCGCCGCCTCGACGGCCGCGGCCGTCCGCGCCGGCGTCGAGTCCGAGAAGTCGACAAGCCGCCACAAAGGCGCCCCGGTCATCGCCGCCCGGTCGGTCGTCCGAGTCGGTGGAGCTTCCGGCGGCAGGTCCTGCTCCGTGCGGAGCCGGTCGAGAACGTCGATCAAGCCGGCACGTTCGCGTCGCGCGGTCGTCAGCGCCGCGCCGGCCGTCGTTTCCTGGCGGATGATGTCTTCCAGGATCGGCGTGGCGACGGCATCGATCCTGGCGAGCAGCTCTGGTTCCGATTCCAGACAGCTCAGAAGGGATTCGGGCTCCGGAAAGCTCAACTCACGACAGCCCGCCACCCACGCCAGAAGCTCGGTGCTCAACGCGGTCAAGGCGGTTTCGCGTTCGGCAACCGCGCCCGTGAGGTGTTCCTGTGTCTCGGAGAGCCTGGTCCGGGCCGTGTCCAGGTCGGACTCCGCGTGCGTTCGCCGGTCGACGGCACGCTCGTGGCCGTCCAGTGCCTTGCCGACCGCGTCGAGCTGACCCCGCCTGCTCCGCACGGCGGCGCCGAGCAGAGTCCGGGCCTGGCTCGTCTCGGTTTCCACTCGTGCCGAGACTTCCTCGTACGCGCTCACCAAACCGGCCCGGGTGGCGGCGTTGCGGGCCTCGAGCTCTTGCACCTGAACGGCTTCCGCCTGCTGGTGCACGGCTTGCCCGGCGGTTCGCCGGACCTGCTCGTCGGCTGTCGCGGCGGCGCGCTTGCCCGCCGCGTCCCGGCCGAGCCGTTCGGCGGCGGAGCGGGCTTCGGCCGTCCGGCTGCGCAACCTGTCCAGCTCCTGCCCCTGCTTGTACTCCTCGCTCTCCATCAGCCCGGCTTTGCGTGCTTCGGTGGTGCCGATTTGGCCGGCCAGCTCGTCGGCGCGGTGCTCGGCGGTTTCCTTCTGCCGGGCGGTGGTCTCGTGGCGTTCCGCCGAGTCGCGGGCGGCCTTGGCCCGGTTGTCCAGCTCGGTCGTCGCCGAAATCAAAGCCCCGGCGCCGGCGCGGAGGACACGCTGGGCGTAGGTGCGCTGGCGGGCGGCCAGCGTGCGGGTCGCGTGGACTTCTTCCTCGAGTGCTTTGAGCCGCCCGCGTTGCGCGTCGAGCCGCTCGAAACCTTCGGCGAGGTCGGCGATCTCCTGCTGTCCCAAGGGAGGCAACGCGCGGGAAAGCAGGCTGGACAGCAAAGCGGGGTCGAGCCGTTGGGACAGCTTCGGCATTCGCAGCTGGAGCAACGCCATGATCAGCGCGTCGAAGCGTTGCTCGCTCAGCCCGGGGAACAGCGTCGTCCGGACCTCCGTGCGGTAGTCGCCCGCGTTGCCGTAAACGACGCCGTCGGTGCCGAGGCGCTCCTCCAGCACACTCTTCGTCAACGGCTGGCCCGCTTGGTTGACCAGGGAGAGCTCGCCGGGAGCGACGCGCAAGCTCGTGGTGAAGTAGTCGGGGTGCACGCTGGTGGTGTGCGAACTCGCCTGCAACCGGGCGCCGCAGGTGAACCAGCGCTCGGGCTCGCCGGGAAAGCGGAACTCGAGCCAGACGTAGCCGACCCTGGTGGTTCCGGTCGCCCCCTCGCCCATGAGGTTCCAATGCATGGTTCGTTCGCCCGTGCCGAACGTCGAGAGCCGGTTGGCGCGCAGGCTCGCGTCGAACAGGAACGGCAACAGCAGCTCCAGAGCCTTCGACTTCCCGCTCCCGTTGGGCCCGCGCAGCAGCAGGCGTCCCTCGTGGAATTCGAAGACCTCGTCGTAGTACCGCCAGACGTTGAGGATCCCGGCCCGGGCCGGGATCCAGCGCGGCGGCCGTGCCGTGGTTTCCCCGGCGGCGTGCTGGGGGAGTTCGGTCACCGTCATGGCGTCGTTCCTCCGGGTTCGGTGGTCCGGGCATCCCGCACCGCGTAACGGGCCGCGGCCGGAAGCGGCCGCACCAGGCCGGCTTCGTGCTGAGCGAGCCCGAACGCGGTCAGGACCGCGAGAGCGTCCGACGTGAGCTGCCGGAGCCCGTCTTCGTTGCGATACGTCTTCGCCCACCGGGGAAAGCGGTCGAGCAGCGCGGCTGCTCCGATCTCCAGTTGTTCCACTGTGGACGGTCCGGTGAGGGACTCGAGCAGCAGCAGGGCCGCGACCTTCGCGGTGCCGGCGTCGTCGGGGAACCGGCTGTCGGTCGCGATGCCTTCGACGTCGACGAGGAGCACGCCTTCAGCTCGCTCCTCCAGGACGAAACCCGCCTGGTCCGCGGCCCGGCGCAGCAGCTGACGTCCGGTCGGCGAGGCGAGGTAGGCGCGTTCGTCGGCATTCAGGTCGTCGAAGTAGAGCACCGGATCGTCGACGATCCTGCGGAACACCGAGTGCCGCAGCCACAGGTTCCGCTGAACTTCCGACCGGGTCGCGGTTTCGTCGTGGGCGCCGGAAGCAAGTCCGTAGCGTCGTTCGCGCGACACCGCGGCCAGCAGCTCGTCGAAGCGCAGCGCCACCTCCTCGACCGGGACCGCGAGCTGCGACGCCCCGACCGGTGCGGCCAGGAGCCGGAGCAGCAGCGTCGCGTCGATCCGGTACAGCACCTTGGCCTCCGCCGAGTCCACGAAGGCTTCGGTCGTCCCGTCGACGACCTCGACCACGCCGTAGGACTCGAGCAGGCGCAGGACGTCGACGAACGCCATGCGTTCGCCGCGGCTGGCGGTCTCGAACGCCGGCACGACGTCGTCCGCCGCAGTCGCCCGCCCGACCCGGTCCGCCAGCAGGCCGATCGTGGTCACCGGGACCGCGAGCAGCTCGGCCGCGACGACGCACAGCAGCGCGTAGCGGCGACGGTCGAACGCGGCCCGCCCGGACCGCGGCCGCCGCGCGGGCCTCGTCGGGTCCGTGACGGTCCGCACCTTGACCAGCCGGGCGTACCCGAGCCGCGGTTCGACGGTCAGGGTCCACCCGCAGTAGTAGTCGAACCATTGCCGGATCGGTTCTCGCCGGCGCCGGACCAGGTCGAACGCCTCCGGTTGGCTGAGCTCGGCGATCAGCGGGGTCGCGAGCAGCCGGCGGATGCCGTGCGCGACCTCCTCGCGTTCGGCGCTCACCAGCTGGTTGGTCAGCTTGGTCACGGGCGGCCTCCGGCGCTGCGCCGGACGAGCCGCTGTCCGGCCGTACGGATCTCCACCTCGTAGTCCGGGCCGCGGAACTGCCCGCGCGGAGTGGTCACAGTGGCCGTCGAACCGTCCCGCGGCGGGCGGAGGAGGATCTCGATCCGGCCGTCGGAGGTGGCGCTGCGCCGGTTGCCGGCACGACCGGGAGCCGCGCCGAGCGCGCGTCCCAGCAGATCCAGCAGGCGTTCGAAGACGGCGTGATCGAGCGCCCCGAACGACGACAGCCGGATCACACCACTCGTGTCGAGCATGTCCCACGCCGCCTCCAGCTCGGCTCGCTCCGCGCGCGCCTGTTCGGCTCTGGCCGCCCGCACCGCCGCGACGTCGCGCACCTTGCCCGTGCGGCTGAATCGTTCGGTGCGCCCGCTCGTCCTCAGCAAGGGGGAGACCTCCACCGGCGGGGCGTCCGCCCACGGCGAGGTCGAGCTGATCAGCTCGGGATCGGGATGAGCGAGATGAGCGTGCCGCGCGGAGCTCAGCCCGAAGACGGTCGACCACAGCCGGTGGAGGTCGTCCTGGGCGGGGACCACCGTGAACCACCGGGCGAGCTCACGGAAGTCGGCCACCGCGCTGCTCGTCCGCCGGCGTGACTCAGTGATCCGGTCGAGCACCTGGAGCAGCGCGATGATCGCCTTGCGCGCGACGAGGTGCAGCTGCTCGACCCGCGGCTGGGAGCCGTCCACCGGCAGGAACCAGGTGCGCAGGCCTTCCCACTTCGCGCGCCGGTGCTCGAGCCAAGGCGGACCCGGGTCGGTGGCCGTGAGCTGGGGCAGGTCGGCGCCGGTCAGGGCGCGCAGCTGCATCAGCCCGACGCCGTGGTCCTCGACCTGCTGGATCCGGACCGCGATGGTGTGCGACCGGTGCTCGAGGTTGGTGAGGAACTCCTGGAGGTAAGCCACCGTGCTGGCCTTGACCTCGTGGAAGGTCGTGAGGTTCGCGCCATCCGCGCGCAGGAGCCGCTGCAGCTCGCCGTTGAACTGCTTCGTGTTGCCGCGCAACGCTTCGAGGTGGGCTTCGAGTTCGATCAGCGTGGTGAAGATCCGCCGGTTGGTGCCTCTTTCCAGTTCCCTGACCAGATCGCCGAGCCGGTCGGCGATCGCGTCGAGCACCGCGGTCTGCAACGCACCGGTCGCGGCCAGGACGTTCATCGCGTGGACCACGCCCGCGAAGGCGGCTTCGCCTTGGCGTGTCAAGGAATACTGCAGGTTGCGACGTTCGTACTCGCCGGCAGTCCGGTAGTTCTCGGAGTGGTTCTGGACGACGTCGACGAGGTTCCAGTCCCGCAGCTTCCCCAGCGCGTCGGTGAGTTCGTCGTCCTCGATCGCCTCGAGCCGGCCGACGGTGCGCAACCGGGCCCGGACGTCGTCGAGCCCCAGCGCGGTTTCCAGCCGTTCGTTGGCCTCACCGAAGGCGTGCAGGATCGAGACGTACAGCCCCGCCCGATCCCCGCTGGTGAAGCGGAACATCTCGGGCGGGACACGGATCGGATCCATGCTGCCTCCCGGTGGTCATCGGTCACGCTACGGGACGGCACCGACAGTTTTCGGAGACGCGGATTCGGTGACCGGTCTTTGTCAGCTTCCTGTCCGCTGGACGATTTCATCCAGAAGCGCCCTTGCCAAGCGCTCCTCCGGAACGGTTCGCCCGGCTTCGGTGAGGTGCCCGGCCAGCTGCGAGTCCCACGGCACGGAGGTGACCCGGCCGACGGACGGCCCATCGGCCACCGCGGTGAGGTAGTCGTCACTGCTCATCCGCCAGGGCACCGCACCGGTCCGCGCGACGACGTTGGCGGCGATCCGCAGCCCTTCGCCGTCGAAGTCACCGTGGTAGTACAACGCCGATCCCGCGGCGGAGAGCTGGTTGAGCAGGAGGATGCCCGCACTGCTCGGCCACCCCGACGTGCACACCAAGGGCGGGCAGCGCTCGCCGAACCGATCGAGCGCCACGGCGAGCACACTGGGGTTCTCGAAGACCCACACCTCGGGCGGTGCGCTGGTCAACGCCGTCGTGGCCCGAAGCTGTTGCAGGGTGAGGGCCGCCGCGAGCCCGGCGTCGGCCCACAGCTCGAGGACGTCGCTGACCACGCCACCCCGCGTCCGCAACCCGGCCGCCAGAACGGTGGAAGACAGCTGGTCGTCGGCGATCCCGGCTCGTTCCCACAGGGCCCGGCGCTCAGGCGCGTCGGCCGGAGGCGGGACGTCGTAGATGGCGACCAGGGCTTTCAGGACGAGGTTCGCGCAGCGTTTGCCCTCGTCCAAGGCGTGGGTGTCACCGAGAACCTCGTCAGCGAACTTCGGAAGAGGCTGTCCGGCCGCGGGCAGCTCGGACAGCACCCGAAGAACTTTCGCGAGTTCTTCCTTCGTCCGGGGGATCGACTGTTCGACGAGCCCAGCCCGCCGGATACCCGCCACCCAGTCGCCGAGCGCCGGCTGAGCCGTGACGACCGGATGACCGCCGAGCCAGTCCCACAGCTCAGCGCGCCGAGCCGCGGCTTCACGCCGCTCGGCCGCGCGGTCGCCGATCGGCCCGACGAGCCGGCTGACGACGGCGCGCGAGTCCTGGCCGATACGGTCCAGCAGCACTTCGTCGAGCTTGGCGAGGCTGATCTCGACGTGCTCGCCGGGCAGCCGAGCGGACCCGAGCAGGTCGGCCAGGGCAGTCCGCTGCCCGAGATCAAGCGGCCCGACCTTCACCCGGCTGACCGCCAGCCCACCCGACAACCGCGCGTGCACCACGGTCCAGAGCGGCATGAGGTCCGGCGACAGTTCCACGATGCCGACCAGCTTAGGCCGTGGATCCGGGTGGATATCCTGCGCGTATGTCCGAACGCTCAGTGCTCAGGATCGTCCGGGACGTCCACGGCCGGCTCGGCGAACGAGCAGACGAGGATGTCCTGCTCTGCCTCGAAACCCTGCTGGAGGCGCGACGTAGCTGGCTGGCGGTGCCGGACCCCACGTTGTGGAAGACGGGTGATGCGCACCGGCTGCTGATCGAGCTGGCGGCGACGCGCCTGACCAACGCGTTCGGCATGGACGAACACGCTCCGGCCGCGTTGCGGACGTTGTTCGACTTCCTCGACGCCACCGACCGGTTCCACCCGGCCTCCAAGCGCGCCGCGACGTTGCGCAAGGAGCTGGCCAAGGCGGCGGCGAAGTTCCCGGCGGCGATGGCGGACGAGTCCCAGTGGCGGCTGGCGAAGCGCCTCTACACGGCGATGCGCGCGGACGGCGTCGACATCGCCGACGACGTGAAGGTCGCGGCGTGGACGAAGGCGTTCAACACGTCCCCGGCCGCGCGTCGGCGTGCCGTCCTCGGCGCTCTTCTCGACCACACACCCGAACTGGCTACCGCGAAGTTCGCCGCGCGCGACGGCCAGGTCGCCGCGGTCCGACGCGGCACCGAGTTCCCGGCCGAGTTCCTCGACGACCTCGAGCCGCCCGTGGCACAGCCGCCGATCACGCTCTCACCGGCCGCCGAACTCGCGGACCAGGCCCGCGCCTCTGCAGTGATTTCCCGCCTCGTGGCGTGCGGCCGCTGGGCAGCCGAGGGGAAAAAGGTGACGCGCCAAGGCTTCCCGTCCCCGAGCGACACGGCCGGTCTGGCGGACGCGCTGGGTTTCGAACCCGGTCCCGGGGCCCGGGACCCACGTGACCACGTTCCGCTGATCCGGGCCTGGCGCTTGGCGCTGGACGTCGAAGCGCTTCAGCTGCACCGGACCCAGGTGGTCGCGGGACCCGGACTCGCGGCCATCGAGCGTCTGCTGAGCGGAGACGCGGGCACCGAAGAGACCCTGCGAACCTGGCACGAGATCGCCGACGTCGCGATCACCGGTCCGGCTGCCTTGGACCTACGCGATGCGGAGACGCGCGAACTGTCGGAGTTCAGCCGCCCGTGGGGCCCGCGGGCTCTTGGCGAGCTGTACCGCGCCGAAGAGCCGGCCGATCTCGAAGACCTGGTCGACGAGCTGGTCGCTCTCTACGAGGACCCGGACATCGACGATCTCACGTTCGAGCTGGTGGGCGCGGCTACAAGGGCCGGGCTGCTCGCGGCCTCCGAAGCCGGCGTGGTCGAGGTGACCATCCCCGCCGACGCGGAACTTCCCGCCACAACCGGAGCCTTGCTGGGCGAACCGGCGTGGGCGGTGATTCCGGTTCAGGGCACGACAGTCGCCTTGACACCGCTGGGCCGCTACTTCGTCCGGGAGAACCTCATGGCCGAGGGAACTGATGCGCCGCTACTGGAGCCGACCTCGTAACTCCGGCCTAGGGCCGAGATACAAGGAGATCCGCTATCACGTCGGATTGCGCGCGGAACCGTTCTGAAGCGAAGGATGCGGTGTGCCCCCGGCAGGATTCGAACCTGCGACACCCGCTTTAGGAGAGCGGTGCTCTATCCCCTGAGCTACGAGGGCCTTGCCGACGCAAGCTTAGCGGGCCCGGGACACGCGCAGACGAAGGGGCACGGATGGAGTAACCCGACCTCCGTCGTCACCCGACTGAGTGGTTCTGGCCGCGGCCCTACACCTCCAGGGTGGGCCGATGGCGCCTGACCTGGTCGGACCAGCAGCTCACCTGGTCGTGTCTGGTTTCGAACTGCTGAACAACAGTAGGTAACCTTCGTTAACGGGACGCGGGGAGCCGCCTCCTACTGGCTGTTGCGGAGGGCTTCGTTGATCAAGCTCATGTTCGCCGACGACGAGGAACTGGTGCGCTCGGGGTTGCGCGCGATGATGTCCGGGGCCCAGGACATCGAGATCGTGGGCGAGGCGAGCGACGGCAGATCCGCGGTGGAGGTCGCGCGTCGGTATCACCCTGACGTGGCCCTTCTCGACATCAAGATGCGTGCCCCCGACGACGGCATCCGGGCGCTGCGGGCCATCCTCGCCCTTCCTGACCCGCCCACCGTCGCCATGCTGACCACCTTCGACATCGACGAGTACGTCAGCCTCGCGCTGCGGCTCGGGGCCAACGGCTTCCTGCTCAAGGACATCGACCCCGCCGCGCTGCTGCGGGCCGTGCGGGACCTGGCCAAAGGCGGTGCCGTCCTCGATCCGGGGGTGGCCGCGCGGATGGTGCAGTCGCACCGGGACGAGCAACGCGCCGCTCAGCCGGCTCGCAAGCTGCTCGCCTCTCTCTCCGAACGGGAACGTGAGGTCGTCGCGCTGATCGGGCAGGGTCTCAGCAACGCTGAGATCGGTGGGCGGCTCCACCTGTCCGAAGCCACCGTCAAGGGGTACGTCTCCGCCGTGCTCTCCAAGATCGGGGCCGCCAACCGCGTGCAGGCCGCGCTGCTGGCCTACCGCGGTGGCCTGCTCGACCAATAGAAGCCAGTAGATGCTGCTCACGGCGCTGGAGTTCCTCGGGCTCGTCGCCTTCGCGGCGTCCGGGGCGCTGGCCGCCGTGCGGGCGCGGCTCGACGTCTTCGGTGTCGTCGTGGTCGGGCTCACCACGGCGCTCGGCGGCGGGGTCATCCGGGACGTCCTGCTCGGCATCCACCCGCCGACGACGCTGCGGAACTGGCCCTACCTCGCCGTCTGCGCGGTGACCGCGCTCGTCGTGTTCGTCTTCCACCCGCAGGTCGCGCGGCTGCGGCGGGGTGTGCTGCTCGCCGACGCGCTCGGGCTCGGTGTGTTCGCCACCGCCGGGACGACCATCGCGCTCAACGCCGGCGCGACCGTCTACGCCGCGTGCCTGATCGGCATGACGACCGGGATCGGCGGTGGCGCCGTGCGCGATCTGCTGCTCCGGGAAATCCCGCTGGTCCTGCGGAAAGAGATCTACGCCGTGGCCGCGCTGGCTGGCTCGGTGCTCGTCGCGATCGGTCACGCTCTGCGACTGCCCGAGGGGCCGGTCACCGTCGTGGCGGCCGCGGCCGTGGTGGCCGTGTGGATGGTCGCGCTCTGGCGGCATTGGAACGCCCCGGTCGCGCGCGGTCCGGAGTGAGAGAAACTCTTTGTGTGTTCTGTGTGTGTTCTTAGGCGAGTCTCAGCACGCTGAGTAAAACTATCGCCATGCGCATCCTTGTGGTGGACGACGACCGCGCCGTCCGTGATTCGCTCCGGCGGTCCCTGGAGTTCAACGGCTACCAGGTCGAGCTGGCCGGCGACGGTGCGCAGGCGCTCGAGGCGATCATCGCCAATCGGCCGGACGCGATGGTCCTGGACGTCATGATGCCGCGGCTCGACGGCCTGGAGGTCGCCCGCCGCCTGCGCAGCACCGGCGACGACCTGCCGATCCTCGTGCTGACCGCGCGCGACACCGTCTCGGACCGGGTGTCGGGGCTGGACGCCGGCGCCGACGACTACCTGCCGAAACCGTTCGCGCTCGAGGAGCTGCTCGCCCGGCTGCGCGCGCTGCTGCGCCGCGCCGTCCCGGAGGGGCCCGGCGGGCAGGCGTCCGAGACGTTGGCCTTCGCGGACCTCACCCTCGACCCGGGCACGCGCGAGGTGCGCCGCGGCGGCCGCGAGATCAGCCTGACCCGGACCGAGTTCGCGCTGCTGGAACTGTTCCTTTCCTACCCGAAGCACGTCCTCACGCGGGGCCGGATACTGGAGGAAGTATGGGGTTACGACTTCCCGACGTCGGGCAACGCCCTGGAGGTCTACGTCGGCTATTTGCGCCGCAAGACGGAGGCCGAGGCGGAGCCGAGGCTGATCCACACGGTGCGGGGGGTGGGGTACGTCCTGAGGGAAACTCCCCCGTGATCGACCCGCCCGGGGAAGAGGACCCGCGCGGCACCCGCTGGGGTACGCGCCGGTTCTCCCTCCGCGGCCGGGTCACGCTGCTCGCCGCGGCCTGTGTGGCCGGCGCGGTCGCGCTGGTCTCCCTCGGCGCGTACATGGTCGTCAGCAGCAACCTCTACCAGCAGCTGGACGACGGCCTCGTCGCGCGCGCCGAGGCGGCGGTCAACTCGCCGCAGGTGCAGACCGAGCTGCGGCAGGTCCCCGGCGCCTTCCTGGCGAGCGCGGACCTGCAGATCGGGCAGCTCAACGCCGCTCCCGACGTCCAGCACGCCGTGATGACCTACCCGCTGTCGAGCTCGGCGCCGCCGTTCGACCAGCGGGAGCTCGACGTCGCCAACGGCGATTCGGCGCAGTCGCTGCGGACGGACTTCCGCACGGACAGCCGGGTGGTCGCGCTGCCGTCCGGGCACGGCGAGGCCATCGTGCTGGCCCAGTCGATGGGTCCGACCAAGCGCACGCTGAACGAGCTCGCGCTGGTGCTGTTCCTGATCGGCGGCGCGGGCATCCTGGTCGCCGCCGCGGCGGGCACCGCGGTCGCGCGCGCCGGCCTGCGCCCGGTGGACCGGCTGACGTCGGCCGCCGAGCGCGTCTCCAAGACCGGCGACCTGCGGCCGATCCCGGTCAGCGGCGACGACGAGCTGGCCCGCCTCACCCAGACGTTCAACACCATGCTCGGCACGGTCGCGGACTCGCAGGAGCGGCAGCGCCAGCTGGTCGCGGACGCGGGCCACGAGCTGCGGACGCCGTTGACGTCGCTGCGCACCAACCTCGAGCTGCTGCTCGCCGCGAGCAAGCCGGGCGCGCCGCCGCTGCCGGACGCGGACCGCGTCGACATCGTCGCCGACATCAGCGGCCAGCTCGACGAGCTGACCCAGCTCATCGGCGACCTCGTCGAGCTCGCCCGCCAGGACGAGCCGCGCGAGCGCTTCGAGCGCGTCGAGCTGCTGGATGTCGTCGAGCGGGCGCTGGACCGGGCGCGGCGGCGCGCGGGCGAGATCAACTTCGACGTCTCGCTGCAGCCGTGGGTGCTCACCGGGGACAACAGTTCGATCGAACGCGCGATCCTGAACCTGCTGGACAACGCGGTGAAGTTCTCGCCGCCGGACGCGACGGTCTGGGTGCGGCTCTACCCGCTCGGCGACGGCACCGCGGTGGTCGAGGTGGCGGACGCCGGGCCGGGCATCGCGGAGGAGGACCTGCCGAAGGTGTTCGACCGCTTCTACCGCTCGTCGGAGGCGCGGACGCTGCCCGGTTCCGGGCTCGGCCTCGCGATCGTCAAGCACGCGGCCGAGCGCCACGGCGGGGCGGTCTACGCCGCGCGGGCGCCCGAGGGTGGCGCGCTGATGACCATCCGGCTGCCGGGCGCGCCCGGCTGAGGTTGCTGTCGGGTAACTCGGGGGACAGCGGGCCGCTGCGGCGGCCAGGATCGGCGGATGCTGCTGCGCCGATGCCCGGCCGCCGCGGGAGCCGGCGTGGTCGCGGCCCTGACCGTGACGTCGGCGCCGACCACCGGCTGGTGCGCTGGGGGCAGTTGTGTCCTCCTGGGCTTCGTGCTGGTTCCGCTCGTGCTGCTGGCCGCTGTCCTGCTCGCCTGGGCGGTCCTGGGTCTGGCCCGCGTCCGCCCGGCGTGGCCGGTCGCGCTTGCCGGGCCGCTGGTCGTGTTGTCCCTGACGACGACGCTGCTGGGCCGCGTGTGGACCTGGCCTCTCGCGGTGTACGTCGTCGTGGTCGCGGCCTGTTACGTGCTGGCGGCGCTGGTCACCTCAGCCGCGCTCCCACGGGCCTGGCGGGTTGCGCTCGGGTCGTCGGTGGTGGTGTTGTTCGGCTGGGGTGTGCTGCTGCCCCTCCTGGTGCCTGGCCTGTGACCAGGTGTTTCGAAGTTCACCCCGATCACCTCAGCGGATACCGTGTTGAATCGTGTAGGATTTTGTGTGGTTGGGGAGCCGACTCGGGACGGAGTGAACGGTGCTGGCGCGTCAGCGACAGGCGGTGATCCTGGAAGAGGCACGCCGGACCGGTGCGGTCCGGGTCAGTGACCTCGTGACCAGGCTGGGCGTGTCCGACATGACGGTCCGCCGCGACCTGGACGTCCTGGCCGGCCGCGGGCTGGTCGAGAAGGTCTACGGCGGCGCGACGTCCATCGTCGGCAAGAGCACCGACGAACCCGGCTTCGAGGCCAAGTCCGTCCGTCAGCGCGCGCAGAAGGAAGCGATCGCCGCGCTCGCGGCGAACCTGGTCCGGCCGGGCACCGCGATCGGCATCTCCGCCGGCACCACCACGTGGACGCTCGCGCGGGCCCTCGACGCGATCTCCGGGCTCACCATCGTCACCAACTCGATCCAGGTCGCGGACGTGCTGCGCGGGTCGACGCAGCCGGACCGCACGGTCGTGCTCACCGGTGGCGTGCGGACGCCGTCGGACGCGCTGGTCGGGCCGGTCGCCGTGCACAGCCTGCGGTCGCTGCACCTCGACGTCGTCTTCCTCGGTGTGCACGGGATGTCCGACGGGCCGGGGTTCACGACGCCGAACCTGACCGAGAGCGAGACCGACCGCGCGCTGGTCGAAGCCGGGCGCAAGCTGGTCGTGCTCGCCGACCACACCAAGTGGGGCACCGTCGGCATCTCGACGATCGCCGACCTGGACGAGGCCGACGTCGTCGTCACCGACGACGGGATTCCCGACGACGCCAGGGAAATACTCGCCGAAAGGGCAGGGGAACTCATGATCGCCGAGACGGCGGAGACAGTCGAGGCTGAAGAAGCGTGAAGCGCACGTCACGGCGCCTGGCCGATGGCCGGGAGATCATCTATTTCGACCAGCCCGGCGCGCCCGAGCGCGTCGCCGAGGACACCCGCGACCTGCCGCCGGTTTCGGCCGCGTCGGAGATCCGGCTCGACCCGCTGACCCACGAGTGGGTCGCGATGGCCGCACACCGGCAGACGCGGACGTACAAGCCGCCCGCCGACCTCTGTCCACTGTGTCCGAGCAAGCCCGGAAAGCCCAGTGAGATCCCGGAAAGCGACTACGACGTCGTCGTGTTCGAGAACCGCTTTCCGTCCTTCGCCGAGGATGTGATCGGCGAACCGACCACTGTGGACGGTCTCGGGCTGGTGCCGGTCAAGCCGGGGCGGGGGCGCTGCGAGGTCGTCTGCTTCACCAGCAACCACGACGGTTCCTTCGCCGGGCTGACCCCGAAGCAGGTGCGGGCCGTGGTCGACGCCTGGGCCGACCGGACCGCCGGACTGTCCGAAGTGCCGGGTGTGGAACAGGTTTTCCCGTTCGAGAACCGCGGTGAGGAAATCGGCGTCACGCTGTCCCACCCGCACGGGCAGATCTACGGCTACCCGTTCGTCACGCCCCGGACCGCGCGCATGCTCGACGTCGCGCGCGCCTACCAGGCCGAACACGGCCGCCCGGTGCTCGGCGACGTCCTGGCCGCCGAACGCAAGTCCGGCGCGCGCGTCGTGGCGTCCGGCGAGCACTGGACGGCGTTCGTGCCGCCGGCGGCCCGCTGGCCGGTCCAGGTGCAGATCGTGCCGCACCGGCAGGTGCCGGACATCCCCGCGCTGACCGACGCCGAGCGCGACGACTTCGCCGACGTCTACCTGGACGTCCTGCGCCGCTGTGACGCGCTGTACGACCGGCCGTTGCCCTACATCGCGGCGTGGCACCAGGCGCCGGTGCGCCAGGACCGAGAACTCGGCTGGCTCCACCTGGAGCTGTTCTCCGTGTTGCGCGCGAAGGACAAGCTGAAATACCTGGCGGGGTCCGAATCGGGCATGGCGGTCTGGGTGAACGACGCGACACCGGAGCAAATCGCGGAACGGCTCCGCGCGGCGGGGTGACCCGGCCATACTCATCTCCGATGCACAGGTTCGGCTCAGGAACCTCTCAGGACCGTCCCGCAAGGTGATGACATGACCGAGAACGACCCCACCGCGCACGACCCCGCGACCCCGCGGCCCTCCGCGGACGCCCAGCCCGGCTCCGGCCAGGAGGCCGCCCCGGGCGGTTGGGCCGGGAGTCCGTACGGCGAGCAGAGCGCCACCGCGTCCGGCAGCCCGTACAGCGACCAGAGCGCGTCCGGCAGTCCTTACGGCGACCCGGCGTCCCCGTCCGGCGGCACGCCGCAGTACGCGGCGCCGGCCGAGCCGTCCTACCACGCGGTCACGGGGGCCGATCCGTCCTACGGGGCGCAGAACCCCTGGTCCGCGCAGGGCGCGCAGACACCGCCGCAGGGGCACCACCAGCAGAGCGTCTACCCGCCGCCGAACCCGTACGCGCAGCCCGGCACGTCGGTCTACAACGCGCCTCCCGCCCCGCCGGCGAAGCGCTCCGGCGGCAAGCTGCTCGCCGGCGTCGCGCTGGTTGCGCTGCTGGTCGGCGGCATCGCCGGCGGCGCCGTCGGGTACCTCACGGGCGGGACGTCGGGCCCGTCGAGCAACGCGCTCGACGCGCCGAAGCCGGCCCAGCAGACGGGCAACGCGCCCGCCGGATCGGTCGAATCCGTCGCGCAGAAGCTGTCGCCGAGCGTCGTCGAGCTGCAGGTGAGCGGGCAGCAGGGGGCCGGCGAGGGCTCCGGGTTCGTCATCAGCACCGACGGCTACATCCTGACCAACAACCACGTCGTCGAGGTCGCCGCGGGCGGCGGGCAGATCCAGGCCGTGTTCCAGGACGGCCGCAAGGCCGCGGCCAAGGTCGTCGGCCGCGACCCGACCACGGACATCGCGGTGGTCAAGGTCGACGGCGTCGGCAACCTGACCCCGGTCGAGATCGGCCGGTCCGACGACCTGCGCGTCGGCCAGTCCGTCGTCGCCATCGGCTCGCCGTTCGAGCTGGCCGGCACGGTCACTTCGGGCATCGTCAGCTCGCTGCACCGGCCGGTCCGGGCGGGCGGCAGCACCGGTGACCAGACCACGGTGATGGACGCCGTCCAGACCGACGCCGCGATCAACCCGGGCAACTCGGGCGGTCCGCTGGCCAACATGTCCGGCCAGGTCATCGGCATCAACTCGGCGATCTACAGCCCGCAGTCCGGGCAGCAGGGGCAGGGGCAGGGCGCGTCCGAGGGCGGCAACGTCGGCATCGGCTTCGCCATCCCGATCGACCAGGCGCGCCGCACGGCGGACACGATCATCAAGACCGGCCAGGCCGTGCAGACCTACATCGGCGCGCAGGTCAAGGACGCCCCGCAGGGCGGCGCCGAGCTCGGGGCCATCACCGCGGGCAGCCCGGCGGAGAAGGCCGGCCTCAAGTCGGGCGACATCGTGACGAAGATCGACGACCGCACCATCGACTCGTCCGACACGCTCGTCGCCGCGATCCGCACCCGGGCGCCGGACGAGAAGGCCACGTTCACCCTGCAGGGTGGCCGCACGGTCGAGGTGACCCTCGGCGGGCAGCCCGTCACCCCCAACTGATCCATTCCAGACGCTCGGCCGCCCTGGCGCGGCCGAGACCAAACCTTGGCTCGACCCCCGTGACTTTCGGGGCCGGACCCACAAGGCCACGCGCGACCGGATTTCGACGCCGGTCGCGCGTGGCCGCTTTTGTGGGGCCTCCGGACTGGTTTCTCGCGTGTCTGGAGGGTCGACACGCGTGGCCGGGAGGTCGGGTTGCGTGACTGAGGGTTGGTCAGGTGCGGGTGGGGCGCTTGAGGTGGGGCGTCAGGCGGTGGCGCAGGGCCGTGAGGACCACTGCCAGCCAGACGGTGGCCAGGGTCAGGGCCAGGCCCAGGGCTGGGTTGCCGTCGTGGAGGCCGGGCATGGGGGCCGTGCCGTAGGGACGCCAGAGGAGCGGAAACGCCAGGATCAGCAGGACGCCGGTGAGGACTGTGCCCGTGACTACCGGGGTTTTCCACGGGGGCGGCAGGAGGCGGGCCAGGGTGACGCCCAGCAGGGCCGTCAGCGGGGCGATGACGGCGTCGTTGAGGATCGGGCCGCCCACGAGCCAGCCGACCGTGCCGAAGACGTCCGGGCGCAACGGCAGCGCGTAGTCGGCGAACAGGATCACGCCCCACCCGAGGGCCGCGAGGCCAGTTAAGGCGAGGAGCACACGGGCGGTCTTCACAGGGCCTCCAGTTTTGTGACCCACTTCGTCTGCAGCACCCCGGGCCGGTTCGGCGCGATGATCCGGCAGGGGAAGCCGTGGTCGAGGTCGAGGACGTCGCCGTTGAGCTCCAGCGCGAGCAGCGTCAGGTCGTCGGCGGTGTGCTCGCCCGGGAGCACGCTGACGCCGTACAGCCCGGCACGCTCCAAAGAGGACACTCGCACCGCCGTGCCCGGTTGTGCGCCGGTGGCTTTCAGCAGCGTCGGCAAGGAGATCCCGCGCCAGGTCGCCGACTGGCTCCAGCCTTCGACACACGCGATCGGCAGTTCGGCCGTCGTCTGCGGCAGGGCGCGCAGCTCGTCGAGCGAGAAATTCGTGGTGCCGCGCGGGGTCACCACCGAGAGCCGCCAGGCCGCCGCTTGCGCGGTCTGCGTGACGCCCGCGGCCACGGCCGTGCGGTTCACCGGCAGGCCCTGCGTGCCCTTGCCCGTCTTCCAGGCGAGGCCGGAAACGCCGCGCAGGAAGGGAACCGTGGCGCCGGCCGTGGCGACGACCGCGACACCGGTCGCCAGGCCCGTGGTGCGGAGGAAACCGCGCCGCGACAGCCCGGTGGCGGGACGCTCCTCGGCCTCGCCGCTGACCCGGCTCAGCGCGCGGCGGATGACCGGCAGCTTGACCGCGACGTGCACCAGGATCGACCCGATCGCCAGCCACGCGACCGCGTAGTGGACCTGCGGGAAGTAGAACGCCCACGGGTAGTTCTGCGCGACGTTCAGCAGGCCGGTCGTCAGCTCGAAGAACGCCGAACCCGAGAGCACCAGGATCGACAGCCGTTCGAGAGCGTGCGGCAGCGAGCGGACCAGCGGCCGGCCGAACAGCTTCGGGTAGACGCTCCACAGTTTCGCCAGCAGCAGGGGGATCGACGCCACGCCGGAGATCACGTGCAGCCCCTGCGTGACCCGGTATAGCCCGACCGGGCGGCTCGGCCAGAAGAACCACTCCGGCGGGTGCTGGATGAAGTGGCTGATCAGGCCCGTCACGAAGCAGGTCGTGAAGGTGACCGCGAGCGCCAACCCGATCTTCGACGTCACGCGCTCGTTGTGCGCCGCGGCCTTGAACTGCTCTTCCTTCGGGATCGGCAGTTGTTCGACGCGTTCGTTCAGCCGCGCTCGCGCTTCGCGAGCGCGCACCGCGAGGGATGTGCGTTTCGGCTTCACGGCTTCTCCAACCGGGCGAACCAGCGGTGGCCGTGCCGGGTGGTCCGGTCGACGTGCAGCCCGGCCCGGTTCGCGACCTCGGCGATGGCGTCCACGCCGACCCAGGCCCAGGTGAACCACGCGACGTCGGCGTGGCCGGGCCGCAGCCGGACGCGCTCGTGCCGCAGGCCGCCGCCGGGCGGGTCCAGCTCGACCAGGACGTCACCGTCCGCGGCGATCAGCTGGGCCACGCGACGCAGCAGCGCCGCGGGGTCGCCGCCGATGCCGATGTTGCCGTCGGCCAGCAGGACGTGCTGCCAGCGGCCTTCGCCGGGAATGTGGTCGAAGACGTTGCGGTGCAACGCATTACCACCACGCCGGCGGGTCAGGCGGACGGCGGTGCGCGAGCTGTCCACGCCCAGCGCGACGACGCCGCGTTCGGCCAGCGCGGCGGTGAGCCGTCCCGGGCCGCAGCCGATGTCGAGGGTCGGGCCGGTGCAGGTGTCGAGCAGCACCTCGTCACCGTCGGACGCCTGGGCCCAGCGCTCGACCGGCAGCTCGATCCGCTCGCCGCTGGGCAGTTCGAGCCAGCAGCGGTGGCCGAGCAGGCCGTGGTCGAACTCGCTTCCGGTGCTCGCCGGCGCCGTCATCAGGCGACCGCCCGATCGACGGCCGCGACGGCGCCGGCGAACCGGCTGCCGGGGCATTCGAGCGCCACTCCGCGGGCGTCGGCCATCGTGTCCACATCGGACAGTTCGGTGGCCTGCCACGGCTCCAGGCCGCACGTGATGAGGGCGCGCAGCGTGCGCTCGCCGGTGTCGTCGCGGGACATCGGGACGCCCGCGAGCGCCTGCGCGGCCCGCGGGTCGGTGAGGCCGAGGGCCCACCAGCCGCCGTCCGCGGCCGGCCCGAGCACGGAGTCGCGGCTGTTGCGCAGGACCGGGGCGATCGTCGCGGCCAGCGATCCCGGCGTGACCTGCGGGGTGTCCATGCCGATCTGCAGGATCGGGAGCCCGGCGTGCACCGCGGCGGCATCGGCGTGGGCGTTCGCCAGCCGGGCGCCGAAGTCCCAGCCACGCTGCGGGATCACGGTGGTGCGGCGCAGCGCGAGGCCGATTTCGGCGCCCCGGGTGGCCGCGCCGAGGTCGCCGGTCATCGCGACCACCGGCTCGGCGCCGGGCACCGCGCAGACGGCGTCGAGCGTGTCGAGCAAAGCGGACGCGGCGATCTCCGCCGCCTGGACCGGGGTCGCGGGTGGGCAGAGCCGGGTCTTGGCGAACCCCGGCACGGGGGCCTTGGCCACGACCAGCAGCACGAACCGGGCCGTCATCGCGCCAGCACCCGCCCGAAGTCGCGGACCGCGCGCAGCGTGCCCCGCACCGAGCCGGACACCTTCGACTTCGTGCCCTTGGCCCGCTCGCCGTAGCGGACGTCGGATTCGTCGACCCGCCATCCGGCGCGCTGCGCCTTGATCAGCAGCTCGAGGGGATAGCCGAACGCGCGATCCGTGACGCCGAGGCCGAGCAACGCCCGCCGATCCGCGGCACGCAACGGCGCGATGTCCCGGACCGGCAGCCCGCGACTGCGCAGCAGCAGCGAAAGCACGATGTTGCCGGCCCGCGCGTGCCACGGCCACACCCCGGGACCGGTCGGCACCCGGCGTCCGACGGCCAGGTCGGCGCCGGCCACGACCGCGTCGACCAGCCGGGGCAGGTCGGCGAGATCCAGCGAGCCGTCGGCGTCGGCGAAGCACACGATGTCCGCGGTGGCGGCCTCCAAACCGGTGTGCACGGCCGCGCCGTACCCGCGTCGCGGCTCGTGGATCACTTTCGCGCCGAGCGCGGCCGCCACCTCGGGTGAGCCGTCGGCCGAACCGTTGTCGACCACGATCGCGCGGTAGCCCGGCGGCAGGCCGCCGAGTACACCGGGCAGGGCGCCCGCCTCGTCGAGACAGGGGAGGACCACGTCCACTTCCAAGTCAGTCACGCCGCTGACCGTAGGTCTACGGTGGACAGTGGGAAAGCATTGTGCCGCTTACCAAATCATGACGTTGACCAATCGGATGACGAGTTCTTACCGGCTCGTTACGGCTGCCGCCGCCGGGCCGTGAAACCCGGTGAGCGGCCCTAAGGTGGACGGCGATGAGCGAGCCGAACCCGGCAGCCAGGCTCGCCGAGCCGCCTGCCCGCGAACCCGAAGACCCGGCACCCGATCGGCCCGCACGCCGCGCCCACCGGGCCGATCTCCTCGCCGTCGCGGCGGCCGCGGTGCTCGTCGCCGCGGCCGCCGCGATCGGCCTCTACTACAACCGGCCGAACTCCGGTGTGGTCATCTTCGTCAGCGCGCCGCCGCTGTTCGCCGACTGGCTGCCGCACGTCGGCCCCGGGTCGGTGTTCGCGGTGCTCATCGCCGCCGCGGTGGTGCTCCACGGCCCGGCACTGGCCGCTCGCCTGCCGTGGCGCCGCGCCCTCGTCGCCGGCTACTTCGCGTCGCTGGCCTGGATCTTTTCGCTGACCTTGGTCGACGGCTGGGCGCGCGGGTTCGCCGGGCACCTCACCATTCCCCAGGAGTACCTGCACGAGGTACCCGGGATCACCGACATCCCGCGGATGCTGCGCGAGTTCTCCTCCCGCATCCTCGACTTCCAGCCGAACTCCTGGACCACTCACGTGTCCGGGCATCCGCCGGGCGCGACGCTGGTCTTCGTCTGGCTGGACCGGCTCGGCCTGCACGGCGGCGCGTGGGCGGCGACGGCCGTGGTGCTCGTCGGCAGCCTGGTGGCGGTGGCCGTGCCCGCCTCGGTCGCCTTGCTCGGCCGGCCGGACGCGGCTCGCTCGGTGCTGCCCTTCGCCGTGCTCACCCCCGGTGCGGTGTGGATCGGCGTGTCGGCGGACGGCCTGTTCGCCGGGGTGACGGCCACCGGCCTGGCGTTGCTGGCCCTGTCCGCGAACGGGTTCGCCCACGGCCGCCGGTACGCCGTCCCCGCCGGGTTGGCCGCGGGTGGGCTGCTGGGCTTCGGCATCTTCCTGTCGTACGGCCTGGTGCTGCTGGGCGTGGTCGCGCTGGCCGTGGCCGTGCTCGGACGGCAGTGGCGGGCGGCGGCACTGGCGGTAGTGGCGGCGCTGGCTGTCGTCGCCCTCTTCGCGTGGGCGGGTTTCTGGTGGCTCGACGGCTACCACCTGGTCGTCGAGCGCTACTACCAGGGAGTCGCCCTGGTCCGGCCGTACTCCTACTGGGTGTGGGCGGACCTGGCCGCGGTCGCGGTGGCTCTCGGCCCCGCGGTCGTGGCCGCCCTCCGGCGTGGCCTGACCGAGGCGTTCCTGCTCCGCCCCCGCCGCGCGGTGTGGGCCGACCCGGTGCTCCTCCTCGGCATCGCCGCCCTGCTCGCGATCATCTTCGCGGACGTTTCGGGCCTGTCGAAAGCGGAGACCGAACGGATCTGGCTACCGTTCGGGGCGTGGCTGCTGCCGATGACGGCTCTGCTGCCACGGCCGGGGCGCCGGTGGTGGCTGGCCGCGCAGGCCGTGACGGCGCTGGCGGTCAACCATCTGCTGCTGACGGGCTGGTGAAGACATGACAGGCGATCAGGCGGGCCGTGTGCTCGTGGTCGACGACGACGAGACCGTGCGCGACGTCGTGCGCCGCTACCTCGAGGTGGCCGGGTTCACCGTCGACATGGCCGGCGACGGTGCCGAGGGGCTGGCGAAGTTCGCCACCCACGAGCCCGACCTGGTCGTCCTCGACGTGATGATGCCGGGGATCAACGGCCTCGAGGTGTGCAAGCGGCTGCGCCAGGTCAGCCAGGTGCCGATCGTCATGCTCACCGCGCTCGGCGAGGAGGAGAACCGGATCGCCGGGCTCCAGCTCGGCGCCGACGACTACGTGACAAAACCCTTCAGCCCCAAGGAACTCGCCCTGCGCGTGGCGTCCGTGCTGCGCCGTGCGCGGATGCCCCGGCCGACACCGGCGGCCGCGGAACTCGTCGACGGCGACCTGCGGCTGCAGATGACCGCCCGCACCGCGACCCTCGGCGGCCGTGAGCTCCCGCTCACCACCCGGGAGTTCGATCTGCTGGCCTTCTTCCTCGGCCACCCCGGCGTCGCCTACTCGCGGGCGGACCTGCTGGAGAAGGTCTGGGGCTGGGACTTCGGCGATCAGTCCACTGTGACCGTCCACGTGCGACGGTTGCGCGAGAAGATCGAGCGCGAACCGGCCAAGCCGACCCGGGTCGCGACCGTCTGGGGCGTCGGCTACCGCTACGACCGGGAGCAACCGTGATCGAGCCTGGCGAGTCCTTCGGCGAGATCCTGGCGCACCTGTGGCACATCCTGCCGCTGGCGCTGCTGTTCGCCCTGCCCGTGGCCGTGCTGGGCGGCGTGGTGCTCTACGTGCTGCGCCGCGGTTCCCTGGCCACCACGCTGACCGTGCTGGTGCTGATCCCGGTGCTCTCGACGCTCGTCGGCGTGCTGGGCGTCAGCGGGTTCATGTTCACCCCGGCGCTGACCACGATGCTGCTGGTCTGCCTGCTCGTCGGGGTGATCACCGTGCCCGCCGCGATCATCCTCGGCCGCGCCATCGCCCGCCGCAGCGTGTGGGAGCGGGAGGCGCGGAACCGCGAACGCGCGGCCGAGGCATCGCGGCGCGAACTGGTCGCCTGGATCAGCCACGACCTGCGCAGCCCGCTGGCCGGCATCCAGGCGATGGCGGAGGCCCTCGCCGACGGCGTCGTCTCCGAACGCGACGAGGTCGCCGACTACGCCCAGCGGATCAGTGGCGAGACCACCCGGCTGTCCGGGATGGTCGGCGACCTGTTCGAGCTCTCGCGGATCACCGCGGGCGCGCTCGAGCTCACGATGTCGGCGGTGCCGCTGCGGGACGTCGTCAGCGACGCCGTCGCGGCCCAGAGCCCGGTCGCCGAGCGGAAGCGGGTGCGCGTACTCGCCAACGCCGAGTCCTGGCCGATCGTCACCGGCAGCGACCCGGAACTGGCCCGGATCGTGCGGAACCTGGTGTCCAACGCGATCCGCCACACCCCGCCGGACGGGACGGTCGCGGTGCAGATCGGCGTCGACGGCGACGAGGCCCTGCTCGCCGTCGACGACTCCTGCGGCGGCATCCCCGACGACGAGATCGGCCGCGTCTTCGACGTCGCCTTCCGCGGGACGCAGGCCCGCACGCCCGAGCGCAGCGGGACGACCACCGGCGGCGGGCTCGGACTGGCCATCGCCAAGGGCCTGGTCGAAGCGCACCGCGGGAAGATCGGCGTGCACAACCACGGCCCGGGCTGCCGCTTCGAAGTCCGCCTGCCGCTGGCGATGTCGTAGAGATGGGTGACACCCACATCGGTGGGACTTCCGCCTGATCCGCGTTCCCGGGTGCCGCGGCTGGTCACCTTCTGCGCGTTCTTGGCCGTGTCCGGGGAAGTGGGCCGGGGCGATCACCGCCGGGGTGCGGGCCACCTCCTCCGGGTCGTGGTCGGCGATGGACCCGGTCGTCACGCAGCTGCACCGGCGTGTGGATGACGTCGCCGAGCAGGATCAGTCGCTCGCCGTCCGCCTCGACGTCGAGGACGTAGTGGCCCGGCCCGTGCCGCGCGGTGATGCCGGGTCAGCGGGACGGGGTGCCGGTGCGCTTCGATCGTGTAGTCGCCCACGGTGATCCGCTGCATGAATTGAACAAGGTCGACGGACCGTTGCCGTCAGACCGAAACCGGGTCCCGCAGTTCCGCCGTCGCGAAGCCGTCGATGCCGGTGGCGAACCCGACCTCCGCGGTGAACCCGAGCAGCTCCCGGGCCCGCGCGGGGTCGGCGACGACGTGCCGGACGTCCGCGGCCCGGGCCCCGCCGACGACCCGCGGTGCCGGGCCGTCGCACGCCCGCGCCAGCTCCCCGGCCAGCTCGCCGACCGTGTGCGGGGTGCCGGAGCAGACGTTGACCGGGGTGATGTCGCCCGCCGGGCCGTCGGTGCGCAGGGCGAGCACATTCGCCCGCGCGACGTCGTGGACGTGCACGAAGTCGCGCTGCTGTCGGCCGTCTTCGAGGACCAGCGGTGCCTCACCGCGGACCAGCGCCGAGCGGAACAGCGACGCGACGCCGGCGTACGGGGTGTTCTGGGGCATCCGCGGCCCGTAGACGTTGTGGTAGCGCATCGCCCAGACGCTGCCGCCGGTCTGCCGGGCCCACGCGCCGGCCAGGTGTTCCTGCGCCAGCTTCGTCGCCGCGTAGGTGCTGCGGGGGTTCAGCGGCGCGTCCTCGGGCACCAGCTGCCAGGCCAGTTCGGCGCCGCAGACCGGGCAGCGCGGCTCGAACCGGCCCGCGTCCACATCGGACGCCCGGCGCGGCGACGGCGGGACGACGCCGTGGTCCGGGCACGAGTACCGGCCTTCGCCGTAGACGACCATCGACGACGCCAGCACCAGCTTCGCCACGCCGGCCGCGTGCATCCCGGCCAGCAGCACGGCCGTGCCGTAGTCGTTGTGCAGGGCGTACGACGGCGCGTCCGAGGGGTCGATCCCGTGCCCGACGACGGCCGCCTGGTGGCACACCGCGTCGACGCCGGCCAGCAGCTCGGCGACGATCTCGGTGTCCGTCACGTCGCCGCGCAGGAACCGGTGCCTGCCGGTGTACGCCGGTGGTGTGCGGGAGCCGTGGGCCGTGGGGAGCAGGTTGTCGAGCACCACGACGTCGTCGCCCGCATCGGCCAGCAGATCGGCGATGTGAGACCCGATGAACCCGGCTCCGCCGGTGACCAGTACGCGCATGACGGACACGCTAGGTGCCCGCGAGGGGCGCCGTCGCGACAAGCGCGGGCACGTCACGGAATCGTCAGAACTCGCCGGGCACCACCCGCCGCCGGGTGACCGAAACCGACTACGGTGGGCGCATGGAACGGAGTGCACAACGGCTGGGCCGGGCCCTCGTGGTCATCGTGGACGATCGCGTGGCGCACGGCGAGCACGAGGACGCCACGGGACCGCTGGTGACCGAGCTGCTCGAAGAAGCGGGCTTCATCGTCGACGGCGTGGTTGTCGTCGAGGCCGGGGCCGTGGGTATCCGCAATGCGCTCAACACGGCCGTGATCGGCGGCGCCGACCTGGTGATCACCGTCGGCGGCACCGGGGTGCTGCCGCGAGACAACACCCCCGACGCCACCGCCGGGGTGCTCGACCGGCCCATCCCGGGCATCAGCGAGGCGATCCGCGCGTCCGGCCTGGCGGCCGGCGCCGTCGACGCCGGGATCTCGCGGGGGCTCGCGGGCGTCTCGGGCAGCACGCTGGTGGTCAACCTCGCCGGCTCGCGCTCCGCGGTGCGGGACGGGATGGCGACCCTGACCTCGCTGGTGCCGCACGTGATCGACGAGCTTTCGGGCCTCGAAGAGGTGTAACCCTCCCGCGCGGCCGGGGTGGCGTCGGTACCGTCGCCTCCTGGCCCGAGGGATCGTTGACTTCCACATCGGCGGACCTGCGGGTGCGCAGGCTCGTTTTCGGGCGATGCACCTGCCGTCGGAACCCGGTTGGGCTTGGCTTCGCGCCCGTTCGCTCGTGATCCGGCCGATTCCGGGGACCGGCCGGATCACGCACCGGGACGAGAACGCCGCGGCTGAGTCCAGCGCCTCGGCGCGGGCTGAGCTTCGCTCTGGAGTTGTCAAAGAACGCGTCGTGGGACACTGGGGTCATGCCGGGCGAACAGCGGAACCCCCAGGCCAGCAGCGAGCAGCGCCGGCGGGTCGACGAGATCTTCGGGGACGTGCTGCCCGAGACCACCTCCGACGAGCGCGACCCGGACCGGCGCACCGGTCTCCCGGACGACTGGTACCGGGAGAACCGGCCACCGCACCACGATCGCTGAGCCGTCAGTCGCGGCCGCCGTCGCGCTGGGCCTGGGCCCGCAGCAGGTCGCGGATCTCGATGAGCAGCTCGACGTCGGTCGGCTCCGAGGGGCCCGGCTCCTGGCCGCGCTTGCGCCGCTCCTGCACGTGCTTCACCGGCAGCACGATCACGAAGTAGACCACCGCCGCGACCAGCACGAAGTTGATCGCCGCGTTGATCACGCTGCCGATGTCCAGGAACGTGGCTTTGTTGTTGTCGAAGATCTGGTAGCCGAGGCCCTGCGCGGCGTCCGTGCCGCCGATCGTGCTGATCAGGGGCTTGATGAGGCCGGTGGTGAACGCCGTGACGATGGCCGTGAACGCCGAGCCGATGACCACCGCTACGGCGAGGTCGACGACGTTGCCGCGCATCAGGAAGTCCTTGAAACCCTTGAGCACTTGTTCTCCTCACGAACGGGGACGGTTGCTCCACCGCCCCGAAGCCTGCCGGGGGATGCCGTCGCCCGTCTCGGCGGGCGCGGGCTAGCGGAGAGTAACCGTTACCGGACGGTCCAGTGAAATCGCCGCCACCCTCGTCGCGATCGCTTCCGGGAGCCGGAGCAGCACAAGCGGTCCCTTGGCCGGCCCGGCCAGCGGACGCGCCGAGGCCGCGTCCGGCGATGAGATCGTCACCACGGTCGCCCCGCCGGCCAGCACGGACGCGGACGTTCCCGGCTCCGGCGCGGCCACGACGTCGACGCGCTGCCCGGGCCGCAGCAGTTCGGCCACCGCCGAGTCGGCCAGCCGGACCGGGACGGTCGCCGTCGCGGGATCACCCGGTGCGGGGATGGTGCTCGCCAGCCGGACGTCGGTCAAGGGTTCCCCGGCGCGGACGGCGCCCGCCAGCAGCCGCCCGGCGGCGACGTCGAGGGTGCTCAGCGCGCCGGACGGGCGCGCCTCACCAGGGAAATCGGCCAAGCGGACATCGGCGGCACGGAGCATGGTGCCGGACGGGAGATCGCGCGCCGCGACGACGGTCGGGATCGTCGGCGCGCCACGCGCGGAGCCTGGATGGGCCACGAGCAGCAGCCCGGTCAGCAGCAGACCGGCGGCGAGCCAGCGGCGGAGCAACCTTGTCCGCCGGCCCTGCAGCCGGGTGAGATCGGGTGAGCGGAGCTTCGCCAAGACGTCCACAGGTCCCCCTCGATCGGATCGAGTGCGGCCACGTGCCGCACAAGATCGACGTTAGGAGCAGCGGACGGGCCGCCGGAAGGGCCTCGTCCGCACCCTGTGGACAACTGGGGTGTTGTGGATAACTCCGGGCTCAGGAAGCCGCGGTGGCGGTTTTCGTCGTACCCGAGGAGGAAGATGCCGAGCCCGAGTCGGACTTGGGCTTCGACTCCGTCTTGGTCTCCGGCTTCGACTCGGACTTGCCCTCGCTCTTCGCCGGCGTCGAGGTGGTGCTCGACTTGGCCGCGTCACGCGAGTCGGTGCGGTAGAAACCGCTGCCCTTGAAGACGACGCCGACCGAGCTGAAGACCTTGCGAAGCGGCCCGGAGCACTGCGGGCAGACCGTCAGGCTGGGGTCCGAGAACGACTGCACGGCTTCGAACCGGTGGTCGCATTCTTTGCAGGCGTACTGGTACGTAGGCACTGAGGGCTCCTTTGCTGGCACTCATCCGACAAGAGTGCCAACTAGATTGTGCTTGAAACCATTCCCCGAAAGCAATTCCTCGTTGCTCACATCGGCAGGTCGAGCACGCCTCGACCAGGGGTCAAGACGCCGCTCATCCGCACGTCGTGAGGTTGTCCGGGCAGCCGGTCGACCAGCTCTTCGTCGCGGACGACGGCGAGCAGGCGCGCCCCGGCCGCGGCGAACACCAGCGAGCGATCGTAGTGGCCGGCGCCGCGGCCCAGCCGGACACCCTGCCGGTCCACGGCCAGCGCGGGTACCAGGACCAGCTCGGCCGCGCCCACGGCGTCGACACCCAGGCGTTTCCCCATCGGCTCGAGGATGCCGCGCAGCCGCCCGGGCGCAAGATCGGCCTCGCCGGTGTACTCGGCCCAGTCCAGCGGACCCGGCTTCGGGGCGATGACCGGCAGCAGGACCCGCGCGCCGCCGGCGGCCAGCGCGTCGACGAGCGCCGTCGTGCCCGGTTCGGTGCCGAAGGGCAGGTACGCGCACACGGTCGTGGCTGTGACCTTCGACACCGCGCTGACCAGCGCCGAAGCCTCGTGGGCGTGCGATTCGGCAGTCTGCCCGGCTCGCGCGCGCGTAAGCCGGGTACGCCACTCCGCCTTGCTCAGGTGCTCATTGCCCAGCGCATGCATGGCCTCACGTTAGGCTTTGCGCCCATGACGGGCGCCGCAACCTCCAAGACGTTCAGAACCGCTATCGTGCCTGCCGCCGGCCTCGGGACACGCTTCCTGCCGGCGACGAAGGCCGTGCCCAAGGAACTGCTGCCCGTGGTGGACACGCCGGGGATCGAGCTGGTCGCGGCCGAGGCCGCCGCCGCCGGCGCGGAACGCCTGGTCATCGTGACCTCGCCGGGCAAGGAAGCCGTCGTCAAGTACTTCGAGGACCAGCCCGAGCTGGAGGCGAACCTCGAGGCCAAGGGCAAGACCGAGCTGCTGGCCAAGGTCCGGCGCGGCCCCGCCCTGCTGGCCGTCGAGACCGCGATCCAGGAGCAGGCGCTCGGCCTCGGCCACGCCGTCGCGCAGGCCGAGCCGAACCTGACGCTCGAGGACGAGGCCGTCGCGGTGCTGCTGCCGGACGACATCGTGCTGCCGACCGGCGTGCTCGAGCGGATGAGCGAGGTGCGGGCCAAGCACGGGGGCAGCGTGCTCTGCGCGTTCGACATCCCGAAGGCCGAGATCTCGCCGTACGGCGTCTTCGACGTCACCGACACCGATGACGAAGACGTCAAGCAGGTGCACGGCATGGTCGAGAAGCCGAAGCCGGAGGACGCGCCGTCGACCTACGCCGCGGCCGGCCGTTACCTGCTGGACCGGGCGATCTTCGACGCGCTGAAGCGCATCACCCCGGGCTCCGGCGGCGAGCTCCAGCTGACCGACGCGGTCGCGCTGCTGATCACCGAAGGACACCCCGTGCACATCGTCGTGCACCGCGGCGGACGCCACGACCTGGGGAATCCGGGTGGTTTCCTGCGCGCCGCGGTCGATTTCGCGCTCGAAACGCCCGAGTACGGTCCATCTTTACGGGCGTGGCTGACGGAACGGATCGGGACAGATCGCCCATGACGGAATCCCTCGACGCGGCACGGCCCGAAGTGGCCGAGGACGAGGAGGCCGAGTTCCGCTCGGTCGAGTCGCAGATCGCGATGACGCTGGACGCCGCCGTCCGGCCCCGGCCGGTGCGGGTGGCGATCTCCGAGGCCCAGGGGCTGCTCTGCGCCGAGGAGGTGGTCGCCGAGCACGCGCTGCCCGGGTTCGACCAGGCGGCGGTCGACGGGTACGCGGTGCGCAGCGTCGACGTGCGCACGGCCGGGCAGGAACCGGTGCAGCTGCCGGTGGTCGGCGAGATCGCGGCCGGCTCGCGCCAGCCGCGGCGGCTCCAGCCGGGCCAGGCGGTGCGCGTCGACACCGGCGCGCCGCTGCCGACGCTGGCCGACGCCGTCGTGCCGCTCGCCTACACCGACGGGCACCAGGCCAAGGTCACGGTGCACCGCTCGGTGCCCTCGGCGGGGTACGTGCGCCGGGCCGGCGAAGACGTCCAGATCGGTGACGTCGCGGTCCGCAGCGGTGACACGATCGGGTCGGCGCAGGTCGGCCTGCTCGCCGCTGTCGGGCGCGCGAA